>CAWBLN010000014.1:0-262725 GCA_963789705.1 uncultured Thermoleophilaceae bacterium
GCTGGTAGCCGCGCCGGGGTTGGCCGCGCCTACTTCTTGGCGGCCTCGAAGTAGGGGTTCGTGCCGCTCTGGTGGTCGGTCACATCCACCACGCTCGTGATCTCCGGCACGGCCTGGATGATGGCCGTCTCGATCCCCTGGCTGAGCGTGACGGTGGCCATCGCGCAGCCCTGACAGGCGCCACCCAGCCTGAGGTAGGCGGTTCCCTGCTCGACCGCCACGAGCTCGGCGCCGCCGCCGTGCGCGGCGATCGTCGGGTTCACCTGCTGCTCGAGCACCTGGATCACGCGCTGCGGCACGTCGCCGCTCAGGTCGGCGGGCGGTGGCGCGCCGATCGCTGGGCTCGGCGTGTTGGGGTTGTCTACGCGCAGGCCGCCGCCGCCGAAGGGGTCGTCCAGCCAGTCGATGGTCGCGCCGCGGACCTTGTCGAAGTCGCACTCGGGGACCACGATCGCGAGGTCGCGGTGGCGGACGACGGCGTCGTAGGGCGCCGCCGCGTCGAGCGCCTTGAGCGCCATGCTGCAGGTCCACTGGTTGGCGGAGGTGCCGGTCACCTCGAGCCACATCGCCTGGCGCTCGGGCTCGGCCTCCTGGAGAAGGAAGCCCATGACCTTGTCGTAGGCGGCGTCGGTCATGGCGAGCATCCGCTCGCCCGAGGTCTGATCGTCGGCGCTCATCGGCCCGGACCTATGCTACCGGCGTGGCTCGCGTGCTCCTGCTGCTGCCGACGGCCAGCTACCGGGCGGCCGACTTCCTCGCCGCCGCCCGGGCGCTCGGCGCCGAGGTCTTGGTGGCGTCCGAGCGGCGGCTCGTGTCGATCGGCGACACCCAGTTGACGCTCGACCTGCGCCGGCCGGCGGCGGCCGCGGAAGTGATCGCGGCGGTGGCGAAGAAGAGCCCGCTCGACGCGGTGGTCGCCGTTGACGACCAGGGAGTGCGCGTGGCCGCGCTCGCTGCCGAGCGGCTGGGACTCCCCGGAAACCCGCCCGAGGCCGCGGCCGCGACGCGCGACAAGGCCGCAATGCGGCGCGCGCTCGCCGCCGCCGGAGTGCCCCAGCCCGAGCATCGCACCGTCGGCCCGAGCGACGACTCGGCGGCGGTCGCCGCCGAGGTCGGGCTTCCCTGCGTCGTAAAGCCGCTCTCGCTGTCGGCGAGCCGCGGCGTGATCCGGGCCGACGATCCGCAGGCCGCGGCGGCGGCGGCGGCGCGGGTTCGCGCGATCCTCACCGAGGCCGGGGAGGACCCGGAGGGGCCGCTCCTGATCGAGCGCTACCTGCCGGGCGCCGAGGTGGCCGTTGAGGGTCTCCTGCGCGCCGGCTCGCTCGAACCGCTCGCGGTCTTCGACAAGCCGGACCCGCTCGAGGGCCCCTACTTCGAGGAGACGATCTTCACCACGCCGTCGCGGCTGCCAGCCGAGATCGTCGCGGCCGTCGTTCGCACCACCGCGGATGCCTGCGCGGCGCTCGGGCTGCGCGAGGGCCCCGTCCACGCCGAGCTGCGCACCGACGACGAGCGCGTGTGGATGCTCGAGCTCGCCGCGCGCTCGGTCGGCGGGCTGTGCTCGCGCTCGCTGCGCTTCGGCGTCGGTGTGAGCCTCGAGGAGGTGATCCTGCGCCACGCGCTCGGGCTGCCGCTCGGCGACCTCCGCCGCGAGGCGGCGGCGTCGGGCGTGATGATGCTGCCGATCCCCCGCGCGGGCGTGTTGCGGGAGGTGCGCGGCCAGGACGAGGCACGCGCCGTGCCGGGCATCGGCGGGCTCGAGATCTCGATCGGCCGCGACCGTCCCGTCCGTCCCCTGCCGGAGGGCGATCGCTACCTCGGCTTCCTGTTTGCCCGCGGCGAGACGCCCGCGCAGGTCGAGCGGACACTGCGCACCGCCCACGGCCAGCTCGAGATCGTGATTGGCGAGCCGTCAGAGTGAAGCGAGGCCAAGGCTATCCTGGCGCTGTGCGGGTCCTGCTGATCTCCACCTACGAGCTTGGTCATCAGCCGTTGCACCTGGCCTCGCCGGCGGCCGCCCTGGAGGCCGCCGGGCATCGGGTTCGGTGCATCGATCTCTCCGTCGAGCAGTTTGATCGAGACAAGATCGGCTGGGCCGAGGCCGTCGGCGTCTCCGTTCCGATGCACACAGCGATGCGACTGGCGATTGGCGCCGGCGAGCAAATTCGAGCGATCCGGCCGCGGTTGCCGATCTGTTTCTACGGTCTCTACGCCGCAGTCAGTGACGACCCCGCGATCGGTGGACTGGTCGACCGACTGATCGCCGGCGAGTACGAGTCGGAGCTGGTGGACTGGGTTGAGGCGCTCGGCGACTCGCCGGCGCTGCGACCGGCGACCAGCTCGATCGACCTGGGGCGCCACGAGTTTCACACCCCGAGCCGAGGGCAGCTCCCGCCGCTTGAGCGCTATGCGCGGTTGGAGCGCGATGGCGAGGAGCAGCTCGCGGGGTACGTCGAGGCCAGCCACGGCTGCGTGCACAAGTGTCGGCACTGCCCGGTGCCCGTCGCCTACGACGGCCGGATCCGGATCGTGGGGAGCTCCGTGGTGATGGCGGATATCGCCCAGTTGGTGGCGGCGGGGGCGCGCCATATCACCTTCGGCGACCCGGACTTCCTAAACGGCGTCAAGCATTCCCTGCAAGTGGCGCGCGAGCTTCACCGCCACTTTCCCGAGGTCACCTTCGACTGCACGACCAAGGTCGAGCACATCCTCGAGCATCGTCAGGTCTGGCCCGAGCTCAGCGAATACGGGTGCCTCTTCGTGATCTCGGCGTTCGAGTCGCTCAACGCCGAGATCCTCACCTATCTCGACAAGGGTCACACCGCCGACGAGGCCGCCCAGGCGGTGGCCTTGCTGCGCGAGCATGGGATCGAGATCCGCCCGTCGTGGTTGCCGTTCACGCCCTGGGCGACACCGCAGGACATCCTCGAGATCCTCGATTTCGTGATTGCCAACGAGATGGTGGGGAACGTGGATCCGATCCAGTACACGATCCGTCTGCTCGTGCCCATGGGCTCGCTGCTGCTCAATCGCCCCGAGATCACACCGCACCTGCAGGACTACGATCGCGACCGCCTCACGTATGACTGGCAAGCCGGGGATCCGCAGCTGGATCGCCTCCAGGCCGAGCTCGCCGAAATCGTGGAGGCCGATGTCGCGGCGGAGGTCGACAGCGTGACCACGTTTCGGACCCTGTATCGGGCGGTGGCCGATGCCGCGGGACACTCAGCCCGCCCCGCCGACCCCGCCGACCTTGGCGACGTCGAGCCGCGCCCACGGCTCACCGAGGCATGGTTCTGCTGCGCCGAGCCCACCAACATCCAGCGCGCCTCGGTGGCCGGCAGCCAGCCGGTCGCTTGAGCGGGCTCGACCGAGCCCTGAGACCGCCTTGCGCTCCCGCAGCTACAGCGTGATCACTTGGTCCGGCGGGTCGCCCGACAGCGCCCCGTAGAGGTCCGGAAAGCAGCCGACCCGCACTCCCGCGACCGTGCCCTTGGGACGGCAGTCGCCCGGCTCACCCTCCGCGAGCGAGCGCTCGATCGCGCACCGGTCGCAGAGCATCAGCATGATCCCCTGCTGCTCGGCAACCTCGGCGAGGCGCTCGCCGAGCGGATCGCCCGCGCGCAGCACGTAGGTGTTGTCGTCGAAGAAGAACATCCCGACGACCCCCACCCCGTGGTTTCCCTGCTCCAGCTGCGGCAGGATCATCTTGCCGAGCTTGTAGCTCGCAGTGTGCCCGGAGGTGGAGAAGATGTAGGCGACCTTCACGCCTCCGCAGGTTACGCTTGGTTAGGCGAGCCAGCGCTTTCCCTCCCACGCCATCTACCAGAACGCGAGCTCGTTGCGGCTGCTCGTGACGAAGGCGGCGGCGGACCCGCTCCCGAACTTGCGGGGATAGCTCGCCTGCCACGCGGTCGGTGAGCGTGCGGCACCACGTCGCGAGCTCGGCGAACTCCGCCGAGGAGTACATATCGATCCACTTGTCGTAGCGCTCATCGGAGGGGCGGCCACCCTCGGCGAACCGCTGGCCGATCTCGCTGAAGCCCCACATGCAGGGAAGCAGTGCCGCGACGAGCTCCGCGAAGTCGCCCTACGCTGTGGTCCGGACGAGGAAGTCGGTGCACGGTGACCTGCGCCAGTACGACATCTCCGATCCGACCCACCCGAGGCTGACCGGCCGGCTCTGGCTCGGCGGGCTGCTCGGCAAGCCGACCGACGCCGGTCGCGAGCTGAGCGGAGGTCTGTCGATGCCCTGCAGGCGTTCGCGGGGCCGGACTGGCAGAACGCGGTGATCGCGCCCGAGGAGGAGCACATGCTTGCCCAGGTCTTCTGCGATCACTACGAAACGATCGACACGGGCTGAGCCGGCAAAGAATGGCGGCGTAGCCCTTGGGGCTCTACTCGCCCCGGCGGGAACTCGATCTCGAAGAGCTCGCCATTCGTCTCCCTGCCCGCCCGGAGCATCGTGCCCTGCATGCCCGCGGCCCGGTTGGCGATCCGCGGGGAGCGATCATCCTGCTACGGAACGGCGGCCAGCGGGAGCTCGCAGAGCAAGAACAATTCCGAGCGGTCAGGCTCCTGTTTCGCGCGAACGAGCGGGCGTCCGGGCTAGCGTCCGCCGGATGCTCGGAATGGACGAAGGACAGGCGTCTCGCACGACGCCGCCGTCGCTTCCAGAAATCGCGCATTGGGAAAGCGCGGATGCGGGCGCCGGAGGTACACGGAGAGCAAATCACCGCTGATCAGGTTTGCCACTATTGATGGCGTGACCACCACTACGCCGGCCGCGAGCTGGCTGCGAAGCGCCGATCCCTGGCGCGACACTGACGTGATCGACGAGCGCGCCGCCCGCTTCGGACAGGCGACGACGGGGGTGGTGGCCCTGCTCGGCGCCGTCCTCGGCTGGCCGCTCGCCTGGGGGCTGATGTCGGCCCAGCTCTTCATCGGGCTGACCTTCGGGCGTCGCTGGTGCATCCCCTGCGTCGCCTACTTCACCCTGGTGCAGCCGCGCTTCGGCGAGGGGTCCCTGGAGGACTCCCGACCACCGCGCTTGGCGAACATGATCGGCACCGTCTTTCTTGGTGGGGCTGCGCTCTTGTGGTGGCTCGGCTCGCCGGCGGCTGGGACGGCGATCGCCAGCCTGGTCGCATTCCTCGCCCTAGTCTCGGCGAGCACGGGGTTCTGCGCGGGCTGCGAGATCTACAAGTTGACGGCGAAACTGCGTGGGATCTCCCCCACGCATCACGACCGCGTCGATCCTTCCGATCTCCCCGGCCTCGACGCTGCCCCGCGCAGCTTCGTCGAGTTCATGCATCCGCTCTGCTCGGAGTGCCAGGATTGGGAGCAGCGCTTGCTGGCCACGGGTGACCGGCTGCTCAAGGTGGATGTCCGCGACCGGCCCGACCTCGCCAAGAAGTACGGGATCGCGATCGTGCCCACCGTCGTGGCGGTCGCACCCAACGGCGATGTGCTCGAGCGCCTCGCTCCCTAGGGTCCCGCGCGGGGCAAGCCGGCCGCTCGAGCGCCAGGTCGATTTCCCGGCTTCACCCCTCATAGAAGACGCCGGACCCCACCCGACCCCTTGCGTGCGCCCGCGTACGGCTTGGACGACCAGCGCCCGTACGGGGGAAGGCACTCACGACGCTCGCATTCCAAGGAGGAAGCAGGAGTCTGCGCTCGATCGATCCGCACGCTCGGCCGTCGTCCAAAGCAGCAGCCGGCCCGTCGACGGACTCGGTGTTGCTGTCACCCGAAAGCAGCAGCGCGGTCCGCTCGCGCTTGCGCTCTCGCAGCTCGTCCAAAAGCACTAGAGCGGCTGGAGTTGTATCAGCGTGAATGCGCGATCGGCGCTGGGGTTGACTTCGGTCTGCCATCCGACCACACGCCGTCCCGTCGCCTGCTCGATTGCCGCGCGGCACTCGTCGGCCACGCGCCCGGTGAGCACTTGTCGCGCTTCACTGACCAGTTGCTCGTGTCCGTCTTGGACAAGCGTTCTCTCGAGTGTCGTGAGCATGTCCTGCACGAGGACCGCTACGTGGTCTTGCGTGCTGTACGCCTTCACCTTCGTCGGACCTTTTCCAGAGCTCCGCTTCAGCGCCCCTGTTATGGCGTTGCAGATCGCCATTGCAGCCGGGCCGTCGGTGGTGTTCCGCTCCTGGTTCGGAGAAACGGGGTTCGTCTCTGTCTTGCGGCCTCCACTTGGGACGCCGCCCTCCGGCTTTGTTGTGCTCACGGAAACTCCGGTGACAAGCGCCATACGGACTCCTTTCTAGGTCGCTCGGCGCGGGCAGAGGCCGGACGGCTCCCGAGCGACGCGATGTCCAACACCGCCGGTACAATAGCCCGCAATAGCTATTGCTGCAATAGCAGTTGCTGCAATACCGAGTTGCCGCAATAGGCGTTGCCGCAATCCCAGTTGCTTTTTGGGGCCTTTCTCAATCGCTGCGACCGAACGGAGCCAATGGCCGAAGACGAATTCCTTACCGCCCTAACCACGCTTGAGGACGTCCTCGCCGACAACCACAGGCGTGCAAGCCTGATCAAGAAGCGGATCGCCCAGCTCCGCCGCTCGCGCTCAAAAGGTGCGTCGTACACCGAGCTCGTCTCCGGCGATGACAGGCCGCTTATCGTCCAGCTGCTCACCGAGAGCTCAAAGGCACTGGACACCAGCGGCGCGAACGTGCGCCGAGCGGAGGCGCAGGCGCTACACGCCGAGGGCATGACGATGGAACAGATCGCGGACCGCTTCGGTGTCACACGGCAACGCGTCTCGACGCTCCTACGCAAGGCCCGGGAATGACCCAGCCCGCGCCCGCGAACCGCCGCTTCCCATTCACAGGAGCACCGACCGCGGCCCTCCGTTGAGTGCGGCGAACCGTTGGTCCGAGGGCGTTCGGACACGCTGGTTTGCTCGGATCTGTGCCGGTGGCGCCGGTCGCGGCGCCAGAGGAACGCGGCGGCCTGAGGCTTGGGCGGGGCAACAGCCCTGACCTAGAGGGCTCCACCACCGCAACGGGGTGAGTGGCTCGTCAGCGCTTTCGCTCCGTTCGACTCGGCACGCTGGTGGCGGGCGTGGTGACCGTTGCTTAATCGCGGTTAGCGGTCGCCGGGCTCCACGGTGTCGCTGAACTGCCCCTCGCGTTCGTCGTCGGGCAACTCCTCCTGGCCTTCGCTGAAATGCCCGACGCTCCGTCGTCGGGGAGCTGCCCCGAACAGCCCGCGGTCGACGAGCGCCCACTCGGGCTGCTCGGTCTCGAGGCTGCGGTAGATCCGCTCGATCGTGCCGACCTTCTCACCGTCGGTGTCCAGCACTGAACGCCCGCTCCATTCGTAGGCCTCGGTCATCTCAGCCATCAAAGACCGGCCCGATCCACCTTTCGGTGGTAGCGCTCGCCCAGCTTGCCGCCCAGGACCGCGGCCACGAGGGTGGCCAGCAGGATCGCGCCGAGGGCGATCAGGCCCCCGGTGGACAGCGATCCCTCGTCGACCGGGATCCGCGGCAGGTCGAGGCGCTCGAGGATGTTGTATTCCGAGCCCAGCACCGCGCCGGCCACGGCGAGCAGAATCGTCACAACCAGCCCCATGAGCCAGGTGCCGAGGCCCTGGCGCGCGCCGTCAAAGCGCGACAGACGCCCGGCCACGTAGCCGCCGGCGTAGTAGGCCACGCCCAGCACCACGATCAGCAGGGCCCCGCCGACGATGCTTATCGTGTCGGCGCTGTCGTTGGCCCCGGACTCGCTCAGCTCGGTGAGCCCGATGGCCGCGCCCGCGGCTCCGAGAATGGCTATCAACAGCACCGCGAGCCCGGTGGCCACCAGCCAACCGAAGAACGCCGCCCCGAAGTTGAAGCCGCCGTACTCCTCGCGCTGGCGCGCCCGCGTGTGCTTGAGCTCGTCCTTTCCCGTCCGCTCGGTCCGGCGGTCACGACCCTCCGACTTCTCGTACTGCGTGCTCTAAGCCATCTGTCCCTCCATTGTCGCCTAGAGCCCGGGGATGTTTCCGCCGAGCTTGCCCAGTAGCTCGGAGGGGTCGACCCCGAACTTGGACAGCAAACCCGAGTCGCGCTCGGTATCCACCTTGTCGGGGAGCTCCTGGTCGGCCTGGTCGGCCTTGTCGTTGTCGCCCCTGCTGCGCAGCAGCTCGGAGAACCTTCTCCTTGGGGATCTCCATTTGGTGCGCTCCTGTCTCGCTTGATTGGGTGGGGCGCGCCAAACGCGCGCCCCACCTGGCTGTCGTGCTACCGGCTGTCGCGCCGGCTCTGACCCTCGGTGTTCGGGCCGTCGGCCTCGATCTGCTCCTTGCGGACCTGCTCGGACACCGTCTCTTCGTCGGTGACGGTCTGCTTATCCATGCGCACGCGCTCCTTGGGCACCGCCCGCTTTTCGGTGACGACCTCTTCCTCGTGAAGGGTGACCTCGTGCTCCTCATCGGAGATCGCCGGGCCGGCCTTGGCGTCGCCGACGTTGGCGTCGGTGATCGGCTCGCGCTCAACGCGCACCTCCTCGCGCTGCACCGGCACCGTCTGCTCGACCTGCTCGGTGACCACGTACTTGCGCAGCCGCGCCCGACCGCGCTCGCGGCTGGCCTTGCCCACCCGCAGCTCCTCCTCGGAGCGGGTCATCGCGTCGTCGGTGGTCGGGCCACTGGTGTCGCGGCCAACGGCCTCACGGTCCGAACGGCGGCGCCCGCCTTGGCCCTGCGGTAGCCCGGAATCCGAGCGGGCTTCCGAGTAGTCGAGCTCGTAGGCGCGGTAGAGGGCCGCCTCCTCCTCCTGGGAGAGCTCCCCGTCGGCCTCGGCGTTGGGGGCGTCCTTGACCTGCTGCTTGTCGTAAGGGACCCACACCTCGCCGCCGGACTCGGTGGCCTCGGCGAGCGGAACAAAGCTCACCTTCGAGCCAAGCATCCCCGTCTTAACCGCAAGCCACTCGGGCTTGCCGGTCTCGGCGTCCATGTAGATCTCTTCGATCTTGCCGATCTTGTCGCCGTCGCTGTCCACGGCGTTGCGGCCGCGCCAACTACCGACTTCCTCTGGGTTGCGTGCGATGTCGTTCTTTTGGGTGAGTGCCATTTGCTCTCTCCTTTACGGATGGATAGCCGGGCTGCTTCTTGCCCAGCGTGCTTGCGCTACCCGCGGCAACACATATCCGGACATCAATGCCTGTACCCGAGATGCAGATGTCTCATTCATGGATTGAGTTGTCTCATTCATGGATTGGGATACGGTTCCGCACGAGCTCCTCGTGGCCCGCGGACGCGGTGATCCGCCGCCACGAGGCAGGCCTCGTCCTGGCCGCGCGGGCAGCTTGTTTCTGAGCTCGTGCGCCCGGTCGAACGCGCTCTGCAGGTCCTTGGGGGAGTGCCTACTGGTGCGCTGTCCCCGACATCGTCGACGTAGTCGCGCGTCCTTCGCCGTAGCTGGTCTTTGGCACAACGAATTGGGGCGCGGCAAAGCCTAGGAGAGGGGCCCGGCTAGGGGCCCCTCTCCGTGTGCCTGTCCCTCTCTTCGCTTAGGCGTTGCTGAGTTCGCGCTCGGTGGCCTGGAGCACGCCCGCGCGGTTCTTGTGCTTGCGCTCGTAGGCGCGCACGTCCTTGATCCGCTGCTCGTCGCCCTCGGAAAGCACGGCGCGCACTTCGTCCACGCCGAGCTCGTCGTATCCGGGCCATGGCTCGTCGCCCCTCAGGGAGTCGATCCGGCTCGTTACGGTCGAGCGGTCCTGATTCTTGCGCTCGTAGGCGTTGACCTTGGCCAGGTCGATCTGGGAGAGCTCAGAGAGCTTGTCCTGGATCTCTTCGACGCTGAGCGAGTCGTAGTTCGCGATCGCCAGGTCTGACTCGGAGGCCACGGCCCCCTTGAGCGTGCCTTCGGCACGCGCCACCCCCGGCGCCTTGCGCGCCTGGCGTGCCGTTCGCTTGGCCTGCCCGGCGCCTCGGCCGGCGCTGCGCTTGGCCTGGCCGCCGACGTTGCGTACCGCGTCGGCGCCGCCGGTCTCGGTGACGTCATAGGAGCCCTTGCCGTCGAACTCCGCTCGCGCCACGGCGTCGGTCAGGCGCGGGATCTCATCGAGCACGCGCTTGAGCATCCGCTGCTCGTCTTCCAGCACCGACTTGGCCAGGCGCTCGGTCTCCTGGTCACCCACCGCGCCGGCGAGTCGAGCCAGCGAGGTGTAGGTGGCGATCTCGAGCGCCTCGCTGGCCGACGAGTCCTTGGCGTTCTTGAGGACCTTCTCCTCGCCGCCGGAGCCGCGGATCACGTTGAGCGGAGTCTTCGCCAGGGCGAGCGCCTGACCAGCCACCGACTGGACCACGCCAACCCCAAGCTGGAGCGGATTGCTGCCCTGACCGAGCTCTCCCAGCCGCTCCTCGACGCGGCGGGAATGCCCGCGGGTCTCCTGGAGGTGCTGCTCCAGCCCGTCGCGATAGCGACCCTTGGGCGTCATCGCGATCTGGCCCTGAAGCTCGCGCACAAGCGCCAGCTCGGTGGCGTGAGCCTCGTTTAGGTACTGCACGATCTTGTTCTGCTGCTGCTGGTTCATGAACGTCAAACTTTCTATTCGGAATGCGGTCTGGCCCGGCTCCCTGCTCTCCTGCAAGCTAAGTCGTCAGGAGGAGGGGCCCGGGCTCCTGGTAATGGCTGACCCGGAGGGCAGCGATCGGCGGCCCCCAGTGAGGCGGGCCGCCAATCGTGCTGCGCGATGCCTAACCCACGACCCCTTAGGAGGAGGGTGGGCAGGCATCGCGGCTGAAACTCAGAGGCGTGAGCCCCCAAGCAAGTTACGAGTGGTCGTCGTCGGTGTACGGCTCGCTGCTGCCGGACTTGGCAAGCCCACGCGAGACGAAGTAGCCGGCGCCGAGAATCGACACGTACAACCATGCCTGGCGGGCAATGAACTCGTCCGTCCCGTTGTCGCCGCCATTGATGACCGCGGCGCTGACCAGGATCGCCACGACCAGGCCGATCATGGCCCAGAACTCGGTCGTCTTAAACGCTTGCTTGGTCTCGGTCGCGAGCCGACGAGCGGCTCTCCCGATCGACAAACCATTTCCATCCGCGCGAACATTGCCGCGAGTTACATCTGTTGCTGCCATGAGGCGAAACTCCTTGAGGTAGGCGCCGGAACGGGACCCCGGTGGGGGCAGGGACCGACGTAGGTAGGGAGGCAGAGCGCGGCGTTGCTAGGGGCGACTCGTGCCTATCTCCGACGTACCCTAAAGGTGTGGCGCACAAACCTTTGAGGCAATCGTCACAGCCCCACGGGGTATCCCAGGGAGACGCTTAGCTTTCGCGGCTTCTTCGATCCGCCGGCCCTCGGCAAGCACCGCCTTACAGTGGTCGAAGACGACGCTCTTGGTCGCAATGTCGCCCGGCAGGCAATGCAGCAGCCAGTTGAGGGCGACGGACTCGAACGCGCCGGCCGGTAACCCGAACGGCTCAAGCGCATTCGCTTGATGCGTGGTGGGCTGGTAACGATAAAGGCGCTTGGCCGCGACTTCGAGAGGGGCGGGGTTGAGATCCATCAGCGTAATGTCCGGCGACTTCTTCGGATAGCGGCACGTGTCGAGCAAGTAGCCGGTCCCGACGCCGATGTCGAGATGGCGGGCAGTGACGTGCTCGTCGTAGAGCCGAACGAGACATTGCGGCGGGTATCGCCACGCAAGATGACCGTTGAATCGCAGCGCGACCGTGTCGTAGACCCGTAAGAAGCCGACCGTATACCGCGCCTGTCCGGCATACGCAGGGTCGTCGGGCGAGAGGGCAGACGTGGTTGGGCGACCATCGGGCTCCCTCGAGACTTCAGTCAAGCGCTGCTCCCTCCGGCGAGCCCAGCAGCGGGCTGGCCCGCGGATGCCGGTGGCGCTGCCATCAGTCGTTTGGATCGATGTTGTGGTTCAGCCGGAAGATGTTGTCGGGGTCGTACCGCCGCTTGAGCTCGACGAGCCGGTCGTAGTTGGGGCCGTAGGCCTGGCGAACCCGGTCGTAGTCGTCGGCCGACAGGTAGTTGGTGTACGAGCGGTCGGCCATGTAGGGAGACAGCGCGTCGAAGGTCTCGCGCGCCCACGCGATGCCTGTGTCCGTCTGGGCCGGATCGGTCCAGTGCGAGATCAGAAAGAGGTTGTAGCCGCGCTCCCTGTGCGGGTAGGCGGTCGCCGTCGGGGCCACGCGCGAGACCGCCCCGTGAAAGTCCTCGATCACGAGCGCGCAGAGTGCGCTGGGCGCCCGCTCGAACGCCCTGGTCATCACCTCGACGGCCGGATCCGACAGCTCCGAGAAGAACGCCGACTTCCAATAGCCGAGCGCGCCCGGCGGGGACAGCCAGTCGAATCCGGTGTTCACGGTGGGGTACGGCATGCGCTGGATCATGTCCGCGGCCGGTGAGCCGAACCGGCGCAGTGGGCGGACGTCGGCCTCGGCTCGGTCGGCGTCGTCGCCCGCGTGGCAGACCGCAACTCCGCAGAGCTTCGTGGCGGAGCCGTCGGGCGCATGGAGGAAGGCGGCCTGCGTGGAAAGCTCGTCCGGAAGGTCGGCGGCGAACTCGCGATAGAACGAGAAGAGTTGCGGCGCCGCCGCGAGCGGATGCAGTACGGGACCGCCGAGGACGCTGGCGAGCGGATGCGTGCGGTACTCGAAGGAGGTCACGACGCCGAAGTTGCCCCCGCCCCCGCGGAGCGCCCAGAACAGATCGGGGTCGGTGTCCTCGCTCGCGGTGACGACCTCGCCCGAGGCGAGCACCACCTCGGCCGACAGCAGGTTGTCGACGGCCATCCCGTGCTTGCCCATCAGCCAGGCGATCCCCCCGCCGAGCGTGAGACCCGCGATCCCCGTACTCGAGACGACACCGCTCGGCGTCGCGAGCCCGAAGGCGGCGGTGGCACGGTCGAGCTCACCGACGGTCACACCAGGCTGCGCCCGAGCCGCCGATCGGACCGGATCGACGTGGATGCCCTTCATCAGCGAGAGGTCGATCATCAGCCCGCCCTCGGTGACCGCCTTGCCGGCGACGTTGTGACCGCCGCCACGAACCGAAATCTCGAGTCCTTCGCTCCTGCCGAAGTTGACAGCGTCGGCGACGTCTGCCGTGTGCAGACAACGCGCGATCACCGCGGGGTGCTTGTCGATCAGCCCGTTGTGGACGCGCCGAGCCTCGTCGTACCCGGGGTCGCCCGGCGCAAGGACCGGCCCCGAGCACACCTCCCCGAGCAGCTGGACGGAACCTTCGCTCGTCACGCTCGACATGACGCGTCTCCTATGGGTGGATTGATGGATCTATCTATACTGATCGGTACAGTACCGATCGGTACGCTACCAGAGCCTGATGGGACGCGCAAGAACCTTCGACGCCGATGAAGCCCTTGACAGGGCGATGACCGTGTTCTGGAGCAAGGGCTACGATGGAACGTCTCTCTCGGATCTCACTGAAGCGATGGGGATCAACCGTCCCAGCCTGTACGCCGCCTACGGCAACAAGCAGGAGCTGTTCCGCAAGGTCCTTGAGCGCTACGGCGCCGGGCCTGCGTCCTATGAGCACGAGGCGCTCGCGCAGCCAACCGCGCGCGAAGTCGCCGAGGGCCTGCTACGCGGCGCCGCCGACGTGCAGACCGATCCAGACACTCCGGCCGGTTGTCTTGCCGTGCTCGGCACCACCTACTGCGCCGAGGATTCCTCGGCCGTCGGCAAGATCGTGATCGCGTTCCGGCTCGCCGGCCACGCCGCGATCCGCGAGCGCTTCGAGCGCGCCCGTGCCGAGGGCGATCTCCCGGCGAACGCCGATCCCAAGGACCTGACCCATTACATCGGGACCGTCGTCTGCGGCATGGCTGTCCTGGCCGCATCCGGTGCAACTCGGAAAGAGCTCGAACGCGTCATCGAACTCACCATGCGCGCGTGGCCGCAGTGACCACGCCCGCCTGGGTTCCGCCTTCCTGACCGAACGACAGCCGCAACTCATTGAGAGTGCCGCTGCCCCATGGAAGGAAGCGCTCCGCCGAGGCGGCGCTCACTCCCGCTCCGGACGAGCACCAGGAGCCTCGAGCACCCGTGAGGAGACGGCCCCTTTCCGATGCGAGCGGCACTTTCGATGGTCGGCGGAAACGGTGTGCCTTCGCGTACCACAGACGTCCGCCGCGGTACGGCGCCGAACGAGATCCCGGCGTCGGCCAGAAGGCGCCAGGCCGGGCCTCGGTGGTGCAGTAGTCAGGCAGGGCACGGCCGCCGCCGGGAGTAAGAGAAGCTGACCACTCACGGGACACCTGTTTCCCTCCATGTGTTTCCCTCCATTTGTTTCGCTCTATGGGTTTCTCCCCTGAGCGCAACAGGCCGCCGCCCCGCCCTCGGGTGTTTCCTTGGCTTCCCGCCTGGGCTTAGCGAGGAAGGGGGGTCCGCCGCTTCGCGCCGGACCCCCCTTCCTCGACATACATAGATATGTAAGGAGTAAGCCCAGGCGTGGCGCAGGGCGGGGCGGGCGGGGCGGCGGCAGAGGTGTGTGGAGAAATTGGGAGCGGTAAGGCAGGGAACTCTGTTAGGCAGCGAGCGGGCGCGAAGCTCTGGCAGGGACCGGTTAGCCGGGGGGGGGGGGGGGGGGGTGAGATGAGCGGGGAAAGCAGCTGGAGAGTCGCGGTTGGGATCGTGGTCGGGATGCTCGGCGGAGTAGTCCGGGACAGTGCTGTCGGAGCGGCAGGTCCGCGTGTGAGCCTGCCATCGAGTATCTCCGCCGCTTGACGATCGGTCACCGTTTCTGCGCCCACTCCTCCACCCAACGGCCAGGTGGGAGCTGAGGGCGACTAGCCTGCGCCTGGCTCGGCGCGCCCTCCTGCCCGTTGTGGCCACCGAGCGCGTGGGGCGATGTCGTGGCGGAAGAGGGGGCAATTTTCGGTTTTGCGTCCTTATCGGAGCAGGCAAGAGTTCGGCCAGGTCCGCTCTGCGCTACCCATCAAGGCGGCGGGAGGGGGGGCCGTTTTTCGAGCTACGCCCTCTCTAATGGTGAGGCCATGTCACTGCAGACCGTCCACTTGCTTGCTTTGCCGGCGATCAGGGGTGTGTTTCGCGGGTGGGGGGTCGGTTTTCGAACCATGGGCCTCTGTGGGATGCGGGCATGTACGCCCAGGCCATCAGCGTCTCGGCCACTGCTCTCGGCCGACGACAGGAAAGCCACTGAAGCCAGCGCGTGGTGCGGCACGTGACGGACCGACTGCTCTCACCCCGCGACGTATCAGAACTCGTGCCGATCGGTTACCACGCGATCCTTCGAGCCATCAAGTCCGGCGAACTGCGGGCTTCTGAATTGCGTGGTCGTTACGCCATTCGCCCGCGCGACCTTGAAGCCTGGCTCGAGGACAACGTCGTTGAGTCGTACGCACGACCCAGCGCCGCAGGCGGAGGTGACCTCGGCCGCTTGACCGGGGAGCGAGGATTTCGAGCCAGAGCCGGTGCGACCCGACGAGGCCGACAGTGAGCATTGAGAAGGCAGCCAGCGGGCGTTGGCGCGTCCGTTGGCGTGAGTCCGGCCGTGAGCGTTCGAGGACCGTGGATCGCAAGCGCGACGCGGAACATCTCGACGCCGAGATCAAGCGAATCCGGCGAATGGGGGCGTTGGTGAGCCTCGATTCAGGAACCGTCACCCTCTCCGACTTCACCGAGGCATGGTGGGAAGCGCACGGACCTCACCTCGCGCCGATGACCCAGCGCCAGTACGCAGAGGTTCTCGATCTCCACCTGCTCCGCCGTCTCGGCAATTACCAGCTGCGCTCGTTGACCCCCGCAGTCATCGACGACTTCAGAGCTGGGCTTGAGCGCGCGGGCACCGGCCCGCCCACGGTTCTGAAAGCACTGACTGTCTTGTCGAGCATCTGCCGCTACGCCGTTGTGCGCGGCGAAATTGCGATGAATCCTCTCCGGGAGGTTCCCAAGCCACGTCAACGGGGCGCCAGCCGTCGCGTCCGCCCGCTTTCACCGGCCACCATCGAGCGAATGCGAGCCGAGTTGCCGCTGAGGGATGCGACGATCGTGTCTCTCCTCGGCTACGCGGGGCTGCGACCATCCGAGGCCCTCGGGTTGCGATGGCTACACGTCAGAAACCACACGCTGCTAGTCGAGACCGGCGTGGTGCTTGGCGAGGAGCGCGGAGACACCAAGACGGATCGGGCGCGCACGGTGCGCCTGGTCGACCCGCTGGCGCGCGACCTCAACGAGTTGCGCCTGGCCTGCGGGCGCCCCGACGCGAGCCAGTTGTTGTTTCCGCGACAGGACGGCGGCCCGTGGCAGGACCACGACTATCGCAACTGGCGCAAGCGTAGGTTCGCGCCTGCGGCCCTCGCCGCAGGTGTGGAGCGCCCGCGGCCTACGAGCTCCGTCACAGTTTCGTGTCGCTGCTGATTCATGAAGGCGTGTCGGTTGTCGAGGTGGCTCGGCAGGCAGGGCACTCGCCCAGCATGTGCCTGCGGACCTACGCCCATGTTTTCGACGAGTTCGACCCCGCGGAACGCATGGCTGCGGGAGACCAGATCCAGCAAGCGCGCGAACAGTTGGTGTCGCCTATGTGTCGCGCACCTGCCCTCGAGTAGCCAGCTTTCGCTCTATAAGCGGCTTTGAGCGGATATAGAGCACCTCCATGGTAAGGAGGGGGTCAGGGGTTCGAGTCCCCTCGTCGGCTTTCCCCGCGTGCGTGAGTTGCTCGAGGATCTCGAGGCGCACATGCGCGCCGTCGCGGACGAGTTCGACCAGTCGCGCTGAGCGGCCTCAGGTTCGGGCGTGGCGGTTAGCGGACGACCACGACCCACCGGCGCTCCGATGATTCCGGTCTGCGGGCGCCGGCCGCGCTCCGCCGGAGCGACGCGGTCCCCTGGCGCGCAGCGCGGCCTGCGCGGCCCAGTAACCGCCCATGCCGTGCACCCCACCGCCCGGCGGCGTGGATGACGAGCAGAGATAGACCCCTTCGAGCGGCGTGGAGTACGGGATCGCGCGCGCGACTGGGCGCGTGAAGAGCTGGCTCAGGCTCTGCAGGCCTCCGTTGATGTCGCCGCCCACGTAGTTGGGGTTGCGCCGCTCCACCTCTGCGGAGTCCATGGCGCTTCGCGCGACGATCTGGTCGCGGAAGCCGGGGGCGAAGCGCTCCACCTGCCCCTCGATCGCCGAGGTCATGTCGCGGGTGGAGCCGTTGGGCACGTGACAGTACGCCCAGCCGGTGTGCTTGCCCTCGGGGGCGCGCGTGGGGTCGGCAACGGTTGCCTGGACGAGCAGCACGAACGGCCGCTCGGGATGCTTCCCGCGCGCGACGGCCTCCTCGGAGGCGACGATCTCCTCGAGCGCGCCCCCCAGGTGGACGGTTCCCGCGCGACCGGCCTCCGTAGCTCGCCAGGGGATCGGTCCATCGAGAGCCCAGTCGAGCTTGAAGATTCCCGGCCCGTAGCGGTAACGCTCCAGACTGCGGCGGTAGCGGTGGGGCAGGCGGCCGCGGGCGAGCCGGAGCACGCCCTGGGGCGTGACGTCCAGCAGCACCGGCGTCGCCGCTCGGGGCAGCTCGTCGAGCGAATCGACCTCCCGTCCGGCCTCGATGCGCCCGCCCAGTCGGCGCAGGTAGGAGGCCAGGGCATCGGCGAGCCGCTGGGAACCACCGCGCGCCACCGGCCAGCCGACCGCGTGCGCGCTTACGGCGAGCACGAGACCAAAGGCGGCGCTCACCGGAGCGCGCAGCGAGAGCATGGAGTGTGCCGCGCAGCCGGCTAGGAGCGCCCGTGCTCTTTCACCCTCGAAGCGCGAGCCGGTCAGCCCAGCAGCCGAACGCACGGCGCTCACGCCGAAGCGTCCGAGTAGGAGCGGATGGCGCGGCGCACGGGCCGGTGAGAGCACTCCCTCGAACAGGTCCTCGGCGTGGCGCACGAGGGGCGCGAACAGGCGGCGGTACGGGCTCTCGTCGGTGCCCAGCCCGCGGGCGGTCTGCTCGACCGAGCGCTCGAGCATCACCGCCGAGCCATCGTCGAGTGGATGGGCCAGCGGAGCCGCCGGATGGGCAAGCTCCAAACCATGGTCTGCCAGCGGCAGCAAGCGCAGGAAGGGCGAGGCGAGCGCCAACCCATGCACGGTCGAGCAGGTGTCGTGCACGAAGCCCGGCAGCGTGAGCTCAGCCGACCGGCAGCCCCCGCCGACCGTGGCCGCGCCCTCCAGCAGGGTAACTGGACGACCCGCCCTAGCGAGCGCGATGCCGGCGGCCAGCCCGTTGGGGCCGGCGCCGACTACGACCGCCTCAGGCAACCGTACGGTTGCGGTTAAGCCGGCGCTTGAGCGCCCGTCCCGGCGTCCCGGCCGTGTAGATCGTCGAGCGGATGGTCGCACTGTGCCACACGTTGCTCCACCTCGACCACTGGCGCTTCTTGTCCACGCAGGTGATCTGACGATCGACCGTTCCTTCGTAGCCGAAATGGGCGGCCAGCCGGGTGAGCGTGGCATCCCAGAAGCGGTCCTCCTGCCCGTGCCCGCCCATTGCGAGCCCCATCTCAAAGCTCGGGTCGCTCGCGCGCATCAGAACCTGGGCCTGGGCCGTCGTCTCGCCGCCGCTCTCGGTCGCGCTGAACGTGATCCATCCCGCGAACACGTGACCCTGGGGGGTCATGAGCGTGAAAGACTCATCGTCCGCGTAGAGGACCATCACGCCGGTGGAGAGCTTCATTCTCCCGGGTAGGCCATGGCTTCTCGGAGGTGGGCGCCGACGAGGCCACCCGTCTGCCGGAGATCTGGAAGCTCGTCAGCTGGTGACATGCCGTGCCTACGCGGCCCGCACGAGCTTCGCGGCGTATTCCTCGGGCAACCCGGCGGCTGCCACTTCTCGCGCGACGCTCGCGCTGTCGTAGCCGACTCGCTCAATGCGGGCGGTGGGACCGTCTGCGTCTGGATCGATTACGGCGAAGGCGGCTCTGGGATCTCCGTCCTTGGGTTTGCCGACCGAGCCGCAGTTGACGAAGAGCACGCCGCCGTATTCGCGGATCCACGGCTGGTGTGTGTGCCCGAAGGCGAGGACGTCGCAGTCGGCGCCGCCGGCGATGCGTTCGAAGGTTCGCGCCGGCTTGTCCTCGAAGAGGTACTCGTTGACCTTGCGTGGCGAGCCGTGCACCAACCGGACGCGTTGGGAGCCGAGCCCGAAGCGGAGGTCGAAGGGCAGGCCGCGCATGAAGTCCTTGGAGCGCTGGTTGGTGTGGGCGAGGGTCCAGTCGACTGACCGCTGACCCAGTTCGCGGTCGTGTTGGTCGACGTAGGCGCAGCCGCAGTCTTCAAGGTCGCGGCCGATGGCGTAGTCGTAGTTGCCGTAAATCGTTGGGATGCCGCGCTCTTCGATGAGCGCGCACACTCCGTTGGGGTGGGGGCCGTAGCCGACCAGATCGCCGCCGCAGTAGATGCGCTCGATGCCGAGCTGTTCGGTGCGCTCCAGTGCCGCCTCGAGTGCCGTGAGGTTGGCGTGAATGTCGGTGATGACCGCGGCCGCGCTCATCGCGCGCCAACCCCGGCGAGGGCGTCGCAGTGCTCGGCACGCAGGCAGTCGCCGGTGCGCCGGTGGGCGATGCTCATCACAACCACCGTACGGGGGCGTCCTGGTAGCAGCACGTACTTCATCTCCCTTGCTCGTTGCTGATGCCTGAGCGGGCCCCATTCTAAGCATTGACAAGTATCAGTTCAATCGATATTTTCAGATCGATGTCCGTCGATCTGGAACTGATGCCCAAGCAAAAGCGTCCCGCCGGCGAGCCGTGTTGCGAGCCGGTGGTCTACCCCGACGTGGAGCGCGAACATGCCATTCGCATGGCCGCCGTCGCGAAGGCGCTCGGCGACCCCGTCCGGCTGCAGCTCGTCGACGTGCTCCGTAAGCACGCCGGCAAGGTCTGTGTGTGCGAGCTTGTGCCCCTGTTCGACATCGCCCAGCCCACGCTGTCGCACCACCTCAAGAAACTCCGCGAGGCCGGCATCGTCGACTCCGAGCGGCGCGGCCTGTGGGCCTACTACTACGTGAACCCCGACGCCCTGGAGGAGCTCTCAGCATGGCTGACCTGATGGATACCCGCCAAGCGGTCCGTGAGCGCTACGCCGCCGCTGCGCGCGCCGCAGCTGCAGGCCAGAACGGGGCGGGGTGCTGTGGCTCGGCCGAGGGTTGCGGTTCGACCACCCTGCGCGACGACGAGGTCGATGTCTTCGGCGAGCGGCTCTACCAACCCGACGAGCGCGCGGGCGCAACCGAGACCGCCGTGGCTGCCTCCATGGGATGCGGCGTGCCGACCGCGGTCGCGGACCTCCACGAAGGCGAGACCGTGCTCGACCTCGGCTCGGGCGCCGGAGCCGACGTGCTCATCTCGGCCCGCCGTGTCGGGCCCACCGGCAGGGCGATGGGCGTCGATATGACCGACGAGATGCTCGAGTTGGCCCGCAGCAGCGCCGCCGAGGCCGGCGCCGACAACGTGCAGTTCGTCAAGGGCACCATCGAGCAACTGCCGCTGCCCGAGGCGTCGGTCGACGTGGTGATCTCCAACTGCGTGATCAACCTCTCCGCGGACAAGCCGGCGGTGCTCCGGGAGGCCGCCCGGGTGCTGCGCCCCGGCGGGCGCTTCGCGGTCTCCGACGTGATCGCCGACCCCGACATGGAAGAAGCCACCAAAGCCGATATGGAGCAATGGACCGGCTGCATCGCCGGGGCCCTCACCCGCGAGCAGTTCGAAACCGCCCTCGCCGAGGCCGGGCTCACCGACATCCAGATCACCGAAACCCACCGCGTCCATCAGCACGCTTCATCGGCCATCGTCAGAGCGACCAAGCCGCTGGCCTGAACCCCGGCGCCGGACCTACGCGCGGGAGGCGGCTCCCTTGCGGTAGCGCATGTATACGACGCGCGAGCCGAACGTCCGCGTCTCCACCAGCTCCAGGTCGATCCTCTTCTCCAGCGCCGGAAAGAAGGGCGTTCCCGCGCCGAGCACGACGGGGCTGACGAAGAGCCGGTAATCGTCGACGAGGTCCAGCTCGATGAGGCTGGAGGCCAGGCCGGCGCCGCCGACGGCCAGGTCCTTGCCCGGCTGCTCCTTCAGGCGGGCGACTTCCACGGCTACGTCGTCCCTCGCCAGCCGGGCATTGCCTTCGACCTTCTCGAGCGCCTTAGAGAACACGATCTTCGGCAGGTCCTGCCACAGGCGCGCGAACTCGAGCTCGTGCTCCGCGGCCGATGGGCTCTGGTCGGCGGTCTCCCAGTACAGCATCTCCTCGTAGAGCCGCCGGCCGCACAGGTGCGCCCCCAGCTCGCGGGTCTGCCGGTTGTGAAAGCGATGCAGCTCCTCGTCGGGCCCCGACCAGTCGATCTCGCCGGCGGGCCCGGCGATGAACCCATCCAGCGACACGCCCATCGAGTAGATCATTTCTCGCATCAGGCTCCTCCTGGGGTCGGCGGCCAATCTTCCTCGATCCCGGCGACGGCGCCCAACACCGGCGGCGTACCGCGCCGTCGGGCGGTCGTCGCGATCGCTGTCGCGGCCGTGGCGATCGACGCGGCGCTGCTCGGGCTGATCGCTCCGCTGCTGCCCGCGATCGAAGAGCGAACCGGCGCCGGCGAGGGCGCCCTCGGACTCGCGCTCGCCGCCTACGCGATACCGATCGCGGTGCTGTCATTGCCGCTCGGGCGGGCCGCCGACCTGGTCGGCAGGCGCGCCCTGTTGGTCGCCGGCCTCGCCATGGTGGCGGCGGGCTCGGGCCTGATCGCCCGTCCGAGTCGCTCGGCGTGCTGATCGCCGCCCGCGTGGTCCAGGGCGTCGGATCGGCGGCGAGCTGGATCTCGGCGCTCGCTCTCGTCTCCGACGCGGCGCCGGCGGGCAAGCGCGGGCAATGGCTCGGCGTCGCCCTCGGCGCGACCGGCGTGGGCTCGGTCGCCGGTCCGGTGCTCGGCGGGGTGGCCGCCGAGGTGTTGTCCTTCGAGGCACCGTTCCTGATTTTCGCCGCGCTCGCGGTGGCCTGCTCGTTGCCGCGATCGGATTGGTGCCCCGCGAGCCGCCGCGGACGCGGCCCGCCGCGCCGGCGCCGGCGGCGATCGTTCGCTCGACGAGATCCGGCCCCGGGGCCTGGGGATCCGGGATCATCCTCGCCAGCGCCTGCGTGCTGGGCCTGATCGAGGTCGTCGCGCCGCTGGATCTTGATGCCCGGCTAGGGCTGTCCAGCGCCGCGATCGGGCTGTTGTTCGCCGGCTCGATCGTGGTCGAGGCGGTGCTCGCGCCGGTGGGCGGCCGCTGGGGTGATCGCCGCGGTCGGCGCAGCGCCGCGGTGGCCGGGCTGGCAGTGACCGCGCTCTCGGCGCTGCTGCTTGCGCTGCTGCCCGGCGTGGCGGGAACCGCGGTCGCGCTCGGCGTATACGGCGCCGGCTTCGCTCTCGCCTTTGCCGCCGCCGTACCGTGGCTCGACGAGGCGTTCGACGAGAGCGAGCGGGGTCTGGCCTACGGGGTGCAGAACCTCCTCTACGCGGGCGGCTACGCGATCGGGCCGGTGCTCGGCGGCTGCTGCTCGAGCTCGCCGGCGCCGACGTCGCCTACATCGCCACAGCG
The DNA here is from genome assembly GCA_963789705.1 of uncultured Thermoleophilaceae bacterium. Lineage (GTDB taxonomy): Bacteria > Actinomycetota > Thermoleophilia > Solirubrobacterales > Thermoleophilaceae > JACVRW01. Next base: position 22,549 of record CAWBLN010000014.1, read on the forward strand.
GCGGCGATCGCCGCGTATGCGGGCGTCCTCGTAATCCGCAGCCGTCCGGCGGTCGAGGCGTGATCGACGGTCAAGCGGTGGAGAGGGAATGATGCGTCCGCGAGGCTCGGCAGGACGACGTCGACGCGGTCGCCGCTCTTCTCAAACAGCTCGGCTACCCGGCGAGCTCCGCCGAAACCTGGGCTCGCCTGCAACGACTGTCGGCCGACTCGGCGGCTGCGGTGTTCGTAGCCGAGTCGGGCGGCCGTGTCGTCGGCTTGGCGGCCATGCACATCGTGCCCTTAATCGAGCGCGAGCGCCCCACGTGTCGCCTGACGGCGCTGGTGGTAGATCACGCGGCCCGGCGCCGGGGTGCAGGGACCGCGCTCGTAAGCCGCGTCGAAGCCATCGCGCGGGAGCGAGGCTGCGAGCGCATCGAGCTGACCACCGACCAACCCCGGCCCGGGGCGAGGCGTCGTCTTTGTACCGCCGTCTCGGCTTCCAGGACAGACCCCGTCGCTATTTGAAGGCTCTGTAGGTCCTGAGCGATCCGCAGGGAGCGGTGTTCAGCCGGAGTCTCGGGCGCGGATCGGGCCCGGCGGCGCACCCCAGCTGGCTTCCTCGACCAGCCCGTCGCGGAAGCGGTAGGTCCAGCTGACCTGGCTCTCCGCGAAGCCGCCGCCGGGGCGCAGCACGCGCATCGACCCGCTCACCACGATCTCGTCGTCGTCCTCAGCGAAGCTCCGCGGACAGAGGCTCACGGTCTCCTCACCTGTGTAGGCCTCGCTGAAGTGAGCGCGAACCTCCTCGTGGCCCCGAAGCACTCGGCCCTCGGTGCCGTCCGGGCGAAAGCGGCAGTCCTCGTGCGAGATGCGCAGAAGCGCCTCGGCCCCTTCGCTCGCCCCGCCTTCGGCGAAAGCGCGGAACGCCTCCTTGATCGCGCGAAGGTTCGCCGACTCGCGCGGCGGCCCGGAGTCCCCCGCGGTCAGTTCCGGTTCGAGTTGGTGCGAGTCCAGAATGGGCGAGTCCATTCGCGGCTTCGGAGTCTCGCAGCTTGGTCAAGTCACTCTTCGGCGGCGTGCACGAGCGCCTCCTCGCGCGACCCGCACAGTCGCCACCTGGCCACGCGATTGTTCCGGAAGTGCGCGACATGGAACACGTCCATCGAGATCTCGATGCCACTGCCCCGCCCGGTGCCGGCGTGGCGCACGGGCACGACGATGGCGTCCCCCGCGAGGAACGGCTCTTCCGGCTCGACGCGGAAGTCCACCCAGGCGTCACGCCAGTCATCCATCATGCGCAGGAAGCCCTCGTGGCCCCGGTAGACCCCGGCGTTGGCCAGGCCGACGGGGATGACCGCCACGACGTCCTCGTTGACGAGGTCGAGCAGCGCCCCGTAGTCGCCGATGTTGTAAGCGGCGATCGCGCTGCGAGCAATCTGGAGGTAGTCGCTCTCCATTCGCTGAAGTATCACCCCGCCCGATGACCGTTGCCTAAGTCGTCCGCTCCCACCGCAATCCGATTCAGGTGGTTCGGTTGGTCCGAGCGCTGACCGGCGGGAGGCCAGGCTATCGAGGACGACATCGAGGTCGAGTGGGCCCGCTGGTCGTACCTCGAGCTCATCGTGAGCTGCCGCCGGGATGGCCGACATCGAGACCGACCTCGAACGCTCGGGCAGCGACGCCCGAATCGGCGCCCTCCGCGAGGTCGAGACACGCCGCCCCGTGAGAGACGACGAGTTCTATCTGCGGGCGCCGGGCGGTTCGGACCATCCTCGAGTCGAGTTGCGACCGCGGCCTGATGCGCCACTTCCGTCGTGTTGCGGTGCCCAGCGAGTCGTTCTTCGCCACCGTGCTCCTCGCCGATCGGTCGCTGGCGGTCGAGCACGACCACCGGCGCTTCGCCCACTTCTCGGGACCCGCAGCCCGGGCACCCCGACACGCTCAGGAGCGGAGATCTCGAGCGAATCCTCGCGTCGGGCGCCGATTTCGCCCGCAAGTTCGACACCGAAATCGACTCGGACGTTCTCGATCGCCTCGACGAGCGTCTCTAGCACGGATCGTGGCTAAGATTGAAGCGACCTCGCGGCGGGCGGGGTCGTTTGCGTGCACCCCCGCCTCTCTACCTTCTGAAGGACCAATGGCTCGCGGAGATGTCCGAATCGCCGTCACCCTCGCGTGTGAGGAATGCAAGCGGCGCAACTACCAAACCGAGAAGTCCAAGCGCAACCATCCCGACCGGATCGAGTTTCGCAAGTACTGCCGTTGGTGCGGCCGGCACACGCCGCACAAGGAGACCCGCTGAGCGGCGGGCTCTGGAGCTTCCATGGCACGTAACCGTCAGCGGGCCAAGCAGCGGCAGGCCGAACGCCGCGCGCGGCGCCTGTCCGAGGAGGGCAACGGCGACGCACAGCTGATCGACGACCCCACGGCCGTCGACCCGTCGCCCGCCGTGCCGCCCGAGCTGGCGGTGGGTGCTCCGCCCACCGACGAGGGTCGCTCGGACACCGTGATGGATCACGAACCGCGTCTCACCGAGGGCGAGGCGCTGGACGAGATCGAAGACTGGGAGGTGGAGGACGAGGACGGCGAGGCCGACACCGGAGCCGGCGAAGCGGGCTACGAGGCGCGCGGCCGCCGCGGGCGCGACGACGCGGAGGCGCACCGGGACCGCCCACGTGTCGTACAGTTCCTGATCGCAGTCTGGGCCGAGCTACAACGAGTCCAATGGCCAAATCGCCAAGCACTCGTCACGCTCACCGGCGTCGTGCTCGGCTTCGTCCTGATCGCGGGCGGCTACCTCGGGCTGCTGGACGCAATCTTCTCCGAACTGATTCAGGCTCTTCTCTAAATGTTTCGCTGGTACGCCGTAAACACCTATTCCGGTCACGAGAACAAGGTCAAGCAGAACCTCGAGCATCGCCGCATCTCGCTGGGGCAGGAGAACAGCATCCGCCAGATCATGATCCCCACCGAGCAGGTGCAGGAGGTCAAGGACGGGCAGAAGCAGATGAAGGAGCAACGCACGATGCCCGGCTACCTGCTCGTGAACATGAACATGACCGACGACTCGTGGCAGCTCGTGAAGAACACGCCGGGCGTGACGGGCTTCGTGGGCGCATCCAACAATCCGGTCCCGCTCAACCAGGGCGAGGTCGACCGGCTACTCCACCGCGAGACCGCCGAGCGACCCCGGACCCGGGCTCAGTTCTCGATCGGCGAGTCGGTGAAGGTCGTCTCCGGCCCGCTGTCGGACTTCTCGGGCGAGATCTCCGAGATCAACGAGGACGCGGCTAAGCTCAAGGTCCTCGTGTCGATCTTCGGCCGGGAGACCCCGGTCGAGGTCGGCTTCGACCAGGTGAAGAAGATCTAGCCGCGCATATGGCACGCAAGGTTCTCACTCTCATAAAGCTGCAGGTCCCCGGTGGACAGGCCAACCCGGCCCCGCCGGTCGGTCCCGCGCTCGGCCAGCACGGCGTGAACATCATGGAGTTCTGCAAGGCGTTCAACGCCCAGACCCAGCAGGACATGGGCACGACGATCCCCGTCGAGATCACGGTCTACGAGGACCGCTCGTTCACATTCATAACCAAGACCCCGCCGGCCGCCGTCCTCATCAAGCAGGCCATCGGTCTCGAGAAGGGCTCGGGCGAGCCGAATCGCAACAAGGTCGGAACGATCAGCAAGGCACAGGTGCGCCAGATCGCCGAGCAGAAGATGCCTGACCTAAACGCCCACGACCTCGACCAGGCCTCGAAGATCATCGAGGGCACCGCCCGCTCCATGGGCGTGGACGTGGCCTGATGGCAAAGCACGGCAAGCGCTACCGCAACTCGCTCGAGACCGTCGATCGCGAGGCGCTCTATTCGCCGGCCGACGCGGTCGGGCTCATCAAGGGCTTCGGCTCCGCGAAGTTCGACGAGACCGTCGAGGTGCATGTGCGCACCGGCCTCAACGTACGCCACGCCGATCAGCAGCTGCGCGGCACGATCTCGCTGCCCAACGGTCTGGGTAAGGAGATGACCGTGGCCGTGTTCGCCAAGGGCGACAAGGCCCGCGAGGCCGAGGAGGCGGGAGCCGACGTGGTGGGCGCGGAGGATCTCGCCGAGCGCGTCCAGGACGGCTTCACCGACTTCGACGTGGCCATCGCCACGCCGGACATGATGCCGGTCGTGGGCCGGCTCGGCCGCATCCTGGGCCCGCAGGGCAAGATGCCAAACCCCAAGGTCGGCACGGTGACAACGGACGTGGCGCGAGCCGTGTCCGAGTCCAAGGCGGGCAAGATCGAGTACCGCACCGACCGCCACGCGATCGTGCACATGCCGATCGGCAAGCTGAGCTTCGATGAGCGCACGCTGCTGGAGAACTACGCCGCCCTTATCGACGAGATCGTCAAGGCCAAGCCCGCCTCGGCCAAGGGTCGCTACCTGCATACGGTCACGCTCACGACCACCATGGGACCGGGCGTCAAGGTCGATCCGTCGCGTACGCGAGACATCGTGGGGGAGCCCGCGGTAGCCTGACCCGAAGCATCTCTGCCCGAGACCCCCGGCTGTCAATAAGCCCGGGGCAGGTGGATTCGCCCGAAGGCCGTCGCCGGCCGACCGTGTGAGCCCGCCTGTGCGCGGGCTCTTTCCGTTCCAAAGGACCCTATGAACAGAGACCAAAAAGCAGCCGTCATAGAAGAGGTGGCGACGCAGATCCAGGAGTCGGAGGCGGTCTTCGTCGTCGACTACCGCGGGATCTCCGTGCCCCAGGCAGCGGAGCTGCGGACCCGGCTCGGCGACGCCGGCGCGCGTTTTCGGGTGGTCAAGAACACCCTGACCCAGCTCGCCGCCGACCGGGCCGGCGCAGACTCGCTCAAGGAGGTCTTGGACGGCCCCACGGCGTTCACCTTCGTCGCCGCCGAGGGCGGGGACGTCGCCCTCGCCGCCAAGGCCCTCGCCGAGTTTCGTCGCCAGAACGACCTGCTCGAGTTCAAGGGTGGCGTGATGAACGGCGAAGCCCTCTCGACGGAGCAGATCGGCGCGCTCTCGCGCCTGCCCGGGCGCGACGTCCTGCACGGCCAGCTGGTCGGCGTGGTCGCTTCGCCCATCACCGGACTCGTGCGAGTGCTCAACGCGCTGATCGCGGGCCTGGCGATCCAGCTCAGGCAGATCGCCGACGAGGGGATGGTGCCGCGCGGCGAGGCTGCGGGCGGCGACCAGGCCGACGCCGAGCAAGACGCCCAAGCCGATCAGGCGGCCGACGAGGCCGAGCAGGCCGCCGAGGGCGAGGAGACCGAGTCCTCGGGTGAGGAGTCCGCTCCCGCCAGCGAGGAAGCCGAGACAACTGAAGCGCCCTCAGAGGGCGACGAGTGAAAACGACGGTGCGCACCCGGCCGAGCCGGGCGCTTCCGAAAAAGGAGAAGCCCCATGGCTGATGCAACAGCTCTCATCGAAGAGATCAAGAAGATGTCCGTCCTCGAGCTGTCCGAGCTGATCAAGGCGCTCGAGGAGGAGTTCGGCGTGTCCGCGACCGCCGTGGCCGCCGCGGCTCCCGCCGCCGCGGGCGCCGGGGACGGCGCCGCCGTGGAGGAGGAGTCGAGCACGGTCGACGTGGTGCTCACGGGCCCGGGCGAGAAGAAGATCCAGGTGATCAAGGTCGTGCGCGCCGCCACGGGTCTGGGCCTCAAGGAGGCCAAGGCGCTGGTCGACGAGGCCCCCAAGCCGATCAAGGAAGGCATCGACCGCGAGGAAGCCGAGAAGCTCAAGGGCGAGATCGAGGAGGCCGGCGGCGACGTCGAGCTGAAGTAGGGACAACGGGGCAACGTGGGATAGAGCCCCGTCGCCCCGGGTATAGCCGCGAACGATGATTCTCGTCCGTCTCGTCGTCGCCGCGCTGGCGCTCACGCTGGTCGGCTCGCAGGTCGCCCTGGCTCAGAGCCCGGCCAAGGAGCCCACCGCGGTGGGCCGCGGCGGTGGAGCGGCAACCGTCGACGCCTACGGCACCCAGGCCGCCATCCGCACCCTGCGTCGCGGCGGCAACGCGGTCGACGCGGCCGTCGCCGCGGCCGCCGTGCTCGGAGTGACGGAGCCGTATTCCTGCGGAATCGGCGGCGGCGGCTTCATGGTCATACGCACGGCCGACGGCAAGGTCACCACCCTCGACTCGCGCGAGGAGTCACCCGCGGCCATGAAGCCGAACTCGTTCTTCGTGGACGGGGTCCCGCCCGACGTCGATGACGACTTCGACTCGGTGCGGTACAGCGGTTTATCCGCCGGGGTGCCCGGAACCGTCGCGGGCTGGGACAAGGCCCTCCGCCGCTACGGCAGCTGGTCGCTCAAACGGGCGCTGCGGCCGGGTGTGCGGGTGGCCCGGCGTGGCTTCGAGGTCGACGACACCTTCGTTTCCCAGACCGAGCCCAATGTCGAGTTCTTCGACGACATTCCGTCCACCGCGGCGATCTATCTCGATCCGGACGGCACGCCTCGCGACGTCGGCTCCACGCTGCGCAATCGAGACCTCGCCGACACCTACGAGCTGATCGGCGAGAAGGGACCGCGCGGCTTCTACCGCGGCGCGGTGGCCGAGGCGCTGGTCGATGCCGCCCGCCGCCCGCCGGTCGCTCCCGACACCGACCACGATTGGCGCCCCGGCCTACTCAGCGAGGAGGACGTGAAGCGCTACGAGGCGCTGAAGCGCGATCCCACACGGGTCGGCTACCGCGGCCTCGACATCTGGAGCATGGGTCCGCCCTCCAGCGGCGGCTCGACCGTGGGCGAGGCGCTCAACATCCTCGAGGGCTACTCCCACTTGGCGGCCAATCGCACGCGAGCCCTGCATCGCTTCCTCGAGGCCTCGCGCTTGTCGTATGCCGACCGCGGCGCCTACATCGCCGATCCCGAGTTCTTCGACGTCCCGCTCGCGGGGTTGTTGTCCGACGACTACGCCGCGGAGCGGCGAGCGCTGGTTCCGGCGCGCGCCGGAACCAGCCCGGTGGCAGCCGGCGACCCGCGGCCCTACTCGTCCACCACCCACATCGTCACCTCCGACCGCGCGGGCACGGTCGCCTCCTACACCTTCACGATCGAGTCGACCGGCGGCAACGGGATCGTCGTCCCGGGCTACGGGTTCCTGCTCAACAACGAGCTGACCGACTTCAACATCGACTCGCTGACGCACCCCAACCGCGCCGACGGGCGCAAGCGCCCACGCTCGTCGATGGCGCCCACGATCGTCACCGATGACGGCAAGCCGCTCCTGGCGGTTGGCTCGCCGGGCGGCTCGACCATAATCACAACCGTCCTCCAGGTCCTACTCGAGCGGCTCGACCTCGGTGCGAGCCTGCCAGCGGCGATCGCCGCCCCGCGCGCGAGCCAGCGCAACACGAAGACCACCGAAGCCGAGCGGGCCTTCATCGACTCCCCCGAGGGGCGGGCGCTGGCTTCGTCCTACGGCCACGTGTTCGAGGTCCCGGAGTCCGAGGTGATCGGCGCGGTGGCCGCCCTCGAGTTCGGACCCGGTGGCAGCGTGCTCGCCGCGGCCGAGCCCGAACGGCGTGGCGGAGGCAGCGCGGCGGTCGTCCGGCCGTAGCCCGCACGTGCGGATTCGCCTCGACCACGTGGTTATCAAGGTCTCCCACTGGGAGCGCTCGAACGCGTTCTACCGGTCGGTGCTGGGGGCCGAGTTGATCGCGGACGACCCGGCCGGCCCGGCGCGGTACACCTCTGCTTCGAATGGGACGAGCGTGTACTGCCGCGATCCCGACGGCAGCCTCCTCGAACTCATCTCCTATTCGTGAGCGCTCGCGCGGCCGCGCTCGGATGCCTGGCCACGATCGTCCTTGCCGACAGGGTCATCTTCAAGCGCCGGCTGCCCTGGATACTCGTGGGGTTCTTCGACCACCCCGCGCACGTCGCCACCGCGGGCCTGGTGGCGGTCAACCTTCCGGCGCGCGGGCGCGACTGGAGCGCCGGCTTTCTGGTCGGCTCGCTGCTGCCCGACCTCGACCACGTGCCGCTGGTGCTGTCCCGGGTGCATCCCACGCTCGACGACCCGCGGCCGGTGAGCCATTGCCTGCTCGCCGCGGCCCCCGTTGCCGCGATCGCCGCGCTGAAGGAGGATCGCCGACTGGGCGGAGCGGCGTGGGGAATGCTCGCCCACTTCGCCCGCGACCTCGGTGTGGGCACCGGCGTGCCGCTCCTGTGGCCGGCCTCGCGACGTCAAGTGCGAGTGCCCTACCCGGTGTACGCCGCCGGTTGCGTGGCGCTCGCCGCTCGCGCCGTGGCCCGGCGGGCTGACAAAACCACTGCAACCGCGCTAATCTAGGCACCGGCCTATAGCCGTAGCCGTCCCTGGGTAGCCGCGCCGGCACATATTCCCGGCGTCTCGGGACGGGGTCCGTGATGGCCGCGCAGGCCGGCAGCACGCCGGTTGGCAGCCGCCCCTTGTGGGGGCGCGCTTCTCTCTGCTATATTGGTCGGTCGCGCTTTGCGCCCGTTCCGCCCTCTCCCGTTGTTGTCTCATCCCACTCGAAGGAGTCGCCGTCTTGGCACGCGTTGACGCTGCTCGTACCCGCCGCTCGTTCTCCCGGCTGGAGAACACGCTCCAGGTCCCAAATCTCATCGATATCCAGCGGCGCTCGTTCGAGTGGCTGGTCGACACCAAGAAGGGGGGACTGCGTGAGACGATCGACGACGTCTCCCCGATCGAGGACTACACCGGCAACCTCGCCGTCGTCTTCGAGGAGATTCACTTCGACGATCCCGTTGCCCCGATCTCCGAGTGTCGCGAGAAGGACCTCACCTACGCGCGTCCGCTGACCGTCAAGGTCGCTTTCCAGAACCGCGAGACGGGTGAGATCCGCGAGCAGTCCGTGTTCATGGGGGACTTCCCCTGGATGACCGACTGGGGCACGTTCATCATCAACGGGACCGAGCGCGTCGTGGTCACGCAGCTCGTCCGTTCCCCGGGCGCGTATGTCATGGAGCCCAAGGACCGCGAGAAGCAGGTCTTCATCGCCAACCTGATGCCGGCGCGCGGCTCCTGGCTCGAGCTCGAGATCGACAAAAAGGGACGCGTGTACGTCCGCATCGACCGCAAGCGCAAGCTGCCGGTCTCGGTCCTGCTGCGCGCGATGGGCGACACGCTGCGCGAGGGCGGCTACGTGCCCGAGGGCTGGACCGGCTCCGACGAGGAGATTCTCGCGCTGTTCGAGGACTCGCTCTACATCCGCCTGACGCTCGAGTCCGACACCGAGGTGACGAAGTCCGAGGAGGGCTCGCTGATCGAGCTCTTCAAGAAGCAGCGCCCGGGCGAGCCGCCGTCGGTCGACGCCGCGAAGAACCTGCTCAACCAGTTGTTCTTCGACCCCAAGCGCTACGACCTCACACGCGTGGGCCGCTACAAGCTCAACTCGCGCCTGCATCTCGAGGAGCCGCTCGACGAGCGCACGCTCACCCCGCGCGACATCATCGAGCTGATCAAGGAGCTGATCTCGCTCCCGCGCGAGCTCGGCATCCCCGAGTCGGGCATGTTCGAGGACGAGGGCGAGCCGATCAAGGACTTCGCCGCCGAGGCGGCGGACATGGAGCGCGGCCCGATCGCCGACCGACTCGACGAGTACGAGCACTTCGGCAACCGGCGCCTGCGGACGGTGGGCGAGCTGATCCAGGAGGCCTTCCGCATCGGCCTGTATCGCATGGAGCGCGTGGTCCGCGAGCGCCTCACGACCGAGGACTCGGACACGATCACGCCGCAGACGATCATCAACATCCGGCCGGTCGTGGCGGCGCAGAAGGAGTTCTTCGGCTCCTCGCAGCTCAGCCAGTTCATGGAGCAGACGAACTCGCTGTACGGCCTGAGGCACCGGCGCCGCCTGTCGGCGCTCGGCGCCGGCGGTCTCACGCGCGAGCGAGCGCCCATCGAGGTGCGCGACGTGCACCCGACCCACTACGGGCGCATGTGCCCGATCGAGACCCCGGAGGGGCCGAACATCGGCCTGATCGGCTCGCTGTCGAGCTACGCCGAGGTCTCCGAGCACGGCTTCGTGACGACTCCCTACCGGGTGGTCAAGGACGGCGTCGTGACCGACGAGGTCGTCCACCTCGACGCCACGCAGGAAGAGGACAAGACGATCGCGCAGGCCAACGCGCCGATCGACGAGAAGTCGGGCAAGCTGCGCGGGCCGCATGTCGAATGCCGCTCGGGCGAGGAAGAGAGCGTGCTCAGGTCGCCGAAGGAGGTCGACCTGATGGACGTGTCGCCGAACCAGATCTGGTCGGTGACCACGGCCCTGATCCCGTTCCTGGAGCACGACGACGCGAACCGCGCCCTGATGGGCTCGAACATGCAGGCCCAGGCGGTGCCCCTCCTCAAGACCGAGGCGCCGCTGGTGGGCACGGGGATGGAGACGCGGGCCGCGATCGACACCGGTGACGTGGTGGTCGCCGACAGCGTCGGCAGCGTGTCCTACGTGGACGCCGAGCGGGTCGTCGTCGAGACGAACAACGGCAACCAGGAGCACGAGCTCGAGAAGTTCATGCGTTCCAACCAGGGGACGCTCATTCACCAGAAGCCGCTGGTCGCGGCGGGAGAGAAGGTCAAGCGGGGCCAGGTCCTGGCCGACGGCTCCTCCACCGACAACGGCGAGCTGGCTCTCGGCAAGAACTGCCTGGTCGCCTTCATGTCCTGGGAGGGCTACAACTTCGAGGACGCGATCATCATCTCCGAGCGCCTCGTCAAGGACGACGAGCTCACCTCGATCCACATCGAGGAGTACGAGATCGACGCCCGGACGACCAAGCTGGGCGACGAGGAGATCACCCGCGACATCCCCAACCGGTCGGAGGAGTCGCTGCGCAACCTCGACGACCGCGGCATCGTCCGCATCGGCGCCGAGGTGGGTTCGGGAGACCTGCTGGTCGGAAAGGTCACGCCCAAGGGCGAGACCGAGCTTACCGCCGAGGAGAAGCTGATCCGCGCGATCTTCAAGGAGAAGGCGCGCGAGGTCCGCGACACCTCGCTCAAGGTGCCGCACGGCGAGGGCGGCGTCGTGATCGACGTGAAGACCTTCTCGCGCGACGCCGACGACGACCTGCCGCCCGGGGTCAACGACCTCGTGCGCGTGTACGTGGCCAAGAAGCGCAAGATCGCCGAAGGCGACAAGCTGGCCGGCCGCCACGGGAACAAGGGCGTGATCTCCCGGATCGTGCCCGAGGCCGACATGCCGCACCTCGAGGACGGCACCCCCGTCGACGTGATTCTCAACCCGCTCGGCGTGCCGAGCCGCATGAACCTCGGCCAGATCCTCGAGACCCACCTCGGGTGGGCCGCGGGCCAGGGTTGGTACGACGACGGATCCGAGGCCTACGAGCACTCGCGCGAGAACGGTGGGCGCGTGAACGTGGCCACCCCGGTGTTCGACGGAGCCACGGTGGAGGACGTCGATGAGGCGCTCGTCCGCTGGCAGGCCGAGCACGGCGACAGCCGCGGCATCAAGTTCGAGGTCGACAAGTCGGAGCGGCCCGGAAGGCGCTGCTCGGGCAAGGTGACGCTCTACAACGGCCGCACGGGTGAGCCTTACGAGGAGAAGGTCACCGTCGGCTACATGTACATCCTGAAGCTGCTGCACCTCGTGGACGACAAGATCCACGCGCGTAGCACCGGGCCGTACTCGCTCGTGACCCAGCAGCCGCTGGGAGGCAAGGCGCAGTTCGGCGGCCAGCGCTTCGGCGAGATGGAGGTGTGGGCGCTCGAGGCGTACGGCGCGGCGTACACGCTCCAGGAGATGCTCACGATCAAGTCCGACGACACGGTCGGCCGCGTGAAGGCCTACGAGGCGATCGTCAAGGGCGAGAACATCGCCGAGCCCTCCATCCCGGAGTCGTTCAAGGTGCTGCTCAAGGAGATGCAGTCGCTCGCCCTCGACGTGGACGTGCGCTCGGAGGAGGGCGCCGGCGTGGAGATGCGCGACGAGGACGACGACCTGCTGCGCGCCGCCGAGGAGCTCGGCATCGATCTCTCCGGGGTCCGGGCCACCGACGGATCCGCTGCGGACGAGAGCGAGGAGAAGGTCGAGTCCGAGGGCGACGGTGGGCAGACCAACGAGTCGCAGGCCCAGCAGGACGCGGAATACATCGAGGAGTAGGGACCGCTTTGATCGATATCAACAACTTCGACGCCATCAAGATCGGACTTGCGTCCAGCAAGCAGATTCGCTCCTGGTCGAGCGGCGAGGTCACCAAGCCGGAAACCATCAACTACCGCACGCTCAAGCCCGAGAAGGACGGGCTCTTCTGCGAGCGCATCTTCGGTCCGACCAAGGACTGGGAGTGCTACTGCGGCAAGTACAAGCGGGTCCGCTACAAGGGCATCGTCTGCGAGCGCTGCGGCGTGGAGGTCACGCGCTCCAAGGTGCGCCGCGAGCGCATGGGTCATGTGGACCTCGCGGCACCCGTGTCGCACATCTGGTTCTTCAAGGGCGTCCCGTCGCGAATCGGCTACCTGCTGGACATGGCGCCCAAGGAGCTCGAGAAGGTCCTGTACTTCGCGGCCTCGATCGTCACCTGGATCGACGACGAGGCCCGCCAGGCGGACATTCCCCGCCTCGAGAAGGAGATCCAGAAGACGATCGACACATACGACGCCGAGCGCGAGGAGCGCGTGCTCGAGCTGCGCGAGTCGCTCGACCGGCGTGTGGACTACCTGAGCACCGGCAAGCAGACCGGCTTCTCGGACGACGATCTCCTCTGGGCCGACACCCTCGACGTCAACCTCAAGAAGCTCTCGAACGACGAGCGCGAGAAGATGGAGAAGGAGATCCGCAAGCAGTTCGAGGCGGACATCTCGGACACCGAGGCCTACATCGAGGACGCCTCGCAGCGCATGCGCGACGTCTGGGAGCTCTTCCAGGCGATGGAGCCCAAGCAGGTGATCGCCGACGAGACCCTCTTCCGCGAGCTCAAGGACCGCTTCGGCTCGCCCTTCGGATGGGGTGAGTACTTCCGCGGCGGCATGGGCGCCGAGTCGGTGCGCGACCTGCTCCAGCAGGTCGACCTCGACGCCGAGCGCGAGGAGCTCGAGGACCAGGTCAAGACGGCGAAGGGTCAGAAGCAGTCGCGCGCGGTCAAGCGGCTCAAGGTCGTTTCCGCGTTCATCAACTCCGACAACCGCCCCGAGGACATGGTTCTCGAGGCGATCCCGGTGATCCCGCCCGAGCTGCGCCCGATGGTGCAGCTCGACGGCGGCCGCTTCGCGACGTCGGACCTCAACGATCTCTACCGGCGCGTCATCAACCGCAACAACCGGCTCAAGCGCCTGCTGGACCTCGGCGCGCCCGAGATCATCGTCAACAACGAGAAGCGGATGCTGCAGGAGGCCGTCGACGCGCTGTTCGACAACGGCCGCCGCGGCCGGCCCGTCACCGGGCCCGGCAACCGCCCGCTCAAGTCGCTCAGCGACATGCTCAAGGGCAAGCAGGGCCGCTTCCGCCAGAACCTGCTCGGCAAGCGCGTGGACTACTCGGGCCGCTCGGTCATCGTGGCCGGCCCCGAGCTGCGCATCCACCAGTGCGGCCTGCCCAAGCTGATGGCGCTCGAGCTGTTCAAGCCGTTCATCATGGCGCGGCTCGTCGAGCGCAAGTCGGTCCAGAACATCAAGGCGGCCAAGAAGATGGTCGACTCGATGATCCCCGAGGTCTGGGATGTGTTGGAGGAGGTCATCCAGGAGCACCCGGTGCTTCTCAACCGCGCCCCGACGCTCCACCGCCTCGGACTGCAGGCCTTCGAGCCGGTGCTGGTGGAGGGCAAGGCGATCCAGGTCCATCCGCTCGTCTGTCACGCGTTCAACGCGGACTTCGACGGCGACCAGATGGCGGTGCACGTGCCGCTCTCCGCCGAGGCTCAGGCCGAGGCGCGGCTGCTCATGCTGTCCGCCAACAACATCCTGTCGCCGGCGCACGGCTCGCCGCTCGCCACTCCCTCGCAGGACATGGTGCTCGGCTCCTACTACCTGACCTACGGTCCGGACGAGCAGCAGCTGGTCGAGCTGCGCGAGCTCGAGCAGGCCGGCAAGTGGAACGAGCGCAAGCACGGCAAGCGGCCGCACGTCTTCCGTTCGGCGCAGGAGGCCGAGCTCTCCTACGAGGCGGGCGCGGTCAAGCTGCACGACCTGGCCGAGCACCGGCCGCGACACAGGACCGAGCACACGCTCACGACCGTCGGGCGGATCATCTTCAACGAGCGCGTGGAGCGCGCCCTCGAGGATGCCCTCGGCGAGGAGTACGACCCGACCACCTATGAGTTCGTGAACAAGCCGCTGAAGAAGCGGGACATGAGCGAGGTCGTCGAGCGGCTCGTGGACCTCCACGGCCCCTACGCGACGGCGCTGGTGCTCGACGCGTTCAAGGATCTGGGCTTCCACTTCGCCGGCCAGGCCGGAATCACGATCTCGAAGAACGACGTCGTGATCCCGCCCGACAAGGACGACATCCTCGAGGGCTTCGAGACTCAGGTCGGGGAGATCCAGGACAACTACGACCTGGGCCTGATCACTCAGGAGGAGCGCAAAGAGGCCGTCGTCGAGAAGTGGACGGCCGCCACCGAGGAGGTGGGCGAGGCGATGCAGCGCAACCTCGACCCGCTCAACCCGATCTACATGATGGCCAACTCCGGCGCCCGCGGCTCGTTCAAGCAGATCCGCCAGCTGGCCGGCATGCGCGGCCTCATGGCCAACCCGAAGGGCGAGATCATCGAGCGACCGATCAAGGCCAACTTCATGGAGGGCCTGACCGTGCTCGAGTACTTCATCTCGACCCACGGCGCCCGCAAGGGCCTCGCGGACACGGCTCTACGCACCGCGGACTCGGGTTACCTGACGCGGCGCCTCGTGGACGTGGCGCAGGACGTGATCGTGCGCGACGAGGACTGCGGCACCGACGAGTTCATCGAGATGCCGCTGCTGGGCGGGGACGGGCGGCCCAACGGCCAGCTCGAGGGCCGCTTCACGGCGATCGACGTCAAGACCAAGCGCGGCCGCGAGCTGGTTCCGCGGAACGAGCTGCTCACGGCCACGCACGTGGCCGAGCTCGCCGACGCCTTCGGCGACGACCAGGTCGGGATACCGGTTCGCTCGGTGCTCAAGTGCCGGGCCGAAGGCGTGTGTCAGCGTTGCTACGGCAAGGCGCCGGCCACGGGCAAGGTCGTGGCGATCGGCGACGCGGTGGGAATCATCGCCGCTCAGTCGATCGGCGAGCCCGGCACCCAGCTGACCCTGCGGACCTTCCACACCGGCGGCGTGGCCGGCGCGGACATCACGCACGGCCTCCCGCGCGTGGTTGAGCTTTTCGAGGCGCGCAAGCCCAAGGGCCTCGCCGAGCTGGCCACCGTCGAGGGCACGGTCTCGGTGGAAGACACCGAGAAGGGGCTCAAGGTGATGGTGACCGACGCCGCCGGCGACGAGCACGCCTACTCGTTCCCGCGCCGCACACGGTTGCTCGTGGAGAGCGGTCAGAAGGTGAAGGTCGGCGACCAGCTCAACGAGGGGTCGATCTATCCGCACGACATCCTGGCCTACGGCGGGGAGGACCAGCTCCAGCGCCGCACGCGGACGGAGCAGTACCTCGTGCGGGAGGTCCAGCAGGTCTACAAGTCGCAGGGCGTCGACATCAACGACAAGCACATCGAAGTGATCGTGCGGCAGATGATGAAGAAGGTCCGTGTGGATCAGAAGGGCGACACCAGCTACCTCCCGGGCGCGTTCGTCGACCGCAACGAGATGCTCGAGGTCAACGCCGGGCTCAAGAAGGGAAAGAAGGAGCAGGCCGAGACCGAGGAGATCATCCTCGGTATCACCAAGGCCTCGCTGGCCACGGACTCGTTCCTGAGTGCGGCCTCCTTCCAGGAAACGACGAAGGTGCTCACCGACGCCGCGCTGGAGGGCAAGACCGACCGGCTGCTCGGTCTCAAGGAGAACGTGATCATCGGGAAGCTCATCCCGGCGGCCACGGGCCTGAGGCGCTACCGCCGGCTCGAGATCGAGCCCACGGAGCCCATTCGCCGGCACACTCCCGAGGAGATCGGGCTGCTCGACGAGTCCGAGCTGGCGGCCGAGCTCGGCCTCGGCGAAGGCGGCGAGATCGAGGGCTTCGGCTTCGGCGGTGACGGCGGCGACGGCGCGGACGCCTTCGGCGATCTGGCCGACCTGCCCTCCGACGGCGGCGACGGCTCCTCGGAAAGCTAGATCCGCTCAGCCCACGAGAACAGCTGTGAGACGTGCTCGTCGGTCAGCCCGACCGACGGGCTCGTCTCCACCAGCAGCGTCGGGGCGGGCCGGCTCTTCGCCCACCGGTAGCAGTCCTCGTTGAGGTTGTCGTCGATCCAGGCCGCGGGCCGGGCGGCGGCGTACGCGGCGATCGCCTCGACCTTCCAATGAGCCGAGCCGAAGACCGCGCGTCCGCCGAAGGTCAGGCAGGGCAGATTGCGGACGGGCAGGTTCAGCAGGAAGGGCAAATGATCGTTGGCGCGTTCCTCCCAGCCCGTGGCCCACACGAGCTCGAAGCGTTCAGCTAGGGTGGCCAGGCGTTCCCCGACCTCGTCGGGGATGCAGTGGGCGACCCCGTCGATCCAGTGCACGGAGCCGGGAAGCTGACCGGACTCGGGGGAGAAGCCGAACAGGCTGATTACGCCGTCCACATCCAGGAAAAGAATGGGGAGTCGGTTTTGCGTTCCTGATTCCAACGTTTCGTTATTTCGTTACCGCGGCATCATTGGTTTGACCACGGGCCCGCCTTTTCATTCAAGCGGGAGGCGTGCGGGCCGATAGCTCGAAGTACCACTTGGAAGCGGCCGGACGCCGCCTGCCTCATCGACACCTTTTCAAACAGTTGAGCCTTCATCTCGGAATCCTGCTGTCGCTGGTCTGCGCTCTCGCGACCAACGTCGGTTTCCTGCTCAAGCACCGCGGCGCCTGTGCGGCGCCCGCCGTCTCGCTCCGGCAGCCCGTCACCAGCACCATCGGGTTGCTTCGCTCCAAGTGGTTCACGATCGGGCTGCTCGTGGCAATCGTGGCGTGGATCTTTCACGTGGCTGCGCTGGCGCTCGCGCCCCTCTCGATCGTGCAGGCGGTGATCTCTGGTGGCCTGGTCTTCCTCACCGTGATCGCCGAGCGGTGGTTCGGTTTCAACGTGGGCCTGCGCCAATGGGCCGGCGTCGGCCTGACCGCGCTCGGGCTGGTTCTCCTCGCGGTAACCCTGCCGGGCGGCGACGGCGCCCACTCCGGCTACTCGCTCGCCGGGATGATCGCGTTCGAGTCCGCGCTGCTGGTCCTCGGCACATTCCTCGTGCTGTCCCCGAAGCTCGGCTCTCACGAGCACCACGGCGTGATGCTCGGCACCGCCGCCGGAATCCTCTTCGGAGTCTCCGACGTCGCCATCAAGGCGCTAACCGGCGCGGTGGGCAGCGCCGGCGTGACCGGGCTGGTGTCCCCCTGGCTGGTCACCTGCGTGCTCGCCTCGGTGATCGCGTTCTTTGCCTCGGCGCGCGGCCTGCAAAAGGGCGAGGCCGTTCCGGTCATCACGCTGACCAGCGCCGCGGCGAACGTGACCGCGATCAGCGGCGGGCTCCTCGTCTTCGGAGATCCGATGCCCGGCGACCCGGTCGGGATCGTGCTCCAGAGCTTCGCCTTCGTGCTGGTGATCGTGGCCGCCGCGCTCACGCCGGCGCCGCTGCGCGCCGCCCGCGCCGGCACCTGATAACTCGGCCCGGCCCGCCCCGGGCGTCGGCCTACGATGTGGCCATGGACGCCAAGGTCGACGTCGTGCTCGATCCTGGGCAGCTTTACGTGGTTCCTTCCGGCGTCGAGCACCGTCCGGTGGCCGACGAGGAGGCGCATCGAGCCGCTCGGAACCGCCAACACCGGCGACGCCGGCGGCGACTTGACGGCGACTTGACGGCCGAGGAGAGGTGGGTCTAGCCGCTGCTAGCATCACCCGCCGCATGCCCAGCATCAATCAGCTCGTACGGAAGGGCCGGACCAAGCCCAACAAAAAGGTCTCTACGCCAGGCCTGAAGTCCGGTCAGGGGCGCAAGAAGCGCATCGCGGCGCCCCAGCGGCGAGGTGTCTGCACGCGCGTCTATACGGTCACCCCCAAGAAGCCGAACTCGGCGCTGCGCAAGGTGGCCCGCGTGCGACTGACCAACGGCATGGAGGTCACCTCCTACATCCCGGGCGAGGGGCACAACCTGCAGGAGCACTCGGTCGTGCTCGTGCGCGGAGGCCGGGTCAAGGACCTGCCGGGCGTGCGCTACAAGGTGGTTCGCGGGACCCTCGACGCGGCCGGCGTGTCCGAACGCAAGAAGGCGCGCTCGCAGTACGGCGCGAAGGCTCGCTAGACATGCCCCGCCGCAACTCCCCGGGCGCACGCGAGATCGACAGCGACCCCATGTACGGGTCGAAGCTCGTGCAGCAGGTCATCAACAAGGTGATGGTCGACGGCAAGAAGTCGACCGCCGAGAAGATCGTCTACGACGCGCTCGACATCCTGTCGCGGCGCACGGGCAGCGACCCGGTGCCCGCGCTCGAGGAGTCGGTCAAGGTGCTCACCCCCGTCCTCGAGGTGCGCTCCCGCCGCGTCGGCGGCGCCACCTATCAGGTGCCCGTGGAGGTCCCCCCGCCGCGTGCGCGCACCCTCGCGGTGCGCTGGCTGGTCGAATTCTCCCGCGCGCGGCGTGAGAAGTCGATGTCCGAGCGGCTGGCCGGCGAGCTCAGCGACGCGCAGTCCCAGCAGGGCGGCGCGTTCAAGCGCAAGGACGACATCTTCCGCATGGCTCAGGCCAACAAGGCCTTCGCGCACTACCGCTGGTAGCAGCGGTCAACGGATAGCCGCCACCGCCTCGACCTCCACGAGCTGGTCGGGGTAGCCCAGACAAGCGACCAGGCGGCCACCAGATCCTCCCGGTGCGGGCTGGCGACGTACACCGTCGCCCTGACGACGTCGGTCAGAGCGGCGCCGGCGGCATTCAGTGCGGTGATCAGGTTGAGCATGACCTGCTCGGCCCGTCGCGCGACGTCTCAGATCGCGTGAACCGCCGCAGCAGGGCCGGCCCGTGACGCTCGAAGCCGCTCTGCAGGCACCCATCGGCGAGCCCACGACGGTGATCGCCAGGGCGGCCATCGCGGCGGGATCATGGCGCGTTGCAAAGCCCTATCAGGCCGCCAACCTGCTGCTACCATCGTGGGTCGTCCGCGGGTGGGGCTCCCCAGCCCCTGCCTCGCTTTAGCCGCTGCGCGGCGGGCGCATCGTTCACTCAATGGAGACCCCCACCACATAGACCTCACCCGGGCGAGCACAGGACGCAGCACCGGCCCGGTCAGGGCCTTTTTTCTGCCCTAAAGACCCAAGAGCACCCAGACATGCCACGACAGGTACCACTCGAGAAGACGCGCAACATCGGAATCATGGCGCACATCGACGCCGGTAAGACGACGACGACCGAGCGCATCCTCTTCTACACCGGCCGCACCCACAAGATGGGAGAGGTCCACGAGGGCGCCGCGGTCATGGACTGGATGGAGCAGGAGCAGGAGCGGGGCATCACGATCACGTCCGCGGCCACCACCGCATCGTGGCGCGACCACCGCGTGAACATCATCGACACCCCCGGCCACGTGGACTTCACGGTCGAGGTCGAGCGCTCCCTGCGAGTACTCGACGGCGCCGTGGCGGTGTTCGACTCGGTGGCGGGCGTGGAGCCGCAGTCCGAGACCGTCTGGCGCCAGGCCGACAAGTACCGCGTCCCGCGCATCGCGTTCATCAACAAGATGGACCGCGTCGGAGCCAACTTCGAGGGCTCCGTGCAGACGATGATCGACCGGCTGGGCGCGCACCCGGTCCCCGTCCAGCTCCCGATCGGCGCCGAGGCCGACTTCACGGGCGTGATCGACCTCGTGAACATGAAGGCGATCGTCTACAAGGACGATCTCGGCCAGAACTGGGAGATCACGGACATCCCGGCCGAGATGGCCGATGCCGCGCAGCACGCGCGTACGGAGCTGATCGAGGCCGTCGCGGAGTACGACGACGAACTGATGGAGGACTACCTCGAGGAGAAGCCCATCGAGCCCGCACGCCTGATCGCGGACGTCCGCAAGGCGACGCTCGACATCTCCATGACCCCGGTCCTCTGCGGCTCGGCCTTCAAGAACAAGGGCGTTCAGCCGTTGCTCGACGCGGTTATCGACTACCTGCCCAGCCCCCTGGACGTCCAGGCGGTCGAGGGGATCGAGGGCTCGCAGATCCAGAACGGTGATGGCAACTTGGTGCAGCGCGAGGCCGGCGACGACCAGCCCTTCTCGGCGCTCGCCTTCAAGGTCATGGCCGACCCCTACGTCGGCAAGCTCACCTACTTCCGTGTGTACTCGGGGACACTCAAGGCCGGCGGGCGGGTGCTCAACTCGGTCACCGGGCGCACGGAGCGCGTGGGCCGCATCCTGATGATGCACGCCAACCACCGTGAGGAGGTCGAGGAGGTCTACGCGGGTGACATCGCGGCCGGCGTGGGGCTCAAGCAGACTTCGACCGGCGACACGCTGACCGCGCCCGACGCGCCCGTGGTGCTGGAGGCGATGCAGTTTCCCGAGCCGGTGGTGCACCTGTCGATCGAGCCCAAGACGAAGGCCGACCAGGAGAAGCTCTCCGTGGCTCTTCAGCGCCTCGGGGAGGAGGACCCCACCTTCCAGGTGCGAAGCGACGAGGAGACCGGTCAGACCGTGATCTCCGGCATGGGCGAGCTGCACCTCGAGGTGATCGTCGATCGGCTCAAGCGCGAGTTCAACGTCGAGGCCGGCGTGGGTCGGCCGCAGGTGGCCTACCGCGAGACGGTTCGCAGCGAAGTGCACAAGGTGGAGGGCAAGTTCATCCGCCAGACCGGCGGCTCGGGCCAGTACGGCGTGGTCTACATCGACCTCGAGCCGGCGCCCGGCGAGGGCTTCGACTTCATCAACAAGATCAAGGGCGGCGCGGTGCCCTCCGAGTTCATCCCGGCGGTGGAGAAGGGAATCGAGGAGGCGCTCGAGTCGGGCGTCAAGGCCGGCTACCCCATGGTCGACATTCGCGCCACGCTGACGGACGGCAAGTACCACGACACCGACTCCTCGGAGATCGCCTTCAAGATCGCCGGCTCGCTGGCGCTCAAGGAAGCGGCTCGCCGCGCGAATGCGGTGCTGCTGGAGCCGGTCATGTCCGTCGAGGTGGTCACGCCGGAGGAGTTCGTCGGCACGGTGATCGGCGACCTGTCGAGCCGCCGCGGCCGCATCCAGGGTCAGGACCCGCGCGGAAACGCGGTGGCGGTCAAGGCCTACGTGCCGCTGTCCTCGATGTTCGGCTACGCCACCGACCTGCGATCCTCCACCCAGGGTCGCGCTGTCTATTCGATGCAGTTCGAGCGCTACGACGAGGTGCCTTCGAACATCTCCGAGGAGATCGTCGAACACCGCACCGGCGAGCCGGTCGGAGCCGGAGCCTAATAGCATCCGATGCGTCTTTTTTTGAGAAAGGAGTAGCCCCAAGTGGCGAAGGAGAAGTTCGAGCGCAACAAGCCGCACGTGAACGTCGGCACCATCGGTCACATCGACCACGGCAAGACAACGCTGACGGCGGCCATCACGAAGGTCCTGGCCGAGAAGGTCGGCGGGCAGGCAACGAGCTTCGAGGAGATCGACAACGCTCCTGAGGAGAAGGAGCGCGGCATAACGATCGCCACTTCGCACGTGGAGTACGAGACGGAGAACCGTCACTACGCGCACGTGGACTGCCCCGGCCACGCCGACTACGTCAAGAACATGATCACCGGGGCCGCCCAGATGGACGGCGCCATCCTGGTGGTATCGGCGGCCGACGGCCCCATGCCCCAGACGCGCGAGCACATCCTGCTCGCCCGCCAGGTGGGCGTGCCCTACATCGTGGTCTTCCTCAACAAGGCCGACATGGTCGATGACGAGGAGCTTCTCGAGCTCGTCGAGGTCGAGGTCCGCGAGCTGCTGTCCGAGTACGAGTTCCCGGGCGACGACGTGCCGTTTGTAATCGGCTCGGCGCTCAAGGCGCTCGAGGGCGACGAGGGGAACGTGGAGAAGATCCTCGAGCTCGCCGGACACCTTGACACCTACATCCCGGAGCCGGAGCGTCCGCTGGACCGGCCCTTCCTGATGCCGGTCGAGGACGTGTTCTCGATCACCGGCCGCGGCACGGTCGCCACCGGCCGCATCGAGCAGGGTGTGGTGCATACCGGCGACACGGTCGAGATCGTCGGCATCCAGCAGGAGACCCGCAGCACCGTGGTCACCGGCGTCGAGATGTTCCGCAAGATCCTCGACGAGGGCCAGGCGGGCGATAACGTCGGCTGCCTGCTGCGCGGCGTGGGCCGCGAGGAGATCGAGCGCGGGCAGGTGCTCTGCAAGCCCAAGTCGATTACCCCGCACACCAAGTTCAAGGCGCAGGTCTACGTGCTCAAGAAGGAGGAGGGCGGCCGCCACACCCCGTTCTTCAACGGCTACCGGCCGCAGTTCTACTTCCGGACGACGGACGTGACGGGCGTGGCCAACCTGCCCGAGGGCACTGAGATGGTCATGCCCGGCGACAACGTCGAGATGACCGTCGAGATGATTCAGCCCATCGCGATGGACGAGGGACTTCGCTTCGCCATCCGTGAGGGCGGGCGTACCGTCGGCTCGGGGGTGGTCACCAGCATCGAGGAGTAGGCCACCCTCCTAACCGAGGACCTACCGGGGGCGAGCGCAGCAGCAAGGCTCGCCCCCGAATCTGTCTCCAGGCCCATGGCAACACTCACGCAGAACAAGATCCGGATCCGGCTCAAGGCCTACGACCACTCGGCGATCGAGACCGCCGCCAAGGAGATCGTGGACACCGCCGTGCGCACCGGCGCCTCGGTGTCCGGACCCGTGCCCCTGCCGACAGAGAAGAACGTCTACTGCGTGATCCGCTCGCCGTTCAAGGACAAGGACTCGCGCGAGCACTTCGAGATTCGCACGCACAAGCGGCTGATCGACATCCTGCAGCCCACCCCAAAGACGGTGGACTCGCTGCAGCGCCTCGACCACCTGCCGGCGGGCGTCGACATCCAGATACAGCTGGTGTAGGGCCATGGCCGGGCTGTTGGGACGAAAGGTAGGAATGACGCAGGTATTCAACCCCGATGACGGGCGCGTCGAGCGCGTGACCGTGATCGAGGCCGGCCCCTGCTTCATCACCGCTATCCGCCGCGCGGAGCGCGACGGCTACGACGCGTTGCAGGTCGGCTTCGGCGAGGTGTCCGAGAAGAAGCTGAACCGGCCGAAGCGGGGCCACCTGAAGAAGGCGGGCGTGGGGAACCTCAAGCACCTGCGCGAGTTCCGCGGCGACCCGGGCGAGGCGGAGGTCGGCAATCCGCTGCCCGTGGACGAGGTCTTCGAGCCGGGCCAGAGGGTCAAGGTCTCCGGCGTGTCCAAGGGCAAGGGCTTTCAGGGCACGATCAAGCGCCACAACTTTCAGCGCGGCCCGGTCTCGCACGGCTCGCACAACGTCCGCGCCCCCGGCTCGATCGGCGCCTCGGCCGATCCGGCCCGCGTGTTCAAGGGCATTCGTGGCCCGGGCCAGATGGGCAACATGCGCGCGACCCAGCGCGGTCTCGAGGTCGTGGACGTCCGCGCCGACGAGCATCTGCTGCTGGTGCGCGGCTCGGTGCCGGGCCCCAAGGGCTCGATCGTCGAGATCCGCCGCGAGGGAGACCACCGCTGATGGCGGCCGGCACCGTGAAGTTCATCGGCGGCGCCTCCGGCTCACTCGAGCTCGACGACGCCGTGTTCGGTGAGGGCTTCCACGGTCCGCTCGTGCACGAGGCCGTGCGCGCGGAGCTGTCCGCCCGCCGGCGCGGCACCGCCTCCACCAAGTCTCGCTCCGAGGTGGCGATGACCGGCGCGAAGGCCTGGCGGCAGAAGGGCACTGGACGCGCGCGGGTCGGCGCCCTCTCCGCCCCTCAGCGCACAGGTGGTGGCGTCGCCTTCGGTCCCAAGCCGCGCAGTTACACGGTCAAGGTCAACCGCAAGGCCCGCCGACGCGCGCTGCGCGCCGCGCTCTCGCTGCACGCGGAGCGGGGCTCTATCGCAGCCGTCGACCCGTCGGCCTTCGTGCCGCCTTCGACGAAGTCGGCCGCGGCCGCCCTCGCGAAGCTGGACGGCGGCGGAGGCGTGCTCGTGGTGCTCGGCGAGGGCGAAGAGAGCTGCGCGCGCTCCTTTCGCAACCTCGCGGAGGTGAGCGTGCTGCGCGCGGACGACGTCGGGGTGGCCGATCTGATCGGCGCCGGGCGGCTCGTGGTGTCGCAATCGGCGCTCGAACGCCTCAGCGAGAAGGCGGTGTCGCGATGAACTCGCGCCAGGTGATCATCCGCCCGGTCATCTCCGAGAAGAGCTACGCGCTCCTGGCGGCGAACAAGTACACGTTCCGGGTGAACGACCGGGCCAACAAGACGCAGGTGCGCCAGTCCGTGGAGGACATCTTCGGCGTGCGGGTGACCGGCGTGCGGACGGCCTGGGTCAAGCCCAAGCCCAAGCGCCGCGGCTGGAGCCAAGGCACAAGGCGCCAATGGAAGAAGGCCGTGGTGACGCTGCATCCCGACGATTCAATCGAGCTCTTCGAAGGGCAGGAGGGCTAGAAGGCAATGGCGATCAAGAAGCACAAGCCCACCTCGCCGGGCCGGCGCTTTGCCACCTGGCTGCAGCACGAGGCGGTCACCAAGGACGAGCCCGAGCGGTCTCTCACCGAGGGCTTGCACAAGTCCGGCGGTCGCAACTCGAAGGGTCGCGTGACGTCTCGGCATCGCGGCGGTGGAGCCAAGCGCAGGTACCGCAAGATCGACTTCAAGCGCCGCAAGGACGGCGTGCCCGCCAAGGTGGCCGCGATCGAGTACGACCCCAACCGCTCAGCGCATATCGCGCTGCTGCACTACGCCGACGGCGAGAAGCGCTACATCCTGGCGCCGGCACGGCTACAGGTCGGGCACACGGTCGCTTCCGGGCCCGGGGCCGACATCCAACCCGGCAACTGCCTGCCGCTGGCCAACATCCCCACAGGTACCACCGTCCACAACGTGGAGCTCACGCCCGGGCGCGGGGGCCAGCTCGGCCGCAGCGCCGGCACGGCCATACAGGTGGTGGCCAAGGAGGGCAAGTACGCGACGCTGCGCCTCCCCTCGGGCGAGATGCGCATGATTGCCGTGGACTGCCGTGCGACGATCGGCGTGCTCGGCAACGCGGAGCACGAGCTGGTCGAGCTGGGCAAGGCCGGACGCGCCCGCCACCGCGGCAAGCGCCCGCAGACCCGCGGTGTCGCCATGAACCCCGTCGACCATCCGCACGGCGGCGGCGAGGCACACAAGACCCCTGGCGGGCACCCGGTCACCCCGTGGGGAGTGCCCACGCTGGGCTACCGCACCCGCAAGAAGCGCAAGACCTCGGATCAATTCATCGTTCGCGGCCGCCGGCGCGGCAAGAAGGGCAGGAGATAACTCGATGTCGCGTTCATCGAAGAAGGGTCCCTGGATCGAGGAGCGCCTGATCAGGCGCATCGAGCAGATGAACGAGTCCGGGGACCGGCAGATGATCAAGACCTGGTCGCGTACCTCGACGATCTACCCCGAGATGGTCGGCCACACGGTCGCGGTGCATGACGGCCGCAAGCACGTGCCGGTGTTCATCTCCGAGTCGATGGTGGGCCACAAGCTGGGTGAGTTCGCGCCGACGCGGATCTTCCGCGGTCACGCCGGCAGCGACAGGGTGCGAATGCGATGACGCCGCCGGACGAAATGCACAGGCCGCCGGAGGGCGGCTGGGAGTCGCTCAAGGTCGACGAGCTCAAGGAGGAGCTCGAGGCGCGGGGGCTCCCCAAGACCGGCAAGAAGGCCGAGCTGGTCGCGCGCCTGGCCGACGACGACGTCGCGCAGAAGGAGAACCTGCGCGCGCCGGATGGGGAGAGCGCCGAGGCCGAGACCGAGGCGGCGGTCACGCCCGGCGAGCCGGCCGACGAACCCGCAGCGGACGATGGTGCCGAGGCCGAGGCGCCGGACGAAGCACCCGCTCCCGGCCGCCGCCGGGGCTCGGCCGAGACCTCGACGGGGACGGGTCGCCGACGCACGCCGCGCCGCCCCGATGCCGACCTGATCGTGCGGGCGCGCTCGAAGTACGTGCGCAGCGCGCCACGCAAGGCGCGGCTTGTGATGGACCACATCCGCGGCAAGGAGGTCGAGCAAGCGCGGGCTATCCTCGGTCACGCTCCCCGGGCCGTGGCGGACGACATCCTCAAGCTTCTGAACTCGGCCGTCGCGAACGCCGAGTCCGCTCACGAGCTCGGGCCGGACGAGCTGCGGGTCTGGAAGGCCTTCGTCGACGAGGGTCCGACGATCAAGCGCTTTCGCCCGCGAGCGCTGGGACGCGCGACCCGGATCAACAAGCGCACGAGCCACATGACTATCGAGCTGACCACGACAACCGAAAACGGGAGGTAGCCATGGGCCAGAAGGTTCATCCGGAAGCCCTTCGCGTCGGCTACATCCATGACTGGAAGTCGACCTGGTTCAACGAGAAGGAGTTCTCCGACTACCTGTTGGAGGACATCCACATCCGCGAGCACATCGAGAACAAGCTCGCCCACGCGGGCCTCTCGACGATCACGATCAAGAAGAACAAGAACGAGGTCGAGGTCAACATCCACACCGCCCGGCCGGGCATCGTGATCGGCAAGTCCGGATCGGAGGTGGACGCCCTGCGCAAGGAGCTCCACCGCATGACCGGCAAGGCCGTGAAGGTCAACATCCTCGAGATCAAGCGGCCGGAGCTCGACTCGAGGCTGGTGGCCCAGTCGATCGCCGAGCAGCTGCAGAACCGCGTGGCCTTCCGCCGCGCCATGAAGCGCGCGCTCACCAGCGCCATGCGCTCCGGCGCCAAGGGCGTGAAGATCCAGGTCTCGGGGCGCCTCGGCGGCGCGGAGATGGCCCGCACCGAGGGCTACTCCGACGGCCGCGTCCCGCTCCACACGCTCCGTGCCGACATCGACTACGGCTTCTACGAGGCCCGCACCACCTTCGGCCGCATCGGTGTGAAGGTGTGGATCAACAAGGGCGAGATCATGCCCAAGGGCTTCGCTCAGGACCTGACGGAGCTCGAGGCCCCGCAGGCCGTGGGACCGGGAGGAGGCCGTGGAGGCCGTCCGGGCGGACCCGGCGGCGGACGCGGGCCGGGTGGTGGCCGTGGTCCGGGCGGCGGCGGTCGCGGGCCAGGAGGCCCGGGTGGCCGCGGCGGGCGCGGAGGCAATCGCGGCGGCGGACCGCCCCAACCGACGGGACGCCTCTGATGCTGCAGCCCAAACGAGTCAAGTGGCGCAAGGAGCACCGCGGGCGCATGCGCGGCAACGCCAAGGGAGGCACCCGCGTGGAGTTCGGCGAGTACGGGCTCAAGGCCGTCGATCGCGGCTGGGTGACCAACCGCCAGATCGAGGCCGCCCGGATCGCGATGACGCGCAAGATCAAGCGCGGAGGCAAGGTCTGGATCAACATCTTCCCGGACAAGCCCTTCACCCAGAAGCCGGCCGAGACCCGGATGGGCTCGGGGAAGGGCTCCCCCGAGGGCTGGGTCGCCGTGGTCAAGCCCGGCCGCGTGCTGTTCGAGCTGTCCGGCGTCCCCGAGCCGCTGGCGCGCGAGGCGATGCGCCTTGCGGGGCACAAGCTGCCCGTGAGGACGAAGTTCGTGATGCGCGAGGGGGCGGGTCAGGGATGAAGGCTGTCGAGGTGCATAACCTCGAGGACACGCAGCTCGTGGAGCACGCCGATAACGCGCGCAAGGAAGTGTTCAACCTGCGCTTCCAGCACGCCACCGGCCAGCTCGAGAACACGGCGCGGCTCAAGCAGGCAAAGCAGGAGCTCGCGCGCGCGCTGACGATCGCGCGCCAGCGCGGCATGGACATCGAAACCGAGATTCGCAGGCAGAGACGCGATGGCTGAGAACGAAGAGAACGCAACCGAAGAAACAGCGCCCGACGCGGGCGCCGAGGAGGCAGTGGCCGAGCAGGCGGAGGCCACGCCGAGCGCGGACGCGGCCCAGACCGCGGGCGAGGAGGCACGCGCCGAGGAGGCCGCGGCGGAAGCGCCTGCCGAGGAGGCCGCGCCCGAGGAGCCTCCCGAGGAGGCCCCCGCCGAGAAGGTGCCCGCGGCCCAGGCCCCCGCGGTTGCCCCCGAGGAGCAGCTTTCGCCCAAGGAGCTCCGCAAGGCCACGCGCTCGCGCCACAGCGGCGAAGCTCGCCCGTCACGCTCGGCGGAGGAGCGCGCCCAGGAGCGTGCCGAGCAGCGCAGCGTCAAGGCGCGGCACCGGCGCGCCTACCGCGCCAAGTCACGCGAGCGCCGGCGCTCGGAGCCGCGCTCGGAGGCCCCCGCGGCCGAGCCCCGGGAGAAGGGCCGTCCCAAGGTGCGCCAGGGCGTCGTCGTCTCCGACCGGGCAGACAAGACCATCACGGTCCGCATCGACATCGCGCGCCCGCACCGGATGTACAAGAAGATCGTCCGCACGAGCTCCACCCTCCACGCCCACGACGAGGCGAACGAGGCCCACACCGGCGACACCGTGCGCGTCGTCGAGAGCCGTCCGCTCAGCCGCACGAAGCGCTGGCGCCTGGTCGAAGTCCTCGAGAGGGCCCGCTAGCCCCGATGATCCAGCAGGAATCCAGGCTCAAGGTCGCCGACAACACCGGCGCTCGCGAGGTGCTCTGCATCCGCGTGCGCGGTGGGTCGCACCGTCGCTACGCGGGGGTGGGCGACGTGATCACCTGCACGGTCAAGCAGGCGATCCCGCACGGCTCGGTCAAGAAGGGCGAGGTGGTGACCGCCGTGGTGGTCCGCACCAAGAAGCAGTTCGGCCGCGACGACGGCACCTACATCGCCTTCGACGAGAACGCCGCGGTGCTGATCGACGCCGCGAACAACCCGCGCGGCACGCGCATCTTCGGCCCCGTCGCCCGCGAGCTGCGCGATCGGAACTTCATGAAGATCGTCAGCCTCGCTCCGGAGGTGCTCTGACCATGGGACTCAGAATCCGCCAGGACGACACCGTCCGCATCATCACCGGCAAGGACAAGGGCAGGACCGGCCGGGTCCTCCGCGTGGACCCCAAGAAGGACAAGGTCTACGTGGAGGGCGCGAACATCGTCAAGCGCCACACGCGCCCGCGCTCGCTGCGCGACACCCAGCGCGCTCAGGAGCTCGGCGGGATCATCGAGAAGGAGGGTCCGATCCATGTGTCCAACGTGATGCTGATCGACCCGGACTCCGGTGAGCCGACGCGCGTCGGCATCAAGCGCGACGGCGGCCGCCGCGTGCGCGTGGCCAAGAGGTCCGGCAAGGAGATCGACTGATGGAGGCCACCGCGAAGGCCAACATCCCGCCGCGGCTCAAGGAGCGCTACGAGTCCGAGGTGCGCGAAAAGCTGCAGTCGCGCTTTGGCTACTCCTCGGTGATGGAGGTCCCGAACATCGAGAAGATCACGCTCAACATGGGCGTCGGCGAGGCGAAGCAGGACTCGAGCATGCTCGAGGCGGCGACCGATCAGCTGGCGACGATTGCCGGTCTGCGCCCGAACGTGCGCCGCGCGCGCAAGTCCATCGCCGCCTTCAAGCTCCGTGACGGCATGCCGGTCGGCGTGAGCGTAACCCTGCGCCGGGCCTACATGTGGGAGTTTTTGGACCGCCTGACTTCGATCGCGATACCGCGCATCCGCGACTTTCGCGGTCTCAACGCCCGTTCCTTCGACGGCCGCGGCAACTACTCCCTGGGCGTTCGCGAGCAGATCATCTTCCCTGAGATCGACTACGACGCCATCGATCAGGTGCGGGGACTCGACGTGACGATCACCACCTCGGCCAAGACGGACGAGGAGGCCTATGCTCTCCTGCGGGAGCTCGGGATGCCATTCTCGCCCGCGGGAGCGCCCGGCCAGGAGGTCGACGCTCAGCAGGAGGCGGAGGAGGCGCGGCGCCTGGAGGAGGCACACGCCAAGGCGGAGGCCGAGGAGCGGGCCTACGAGGAGCTCAAGGAGGAGAACCCGGAGGCCTACGAGACACCGGCCCCGGCCGAAGACGACGAGACAGCAGAGAGCGAAGAGGCTCAGGAGTAGATGGCAAAGACTTCACAGAAGGTCCGCCAGCAGCGCGGGTCCAAGTACAAGACGAGGAACTACAACCGGTGCCGCCGGTGCGGCCGCCCGCGCGCGTATCTGCGCAAGTTCGGGCTGTGTCGCATCTGCGTCCGGGAGATCGCCCACGAGGGGATGATCCCCGGCCTGACCAAGTCGAGCTGGTAGCGATGCAGACCGATCCGATCGCCGACTTCCTGACTCGCATTCGCAACGGGCTGCGCGCCGACCACGACGCGGTGGAGATGCCGGCCTCGAGCTTCAAGGCCGAGCTCGCGCGCATCCTGGCCGAGCAGGGCTACATCGAAAGCTTCGAGGTCGAGCCCGGGCGGGTCGGGCGCACGCTGCGCGTGCAGCTCAAGTACACCGAGGACCGCAGACCGGTGATCCTGGGGATCGAGCGGCTGTCCAAGCCGGGACGCCGCGAGTACGTCTCCGCCGGGAAGGTGCCCAAGGTCCACGGCGGGATGGGCACGACGATCGTCTCCACCTCCCGGGGCGTCATGACCGGCCATGACGCGCGCCGGGCCGGCGTCGGCGGCGAGCTCGTGGCGAGGGTCTGGTAGCGATGTCCCGCATCGGCAAGCAGCCGATCACGGTGCCCGACGGCGTCGAGATCACGATCGAGCCGGAGCTCGTGCGGGTCAAGGGCCCGAAGGGCCAGCTGGCCGAGCGGGTGTCGCGCGATATCGGCGTCGAGCGGCAGAACGGGGAGCTCCTGGTCACCCGCCCGACCGACCGCGGCGAGCATCGCGCCCTGCACGGGCTGACGCGCAGCCTCATCTTCAACATGGTCGAGGGCGTGACCAACGGCTACGAGAAGCGCCTCGAGATCCAGGGGGTCGGCTACCGCGCCCAGCTGCAGGGGCGCAAGCTGGTGCTGGCGCTCGGTTACTCCCATCCGGTCGAGCTCGAGGCTCCCGAGGGGATCGACTTCGAGGTCCCGGCGCCCACCCGGATCATCGTGCGAGGCATCTCCAAGCAGGCGGTGGGCGAGGTGGCCGCCAACATCCGCAAGCGGCGCCCGCCCGAGCCCTACAAGGGCAAGGGCATCCGCTACGAGGGCGAGTACGTGGCGAGGAAGGTCGGCAAGCGGGCATGACCGTCACGTCCAGGTCCCAGGGGCGCCTGCGGCGCCGCCGGAGGGTACGCGCAACGGTGCGTGGAAGCGCCGAACGGCCCCGCCTGTCCGTGTTTCGCTCCAACCGCGGCATCGGCGCCCAGCTCATCGACGACGTCAAGGGCCACACGGTCGCCGCGGTCAACTGGACGGAGGAGGACCTCAAGTCGTTGCCCCGCATGGACCAGGCCAAGCGCGCCGGCGAGCTGCTCGCCGAGCGGGCCAAGAAGGCCGACGTGGAGACCTGCGTGTTCGACCGCGGCGGCTACCGCTTCCACGGCCAGGTGAAGGCACTCGCCGACGGCGCGCGCGAGGGCGGCTTGAAGTTTTGATCGCTACGGTGAATTGCTCGCATGGCGTCTAGGGACAGGACAAGAGACCGCGACCGCGGCTCCGACCTGCAGGAGCGGGTCGTCGAGATCAACCGCGTGGCCAAGGTCGTCAAGGGCGGCCGCCGCTTCTCGTTCACCGCGCTGGTCGTGGTGGGCGACGAGAAGTCGCAGGTGGGCGTCGGCTACGGCAAGGCCAACGAGGTACCCGTGGCGATCCAGAAGGGCGTCGAGCGGGCGCGCAAGGGCCTGTTCAGGGTGCCGATGCACGGCTCCACGATCACCCACGAGATCGTCGGCGTGCACTCCGCGTCGCGCGTGCTGCTCAAGCCGGCCTCCGCCGGTACGGGCGTGATCGCGGGCGGTGGCGTGCGCGCCGTGCTCGAGCTGGCCGGCATCAGCGATGTGCTCTCGAAGTCGCTGGGCAGCCAGAACCCGATCAATCTCGTGAAGGCGACCGTCAACGCGTTGCAGAACCTCCGCGACCCGCGCGAGGTGGCCGAGTTGCGCGGACTGACGGTGGCCGAGGTGCTCGGGCTCGACAGGTCGCCGGCGGACGGCGCCTCCGAGGAGACCGAGGCGGACACGACCGAGCCTCAGGAGCCCATCGTCGAGGTCGGGGAAACTCCAGCTTGATGGCGACGCTGGTCATCACCCAGGTGAAGTCGGCGAACGGCTCGAGCCGCAAGCAGCGCGAGTCGCTGAAGACGCTCGGCCTGGGCAAGATCGGTCGCAGCGCCGAGCGCGAGGATCACCCGACTCTGCGCGGTGTGATCCATTCGGTGCGCCACCTCGTTGAGGTGACCGATGGCTGACGATCAGCGCATCGGTCTCCACTCGCTCAAGCCGGCGCCGGGCTCGCGCAAGGAGCGCAAGCGCATCGGACGCGGTGAGGGCTCGGGTACCGGCAAGACCGCCGGCCGCGGGCACAAGGGCGCCGGCGCTCGCTCGGGGTCCAAGCGCCGCGTGCGCTTCGAAGGCGGCCAGACCCCGATCCACATGCGGATGCGCAAGCTGCGCGGTCCGACCATGAAGAAGTCGATGCCCTTCGAGAAGTTCCGCACCCGCACCCAACCCGTCAACGTCAGCGATCTCGAGGCACGCTTCGACGCCGGGGCGGCGGTCACGCCGGACTCGCTGATCGCGGCCGGTCTCGCCACCCGCCGCGGGGTACCCGTGAAGGTGCTCGGGCGCGGCGACATCGACAAGGCGCTCACCGTGCACGCGAATGGGTTCTCGAAGACCGCTCGCGAGAAGATCGAAGCCGCGGGCGGAACCTGCCAGATACTCGAGGGCTAAGCCGGTGCTGAAGACGTTCCTGAACGCCTTTCGGGTAGCCGACATCCGGAAGAAGCTCGCCTTCACGGCCGGCATGCTCGCCCTCTACCGCATCGGGGCGTACATCCCGGCGCCGGGCATCAACATCGACGCCGTCGAGCAGATCTCCGAGAACTTCAGCGGCTCGAACGTACTCGGCTTCCTGAACCTCTTCTCGGGCGGCTCCCTGCAGCGCTTCGCGATCTTCGCGCTCGGGATCATGCCCTACATCACGGCCTCGATCATGCTGCAGCTGCTCACGGTCGTGATCCCCCAGCTCGACAAGCTCCGCAAGGAGGGCGAGGTCGGGCAGCAGAAGATCACCCAGTACACCCGCTACCTCACCGTCGGGCTCGCGTTCGGCCAGTCGATCGGCTACGTGTTCCTCTTCCGGACCTTCTCCAGCGGGAGCGCGGAGGTGGTCGAGAACTTCACCTTCGGACGCGTGTTCGTGATCGTGCTGACGCTGACCGCCGGCTGCGTGCTGCTCATGTGGTTCGGCGAGCTCATCACCCAGCGCGGCATAGGCAACGGCATCTCGCTGATGATCTTCGCGTCCATCGCGGCCGGACTTCCGGACGGGATCGTCAAGTGGTGGAACAACCCCGACCAGGTCTTCAAGGTGATGATGCCCTTCCTGGCGCTCGCGATCATCGCCGCGATCGTCTTCATGCAGGAGGGGCAGCGCCGCATCCCGATCCAGTACGCCAAGCGCGTGGTGGGCCGGCGGATGGCCGGCGGCGGCTCGACCTATCTGCCCCTGCGAGTGAACATGGCCGGCGTGATCCCCGTGATCTTCGCCGCGTCGCTGATGGCGTTCCCCCCCACGGTCGGCGAGCTCATCCAGACCCCCTGGGCGCAGGATCTGTCGGCCTTCTTCAGCCCCAACGGCTGGGCCTACCTGGTGGGCGAGTCGCTGTTCATCATCGTCTTCACCTACTTCTACACGGCCGTCACGTTCAACCCGGTCGAGCAGGCGGACAACCTCAAGAAGTACGGCGGCTTCATCCCGGGGGTGAGGCCAGGCAGACCCACGGCCGAATACCTCGACCGCATCCTCGCGCGGTTGACTTTCCCGGGCGCGCTCTACCTGGCCGCGGTCGCGGCCCTGCCGACCATCCTGATCAATCAGACGAGCGCCAACTTCTTCTTTGGCGGCACCTCCATCCTGATCGTCGTCGGCGTGGCCCTCGACACCATGAAGCAACTCGAGGCGCAGCTGATGATGCGCAACTACGAGGGCTTCCTGAAGTGAGTGAGCGCAACCTGGTCCTGCTCGGCCCGCCCGGGGCCGGGCAAGGGCACCCAGGCCGAGCGTCTCGTGGACGACTTCGGGCTGCCCTACTACTCCACCGGGATCATCCTGCGCGAGGCGGTGGATCACGGCACCGAGCTCGGCCGCACGGCGAAGGACTACATGGACCGCGGCGACCTCGTCCCCGACGAGGTGATCTGCAACGTGATAGCCGAGCGCCTCGATTCCGACGAGGCCGCCGACGGCTTCCTGCTCGACGGGTTTCCTCGGACGATCGGCCAAGCGGAGATGCTGGACGACGCCCTGGCGGCCCGCGGGCGTTCGCTCACGGCCGTCCTGCTGATCGACGCCTCCGACGACGAGGTGATTCGCCGCCTGTCGGGACGGCGAACGTGCGTGAAGAACCAGCACGTCTACCACCTGGAGTTCGACCCGCCGAAAAACCCCGGAGTCTGCGACCAGGACGGCTCGCGCCTGGTTCAGCGCGACGACGACAAACCGGAAACGGTGGCCAATCGACTCGCGGTCTACCACGAGCAGACCGCGCCGCTGGTGCGATTGGTACGGCGAGAAGGGTCTGCTGCGCCGCTTCGACGGCGCCGCGGCGCCGGAGGAAGTCCACTCGCGCATCCGTGCGACACTTGCCACGCTGGCCCTCGAAGCGGAGATATAGGACGCGAAGTGATCTTGCGAAAGACCCCCGAGGAGCTCGAGAAGATGGCGCAGGCGGGCCGGATCCTGGCCCGCTGCCACGCGATGCTGCGCTCGAAGGCGCGCGGCGGGCGTGACCACGGCCGAGCTGGACGGCGCCGCGGAGCGCTTCATCCGCTCCCAGCGGGCCGAGCCGGCCTTCAAGGGCTACCGCGGCTTTCCGGGCTCGATCTGCGCGTCGCCGAACTCGATGGTCGTGCACGGGATCCCCGGCTCGTACGAGCTCAAGCGGGGAGACATCCTCTCGATCGACATCGGCGTGATCCACGACGGGTATGTGGCCGACGCCGCCATCACGCACGCGATCGGGACGGTCACCCCGCTCGCCCAGCGGCTGATCGCCAGCACGCGCGCCTCGCTGTTCGACGCCGTCGAGCAGTGCCGGCTGGGCAACCGCCTGGGTGACGTCTCCCACGCCGTGCAGACCCGCGTCGAGGCCGACGGCTTCGCGGTGATCCGCTCGCTGGTGGGTCACGGCATCGGCCGCGACATGCACGAGGATCCCCAAATCCCGAACTTCGGCGAGCCGGGCACCGGTCCGGAGCTCGAGGAGGGAATGTGCCTGGCCATCGAGCCGATGGTCAACGCCGGGACCCACCACGTGCGCATGGGCTCGGACAACTGGGCGGTCTATTCCCAGGACGGCTCGCTGGCCGCTCACTTCGAGCACACGGTGGCGATTACCGCCGAGGGGCCGCGCATCCTCACCCCGTGGCACGAGCTGGTGGGCGAGAGCGTGGCGCCGGCAGCCGCGTCCGTCTAGGGACCGGCTGCCCGTTGCTATATTTACCTGTCGGCGCGCAGCCGTCTCCTGGGCTGGGCGCTTGTCCTCGTTCGATACGTTTCCCGGTCACGGAGCTATGAAGGTCCGCGCATCAGTCAAGCCCATGTGCGAGAAGTGCAAGGTCATCCGCCGCGGCGGTGCGGTCCTCGTGATCTGTCAGAACCCGCGTCACAAGCAGCGCCAGGGGTGACCGGGAACCAGGTGGTCACCTAATGGCACGCATCGCAGGCATCAACATCCCGCTCAACAAGAGGGCCGAGATCGGCCTCACGTACATCTACGGCATCGGCCGGTCGTCGTCCAACCAGGTCCTGACCGAGGCGGGCGTCGAGCCCGATACCTATGTCAAGGATCTGACCGAGGACGAGGTACGCAAGCTCCGGGAGCGCGTCGACGACCTGCTCGTGGAGGGCGACCTGCGGCGGGAGCGCTCGCAGAACGTCAAGCGCCTCATGGAGATCGGTTCGTACAAGGGCCTGCGCCAC
Source organism: uncultured Thermoleophilaceae bacterium (assembly GCA_963789705.1). Taxonomy (GTDB): domain Bacteria; phylum Actinomycetota; class Thermoleophilia; order Solirubrobacterales; family Thermoleophilaceae; genus JACVRW01. The sequence continues at coordinate 58,729 of CAWBLN010000014.1, forward strand.
CGGCGCGGCCTGCCCGCCAACGGACAACGCACGAAGACCAACGCGCGTACCCGCAAAGGACCCAAGCGCGGCTCTTCGGCCGGCGGCGGCAAGAAGAAGATAAGGAAGCACTAGTCATATGCCCCAACCTCGACGCCCACGCGGACGGAGGCGTGTTCGCAAGAACGTGCCCTTCGGACAGGCGCACATCAAGACCAGCTTCAACAACACGATCGTGTCGCTGAGCGACAAGGACGGCAACGTGATCGCGTGGGAGTCCGCCGGCGGCGCCGGCTTCAAGGGCTCGCGCAAGTCGACCCCGTTCGCGGCCCAGGTGACCGCGGACGCCGCGGCGCGCAAGGGCATGGAGCACGGTCTCCAGAAGGTCGAGGTCTACGTCAAGGGCCCGGGCTCGGGCCGAGAGACCGCGATCCGGTCCCTGCAGGCCGCAGGGCTCGAGATCACCTCGATCAGGGACGTGACGCCGCAGGCCCACAACGGCTGCCGGCCCCGCAAGCGGAGGAGGGTCTGATGGCCCGCGACTCCTCTCCCCAGTGCAAGCAGTGCCGCCGCGAGGGCATGAAGCTCTTCCTCAAGGGTGAGCGCTGCCTGACGGACAAGTGCGCCGTCGAGCGCCGCAACTACCCGCCGGGCGACCACGGCCGCGGACGTTCGCGCCAGTCGGAGTACCGACTGCAGCTGCGCGAGAAGCAGAAGGCGCGCCGCTACTACGGAGTGCTCGAGAAGCAGTTCCGCAACTACTACGCCAAGGCGAGTCGCCAAGCGGGAGTGACCGGTGAGAACCTGCTGCGGCTGCTCGAGTCGCGCTTCGACAACGTGCTGGTGCGGCTGGGCTTCGCCGCTTCGCGGCGCCAGGCGCGGCAGATGATCGTCCACGGCCATTGGCTGATCAACGGCCGGCGGGTGAACATCCCGTCGTACCAGGTGCGTGAGGACGACGTGATCACCTTGAGGCCAAGCGCCCCGGTGGAACCCGTCATCCGCGACGCGACCGAGCTCACGTCGGCGGTGCCGGCCTGGCTCCAGGCCGACCACGACGGGCTGACGGCAAAGGTGCTCCGCCTGCCCGAGCGGACCGAGATCACCACTCCGGTCCAAGAGCAGCTCATCGTCGAGCTCTACTCGAAGTAACAGCAATACACACGTGTGCACCCAGCGGGGGCGCCGCACGGACTCAAGCGAAGGACATCCCATGATCGAGTTTCAGACTCCCCAAATTTCCACCGAGAACGTCGAGGACAACCGCGGCACGTTCACTATCGAGCCGCTGGACCGCGGCTTCGGCTACACCTTCGGCAACTCGCTGAGGCGGGTGCTGCTGTCGTCGCTCGCCGGCGCCGCGGTCACGAGCGTGCGCATCGAGGGGGTCGCCCACGAGTTCTCCACCATCAACGGCGTCAAGGAGGACGTGACCGACATCGTCCTCAACCTTAAGGAGGTCGTCTGCCGCATGCACTCCGACGCGGCGGAGATCGAGGCGCCGCTCGTGGTCACGGGACCCGGTGACGTCAGCGCGGGCGACATCGACCTGCCTTCGGGAGTCGAGATCCTCAACCCCGAGGTCCGCATCGCCACGCTCGAGCGAAAGACGAAGCTCGAGATGTACCTGACGATCGGGCACGGTCGCGGCTACTCGCCGGCCGAGGACAACAAGACGCCCGACCAGCCGATCGGCGTGATCCCGATCGACTCGATCTTCTCCCCCGTCAAGCGCGTGGCCTACTCGGTCGATGCCGCCCGCGTGGGTCAGAAGACCGACTACGACAAGCTCACGCTCGACATCGAGACCGACGGCTCGCTCGATCCCCAGACCGCCCTGCGGGAAGCGGCCGAGATCCTCATCAAGTACCTGGCCATCTTCACCGACGCGGACCGCGTCGAGGCCCTGCGCGACCAGGGCGCCGCCCTCGTCGCCGGCACCGACGGCCTCGGCACCGACGGCGCCGGCGCCCCGGGAGCAGGCGGGATGGACGACATCCTGATCGAGGAGCTCGAGCTGGGCGTGCGCTCCTACAACTGCCTCAAGCGGGCCGGCATCCAGACGGTGGGTGACCTCGTCCAGAAGTCGGACTCCGAGCTGGCGGCGATCCCGAACTTCGGCCGCAAGTCGATCGAGGAGGTCAAGGAGACCCTCGACGCGCGCGGGCTGGCGTTGCGCGCCGGCTAGAGGGAAGGGGCCATGCGCCACCGCAAGCAGAAGGGCAAGCTGTCGCGTGACGCGTCGCACCGCAAGTCGCTGTACATGAACCTCTGCCGTGAGGTGATCGACCACGAGCGCATCCAGACCACCGAGGCCAAGGCCAAGGCGGTCAAGCCCGAGCTCGAGCGGCTCATCACGCTGGCCAAGAAGGGCGACGGCCACTCGCGGCGCCTGGCGATGGCTCGCCTCGGGCAGGACAAGTTCGTGGTCTACAAGCTCTTCGAGGAGATCGGCCCGCGCTACGCGGACCGCGAGGGCGGCTACACGCGGATACTGAAGCTGGGGCCGCGCAGGTCGGACTCCACGGAGATGGTCTTCCTGGAGCTGGTCTAGGGACCTCGCACGAACTCGCGTAGCCGGTCGCGGCCTTCGCCGACGATCGGCGTCCCGTGAGCCAGCAGCAGATGGTCGAACTCGAGACGCTCGGCCAACGCCGCCAGCCCGTCGATGATGCCGCGCCTCTCCGCCTCGGCGTCGCCCATCAGGTGATCGGGCACGAGCATCAGGTCGCTGTCGCCGAACTGCACGACTGTGTCGGCGATGGCCAGTGCCTTGAGCGAGGGGATGTGCAGGGCGCCGTCGTCGGGCCAGAGCTCGGTTACCTGGTAGGGGATGATCGCTCCGCCGGCGAGTCCTTCCTCGAAGTCGTAGAACTCGACCGGGTCGGCGTCGTCGAACTCGTGGGCGCCCGCCCGTGGGGCGCGGATCCTCGCTTCGAAGCGCTCGCGGACCTCCAGCGCGTCGCGCAGGTGGTGGCGGTTGGCGAGGACGATCTCGGCCACGTCGTCGACCTCGGCGGGCACGGCGAGCGGGTCGAGCAGCACTCGCAGGCTCGGGAGCCAGTAGGAGCTGACTTCCATCCCGATCTTCGGATGCTCGGCGGTCCAATGGCGGATTCCGGGGGCGATCTCGTGCATAGGCGCCCTCTACCCGGGTCCCGGATGCAAGAAATCCTGCAGCTTGCAGGAGTTTCGCCTGATAGAAAGACGCCTTCAATTTGCCGAGTCGCCACGCCCCAGGACGTGGCGAACGGGGGAACCAGTGCGGGCCAGTGGCCCGCGGGGGCGAATCACCGGCAGCTTCGCGCTGTTACCGGTGTAGCGCACAGCGCGAGCCCGTCAGCTCACCTCGTAGGCGCTTCGCCCATATGAGACGCATCCGACCCACCCAGCTGCTCCTCCTCGCCGTGCTCGCGACCGCGCTCGGCGTGGGTCCCGCGCCCCTGCCCGGCGCGGTTGCCCCCGACCAGGCCGAGGCGGCCGCGGTCGAGTCGCGCGGGAAGGACGTTCGACGCCTTCAGCGCAAGCTGGGCATTCCCGCCGACGGAGTCTTCGGGCCGCAGACCAAGCGGGCGGTCAGGCGCTTCCAGCGCCGGCACGGCCTCACCGCCGACGGCATCGTGGGGCCGATGACCCGCGACGCGCTCGGCCTGGGCTCGGGACCGGTGCTCAAGCGCCGGCGCGCCTCGAGCGGTCGTGGGCGCAGCGGGCACGCCGCGCGGCGCTCGACCGGGCGTCGTGTCCGGGGAGGTGGAGTGCGGTCGCTCCAGCGGGTGCTCGGCGTCCCCGCCGACGGCGTTTTCGGCCCCGCCACCGAGGGCGCGGTCAAGCGCTTCCAGCGCCGCCACGGCCTCACCCCGGACGGCGTGGTCGGCCCGATGACCCGACGTGCATTGGGCCTCGGTTCCGGGCGGATGCTCAAGCGCCGCAGCCGCGGTGACGGCGGGGGAGGTGGCGGCGGCGGCCGGCTGCGCCTGCTGATCCGCGCCGCGAACCGGATCGCGGAGGCGGCCTACCGCTACGGCGGCGGTCACCGCACCTTCAACGACACCGGCTACGACTGCTCCGGGTCGATCTCCTACGCGCTGCATGGCGCGGGCCTGCTCGCCTCGCCGCTCGACTCGAGCGGGTTCATGAGCTACGGCAACCCGGGCCGCGGCCGCCACGTGACGATCTACGCCAACCGCGGCCACGCGTTCATGGTGGTCGACGGCCGCCGCTACGACACCAGCGCGATGGGCGAGACCGGCTCACGCTGGACGTGGACCAAGCGCTCGGGCTCGGGCTTCGTGGCCCGCCACCCGTCGGGTCTCTAGGGCGGCCTCAAGACGGCCGACGGCCGCTCGCCTTCACCGCGAACCAGGTCCCGCCGAACTCGAACACGTCGTTGCAGAGCACCTCGCCCCTCGGGTCGTGCACGTAGGTTTAGAGCGCGTGGCCCTGTAGGTGACCTGACGGCGGCCGTTGCGTGGTTCGATCGTCGCGAGTCTGTCCGGATCCACGCAGGAGGTCGCTTCTCAACTAAATCGGTGGACTTTGCTAGCTTCCTGAGCCGGTAAAGTCGATTGACAAGGTGGAGAATGGACTGGTCCAGCATTCGCGCGAGCGGGCTCGCGCTTGCTCTCGTCGCGCTCGTGGCCGCCGGTTGTGGGGGTTCCTCAACGGCGTCAGACGGGGGCGACGGGGGCTCCGGCAACCTCACCCTCGTGGCCTACTCGACGCCTGAGGAGGCGTACAAGGAGCTGATACCCGCGTTCAACAAGACCCCCGAGGGCGAGGGCGTCGGCTTCGACCAGTCCTACGCCTCGTCGGGCGAGCAATCGCGCGCGGTCGAGGGCGGACTGCCCGCCGACGTGGTCGAGTTCTCACTCGAGCCCGACATCACCCGGCTCGTGGATGCGGGTCTCGTCGACAAGAACTGGAACAAGAACGAGTACAAGGGCATGGTCACCGAGTCGGTGGTCGTATTCATCGTCCGCAAGGGCAACCCCAAGAACATCAAGACCTGGGACGACCTGATCAGCGGCGAGGTCGAGGTGCTCGAGCCCAACCCCTTCACATCGGGCAGCGCGAAATGGAACGTCATGGCCGCCTATGGCGCGCAGCTCGAGCAGGGCAAGTCGCCCGAGCAGGCCAAGCAGTACCTGGCCCAGCTCTTCGAGAACGTGCCGGTGCTCGACAAGAGCGCGCGCGAGGCTCTTCAGACATTCTCGAGCGGCAAGGGTGACGTGCTGCTCGGCTACGAGAACGAGGCGATCCTCGCCCAGCAGCAGGGAGAGGAGGTCGACTACGTGATCCCCGACGAGACGCTCCTGATCGAGAACCCGATCGCGGTCGTCAACGAGTCCAAGGACCCCGAACTGGCCCAGTCGTTCGTCGACTTTCTCTACACACCCGAGGCGCAGGAGATCTTCGTCGGCAAGGGCTATCGGCCGGTGGTGAAGGGCACCGCCGGCGCGGATGAGTTCCCGACCCCGGCCAAGCTCTTCGAGATCGGCAAGTTCGGCGGTTGGGGCAAGGTCAACGACGAGTTCTTCGAGCCCGAGGGCAGCGTCGTCGCCGACATCTTCCAGTCACAGGGGAAGAGCACTGCCTCCGACTAGCTCAGCCACCACCGCGCCGGTCCCGGCGCCGCCCGCGGCGCCGGTGAGCCGCGGCCCGAGGGCGTCCCTGATCCCGGGGGACGTGCTCGGGCGCGGCGTCGCCGTGGCCTACCTGAGCATCATCGCGCTGATCCCCCTGGCGGCGGTGGTCTTCAAGTCGTTCGACGGTGGCTGGGACACCTTCTGGAACTCCATCAGCAGCCCCCAGGCGGTGGCCGCGCTGCGCCTGACGCTGATCGCGTCGGTGATCGTGGTGCTGGTGAACGCCGTGTTCGGCACGCTGATCGCCTGGGTGCTCGTGCGCGACGAGTTCCCGGGCAAGGGCATCGTGAACTCGCTGATCGACCTGCCCTTCGCGCTGCCCACGATCGTGGCCGGCCTAACGCTGCTGGCCTTCTACGGCCCGGACAGCCCCGTGGGGATCAACGTGGCCTACACGCGGGTCGCCGTGGTGCTCGCTCTGCTGTTCGTGACGCTTCCGTTCGTGGTGCGCGCCGTTCAGCCCGTGCTGCTCGAGCTCGACCGGGAGATGGAGCAGGCCGCGGAGTCGCTCGGCGCCGGCCGCGCCACCGTGTTCCGGCGCATCATCCTGCCCAACCTGGCGCCGGCCATCATCGCCGGTGGTGGGCTGGCCTTTGCGCGCGCTGTGGGCGAATTCGGCTCGCTCGTGCTCATCACCGGCAACCTCCCCTTCAAGACGGAGGCCGCTTCGTACTTCATCTTCGCTCAGGTGGAGAGCAACAACCCCGTCGGCGCCTCTGCGGTGTCGGTCGTGCTGCTGGTGAGCGCGCTCGTGGTGCTGCTGTTCTTCGGCTGGCTGTCAAAGAAGGCGCTGCGTCATGAGGAGTAAGTACGCGCTTCGCTTCCTCGCGCTGGGGTACCTCGCCCTGCTGCTGGGGATCCCCGTGGCACTCGTGTTCTTCAACGCCTTCCAGGACGGCGTGGGCGCCGCCTGGGACGCAGTGACCACCCCCGAGGCCCAGCACGCCTTCTACCTCACGGGAGTCATGGTGGCGGTGGCAGTGCCGCTGAACACGATCTTCGGGATCCTGTGCGCGCTGGCCATCGTGCGCCAGCGCTTCCGGGGCCGCGCCCTCCTCAACGCGATGGTGGACCTGCCCTTTGCCGTCTCGCCGGTGGTGGTGGGGCTGGCGCTGCTGCTGGTGTACGGGCGCGTGGACGGTTGGGTGGGCCAGTGGTTCGCCGAACAGGGCATCCAGATCATCTTCTCGGTGCCCGGCATGATCCTGGCCACGATGTTCGTGTCGCTGCCGTTCGTGGTGCGTGAGACGATCCCCGTGCTGCGCGAGATCGGCACCGAGCAGGAGCAGGCGGCCGCCACGCTGGGGGCCGGCCCGCTCCAGACCTTCTTCCGCGTGACGCTGCCCGCGATCCGCTGGGGCGTGGCCTACGGGGTGGTTCTGACCACGGCGCGGGCGCTCGGTGAGTTCGGCGCCGTGAGCGTGGTGTCGGGCAAGTTGTCGGGCCAGACGGAGACCGCCACGCTGTACGTGGAGGGCCTCTTTCTCCGCTTCGACGAGACCGGCGCGTATGCGACGTCGGTGGTGCTGGCCCTACTCGCGCTGGCCACGCTGCTGGCCATGAACGTCATCAAGCCCAAGGAGGCTCAGGGATGAGCATCGTCGTCGATTCCGTATCGAAGCGCTTCGGCGAGTTCCAGGCGCTCAACGACGTCTCGCTCGAGGTGCGCGACGGCTCGCTAACCGCCTTGCTCGGGCCTAGCGGCGGCGGGAAGTCGACACTGTTGCGCGTGATCGCCGGGCTCGAGACACCCGACAGCGGCCGGGTTTTGATCGCCGGAGAGGACGCCACGGCCAAGCCGCCACAGCGACGCAACGTGGGCTTCGTGTTCCAGCACTACGCCGCGTTCAAGCACATGACCGTGCGCAAGAACGTGGCCTTTGGACTCACGATCCGCAAGCGCCCGAAGGCCGAGATCGACGCGCGGGTCGACGCGCTGCTCGAGCTCGTGCACCTGGACGGCTTCGCGGAGCGCTACCCGTCCCAGCTCTCGGGCGGTCAGCGCCAGCGCATGGCGCTCGCCCGCGCTCTCGCCGTCCAGCCCCGTGTGCTGCTGCTCGACGAGCCGTTCGGCGCCCTCGATGCAACGGTGCGCAAGGAGCTTCGGCTCTGGCTGCGCCGCCTGCACGACGAGGTGCACGTGACCACCGTGTTCGTCACCCACGATCAGGAGGAGGCGATGGAGGTGGCCGAGCAGATCGTGGTCCTCAACCACGGTGACATCGAGCAGATCGGCGCCCCCCGCGACCTCTACGAGAAGCCCTCCAACGAGTTCGTCATGCGCTTCGTGGGCCCCGTGAGCGAGCTGTCGGGGCGCTTCATCCGCCCACATGATGTGGAGATCCTGCTCACGCCCGGCGATGGCGCCGCGGAGGCGCGGGTGGATCGGATCGTCCACCTCGGCTTCGAGGTGCGCGTGGAGCTTTCCCTGGGTGATGGCGAGTCGACCTGGGTGCAGACCACCCGCGGCCGCGCCGAGGAGCTGGAGCTCGACGAGGGTCAGACCGTCTGGCTGCGTCCCGAGGCGGAGAAGCCGGTCAGCGTCTGAGCCAGGCGTCCGGCGCCTCGATGAGGCGCCGCAGGTGCTCCGGCATCCGGCCGGCGACCACGTCGGCCAGCGTGAGGCCGTCGAGAACGGATCGCAGGCTCGCGCGCACTGCGATCCAGACCCTCTGGAGGTTCTCGGACGAGCCCTGGTAGGCCATGCGCTCGGGCGGCTCGCCGCGGACGCTGGCCAGCGGCCCCTCGACTGCGCGGATGACCTGCCCGAGGGTGATGTCCTCCGGCTCACGCGCCAGCCGGTAGCCCCCTTCGGCGCCGCGCTGGGCGTGCACCAGGTCGGCATGGCGCAGGTCGACGAGGATGTTTTCGAGGAACTTCAGGGGGATCCCCTGCCGCCGCGCGATCCGCTCCCCCTTGAGCAGGCCCTCCTCGCTCGTGGCCAGCTCGAGCATCGCCCGAACCGCGTACTCCGCCTTGGCCGTGACCTTCACTGCGCCCATTGTGCTGCAAGGGCGGCGAGCACGCCGATGTACCCTCGGTCAATGGACGAAAGTTGGGCTCGCGAATGGATCGAGGACTACGGCGCCGCGTGGCGGGCGGGTGACGCGGACGCCGCCGCCGAGCTGTTCGCCGAGGACGCGGTCTACCGCTCATCTCCCTTCCGCGCGCCCGGCGTCGGGCGCGAGGCGATCCGCGCCTACTGGCGCGAGTCGTGCGCCACCCAGGAGGATCTTCAGCTTTGCTTCGGCCGCCCGCTGGTTGACGGCAACCGGGTGACGGTCGAGTGGTGGGCCACCATGCGCGACTCGAGTGCGGAGATGACCGTGCCCGGAGCGCTGGTCCTCCGCTTCGGCCCCGGCGGCCGCTGCGAGGAGCTGCGCGAGTACTGGCATGCCCAGGAGGGCGGCATCGAGCCGCCGGAGGGCTGGGGCGAGTGATGGAGCTCGAGGAGGTCGAGGCGGTCAAGGCCCGGATGCGCCGCATGTGGGACATGGGCGACTACGGGCCACTCTCGGAGCGCCTCGAGCCCGCCGCTCGCGTTCTGGCGGATGCCTGTGCGGTGTCGGCCGGCCAGGAGGTGCTCGACGTTGCCGCCGGTGACGGGAACTTCGCGCTGGCCTGCGCGCGCGAAGGTGCGAGCGTCGTGGCCTCGGACCTCGCTCCCGGCATGGTGGAGCGCGGGCGCGCCCGAAGCGAACGCGAGGGCTACCAGATCGAGTGGATCGAAGCCGATGCCGAGGACCTGCCGTTCGAGGACGCACGCTTCGACTGCGTCGGCTCGGTGTTCGGCGCGATGATCGCGCCGCGCCCGGAGCGGGTGGTCGCGGAGCTCTTTCGCGTCGTGCGCCCGGGCAACACGGTGGGCATGGTGGCGTGGGTGCCGGGCGGGTTCTTGCCCGACCTGTTCGCCCTCGGACGCCGATATTCGCCTCCCCCGCCGGGCTCCGTGCGGTCGGAGGACTGGGGCGACGAGGAGATCGTGCGCGATAGGCTGCGAGGAGTCGCGGCGCGCGTCGAGTGCGAGCGCAGCACGCTCGTATGGACCGCCGCCTCGCCCGCGGCGCTCGAGGCCGAGCTGGGCAAGAACACGCCGTCGTTCGTGGCCGCGCGCGAGGGACTTCCGCACGACGCCTTCGAGCAGCTCAGGGGTGCGACCCTGGAGCTCATCCATCGTCACAACGTGGCCACGGACGGCAGTCTGCGCCTCGAAGCCGAGTATCTGATCACGGTTGCGCGCCGGCGCGGGTAGATCGCTGGCGGCCAGGCTCCTGCTCGAGTACGACGGCTCTCGCTTCGCGGGCTGGGCGCGCCAGCCGGGTGGGCGCACGGTCCAGGGGGTGCTCGAGGAGGCTCTGGCCACGAGCCTGCGCCGGGAGGTCGCGCTGACGGTGGCCGGGCGCACCGACAGGGGCGTCCACGCCCGCGGCCAGGTGGCCAGTCACGACGGCGAGCCTGCTCCCCGGCGCGAGCTCAACGGACTGCTGCCGGACGACGTGAGCGTGCTCGCGAGCGAGATCGCGCCCGAGGGCTTCGATGCGCGCGGGGACGCGCGGAGCCGTACCTATCGCTACCGCGTGCTCACCCGTTCCGCGCCCTCACCCTTCGAGCGCAGGCGCGCGCTGTGGTGGCCGCGCCCGATCGCCCGCTCGGACCTCGAAGCCTGTGCCGCTCTCCTGCCCGGCACCCGCGACTTCACGGCCTTCACCCCGACCGACACCGAGCACGTTCGGTTCGAGCGCAGTGTCCTTCGCGCGGAGTGGATCCAGGAGGCGGAGGACCTGCTCGCCTTCTGGATCGAGGCGGACAGCTTCATGCGACACATGGTGCGCGTGTTGGTCGGGACCATGCTCGGCGGCGTCAGGCCGGGGCCCTTCGAGCGACTACTGGAGGGAGCCCCGCGGAGCAACGCGGGGCCCACGGCACCGCCCCACGGCCTCTACCTGGAGTCGGTCTCCTACTGAATATCCTGGGTCTCTCAGCGTGAAGGTCCTCCTCACAAACGACGACGGCATCACCGCCCTTGGCCTCAACGCCATGCGCACCGCCCTGCTCGAGGTGCCCGACGTCGAGCTCGCGGTGATCGCGCCCGACTCGAATCGCAGCGCCACGGGGCGGATGATCACGACGGGCCGGGCCCTGTGGGTCGAGGAGATCGAGTTCGATGACGGGACCACCGGCTTCGCCACCGAGGGGAGCCCGGTCGACTGCGTTCGCTTCGCCTCCCTGGGACTCCTCGAGTTCGAGCCCGAGCTGATCGTCTCGGGCATCAACCACGGCTCGAATCTGGGCGACGACATCACCTACTCGGGCACCGTCGCCGCGGCGCTGGAGGGGATCGTGCTCGGCATACCGGCCCTTGCGGTCTCCCAGCAGGCGCTGGCCGGCCGCATGGACTCCTGGGAGAGCTGCGAATGGGAGCGGGAGAACTTCAAGCAGGCGGCGGACTTCACGGCGCGGATGGTGGAGGAGCTCGAGCGGGTGCCGATGCCCGAGGCCACCCTGATCAACGTCAACTGCCCCGCCGGTGAGGTCAAGGGCGCCCGCGCGTGCCGCCTCGGTAAGCGCATCTACAACGACAAGCTGACGCTTGCGGAAGAGGAGGAGGGCCGCCGGCGCTTTTACATCTACGGCGACGAGCCCGGTTTCCATGAGGAGGAGGGCACCGACTTCGCCGCCGTCGGCTCGGGCCTCATCGCGGTCACGCCTCTCCATTTCGACCTGACCGACCAGGCCGGCATCGACGAGCTGTCGGGCTTCGACCTCGACGGCCTGCTGCGTCCGGCCGCCCGCGAAATTTGAGCGCCACCAGGGAGAGCGCCGAGCAGCGCTCCCGCGAGCTGCGCAGGCAGCTCGAGTACCACAACCACCGCTACTACGTCCTCGACGACCCGGAGATCTCGGACTTCGACTACGACGTCTTGCTCAACGAGCTGCGCGACCTGGAGGCCGAGCACCCCGACCTGCTCACTCCCGACTCGCCCACGCAGCGCGTCGGGGCCGAACCGCTCGACAAGTTTCCCGAGGTCCCCCACCTCCAGCCCATGCTGTCGCTCGCCAACGCGCGCAACGAGGAGGAGATGGCCGCGTGGGTCGTGCGGAGCGAGCGCTACCTCGGCCGTCAGGGAGTCGAGATGGGCGATGTTCTGTTCGTCACCGAGCCCAAGATCGACGGGCTCGCGATCTCGCTCGTCTACCAGGACGGGATCCTCGTGCGCGGCGCGACGCGCGGCAACGGCGAGATCGGCGAGGATGTGACCCAGAACCTGCGCACGATCGGCGCGATTCCCCTGCGCGTGGAGGACGCGCCGGCGCTGATAGAGGTGCGGGGCGAGATCTACCTGCCGCTCGCCGCCTTCGCGAAGCTCAACGAGCAGCGCGCCGAGGCCGGAGAGCCCACCTTCGCGAACCCGCGCAACTCCGCGGCCGGCTCGATCCGCCAGCTCGATCCGCAGCTCGCGGCGGCGCGGCCCCTATCGATGTGGTGCTACGGCATCGGCGCCACCGAGGGCATCGAGTTCGAGGCCCACTCCGAGACGCTCGAGTGGCTCCGTGAGCACGGCTTTCGGGTCAACCGCGACGTCGAGGTGCACGACACCGTGGACGAGGTCGTGGCGGCCTGTCGCGCGTGGGAGGAGCGCCGTGACCGCCTCGACTTCGAGATCGACGGCGTAGTCGTCAAGGTCGACGACCTGGACCTGCAGCGTCAGCTCGGAGTGGTGGGCCGCGAGCCGCGGGGGGCGATCGCCTGGAAGTTCCCGCCGACCACGGCGACCACCCAGTTGCAGGCGGTGGCCTGGAACGTGGGTCGCACCGGGCACATGGTGCCGTTCGCCCAGCTCGAGCCGGTCCAGGTCTCGGGTGTGACCGTGAAGCTGGCCACGCTGCACAACGAGGAGGACCTGCGCCGCAAGGACGTGCGCGAGGGCGACGAGGTGATCGTGATGCGCGCCGGCGACGTGATCCCGCAGGTCGTCTCGCCGACGGCGCGCGCCCAGAAGCGAAGGAACCGCCGACCGGTGCCCGAGCCGCCGGCGGAGTGTCCGGCGTGCGGCACGCCGACGATCAAGCCCGAGGGCGGTGTGTGGACGATCTGCCCCAATCGCGCCGGCTGCCCCGGGCAGGTCTTCCAGGCCGTCAAGCACTTCGTGGGGGCGATGGACATCGACGGCCTCGGGGAGGAGAACGCCCGGCGCTTCCTGTCCGAGGGACTGATCAAGGACACCGCGGACATCTACGACCTGACCGTGGAGCGCCTGGTGGAGCTCGAGCGCTTCGCCGAGATCTCGGCGCGCAACCTTGTGGAGGCGATCGAGGCTTCCAAGCGCCAGCCCTTCCACCTCGTCCTCTACGCGCTCGGCATCCCGGGCATCGGCTTCGTCAACGCGCGCAACCTGGCGCGCCAGCTGCGATCGATGGATGCGCTGCTCGCGGCTTCCGAGGAGGCGCTGACCGCGGTGGAGGGCATGGGTCCGATCATGGCCGCGACCGTGCACGAGACGCTGGCCGAGGAGCGCACCCGCGACCTGATCGAGCGCCTACGCGCTCGCGGGCTGCAGATGGAGGAGGAGGGCCCGGCCCCTCCCGGCGAGGGTCCGCTGGTGGGCAAGACCGTGGTGTTGACGGGAACACTGCCGACCCTGACCCGGCCCGAGGCCACCCAGCAGATCGAGGCGGCGGGCGGCAAGGTCACCGGCTCGGTATCCAAGAAGACCGACTTCGTGGTGGCGGGCGAGGATCCCGGGACGAAGATGACGAAGGCGCAGGAGCTCGGGGTGGACATCCTCGACGAAGAGGCCCTGCTGGCGCTGTTGCCTGAGGACGCCGGCGAGCTTCCGGCCGCACCGCCGCGCCGGCGGCGCTAGCGCGAGCGGCGGGGAATCAGCTCCTTCGCGCGTAAACGAGCGCGCCGCGTTTGGTGACGGTCAGGGGGGTCTTGGTGGTCTCGGCGCCGCGGCGGGCCTGGTCGGGCTTGACGCCCTTACCGGCCAGGTAATCGCTCACGGCCGTCTGTGTGGGAAGCTCGAGCAGCGGGGCGTCCCAGCGCTCGACCTCTACGTCGGCAAAGAGCCGCTCCAGCAGGAATGGGGCGAGCTCGGAGTCGAAGGTGAGCGCCGCTTGGGGAAGGAGGTGAGCAACCTCGGGAGAGTCCCCACGGCTGGGGGCTGCCACCGCGACCAGCCCGCCGGGGCGCAGCACGCGCCGTGCCTCTTGCAGGGCTTGGGTGGGGTCGGCCAGGTGGTAGAGCACGTACAGCAACGCGACCGAACCAAACGACGCGTCGGCGAACGGCAGCGCGGTGGCCTCGGCCTGGACCTTGGGCTCCGGTGCGCGGGCCAGCATCTGCGTCGAGCTGTCCACCCCCACCCAGGCACCCTTCGGCAGGAAGCGCTCCAGCTCGCCCTCTCCACAGCCCACGTCCAGCACGGGCGTCAGCCGCTCGGCCAGCAGCCGACGCGCCACGCGTTCGTGCACGTCGGCTTCCAACCCATAGCGGCCCACCACCGCCCGTGCCCGGCGAAACCGCTTGGGATCCCGGTCGTAGTCGCACGGAATAGCTTTCGCTCGTCCCACGTACGGCGATTCTCGCAGTAGCCGCAGCGAGTCAAGCCTCGTACCGATTCTCGTGGGAGACTCGCGCCGTGAGCCGCCGCGCGCAGGAGGTCGCCGAGTTGCAGGCGTGGCTGGAGCCGCGCGCGGACGACATGGCTGTGCTGCTGGAGCGGCTGGTGGCGATCGATACGGAGAACCCGCCCGGCCGTGGGCTCGGCCGCTGCGGGCGTGTCCTGCACGACTCGATGGAGAAGCTGGGCATGTCGCCGGAGCTGATCGAGCTCGCCCCGAGTCGCGAGCTTGAGGACCCGTGCATAGTGCGCGGCGGCGTCGGCGTCGGCCCAGGGACGATCTACTACCACGGCCATTTCGACGTCGTGCCGGCGCAGGATCCGGCGCAGTTTCGCCCGCAACGGCGCGATGGCCGAATCATCGGCCGCGGCACCGCGGACATGAAGGGCGGCTTGGTGAGCATGCTCTACGGGGCGCTCGCGGCGCGGGAGCTCGGGCTGCTCCCCGGGCGTCGGATCGTGTTCCACTTCGTGTGCGACGAGGAGACTGGCAGCGAGGCCGGGTCCCGGCATCTCCGCGAGGCCGGATTGATCGACCCGGAGGCGCTCGCGATGATCACGGCGGAACCGACCGGAGGTGTCGTCTGGCATGCGTCCCGCGGTGCGATCACGCTGCGGGTCGACGTGCGCGGACGTGAGGCCCACGTGGGCCAGGCGCATCTCGGCATCAACGCCTTCGAACACATGGTCCGAGTGGCCAAGCCGCTCGGGGAGCTCGCACACCGGCTGCTCGGCCAACGTACGAGGTTCGCGATGGAGGACGACGATGCGCGCGGTTCCATGCTCGTGGTCGGCGGTTCGGCCGGAGCCGGCGCCAACTTCAATGTCGTGCCGGGCTCGGCCTGGTTCTCCGTCGATCGCCGGTTCAATCCGGAGGAGCGGCTCGACGAGGAGCTCGCGCGCCTGACCGACCTGATCGACCAGGCGGACGCCGACGCCGAGTTGAAGGTCAGCGTGCTCCAACAGGCTCCGTCGGCGGCCACCGACGAGTCGCACCCGATGGCTGTGGCGCTCGCCGAGTGCATCGAGCAGGTCGAGGGCCGCGCACCGCGGTTCGAGCTGTGTCCCGGTGCGCTCGAGATCCGCTGGTACGCCCAGCTCGGCATCCCGGCGTTCGCCTACGGCGCAGGCCGGCTCGACGTCTCCCACGGGCCCGGCGAGTTCATCGACGAAGCCGCCATGCGCCGTTGCGCCGCCGCGTTCGCCCTGTTTGCCGGCACGGCTCCCGGCCCGCCCGCTCGTGGGTAGCTTTGCGGGATGCGACGGCAACTTCAGCGGGCGTTCGCGGCGGTATCCGCCGTGCTCGTCACGTCTATCTCGTTGGCCCTGGTGGAGAGCTCGAGCGCCGCGAGCCGGGACACAGCGGCTCCGCGGCTCGTGAGGAACATCGAGACGGGGGAGACCGGCTGGTTCTCCTCGCCCGGCCTCGCCGACCTCGACCGGGATGGGCGTCTCGAGATCGTGGCGCCGTTCTACACCACCTTCGTTTTCGACGCCAAGGGGCGTCTCCTGGGTGAGGGCAAGGCCACCAGCGGACGCGTCTATGCGCCCAGCGTGGTCGCCGACATGGACGGCGACGGCGCGCCGGAGATCGTCGTCGGCGGCAACGAGGGGACGGTCGCCGCCTACAACCTTCGCGGCGGCGGCCTGCGGCTCAAGGCCGGGTGGCCGGCCTCGACCTGCAGCGGCGGCCAGTGCCCCGAGACCCGTGGCCTGGCTGCGGCCGACCTCGATCGAGACGGCCGGATCGAGGTGGTTGCGACCACCACCAATACGTCGCCGACCGGCTCGCAGGTCTTTGTCTTCAACGCCGCGGGCGCGCCGGCGCCCGGTTGGCCGCGGTACAACACGGGCAGCGACGCCACCTTCAACGGCGCGGGCAACCAGGGCTACGGGGCGTACGGCGAGAACGTCGGTATCGGCAATCTCGACAACGACCGGCGACTAGAGGTCGTGGTCACGTTCGACAACCACCAGATCAACGTCTTCAACCACGACGGCACGTCCCTGCTCGCTTCACCCTGGTACACGAACCGGGAGAGCGACCACCTCGGCAGCCGCCTCGGCTGGGGTCAGTTCATCCGCTGGCTGAGCCCTCGGGTCGAGGCTGACCACTACCACCGGCACGTCGGTCCCTGGCCCGACGTCCGAACGACTCCGTGGCTGCAGTGGACCACGTCGCCTCCGTCGGTGGCGGACCTCGACCGAGACGGACGCAACGAGGTGATCGGCTTGCCGAACGTCGAGATGAAGGAGCCCTACGAGACGCAGGCTCACGCCTTCATGGTCCTCGACGGCGCGCAGGGCCGTGGCGGCCGCCGGCGATCGGCGCGCAGGCACAAGGGATTCCTCACGCCGCCGTTGACCGGCAAGCCGGCAGTCCGTCCCGACGGGGACTGGTATCCCCCGAGCGGCATCCCCGCCCCGACCGTCGTCGACGTCCGGCGTGACCGTCGTCCCGAGATCATCGCGTCCACTCCCGACGGGTACGTCCACGCGGTCGGTCCCGGCGGCAAGCGGCTGTGGCGCTACGAATACGCCGGCGGAGCGTCAAGGACGTTCGCGTCGGAGGTCGTCGCCGCCGACCTCAACCGCCACGGCGCTCCGGAGCTCGTCTTCGGTACCTACGGCGCATCCGTTGGCTCGGGCCGGCTGATCGTGCTCGGAGCCTCCGGCAAGCGCCTCTTCGACATTCGCCTTCGCAACCAACGCGACAATGGGAACGGCGTCGGCGTGCCGGCCGCGCCCTCCATCGGCGACCTCGACGGTGACGGGCGTCTCGAGATCGTGGTCTCGACGTTCGACCACGGGATCGATGTGTTCCGCGTCCCGCGCTCGAATGCCAAGCGTCTGCCATGGCCGACCGGCCGAGGCAATCTCCTGCGCACGGGCAGGCGCGCCCGGCGCTGAACTGGCCCCCGGGCGAGATACTGCCGCGGGTGTCCAAGCAGAACGTCGACAGGACAATGGAGTTCCTAGCGGCCTACAACCGCCGTGACTTCGACGCCGCCGTCGAGTTCTTTCATCCCGAGATCGACTGGGTGCTTCCCGTCATGCAGAGGTCTGACTCCTGCCGAGGCATCGAGGCGGTCAAGCGCTTCTGGAAGGGGCTCGACGAAACGTTCGAGGAGTTGAGGCTCGACCCCCAGGAGTCGGTGGACGCCGGCGACCGGGTGGCGGTCCGGCTGCGCTTCTACGGACGAGGCAAGGGAAGCGGGGCGGAGATGGATACCGAGATGTACCACCAGGTCACCACTTTTCGCGACGGAACGATGGTGCGGATCGAGTACTTCACGAGCTGGGCCGAGGCCCTCGAAGGAGCCGGTCGGGACGAATAGCCAGGAGCCAGTCCCGCACCGCCGCGGTCACCGCGTCGAGGTCGGTCTTGAGGCTGTGGTTGCCGGGCACGGAGACGACACTGCGGGTCGAGCTCGCCTCGGGCATCCCGAACGGGTCGCGGGCGCCCTGTACAACGAGGGTCGGGACTCGGACACCGTCGAGCTCGGGTTGGCGGGTCTTGCCCGCCTGGGACCGGCCCGGCGCGTGCAGCGGAAAGGCCAGGCAGAGCACGGCCAGCGCGCCGGTGTCCGCCGCCGTGCGGCAGGCGACTCGAGCCCCCGCGGAGCGACCGCCCGCGATCAGCCCCAAACCCTTCAGTTCGCGCTCCCGCAGGTGCTGCACGACCGCGGTCCAGGCAGCATCGAGTTGGGGGGCAGGAGCCGGCGAGCGTCGTCCGGCCACGAGGTAGGGCTGCTCGATCAACGCGACGCTGAAGCCTTCTGCGAGCGCGAGCTCGGTTACCGCCACCAGGTCGGGGGCGCCCACCCCGCCGTTTGCGCCATGGCCGAGGACCAGGGCGGCCTCCGGCTCATCGGCCGGGTGCATGTGCGCCCTGGCCGGCCCATGAGGAGTGTCGATCTCGAGCAGCGTCACGTTGCTGCCGGCTTTCGGCCCGAGGCAAGCTTGACCGAGACGGGGAGCTCGAGACGACCGCCGACCGCGTATTGCTGCACGATTCGATCCAAGGCGGTGCGGATCTGGCGCTGCTTCTCGCTGGGCTGGCGCAGGACCAACGCGGACGTCCGGACCGTGCCTCCAAGCAAGCCTCGCCAGAGGGCGTCCGGCGAGGACTCGGAATGTGCGAAGGCGATGGCTCTCACCTCGATGTCTTCGAGCCGTTGGTCGTGCAGGAGGCGGCTGAACTCCGCGTCGTCGGAGAACCGGAAGAACGGCGGCCCCACGGGGATGTCGTCGGGCGGGGCGGCCCCGGCTGCGGCGACCGCATCGACCAGCACACCGAGGAATCGCGCCTTCTCGGGAACGTCCCAGACAGTGAGTCCGAGCCGGCCCCCGGGGGTGAGAACGCGGGCGAACTCCGCAGCCGCCCGCTCGGGGCGGCCGAGATGGAGCATCACGAAGTTCCCCACCACCGCATCGAAGGAGCCGTCGGCGAACGGGAGCGCTTCGGCGTCGCCGGAGCGGAACTCGAGCTCCGGATGTAGCCGGCGGGCGCGGACGATCATCGCGTCGGCGATGTCCACCCCGACGACCGACGCCCCGCGTTCGGCCGCCCTGGCGGCCACATAGCCCGGCCCGGAGGCGACATCCAGCAGGCGAGCGCCGCTGCCCACGTCGGCGGCGTCGAGCAGCGGTTCGACGAGTCGCGTGGTGATCGGGCCGAAGAAGTCCTCGTACCCGTCGGCCTGTCTCTGCCAACCCGCAGCCTCGAACGCATTGAAGGCGTCGGCGTCGACGCTGGTCTCGGTCATGGCTCGGCGGATGCTACGTAGCTCAGCGCGTATCGTGCCTCCCCCCGCCAAGACCTGACAACCGGAAGGCCTCGATGAAAGCCATCATCCTCAGCGCCCCCGACATGCCGCCCGCGGCACACGAAGATTTCGCGGCGCCCACGCCCGCCGGCAACGAGGTGCTCGTGCGCGTGCACGCGTCCTCGGCGAACCCGGTGGACAACGCCATCGCGGCGGGGATGCTGATCGGGATGGTCGAGCACGAGTTCCCGGTCGTCCTCGGTCGCGATTACGCGGGCGTCGTCGAGCAGGCCGGGAGCGACGTGACGCGCTACGCCGCCGGCGATGAGGTCTTCGGCTTCCTGCCGGCCGCCGGCCCGACCGTGCACGCCGGCACATGGGCCGAGCTCATCGCGGTGCCCGAAGACGCGTCGATCGCCCGCAAGCCCGACGTGGCCCTCGCGGCCGCGGGCGCCGCGCCTGTGGCCGCGGTCACCGCCATGGCGGCCGTCGACGCGCTCGGGTTGTCCGAGGGCGACTCCATGCTGCTGGTCGGCGCGACCGGCGGCGTCGGCTGCTTCGCCGCCCAGCTCGCGGCGGACGCCGGGGCGACCGTCATCGCGCCGGCGCTGGCCGAGGACGAGGAGCACCTGCGGGCCCTGGGGGTCAGCGAACTGCTCGACCGCGACGCGGACGTGGCAGCGGAGGTCCGCGCGCGCCACTCGGAGGGCGTGGACGCCCTCCTGGACCTGGTCTCGTCCACACCCGACGCGTTCGATTCCCATGCGGCCGCGCTGAGAGACGGCGGCCGCGGCGCGTCGCCGAACTCCGCGGCGGGCGACGGGTCCGGGCGCACCAACGTCATGGGGATCCCGAGCCCGGAGAACCTGGAGCGCCTGGCCCGGCTCCTCGAGGCCGGGACCCTCACCGTCCCCATCCAGGACTCCTACGAGCTCGACCGCGCGGGCGAAGCCCTTCAAGTCCTCGCCACCACCCACACCCAGGGCAAGCTGGCCATCCGCGTCGCCTGATCCCTAGCCCTAAGGTTGCGACGGTGGAGGTCCTACGCACGAACGGGCTCGAGATCGCCTACGAACGGCTCGGCGAGGGGCCGCCGCTGGTGTTCGTGCACGGCGCCGCCTCGGATGGCCGCCTATGGCAGCCGCAGCTCGCTCTGGCCGACGAGTTCACGGTGATCGCCTGGGATGAGCCGGGGGCGGGCCGCTCCTCCGATGTGCCCGCGGATTTCGGCCTGGCGGACTACGCCGACTGCCTGGCGGCAGTGATCGAGGCTCTCGCGCTCGGCCCGGCGCACGTCGCCGGCATCTCGTGGGGCGGCACCGTCGCGCTCGAGCTCTACCGCCACCATCCGGCGCTCGCGGCGACCCTGATCATGGTCGATACCTACGCCGGCTGGAAAGGGTCGCTGCCCGAGGAGGAGATCCGTGACCGCGTGGCGGGAGCACGCCGCAAGCTCGCCGTCGAGGAGTTCGATCCCACCCTTCCCGGCCTGTTCGCCGGCGACCCGCCGGCGGAGTTCGTCTCGTTGCTCGAGGCGACCGCCGCGGCGGTCCGCCCGGAGAGCCTTCGGACTCAGCAGCTCCTAATGGCGGAAGCCGACCAGCGCGATCTGCTGCCCCGCATCGCCGTGCCGACCCTGCTGGTCTGGGGCGAGCTCGACGTGCGGTCGCCGCTCAGCGTCGCACGCCAGTTCGAGCAGGCGATCCCGGACACGGAGCTCGTCGTGATCCCCGCCGCGGGCCACGTCAGCAACCTCGAGGCGCCCGACCAGTTCAACCTGGCAGTGCGCGAGTTCTGCCGCGCCCACTCTCCGCGTCGATAGGCCGCGCGCCGTCGATCGCGGCGATGGGCGAGCCGGTCAGGGCCAGATCGGGTTGCTCCATGCTCGCCGCCTCTCGGCGTCGATCACGGTCACGCGGCAATAGGACCCATGGAAGGCGGAGAGATCGAACGTTGCCTTCGTGGACGAGGCCACCGTTCTCGTCGAGCACGCTCGACCCGTCGAGCCAACGGTCGCCCGCGCCACCGAGAGCGATGGCATGCGCGGGGCTCGTCGAGACGTACAGCCGCCGGCCGTCGAGCTCCAGGCGCTCGATCCGCGGACCCTGAGTGGAGTAGTAGGAGCCCGACCGGAGGCCGGCCAGCAGCGCGGACGGCTCGAGCGACTTCGGCCCAGACCTCGACCCAGCCGCCGAAGCGGTCTCCGGGGAAGGCAAAGTGCGCGTCGTCGCCCGCGTTGACCAGGATCCGACGACCGCGCTCGAGCAGGCCGTCGACCATGTACGCGCCGTCCGCGCGGTCTGGGTGCGAGCCGAAGGTGTTGTGGTTGTAGATCTCCACGGCATCGACCGAGTCGAAGCGCCGGCAGCCGGTCGATCGTGTCGAGGGCGAGATTGTTGAGACCCGGGTGCAGGAGTACGACGAAGGCGCCCGCATCGTGTGCCCGACGGATGACCTCGGCCGGATCGCCGGCCGGCGGCGCGTCGAAGTCGAGCGGTAGGCCCACCGCCGACACCCAGTAGGTCGTTCCTCTCGCTCCATGGGCCCGAGCTGAGCTCCGCCGCGGGAATCGTGGTGAAGTCGCCCGTGCGCAGATCGCGCGTGTCCGTGATCCGCCACCCGTAGCGCTCCTCGAAATGGTCCGACAACGCAATGAAGTCATAGCCGGCCTCGCGATAGGCAGCCGCAACCGCCTCGGGTTCGCCGAGGCCGTCGGAGCGATCTGAATGGCAGTGCAGATTGCCCCGCCAGAAGCGTCCTTCGCCGCTTCTGAGCAGATCTCGAGCCATGCGCGCCGACGGTAGCGACCAGCCCGCGCGCGCCCTCGTCAGGTCACGGTCTGGACCGGCACCTCGTAGAACTCGACCGACGTGCGCCGCTCGCTCGCGCCGGGGCTCATGGCGTTGAGCGCCTCGTCGCCGCGGCGCATCGCTTCCTCGCTCTCGAAAAGCGTGACGCCGAGGCCTCTGCCGGTTTGGCGGTTGACGAGCATCAGCATCTTCGCGCCCTCGAGTCCCTCGGGCGTCTCGCCCGACTCGACCTCTCCGCGAACCATGCTGATCGCGTCGTCGACGTTGGCGGGGTCGCTCTCGAATGTGGCTATGCGCGCGTACATGTCGCCTCCTTCGTTGGCTCGGTCGACGCCAGCTTACGCCGACCTGACCGGTCACCGTAACTCGCCGCACCCTCCCAGGTTGCATCGGTAATGACGGCGCGCCGAACACTCCGCATGGTCCTGCTGGCAATCGGCTCGGCGGCTCTGCTCGCACCCGCGGGCGCCATGGCGGAGGTGCGCTGCGTGCCCAACCAGGGCGCCCAGTGCGATTCCTCTCACGGGACGATCGGCGGCGCGGTGGCCACCGCCGGCACCTCGGACACGATCCTGATCGGTCCGGGCACTCGCTTCGCCTCGATCACCACGTCCAAGCGGCTGCGCTTCGAGGGAGCTGGAGCCAAGGCGACGACGATCAGGTCTGTCAACGGCCCGGCGCTGCGGCTGCGCGGCGGCGGGACGATCACTTCCCTGGCGGCGCGCGGTGGCCCGGGGGCGGCCGCGATCGCGATCGATCCGGCCGCCGTCGGCAAGCTCGCGTTCAACGTCACGGAAGTGAGCGCCCAGGGAGGCAACGAGGCAAGTGCCGGGGACTGGCCCGGATCCGGCCTGTCTGTGACGGCCGACTTCAACGAGCGGCCCACGGTCTTCGTGGACGGCGGGACGTTCCGCGCGGGCGCGGGAGATGGCTTCTACTTCGCCGGTCTGAACTTCGCGGGGGATGCCACGCGCGGCGAGCTCGAGGGCGTCGAGGCGATCGGCCTCGACGGCAACGGGATCCGGGCGTCGGCAGATGCGGAGCTCGAGATCACGGATACGGTGGCGAGCGGCCGCTGGGGAGCGGCGCTGGGGGACGGCGACTACCAGGTCCGCCGTTCACGGTTGGAGGGAGAGCTCTGCGGCCTTTGCGCCTCCGACCAGGGCCAGCAGAACTCGACCGTCTCGCTCGAGAACAGCCTCGCGATCGCGATCGCGTCGGGCGCGGTCGATGAGGCGCGCGCGCTCTCGGCGATCGCCACCGGGCCAGGCGGGAACGTGCACGTAACGGCACGTGGCGCGACGCTGCTGAGCGCCGGCGATGATCCGCAGGCCGCGGTCTACGTCGAGGATCCCACGGCGGTGGGCACGGCCAAGGTGGACCTGGTGGGCTCGATCGCCGACGTGGCCGGCCCGCGCGAGCCCGGCGAGGCGGATCTCGTGGCCGACCGTGACCAGATCACCGCTTCGCGCTCATCCTTTGCCACACGGGCCGTCGACAACGGGGGGAGCGTGACCGCGCCCGGCGCCGCCGGGAACGTCGGCGACGCCATGCTCGGCCCCGACTTCTCCCCGATGCCGGGATCGCCCGCGATCGACAGCGGCGATCCCGCGCTAACGGGACTCGACCTGATCGGCCGGCCGCGCAACCAGGACGGCGACGGCGACGGAGTCGCGGCCCCTGACATGGGCGCCTTCGAGGTGGCGCCGGGCGCCGGGCTCGGCAATGCCGCCCCCGTGGTCAGCCGTTTCCGGATCGCGCGCAAGGTCCTTACTCGCAAGCGCAGGCGCACCCGCTTTCGCTTCCGGCTCTCCGAAGCGGCCCGGGTCGTGATCCGGATCGAGCGGCTGGCCGGCAAGAGGCGTGGCAAGCGCCACTTCATCTCGGTGCGCACCCTCCGATCGGGCGAGAAGGCCGGCGCCCAATCCGTCAAGTTCCGCGCACCCAAACGCCCCAGCCGCTATCGCGCGCGCCTTCGAGCCACCGACGATCAGGGAGCGCGCTCGTCGCGGAAGCGGCTCAGGTTCCGCGTCGCGCGGGTGCGCGGTTAGAGCTTCTGAGCGGCGATCGCCTGCAGCATCGTGTCCTGCAGGCGGCGTGCGCCGGTCGGAGAGACGTAGTTCATGAGGATCGAGTAGGCGTAGGTGTCGCCGGAGGTCGCCTCGCAGTAGCCCGACAGGGCACTGACGTTGGACAGTGTTCCGGTCTTGCCGACGCAGCGCCGGTGGGCGGGACCGCTTCGCATCCGGTCGGCCAGCGTGCCCTCCGACCCGGCGACCGCGAGCGAGTCGATGAAGTCGTCGTCGTACTCCAGCTGGTCGACCTCGAGCATCTCGGACAACAGTTTCACCACCTGGCGCGGCGATGCGCGGTTGGCTCGCGAGAGGCCGGAGCCGTCCACCAGCCTGGCGCCGGATCCGAGCCTGCGGGCGAAGCCGGCCGCGATCTTCGCCCCCGCGGCGGTGCTGCCCCGGCCGCGAGCCTGCAGCGCGAGGTCCTTGAGCAGCATCTCGGCGAAGAAGTTGTCCGAGGGCTTGTTCGTGAGCGCTATCAGCTGACCCATGGGCGGAGAGTCGACGCTCGCGAGCACCTCCGTGCCCGCCTCTGCGACCCCGGCGCGAGGCTTGAGCCGCATCTTCACGCCGCGCCGCTCGAGCGCCGCGTCAAGTTGCGCCGCCGCGAACAGGGGCGGGTCGGCCTGGAACGAGCGCCCCCGTTCGTCGCCCAGCCCTCGATTGAAGGCCAGGCCGCTGAGGGGGCCAACCCACATGGATGTGGCATAGCGTGACTCCGGGCCGCCGCGCAGGGCGTCGAAGCGCGACTCGTCGCCGTACACCCGGCCGGTGACTCGCTCGATTCCCGCGGTCTCGATCAGGGCCGCGAGCCGCTCGACCGTGGCTCCGCGCCCGTAGTGACGCCGCACGAAGCGGCGGCTGCCGAAGGTGGGATCGCCGCCGCCGCGCAGGTAGAGGTCGCCGCGCCAGATGCCGTCGCCTTCGAGTTCGCCCGCACCCAGCACCTCGGTACCGAGCGTGCCCTCGCTGCCGTAGCGGGCCAGTGCCGCCGCCGTGGTGAAGAGCTTGGTGTTCGAGGCGAGGATCCGCTGCGTCTTCTGCCTCCAGCGGAAGACCGTCTTGCCCTGGCTGACGTTCACTACGTACGCGCTCGAGTGGGCTCCGGAGAACCGCATCTGGCGCGTGAGCTTGCGCACGAGCGCATCGTCGGCCGCCGCGGTGGCGGGCGCGGCAGCGATGCAAACGGCTACGAGGACGGCTATCCGGCGCATTCGAGAAAAACACGCTAGCGGCGCGACCGGAGCGGTCCCGGGCCGATCTGCTCCCTCATCGGCCATACTCGAGGACGGATGGGCGAGGTCGTCAAGCTCGAAAAGCCAAAGCAGAAGGGCAAGGGAAACCAGGCAAAGCCGCGCCGGCGCGGGCGGCGGCGCTCGCGCACCGCGCTTGTCCTCGGAGGTGGTGGCTTCACCGGCGGGGTCTACGAGATCGGAGCGCTGCGCGCGCTCGACCTGCTGGCCGTCAACCGCACGGTCAATCAGTTCGACGTCTATGTCGGCACCAGCGGGGGAGCGTTCGTGGCCGCCCTGACCGCCAACGGGGTCACGCCCGAAGAGATGATGCGGGTGGTCAACCAGCAGGTGCCTACGCCCTTCCGGGACGTCGATCGCGGCACGCTCATGCGCCTCAACGCGCTCGAGTTCGCCCAGAGCGCGGCGCTGCTGCCTTTGCGCATGCTCGGCCTGACGCGCAACGTGCTCAGCCAGCTGCGCGCCACCTCGGCCATCGACCTGGCGGTCGGGCTGGCCGAGGCGCTCCCCTCGGGCCTCTACGACGGGCGCGGGATCCAGGACTACATGGAAGCCGTGCTGAGCGACCCCGACCGGGTCAACGACTTCCGCCTGCTGGAGACCGAGCTGTACCTCACGGCCACTGACCTCGACACCTGCGAGCGGATCGTGCTGGGGGAGCGGGACTGGGACGACATCCCGATCTCCCGCGCGGTGGCCGCCTCGACCGCCCTGCCCATGGTCTACAAGCCGGTCGAGATCAGGGGCCGAGACCTGGTGGACGGCGGCCTGCGGTCGACGACCAACGTGGACATCGCGGTCGAGGCCGGCGCGAAGTTCGTGATCGTGGTGAACCCGCTGGTTCCCTACGTGAACGACTTCCAGAAGGTGATCCCGACGATGTGGGGCAGCCGCGTTCGGCGTGTGCGCGACATGGGCTTCCCGCAGATCGGCTATCAGGCCTTCAAGCTGCTGGCCCACCAACACCTGCACGAGGCGGTCGCGCACTGGAAGGAGCGCTACCCGGGCGTCGACATCATCCTGATCGAGCCCGACCTCAACGACGAGCTGATGTTCGAGACGCACGTGCTCAACTTCACCCGCCGCGTGGAGATCGCCCGGCACGGCTTCGAGTCCGTGACGCTCAAGCTCGCCTCCGAGTACGACGAGCTGCGCGAGACCTGCGCCAAGCACGGAATCGAGATCTCGGCCAACCGCGTCCGCAAGGTGGTGCGTAGCGTGGCCGACAACCGCGAGAAGACGGCGGCCTGGCGTCGAATCCTCGAGCAGACCACGGCCGGCCTGCTCAGGCAGTCCGAAGAGAGCTAGCTCGGCCTGAGCTCAGCGCCCGGGCCAGTCTCGCGACAAGGGCGAGCGGTTTTCCGTGAGCTGCCGCCATGTCACTCGGATTACCCAAAGCCCAGCCTCTTCGAGCTCAGCGTCCCGCAAGCGGTCGCGCTCGAAAGCGGCGCGCGAGGAGTGCAGGCGGTAGCCATCCACCTCCACTACGACGCGCTCGGCGGCCCACAGGAAATCCACGAGGTGGCCGGCCGGCGTGAGCCACGCTCTTAGGTGTCCCCTTTGGTGCAGCTTTTCTCGGGCCGGTTACTTGCCCGTTGCACAGGGCACTACAGCCGCCGCGCCCTCCCGATGATGCGCGGCGCCCCCAAGGCGTCCAGCACGCTGCGCTGTACGAAGCGCCGGCAACGCTCGATCCGGAAGCCGGCGGCCTCGATCGCCCGCGCGGTGTCGTGATCCGGCCGGCAGCCGCCGGCCAGGCGCTCGGTCACCGGAGCCGCCGCCCTTTGCAGGGTCGACAGGCGGGCCGTTCGGGCCCGGACGTGTTCGAAGAACCGCAGCTCGCCACCCGGCTTCACGACGCGGCGCAGCTCGGCCAGGGCCGTCGCCTGGCTCGGGACCGAGCACAGCACGAGGGCGGCCACCGCGGCGTCGAAGGAGGCGTCCTCGAAGGGCAGCTCGTCGGCGAGCGCGTCCACCACCCGCACCGGCACCGCGGCGCGCCCGGCGGCCTCCGCCGCCTTCGCGCGCAGGTAGTCCTCGGGCTCGACCGCCACGAGCTCTGTGACGGTGCCGGGGTAGAGCCGGAAGTTCGGCCCGCTGCCCGAGCCGATCTCGATCACCCGCCCGCTCAGGCCCGCCAGCATGTCGCGCCTCAGGTCGTCTTCCTCGGTGCCCTCCGCTCGCGTCGCCACGAACGCCACGAGGCGGGCGAAGATCGGGTGCCGGAATTGGGTGGTCATTCGGTCAGCCGACCCGAGTCGGAGGTGAGCAGATAGTCCCTAGCGCGCCGCCGCGTAGATCTCGTCTACCAGGTCGGCGTACTTCTCGTGGACCACGTTGCGCTTGACCTTGAGCGTCGGCGTCAGCTCGCCGGTCTCCTGGGAGAGATCGTGGTCGAGGATCGCGAAGCGCTTGATCTGCTCCACGGAGCCCACGTGCGAGTTAACCTCGTCGACGGTCTTCTGTACCTCGGCCCGCACCGCTTCCTCGGATGCGAGGGCGTCCAGGTTGTCGTTGTCCAGCCCGAGCGCTTGTGACAGCGCCGGCGCTTCCTCGGGGTCGAGCGTGATCAGCGCCACCAGATACGGCCGCAGGTCGCCCATCACCACCGCCTGGGAGATCCAGCGGCTCTGCTTGAGGCCGTTCTCGAGGTTCGCCGGCGTGATGTTCTTGCCGCCCGCGGTGATGATGATGTCCTTCTTGCGGCCGGTGATGTAGAGAAAGCCGTCCTCGTCGAGACGGCCCAGATCGCCGGTGTGCAGCCACCGCTCGTCACCCTCGATCGTCTCGCGCGTGGCCGCCTCGTTCTTGTAGTAGCCCTGGAAGATGTTCGGGCCCTTGATCAGCACCTCGCCGTCATCGGCGATCCTCACCTCCACGCCCATCATGGGCTTACCCACCGAGCCGAAGCGAAACTGGTTCTCGTGGGGCCGGTTGACCGTGGCGCTGGTCGCAGTCTCGGTCATCCCGTACCCCTCCATCACGGGCACGCCGCAGGCGAAGAAGAACTCGAGGATCTCCGGCGCGATGGGCGCCGCTCCGGTGACGCACTCGCGGATGTTCTGGCCGAACAGACCACGGACGTTCTTGAACAGCTTCTCCTCGGCGGCGTTGAAACCCTGCTCCAGCTCGGGCGGCACCTCTTGGCCGGCCTCCCTCATCATGCGCACCTTCACGCCGACCTGAATCGCCTGCTTGAGGCTCTCCTTGTCCTCGATGCTCGACGTTGCGAGCGTGTAGATCTTCTCGAACATCCGCGGCACGGACGGGAAGTAGCTCGGGCTCACCTGGGCGATGTCGGCGATGATCATCTTCGGGTCGCGCGACCAGTAGGCCACCGCGACGCCCAGCTCGAAGGAAGCGAACTGGATCAGGATCGCGAACGCGTGCGCGAGCGGGAGGAAGAGATAGGAGCAGTCCCCTTTTTCGAGCACGCTCTGGGCGACCACGGCGTCGGTGATCGCGCGATAGTTCGCGTGGGAGAGCAGGCAACCCTTGGGCGGGCCAGTGGTTCCCGAGGTGTAGATGTAGAGGCAGATGTCCTCCGGGGCGACGGCCTCGTAGCGCTCGACCCACTTCGACTCGTCGCCGCCGCGGCCGCGCTCGCGCAGGTCGTCGAGCGAGATCGCGTCGCCGATGTCGGCGTCCCCCGGATCCATGACGATCACGTGCCGGAGCTCGGGACAGCTGTTCTCGATCTGGCGGATCTTGGCCAGCTGCTCGCCGTCCTCGACGAAGACCGCCCGCGAATCCGAGTGGCTCAGCACGTACTGGCACTCCTCCGGCGAGTTGGTCTGGTAGATCGTGACGAGGGTGGCGCCAGCGGTGAGGATGCCGAAGCAGGCGTGGCTCCACTCGGGTCGCGTGTGGGCCACGATCGAGATCTTGTCGCGGGGCTCCAGACCCAGGTCGATCAGCCCGAGGGCGACCTCCTGGACGGTCTGGCCGAACTCGGTGTAGGAGATGTCCTTCCACTCCTCACCGACCTTGTGCCGGAGCGCCGGCGCGTCTCCGTAGCGCCTGGCCGCCAGCGGCAGCAGGTCGGCGATCGTCTTCGACCCGGTCCCGACACCCGTGCCGGCGGCACTGTCGGCCGTGCCTACTTCCATTTAACGCCTCATCCCTCCAAAGTCACACGAAGAACGTCGCGGAGCCAGTCCGCGGCGCCTGCGGAGTCTAGGGATGCGCTCAGGCCGTCAGGCCGAGGCGAGCTGCTTCTTGTGCGCGGCTTCCTTGAGGCTGGTGGTGAAGAGGGTCTTGTCGATCCGGCCCTGGAAGATGGGCACCCCGAGCTCCATGCATTTCGCGATGACCTCGCGACGGTGCATTCCTGCTTCCCGTCCGAGCTCGGTGGGCGTCAGGTGGATCGCCATGTGCAGTTTGTCCTCCTCGTGGCTTAACCAGAACCTAATACGCAGAGTATCGGCTGAGGTGGACAGCGCAAGCACTTTTTCGCCTTTGCGTAGGTCATGTGGCTAGATCGGATTCGGGAGGTCCACAAACCGGTGCTCGACCCCGAATTTCTTGGCCACGAGCTCCCCCAGACGGCGGATCCCGAACACCTCCGTGGCGTAGTGGCCCCCGGCCAAGAAATGCACGCGGTTCTCGCGCGCGTCGGCCATGACGTGCTCGGCGGGCTCGCCGGTTATGAAGGCGTCTAGCCCGGCGGCGACGGCGTCGGCGAAGTAGCTCGCCCCGCCGCCGGAGACGATCCCGACGCTGTGTACGACGCCGGGCCCGCTGTCCCAGGCAAACGGGTCGCGGCCAAACGCGGCGGCGCAGCGCGCGTGCAGCTCGGCGAACGGGAGGCCTTCGGCCGAGCGGCCCACTAGCCCGATCGACCTGCCCTTGTGCTCGGCGAAGCGCTCCGAGCGCTCGAGCCCGAGCTGCGAGCAGATCAGCGCGTTGTTGCCCACCTCGGCATGGGCGTCGAGGGGCAGGTGATAGCCCGCGAGCGAGATATCAGAGTCGAAGAGCACTCGCAGGCGCGCCTTCATCGCCGGGCCGATCGTGCGCGGGTGAAAGTCCCAGAAGAGCCCGTGATGGCAGAGCACCAGCTGGGCTCCCAAGGCGGCGGCCGCCTCGAAGAGCTCGACCTGCGCGCTGACCGCGCTGACCACGCTCGTGACCTCCCTGGCTCCCGGCACCTGCAGGCCGTTCGGCCCGTAGTCTGGGAACGAGTTGATCTCGAGGAGGTTGTCCAGATACGCAATGATTTCGTCTCGGGTAGCCATCGGGGTCGTAAAATTCCCACAACGGGGTACATTCAACTCACGTCGGCGAACGTTGAGGTAGGGGAAGGCCGATTACCGCCACGCATTTGGAAGTCTCCGATCGCGATCTGGTCGCGGCGGTTCGCGCGGGTGACGACTCGGCTTTCGAGGAGCTCTTCCGGCGCTATCGGGCCCCGATCACCGCCTACGTCGGGCGCATCGTGCGCGACAGCGCGCGCGCGGAGGATCTGACCCAGGACGCCTTCTTCTCGGCGCTGCGGCACATGCGTGCAACGGACTCCGGGATCGATTTCAGGCCCTGGATCTACGAGATCGCGCGCAACGCCACTATCGATCATTGGCGCCGTACCAGCCAGGCCACCGAGGTGTCTGTGGACAACGATGCCGGGTTGCGCCCGTCCGATCGCATGCGGCTGGTCGGGTCCTCCGCGCCCGACTCGGCGATGGTGGACAAGGAGCGCCTGACCCACCTGCAGGGGGCATTCGACGAGCTCGGCGACGTCCAGGCGCGCGCGCTCGTGATGCGCGAGCTCGAGGGGTTGTCCTACCGCGAGATCGCCGAGTCGCTCGACGTGAGTCGCTCGACGGTCGAGACCACGTTGCTGCAGGCGCGGCAGCGCCTGGAGATCGAATACGCGGACATCTCCGAGGGCCGGCGCTGCGAGTCGGTCCGCGCAGCCACGACCCGCCTTGCGGTGGGGACGGGCTCTTCGCGCGACGAGGGCCGCCTTTCGCGTCACGCCCGGCGTTGCTCCGCCTGCCGCCGCCACGCTCGCGAGCTCGGCGTCGAGCCGCTGCCGTTCTCGACGCGCCTGCGCCGCAAGGTGGCCGGTCTGGTGCCGCTGCCGTTGCTGGAGCCGACCGCCGAGCGGACCGCCGCCATCGTTGCCGCCATCGTCATCGCCGGGACGGGCGGAGCCCTACTGGGAGGCGTAGACCTCGTCCGCGGCATCGGCGGCAACGGTGGGAGCGAGACCAGGTCGGCGACTGAAGGCGAGGGGAATCCGAAGTCGCAGTCCGGAGCCGGCGAAGGGTCCGCGGCGTCCAAGCGGGAAACCGCCGCGCGCCGGCGCCAGCAGCAGCTGGAACGCCGACGGGCAGTCCGTCGCCGTCGCGAGCTGCGTGGCAACGGCGGACCGCGTGGGGGCGGGTCGCCGAACCAGGGCTCCTCGGCGCCCGGGAGCGGCCCAGGCGCCTCGAACGGCCGCGACGGAGCGGGCGCTCCCGGCGGGGGCGAGCTTCCCGGGCTGCCGAACCTGCCGGACTCCCCCAACCTGCCCAACCTGCCCAACCTGCCTAACACACCCAACCTGCCCGACCTGCCGAACACGCCGAACCTGCCCAACACGCCGAACCTGCCGAACCTGCCGAACACGCCGAACCTGCCGAACGTGCCGAGCGCGCCCCAGCTGCCGAGCACACCCCAGCTGCCGGGCGGCGCGCCCCAGCTGCCCTCGCCTCCGCCCGTGCAGCCGCCCTCCCTGCCTCAGGCCCCCTCCCTGCCCCAGGCGCCTTCTCTTCCCTAGGCCGCTCCGCCGCTCTTGCGGGGTAACCTGCGCGCCGTGGGCGCGAACCCGAGCGAGGCGGCCGGGGACGACCTCTTCCTCGAGTCGCTCATGGACACGAGCCTCTACTCGATGGGGGCGTTCTTCTCCGACCAGCATCCCGAGCTGGTGGACGACGTGATCGCCGAGAGCGAGGCGATCGAGAGAGCCGGTCTGCGGGCCCACGCGGACGCGACCGAGATGACCGTCGAGGCCTGCTACGAGACGCTGCTGACTGGACTGGCAGTTCGCTACTACAACGCCGTCGCGGGCTGAGCCTCGGTCTCGAGCGCCGCCTGCGCCTCCCGCACCAGAGCGTCGCACCGCTCCTCGAGACGCGCCGCGAGCCCCGGCTCGTTGAGTCCGCCACCCGCGCCGAACACACCGTCGGCGTTCGCGACCGGCAGCTCCTCGTCGAGCACGCGGGCGCCCGCGTGCCGCAGCGCCTTGCGGACCTCGGCCTGGGCCCACACCGCTCCGAAGAGACCCGTGCTCGCCCCGATTACGGCCACCGGACGGTCACGCAGGGCGTTGTCCGGAAAGGGTCGTGATGCCCAGTCGATCGCGTTCTTGAGCACGCCGGGAATCGAGGCGTTGTACTCCGGCGTGGCGATGAGAAGGGCGTCGGCGCCGGCGATCGCCTCGTTCAGCTCCCGCACCGGGAGGGGAGGATCGTCTTCTGCGTCCGCGTTGAAGGGAGGAATCGTCTCGAGCCCGGTGTAGAGCTCGAGCTCGACTCCGGGCGGCAGCGTTTCGGCCGCCGCCCGGAGCAGGCGGGTGTTCAACGAGTCCCGCCTGAGCGATCCCGAGATGCCCAGGATCCGCATCGGTTTAGCCGTCACCGTCCTCCGGCTGCTTGAGAGGCAACTCGACCTCGAGGGTCACCTCGTAGTCGAGCGCGATGCCTCCCCCGGGCAGCTCCATCTGCCAGTGCATCCCGAAGTCACGGCGGTCGAAGCTGGCTTCCAGCTCGAACCCGGCGGCGCCGGGGCGCGGCTCGGCCCAGGTACCCGTGGCGACGACCGGGTTCGTGTGGCCGGCGATCGTCAGCTCTCCCTCCACGCGAGCGCTGCCGTCGTCGGAGAGCTCCACGGCCGTGGAGCGGAAGCTGACGGTGGGGTGGTTCTGAGTGTCGAAGAACTCCGGGCCCAGCACGTGACTGCGAAACTGGGGCGGGTTCTGGATCGAGATGGACTCGGCCTGAGCCGTTCCCGCCAGGACGATGCCGCGATCATCGGCGGTGAGGCTGGCCTGCACGTCGTCGAGCGTGCCTCGGTAGTTCGACAGACCCGAGTAGCGAACGCTGAAGCCGAAGGACGAGTGCACAGGGTCGCTGAGGTATGTGCCCGAGAAGGGCCGTACTGCGGTGGTCACTGCTGCTCCTTGTAGTAGTGGTTGTGTACCATAATGGTAGACTACCATAGATGATCGGCGGTACTCTCGGTTGGATGGCTCAGGCTCAGGCAAGCGTCGAACCGGCGGTGGAGCGTCGCCCCTACGGTGTGCTGCTCGCGCGGCTCGGCCAGGAGGCGATAGCGCGCTTTCGCCGTTCCCTGCGTCCGCTTCGGCTCAGCGCCCAGGAGTTCATCGTCCTCAGGCAGTTGTTCGCGATGGGCCCGACTTCACAGACCGCGCTGGCCGAAGCGCTCGCGGTCGACAACAGCAACCTGGGCGGGGTTACGGCGCAGTTGCTGTCGCGCGACGCGATCAAGCGCCCCCGCGACCGCTCGGACCGTCGCCGCTATCTGGTCGACCTCACTCCGTCGGGCCGGCGGCTGCTGAGCGACGCAGAGGCGGCGATCCGCGCTGACGAGGACGACATGCTGAGCGCGCTCGACGAAGCCGAGCTCGCGCAGCTCTGGGATTTGCTGCGGCGCGTGGCGGACTCGATTGCCCTGTGCCCGGACGGCGAGACGCAGAGCTGTGCGCAGGCGGAGGCCGCCGAAGGCTCCTGAGGGCCCGTGGCGCTACTCGCGCGCCATGATCGCGATGGCTTCCTTCTCCAGGTCGATGAACGGCTCGCCGGACACGTCGACGATCGCTTCCTTGATCGTGCCGCCCGTGAAGGCGTAGGGCGACTCGCCCGGATAGTCGTCGGTAACGGGCTCGGCCGGGTCCCTGCCCACGTTGAGTCCCTCGCCGACGAGTGAGAAGTTGCCGGGCTGAGTCATGATCTGCCCCTCACCCACCATCTCGTCATTGATGAAGAGCGACAGCGTTCCCGTCGCCGGCAAGTCGTCGTTCTCCTTCACGAAGGAGGCGGACAGCACCACCCTGCCGGTCGGGATGTCCTTCGTGGACTCGATCATCTGCTCCCTGGTGCCCACGAAGTTGTAGACGTACTTGAGCTTGCGGTCTTTCACGTAGAGCGTGTGGCCGCCGAATCGCGCCCCGTGGGAGAAGAGCACGCCGGCGGCATCGCTCGACTCGATCTCCACTCCGACCGAGATGCTGTAGTTGCGATTTCGGATGTTGACGGCCGCCGACTCCGGAACCTCGGCGGCGTCGGGGTAGTAGACGTACTGGTCCCTCGGTGGCGCAATCTGAGGTCGGGACGGGTCCGCCAGGACTTCCACGGCGGTCTTGTCCAAGAGCGGGAGCCCGTTGTACTTGCCGGCTTCGTGGAACCAGAGGTTGATCAGCTCCTGCACCTTGGTTGGATGTTCGTCCGCCAGGTCGCGACTCTCCGTCGGGTCCCGCTCGGTGTCGTACAACTCCCAGCGATCGCGGTCGAAGTGCCCCCAGCCGCTGATCGTCGGGTGGACGCTCACCGCCTTCCAGCCCTTGTGCCAGATCGCGCGGGAGCCGAGCATCGAGAAGAAGCCGGTTTCCTTGGGCGTAGGCACGTCGTCGCTTTCGAACGTGGCACGGAAGCTCACGCCCTCGAGCGGGATCTGCGGGTAGCCCTTGACCACCTCCGGCAGCTCGACGCCGAGGCAGTCGTAGATCGTCGGCACGACATCGGTGGCGTGTAGGAACTGGTGCCGGAGCTCGCCGCCGGCCTCGATCCCTTTCGGCCAGGAGACGATCATCGGGTCGGCCACGCCGCCCTCGAAGTTGTAGCGCTTCCACATCTTGAACGGGGCGTTGAACGCCCACGCCCATCCGACCGGGTAGTGGTTGTAGGTGCTGGGTGACCCCAGCTCGTCGAGGTAGGGCAGGTTCTCCTCGATCGAGTCGGGGATGCCGTTGAAGAACTTGTTCTCGTTGACCGAGCCGTTGGGACCTCCCTCGCCGCTGGCTCCGTTGTCGGACGCCAAGACGATGATGGTGTTCTCGCGCTCGCCGGACTCTTCGAGGAAGGCGAGCAGGCGCCCGATCTCGTGGTCGGTGTGGCCGAGGAACCCCGCGTACACCTCCGCCATCCGGCAGAAGAGCCTCTTCTCATCTTCAGACAACGAGGCCCACGGCCGCACCACGTCGACCGGGTTCCAGGGCTTCCCGTCGACGCTCGTCTCCTCGGCGTAGGGGTTCAGCGGTGTCAGCTCGGCGCCCTCCGGGAAGATCCCCATCGCCTTCTGACGGTCGAAGACCAGCTCGCGGTAGGCCTCGTAGCCCATGTCGAACTTGCCCTTGTACCTCTCGATCCACTCCTTGGGCGCGTGGTGTGGAGCGTGCGTCGCACCCGGGCAGAAGTACATGAAGAAGGGCTTTTCGGGGGCGATCACCTTCGCGTCCTTGATGAACTCGATCGCCTTGTCGGTGAGGTCCGTCGTGAGGTGGTAGCCCTCCTCGGGCGTCGCCGGCTGATCCACGGGATGGTTGTCGTAGACGAGGTCCGGATACCACTGGTTGGTCTCTCCGCCGAGAAACCCGTAGTAGCGCTCGAATCCGCGTCCCACCGGCCAGTTGCGCTTCGTCGACGCAAGGTTCATCTCGTCGGCCGCTACGAGGTGCCACTTCCCGAGCATGTACGTGTTCCAGCCCTGGTCCCCGAGCAGCTCGGCGATCGTGGCGCACTCGAAGGGGATGTGACCGTTCGAGTTCGGGAAGCCGCTCGTGGCCTCGGCGATACAGGCCATCCCGTTGGTCGTGTGATTACGTCCGGTCAACAGGCTCGAACGCGTTGGCGAGCACAGCGCCGTGGTGTGCCAGTTCGTATACGTCAGGCCGGTCTTCGCCAGCTCGTTGATGTTCGGCGTCTCGATCATGCCGCCCCACGGCTCCATGGCGGAGAAGCCGAGGTCGTCGAGCACGATGTACAGCACGTTCGGCGACCCCTCCGGAGCCACGGGCTGCAGGTACGGCTCCCAATCGGGAATCGAGTCGCGGTCGTCGATGTTGATCGTGCCCCGGAACGGTTTGGTCATTGAGGGGAGCCTGCCAGAGGCCCGCTGAGGCAACATCACCCGCTCGGGGTGAAGCTCGAGCCGGGGCGGACGCGGATTGGGGGCGGGACGCCGGCCACTCCTGCGCGACGTGGCATGATCTCGCAGTGACCAGCAGACCCGCCGCAGCGGAGCACCTGCGCGACCTCGCGCGGCTGTGCCGCGTCCGCGACCGGATCGACCGGGAGTACGCGAAGCCGCTGGACGTCGAGGCCCTCGCCCAGGGCGCCCACATGTCGGCCGGGCACTTCAGCCGTGAGTTCCGCCGCGCCTACGGCGAGTCGCCGTACGGCTACCTGATGACGCGGCGCATCGAGCGCGCGATGGCGCTGCTGCGTCTTGGCGACCTCAGCGTGACCGAGGTCTGTTTCGAGGTCGGCTGCTCGTCGCTGGGCACGTTCAGCACCCGCTTCACCGAGCTGGTCGGTATGCCGCCGAGCGCCTACCGCCGCCACGCGGCGGGCGCGACGGCGGGGATGGCGCCGTGCGTGGCGAAGCGGGTGACCAAACCGATCAGGAATCGAGAAGCGCGGACCCCCGAGCCGCACTTAGCGTGACGGCCATGGACATCACCATTCACCAAACCATGCTCCCGCACAACGACCCGACCGCCTCCCTGGCCTTCTACCGCGACACCCTCGGCTTCGAGGTCCGCAATGACGTCGAGTACGGCGGGATGCACTGGATCACGCTCGGCCCCACCAACCAGCCCGACACGTCGATCGTCCTCTACCCACCGGACGCCGATCCCGGCGTCACCGACGACGAGCGTCGCATGATCACCGAGATGATGGCCAAGGGCACCTATGCCAGCGTCAACCTGGCCACCAGAGACCTCGACGGCACCTTCGAGCAGCTGCAGGCCGGCGACGCCGAGGTCGTCCAGGAGCCGACCGACCAGCCGTACGGGATCCGCGACTGTGCCTTCCGCGATCCCGCGGGCAACCTGATCCGCCTCCAGGAGCTGCGCTAGCCGCATGGCCACGACGACGGACACGGAGTCGCCTGCGCTGCAGGTCGCCGACAGCCACGATTTGATCCGCGTGCACGGCGCGCGCGTGAACAACCTCAAGGATGTCAGCGTCGAGCTCCCGAAGCGCCGCCTGACGGTGATCACCGGCGTTTCGGGGTCGGGCAAGAGCTCGTTGGTGTTCGGCACGATCGCCGCGGAGTCGCAGCGGCTGATCAACGAGACCTACAGCGCGTTCGTGCAGGGCTTCATGCCGACGCTCGCGCGGCCCGAGGTCGACGTACTCGACGGGCTGACGACGGCGATCCTCGTCGACCAGGAGCGGATGGGTGCCGACCCACGCTCCACAGTAGGGACGGCCACGGACACGGGCGCGATGCTGCGCATCCTCTTCAGCCGCCTCGGGAAGCCGCACATCGGCCCGCCCGGCGCGTTCGCGTTCAACGTCCCCTCGGTCAAGGCGAGCGGGGGGATCACGGTCGAGCGCGGTGGCAAGACCAAGACGGAGAAGGCGACCTACACCCGCACCGGCGGCATGTGTCCGCGCTGCGAGGGCCGGGGCTCGGTCACCGACTTCGACCTCACTGCGCTGTATGACGACAGCAAGTCGCTCAACGAAGGCGCGCTCACGATCCCCGGCTACAGCATGGACGGGTGGTACGGCCGCATCTTCCGCGGCTGCGGCTTCTTCGACCCGGACAAGCCGATCAAGAAGTTCAACAAGCGAGAGCTCCACGACCTGCTCCACAAGGAGCCGACCAAGATCAAGGTCGAAGGCATCAACCTGACGTACGCGGGGCTGATCCCGCAGATCCAGAAGTCGTTCCTGTCCAAAGACGTGGACGCGATGCAGCCGCACATCCGCGCCTTCGTGGAACGGGCGGTGGTGTTCACCACCTGCCCTGAGTGCGACGGCACCCGGCTGGCCGAGGGGGCCCGCTCGTCGAAGATCGCCAAGAAGAACATCGCCGACGTGTGCGCGATGCAGATCAGCGACCTGGCCGCGTGGGTGCGCGACCTCGACGAACCGTCGGTGGCTCCGCTGCTGGTCGCGCTGGGGAACACCCTCGACTCGTTCGTCGAGATCGGGCTGGGCTATCTCAGCCTCGACCGGCCGTCGGGCACGCTGTCGGGCGGCGAGGCGCAGCGCACCAAGATGATCCGCCACCTCGGGTCGTCGCTGACCGACGTCACGTACGTCTTCGACGAGCCGACGATCGGGTTGCACCCGCACGACATCCAGCGGATGAACGATCTCCTAGTGCAGTTGCGCGACAAGGGCAACACCGTGCTGGTCGTGGAGCACAAGCCCGAGGCGATCGCGATCGCCGACCACATCGTCGACCTCGGTCCGCGCGCCGGCACCGAGGGCGGAGAGGTGATGTTCGAGGGCACCGTCGATGGCCTGCGGGCCAGTGACACGCTGACTGGGCGACACCTGGACGACCGCACCTCCCTGAAGCCTTCGGTGCGGACGTCGTCGGAGGTACTGGAGGTGCGCGGCGCCAGCACCCACAACCTGCAAGACGTCGACGTCGACATCCCGCTCGGGGTGCTGGTCGTCGTCACCGGCGTGGCGGGCTCGGGCAAGAGCTCGCTGATCGACGGCTCGGTGTCCGGGCGGGACGGCGTGGTCTCGGTCGACCAGGCCCCCATCCGCGGCTCGCGGCGGAGCAACCCGGCGACGTACACCAAGCTGCTCGACCCGATCCGCAAGGCGTTCGCGAAGGCCAACGGTGTGAAGCCGGGGCTGTTCAGCGCCAACTCCGAGGGCGCCTGTCCCAACTGCAACGGCGCCGGCGTCATCTACACCGACCTGGCGATGATGGCGGGCGTCGCCACGACCTGCGAGGAGTGCAACGGGAAGCGGTTCCAGTCCGAGGTCCTCGAGTACAAGCTCGGCGGCAAGGACATCAGCGAGGTTCTCGCCATGTCGGTGACCGAGGCCGAGGAGTTCTTCGGCGACGGTGTGGCGCGCACGCCGGCCGCGCACAAGATTCTCGACCGGCTCGCCGACGTAGGGCTCGGCTACCTCACCATCGGCCAGCCGCTCCCTACGCTTTCCGGCGGCGAGCGGCAGCGGCTCAAGCTGGCCACCCACATGGCCGAGAAGGGCGGCGTCTACGTCCTTGACGAGCCGACCACCGGCCTCCACCTCGCGGACGTCGAGCGGCTGCTCGGCCTGCTCGACCGGCTCGTTGACTCGGGCAAGTCGGTCATCGTCATTGCGCACCACCAGGCGGTCATGGCGCACGCCGACTGGATCATCGACCTCGGCCCCGGAGCCGGCCACGACGGCGGCCGAATCGTGTTCGAGGGCACACCCGCGGACCTCGTAGCCGCCCGCTCCTCCCTCACCGGCGAGCACCTCGCGGCCTACGTCGGCACCTGAGCCAATCGGGCTGACTGGATTTGAACCAGCGACCTCTCCGACCCGAACGGAGCGCGCTACCAAGCTGCGCCACAGCCCGAGCGGCGTAGGTTAGCGCCGGTTAGGGGTTGCCATACTGAGCTTGCGTGAGCGCCTGCCGAACGATGCTGGTCATCGGCCTCGTCCTTTCGACCCTGGCCGGATGTTCCTCCGATGACGACGAGAGCGCCAACGGTGCCGAGCCGGGCACGACCGCGGCCGCCGGTGAGTCGGATGCCGACTCGGGCGCGGCCGCCGGCGGGTCGAACGCGGAGTCGAGCGGCGCGCAGCGCCGGCCCGTCCGCCTGCTGCGCCTCGGCACCTTCGAGCAGCCCACCTACCTGACCGCGCCGAGCGGGGACCGCAGGCGCTTCGTGGTGCAGCGAGACGGCCAGATCATCGTGCTCCGCGGGCGCCGCAAGGTGCGCACGACCTTCCTCGACATCTCCGAGCGGGTATCTCCGCCCGAGGGCGAGAGCGGGATGCTCTCGATGGCGTTCGCCCGGGACTACTCGCAGTCGGGGCGCTTCTACGTGTACTACACCGACAACCAGGGCTTCCTACAGATCGACCAGTACCGGCGCTCGGAAGGAAATCCGAACCGCGCGGACCCGAATTCGCGCCGCTCGGTGCTGCGCGTGCCGCACGCGCGCTCCAACCACAAGGGGGGTCAGCTGGAGGTCGGCCCCGACGGCTTTCTCTATGCCGGCTTCGGCGACGGCGGCGGCGGCGGCGACCCCGCCGAGAACGCCCAGAACCTCCGGCGGCCGCTCGGCAAGCTCTTCCGCATCGACCCGCGGCCGCAGGGGGGCTACGACGTTCCCGCCGACAACCCGCTGCGCGGCCGTTCGGGCGCTCGGCCCGAGATCTACGCCTACGGGCTACGCAACCCCTACCGCTTCTCCTTCGACCGCAATCGCGGAAGCCTGGTCATCGGCGACGTGGGGCAGGATGCAGTGGAGGAGATCTCATTCGTGCCGGGCCGCTCCAACGGGCGCCAGCCGCGCGGCGGCTACAACTTCGGATGGGACGTGTTCGAGGGCCGATCCTCCTACGAGTCGGGCAGCGCGCCCGGCCATGTGCCACCCGTGATCACCCACTCGCACTCGAGCGGAAGCTTCTGCTCGATCACCGGCGGCTACGTGATCCGCGACCGCTCGCTGCGCGGCACGCGTTTCTTCGGCCGCTACGTCTACGGCGACTTCTGCGACGGCCGGTTGCGGCTCGCGTCGCTGCGCCGGCCGCGATCGGCTTCCGAGCTGAGCGGGCTGCGGGTATCGAACCTCGATTCCTTCGGCGAGGACGGTCGCGGGCGCGTGTACGCCGTCTCCCTCGCGGGGCCGGTCTACCGCATCGGACGCGGCTCACCGCCTTAGACTCCGACCATCACGAGGAGGAGGCCGGAGTGCATTTCGAAGGTGTGATCCCTGCGGCGCTGACGCCGTTCGACGAGGCCGGCGGGGTCGACGTGGACGCGCTGTCCGCCACCGCCGGTTGGTTGCTCGACAATGGGGTGACCGGTCTCGTGGGCACCGGGACGATGGGCGAGGCCCAGGCCCTGAGCCGCTCGGAACGCCGCCTGGTGATCGAGACGCTGGTGAGCGCGGCGGACGGCCGGGCGACCGTAACCGCGGGAGTGTCGAGCGAGTCGGCGTCGAGCTCGGTCGCCCACGCGCAGGACGCGGCCGCCGCCGGCGCGGGAGCGCTGATGCTGCTGCCGCCACTGGGTTACCCCGGCGATGCGCGCGAGATCGAGACCTTCTACCGCGCTGTCGCGGAGGCGACCGACCTGCCGATCATGGCCTACAACAACCCCAAGGCGAGCGGCACGGACATGCCGCCAGCGCTGATCGCCGGCCTGGAGGCGGTCGACGGGATCGTGGCCATCAAGGAGTGCTCGGGTGACGCGCGCCGGCTCGCCGAGCTGCTCAACCTCACCGAGGACTTCGAAGTACTCGTCGGCGGTGACGACTGGGCCCTGGAGGGCTTCTGCGCCGGCGCGACGGGCTGGATCTCGGGCGTCGCCAACGTGGCGCCGCGCGAATGCGTCGACCTGCTGCGCCTCTGCCGCGAAGGAAGCCTCGACGACGCACGCTCGGTCTACACGCGCATCCTGCCGCTCGCGCGGCTCGACATGCGACCGAAGCTGGTCCAGTTCTTCAAGGCGGCCATGGACTTGACGGGGCGCCACGGCGGGCCCTGCCGGCCGCCCCGGCTCGAGCTGACCGAGGCCGAGCGCCGCGAGGTGGAGGAGGCGGTGGCCGCCCTCGGGGCCGAAGTGCCGGCGTGAAGGCCAGCCGGGTCTTCTCCGCTGTCGACTCGCACACCGAGGGAATGCCCACGCGCGTGATCACGGGCGGCGTCGGGCCGATCCCCGGTGACACGATGCTCGAGCGCAAGCTGCACTTCGAGCGCGACATGGACGGCCTGCGACTGATGCTCATGCGCGAGCCGCGCGGCCACGACGCCATGTCCGGCGCGATCCTGCAGCCGCCCCTGCACGAGGAGGCCGACTGGGGAGTGGTCTTCATCGAGGTGACGGGGTGCCTGCCGATGTGCGGCCACGGCACGATCGGGGTGGCCACCGTCCTGGTGGAGACGGGCATGGTCGAGGTGAGAGAGCCCGAGACCGTCGTCCGGCTCGACACGCCGGCCGGTCTCGTGGAGGCCCGGGTCGCGGTGGAGGGCGGGCGGGCGCGCTCGGTGGCGCTCCGCAACGTGGCGTCGTTCCTGCTCGCGCGCGACCGCGAGGTCGAGCTCGATGGCCGCACGTTGACCTATGACATGGCGTTCGGCGGCAACTTCTATGCCCTCCTGCCGGCGGCGTCGGCCGGCCTGGAGGTCGATCCAGCCCGAGCGAGCGAGCTGGTCGAGCGCGGGCTCGAGGTCATGGCGGCGGTCAACGAAACGGACCGGCCCGAGCATCCCGCCGATCCGCGCATCTCCGGCTGCAGGCACGTGGTCTTCACTGCACCGGGCGAGGACGGGCGCCACTCGCAACGCAGCGCCACCTCCATCCACCCCGGCTGGCTCGACCGCTCGCCCTGCGGCACGGGGACCTCCGCCAAGCTGGCCGCGCTCCATGCGCGCGGCGAGCTAGCTGTGGGCGAGCCGTTCATCAACCGCTCGGTGATCGGCACCCGCTTCAGGGGGCGGGTGATCGAGGAGACCGAGGTCGGCGGAGCGCCGGCGGTGGTCCCGGAGATCAGCGGCCGGGCATGGATCACCGGCATGGGCCAGTACATCCTCGACGCCGACGATCCCTTTCCGGAGGGCTTCGCGCTCTGAGAACTCCGGCACGGCGGTCCTTCGAGGTCGCGGTCGTCGGCGCCGGCATCGTGGGTTGCGCCACGGCGTGGGAGCTCGCCCGGCGCGGGGTCGAGG
Source organism: uncultured Thermoleophilaceae bacterium (assembly GCA_963789705.1). GTDB lineage: Bacteria > Actinomycetota > Thermoleophilia > Solirubrobacterales > Thermoleophilaceae > JACVRW01. Next base: position 101,751 of record CAWBLN010000014.1, read on the forward strand.
TCTGCCTGCTCGAGCGCACAGCCCGGCCGGCTTCCGAGACCACCGGCTTGGGGGAGGGCAACGTGCTGTGCTGCGACAAGGAGCTCGGCGCCGAGCTCGAGCTGGGCCGGGTCGGTCTGGCGCTCTACGACGAGATCGAGGAGCTGCTCGGCGCCGAGGCCGGTATCCGGCGCAAGGGCGCGCTGGTGGTTCACACCGACCCGGCGGCCTGGGCCGCGGAGCCCGAGCGCGTGGCGGCCATGCGGTCCGCGGGGGTGAGCTGTGAGCTGCTAGGAGCGGCCGAGGTGCGCGACGCCGAGCCCGAGCTCTCCGGCGCGATCCTCGGCGCCTCGCGCTTTCCGGACGATCTGCAGTGCTCCCCGCGCGCCATCGCCCGTGCGCTGGCCCGGGAGGCGCAATCCCTGGGCGCGGAGCTGCTCAGCGAATTCAACGCCGAGCGCTTCGTCCTGAGCACCACCCGCGTGGTCGGGGTGACGACCGGCGATGGCTCCCGCGCGGTCGAAGCCGACCGCGTCGTACTGGCCGCGGGCCCCTGGAGCGCCCCGCTGGCGGCGACGGCGGGGCTGCATCTGCCGATCGAGCCGCGCAAGGGCCAGCTCGTGCGGCTCGGGCGCCGTCCGGGCTTCCTGGCCCACAAGGTGATCGACGGCGGCTACATGGCGGCGGTGGCCAGCCCCGGCACCGGGCTGCTGACGAGCTCGGTCGTCGAGACCACCCGCGACGGGCACGTGCTGGTGGGTTCGAGTCGCGAGCGACGTGGGTTCGACCTATCCGTGGATCCGGCGGTGACCACGACGCTGCTCGAGCGGGCCGCCCTGCTGGCCCCCGGCCTGCTGGACTTGGAGATCGACGCCGCCTGGGCCGGGCTGCGCCCGTGGCTACCCGGCGGGCTGCCCGCGATCGGCCCGTCGGCGGCCGCCGACGGGCTGTGGGTGGCGACCGGGCACGAGGGCGCCGGCGTGGCCCACGGCCCCATCACCGGCCGGCTGATCGCGCAGGGCATCTGCGGCGAGCCTCAGGAGCTCGACCCGGCGCCCTTCGATCCCGACCGTTTCGGTTGAGACCGTCAGTCGAGGTTAAGCCAGACGGTCTTGTTCTCGAGATAGGCCTCGAGGCCCTCGCGGCCGTGCTCGCGCCCGACGCCAGAGGACTTGAATCCTCCGAACGGGGCGGAGGGGTCGCCCTCGCTCCAGGTGTTCACCCAGATGTCGCCCGCACGCAGCAGCGCGGCCAGCTTGTGGGCCTTGCGCAGGTCCCGCGTCCACACACCGGCCGCGAGCCCGTACTCGGTGTCGTTGGCCCGCGCGGCCACCTCCTCGATCGAGTCGTAGGGCAGGGCCACCAGGACGGGGCCGAAGATCTCCTCCCGCGCGATCGTCAGGTCGTCGCTGCTGGCGCTGAACAGGGTCGGCTCGACGAAGTAGCCGTCCCCCTCGCGCGCGCACCCACCCGCCACGAGCTCCGCCCCCTCGGACTTGCCCGCCTCGATGTATCCGAGCACCCGCTCCTCCTGCTCGGCTGAGATCAGCGGGCCCATCTGCGTGCGCGCCTCGAGGCCCGGGCCGAGCCGCGCCTTCTGGGCCGACTCGACCAAGCCGCCGACCACCTCGTCGTACTGGTCGCAGTGCACGAACAGCCGCGAGCCGGCGTTGCAGGCCTGCCCGGTGTTGTAGTAGATCGCCTGGTAGGCGCCCTTCACCGCGGCGTCGAGGTCGGCGTCGGGCAGGATGATGTTCGGCGACTTCCCGCCCAGCTCGAGCGTAACCCGCTTGAGCGCTCCGCCGGCCTTGGCCCCGATCTCTCGCCCGACGACCGTCGAGCCGGTGAAGGCGATCTTGTCCACGCCGGGATGGTCGACCAGCGCGGCGCCCGTCTCGCCGTCACCGGTGATCACGTTGAGCACACCCTCGGGCAGCCCCGCATCGAGCGCGAGCTCGCCCAGGCGCAGCGCGGTGATCGGTGTCTGCTCGGCGGGCTTCAGCACCACCGGGCAGCCGGCGGCCAGGGCCGGCCCGAGCTTCCAGGCCGCCATCAGGACCGGGAAGTTCCAGGGGATGATCTGAGCGCAGACGCCGACGGGCTCCTTGCGCGTGTAGCAGTGCATGTTCGCGGTGGCCACCGGCAGCACGTCGCCGGCGATCCTGGTCGGCCAGCCGGCGAAGTAGCGCAGGTGCTCGGCGGCGAGAGCCACGTCCACCCGTCTGGCGATCCTGACGGGCTTGCCGTTGTCGAGCGACTCGAGCTCGGCCAGCTCGTCCGCGTGGTCCTCGATGGCCGTCGCGAAGGCGAGCATCTTGCGCGTGCGCTCGGCAGCCGCGATCCCGCTCCAACGCCCGTCCTCGAAGGCCGCCCGCGCCGCACCCACGGCGCGATCCACGTCGGCGGCGCCGGCCTGCGCGACCTCGGCGATGACCCGGCCGGTGGAGGGATCGCGGGTGTCGAAGGTTTGCCCGTCCTCGGCCTCGACGCGCTCGCCGCCTATCAGCAGGCGGTGCGGGCCGGCGGCGTAGGCGCGGGCTGCCTCGGAGAGGGATTCGGGGAGGGCGGACGCGGTCGTCATGAAGAGCGATGCTAGGAGAAGCGCAGCTCCACCCCGCCCAGGCCGTCGATCTCCAGCCGCACGACGTCGCCGGGCTTCGCCGCGTGGGGCGGCGCCAGCACCCCTGTGATGATGCGCTGCCCGGCCTCGAGGTGCTCCCCGGCGTCCGCGAGGCGCCCGGCCACCACGCCGATCATCTCTTCGAGCCGCGCGCCCGCCTCCTTAGCGGGGATCTCGTGCTGGACCTCGCCGTTGACGATGATGCGGGCGGCGCCAGGGGCGTCGGTCTCCACCCGCGGGCCGAACGCCACCGCGCGGTGGAAGATGTTGCCGGCCAGGATCGTCTCGACGTCGAGCGAGAGGTCCGGGGGATCGGCCAGCTCCAGGGCGGGCAGCAGGGCCGCGATCGAACGGGCGTCGTCGCCGAGCTCCACCGCCACCTCGGACTCCACCACCACGTCGCCCTCGTCGCCGAGCGGCCAGCTCGCGCGGTCCTCGAGCAGGCCGTCGCTGATGAGAAAGCCCGCGAGCGGGCCATCGATCCCGAGCTTCTCCTGGAGATCCGGCACGTTGAAGCCGATCTTCCAGCCGACCGGCCGCGCGCCCTTGGCGAGAATCTCACGCCGGCGCATGAGCAGGGCAGCGGTCCCGCGCTCGACGGTCATGGCGTCATCACGAGCATGCGGCCGCCCAGGCTACTACCGTGCCCGCCCTTGACCGAGAGCGTCTACCGTCCCGAGGGAGGGCATCTCGTCCCCACTGCGCTCACGCGCGGCCCGTGGGACGCCGGCGCTCAGCACGCGGGCCCGCCGTCGGCGTTGGTCGCCCGAGCGCTCGAGGCCTGCGAGCCCCGCGAGGGCATGCAGGTCGGGCGCGTGACCGTGGAGATACTGCGGCCGGTGCCGCTCGAGCCACTGGCCGTCACCGCCGGGGTGGTGCGCCCGGGGCGACGCGTGGAGCTGCTCGAGGCCTCGCTCAGCGGGCCGGACGGAGAGGTCATGCGCGCTCGGGCCTGGCGTCTCGAGGCCGGCCCCGACTGCGAGCAGGGCGCCGGCCGTCCCGCCGGCCCCGCGGCGGGCGAGGAGCGAGACTTCTTCCCCACCGGCCAGGAGGTCGGATACCACACCGCGATGGAGTACCGCTTCGTGAGTGGGGCGTTCCTCGAGCCGGGGCCGGCTACCGTCTGGATGCGCATGGGTGTGCCGCTGGTGGCCGGGGAAGAGCCGACTCCGCTGCAGCGTGTGATGGTCGCGGCCGATTCGGGCAACGGCGTCAGCGCCACACTCGATTGGCGCGAGCACCTGTTCATCAACACCGATCTCTGTGTCCACCTCCTGCGCCTGCCGGAGACCGAATGGGTGTGCCTCGAGGCGCAGACCCTGTTCGGCGGGCTGGGCATCGCCGACACCGCGCTCTGGGACGAGCGCGGCAGGATCGGCCGCGCGGTGCAGACGTTGCTCGTGCGCCCACGCTGAGGTCCGCGCATACCATGCGACGCATGGACACCACTCCCAAGGCGGTCCTCATCACCGGCTGTTCGAGCGGCATCGGCAGGGCAACGGCCGAGCGCCTCGCCCGCTCCGGCCACACCGTGTACGCCACCGCCCGCCGACTCGAGGCCGTAGAGGACCTGAAGGCGGCGGGCGCCAAGACGCTCAGTCTTGACGTGACCGACGAGGAGTCGATGCGCGCCGCCGTGACCGCGGTGGAGGAGGACGAGGGGGCGGTCGGGGTGCTAGTCAACAACGCCGGCTACAGCCAGAGTGGGGCCGTCGAGACGATCGCGCTCGACGACGTTCGGCGCCAATTCGAGACCAACGTTTTCGGGCTGTTGCGCCTGTGCCAGCTCGTGCTGCCCGGAATGCGGCGCCGGGGGCAGGGCCGCATCGTCAACGTGAGCTCGATGGGGGGCAAGCTCACCTTCCCCGGTGGCGGGGTCTACCACGCGACCAAGCACGCGGTCGAGGCCATCTCGGACGCCATGCGCTTCGAGGTCAAGGGCTTCGGGATCGACGTGGTCGTGATCGAGCCGGGGCTCATCAAGACCAGCTTCGCCGAGACCGCCGTGGGCTCGGTGTCGCACGAGGACGGTCCCTACGCCGAGTTCAACACCGCGGTGTCGGCGGCGACGGCGGGCGCGTATGACGGCCTGGTCGGCAAGCTCGGTGGGGGGCCCGAGGCCGTGGCCAAGGCGATCGAGAAGGCCATCGACGCCAACCGCCCGCGGGCGCGGTATCCGGTGACCGCGTCGGCGCGAGTGCTCATGACCCAGCGAAAACTGCTGCCCGACCGAGCCTGGGATGCGGTCGTGGCAAGCTCGTTCCCGCGGCCGGGTCGTAAGTAGAGTCAATCCCGTGGCCTACTTCAAGGACGCGGACGAGGTGTACGCCTACATCGGCAGGCTCTTCGAGGAGCTCGCCGCGGACGATGAGCTGGCGCCCAAGTTCAGCACGGCCAACACGATCGTCCAATACCACTACCGCGAGCCGCAGTCGACGATCACGGTCAAGCTGATCGACGGCGAGGAAGGCAAGGTCGACTGCGGGCCGACGACCATGGAGCCCGAGGTCGTCATGACCATGGATGCCGACACGGCCCACCGCTTCTGGCTCGGCAAGGTCAACGTGACCGTGGCCCTCGCCCGCGGGCAGATGAAGGCCAAGGGGCCCGTCGCCAAGATCCTCAAGCTGGTGCCACTGGTCAAGCCGGTGTTCCCGCGCTACCGCCGGCTGCTCGAGGAGGGCGGGCGCCAGGACCTGCTCGAAGCGTCCTGATGTCGGCTGACTCGGCGCTCGACCGCGCGCCGCTGCGCGGCTTCAAGGACTTCTATCAGTACGCCGCCACCACTCGGGTCATCGCCGGGCGGGATCTGCTCGAGTCGACCGGCTTCGAGTTCCTGAAGGAAGGCGCGAGCCGCGTGCTCTTGGTGACCGACCCGGTCATCCGCGCCACCGGTCTCGTCGACAAGGTCGAGGCGGGCGTGGTCGACGGCGGCCTCGAGCTCGTGGGCGTCTTCGACGACGTGCCGCAGGACTCGTCCACGGCGGTCGTGGAGCGCTGCGCCGCCGCCGCCGAGGAGGCGGGAGCCGACTCCTTCTTGGCGGTGGGCGGCGGCTCGGTGATGGACACGGCCAAGGTGGCGGACGCGGTGTTCACGCACGGTGGCAGCGCGCGCGAGCAGGAGGGCTTCTTGCTCATGCCGCGCGAGGCCGACGGCATGGGTCGCCCGCTCGAGATCGCGCCGCTCGCCTGCATACCCACCACAGCGGGCACCGGCAGCGAGGCCTCGATGGCCGCCGTGATCAAGGACCACGAGCGGAAGGTCAAGCTCGAGATCGCCGACTTCCCGTTGTTCCCGCGGCTGGCCATCCTCGACCCCGAGTGCACCCGTACGCTGCCCGCCTCGGTGGCCGCCGCCACGGGCATGGACGCGATGACGCATGCGATCGAGGGCTATGTCTCGAACGACTGGAGCGCGCACGGCGACGCTCGCTCGCTGCACGCGCTGCGGCTGATACGCGACAACCTCGAGCGCGCCGTGGAGCGCGGTGAGGCCGACGAGGAGGCGCGCGGGAACATGCTGATCGCGGCCAACCTCGCGATCACGATCGCGCTTGGCTCGGTGCACGCGATGTCGCACTCCGGCGGGGGCGCACTTCGGCGTCCCGCACGGCGTGGCCAACGCGATCCACCTGCCCCACGTGATCCGCCACAACGCGGCCGGCGCGCGCGGACATTGCCGACCGCTACCGCGAGATCGGCTGAGCTCTTCGGCATCGACGAGCCCGAGGTCGGCGACGCGCTGGCCGACCACATCACGGCGCTGGTCCGCCGGCTCGGCCTGCCGACGCGGCTCTCGCAGGCCGGGGTCCCCGAGTCCGGCATCCCGGCCCTGGTGGAGGGGGCGATGGGGGACGGGACCACGCTGCTCAATCCGCGCGAGATGGGTGAGGAGGACTACGCCGAGCTGTACCGCAGGGCCCTGTAGGCCGCGACCATGTCCTTCAGCGTGCCCTCGGCGGTGTGCTTGGGGCGCCACCTCAGCAGTCTGCGGGCCCGCTCGGTCTTCATCAGTACCGGCTTGCGCACCGAATGCAGCCAGGCGACCGAGTCGGGCACCAAGGGCAGCCGCGTGGCGACCTCCGCCGTCGCCTCGACGGCGAGCTTGGGAATCGGCACCGAGTACCAGCCCAGCGCGCCGGCGAGGTCGGACATCGTCAGCGTGCCCGCACCGGCGAGGTTGTAGGGGCCCGGCTCACCAATGCCGCGCACTCCGGCCACGAAAGCACGCGCGACGTCCTCCTCGTGCACCAGCTGAAAGCGCGCCCCGGGGTCGGGGATGACGGGCCGCAGAGCGGGAAGCGCCCCGATCAGCCGGACCACCGCGTCGGGCATCGCCTCACCGAGGCGGAAGTAGGGGAGCTCGGCAAGCAGGGTCTGGGCCTCGGGGCCGGCCACGATGCAGGGCCGAAAGGCGTAGCCGGCCGTGCCCGGGTATCGAAGCAGCACCTCGCCGAGCACGTGCTCCACCTCCGCCTTCTGCTGGGAGTAGGGATGCTGGGGAGAGCCGCGCGGCGGCACGTCCTCGGTCAGCCAGTCGGGATTGTCGGCATGGAAGCCGTAGGCGGCCACGCTCGACGCGTAACAGATCCGCTCCGCCCCGGCTTTCGCCGATTCCTCGAATACCCGTCGCGAGCCGCTCACGTTGAGCTCGCGGGTCGCCTCGCTCGCGCTCAGGATCGCAAACGCGAGGTGCACCACCACGTCGGCCTGCTTGACGAGCCCGCGCACGCTCTTGACGTCGGTCGCGTCGCCCTCGCGGTACTCGGTCTTGCGCCAGCCGCGGTCGGCCGGATCGAAGGGCCGCCGCGCCATACCCACGATCCGTTTCACAGCTCGTGAGCGCTCCAGGGCGTCGACGATGGCCAGGCCCAGGTCGCCCGTCGGGCCGGTCACCGCCACCCTCAGGCCGGTGCTTGTCATGCCAGGTCTCTACCCGATGGGGCTGCGGCGCAAGCGGCGCTGGGACCTGAGTGGCCCGGTCGCCTCGCACCCGCGCAGCACGTCGATCGCGTCGGCGTCGACAGTGTCCTTACCCTCACCGCAGCGCACGCGATCGGGACCGCCGTCGCGTGAGCGCACGAGGTCGTCGCCGAGGCCCGTGTCGATCGAATCCGCCGCGGTTCCGCCGTTGACCCGATCGGCGAACGAGCCCGTGCGGATGCGGTCGCGCCCGCCGCCGCCGCGGACCTCGATGGCGCCGCCGTCCGCGGACACCACGTCCGCGCCGGCTCCGCCGAGAACGGTGGTGTCGTCCTGGTCGGAGCTGATGCGGTCCGCGCCCGATCCGGCGTCGACGAAGTCGCCGCCGAGGCTTGCGTAGATGCGATCGGCGCCCGACCCTCCGTAAAGCTGGTCGGCGCCCGCTTGCCCGAACATGGTGTCGGCTCCAGTGCCGCCCAGGGCCACGTCACCGCCGGCGCCCGCGTAGACGACGTCGAAGCCCGCGCCGGCGTCGATGCGATCGTCGCCCGTGCCGCCGATGACCAGGTCGACGCCGTCGCCGCCCTCGACCTGGTCGTTGCCGGAACCGGCCTCGAGGTAGTCGCCCGAGGCCTCGCCGGTCATCCGGTCCCCGCCACCCTCGCCGTATAGCTGGTCGGCCGACTCGGTCCCCGTGAGCTTGTCGGGGCCGTCGGTTCCGATCAGGGTTTCCGCCAGCGCGACCGCGCTCGGACCACCGAGCGCTGCCGGCACCATCGCGAGTATGCAGAGGCCGCGTCTCACCAGGTTAGGAACAACTCGGGCGGCTTCGGGTTGCGGCGAGCATCTAGTCGTAGCCCGGCTCGCCGGGCATGACCACCTCGGGCGAGCCCTCGCGCACCACGACCTTGGGCTGTACGGGTACCACCTGACGGGTTCTTGCCTTGTCGAGTGCGGCGTCCACGGAGTCGAAGCCGGCCAGGGCCTCCAGGTGCTTGATCGTCGGAAAGACGAGCATCAGCTCGTCGCGCGAGTGGGCCTCGAGCGCCGCGGCGGGGCGCAGCCAACGCGCATCGACACATTCGCCTCCGTCCGGCGTGGGCTCGGCGCCCTTTGGCGCCTCGGCGAGGAAGAACCAGGTATCGAAGCGGATCTTGACCTCCGCCGGCGTGATCCAGCGCGACCAGGGCACGAGCTCGGCGTCGGCCGGCAGCTCGATCCCCGCTTCCTCGCCGAGCTCGCGGATGGCCGCCGCCGGGTGACCGTCGTCGTCGTCGTGCAGCGCCCCGCCGGGGAAAACCCAGGCCCCGCCCATGAAGCGCTGCTCGGAATTGCGCTCCACGAGCAGCACCTCCGGGCCCTCGGGCCCGTTGCGCAGGAGCACGAGCGTCGCCGCTTGCCGCGCCGGGGTGATCTCGCCCTCGTTCAGCTCCTCCCCCGGAGGTGGCCGATCACCCATCACCGCCGCTACTCTATGCGCCGCTCATGAGCGAGACGTTGACGACCCAGCACTGGATCTGCACCTCCTGCGGCTTCATCTACGACCCCGCGGAGGGCGACCCCGACGGCGGCATACCGGCCGGCACCGCGTTCGAGGACATCCCCGACGACTGGTTCTGCCCCGTGTGCGGCGCTCGCAAGAAGGACTTCGAGAAGTACGAGGGCTGACGCCGCCGAGACGACTCGATCAGGCGGCCGCCTGCAGCTCCATCGGTGTGGTGGCCGCGTCGATCGCCTCGCCCGTGATCTCCACGAGGCGCGCCAGGTCGGCTTCGGAGATCGACAGCGGCGGCATCAGGATCACCACGTCTCCCAGCGGTCGGATGATGGCGCCGCGACGCCGGGCCTCCAGGGTCACCTGATGGCCGATCCGCATCGGCAGTGGGTGTTCGACCAACTCGATCCCCGTCATCGTGCCCACGCGGCGCACCTCGCGTACCGCCGGGTGCGCAGCGATCCGCTCGAGCAGCCGGCCGAACCGCTTCAGCTTGGGCTGGAGCCGAGCGAGCGTGTGCTCCTCGCGGAACACGTCGAGCGATGCGAGCGCCGCCGCACAGGCGAGCGGGTTGCCCGTGTAGGTGTGGCCGTGGAAGAACGTGCGGAACTCCTCGTGCTCGCCGAGGAACCCCTCGTAGATGCGCTCGCTGGCGAGCGTGGCGGCGAGCGGGAGGTAGCCGCCGGTGATGCCCTTGGCCAGGCACATCAGGTCGGGTGCGACCCCCTCGTGCTCGCAGGCGAACATCCGCCCCGTGCGCCCGAAGCCGGTGGCGACCTCGTCGAGGATCAGCAGCGTGTCGTGGTGTCGGCAGAGCTCTCGCACGGAGCGCAGGTAGCCCTCAGGATGGACGAGCATGCCGGCCGCGCCCTGGACCAGCGGCTCCATGATCACCGCCGCGACCTCGCCCGAGTGGGCCGCCAGCAGGCGCCCCAGGTCGGCCGCGTCGCCCGGCTCGGCCTTGAGCGTGTCGAACAGCAGGGGGTGGTAGATCGAATGGAAGAGGTCGATCCCCCCCACCGACACCGAGCCGAGCGTGTCGCCGTGGTACGCCATCCGCAGGGCGACGAACTTCGTTCGCCGCTCCTCGCCTCGCTGGCGCCAGAACTGGAAGGCCATCTTGAGGGCGATCTCCGCCGCGGTCGAGCCCGAGTCCGAGTAGAACACCCGCCGGAGCCCCGGCGGCGCCAGCTCGACCAGCCGCTGCGCCAGCTCGATGCCCGGCTGGTGTGAGAGTCCGAGCATGGTCGAATGTGAGACGCGGGCGAGCTGGGCCCTCACGGCGGCGTCGATGCGCGGGTGCCCGTGGCCGTGGACGTTGCACCACAGCGAGGAGACGCCGTCGATGTAGCGCCGCCCCTCGAGGTCGATGAGGTCGGTGCCTTCGGCCCGCTCGATGATGATCGGCGTCTCCTCGGTCCACCCACGCTGCTGGGTGAAGGGATGCCAGAGGAAGCTGCGATCGGCAGCGCTCGGATCCATGTGCCGAAGCTACTCGCGGGTCCGGATGTACGATGCCGCGCCATAGCTAACCTGCGCCGGGCATGCCGCCCCTTCCGCTGCTCGTCTTCGTCGTCGGAACGGGCTCGCTCGGCGCGGAGATCGCGGCCGTGCGGCTGCTCGCTCCGTACTTCGGCGCCTCCACGATCGTCTGGGCCAACACGATCGGCATCGTGCTGGTGGCCCTCTCGGTGGGCTACTGGCTGGGTGGGCGGCTCGCCGACCGCAAGCCCCACATGCGCGGGCTCTGCCTGCTTGCGCTGACGGCCGCCGGCCTGCTTGCGCTGGTGCCCTTCGTGGCGGATCCGATGCTCGACATCGCGGTCCAGGCGCTCGACGAGATCTCCGCCGGCGCTTTCCTCGGCTCGCTGTTCGGCGTGCTCGTGCTCGTGGCGGTGCCGGTGCTGCTGCTCGGCGCGGTCTCTCCGTACGCGATCCGGCTGGCGGTGTCGACGGTGGAGGAGGCCGGCACCGTCGCGGGCCGCCTGTACGCCCTCTCGACCGCGGGCTCCCTGGTCGGGACGCTGCTGTCCGCGCTGCTGCTGATCCCGCTCGTCGGAACGCGGCGCACGTTCCTGATATTCGCCCTGGCCATCGCGGTGATCGCGGTGTGGGGCCTTCGCCCGGCGCGGCGCTACGCGCTGGCTCCCGCCGCGATCGCGGCCCTGATCGCCCTGCCGGTGGGAACGCTCAAGGCCGATGCGGGCTCGGGAAGGGTCATCTACGAGACGGAAACCGAGTACCAGTACGCACGCGTGGTGGAGCGCGATGACGGGGAGCGCTGGCTGGAGCTCAACGAGGGCCAGGCCCAGCACTCGGTCTACAACCCGGACTCCGTGCTCACGGGCGACGTGTGGGACGGCCACCTCGTGCTCGGCTTCTCGGCCTTCGGCGACCCCCCGAAGCGCGTGGCGATTCTCGGCAACGCGGCCGGCACCACGGCGCGGGCGTACGAGGAGTTCTTTCCCGGCACGCGCGTGGACGGCGTGGAGATCGACTCCGAGCTGTCCGAGATCGGGCGCCGGTTCTTCGACATGAACAACCCGCGCCTGCACCTCTATCACGAGGACGCGCGCCCCTACCTGCGTCGCACCCACGCCCGCTACGACCAGATCTCGGTGGACGCCTATCGCCAGCCCTATATCCCCTTCTACCTGACCACGGTCGAGTTCTTCGAGACCGTGCGGGACCGCCTGCGACCCGGTGGGGTGCTGATCGTCAATGCCGGACACCCCGAGGGCCAGGACGATCTCGAGAGGGTGCTGACGGCCACCATCGCCGAGGTCTTCCCGCACGTCCTGCGCGATCCGATCGAGCCCACCAACACCCTCATCGTCGCCAGTCGGGCGCCGCTCTCGGCCGACGGCGTGCAGGACGCCGTACCGCGCCTGCCCGCCCGGCTCCGAACGACCGCCCGGCTGGCCGCGGGCCGGCTTCAGGCGCCGCTGCGAGGCGGCGAGGTCTACACCGACGACCGCGCGCCGGTCGAGTGGCTGATCGACAAATCGATCGTTGACTACGCGGCGGGCGATTGAGAAGCCCCGCCACGCCCTCCCCCGACGTCGCGATCGTCGGCGGCGGGATCGTGGGCTGTTCCGCGGCGGCGTTCCTGGCCGAGGCCGGCGCACGGGTCGAGCTCTTCGAGCGCGACGAGCTGGCGGGCGCGGCGTCGGGACGCAACTCGGGTTCGATTCAGCACCCCTTCGATCCGGTGCTCGCCGAGCTCCACGCCGAGACGCTTCGCCACTTCGCGGAGCTCGAGGGCTTCGATCTGCCGCCGGCGCCCGCCGGCGTGCTGCTGGTGGCCACTGAGCCGCGGCCGCTCGAAGGCACCGCCGCGGCCATCGAGCGCGATCAGCCCGAGCTGGAGCCCGTGTTGCTCGATCCGCGTGGAGTGCGCGACCTGGAGCCCGCCCTCGGGGAGGGGCTGTGGGGTTGCCGGCTGCAGACGGGCTACCCGGTCCGTCCGGCGGCGGCCACGCTCGCCTTCGCCGAGCGGGCGCGCCGCGCCGGCGCCGGCCTGCACGAGGGTCGCCGCGCTCGGCCCTGGGCCGCCGGCGGCAAGCTGCGCGGTGTGACGGCGGGTGGCCGGCAGCACTCCGCCGGCGCGGTGCTGGTGTGCGCCGGGCCGTGGACGCCTCGGGTCGTCGACTCCACGCTCGCGTGGCGGCCGATCGCACCCGTCTGGGGAGTCGTGCTCGACGTGAGTGTCGACGATCCGCCGCGCCACGTGGTCGAGCAGTTGGGCGTCGAGGAGGTGGCCGCCGGAGCCGTGGCTCCGGAGTCGATCTTCAGTCTCGTGGCCGCCGGCGGCGGGGTCTCGGTGGGCTCGACCTTCCTCGCCGAGGAGCCCGACCCGGTCGCGTGGATACCTGAGCTGCGCCGGCGTGCGCAGCGCTTCGTGCCCGCGGTCGCGCGGGCTCACGTGCAGGGTGCCCGTGCCTGCGCCCGGCCGGTCTCGCTGGACGGCCGGCCGCTCGTCGGCCAGCTGGCGACCGAAGGGCTCTGGCTGGCGGCGGGACACGGCCCCTGGGGCATCTCGACCGGCCCGGCCACCGGCCGGCTGGCAGCGGATACGCTCCTCGGGCGGACCGAGGTCCGGCGAGAGTTGAGCGCGGCGCGATTTCCGTGAGGGACGGCCTCCGAATGACCCGCGCTCGGGATGGGTACCTCTTCTGCGAGAGGAGACCGAAATGAGCCTGAGGAAGTACGAGCTCGGCAGCTATGAGGACATGTGCGCCGCGCACCGCTGGGAGGTGCCCGAGCGCTACAACATCGCCCGCGACGTCTGCGACAAGCACGATCGCGAGCGCCCGGCGATGGTCTGGGAGGACTGGCAGGGCAACGAGCGAGAAGTGAGCTTCGGCGAGCTGCAGGACCTCTCGAACCGCTTCGCCAACGTGCTCGAGGCACATGGCGTCGAGCGCGGGGACCGGGTCGCCACGCTCCTTCCCTCGCTGCCGGAGACCGCCGCCGTCTTCCTAGGCACCTACAAGCGCGGGGCGATCCTGCTCTCGATGTCGGTGCTCTACGGCGACGAGGGCATCGAGCACCGCCTGCGCGATTCGGAGGCGAAGGCGGTCGTGACCGACTCCGCCAACCGGGCGCGCATACCCGACGGGCCCGCGGAGAAGGTCTTCGTGCTGGGGGGAGGCGCGGAAGCGGCTGACATCGACTTCGACGAGGCGATGCAACGCGCGAGCGACCGCTACGAGACGGTCGACACCGCGGCCGACGACCCCGCTCAGCTCTACTACTCGTCGGGAACGACCGGCCGGGCGAAGGGCATCCTGCATGCCCACCGCTACCTGCTGGCCCACGAGGAGTTCGAGTTCTGTCACGACGTGCGCGACGGCGAGCTGTTTCACGGCTCGGGCGAATGGGCCTGGGCCGCGGGAATCTGCCCGTTGCTGGGCCCCTGGCGTTACGGTGCCGTGGCGCTCGTGCAGGCGCGCAAGGGAGGCTACGACCCCGAGGAGCACCTGCGCTTCCTCTCCAGGCACGGCGTGGAGAACATGTTCACGACGCCCACCGCGCTGCGGGCGATGACCGGCGTGGACGACGCCGGCAAGCGCTATCCGCTGGAGAAGCTGCGCGTGACGTGCTCCGCCGGCGAGCCGCTGAACCCCGAGGTGATCCGTTGGTTTCGCGAGCAATTCGGCGGGTTGACGGTGCTCGACTACTACGGGCTCACCGAGAGCTATCCGCTGTGCGGCAACTTCCCGACCGTCGACGTCCGCGAGGGATCGATGGGCAAGCCGATGCCCGGGTGGGATGTGGCGGTGCTCGACGAGGACGAGCAACCACTGCCGGTGGGAGAGCGCGGCGAGATCTGCCTACGCGCCCGGTCGAACCCCCACTATCCGCTGGGCTACTGGAATCGGCCGGACGACACCGAGGAGGATTTCGGCGGCGACTGGTTCCACACGAAGGACGCCGCCGAGCTCGATGAGGACGGCTATGTCTGGTACGCCGGGCGCGCCGACGACGTGATCATCTCCGCCGGCTACCGGATCGGCCCCTTCGAGGTCGAGTCGGCCTGCGTCGAGCACCCGGCGGTCAAGGAGGCGGCAGCGGTGGCCTCACCCGATCCGCGTCGCGGCGACGTGGTCAAGGCCTTCATCGTGTTGGCCGGGGGCCGCGAGGCCACGGACGAGTTGGCGGACGAGATCAAGAAGCACGTCCGCGAGCGCCACTCGGCCTACGCCTATCCGCGTGAGATCGAGTTCGTGGACGATCTACCGAAGACGCTGACGGGCAAGATCCGCCGGGTGGAGCTGCGCGAGCAGGAGCGCGAGCGAAAGCAGTCGGAGGCGAGCCTCAGGCGCTGAGCGGCACGTGTCCGGGCTGCACGGCGATCCGGTCAAGCCAATCGGAGACGGCTCCGTAGCTCGAGAGCTCGAATCCGGCTTCGCCGGCCACGTGGGTGTAGGCGTAGAGCGCGATGTCGGCGATCGTGTAGCGCTCGGCCACCAGGAAGCGGCGCCCGGCCAGGTGGCTCTCCAGCGCACCTAGCGCCGCGTCGCCGCCCTGGCGCTTGGCTTCGATCTCCCGTTCAGGGGGCGGCTCCGCCGCGTAGTGGAGCCAGAAGCGCAGCACGGCGATGTAGGGCTCGTGGCTGTACTGCTCGAAGAACAGCCACTGAAGCACCTGGGCGCGCTCGAATCGCTCCTCGGGCACGTAGTCGGTCCCCTCTCCGAAATACCAGAGAATCGCGTTCGACTCCGCCAGCGGACGGCCGTCGTCGAGCACGAGCGTGGGGACCCGAAGCGCGGGGTTGAGGTCACCCAGCAGCTCGGCGCGCCCGGTGCGATCGACCACGTCCACCTCGCGCCGCTCGTAGCGGAGCCCGAGTTGCGCCAGCAGCAGGCGCACCTTGTAGCAGTTGCCGGAGACGGGGGAGTCGTACAGCAGCATCAGACCGGCAGCAGCGGGATGTCCCACCGGATCGCCGCGGCCACGAAGGCGCCGATAACGACGGCGGCGGCGATTCCGGCCAGGACCCGCTGCGTCGTCGTCGTCTCCTCGGCGCGTTCGGCCAGCTTGTCGCCGTACACGATGGCGCGCTCCAGCAGGCGCTCGGCGCGGTCGAACTCGAGGGCCAGGAAGCCCAGTCCGATCAGAATGACGAGGAAGCCGGGCCCCGGTACGCCCGGTCCCGACAGGAAGATCCCGACCAGCACCACGAGGACGCCGAACAGCACCACGCCCGCCCGCGCGACGGGGTGGCGCTCCTTGTGGCGCGCTTTGCGTTCCTGGAGCTTGACGAGCAGCTCGGGCCTGTCGTCGCGCTCGGCGGCGGACTCCTCGTTGGTCACGCCGCTCACCGTAGCCATTCGTCGAGTGGCAGCCGCTCCCCGGCTGCGGCCAGCTCACTGGGAGAGGTCGGCGGAAGGCCACTCACGACGACGCCGCTGAGGCGCTCCACCGTCTCCCGGTTGGAGAGCTCGATCCGCTCCGGTTCGAGCGGCCAGGGCGTCATGACTATGCCCGCCACGGCCAGGCCGGCCGTTCGGGCCGCCTCGACGGTGAGCAGCGTGTGATTGATCGTTCCGAGGCCCGCCCGGGCGACCACCACCAGCGGAAGTCCGAGATCGATTGCGAGGTCCCGCACCAGATACCCGGGCGTGATCGGCACCATCAGGCCGCCCACTCCCTCGGCCACCAGCGTTCGCTCGCCGTTGCTCCGGGCCACCTCGAGCAGGAGCGCGGGCTCGATCGTCTCGCCGGCGAGCTCCGCCGCCAGGTGCGGTGAGAGGGGTGGCCGGTAGCGGTAGGGAGCGACCGACTCGACTGCCTGCGCGCCGCCCGCCGCGATGGCCAGGAGCTCGTGGTCGGGCGGCCACTCGCCGGGGTCCTCGTCCAGCCCCGTCACCGCCGGCTTGAAGGCACTGATCCGCTCGCCGCGCGCCACCAGGGCGGCGCAGATCGCGGCCGCGACGACCGACTTGCCGACCCCCGTGTCCGTCCCCGTGACGAACAGGCCACGCATTCAGAGGTGCTGGAGCCCGAGCCGCCAGCGCCGGACCGCCCAGCACCCGCGGCTGGCGACACACCGGCGGCCACTGCCCGTCGCTCCGGGCATGCGGCGGCCGAGTGGTGGGCGGCGGGCGGCGAAGCGAGTCGCGCGCAAGGCGCGGCTAGGCGGCGTCGGCCAGGCCGTCGAAGACACGCGCGGGGCGCGCCGGATCCCCGCCGGGCGCCTCCGGCAGCTCTGATGCCCGGCGCGCGGCGCAGGGAACGGTCGCGGCGAGGACGGCGGCGGCCTCGCGCAGCTCGGATTTCGTGTGCGAGGCCATGACCGCCAGACGCAGTCGCGAGGTTCCGGCGGGCACGGTCGGCGGGCGGATCGCCGGGGCGAAGATCCCGCGTTCGAGCGCGCGCTCGCTCGCGGCGACCGCCGTTTCGGCGTCTCCCACGATCAGCGGCACGATGGGCGTGTGGCCCTCCTCCAGCGGCATCCCCGCTTCGGCCAGGGCCTCGCGCAGGACGCGCCCGTTCCGCTGCAGCTTCTCCACGCGGCGCGGCTGCTCGCGCAGCAGCTCGAGCGCCGCCAGCGCGGCACCCACCGACGGCGGGGACAGGGCGGTGGAGAAGATGAGCGTCCGCGCGCTGTTGATGAGGTACTTGGCCATCGTCTCGCCGCAGAGGACATAGGCGCCGTAGGAGCCGAGTGCCTTGCCCAGCGTGCCGACGATGACGTCGATTTCGTCCTCGAGGTCGAGCTCGGCCACCAGCCCGCGCCCGCCGGGACCGACGCAGCCGGTGCCGTGGGCCTCGTCGACCATCACGCGGGCGTCATAGCGGTGGGCGAGCTCGACGATATCCCGCAGCGGCGCAACGTCTCCGTCCATGGAGAAGACACTGTCGGTGACGATGAGGGCGCCGCGTCCCTCCGCCTCCTGCAGACCCCACTCAAGGTGCTCGACGTCGCAGTGGTCGTAGACGAACGTCTCCGCTCGTGAAAGCCGGCACCCGTCGACGATCGAGGCGTGGTTGAGAGCGTCCGAGAAGACGACGTCGCCCTCCTGCGCCAGGCTCGACACCACGCCCACGTTGGCCAGGTAGCCGGAGCCGAACAGAAGGCACGCCTCCGAGCCCTTGAACGCGGCCAGCGCCTCCTCGAGCCGGCGGTGAATCGTCATGTTGCCGGAGATCAGCCGCGACGCCCCCGAGCCCGCGCCGTAGCGCATGGCCGCCTCGGCCGCCGCCTCGCGCACCCTCGGATGATCGGCCAGGCCGAGATAGTTGTTCGAGCACAGCAAGAGGACGGGGCAGCCGTCGAGGAGCACGCGCGGCCCCTGCGGACCGGAGACCCAGCGCAGCCGGCGGTAGAGGCCGCGATCGCGTATCTCCTCGAGTCGCTCGTGGATGTCGCTGCTCACGCCGCCTCCGGCTTGACGTGCACCAGCTCGGGAAAGGCGTTGGGCGCGCCGTCCGGGCGCGGCGGCACCGAGCTCTTCTTGCGGTGGCGCAGCTGGGTGGCGGGATTCCAGAAGTTCGCGTCCTCCTGCGAATCGATCAGCTCGTCCACCGGCGTGCGCGGGGTCTCGCCGGCGAGCCAGCCCGACCGGTTGTCCGGACGGGGGTTCGTGCCGTTGTCGGTCTGACGTGCCACGTTCAGCCCGAGTTCCTCGAACACGGCGCGATCGGCTTCGGGCTCGGATCCGAGTGTGGTCAGGAAGTTGCCCATCATCACGCCGTTGAGGCCGGCCCGGACCGCCAGCCGCGCGAACTCCCCGTGCCCGAGGTTCTCGTTGCGCCCGCCACAGAGGCGAAAGAGTGCGCCGGGGATGACCAGCCGGAAGATCGCGACCCACTGCACGACCTCCCACGGGTCCATCAGCTCGCGGTCGCCGAACTTCGTCCCCGGGCGGGGGTTGAGCAGATTGATGGGAACGCTGGTGGGCTCGATCCCGGCGAGCTGGAAGGCCATCTCGACGCGCTGCTCGGGCGATTCGCCCAAGTTGAGGATGCCGCCCACGCAGGTCTCGAGACCGGCATCGCGCACGGCGTCGATCGTGCGCAGCCGGCCCTCGTAGCGGACCGTGGTGGTCACCTCCGGGTAGTAGCTCTCGGCGGTCTCCACGTTGTGATGCACGCGCTGGACGCCGGCGTCCTTTAGGGCGTGCGCGCGCACGGTGGACATGTGGCCGATCGAGACGCAGCGCTTGAGGTCGGTGTGCTCGGCGACGAGCCGGGCGCCGTCGACGATGTTCTGAAAGTCGCGCTTGGAGAGACCCTGCCCCTGCGTGACCATGCAGAACCGGTGCGCCCCGGCGGCCTCCGCGGCCTTGGCGTGCTCGAGGATCTGCTCCGCGGTCATCATCGCGTGCATCGGGGTGTCGGCTTCCGCGAAGCGCGACTGCGCGCAGAAGCCGCAGTCCTCCGCACAGCCGCCCGACTTGGCGTTGACCAGCGAGCACATATCGGTCGAGTCGCCGAAGCGTTCCAGGCGCACCCGCCAGGCGCGCTCGACGAGCGCCTCGATCTCGGCATGGTCGGTCATCCGCCCGAGCCTGAGCGCCTCTTCTGAAGAGATGAGCGGCGGCACCGGGGTCCACCGTAGGCCGACCCGCGGACGGATCTGCGTCAGCGCCCGCGCCAAACCGCCGGGCGCTTCTCGGCGAAGGCGCGCACGCCCTCGCGAAAGTCGTCCGAGCGAAAGCACGACTCGCGCAGCTCGATCAGCTCACGCTCGACCTCCGGGGGGAGCGGCCGTGCGGCGCTCGGGGTTGGCGATCGTCGACCGGGCGACGCCGTTGGCGGGCTCATCGAGCTGGAGCTTGTCCGACACCTACTCCAGGACGACCAGGGTGTCGCCCTCGGATACCGACTGACCCTCCTGACAGGAGATCTCCTTCACGGTGCCGTCTTCCTCGGCCTCGACGGGCATCTCCATCTTCATCGACTCGAGGATCACCACGGTGTCGCCCTCGGTGATCTGCTGCCCGACCTCACATTCGATCTTCCAGACCGTCCCGGTGATATGAGCCTCGACGTCCGGCAAGTCCCATCCCCTCCTGTCGCTTCACGGCTGGCGGCACGATACTGAGGAGCCCGGCGAGTAACGAAGCCCAACGGTCGGGTAAAAGGGCCAAACGTGAAGCAACAGGTCTACAAGGACCCGCGTCCCGCCGAGCACTTCGAGCGTTTTCACCGCCGCACGCGCGCCAAGCGCCCGAACTGGATGTACGAGGCGGTGCGAATGGTCGTGGCGCCGTACCTGCTGTTGGTCTACCGCGCGCGCTGCATCGACTCGGACCACGTGCCCCCCGACGGCCCGGCGATCATCGCTCCCAACCACTTCTCCTATCTCGATCACTTCTTCGTGGCGGTGTACCTGCGTCGCAAGGTGCAGTTCATGGCCAAGTCGCAGCTGTTCAACATGCCGATGGAGATCGTCTACAACAACGGTGGGGTGTTCCCGGTGCGCCGCGGCCACCACGACGAGGAGGCCTTCAAGACCGCCCACGCGATCCTCGAGCGAGGCGGCATCGTTGTCATGTACGCCGAGGCGGGCCGTTCCCGCACGGGAGAGCTCGGCATGCCGCGGCACGGGCTCGGGCGGCTGGCGCTCGAGTCCGGCGCCCCGGTGCTGCCGACCGCGATCGCCGGCACCGAGCGGCTACGCAACTGGAAGCGCCTGCACTTCCCCAAGGTCACCGTGCAGTTCGGGGATCCGCTGCGCTTCGAGCGCGTGGTAGAGCCCACCCGCGACCAGGCCCAGGCCGCCTCCGAGGTCGTCTTCGACCGGGTGAAGCTCATTCACCGGCATCTGCGCACCGAAGGCCGCCGCGGCGCGGTGCGCGCGGCGCGAGAGGCGCGCGCGGGCCGCGCGCCGGGCGCCCGCCAACTGCAGCAGTAGGGGCTGCCGTTCGGCGCGGCTTCGCAGTCCTGCCACCCTTGCTTCGGTGCGCGGCCCGCTTCTCGCCGTCCTCGTCTTGGTGCTCGCCGCCGGCGGTGCCCTCGCCGTGGTCGGCCTCATCGCGAACGACGATGAGCCGCCGAGCTACGGGCCGGTGACCCTCGCCCCGGACGAGCCGGATCCGTTCGCGTGGGAGCCCGAGCGCGAGGACGAGCTCGTCGCGCGCGCCACGGCCGGCCATAGCCACGTGCTCTACGAGAAGAGCCCCGGCGGGGTGTTCGCCAGCGCGCGACGCGTCGAACGCTGGCGCGCGCAGGTCGACGAGGTTGCGCTGAGCGCGGGGGTGGACGCCGATGTGCTCGAGGCGATGGTCTTCCTGGAGAGTGCCGGCTACCCCGACGCTCGCGCCGGGAACGACCTGAGCGGGGCTGTGGGCCTCACCCAGATCCTGGCCGAGACCGCCACGAGCTTCCTCGGCCTGAGGGTCGACCTGGCCGCCAGCGAGCGGCTCACGCGCAGGATCCGGCGGCGCGGCCCGAGCCCGGCCCTGCTCGCCCGGCGCCGGAAAGTCGACGAGCGATTCGACCCGACGAAGGCCCTGGCCGCCGCCGGGCGCTATCTCCAGACCGCCGAGGCAACCCTGGGGCGCGACGATCTCGCGGTGGCGTCGTACCACATGGGGATCGGCAACCTGGAGAACGTGCTCGCGGCCTACGGCGAGCAGGACGCGAGCTGGGCCCAGGTCTACTTCGACGCCACACCCCGCAACCATCCTCGCACCTACCGGCTCCTCTCGGGCTTCGGCGACGATTCGGCCACCTATCTCTGGAGGGTGTACGCGGCGCGCGAGATCATGCGCCTCTACCGCGAGGACAGGCCCGAGCTGCAGCGGCTTGCCGGCCTGCAGACGGCCAAGGCCTCGGCCGAGGAGGTTCTGCACCCGCCAGGCGAAACGCCGATCTTCGAGACTCCCGCGGAGCTCGAGGAGGGCTACCGGGCGGGGCAGCTACGTCCCTTCGGGGGTATCCCCGGGCTGCGCACGGACCCGCAGATGGGCGAGCTGGCGCGCCGCCTCGACGCCGAGCGGCGGCTGTATCGGGGCCTGCGCCCGGCGGCTTTCGCCCTAGCCGCGTACCTGTCGGCGGGCGTACGCGATGTGGCGGGCACGAGGGCGTCGCTGATCGCCACCAGCAGCGTGCGCGACCTCTCCTACCAGCGCCTGCTCGCTCGCCGCAACGCGTTCGCCACCCACGAATACTCGCTCCACACCACCGGATACGCCTTCGACATCCGGCGTGACTACGCGACCCGGGGCCAGGCCGTGGCCTTCGAGTACCTGCTGGACCGCCTGCAGTCGCTCAACCTGATCGCCTGGGTAAGGGAGCCGGGCGCGATCCACATCACCGCTTCCGGTGAGGGGCGTGACCTCCTGCCGTTGCTCGAGCGCCGTCAGTAGTCCGGCTCGAGCTTCTGCCATGCCTCCCAGTCGTGGCCGGGGATGATCAGCGCATCCGGCGTCTCCACGGTGTACTGGCGGATCTCGCGCAGCGAGCGGCGGAAGAGATGCTCGTCCTCGAGGCGGTGCGGCAGGTGGATGTCGTCGAGCGTGCGGTGGAGGTACATGGCGTCGCCGGCCACGAGCACCTCGCCGCGTGCGGTGCGAACCACGACCGACGTGTGCCCGAGCGTATGGCCGGGCGTGTAGACGATACGGACCGAGCCGTCGCCGAACAGGTCGAACGAGCGCGCGAAGCCCGCAAACGAGCTCGCGCCCTCGCCGCCCTCGAAATCCAGCAGCCGGTAGTCGAAGGCGTGATCGAACTGGCGGGTCACATAGCCGTGGGTCTGCCCCTGAGTCGTGGCCGCGTCCCATTCGCTGCGGCTGACCACGAACGTGGCCTGGGGAAACTCGGAGATGCCACTGGCATGGTCCACGTGCAGGTGAGTCATCACCACCGCCTTGACGGCGGACGCTTCGAGGCCTCGTTCGCGCAGCTGAGCGGGAAGCGCCTGGCCCGAGTCCATCTGGAGGTCGCGAAAGGCGAGCAACGGCACGCGCCCGAAGTTCTCCCTTGGCTTGACCGCCACCGAAGGATGCAGGCCGGTGTCGATGAGCACGAGCCCGGCGCCCGGGTGCTCGATCAAGAAGGCCGGGATGGGAATGGGCATGAAGTCGTCCTTGCCGACGCCCACGCCCATCGCCCGCCGCCAGGCGAACCGACCGGACTCTCGTAGCAGTGCCGCCTTCGGCACCGACGCGCGGCCGGCGAGCAGCGGGTGCAGCTTGACCGTCGCTCCCTCCGTGCCGCCCGGCAGCGGCAGCTCGGCGGGGCGAGGCTCGGCGGCGGTCGTCATGTGCGCGAGACCATAATCGTCTCCCACCACGAAATCTGATGGCGCTCGTTGGCTATGCCGGCTTCGAGTGCGATGCGCGGCCCCTCCGGGACCGACTCCGGCAGGGTGTCGCGGATGCGCTCGTACTCGGCGAGCTTGGTCCGGTGAGCCCCGAGCTGCACGGGGGCCAGCCGGGCGGGATCGGCGCCGAAGAAGAGCTTGAGCAGCGCAGGCGAGCGCAGCTCGGGGATGGCGTCCGTGGGCTGGTTGCGCCAGGCGGCCAGGGCCTCACGACCCGACTCGGTGATCGCGTAGGTCTTGCGCCGCCGACCGCCTCGCTCCCGCTCCACGGTCACGTGACCCGCCTTGGCCAGGCGCTCGGGCTCGGTGTAGAGCTGGGCGTGGTGCAGGGTCCAGAAGTTGCCGATCGAGCCGGCCACGATCTGCTTGAGCGCGTAGGGAGTCGCCTCGCCCGACCACTCGAGCAGCCCGAGCACGATGTACGAGGTGGGTGTGAGTTGCATTAGTCCATTATGGACGGTATGGTGTTGACCATGTCAACGGCAATATCACACGCGAACAGGTCGGAAGAGGTTCTCGTGCGCGCGGCCGACGCC
The DNA here is from genome assembly GCA_963789705.1 of uncultured Thermoleophilaceae bacterium. Taxonomy (GTDB): domain Bacteria; phylum Actinomycetota; class Thermoleophilia; order Solirubrobacterales; family Thermoleophilaceae; genus JACVRW01. The sequence goes on from CAWBLN010000014.1 coordinate 125,087, forward strand.
GACCGCGACCGCGTTACCGAGCGGCTGCGCACCGCCGCCGCCGAAGGCCGCCTCACGTCCGACGAGCTGGAAGCGCGGCTCGAGAGCGCACTCGGTGCCGCGACCTACGCCGAGCTCGACGCCGTGGTGGCCGATCTGCCGGCGCGGTCGACTCCGGTCGTCTTGTCGCGACGTCGTCCCGAGCTCAGGGTATTTCTGGTCACCGCGGTGCTTCTGCTGGTCATCTGGCTGCTCACCGGAGCGGGCACCTTCTGGCCGGTCTGGCCGATTCTGGGCTGGGGGGCATTCGTCGTGCCCGGCGCGCTGACCGGCGGTAGGGTGCGCGTATGCCGCCCGCGTCGCCTGAGCACTCGCTAGGGCGTGCTCGAGCTGGGCGCGCGGGGCGGCACGCCGGCGGCCAGTTCCTCACCCCGGCCGAGGACATCTCAGCCAAATCAGGCGGAGTGTCCGGCCGCGACCTCGGGTAGCGAAGAGTGGGTTAGTCGAATGAAAGAGGCGATGACAGATGGTTGAGCGCGAAGGCGTGCCGGATCCCGAGGACCTCCCCGAGGGCACGGCGCGCGAGAACCCCGAGCGCGAGCGCGCGAGCATGGACTACGACCTCGATACCTCGGAGGATCCGGTCGAGCGCCGCGCGGAGCGCGGGGCGGCGGCGGAGGCCGCGGCCATCGGCGGGCCCGCGCCCGACTACGCCGGCCCGGAGGAGGACCGGGCACTGGAGGAGGGCGGCGAGGGCGTCGCCGAGGGCTTCGAGGAGTCCGAGCGCGAGCTGATCGAGTCGGCCGAGCACGGGGACGCCGGCTACGTCCCCGAGGCCGCGGAGCCGGAGATCGAGTCCGACCGCTCCACCGCGGAGTACGGCGAGGCCGACGAGGAGATTCCGCCCGACGGTTAATCAGTCATCTAGCGCTGGAACAGGGTGGACAGCACCACCTCGGTGACGGTGCGGCTGATGCCGTCAGTGGCCCGAATGCGCTCGAGCGCGGACTCGAGGTCCTGCGTGTCCTCGGCCATCACGTGCAGCAGCGCGCTCGCCTCGCCCGCCACCGTGTGGGCCGACACCACGCCGGCCTCACCCTCGACCGCTCGCTTGATCGCTTCGCCCGCCATGTTGCCCTCACAGAAGAGGTCCACGAATGCCTCGGCGTGCCATCCGCGCGCACGCGGGTCGACCACCGCGGTGTAGCCCAGGATCACGCCCTCGCGCTCGAGGCGGTCGACGCGGCGCTTGACCGCCGGCGCGGTGAGGTGAACCGCGTCTCCGATGTCCTTGAACGAACGGCGGGCATTTTCGCGCAGCAGCGCAACGATTCTCTGGTCAATCGCGTCCATGCAGCACCGAATTGTGGCACCTATGCAACAAACAGGTGTTGCTAGGCGCACCAAAAGCGGCGATCATTTACCGGAGACGAACATCGAACGAGGAGCTCCATGGCCACGCAGCAGCTCGCGCCGGGCGCGATAGCGCATCCCGTCCCCGAGAACGACCGCATGCCGGTGCACGGCATCGACCATGTGGAGTTCTACGTGGGCAACGCCGCCCAGGCCGCCTTCTACTTCACGCGTGCGTTCGGCTTCACCGAGACCGCCTACGCGGGGCTCGAGACCGGGCATCGCACCCGGCGCTCCCACGTGCTCGAGCAGGGACGCATCCGCCTCCTGCTCACCGGCACCCTGCAGGGCGGCTGCGAGATCGCCGAGCACCACGCCCGCCACGGGGACGGCGTGCACAAGATCGCGCTGAGCGTGCCCGACGCGGCTGCCGCCTACGAGCACGCCGTCTCCCACGGCGCGCGTGGCGTGGATACACCCCTTTGGTTTGAGGACGACCACGGCCGCGTGCAACTGGCCTCGATCCAGACCTACGGCGACACGCTGCATCTGTTCGTCCAGCGTGAGGACTACCGTGGCCCGTTCCTGCCCGGCTACGAGAAGCGCGACGTTGCCCCCCGCGATCCCGACGCGATGCTCCTCATGGCCATCGATCACATCGTGGGCAACGTCGAGCTCGGTCACATGGAGGAGTGGGTCAGCTACTACGAGCGGGTCTTCGGCATGACCGAGATGATCCACTTCTCCGACGAGGCGATCTCGACCGAGTACTCGGCGCTCATGTCGAAGGTGGTCACCGACGGCACGGGGCGGATCAAGTTCCCGATCAACGAGCCGGCCGAGGGCAAGCGCAAGTCTCAGATCGAGGAGTACATCGACTTCTACAAGGGTGCGGGGGCGCAGCACATCGCAATGGCCACGCGCGACATAGTGCGCTGCGTCACCGAGCTGCGCGAGCGCGGCGTCGAGTTCCTGAGCATCCCCGAGGAGTACTACGACGAGGTGCCCACCCGGATCGGTGAGATCGAGGAGGACGTGGAGGACCTCCGGCGCCTAGGCATCCTGGTCGACCGCGACGACGAGGGTTACCTCCTCCAGATCTTCACCAAGCCGATCGGCGACCGGCCGACCGTGTTCTTCGAGATCATCGAGCGCCACGGCGCGCGCGGATTCGGCGAGGGCAACTTCAAGGCCCTGTTCCAAGCCATCGAACGCGAGCAGGACCGGAGAGGAAATCTCTGATGCGCTACGCGACCCTTGGACAGATTCCCGCCAAGCGCCACGTGCAGGTGCGGCGCAACGGCGACGGCTCGCCCCTGCTCGTCGAGGAAGTGATGGGCTACGAGGGCTTCTCAGGCAACGAGTCGATCCTCTTGCACCTGCAATCGCCCTGCCGCCTGGACGCGGTGGGCGACTTCCGTGGCATCGAGCGCGAGGAGTGGGTGCCCGAGGCGCACGTCCACCGCCTCGCCGACGCGAACCCGGTGGAAGCCGGCGGTGATCCCGTCCTCGCTCGGCGCCTGCTCATGTGGAACGGGGACATCGAGGTCTCGATCGCCAAGCCCACCGATGAGCTCGAGGGCTTCTATCGCAACGGCGAGGGCGACGAGGTGATCTACGTCCACCGCGGTCGGGGCTGCCTGCGCACGGTGTTCGGTCGCGTGCCGTTCCGCGAGCGGGACTACGTGGTGATCCCGCGCGGCACGACCCACGCGTTCGACCTGCCCGAGGGCGAGGAGCAGTTCTGGGTGTGCTTCCACACGCCCGGCGAGATCGAGACCCCGAACCGCTACCGAAACCGCTACGGCCAGCTGCTCGAGCACGCACCCTTCTCTCAGCGCGACTTCCGCCCGCCGATTGAGCTGGAGACCTACGACGAGCCCGGCGAGTTCCCGGTGACCGTGCGCGTGCGCGACGGCTATCAGGACTACGTGCTCGACCGTCACCCGTTCGACGTCGTCGGCTGGGACGGCTACGTCTTCCCCTACACGTTCAACGCCGACGACTTCGAGCCGCGCGCCGGGCGCTTTCACCTGCCGCCCCCGGCGCACCAGACCTTCCAGGGCCCGAGCTTCGTCATCTGCACGTTCGCGCCGCGGATGCTCGACTGGGACCCCGAGGCGGTCACCCTTCCCTACCACCACTCGAACATCCAGTCCGAGGAGGTCATGTTCTACGCCGCGGGCGACTACGCCGCCCGGGCCGGTGTCGACGTGGGATTTCTCACGCTGCACCCGTCTGGCCTGCCGCACGGCCCGCAGCCGGGGGCGGTCGAGCGTGCGCTGGGCAAGAAGTCGACGAACGAGCTGGCGGTGATGTGGGACACCTTCCGCCCACTGCGGCTCTCGGCGCTGTGGCAGGAGGTCGACAAGCCCGAGTACGCGCTCTCCTGGAACCCCGACAAGCAGGCGGCACCCGTCCGGTAGTCATCTAGGTCAGATGTACATGCCGCCGAACTGACCGCCGGTCACGTTGAGCACCTGGCCGTGCACGTAGTTCGCCCAGGGCGAGCACAGGAAGAAGACCGGGCCGGCGGCCTCCTCGGGGGTGGCCGGGCGGCCGATCGGGATGATCATCGCCGCCATCTGGCGCATCTGCTCGGGGATGCCCAGCGGGATCTCCTTGCCCTCCATCTCGATCGAGGCCCCCTCCTCCTTCGCGGCGGTGAGGCGGGTCTCGACGAAGCCGAAGGCGACGGCGTTGATGTTGACCTTGAACTGGCCCCATTCCTTGGCCAGCGTCTTGGTCAGGCCGACCACGCCCGCCTTGGCCGCCGAGTAGTTGACCTGGCCCGCGTTTCCCATCGTGCCCGAGATCGAGCTGACGTTGACGATCTTGCGAAAGACCTCGCGGCCCTCCTCGCGCTCGGCCTTCGCGGGCTCACGCAGGTGGGGGGCCGCCGCGCGGATGACGCGGAAAGGCACGACCGTGTGGATCTCGAGCATGGCCTGGAACTGATCGTCGGTCATCTTGTGAGCCACCCCGTCCCAGGTGTAGCCCGCGTTGTTGACGATGATGTCGAGCCCGCCGAACTCGTCGACGGCCTTCTGCACGAGCGAATCGCAGACGCCGCTCCGAGTGAGGTCGCCGCCGAACACGGCGGTCTCGCCCGAGATCTCGGACGCCGCCTGCTCGGCCACGTCCGCGTCGAGATCGTTGATCAGCACACGCGCTCCCTGCTCGGCCAAGAGCTCCGCGGTAGCGCGGCCGATCCCGCGCGCGGAGCCGGTGACGATCGCGGCCTTTCCATCGAGAATTCCCATACTCCAGTTACCCCTCCTAGGTGTTCCACCCGCGCAGCAAAAATCCCACCAGCAGCATCACATACCGGGTTCGTCTACGGGCTGCATTCCGTGGGCCGCCTTGTTCCGCTGGATCGGTGACCGGGTCTCGTTGCGCTTCGTCATCGCCTACCGGATGGTGCGGGCGCGGCGCCTGGAGCGGCGCCTCGCCAGCCAACGGCGGCGGGCTTGGCCAATCCGGGCCGCTTGTGCCGCCGCGTGCGCTTCAGTAGCGTGACCGCCGGTCGGGAGCGTGAGGGGACAAGATGGCGCGCCAGACGACGCCCAAGGCGGCAGCGAGTGCGGGCAAAGCAGGCGGGGAGCTCGCACGCCTTCTGAAAGCACATCCCGAGGTGACGCAGGTCGACGCCTTCCTCGCCGACATGAACGGCGTGCCGCGCGGCAAGCGCTTTCCGGTGCATGAAGCCGGCAAGATCTGGGACAGCGGCGTGCAATTGCCGTTCTGCCTCTACTTCCTCGACGTGACCGGCGAAGATCTCGATCCCGGCGGCCGCTCCGAAGCGCGCGGCGATCCCGACGGCAACGCCTTCCCGGTGACGGGGACGCTGGTGCCGGTCCCGTGGGCGAGCGAGCCGACCGCGCAAGTGCTGCTGACCATGCCGGAGCAGAAGAACCAGCCCTGCCTGGTCGATCCGCGCCAGCTGCTGGCGCGGCTGCTGGCGCGCTTCGCCAAGCGCGGGCTCGCGCCGATGGTCGCGGTGGAACTGGAGTTCTACCTGATGGACCGCAAGCGCGGCGCGCTGGGCGAACCGCTGCCGCCGATCTCGCCCGCCACCGGCGAGCCCGATTCCTCGCGCCAGCTCTACAGCATCGGCGGGCTCGACATCTATGCCGACCTCGTGCGCGACGTCGCGGCGGCGGCCAAGCTGCAGCATGTGCCGGCTTCGACCGCGATCGCGGAGAATTCGCCAGGCCAGTTCGAGATCAACCTGCATCACGATGCGGATGCGGTGCGCGCGTGCGATCACGCCGTCCTGCTCCGCCGCATCATCAAGTCGGTCGCGCCCAAGCACGGCTTCTCCGCCAGCTTCATGGCCAAGCCCTATCTCGACCGCGCCGGCAGCGGCATGCATGTGCATTGCAGCCTGGTGGAGGCCAAGGGCCGCAACGCGTTCGACGATGGCGGCGAGAAGGGGACGGCGCTGCTGCGCCACGCCATCGGCGGCCTTGGCGCGACCACCGCGGAGGCGATGGCGCTGCTGGCGCCCAGCGTCAACTCGTACCGGCGCTATCGGCCCGGCTCGCTGGTGCCGATGGGCACGACCTGGGGCTACAACAACCGCTCGGTCGCCTTCCGCGTGCCGACCGGCTCGTCCAAGGCGCGCCGCATCGAACATCGCATCGCCGGCGCCGACGCCAACCCGTATCTCGCGGTCGCCGCCATCCTCGCCGGCATGCTGCATGGCATCGAGCACAAGATCGACCCCGGCGCGCCCGCCACCACCGACGTCAGCGGGAAGATCGACCGCCGGATGCCGTTCCAATGGCACGAGGCGATCGCCACCTTGCGCAAGGCGAAGATCCTGCCGGACTATCTTGGCGCCGATTACCTTGCGCTCTACGCCGATGCCAAGGCGGCGGAGCTGGCGAAGTTCGCCAACGCCATCTCGCCGCGGGAGCATGAGTGGTACTTGTGAGCCCACGGACCAACAAGGTCCGACCATGACGCGGAGGTGGAAGCGCCGGCCACTCCATCGAGAGCGCCGTTCGACACGAAACCGACTGTCCATGCGTTCCAGAGCGCCTGTTGTGGGTGTTCGTGGTAGCCCTCATCGGCGTCATGCCCCAGGCGTGCAGCTACCCCCGGCCGATATTCCTCGCTTTGCCGATGGGCGAGACTACCCTCGATCGCCGTGGCCCCGCTCGGCCTCAACTTCGTCCGGTACGGCATCCCCCTCGTCCTGTTCGTTGCGGGGTGTGCGGTGGCGGCCGTGGGCGGCAAGATCGGCCTGGCGGCGGGCGCGATGTTCGTCAGCGCCGCCACCGCGGTCCTGCTTCTAAACGTCCTGTACCGAATCGGGGTGAAGGGCGACGAGGAGCGCGATCGCGAGGAAGAGGCGCGTCGCTACTTCGACGAGCACGGCCGCTGGCCGTCCTAGCCGCAGGCGCGTAGCCCGGCCTCACGACCGCCTCCCGGGCGGCGGCGACTTTGCCGAATGCGCCAAAACGTGGAGGAAGGTGATCCGATTCACACGCGGCTGCGCCATAGCAGGAAGAACTTTGGGTGACCCGCGTGCGCAGCCGGGCGCCCCGAAGAAGCCGCCCCGAGAGGGGCGCGGGAGGCCAGAAACGAGGTGAGGCGCCGCGCGTCATGGGTGACGGGCGGCGTCCTCCTCGAAGACCTCGAGCGGAAGCGCTGCCGATACGAGCGCGTTGGGCACGTCGACCAACTCGCTCACCCTCAGCTCCGCTGCCACGCTCATCAACACGTAGGCCGCTTCGCGCGAGAGCCCGTGCTCATGCTCGAGCCACGACAGCAGCTCGAGCAACGCCCGGCGGACGGCGAGGTTGAGGTCGAGGTCACCCTGCGTTCCCTCGTCGTCGAGCGGGATGCCGGTCGTGGCGAACATCGGTCGCGGGGGGCGGGCGGGCGCCCGATAGCACGGGAACGTCGGTCGCCAGCCGTCGCGGCGCAGGCCCAGCCGCACCGTGACCGAGCCGCCGGTCTCGATCGCCGATATGCACACCTCGCCGTCACCCTGGGCGAAGTGCAGGTCACCCACCGAGAGCAGGGCGCCAGGCACGTGAACGGGGAGCCACAACCTGGCACCCGGTCCGAGATCGCGAATGTCCATGTTGCCGCCGTTCTCGCGCGGGGGGTAGGTGCGCAGCCCGTCGCGGGCCGCGGGCGGCCAGGCATGCTCGGGATCGGGGGGATGGGTTGCGCCTCCGCGGTCGGCTAGCGCCTGCTCACGCGCGCGCGCACGCTCGAGTAGCTCGGGCGAGGGGGCGACGCCGATCGTGCCCGCGTGCACGCAGGCCGGAACCGCCACGCCGGGTACCCCGTCAGAACGAGCCAGCCCGTCGGCCAGCTCCCAGCGCGCGAGGAACGGATCGGCGAAGAGGTCGCCGAGGAAGCCCGAGCCGGGCCAGATCGCCGTCCAGCCGAAGCTCTCCGTCTCGTAGCTCACCACCTCGAGCTCGAGCACGTCGCCCGGCTCCGCGCCGCGCACCTCGAGGGGACCGGTGAGCGGGTGCGCGATGTTCGCCGTGTCAAGCAGGTCCGCGTGGCCTGAGTCCCGGGTGAGGCTGCGGTCGCGCGAATCGCGGATCTCGAAGGTCACCTCGTCCCCGGGGCCGGCCGAGGCGACCGGCTCGAGCTCGGGATGCCAGCGGTTGTGGCCGCGGGCCGCGCCCTCGTGGACGGGCTGCGAGCGGTCGATCTCGATCCGAACGGCGGCCACCCCGCCGGAGCCTAGATGACTGCTTCTAGAGCCCGTACGACCGGCCGATCACGTCCAACATGACCTCGTTCGTGCCCGCCCCGATCCGGTTGAGGCGCATGTCGCGCCAGGCTCGCTCGATGCCGTACTCCTTCATGTACCCCGCCCCGCCGTGGATCCGGAGGCACTCGTCGGTTACCTCGCCGCCCATGCGGGCGCATGGGCCGAGCCCGCCCATGCGCCGAAAAACGCAGGCGTTCTGCCCAAGCCCGATCACGCCGCCCGGCGCAAGCAATTCATCTTACTTCCTGCCCGTTACTAGCGCGTCAGCGACTCCGGGTAGGTTGCCGACCATGAGCGAGCGCGAGTTCGATGTGATCATCCTCGGGGCGGGTCCCGCCGGGGAGGTGGGAGCCGGCCGGCTGGGAGACGCGGGTCTGGAGGTGGCGATCGTGGAGCCACACCTGATCGGCGGCGAGTGCTCCTTCTACGCCTGCATGCCCTCGAAGGCCCTGCTACGACCCGGTGAGCTGCTGGCCGAGGTGCGTCGCATCCCGGGAGTGAGCGACGCGGTGACCGGCGAGCTCGACGTCGAGGCGGTGCTGAAGCGCCGCGACGAGATCATTCACGGGCTCGACGACTCGGGTATGGAGCCGTGGCTCGAGGAGCGTGGCGTGGCGCTCGTGCGGGAGCCCGGCCGCCTCGACGGGGAGCGGCGGGTGCGGGCGGGTGACGACACGCTCGTGGCCCGCAAGGCGGTGGTGGTGGCCACGGGCACCTCCGCGCTCATCCCGCCGATCGACGGCCTGCGCGAAGCGCAGCCCTGGACCAACCGCGAGGTCACCACGGCCCACGAGGTGCCCGAGCGCCTCGTCGTGCTGGGCGGTGGGGTGGTCGGAGTCGAGATGGCCCAGGCCTATCGGACGTTCGGCACCCAGGTCACGCTGGTCGAGGCCGCCGATCGCCTGCTCTCGCGCGAGGAGCCCTTCGCCGGAGACCACGTGGAGCAGTCGCTGCGCGAGCATGGGGTGGACATCCACGTGAACGTCAAGGCGGTCGCCGTCCGCGCGACCGAAGGCGAGGTGGAGGTCGAGTTGGAGAGCGGCGGCCCGGTGCGCGGCGATCAGCTGCTCGTGGCCATCGGGCGCCGGCCGAACACGGACGACATCGGGCTCGAGAGCGTCGGCCTCGACCCCGGCAAGCCGATCGAGGTCGACGACTCAATGCGCGCGAACGACTGGCTGTACGCGATCGGCGACGTCAACGGCCGGGCGCTGCTCACCCACATGGGCAAGTACCAGGCGCGCGTGGCCGCGGACGTGATCCTCGGGGAGGACGCGTCGTGCCTGCTCGTGGACGGGCAGCAGTCGCCGCGGGTGATCTTCACCGATCCCCAGGTCGCGGCCGTGGGCTACACGCTCGACGCGGCCCGGGCGGCCGGCCTCAACGTGCGCGCCGCGGACGTGCCGACCCAGGGCAACGCGGGCGCCAGCTTCTATGGGCGCGACAGCGCCCTGGGGACGACGAGGCTGGTGGTGGACGAGGACCGCCAGATCATCGTCGGCGCCACGTTCACCGGCCCCGAGATCGCCGAGTTCCTGCACGCGGCCACCGTGGCCGTGGTCGGCGAGGTTCCGCTCACGCGCCTGTTCCATGCGATTCCCGCCTTTCCCACCCGCAGCGAGGTCTGGCTCTACCTGCTCGAGGAGCTGGGAATCGCAGGGCCCTGCTATCGCATCTGAGGGCGGATAACAGCTCCCTTACACGGCTGGCCCGCTCGAGGGGGCGGTGCCACAATCGACAACATGGACCCGCGCGGCTCGATCTTGGTCGTGGATGACGAGCCGACGATCACCGACGTCGTCTCTCGCTACCTCGAGCGGGCGGGATACAGCACGCGCGTCGCCGGCGACGGCGCCGACGCGTTGCGCATCGCCGTCGAAAGCCGCCCCGACCTCGTGGTTCTGGACCTGATGATGCCCGGGATGGACGGGCTGGAGGTGATGCGTCGGCTCCGGGAGCGCGAGCGCGTGTCGGTGATCCTGCTCACCGCGAAGGGGGAGCACACCGATCGCATCATCGGCCTGCGCCTGGGCGCCGACGACTACGTGGTCAAGCCCTTTTCGCCGGCGGAGCTGGTCGCCCGCGTGGACGCGGTGCTGCGCCGGGTGGACAGCTCACCTCAGCGAGAGGAGCCGATCGTCTTCACGGACCTCGAGCTCGATCCGGTGGCTCGGCAAGTGACCGTACGCGGCGAGGAGGCCCAGCTGACCGTGCGCGAGTACGAGTTGCTGCTGCACTTCGTGCGCCACCCGGGACAGGTGTTCTCCCGCGATCAGCTGATGGACGCCGTCTGGCAGTACAGCTTCTACACCGACACGTCCACGGTCACCGTTCACGTGCGCCGGCTACGCGCCAAGATCGAGGCGGATGCGTCGAACCCGCGCTGGCTGCAGACCGTCTGGGGCGTGGGCTACCGGTTTCAGCCGTGAGCTCGATGCTGCTGGCCCTCCTCGCGCTCGCCGCGGCAGCGGCGGCCGGCGGTCTCGTGTTCGGAGTCGTGTACTCGCCGGACGACGGCCTTCTCATGGGCCTCTTCCTGCTCGCCTGCGGCGTCCCCGTCATCGGGGCCGCGCACCTCGCGGTGGCCCGGCGGCGGGCCAACGGCACACTCGGTCGCCAGTTCGCGTCGGTGGTTGCGCTCACGATCGGCATGATTATGCTCAGCGTCTTCGCGGTCGCCCTGCTGATGTTCATCTCCGGACACGACGCCGTGGTGATGGCGATTCTTCTCCTGCTGGCCGGCGGGCTGACCGCCTACACCACCTGGCTCCTGTCGCGCGACGTGATAGCCCAGCGTGACTCGGCCGAGACCGCGCGCCGCGATCTCGTGGCGGCCGTCAGCCATGACCTGCGCACGCCGCTCACGTCCCTGCGCCTGCTGTCCGAGGCGATCGAGGACGATCTAGTGGACAGCGAGACTCGCGCTCGCTACCTCGAGCAGATGTCCTTGCATATCCGCTCGCTCTCGAATCTGATCGAGGATCTGTTCGAGCTGTCGCGCCTGGAGGCGGGCGACATCCACTGGTCGCTGGCCCAGGTGCATATCGACGAGCTGGTCGAGGACACGGTCGAGGCCATGCGCGCCCAAGCCGATGCGCGCCGCGTGGTGGTGCGGGCCGCAGTTCCCTCGGATCTGGCTCCGGCGGAGGCCAACCCGGAGAAGCTTCAGCGGGTGCTCTTCAACCTGATCCAGAACGCCATTCGCCACACCCCGGCCGATGGCAGCGTGACCGTGCTGGCCGAGTCGAATGGACGCACCGTCGAGGTGGAGGTGGCGGACACGGGCAGCGGCCTGCCGGCCGACGAGCGCGAGCGCGCCTTCGAGCCCTTCTACCGGGGCGGCAGCGGGGCGGCCCGGTCGGGTGACGGCACGGGCCTCGGGTTGCCGATCTGCCGGGCCATCGTGGAGGCCCACGGCGGCGAGATCTGGTTTGCCGACGCCGAGCGCGGGGCGCGTGTGCGCTTCAGCCTGCCGCGGGCGGACTCGCCGTAGCCCGCAGGCGCCCGGTGTCGCGGGCCGGTAGCCTGGCCGGGCATGGATGTCGTAGTCGCCGGGGGCCATGGTCAGATCGGGTTGCAGCTGCTTCGCCTCTTGACCGAGCGTGGTGATCGCGGCCGGGGGCTCATCCGCAATCCCGACCACGCCCCCGACCTCGAGGCCGCCGGCGCCGAGCCGGTCGTCTGCGACATGGAGGCCGAGGATGACCTCGCGCCGTTCGTGGAGGGCGCGGACGCCGTGGTCTTCGCCGCCGGCGCAGGGCCGGGCAGCGGCCCCGCGCGCAAGCGGACCGTCGATCTCGGGGCGGCGGTCAAGCTCATCGAGGCGGCCAGATCTCACGGGATCCGGCGCTACGTGATGGTGAGCGCGATCGGCGTCTCCCGTCCCGAGAACGTGTCCGAGCAGATGCGCCCCTACTACGATGCCAAGGCCGAGGCCGACCGGCGGCTGGCTGACAGCGACCTCGACTGGACGATCGTGCGGCCCGGCGGCTTGACCAACGATCCCGGCACGGGCCGCGTGCGCGCCGGGGAGGACATCGGCAGCGGCGAGGTCCCGCGGGCCGACGTGGCGGCCACGCTGGCCGCGGTGCTGCAAACCGACTCGACGATCGGCAAGGCGTTCGACCTGCTCAGCGGCGACACGCCCATCGACGAGGCAATACGCTCGGTCTGAGGGCGCCCGTCGACACGGCCTCCGAGCGCGCCCGCGCGGTGCTCGAGCGCGCCCGGCGCGTCCCGCCGGGCCGCGTCACCACCTACGGCGACCTCAGTCCCCGCGCGCCCCGCTACGCCGGCGCGGTGCTCTACGCCTGCGACGACCCCGGGGTACCCTGGCAGCGCATCGTCCGCGCCGACGGCTCACTCGCCAAAGGAGCCCGTCAGCGCCGGCTGCTCGAGGCCGAAGGGGTTCCCTTCCACCGGGAGCGCGTGGACATGCGCGTCGCCTGGATCGAAGTCTGAGTCAGCTCGTCTGAACGATCATCACGTCGCACGAGGCGCGGTGCGAGACCGTGTTCGGGATGCTGCTGAGCATGCGGCGGTGCATGCCCCTGTTGCCTACGACGATCAGATCGGCCCCCTCCCGGGAAGCCACCTCGAGGATCGCCTCGCTCGGCTCCGCCGTCGAGGTGTGCTGCCGGACGTCGACGTCCTGAGCGCCGTGGCGCTCCAGCGCGCGCTCGAGCACGACGTCGGACTGGAAGTCCGGACCGGCGGCCGGCGAGGCCGGCCCGCCCACCACCGGAGTGGGGCTCGGGTCGTGCGCGGTCACCACGTGCAGGGCCGCGCCGCTCGATGCCGCAAGCCCCAAGGCGCGGGCGAAGGCAACGTCCGCGGTGTCCGACCAGTTCGTACCCACGACGATGGTTCGGAACACGAGGCGGCCTCAGGTGGTCTGGACGATCAGCACATCGCAGGGCGCTCGGTGAGACACCTTGTTCGGAACGCTGCCAAGGACCCGCCTCGCACCACGCATGCCTCTGCTTCCGAGGACGATCAGGTCGGCATCGACCTCCTTCGCGACCGTCAGGATCGCGTCGGCCGGATCGCCCTTAGGCGCATGCGCGTCGATCTCCACCTCTTCGGCGCGGGCGCGGCTGCCGGCGCGATCGAGAACGGCCTGCACCTCGAAGTCGGACCCAATCGACCACTCGGCCGCCTCCTTGGGGGGCGCCTGGCCGCCGACGCGCGCGGGAGTGGGTGCGTAGGCACTGACGACGTGCAGGCGGCCCCCGGTGAGCCGAGCTATGCCAAGCGCGCGGGCTAGTGCTATGTCGGCGGTCTCGGAACCATCGGTGCCGACGACGATTGAAGTGAACAGGGCCCCTCCGGGGTCGCGAGCTTCCCGACCGTAGTACAAATCGGCCCCCCGTGGGCTTCGAGACGATTCTCTACGACGTGCGCGACGACGGTGTGGCCACCGTCACCCTCAACACCCCGGACAATCGCAACGCGCTGTCGAACCAGTTGCTCGGCGAGCTGACCGAGGCCTTCGGTTCAGCGGCCGGCGACGAGCGTGTGCGCTGCGTCGTGCTCACCTCCTCCCACGACAAGGTCTTCTCCGCCGGCGCGTCACTCGACGGCTTGACCGCCGACCTGCCGACGGTGCACAAGCATTTCGCCACCGAGAGCTTCCCCAAGCTGTTCACGAGCATCATGGGGCTAGGCAAGCCCACGCTCTGCGCGGCGAACGGACACGTGCTCGCGGGCGCGCTCGGGCTAGCGCTGTCCTGCGACCTGATCCTGGCCAAGGACACCGCTCGCTTCGGCACGCCGGAGATCAACGTGGGCGTCTTCCCCTTCATGATCATGGCCCTGATCTACCGCAACCTCCCGCGCAAGAAGACCAACGAGCTGCTGTTGCTGGGAGAGCAGATCTCGGCCGAGGAGGCGCGCGAGGCGGGCATCGTCAACCGCGTGGCGCCCACGGAGGAGTTCGACGCGCTCGTCGACGAGTGGGCCACCAGGCTGGCCGCCAAGTCACCCCTGCTCATGCGCATGGGCAAGGAGGCGATGTACCGGCAGCTCGACATGCCCTTCGAGGACGCGCTCGACTATCTGCGTTCGCAGCTCTCGATCGCCCTGACCACCGAGGACATCCAGGAGGGCGTCAAGGCCTTCTTCGAGAAGCGCGACCCGCACTGGTCGGGCCGATGAACGTCGCGCTGATCTGCCTCTGCTGTCGCACCTCCGACCGCACCCCCGGCGCGGCGCTCGGCGCCCAGACGGTCGCGCCGCTGATCGGCAAGCGGCTCGGGATCGAGCCGCGCATCATCGGCACGCGTGGCGAGCCGCGCGAGACGACCTACGAGGAAGACCTGGCCGACTCGCGCGGCTGTCTGCTCGAGGCGGGAGGACAGATCGACGACGCGCTCTCCGGCGGGCGGGTGCCGGTGCTGGCGGCGCCGGACTGCTCGATCTCGGTGACCACCCTCCCGGCCGCCCTCCGTCACCGCCCGGACGCGAAGGTGCTCTGGCTCGACGCGCACGGCGACTACAACACGCCGGGCACCAGCGCCAGCGGCTACCTGGGCGGCATGTGCCTGGCGGGGGCCTGCGGCGAATGGGACGCCGGGTTGGGCGACTCGATCGCGCCCGAGCAGGTCGTACTTGCCGGCATCCGCGACCTCGACTCGGGCGAGCGCGAGCTACTCGAGCGCAGCCCGGCGACGGTGATCGGTGCGAGCGCGGTCGAGACCCTGGTGGCGGTGAAGAACGCGCTGAGCGCCGCTCCGGTGTTCATTCATCTCGATCTGGATGTGCTCGACCCGGAGGAGTTCCCCGCCGCCGTGCCGGCGCCCGGAGGGCTCTCCTCGGACAAGCTCTACGACCTGATGGAGGCCGTGGCCGAGGACTCGGAGCTGGTGGGGCTCGAGATCACCGCCTTCGAGGCGCCCGAGGACGAGGACGAGCGGGCGGACATGGCCGAGACCGCCATGCGTGTGCTCGACCCCGTGCTCGATCGCCTGTCGCGGCCATGACCGAGCAAGCAGGCGCGGGCAAGTGCCGAAGGTGACGGTGATCGTGCGCAAGGCCTACGGCGCCGGCTACTACGTGATGGGCCCCGAGGGGGCGGTGAGCATGATCTTTCCGCAAGCAGATCGAGGCCAGCGACGACCCGTCTAGGGGCCAGCCGACGCGGCTTCCTGGGCGGAGCGCGGTGATGAAGTTCGACGAGTCCGACGCGCTGTTCTTCGACGGTCCCGGCGCCTTTCGCGAGTGGCTCGAGGCCAATCACGCATCGGCGACGGAGGTGTTCGTCGGCTATTACAAGAAGGCGACGGGCAGGCAAACAATGACCTGGTCCCAGGCCGTCGACCAAGCGCTCTGCTTCGGCTGGATCGACGGCGTGCTGCGGCGCATCGACGACGATCGGCACATGCAGCGCTTCACGCCGCGCAGGCGCGGGAGCAACTGGAGCAAAGTCAACATCGCCAAGGTCGCCAAGCTCGAGGACGCGGGGCTGATGCGCCCGGCCGGACGCATGGCCTTCGAAGCGCGATCGGAGGCCCGATCCGGCATATACGCCTTCGAGCAGGCCGCCGCGGCGGAGCTCCCGGACGGATACGAGAAGCGCCTGCGCGCCGACGCGGCGGCGTGGGAGTACTGGCAGGCAGCGGCGCCGAGCTACCGCCGAACGGCGACCCACTGGGTGGTGAGCGCGAAGAAGGAGGAGACGCGCGAGCGCCGCCTGGAGCAGCTCATCGACAGCTCGGCGGCCGGGCGCCACGCCCCGCCGTTCATCCCCGGAAGGCGCTCGACTTAGCTCGCCCGATCGGTCAGAGTGGGCAGTGGCACTTCCTACTCTTCGCCTGCGAGGAACATGAGCCGCTTCGAGGACTGCATCATCACCTGCTCGATCTCGGGCGCGGTGGCCAACCGCGACCAGTGCCCGGCGATTCCCTACACCCCCGAGGAGTACAGGCCGGGCAGGTTCCCGGCGGCGCCGAGGGGCCTAACAACTGGGGGGTGATCGGGATCGGGCGCCGGCAGTGGCGGCTCGTCGCGGCGGCGGTGGACGAGCCGCGCGAGCTGCTCGGTGCGCCGCGCCGGGTGTCGGCTTGACCGGGGCGCTCGACGGCATCCGGGTTCTCGATCTCTCGCGCCTCCTGCCGGGCGGCTTCTGCTCGCTGCTGCTGGCGGACTTCGGTGCCGAGGTGCTCAAGGTCGAGGACACCGGCATGGGCGACTACGTGCGCTGGTCGCCGCCCTACCACGAGGGCGCCGAGGAGTCGGCGAAGTCGGCGCTCTTCCTCTCGCTCAACCGCGGCAAGCGCTCGGTCCGCCTGAACCTGAAGGAGGAAGCCGGGCGCGAGGTGCTGCTGCGGCTCGCTCGCGAGTACGACGTGGTGCTCGAGTCGTTTCGGCCGGGCGTGCTGGAGCGCCTCGGGGTGGGGTGGGAGCGCCTGCGCCGCGAGAACCCGCGGCTCGTGTACTGCGCGATCAGCGGCTACGGACAGGACGGGCCCAACACCGGCCGCTCGGGCCACGACATGAACTACCTCGGGCTCAACGGGGTGCTTGGGCTGACGGGCGAGCCGGGCGGGCCCCCGGTCCAGTCCGCCGCGCAGATCGCCGATCTCGGCGGCGGGGCGCTGACCGCGGCCTTCGGCATCCTGGTCGCGCTGCGCGAGCGCGAGCGCAGCGGCCAGGGACAGCTGGTCGATGTCTCGATGTTCGACGGCTCGCTGGCCTTGCTCGCCATGGTCGCGGCGAGGTACCTGTGCGAGGGCGACGTCCCCGAGCGCGGAGAGCTCGAGCTGGCGGGAGGGCTGATCTGCTATCGCCCGTACGAGTGCAGCGACGGCTGGGTCACGCTTGGGGCGCTCGAGCCCAAGTTCTGGCGCGAGTGGTGTGGCGGGGTGGACCGAGAGGACCTGATCGAGGCGCAGTTCGAGCGCCCGGGCTCGGAGGCCCACGCCGAGGTCGAGCGGATCTTCCGCGAGCGCACGCGCGAGGAGTGGAGCGCGTTCGCCGCCGAGCACGACTGCTGTCTCGAGCCGGTGCTCGAGCTCGACGAGGCGCTCGACTCGGAGCTCGTGCGTGCTCGCGAGATGGTCGTGCGGGTCGATCAGCCGGGCACCGACGGCGTCGGCCTGCTCGGCGTGCCGGTCAAGCTGTCGCGCACGCCGGGCGCGCCGTCCGGGCCGGGGCCGGCGCTGGGCGAGCACACCGACGAGGTCTTGATCGCGTTGGGCTACTCGGAGGCGAAGCTCGCCTCCCTGCGTGAGTCGGGGGCGGTGGCGTGAGCCAGAACGGGCTGCTGAAGATGAAGGAGCTGGCCGAGGCCAGCGGCGTAAGCGCGGGCACGATCAAGCACTATCTGCGCGAGGGGCTGTTGGGAGAGGAGGCCGGCATCGTCAAGACGTCGCGCAACATGGCCTACTACCCGCCCGAGCTGGCACAGCGGATACGCCTGATCAAGCAGCTGCAGGAGGAGCGCTTCATGCCGCTCAAGGTGATCAAGGCGATGCTCGACGAGGATCCGGAGCGCAAGCGCGTGTCGGCGGCGGAGCTGCGCCGGCGCAGGGGCTAAGCGGGGCTAGCCGCTACTGAGACGTGTGTGCTAGGGCGGCGCCGACTTGAGCCAGGGTCGCCGGCCCACGTAGCCGATGGTGCGCTCGCGCGACAGGGGGCTCGCGCGCACGATCTCGAAGCTCGGGTGCGCCACCTCGGTCGGCACGTAGCGCACCCGGTCGACCCGCACCCCGTCCGGGCCGGCCCGCACGAAGAGCAGCACCACCATTCCATCCTGGCTCTCGGGCGGGCAGCACGCCGCGGTCTGGTTGGAGAGCAGGTTGCCCTCGCCGAATACGACGGGCTTCCCGTTGACGCGCCGGATCGGCTGGACCACGTGCACGTGCTGGCCGATCACCGCGGTCACGTCGGGCGAGGCGGTCAGCCGGCGGGCGACCCGGCGCTGGAACTCGGACGGCTCGTGCTGGTACTCGATGCCCCAATGCAGGCTCATGAGGACGACGTCGGCGCCGTCGCGCCGGGCTCGCCGCGCGTCGGCGAGCATCTGCTTCGGCTCGGCCATGTTCAGCCGCCAGCTCTCCTCGGGGGGCGTGAGCCCGGGGATAAGGGCTGTATAGGCGAGCAGCGCCACCTTGACGCCCTTGCTCTCCAGCATCGCGGCCCGCGGCGCCGTGGGCGAAGAGTTGGTGCCGGAGTGGCGCACTCCCACTCGATCGAGACGCTTGAGCGTGAAATCGATGCCCTCGATGCCGCCGTCGAGCGAGTGGTTGGAGGCGGTGCTGCACGCGTCCCAGCCCGTCCAGCGGATCGCGCCGGCAAGGCCCTGCGGCGCGCGGAACACCGGCTCGCCCGACGGCACGCCGGAGGTGAGCGGCTGCTCGAGGTGGCAGATCCCGAGATCCGCACGGCGCACGATCCGACGCACCTGGCCGAGCATCGGCCGAAACTGGTAGTTCTGGCCGCCGCCGTACACGAGGGCCTGGGCGGCGACGGGTCCGTGGATCAGGAGGTCACCGCTCACGGCGATCCGGAGGCGGACGTCGCGCTCGGGCAGATCGGACGGCGCCTGCTCGGCGCTCTCGTGCTCGCCCTCGCTGCTCTCTCCGCTGTCCTGTAAGAGGACGCCGACCGCGGCCCCGGCCAACAGGGCGGGCACGGCCAGGGCCACGAGGCGTCGCCGCCAGAACGTACGTTGGCGGGCGTCCATGGGTCGCTAACGAACCGGCTTCACGCGCGGCCGCCGCCCCGCGGTCGAAACCGTGCGGTTCCATGACAGCGTGCCCGGTCGCGCCGGCACGACGCGGTAATCGGGGTGGCGGACGAAGGTGGGCACGTAGCGCACGCGCCGCGCTCGCACGCGGCCGTCCTCGGCGACGAAGTCGAGCAGGGCGACCAGCCCGTCCTGGGACTCCGCGGGGCAACAGGCCGCGGTTTGGTTGGAGACGAGGTTCCCCTCGCCGAACACCACCGGCTTGTCGTTGACCCAGCGGACGGGCTGGACCACGTGCACGTGCTGGCCGACGATCGCAGCGATGTCCGGCGACCTCGTGAGCCGCCGGGCCAGCGACAGCTGTGAAGGACTGATCTCGTGCACGTACTCGTCGCCCCAGTGCAGGTTCACGATCGCAGTGTCCGCGCCGCTGCGCCGCGCCCGCCGGGCGTCCGCCAGGATGCGCCCGGCGTCCGCCCAGTTGACCGACCACGGCTGCGGCACCGCCTGGCCGTTGCTTACGGCCGTGTAGGAGAGAAAGGCGATCCGGGAGCCCTTCACCGTCACGATTGTCGGGCGCCTGCGTTCGCGACGCGAGCGCGCCGTGCCGGTGTGATGAAGGCCGGCCCTGTCGAGCGCATCGAGCGTCGTCTTGACCCCGTAGCTGCCAGCATCGAGAGAGTGGTTCGAGGCCGTGCTGCATGCATCCCAGCCCACGGCCCGGATCGAGGTGGCGAGGCCCGGTGGCGTGCGAAACGACGGATAGCCCTGGACCGGCCCGGGCACCAAGGGGGTCTCCACGTGGCAGAGGGCGAGATCGGCCTGTGTGATCCAGGTCCGGATCGAGCCGAACATCGGGCGAAAGTCGTAGCGCCGCCCACCGCCGTTGCTCAGTGCCTGTGCCGCCACGGGCGAGTGGATGAGGAAGTCGCCGGTGGCGGCGACGGTGAAGCGCTCCGGCGGGGCCCCGACCCCCTGGGACCACGCAAGCGCAAGGGCGACGAGAGCGACCTTCATGCCTGGTGCACGAGCGTCGCAGATTTGTCACGCGTGCGCGGTCCGTGGTCGTTCACGACCAGCAAGGATGGGAGCGTGAGCCGTGAGAAGTCATTTCGACATGACATACCTGTCGAAATGACTTCTCGCTCGGCGGACGCCCTCCTCGCGCAGCTTGCGGTGGCATCCGGTTCATCGCGGGGTGTAGGCGGTCGGCCGCCGAGGCCTGACCAGGTCCGGGGTCTGGATGGCAGCCGTCCTTGCGTGCGGGCCAGGCGCGGTGCTCAGCCGTTCGACCTGGCGGCGGTCGCAAATGAGCACGAGGTCCGGCGAGCCATGGAGCAAGCCGAAACCGCCGGGCGCGGAGCTGCTCGAGTTGCTCAAGGCCGGCGCTCGAGCAGCACCGCGCCGCTCCGCGAGGGCAGGGTGATCGAGCCGCTGACGGGCTCGTAGTCCAGGCGCCAGCCGGCCGTCGAGGCATTTGCCGGCAGCGTGCCCCCGCCCACGGGTCGCACCAGGTAGCGCGTGCCGGCGAAGCTGTACGTGGCCGCGCCCTCGCCCGGATTGGCCAGCGCCCAGCCCTTCGTGAAGCGGCGCGCGTAGATCCCGCCCGCCGTGCGTAGGGCCGCGACGCGCTTCGGCGGCTTGGCCACGGGCCGGCCGATCTTGACGTCGTACTCGGGGAACCACTCGGGCTCGAGCCCCATCTCCATGTTCACGAACGAGCGCCGGCCCTTGAACAGCAGATAGGTGGCGAGCACGAAGCCGCGGGCGTCGAGGTGCTCGGGCCCGAGGTAGGACTGGCAGATGACGATGCGCCCGCGGCGCACGATCCGCAGGATGCGGTTTTGCTGGAGCGCCCAGTCGACCGGCGCGTAGCCGGTGTCCGGTCCCGCTTGGGCGCAGCCCTCGACCATCACGCCGTCGGGAATCGCGTAGTCGGTGCGGTCGCGCGTCGTGATCATCGATCCCGCGTTGGGCACGAAGCGCAGCCGGCCGCGCATGCGGCGCTTCGCGTAGCGCATGAACGAGTTCACGCGCCGCGTCCAGGCCGTCTCGCCCTCGAAGTAGGTGAGCGGCGGGTCGAAGCTCTCGGCGCCGAGGTAGTGGGGGACCGACAGGGAGTCGGCGAAGACGCCGTCCATTCGCCCCGCCCGGGCCTCGCGCAGCACGCGGCGCACCCAGTAGCGCCGCCAGCCGCTGTCGGGGTCCATCAGGTACCAGTTCCATTGCGTCTGGTGCACACGCCTGCCGTCCAGGTGGAAGAACCAGTCCTCGTGGGCGGTCACCCTCGCGAAGTCCGTGAGCCAGCGCTCGCCCACACGGAACACCACCGGTCCGGCGCCTATCCCCAGCCGGTAGTGGAGCACCTGAAAGCGCGGATTGTGCCGCCGAAGGCGGGCCGCGTCGCCCGGGCCGATCTTCTGGGTACCGTCCTCGTGGCGGGCGATGAACCGCACCTGGGCATCGGTCATCCCGTTGGTGAACTGGTCGTTCCAGACATGGATGCCGCGCGAGGTGTCGGGAAGCGGTCGTAGCTTCGCTTCGGCGGCGCCGCCGCCGGTGAGAACCGCGACGGACGCGGCGAGCATCACCAGAGCACGTCGTGCCACTCCATGACACCGTAGCCGCTTTCGAGCTCCACCCTGGGGGCAGCGGCAGGTCGAGCGAGCGAACGGCGGCCGGCGGACCGGAAGAGTCGCCATCGGGCGCAGTACAATCCAGATTGACTGGTCAGTCAACGAAGGGGAGGAGCTTCTGCGCGCCGCGGCAGTCCAGCTCGAATGCAGCACCGACGTCGATCGCAACCTGCACGAGGCCGAGCGCCTGGTCCGTGAAGCCGCGGCGGATCGCGCGACCCTCGTCGTCTTGCCGGAGCGGCTCGATGTGCGCGGCGCTCCCGAGCAGTACTGGGCGAAGTCGGAGCCGCTGGACGGCCGCATCGTCGCCTGGGCCCGCCGGCTCGCGGCCGAGCTCGGCATCGATCTGGTGGCCGGCTCGATCGCGGAGCGGCGCGAGGGTCACGAGCGCGTGGCCAACACGAGCGTGCATGCCGGGCCCGACGGTGAGCTGAAGGCTGTCTACCGCAAGATCCACATGTTCGACGTCGAGGTCGGCGGCGTCGAGTACCGCGAGTCCGAGCACTCCGAGCCGGCCGCGCAGATCGTGATGTCCGAGACGGCGGACGGGCCGGGCCTGGGCCTCACCATCTGCTACGACCTTCGCTTTCCCGAGCTCTACCGGATCCTCGCTCTGCGGGGGGCGCGCATCATCACCGTGCCGGCCAACTTCACGCGTATCACAGGCGAGGCGCACTGGGAGGTGCTGCTGCGGGCGCGCGCCATCGAGAACCAGGTCTTCGTGGTCGCGCCCGGCCAGGGTCGCGGCACCGGTCCGGAGGCCGACAGCTACGGCAACTCGATGATCGTCGATCCGTGGGGCGAGGTGCTCGCCCGGGCCGGCGGCGAGGGTGCCTGCTTCGTCGCCGCGGACCTCGACCTGGCTCGCCAGGACGAGATCCGGGAGCAGTTGCCCAGCCTGGCCAACCGGGTCGCGGCGGCCTACCGCTGGCCGGAGCCGGTGCGGGTCCCGTGACGACGAGTCCGAAGACCGGGGCGGTCGACAAGCGTCGCCTGATCCTCGACGCCGCCGTTCGGGTGTTCGCCACGCGCGGCTTTCACCATTGCCGGGTGTCGGACGTGGCCGACGAGGCGGGTGTCGCCTACGGGCTCGTCTACCACTACTTCAGCTCCAAGGAGGAGATCCTCAACACGCTGTTTCTCGAGCGCTGGCAGATCATGCTCGACGCGATCGCCGAGATCGACGGGCGCGACGTCCCGGCCCGGGACAAGCTCTACGCGGTCGCCGGCTTCATCATCGACTCCTACCGCCACGACCCCGACCTGATGAAGGTGATCATCGTCGAGGTCACGCGAGCGGCGAACTCGTTCGGCGCCCTGCACCTCGCCCAGATCCGCAAGGCCTACGAGGGGATCGCGGGCATCGTCGAGTCGGCGCGCGACGAGGGCTCGTTCAAGTCCGGCATCCCCTCGGAGTTCGCCGCAATGTGCTTCTACGGCGCGATCGAGCAGCTGCTGACGGGCTGGATCTTCGAGGTCCTGCCGCGCACCGACGAGGAGTACGAGCGCGCCAAGGGCCTCGTGGTGGAAGCGATCTGCGGCGGCCTTGAGTCGGCTGACAACGGCGCGTCTGGTTGAATCTCGCCCTCGGATGGGAAACGACCTCACGAAGCGACTCATGTGGACCGGCCTCCTGGCCGGCGTGGGCGCGCTCTCCTCGATCGTGGCCAACAGGGTGGCCACCGAAATCTGGGTGCGGGTCTTCAAGGAGGACCCGCCCGTCGACTGATGGCCGACGAGCCGAACCAGGGGGCAACGGCCTCGCGACCGATGGGCGAGAGTCCGCTTAGCGTCGGGAGCGACACTGACCCCTACGACGAGCACCCCGAGGCCTTCGTGGGCGCCGCGTTCGCGGGCGGGTTTGCCCTCGCGGTGGTGTTGAGGATGTTGACTCGATGAGCGTCGACGGCAGCGAGCGCAAGACGAGCGCGGACAAGAACATCGGCGAGATCGTCGCCGAGGTCTCCGAGAAGGCTTCGCTGCTCGTCCGCCAAGAGGTGGAGCTCGCCAAGGCCGAGGTCACTGACAAGGTCACGAAGCTCGGCAAGGGTGCGGCGGTGGCCGCCGCCGCGGGCGTGTTCCTCGTCTTCGGCGTGACGATGATGTTCCACTTCTTCGCCTGGTTCATCAACGACCTGTTCGACTGGTCCAACCTGGTCTGGCCGGGTTACGGCATCGTCACGCTCTTCCTCTTCCTGCTCGCCGCGATCGCCGGATTCCTGGCCTACCGCTTCTTCAAGAAGGGATCGCCGCCGATCCCCCAGATGGCCATAGACGAGGCCAAGCTGACGCGCGCGCAGTTCGAGACCCAGAAGATCGAGCGCGATCAGGTCGGCCGGTCGCTCGAGGCGGGCGAGGAGCTGAAGACCGGCTGATGGAGGCCCAGACGCCGGAGATGATCCGCGCCTCCATCGAGGAGACGCGCAAGGAGCTGGGTTTCTCCGTCAACGACCTGCGTTCGAAGGTCGCGGAGCTGACCGACTGGCGCCGTCAGCTCAGGGAGCACCGCAAGGAGGCGCTCATCGGCGCGGCCGTGGCCGGCTTCGTGATCGGCGGTGGGGTGGCGGCGACGGTTTCGCTTCTCACCGGACGCCGCGGACGCTGAAGCGCTCGCGCGTAGTCCTCCGGCCGCTTACCTCGGCCGACGGCCCCGAGTTCACCGCGCTCATGGCGGCGAGCCGTTCACTGCACCGCCCGTGGTCGAGCCCGCCGACCGATCTTGACTCCTTCGCCTTGCTGATGGCTCGAACCGAGCGCGACGACTACGACCTCCAGCTCGTCTGCCTCAAGGACGGCGGCGCGGTCGTCGGATATTTCGCCCTGAGCCAGATCTTCCGGGGGGCGTTCCACAACGCCTACCTCGGCTACGACGGCAGCGCCCCCTACGCCGGCCGCGGCCACATGCGCGAGGGCCTCGAGCTGATGCTGCGCCACGCCTTCCGGGTGCAGCGCCTGCACCGCGTCGAGGCCAACGTCCAGCCCGGCAACCACGCCTCGCGCGCCCTGGTCGAGGGCGCCGGCTTCCGGCTCGAGGGCTACTCGCCGCGCTACCTGAAGATCGGCGGCCGCTGGCGCGACCACGAGCGCTGGGCTCTCACCGTGGAGGACTGGCAGGAGCGGCCTCGGTCTCGACGCGGTCCTCGCTTCCGGTGAGAGGCTCGCCCGCCGAGCCGTAGTGGCGGCGGTGCAGGATCGCCGCGACCCCGCCCGCGGGAATGGGCAGCCAGAACGAGACGAGCCGGTAGGCCAGGGTCGCCACCACCGCCTCGCCGGCCGGCACGCCGGCCAGCGCGAGCGTTCCCGTCAGCCCGGCCTCCACGAAGCCGAGCCCACCCGGCGTGAGCGGCAGCGTGCCGAGGAACTGCGCCGCGCAGAAGGCGAGCAGGACGGCCGACGCGCGCGACTCCGCGTGGATGGCCGTAAGCGCGGCCAGCAGGGTGAGATAGTCGAGCACCCAGCGCCCGGCGGCGAACAGCAGCGCCTCCCACCAGCGCCGGCCGAGCACGTCCATCACCTCGTTGCGCTCGCGGATCAACCGCTGCGGCAGTCCCGTGAGCGGTGCGCGCTTGCGGAGGATCCGATTCCGTATGGCCTGCAGGGCGCGCCCCACCTCGATCAGGGGCCGGTCGTACAGGACCGCCACCGCCCCGCCCGCGAACACCGCCACGAAGACCGCCCCGCCCACCACCGCCGCGCGGCCGAGGCCGGGATTCACGGGCGCACCGAAGAGCAGCGCCGGCAGCGCCAGCAACGGCAGCGCCAGCAGGATGCCGAACACGAGCACCGATGACGCGGTCATGCCCGACGCCGCCGCGGGCGCGGGCACGCCCCCGCGAACCAGCATCGCGTACTGCATGGCTCCCGCAGCCGCTACCCCTCCCGGCACGATGCGGCCGAACGCGTTCGAGGCGAGCTGCGAGGTGGCGATGGGCGTCAGATGGTCGGCCCGGACGGCGATCTTCTGCACCATCCACATGCACGCGTAGCTGCCCACCTGCAGGCCCACCATTGCGAGGTACCAGAGCGGGTTGAAGTCATCCAGCTTGTCGAAGGCCCCGAAGACCTCGAGCAGAGCCGGCGCCAGCAGGTAGAGCGACACCCCCGTGACGGCGAGCAGCAGCCCGCGCTTTGCCAGGAGCCCGACACTCATGGCTTCAGGTTAGGTGTTCGCCGGGGCTGGACCGGCGGGTGGCGCACCGGGGGGCGGTGTGGGCGGCGGCGGGGCGGGAGGCGGGTCGTGGGGCTCGGGCTTGATCGAGAGAGTGCGCAGGTCGACGTACTCGCGAACCAGGATCTGGACCGATGCAGCCACGGGTATCGCCACGAGTGCACCGACCACGCCGAGCAGCGTGGCGCCGAAGAGAACGGCCACGATCGTCACGAAGGGCTGCACGTGGACGGTGCGCTTTTGGATCTGCGGCTGGATCACGTGGTTCTCGAACTGCTGGTAGACGATGGCCCAGATCACCCACACGATCGTCGCCACGGGGAAGTTCTCGAACAGCGTCACGATGCCGATGAGGAACGCCGCGATCGTGGCGCCGACCAGCGGGATGAGGGAGAACAGCCCGGCGATCACCGCCAGGGGAGCCTTGAAGGGCACACCGAGGATGAGCAGGACGATGTAGGTGACCACCCCCGCGATCACCGCGATGGTCAGCGCCCCGGCCACATAGCCGCCCACCGCCTGACCCATGTGATCCAGCGATCGGCGCAGGCGCTGGCGCTGTTCCGGTGGTCGCATGCGGATCGCGGCATCGGTCCAGCGGCGGCCGCTGCTGAGCATGAATGCGGTGAGCACGAGGATCGTCACGAGCGCAAAGGCCGAGTTGACGATGCCGAACCCCAGGTCTCGCAGCGTTCCCGCAGCGCCGCCCAGCTGGTCGGGCAGCTTGCCCGCCTCCTTCTCGAGCTGCCCCGTGATGTCGTAGTCCTCGTTGATCCTGCGAAGCGTCTCGTTGTCCCTCACGAAGTTCGTGACTTCGTCGGCGTACTGCGGCACGTTCTCGGCGAACTTGTTGCCCTCCGTGATCAGCGGCGGCACGATCAATGCGATCAGAGCGAAGGGGATGGCCAGCAGCACCAGGAAGACCACGGTGATCGCCAGGCCGCGCCTCATGCGCGTGGCCAGATAGTTCACGGGCCCCGAGAGGGCCAGCGCGAGGAACGTGGCGATCAGCAGCCACCCGATCGGCCGGCGCAGGCGGTACAGGAGGTAGAGCGTGATCGCCACGCAGACGACGGTGAGTACAACCCGCAGGATCGACCGAACGGACAACATCAGGGCGGTATTCGCCCCCGCGGCGGCGGCTCCTACTCCACGAAGCGCCTTGGGCAGTCCGCCTACCCCGATCAGCCCCGGCCCCGTATGCGCCGCGAGTACCGGGCCCAGCTCGCTGACGATCGTCGGTTCGCCTCCGAACACCTCACGGCAGCTCTCGACCAGGGCGGCGCACTGATCGGGCGCGTGGATGTGCTGGGCCGACCAGGCGTCGGCGCCGGACTCGTGGCGCTGACGCGCATAGTCGACCATTCGGTCGAACGCACGGCTCGAGGTCCGCACCCGCTCCACCGGGGTCATCTCGTTCTCGACGGTCAGGATCGGTTTCACCTTCAGCGTCGAGCCGATCCAGGCGCTGGCAGCGCCGATTCGCCCACCCCGGCGCAGGAACTCCAGGGTGTCGATCGCGAACCAGAGCTTGAGCTCGGCCCGGGCCTCGCTGACCCACTCGGCCACCTCCTTGGCGCTCTTGCCCTCGGACGCGGCCTTGGCGGCGGCCAGCACCATGAAGCCCAGCCCCCCGGCGGCCGTGGTCGAGTCCACCACCTCGATGCGCTCGCCGCCCCTGCCGTCGCGCTCGAGCGCCGACTTGGCCTGCCGGGCGGACTCGGTCGTCCCCGAGAGTCCGCCCGAGATGTGGACGGACACTATCTCCCGTCCGTCGGCGAGCAGCGGCTCGTAGGCCGAGGTGAAGTCGCCCACCGACGGCTGCGAGGTGGTCGGCAGCCGCTCGGCGCCGCGCAGCTCGTCGAAGAAGGCGTCGTAGTCGTTTATCTCGATCTCCGGCACCGGGCGGTCGCCCCCGAAGACGATGTAGAGCGGGACGATCGTGACCTCGTGGCGTTCGATCAGCTGCGGGGGCAGATACGAGGTGCTGTCGGTGACCACGGCGACGCTGCTCATGCGCGGGCCAGCCTACTCGGGCGTCTAACTCTGAGGAGGCTTGGCCAAGCTCCTCGTCACCGGCGCGACGGGCTTCATCGGATCCCACGTCGCGCAACTGCTCGTCGAGCGCGGACACGACGTCACGCTCGGAGTGCAGGAGGGCTCTCCCGACGATGCGATCGCCGACCTCGACTGCCGCCGGCTCAAGCTCGAGCTGCGCGACCGCCGCACCGTCCGCCGAGCGCTGAACGGCGCCGAGCAGGTGTTTCACTGTGCCGGAGTCACCTCGGTTCGGCGCCCAGGACACCGAACGTCTGTTCGACGTGAACGTGGCGGGGACGAGGCTCATGATGGAGGAGTGCCTGCGCGCGGAGGTCGAGCGGGTGATCTACACCTCGAGTGCCGCTGCGCTCGGACCCGCGGCCCACGGCAAGACGGCGGACGAGGGCCAGCTCTTCACCGCGGGCAGGCTCGCCATCCCCTACGTCGACTCGGTGCACGAGGGCGAGCTCGAGGCCTTCCGCGTGGCCGCTCGCGGCCTGCCGCTGGTATGCGTCAATCCAGGGGTCTGCTTCGGGCCGGGCGACCATTTGCTCAGCTCGACTCGCCTCGTGCGTTCCTTCCTGCTCGGTCGCGTGCCGGTCCACGTGGACGGAGCCGCCTCGATCGTCGACGTGCGCGACGTCGCCGCCGGGCACGTGCTGGCGGCCGAGCGGGGGGAGGTCGGCCAGCGCTACATCCTCAGCGCGCGCAACTTCACCTACGAGCGACTCTTCGCCGACCTCGGCCGGCTCTCGGGCGTGGATCCCCCGGTGCGGATTCCCGGCGCCGCGGCGCGAGCCGCCGCGGAGATTCTCGGCGCCAGCGGCCGCTCTTGGCCGCTGACCCAGGTCGAGGTGCGCGCCGCCGGTCAGTGGTGGACCTACCGCTCGACCAAGGCCCGTCGCGAGCTGGGCTGGAAGTCACGGCCCCACGAGGAGACGCTCGAGGCCACGGTGACGTGGCACCTCGAGCGCGAGCACGACCGGATCGCCCGCACGCGCGGTTCGGAGGCCATGACTCGACGCCTGGCCGCGGCCGCGGTCGGCGCGGGCGGCGTCGCGGCCGCCGTGCTCCGCCGCGTGCCCGGCATGCGTCCCTAGAGTGGGCGCAATGAGACAGCTACCCGGCGGCGGAGGGAGCGGGCGCGCCTCGCGCGTGGCCGAAGGCTTCAAGCGAGTCTGGCCCCTGGTGTTGATGGGGTGGGAGCGCTGGCAGTCGCTCCCCCCGGAGCAGAGGGAGCGCTACAAGCGCCAGGCTCGCGAGTACGGCGAGCGCGGCCGCAAGGCGCTGAGCGAGCGCCGCCGCCGGCGCTAGGCAGGCCTCCACAGACCGGCAAAATCAACGGGGGTCCGGGGGCGCGAGCCCCCGGCTAATTAATCCAGCCGGTTCTCCAGCCCGATCCCGCGCTGCACCGGCTCGGGCTGCGGCTCGGGCTCGAAGGGCTCGTCCGGCGGCTCGGCGCCGAGCAGCTCGGCCAGCTCGCCGGACTCGAACATCTCCATGACGATGTCCGAGCCGCCCACCAGCTCGCCGTCGACGAAGAGCTGGGGGATGGTCGGCCAGCCCGACAGGCCCGAGAGCTCCTCGCGGATGCGCGGGTCGGGAAGGATGTCGAGCGCCGCGTACTGGACGCCGAGCGCGTTGAGCGCGCCCGCGGTGCGGGCCGAGAAGCCGCAGGCCGGCTGGTTGGGGACGCCCTTCATGAAGAGCATCACCTTGTTCTCCTTGATGGCGTTTTCGATGAACGAGCGGATCTCGTCGTTGGTCATATCCTGCTCCCGGGGGTCGAAGTCTTGATGGAGAGCGCGTGGATCGCGCCGCCGATGTCATCGCCGAAGACGTCGTAGACGAGCTTGTGCTGCTGTATCCGGGACAGGCCCTCGAACCTGTCCGAGACGATCTCGGCGCGAAAGTGATCGCCGCCGCCGGTCAGGTCCTCGACCGTGACGTCGGCACCCGGCAGGGCGCTCGCGATCTTCTCCTGCAGTTCGCTTGACGACGGCATCCTCGTTTTCAGGGTACCGAGGTCATCGCCGATACAATTGGGGACGGATGGTGAACCTGACCGACATTGCAGCTGAGAAAGTACGCGCGTTCATGAACGGCCAGACCGCCGATCGGCGAGATCGGGCTGAGGGTCGGCGTCAAGGGCGGCGGCTGCTCGGGGTTCCAGTACGCGCTCGCGGTCGACGAGCAGCGCGACGACGACCACGTCTTCGACGCCTCCGGCGTCCGCGTGCTGGTCGACCCCGCCAGCCTCCAGTACGTGGAGGGCTCAACCGTCGACTACACCGAGAACTTCATGGGCTCGGGGTTCGAGGTGTCGAACCCCAACGTGGTGGCCTCCTGCGGCTGTGGCTCCTCCTTCCGCGTTGCGGAAGAAGAGCCGAGCTGCGGCGCCTCGGTCTAGCCGGCTGAGGCACGCCAGCCCGCCCAGACCCGCCACCACCGGGCCCAGACCCGCGATCAGCAGCGCCGGGCGCGGGCCGATCGCCGAGACGAGGATCCCGCCCAGGCCGAGCGCTCCGAGCTCCGCCGCGTTGCGCGCCGCTCCGTAGGCGGCGAAGGCACGCCCCTGAACGTGCTCGTCCACCCGCCGCTGAATGAGCGTGCGGACCAGCGTGTTCTTCACGCCGTGGCCGACCCCGCCGATCAGCGATCCGGCCAGGGCCACGGGGAGGACGGCCCACACGGTCTGGCCGGCCACGCCGGCGCCCTGGAGGGCGAGAGCGGCCAGCGCTCCGAACGCCAGCGCCTGAAGCGGAACCCTTCCGGCGAGGCCGGCGGCGCCGGCCACCATCCCGATCATCCAGGCGGCATAGAGCGCCGCATAGCCCGAGGCACCCGCCCCGAGCACCTCGTGGGCGTAGAACACGTCGATCGTCAGTGACGCCGAGATGAGGACGAGCGCGGACGTGGCGGCGAGCACCGTGATCCTCAGGACCCGGTCGCGCCAGAGGTGCGCCAGGCCGTCGCGGGCCCGCTCGGTCTCGCGTGCCGCGCCGCGGTGCGGTGGACGGCGCGTCTTCATCAGCCCCGCGGCGGCCGCGATCGCGAGGAAGCTCGACGGCGTTCACGAGCAGGGCGAGCCTGGCGCTTCCCAGCGCGGCCAGCGCCCCGGCCAGCAGCGGCCCGACCGCGAAGCCGGCGTAGCGAGCGGCCTCGACGAGGCCGTTCGCCTCGGTCAGCCGCCCCTTGGCGGACACCGCCGGGACGAGCGTGAACTCGGCCGGATTGCTGATCGCGGCGCCCGCCGCCAGCAGCGAGGAGAGAACGAGCAGCGGGACCAGGTCGGTCGTGAAGGCCAGGCCCCCCGCCACGGCGGCCTGGGCCAGCGAGGCGAGCGCCAGCACGCGAACACTCTCGAAGCGGTCGGCCACCAGCCCCGCGAGCCCGGCGAGCGCGATCACCGGCACGAGCGTCGTCGCGAACAGAGCGGACACCGCGAAGCCGCTGCCGGTGAGATCGTGGACCACGAGGGCCAGCGTGATCATGGCGACGATGTCTCCGGTCGCCGACAGGAAGACCGCGCCGGCCAGCAACCGGAGATCGCGCGGCGCGCGGGCGAGCGAGCCCATGGCTCAGGCCGGCTGCCCGCGGCCGTATGTGGCGGTTCGCGTGAAAGACGTCGTCGGGATCCCACTCGGCCTTGACCCGCGCCAGCCGCTCGAGCTTTCCGGGGGCAAAGCCCGCGCGCGTGCGTTCCCTTCCCTCGTCACCGATGAAGTTGAGGTACGCGGACCCGCTCGCATAGGGCGCCAGGTCGTCGCGATAGGCGCGACCGAACGCGATCACGCTCTCGTCGTCCGCGGGCTCCTCCCAGAGCATCAGCGGGTGGACGACGAACTTCGTGTCCCGACCGGCGAGCGGCGACTCGTCGGCGCCGACTCGGGCGATCGCGCCACCCCACGGCACGATGAACAGCTGCGAAGGGCCGGCGGGCAGCCGTTCGGAGCGCGCGGCGATCGCGTCGATGGCCTCGTCGCTGAGGTCGGCCAGGTTCTCCGCGGTCCACCAGTTGCGGTAGCCGGGCGGGTCGTCGATCGAGCACTGGAAGTCGGCGTAGCGGACCGGCTCGAAGAAGTCCGCCGCGGGCGGTCCGAACGCGCGCAGCTCGCGCAGCACCCGCTCACCCTCCTCGATCGGCCCGTTGTACATGCCGGCCACCATCACGGCGGGCTTGCCGTGCAGCTCGGCGGGCACGTCGGGCTCGTCCGGCGCGGTGATGTAGGCGAACGCGAGGCCGAGCTCCTCCGGGGCGTCGTTCATCACGTCGCGAAACAGGGTCAGCAGCTCGCGACCGCGCTCGGCGGGATGCAGGACCAGGCCGGCCAGCACCTCGGGGCCGACGGGATGCAGCCGAAACTCGAGTGACGTGACGACGCCGTAGTTGCCGCCGCCACCGCGAAGCGCCCAGAACAGGTCGGGGTGCTCCGCGTCCGAGGCGCGCACCAGCTCGCCCTCGGCGGTCACCATCTCGACGGCGAGCAGGTTGTCGGAGGCCAGGCCGTGCTTTCGCTCGAGCCACCCCGAGCCGCCGCCCAGGGTCAGGCCGGCCACGCCGGTGGTGGACACGCGACCGCCGGTGGTGGCGAGCCCGTGGACCTGGGTGGCGCGGTCGAGCTCGGCCCAGGTGCAGCCGGCGCCGACCCGCGCCACGCGCCCGACCGGATCGACCTCCACGTCGCTCATGCCGCGCACGTCGAGCACGAGCCCGTCGTCGCACAGCGACGCGCCGGTGACCGAGTGGCCACCTCCGCGCACGGCGACCTCGAGCCCGTGGCTGCGCGCGAAGGCGAGCGCGGCGATCACGTCGTCGGGAGCGGCGCAGCGCGCGACGTAGCGCGGGCGACGCTCGATCATCGAGTTGAAGAGGGTGCAGGCGTCGTCGTATTCGGCGTCGCCCGGCTCGTAGAGCCCGCCGCGCAGGCGGAAACGGAGCTCGTCGAGGGCGGTGTGAATGGCAGTCGTGGTCATGGGAAGGCACGCTACGAGCACCGCAAGCGCGTGCCTTCGCCGCTTCCGGCCATTCGCCGAAGATGGCCGGATCCGGCTACAGGAGTCCGGCGCGGCTGGCGTAGGCCACTGCGGCGGCTCGTGAGGGCAGGCGCAGCTTGACGCGCACGTTGGCCACGTGGCGGTGGACCGTGTGGGGGCTTACCACCAGCCGTTCGGCGATCTCGGCGTCGCTCAGGCCCTGGGCCACGAGACGCATCACCTCGAGCTCGCGCGAGGTCAGCTCGCCGAGCGCTTCGGGCATCGCACCGGTCGCGAGGCCGCCTCGGCCCGCAGCAGGTCGCGGGCGGCGCCGAGCCGCTCGAAGGTCTCGCGGGCGGCCAGCACCTCCGAGGCCGCCCGCTCCTCGCGCCCCAGCGAAGACGAGCGCGCCGGCCAGGGCGAGACGCGAGACGGCCGCGTCGTAGGGCGCGGATCCCGCGGTGAAGCTGTCCACCGCGTCCTCGAAGGCGCGGCGGGCCTCGTCGTGGTCGCCGCCGGCGCCCGCCAGCTCCCCGGCCACCAGGCTCGATCGCGCGAGCACGTACGGCGTGCCGACGGCGGCGCAGCACTCGACAGCTCCAGGCGAGCGCGCTCGGCCGCATCGAGCTCGCCGAGCTCGGCGCGCGCCCGCACCAGCAGCTCCAGCGGAGGCAGCCGGTCGAGCACGTCGGTTTCGTGGAGCTGGCGCAGGACCCGTTCGGCCGCGTCGGCGGCGCCGGCGGCGTCGCCCGCGTCCAGCGCCAGCTCGCCCAGCCCCACCAGGCCGGCGGCTCCGGCCTGCTCGAACAGGCTGCGCGCCTCGTCCGAGCGTCCCTGGCGCGCCCGCAGCTCGCCCAGGCGCACCAGGCCGCCGGCGGCCATGCCCGGGCGCGCGGCCTGAAGGTCCTCCACCGCCGCGGTCAGCTCGCCCTCGGCCGCCGTCCAGTCGCCGCCGGTCGCGAGCACGCGGCCGTAGGCGCTGCGACAGACCCCCATGATCTGGCGGCCGCCCCAGCGCTCGGAGAAGCCGCGCATGATGTCGCACCACTGCGCCGCCCGCGGGAAGTCGCCCACCCCGTCGCAGGCGAAGATCAGGCAGCAGAAGGCCCAGGCGGAGGTGGCCGGGGAGTGGAGGTCCTCCCCGGAGGCGATGGCCGAGGCCTCGTCGAGGCGGCGCATGCCCTCGTCGACCTCTCCGCGCAGAACGAGTGCGCTGCCCTCGAGAGCGAGCCCGAGCGCCTCGAGGTCGGGGACGCCGAGGCCTCGCCCGAGCTGGGCGGCATAGGTGGCCAGCGTAAGCACCAGCTCGGGGTCGCCGTCCACGTTCAGCGCGAAGTCGCACTCGATCAGCGCGAGCCATCCGTGGTCGGGGCCCTCGGGGACGTCCGCGAGCAGCCGGCGGGCGCGCTCGAGCCAGCCGTGTCCGACGGCCTCCTCGCCGCGGAACTCGCGGAAGTCGGCCGCGAGCCACGCGGCCACGCGCGCGGCGGACGCCGGATCGCCGGCGTCCCGATAGGCCCGAAACGCGTTCTGGCGTGCGCGCATGGTCAGCTCCTCGTCCGCCAGCCACCATGCGGCCCAGCCGAGGCCCTCCCACGCCGGGGCCGTCTCCTGCGCCCGCAGCTCGGCCTCGAAGTGCCGTCGCGCCTCGGTCCAATCGCCTCGCCTCAGCGCCTCGTCTCCGGCGGCCGGCGACCTCTTCATCCGCGCGATTCTACGTTGGGGTGTTGTCCAGCGAGCTCCATAGGAACAGGGAGGCCAGGGTCCGGTAGGGCCGCCAGGGCCGCGCGAGCTTCTCGAGGCGCTTGGCGTCGGGCAGCTTGCGCATCCGGTACTCCACCTGGACGGCGCGGCGGATCCCCTGGTCGCCCACCGGCAGGATGTCGGGCCGGCCGAGGTGGAACATGAGGAACATGTCCGCGGTCCACTGGCCGAGGCCCTTGATCGCGGTGAGCTGGGCGCTCACCTCCTCGTCCGGCAGATCGGGCAGGCCCTCGAGGTCGAGCGAGCCGTCCTCGACGTGCGCGGCCAGGTCGCGCAGATACGCGATCTTGGAGTAGGAGAGGCCGGCGGCCCGGATCCGTTCGGGATCGACGGCCAGGAGCTGGCGCGGGGTGGGAGCGTGACCGTCGAAGAGGTCGGTCATGCGCCCGTAGATCGTGCGCGCCGCCTTCGTGGAGAGCTGCTGGCCGACGATCGAGCGCAGCAGGGCTCCGTAGGCGTCGCCGGGCCGCTCGCGCTTGATGTCGCGTCGCACCACGGCGGCGTGCTCGCCCACCAGGCGGGCCATCACGGGGTCGGCCTCGCGAAGCGTGCCCAGGGCCTCCTGAGAGGCCTTGACCGGGGTGGTGCGCGAGCCTGCCGATGCGCGGCCGGGTAACCGTTGCTCGGGGTGCCGCGTTTGGCGCGGCATGGTCAGACGGCCGCCGGGGCGTGAAAGGACTCCTCGAGGCGCCCGAGCTCGGTGGAGGGGGCCTCGCCGAAGAGCCACTCGCGGGCGATCAGGTGCCAGTTGGCAGTGGCCCCGAGCTGACCCAGCACGCCGAGCACGAGAGCCTCCATGCGGCGCGCCAGCATCGCCTGCGGCGGCATCGTCTCGCGGCGCATCAGCGGCCAATGGCGCGAGCGCGGGTCGCCGAAGTCGATCAGCACCTGTGACACGAGCTCGCGGTCGATCGTCACCTCGCGGTCCTCGATCCACCATGTGCAGACGTCGTGGAAGTGGTCGAAGACCGCCTGCGCCGTGACTTCGCCGTCCGACGGATCGAAGAAGCCCATCGAGCCCAGCTGACGGTGCAGCCCCTCCGCGTCGCCCTCCATGCCCAGGCGGATGGCTTCGATCTCCGCCTCGAGGTCCTCGCGCGAGACGCGCTTGGTCATCCCGAAGTCGATGAAGGCCACCCGCCCGTCGTCCATCAGCCGGTAGTTGCCGGGGTGCGGATCACCCGAGAAGTGACCGTTGCGATAGAGCGATCCGAAGAAGAAGCGAAACACGATCTCGCCGAAGCGGTCGCGCGCGGCCGCGTCCATCTCGCGGACCTCCTCGAAGCCCTTGGCCTCCACCCACTCGGACACGAGCACGTGCTCGCTGCAGAGCTCGGTCACCACCTTGGGCACGAAGATGAAGGGGTGGTTGCGCCACACGCGGGCGAAGGCGCGCTGCTGCTGGGCCTCGTGCTCGTAGTCGAGCTCGTCGGTCAAGCGCTCCCGGATCTCGGCGGCCATCGCCTTGGCGTCCATGCCCGGAGCGATCCGCTTGGCCACCCGCATGATCAGCCCGAGGTTCTGCAGGTCTGCGCGCACGGCCTGACCGACGCCCGGATACTGGACCTTCACGGCCACCTCGCGGCCGTCATGGAGCCGGGCTCGGTAGACCTGACCGATCGAGGCGGCCGCTACCGCGTCCTGCTCGAACTCGGAGAAGACGTCGGGAAGCTTCTCCCCCAGGTCGTCTTCGATCACCTTGCGCATGCGGTCGAACGACACGCGCGGGGCGGCGTCGCGCAGCTCCGCCAGCTTGGCCTGGATCCGCTCCTGGAACTCGGGCGGGAAGGCGCCGGTGTCGATGAACGACGCCACCTGCCCGACCTTCATGGCCGCGCCCTTCATCTGGCCGAGTACGTCGAAGATCTGCTCGGCGGCCTCGATCTGGCGCCGGGCGGCGGCGTCGGAGCGCCCTTCGTCCGAGCGGGCCAGGTTGGCCGCCTTGGTCGCATAGCCGCGTGCGGTTTGGCCGCCGGCCAGCCGGCCAACCCGTGCGGCGCGCCGCCAGCGTCCTGTCGGAAGTTCCTCGGCCACTCGTTTGAGGGTACGCGGATACCCGCCCCCCGAGGCCAAGGACGCTGCGCCGTCAGAGGTGAAAGCGACGGTGGTGGGGCCGGCGCGCCTCCGGGGCCGAGCGCACGAGCAGCCAGGTAAGGATCGTCCCCGCCAGCAGCACCGCACCCAGCACCCAGGCGGTGTCGGCGATGCCCGCCGCGAAGGCCCCCTCGAACGAGTCGCCCGCCGCCCGCTCCTCCACCTGCACGTGCTGGAACACCGCCCCCCCGGCGGCCAGGAGGACCGCACCGGCCAGGCAGCGGATCATGGCCAGGGCCCCGGAGGCGACGCCGGCCTTCTCCGCCGGCAGGGCGCCCATCGCCGCCGCCGACATGGGTGCGTAGACGAAGCCGAGGGCCACGCCGAAGAGGATGAGCCCCGGCGCCACGTCGTAGTAGTTCGACGAGCCGTCCAGGCGGGTGAGCAGGAGCATCCCCACCGTGGCGCAGGCCATCCCGGCGGTCATCACGAGTCGGGCGCTGACGCGTGCCACCAGGCGGGAGACGATCGGCGAGATGAACGCCATGGGAACGGTCACGGGGAGCATGAGCACCCCCGCGCGCGCCGTCGAGAAACGCAGGGCCAGGTCGAGGTACTGGGGCAGCAGGAACATCACCGTCCAGTAGCTCCCAACGAGCGCGAACGCCGCCGCGCTCGCGCCCAGGTAGGGGCCGTTGCGAAAGAGGTCCAGGTCGATGATGGGTTCGTCGGCGCGCCTCTCGGCGACACCGAACAGGGCGAGCAGCGCGACCCCGGCCACAAGCGCGCCCAGCGTGTCGAGCGAGGTCCACCCCCAGCTCTTTCCCTGCACGAGCCCAAGCACCAGCAGCGTGAGCCCCGCGCTGAGCGTGACCAGGCCGGGCACGTCGATGCGCCGGCTCGCGCTCTCGTCGCGCGACTCGGGCATGGCGGTCAGCAGCAACGCCAGCGAGATCGCGGCGAGCGGGATGTTCAGGAGAAAGAGCCAGCGCCAGCTGGCGACCTCGACCACCACGCCTCCGACCAGCGGCCCGATGGCCAGCGCGATGCTCGACACCGCGGCCCAGATGCCGATCGCTCGCGAGCGCCGCTCGGGCGGAAAGGCCAGTGTCGCGATCGCCAGCGAGAGGGCGAGCATGGCGGCGGCGCCCGCGCCCTGGATCGCACGGCCGGCGACAAGGACGGCGATCGAGTCCGCCGTGGCGGCGGCGATCGAGCCGAGCGAGAACACGATCAGGCCGGCGCAGAACACGAGGCGGCGGCCGACCAGGTCGCCGATGCGCCCGAGCGTGGTCACGAGCGCGGCGAGCGCGAGCAGGTACACGTTCTGCGCCCACTGGATGCCGGAGCTGGACGCGCCCAGGTCGAGGCGTATGGAGGACAGCGCGAGCGCTATGGCGGTCGAGTCCAGCATCAGCATGAACAGGCCCGCCGAGGCTCCCGCCAGGATCCACCAGCGCCGCATCAGGCGATTTCGACCCGCCGCCCGAGCGCGTCGGCCAGCAGGTCGGCGTTGCGTTGGGCTGCCCAGATCGGGACGCTTGGGTCCCGCTCCGGGTCGATCTCGGTCCCCAGCTCCACCGTGCGGTCGTGGTCGGCCACGCTGACCGCGCGAATCGCGCCGTCCCGGCTTCGCTCGAACTGCTCCGCCAGTCGGATGATCCCGCTCAGCAGGCGTGAGGCGATCGTCGTCGCCCTTGCGCGCGAGGTCGCCGAGCTCCGATGCGTCGGGGTCGCCCTTGCGGTGGTAGCGGGCGATGAGCCCGATCAGCACGAGCTCGCGCGGGAGCGAATCCGGGAAGACCGGCGTTCAGCACCAGGTAGTGGGAATGGCGATGGTGATCGTCGTAGTCGATCGCCGTGCCGATGTCGTGCAGGAGGCAGCCGGCCCAGAGGAGCTCGCGCTCCTCGTCCCCGTAGCGGTGCAGCCCGGCCTGCGCCAGGCCGTCGAACATGGCGAGCGACAGCGCCGCCACGCGGGCCACGTGGTCGGGGTCGGTGTTGAAGCGGTGCGCGAGGTTCTCCACGGACTCGCGGCGGACGTCCTCGAACATCTCGCCCGCGCCACAGAGACGCTCGAAGAAGATGCCCTCGCGCAGCCCGGCCTCGGTGACCTCGATGGCGTCGAAGCCGCCGGCGTCGAGCGCCGCCGCGAGCACCAGCGCACCGCCGAGGATCACGTCGCCGCGGTCGGGCTTGATGCCGGGCACGTCGCCGCGCTCGTCCGCCGGCAGCGAGGCCAGGAGCTCGATCAGGTCATCGAGCGCGTCGCTCTCGAGCTCGAAGCCCTGAACGTCGAGCGGTGGCAGGTCCGCGCGCTTCATGGCCGCGGTGGCGAGGTTGCGGATCGTTCCCCCGAGGCCCACGATGCGCCCGCCGCCGCGCCACCACCCGAGCTGCTCGAGGTCACCCGAGACCTGCTTGCGCAGGGCCTTGATCGACTTGGCGCGCGCCTTCCTGCCGGGCAGGAACTCCTCGCTGACTCGCACCGAGCCGAGCCTCAGCGACTTCGAGGCGGTCAGGAGCCGGTCCTCGATTCGCATCGCCTGAACGCTGCCGCCGCCGATGTCCAGGCCGAAGCCCCCCTCGATCGTCGTGGAGTTGACGATCGCCAGGTAGCCGTAGCGCGCCTCCTCCTCGCCGCTGATCACGCGAGGTTCGAGCCCGGTGCTTCGGCGGATCGCGCGAAGCAGCTCGTCTCCGTTCTGCGCCTCGCGAATGGCGCTGGTCGCCACCGTCTCGGTCTGCTCGATTCTCATCGTGCGGCAGAAGGAGTCGAAGACGGCGGCCGTGTGCAGGGCCCGCTCGACTCGCTCCGGCCGCAACCTGTCGTCGTCGCCCATCCCGGCGCCGACCCGAACCGCCTCGCGGATCTCGTCGACGAGGCTCCACCAAGGCGTGCCCGGCTCGTATCCGTAGACCACGAGCCGCCAGGAGTTCGAGCCCAGATCCGCGACGGCAATTCGCTCCATCGCGGCGAACTATCGCCGTTCGGGCGGGCGACCCGCGCCACGGGTGGCCAGGCGCCGGGCGCCCGCGTAAAGCGCCGTCGGGGCACTGCCGATGTTTGAGCGATGAGCCCCGCCGCTCAGACCTCGGCTCTGCCCGCACGCGGACCGGAGCTCGACAACCGGCGTGTGATCGCCGGCGTCGTCGACCTCGCGGTCGTGATGGCCGGCGCGCTGGCGATCGCGTTCGGCGCCGGGCTGCTCGACTCGAAGGCCGGCCCCGGCCTCGCCCTGAGTGCGGTCATCACCGCTTGGGCGCTCTACTACTACTTCGCCTGGGAGTCGGGCAACGGACAGACGCTCGGGAAGAAGCTGTCGAAGATCCGGGTGGTGCGACTCGACGGCGGTCCGGCGAGCATGGACGAGATCGCGGTGCGCACGATCCTGCGCCTGATCGACGGCCTGTTTCTGTACCTCGTGGGGCTGATCGTGATGCTCATCACCGGCGAGCGCCGCGGTCGCCTGGGCGATCTGGCGGCGCGGACGATGATCGTCTCGGCCGAAGCTCCCCCCGCTCCGCCCCGGCCGGTGCTGACCGTGGAACCCGTGCCGGCCGCCGTCCCGGTCACCCTGCCCGAGCCGCCGCCCGCGCCGGCGGAGGAGGACGAGCTAGTGGTCGTCAACCCCGTAGAGCCGGTGCCGGCAATGGAACTCGTGTTGGGGGAGGACCCGGAGGGGGCTGCCTAGACTCGTCCTTGAATGGGCGAGCCGGGCACAGAGCAGGCGCCTCTGAGGGTCGCGATCGTCGGGTCGGGCCCGTCGGGCTTCTACGCGGCGGGTCACCTCCTGAAGGCCAAGTCGCACCCGGACCTCGTGGCTCAGGTGGATGTCTATGACCGCCTGCCCACGCCCTGGGGCCTCGTGAGGGGCGGGGTGGCGCCCGACCACCCGAACATCAAAGCCGTCAGCCGGGTGTACGAGAAGACCGCGGCGCACCCCGAGTTTCGCTTCTTCGGCAACGTCGAGTACGGCACCGACGTGATCCATGAGGACCTGCTGCAGCGCTACCACGCGGTCATCTACGCGGTGGGGGCGCAGACCGACCGCAGGATGGGAATCCCGGGCGAGGATCTGCCCGGGAGCTGGGCGGCCACCGAGTTCGTGGCCTGGTACAACGGCCACCCCGACTACCGCGACCTCGAGTTCGACCTGTCCTGTGAGCGCGCGATCGTGATCGGCAACGGCAACGTGGCGGCGGACGTCGCGCGGATGCTTGCCCTCGACCGTGACGAGCTGGCCGAGACCGACGTGGCCGATCACGCCTTGGAGGTGTTGGCCGAGTCGAGGATCGAGGAGATCGTGGTGCTGGGACGGCGGGGCCCGGCTCAGGCCGCCTTCACCAATCCCGAGCTTCTGGAGCTCGGGGCCATGACCGACGCGGACGTGTTCGTGGATGCTCGCGACGTGGAGATGGATCCGCTCAGCCGCACCTGGCTCGAGAGCGATGAGGCCAGCTCGACGGCGCGCAAGAACGTCGACATCCTGACCGGCTATGCGGGCCGCCGGCCCACGGGCAAACACCGCCGCATCGTGCTCCGCTTCCTGGTCTCGCCGCTGGAGCTGCTCGGCTCCGAGCGGGTCGAGGGCATCCGCATCTGCCGAAACGAGCTGCGCGAGCAGGACGGCTCGCTGCGAGCATGCTCGACCGACACGACCGAGGAGCTCGACTGCGGGATCGTGTTCCGCTCGATCGGCTACCGCGGAATCCCGCTCTCCGGCCTGCCCTTCCATGAGCGCGCCGGAGTGATTCCCAACGTCGGCGGGCGGATCACGGCGGAGGACCGCCCGGTGGCCGGCGAGTACGTCGTCGGCTGGATCA
The DNA here is from genome assembly GCA_963789705.1 of uncultured Thermoleophilaceae bacterium. Classification (GTDB taxonomy): domain Bacteria; phylum Actinomycetota; class Thermoleophilia; order Solirubrobacterales; family Thermoleophilaceae; genus JACVRW01. The sequence goes on from CAWBLN010000014.1 coordinate 166,300, forward strand.
AGCGCGGCCCGACCGGGATCATCGGCACCAACAAGCGCGACGCCCAGGAGACCGTTGACGCCCTCCTCGCCGATCTGGACGCCGGCTCGCTCAACCAGCCGCTCGACGCCGACCGGGACTCGCTCGAGGCGCTGCTCGCCGAGCGCAAGCCCGATCACGTGACCTACGCCGGCTGGGAGGCGATCGACTCGGTCGAGAAGGCCGCCGGCGAGCCGCAGGGGCGCCCGCGGGTGAAGCTCACGAGCATGGAGGAATTGCTCGACGCCGCGCGTGAGGACGAGCCGGCCGCTCGCTCCTAGGGCTTCGCCTCTTCGCGCTGGGCCTCGGGCCGCTTCGGTCCGTCGAGATGCGGGGCGCCGGCGATCCGGTCCTGAAAGCGCTGGTAACGCGCAGTGTGCCTGCCGTAGCGCTGCTCGGCCCGGGCCAGCTTCTTGCTCTGAGGCGCATAGCGCCGGTTGGCCCAGGGAGAGCCCGGTTTGGCCAGCCGAATGGCTCCGATGATCCCGAAGATGGGGAAGAGCATTCCCGCGACGCCCATGAAGACCTTGCCCTTGAGGATGGCGACGGCCGACACCGCCATCGTTATCAGCACCGTCACGATGATGACCGGCACGCCCTCGTCGGTGCCGACCGGAATGAAGCCGAGCAGCAGGAGGCCGCCGACGATGGCCGCGATCAGCACGGCGTCGATAGAGCGCCGCCCCTCCTCGGCCCAGTAGACGTCCTCGAGGTGCAGCCAGAGGGCGTATTCGTCGAGCGTTAGCCCCGCGCCGATGCCGAACACGGCGGCGAAGAGCTCGAGCCACGGGCTGCTGGGCGAGAGCGCCAGCAGAAAGCCGCCAAACAGCATCATCACGATGCCGAAGACAAGGTGGTGCACGTGCAGCCCACCCTCGGTCTCGATGCTCCCCGGCCACCAGGTGACCTTGGGGTTGCGCATGAGCCGTGCGCTCGTGCGGATGAACAGGAACGACAGCAGCATCGTGCCCAGGAGGATCAGCCCGGCGCGGGCCCCCTCTTCCGAGAGAAAGGTCTGGTCGCCCCCGATCTCGATGATCAACTCCGCGACCAGAGTCATACGGGCTACCCTACGCCGAGGCTCGCATGAATCGCAACCGCGCTCCCAGTCGGACGCGCGGGGTGGCCAGCGTGGTGCTCGTGGTCCTGGGGGCGGCGCTGCTGCTCGCGGGAGGCATCACCTACTACCTCCGCACCCAGGTCCTCGACCAGGACGCTTTCGCCGACCGCGCAGTGGCCGCCCTCGACGACGACCGCGTGCGCAAGGTCGTCGGACGCGAGATCGTGGTCAACCTGATCGACCGCGGCTCCTCCGAGCTCGTGGCGGCGCGGCCGTTGGTCGAATCGGTGGTCGACGTCGTGATCGAGTCGAGGCCGTTCAAGACCGTTTTTCGCCAGGCGGCGATCGAGGCCAACCGCGTGTTCTTCGTCCGCGAGCGCCGCAACGCGGTCATCGACGTGGCCGATGGTGCCGAGCTGGTGCGTTTCGCTCTGCGGTCGGTTTCGCCCGACCTGGCGCGGCAGTTGCCGAAGAACATCGATGCGACACTGCTCGCGCTACGCCGCCGCGAGTTCGCGGGCCAGACGCTTGCGATCGCCGATCAGATACGCCTGTTCGGGGTGGTGTTGCCGCTGCTGGCGCTGCTCGTGTTCGCCGCCGCCATCGCCATCGCGCCGGACCGCCGCGTGGCCGTACTGCGGACGGGAATTGCGGTGGGTACGTCTGCCGCTCTGCTGGCCGCGGCACTGCTGGTGCTCCGAGCGCGGGTGCTCGCCGGCGTCATCGGCGAAGACGAGCTGACCGATGCCGACGTCCGCGGCGCGGTGGCCGGCGTGCTGGACGCCTTTCTCGCGGATCTCGTGGCCGTCGCCTTGCTGCTCGCGCTCGGAGGGCTCGTGGTGGGTGCGGCCGCGGCCGCGCTCGATCCCGAGCACGTGGACCAGCCCATGACGCGGCTGCGCCGTCGTGTCGCGGGCCCCCCGCGCACCCGCTGGGGCCGTGCCCTGAGAGGGGTGGGCGCCCTGCTGCTGGGAGTCTTCGTGGTGCTCGAACCACTGCTCGCGCTCGAGCTGGGGGCCATCGTCGCCGGGGCCTTCCTGATCTTCTTTGGAACAAGCGAGCTGCTGGTGATGATCCAACCCTCGGGTGCCGCCGCGCCGGAAGGAAAACGCTCGCGCCGGCGCGCGCTCGCCGTGGCCGCCGCCGCCGGCGGGGTGTGCGTGGCAGTGGTGCTCGCGCTGGTGCTCGTGGTCACCGACGACGAGGGGGAAGGGGCCCTGGCCACCGCGGCGACCACGCGCTCCGGCACCTGCAACGGCTCGGCGTCCTTGTGCGAGCTGCGCCTCAATGAAGCCGTGTTCGCGGGCACCCACAACTCGTTCTCGGCCGCGGACAGCCCCGGCTGGTTCCTCGTCAACAACCGGCGGACGATTCCCCGCCAGCTGCAGGACGGGATTCGGTTGTTCCTCATCGACGCGCACTGGGGAGTGGAGGACGACGACGGTCGCGTGCGCACCGATTTCAGGGCGGAGGGCCGCAGCAAAAACCGGGTCGCCAAGAGCCTGCCCCCCAACGTGCTCAAGGCAGCCGAGCGGCTCGCCGGTCGCCTCGGAGCCGGCGAGGCCAGCGGCGAGCGCGACGTCTGGTTGTGTCACACGGTCTGCGAGCTCGGAGCCACGCGGATGCTGGACTCGCTGGAGGAAATCCGCAAGTTCCTGGAGGCGAACCGCGGCGAGGTGGTGATCCTCTTCGTCGAGGACTACGTGCCGCCGGCCGAGATCGCAAAGGTCTTCGAGCGCGCCGGGCTCGACCGCTATGTGACCGGGCTCGACCGTGACGAGCCCCTGCCGACGCTGGGCTCGCTCGTGCGGCGCAACAAGCGGGTGATCGTCCTGGCGGAGAAGGGCGTCCACGGTTCGGTGCCCTGGTATCTCGATGGGTTCTCCTTCGTCCAGGACACGCCGCTCGGCGCGACGAAGGTGCGCGAGCTGAGTTGTCGCCGCGAGCGCGGAGACGCGGACAGCCCGTTTCTGATGCTCAACCACTGGGCGGATCTGTTCCCGCCGCGGGTCGGGCCCAACGAGCCCTTCCAGACGGAGCGCGCCGTCGTGGGACGCGCGCACCGCTGTGCGCGTGAGCGGGGTCTGCCGGTCAGCCTGATAGCGGTGGACCACTACGAGCAGGGCAAGTTCCTGGAGGCGGTGGACGCGCTGAACGCCGAGCGAGTGCAAGCGCTTCGACAGCGCCAGCGAGTGGGCGGGTAGGCTCCGGCTCGAAGTCATGAGGGTGCTCTACGGAGTCAACGGGGAGGGGATGGGCCACGCGACGCGCTCTCACGTGGTTATCGACCACCTGCTCGAGCGTCACGATGTCCGGGTGGTCGCCTCGGGAGCCGCGCTGCGCCATCTGGGCGCGGTATTGCCGCGAGTGGACGAGATCTTCGGTCCGACCTTTGCGATGGGGGACGGTCAGATCAGGCGCTGGCAGACGGTGGTCCAGAACGTGCGCCTGGCCCGCCACGGGATTCCCGAGACCGTGCACCACTGGATGGCGCTGGTCGACGAGTGGAAGCCCGACGTGGTGATCAGCGACTTCGAGCCGCTCTGTGGCATCTACGCCCGCTGGACCCGCACGCCGCTCTTGGCGGTCGACAACATCAACATGATCGACCGCTGCCGCCACAACAAGGAGATCATCGGCGGGGAACGCGACGACTTCATGATCGCTCGCGCCGTCACCCGGGAGATGGTTCCCGGCGCCACCCACTATCTGGTGCTGACTTTCTTCCACCCCCCTCTCGCGCGGCGCGGCACGACGCTCATACCGCCGATAGTGAGACCCGAGATCGAGCGCGCGGAGCCTGAGTCCGGCGACCACCTGGTGGTATACGCCAGCGGTTCCAAGCGGCAGATCGAGGCGCTGCGCTCGAGTGGGGTACGGTGCCTCGTCTATGGCATGCGCGGCGGTCCCGACAAGCCTGTGGTCGACGGCAACCTCGAGTTTCGGCCGCGCTCCAACGAGGGCTTCGTGGAGGCGCTGCGCACTGCGCGCGGGGTGGTTGCCGGTGGAGGCTTCTCACTCATGAGCGAAACCGTCTACCTGGGCAAGCCGCTGCTGTCGGTCCCGCTGAAGGGCCAGTTCGAGCAGCTGATGAACGGCCGCTATCTCGAACGCCTCGGCTTCGGCATGTGCGTGCCCAGCACCACAAAGGCGGCACTCAGGGAGTTCGTCGACCGAACTCCCGAGTTCGAGCAGGAGCTGGCCGGCTACAAGCACCTCGGCAACTCACATACGTGCCAGACCATCGAGGAGCAGGCGATCGCGGTGGCCGAGGCAGCCCCGCGCGAGCTGCGACGCGAGCGGCGGACGGCTCGCCGGCGCAGCCCGCGCCGGCGTTCGGGCTCGGCGGGCGCGCAGTGAGGGCCTCCATCCTGCTCGGCCTGGGCGCCCTCGGCGCCGCGGGGGTGGGCTACTACAACGGCCAGGTTCCGAAGTCCCAGCTCTACGGCGAGACGATCGCTCACAACCCCGAAGCCGGCAAGCGCATCGCTCTGACCTACGACGACGGGCCCAATCCCGCCTACACGCCCGAGCTGCTCGAGCTCCTGGCGCGCCACAACGCGCACGCAACGTTCTTTCAGATCGGCAAGTGGGTCGAGCGTGAGCCCGCCCTCGCCCGCGAGGTCATGGAGGCGGGCCATGCGATCGGCAACCACACCTTCACGCATCCTACGCTGGCGCTGTGCTCGAGCGACCGCGTCAAGGAGGAGCTACGCCGCTGCCACGCGGCCAGCGAAGCGGCGGGCATCGAGTACTCCACCGTGGACGGTGCCTCGCTTATGCGCTGTCCCTGGGGACGACGGCGGCCGGGAACCCTGCGCGCGATCCGCGACGTGGGCTACGTGCCGGTGCAGTGGTCGGTGACGGGTTGGGACTGGGCCGAGCGCAAGAGCGCCGACGACATCGCCGGCCGCTGCCTCAAGGCTCGCGAGGGCGACGTGATCCTCTTGCACGACGGCGTTCACACCGAGCCGCGTGCCGACCGGTCGAAATCGGTGTACGCGACGCGTCAGGTGCTGGAGCGCCTCGGCGGGCAGGGCTACGAGTTCGTGTCGATTCCGGACTTGGTCGGGGGCTCTACGCGGGCGCCCTGATCCGCTCGCCGTCCAGTGCGTCCAGCGCGCGCTCGAGTGAAGCCGAGATGCAGGTGAAGATCGGCGTCTCCGACTCGGTGTAGGCGCTCGACTCGGTCGCTCGCAGCTCCTGGACGAGGTCGAGGAACTCGGCCGGGTCGTCGGCGTCGAAGGCGACCACGAACTCCTGGTCGTCGAGACCGAACGAGTAGGCGGTGTTGGTCTCGATTCCGGTGAAGCGCCGCGCTACCTCGATGTGGTCGCGCATGACCCGCATCCGCTCCTCGCCCGGCAGCCGGTACCAGTCGCGGCGCTTCCACATCGGATACACGATGAAGTACTTGGAGTCCGCTCCGGTCCGTGGCGCGAGCGGCTTGTCGGGCTCGTCGGAGTAGGGCGACTCCTTCGTCATGGCCAGGTAGGAGTAGGGCACGTCGGCGAAGCGCATCAGGCCGGACTGGTTGAGCAAGACGTGCAGCTCGTGGATCGGCTCGATCGAGCGGGCGATCGCTCGGACCATCAGATCGCAGTCGCCGCGCGTGCCCACGAGCGAGTAGGCGCGGAGGTGGTGGTCCTCGCCGAAGTCGCGGCAGGCGGCGGCGAATTCGCGCTTGTCGGAGGCGCGCTCGTCCGCCGAGCGCCGGCGCCAGGCCGGGTCGACCTTGAGGAAGGTGTATTTGACGTAGTTGCGCGCTTCGCTCACATGGTGGAGTTTGCCGTACCGGATCGAGCGGGCGAGACGGCTAGCATGCCCGGGGTGCGTATAGCGCTGGTCTCGCCTTATTCGTACACGTATCCAGGCGGAGTCGGGCGTCACGTCGAGGCCCTCGGCGAGGAGCTCTTGGCGCAGGGCCACCAGGTCCGTCTACTCGCCCCCTACGACCCCGACGACCGCCTCACGCGTGCCCTCCACCGCGGCGCCCGGCCGGAGCGGCGCCCCCTGCCCGATTACGTGATCCCGCTGGGACGTACCCTCGGGCTGCCCCTGAACGGCGCCGTGTCCAACCTCTCGCTGTTTCCCGAGGCGGTCTCCACCCTGAGCCGTGAGCTGCGCACCGGGGACTTCGACGTGGTGCACGTGCACGAGCCAAACGCCGCCGCCGCGGGGTGGCACGCCACCGAGCTCGCCAAGGGAGCGACCGTGGCCACCTTCCACACCTACTCACGCAGCTGGGTGGCGGGCACCATGGCCGCCAACGTCTTCGGCGCTCGTCGCCTCTACAACAAGCTGCACGCCCGGATCGCCGTCTCCGAGGCGGCCGAGTGGACCGCCCGCCGCTACTACGGCGGCAACTACCGGATCGTCCCCAACGGAGTCGACCTGGCCGCCGCCCGGCCGCGGCGCGAGTACACGAACGGGCCCCTCGAGCTTCTCTTCGTCGGGCGCGCCGAAGAGCGCAAGGGCCTTCCCATCCTCCTACGCGCCTTCGAGGCGCTGCGCGGCGTCGGCGTCGACGCCCGCCTCACCGTCGCGGGGGCCACACGCGAGGAGGTCGCTCCCCTGCTGCTCGATGCGGAGGGGGTCGAGGTGGTCGGCAGGATCTGCGACGACGAAAAATGGCGCCTGCTTGGCGCGGCGGACGTGCTCTGCGCCCCCTCGCTCGGCGGGGAGAGCTTCGGCATGGTGCTCACCGAGGCCTTCGCCGCGGGCACGCCCGTGGTCGCATCGAGGATCGCCGGCTACCGCGATGTGGTGCGCGACCGCCAGGACGGCCTGCTCGTGCCCGTTGGCGATGCCGTCGAGCTCGGGGAGTCGCTCCGCGACCTTGCCCTGGATCCCGAACGCCGGGCCCGCATGTCCCGCTCCGCTCGCGAGCGCGCCGAGCGCTTCGCCTGGCCGCAGGTCACCCGCGAGGTGACCGAGGTCTACGAGGACGCGCTGGCCCAGCCCGAGCCGGAGGGCCGCGCCGCCCGCATCGCCGTGCGGATCGGGGCCAAGCCGGCCGAGCCGGGGCCGCGGCTTGCGCCGCGGCGGCTGCCGTCGCTCGAGCCCCGCGACGCGGGCCGGGGGCGCGCCCGTTCGGCACGCGGCATGAGGCGCGGTCTCATGGCCGTCGGCGCCGTGGCCGGCGCGGCGCTGGCCGCGCTCGCGCTTCAGCGCATCGGCGTCGAGTCGATCGGCCGGGCCATCGTCGCGGCGACCCCGATCTGGGTGCTGGTGGCGTTCGCGCTGATGTGCGCCTCGATGCTGGTCCGCGCCGAGGCGTGGCACGCGATCCTGCGCGCCGCCCTCCCCGGAACGCGCGTGCGCCGGCGGGACACGGCCCGGGCCACCATGGTCGGTGTGCTCATGTCGGCCACCCTGCCGGCCCGGCTCGGCGAGCCCAGCCGCGCGCTCATCCTGTCGAGGCGCCTCGGTCGCATGCGTGAGCGCTTTCCGGTCGTGCTCGGCACGATGGTCTCCCAGACGGTGCTCAACCTGCTTGCGCTGGCGCTGCTGGGCGCCGTGATGTTCGCCACCGTGGGCATCTTCCGCGGAGGCGAGGACGCCTTAGTGATCGCGACGATCGCGCCCGTGGTCGTGCTCGGGCTGGTGCTCGCCGTCCCCTGGCTGCTGCGGCGCGGCAAGCCGTCGCGCTTCCAACGCGTTCACGAGGCCGTGGCTGCGGTGCGGGCCGCGCTGTTGCAGGTGCGCTCGGGCCTTCAGGTGTTCAGGCGCCCCCGGCTGGGCGGCTGGGCGGCGACGACGCAGCTCAGCGCGTGGGCGATCCAGTGGCTCGCCTGCTACGTGCTGCTCGTGGCGCTCGGGCTGGACGAGCGCGCCGGGCTCGGAGCCGCGGCGGCCGTGCTGTTCGCGGTCAACGTGACCGCCGCACTGCCCGCCACCCCGTCGAACCTGGGCGTCTTCCAGGCCGCGTGCGTGGCCGTGCTGTCGGCATACGGCGTGGGCAAGACCGACGCGCTGGCCTACGGGATCATCCTCCAGGCGGTCGAGATCGCGACCGCGGTGGCGATGGGCATGCCCGCGCTGCTGCGCGAGGGAATGACCTGGAAGGACCTGCGCGTGCGCGCCCTGCACGCGGCGCCGGTCACGCTGGGCAGCGGCCGGTCGCGTGGGGACGCGGCCGAGGCCGAGGCTTAGAGCGCGACAACTGCAGCTAAAGGGATGGGTCCGTTCTCGCCTTCTCCTCGAAGTTCGTCGACTTATGAACTCATAGGGACCGTAAGTCGACAAACCACGAGCCGAGCCGCCCATATTGCTGGAGTTTCTCGAGCCGCCGAGCGCCTCGAGCCCTAACCTTCACACATTCGTGTCAAGGTTAGGTAGAATCATTCGACCTTGCCTGCTCGACCTGACTTCATCGAGGCCGCTCGCCGCCGGGTGGTCGTCTTCGACGGCGGCATGGGCGCCACGCTTGAGCAGCTCGACCTGACCCAGGAGGACTACGGCGGGCTGCCCGGCAAGTGCCACGAGGCGCTCGTCATCAACCGCCCCGATGTGATCGCGAGCGTGCACGAGTCGATGCTCGAGGCCGGCGCCGAGGTGCTTCAGACCGACACCTTCCAGGCCAGCCGCATCAAGCTCGGCGAGTGGGGCCTCGCGGAACACACGCCCGAGATCAACCGCCGGGCGGCGGAGATCGCGCGCGCCGCGGCGGGTGACGGGCGCTTCGTGGCGGGGTCGATCGGCCCCACCGGCCACCTTCCCGCCTCCGACGACCCCACGCTCGGCCAGATCGGCTTCCGCGAGCTGTTCGACGTCTTCACCGAGCAGGCGCTCGGCCTCGTCGAGGGTGGCGCCGACGTCATCATCATCGAGACCGCTCAGGACATCCTCGAGGTCAAGGCGGCGGTGTTCGGCGCCCGCGAGGCGTTCAAGCTCACGGGCCGCCGGTTGCCCATCCAGACGAGCGTCTCGCTCCTGCCCAACGGCGGGAAGATGCTGCTGGGCACCGACATCCGGGCGGTGCTGACCACGCTGGTCTCGCTCGATGTCGACGTGCTCGGGCTCAACTGCTCCACGGGCCCCGAGGACATGCGCGACGCGGTGCGCTACCTGGGCGAGGTCAGCCCGCTGCCGGTGCACTGCATTCCCAATGCCGGCCTTCCGATCCAGGGCCCGAACGGGGAAACGATCTTCCCCGAGGACCCGGACACGCTGGCAAAGACCCTGCAGGAGTTCGTCGAGCGCTACGGGACCGCCATCGTCGGCGGTTGCTGCGGCACGACCCCGGACCACATCCGCGCGATCAGCGAGCGCGTGGGCGGTCGCGAGGTCACGGAGCGCCCGCGGACGCGCGAGGCGCTCGTGTCCTCGATGATGACCGCCACACCGCTCGTACAGGAGCCGCGGCCCACGCTCGTGGGCGAGCGGGTCAACTCCCAGGGCTCGCGCAAGGCCAAGGAGCTGCTGCTGGCCGACGACTACGACGGCATCCTGCGCGTGGCCGAGGACCAGGTCGAGGGCGGCGCCCACGTGCTCGACGTCTGCGTCGCTCTGACCGAGCGCCAGGACGAGGACCAGCAGATGCGTGAGGTCGTCAAGCGCATCTCGCTCAGCCAGCCGGCGCCGATCCAGATCGATTCCACCGAGCCCGAGGTCATCAAGACTGCGCTGGAGTCGATTCCCGGACGCGCCATCGTCAACTCGGTCAACCTCGAGGCGGGCCGGGACAAGCTCGACATCGTGGCCCCGCTGGCCAAGGCCCACGGCGCGGCGCTGATCGCGCTCACGATCGACGAGGTCGGTATGGCCAAGACGGCGGAGCGCAAGCTCGAGGTGGCGAAGCGCATCGTCGGGCTGGCCTGCGACGAGCACGGCCTCGACCGCGAGGCGCTCATCTTCGACGCGCTCACATTCACGCTGACCACCGGCGATGAGGAGTGGCGGCCGTCGGCCGTGGCGACCATCGAGGGCATCAAGCTGATCAAGGCCGAGCTTCAGGGTGTGAAGACCTCGCTGGGGGTGTCCAACGTCTCCTTCGGCGTGTCGCCTGGGGGCCGCGCGGTGCTCAACTCGGTCTTCCTCCACCACTGCGTGGAGGCGGGGCTGGATCTGGCGATGGTCAACCCGAACCACATCACCCCCTACGGGGAGATCAGCGACAACGAGCGCGAGCTCGCCGATGACCTCGTCTTCAACCGCAGAGACGACGCGCTGGAGCGCTTCATCGCCCACTTCGAGCAGAAGGGCGAGGAGGACCAGGACGACGCCGGCGCGGACCCGACCGAAGGCATGGAGCCCGAGGAGGCGCTGCACTTCCACATCCTGCGCCGCAAGAAGGAGGGGGTCGAAGCGTGGATCGACCGCTCGGTGGAGAAGATCGGGGCCGTCCCCACGCTCAACGACGTGCTCCTGCCGGCCATGAAGGAGGTCGGCGACAAGTTCGGCGCGGGCGAGCTGATCCTCCCCTTCGTGCTGCAGTCGGCCGAGGTGATGAAGCGCGCCGTCGCGCAGCTCGAGAACTACCTCGACCGCATCGAGGGCCACACGAAGGGCAAGGTCGTGATCGCCACCGTCTTCGGCGACGTCCACGACATCGGCAAGTCGCTCGTCAACACGATCCTCACCAACAACGGCTACACGGTGATCGACCTCGGCAAGCAGGTGCCGGTCGACACGATCATCAACGCCGCCATCGAGCACGAGGCCGACGCCATCGGGCTGTCGGCGCTGCTCGTGTCCACCTCGAAGCAGATGCCGACCTGCGTCCAGGAGCTTCACGAGCGCGGGCTCGAGTTCCCGGTGCTGGTGGGCGGCGCGGCGATCAACCGCGACTTTGGCCGGCGCATCCTCTACCCCAAGGGCAAGGACTCCGACGAGATCTACGAGCCCGGCGTCTATTACTGCAAGGACGCGTTCGCGGGCCTCGCCACGGTCGACCAGCTCGTCGACGACGAGGCGCGCGAGGCGCTCGTCCAGCGCTTCCGCTCGGAGGCCCGGGAACTGCGCGAGAAGCCCGTGGAGGTGGACCGCTCGCCCCCGGTGACCGACGACTCCGTGCGTTCGAGCGCGCGCACCGACACCCCGATTCCGGACCCGCACTACTGGGGCGTCCGAGAGGTGGAGGTGGACCTCGACGACGTCTACCCCTACCTCGACCGCCACGTGCTCTTCAAGCTGCACTGGGGCGGCCGCGGGGTGAAGGGCGAGGAGTGGGAGCGGCTCGTGAACGAGGACTTCCGGCCCCGCCTCGAGCGGATGTGGGCCGAGCAGGACTATCTGCAGCCGCGCGCCAAGCTCGGCTACTTCCCGGCGAACGCCGACGGCAACGAGCTGGTCGTGTTCGACCCCGGGGACCCTGGGCAGGAGCTCGAGCGGCTCGTGTTCCCGCGCCAGCCCAAGCACGACCGCATCTGCCTCACGGACTTCTTCCGGCCGATCGACTCCGGGGAGCGTGACGTCGTGGCGCTTCAGGGCGTGACCGTCGGACCGGTCGTGACCGACCTCATGGCCCAGCTGGAGCGCGACGGCGAGTTCGCCGAGCAGCTCTTCACCCACGGGCTCGGAGTGCAAACCGCCGAGGGGCTGGCCGAGTGGCTGCACTCGGAGGTCAGGCGCGGGCTGGCCATCGACCTGGATCAGGGGCGGCGCTACTCGTGGGGCTATCCGGCCTGCCCCGACCAGTCCGAGCACGAGAAGGTCTGGCGCCTGCTCGGCCTCGAGTCGATCGGGATGTCGCTGTCCGACGGCTTCGCGGTGATGCCCGAGCAGTCGACGGTCGCGATCGTCGCCCACCATCCGCAGGCGGTCTACTTCGGCATGAAGTCCGGCTTCATCCCCAAGGAGAAGGCGCCGGACGAGCTGATCGCCGGCACCGAGCGCGGCGACGTGGGCGGCTTGCTCTCAACGCCCCGGACTGGATAGGTCCCGCGCGGAGGCGCCTCGACAAGGAGGAGCCTCATGCAGCAGGACCGTTTCGGACATTTGTTCTACGGCTGAGCCATACGCGGCTCGCTTGCGCACAGGTGGCGCCCTTCAACCCTGCACGGTCTCCGTGCGGCGCGTGACCACGCCTTCGAGCGCGGGAACACTTGACGGCATGCGGGCAGGGGCTCGAACTTCGAGGCATCGCCGTGGGGCGCGCAGCGTGCGAGCTCTGCTCGCCCTCGTGGCGATCTGCGTCCTGCCGGCCTCCGCTCAGGCCGCCGACCTCTCCGTCGGCACCACCGCCACCGCGGCGGTCGGGCAGGTGCAGCAATCCGCGAGCCAGACCGCCGCCTCCACGCAGAGCACCGTCCAAGCGACAGCGGCCGCGGTCACGACGCCGGCGCAGCCCGCTGTCAGGCAAGTCGCGGACACCGCCGCCACCGCCCGGCCGGCGGTCGATGCGGCCGCGCGCACCGCCGAGCAGGCCGTGGCGCCGGCCGTGTCGGCCGCCCCCGAGGCCTCCGCCACGACGCCGGCCGCTCCGGCGCCGCCCGCCCCCGGTGACGAGCGATCGCCCCAAGCGCCGGGCGCCGGCCGAGGCGACGACTCCGAAGCCCCGGCGCGCGCCGGCCGGTTCCGCCGATTCCTCCGGTGCTGCCGATCCCCGGCGGTTGACGACCACCCCCGCTGCCGCCGCCTCGAAGGCGACGAGCACGGTCGCCGCCACCGCGTTCAACGGCGCCGTCTCCGGCGATGAGCCGGCGGACCAGGACCCCGGTTCTCCGAGCGGCGCGGGATCGACGGCGGGTGCGTCCTCCACAAACTTCAGCCTTGGCGCCCTGGCGCTGCTCGCCGCAGCGCTCCTGCTGGCCGCACCGGCCGCGGGGCGCCGCCTGCGGATCGGCCGAGAATCCCTTCGGCCGATCCTCTTCGTGGCCGTACTCGAGCGCCCCGGCTAGCCAGACCGGGTTGGCTTAGGAGCCGGGTCCTCCGGCTGCACTACTCGAGTACGAAACCAAGGAGAAATCATGAAACGCAGTGTTCTTGCGCTGGGCGCGAGTGCGATCGCCCTTGCCCTGCCGGCACCGGCGAATGCCGTACCCGGCGTGAACCAGACAGTCAACGACTCGGCTGTGACCGTGCAGGTGGGCTCGGTGGGCGTCAACGCCCCGGTCCGGGTGGCCAGCGACGGCGACAACGGCTCGCCGGGGGCCTCGGGCTCCGGCGCGCAGTCGGCCGACGATTCGATCGGCACGGGCCAGGTGGGATCGGCGGACGTGAACGCCCCGGTCCGGGTGGCGAGCGACGGCGACAACGGCTCGCCGCCGGCCTCGGGCTCCGGCCCGCAGTCGGCCGACGACTCGATCGGCACCGCGCAGGTGGGCGCCGTCGACGTGAATGCGCCCGTCCGGGTGGCCAGCGACGGCGAGAACGGCTCGGCGTCCGGCTCGGGAGGATCGGACCAGGGGGCCAACGACTCCGCCGGGACGGCCCAGGTCGGGTCGGTTCGGGCAAACGCTCCCGTGCGGGTTGCGAGCGACGGAGACGAAGCCGGCCCGGCTGGCGGCACGAGTGCCGGCCCACAGTCCGCGGATGACTCCGTGTTCACCGTCCAGGTGGGAGCGCTCGAGCTATTCGCCCCGATGCGGGTGGCCAGCGACGGCGACAACGGGTCGCCGGCCGGCTCCACCGGTTCGGGCGGCTCCGGCGGCTCGCAGACGGCCACCGATTCCATCGCGACGGTTCAGGTCGGCTCGGGGCAGGCTGACGCGCCCGGTGACGGCTCCGTCAGCACGCTCCCTGAGCTGCCGGAGGTGGCGAGCGTTCCCACCGGCGCGCCGGGTGACCAGGACAGCGCGGCGCTCCCCGGCGATCTGACCGACACGGGCGGCGACCTTCCGGAGACGACCACCGTGCCGGCGCTCGAGCTGGTGGCGGACGACGTGGCGAGCGAGTCGCTCGCCACGGTCGCGCAGCCCGCGGACTCTCAAACGGCGAGTGCGTCCGCTGGGACGCTGCCGTTCACCGGAGCCGGGCTGGCGATGCTCGTCACGGGCCTGGCGTTCGCGGCGAGTGGCTTCGTCCTGCGACTGACGGCGAGGCACCGGGGCCCCGTTCTGTGACGCGGGCCTGAGGACGGGCGGGGGGCAAGGAACGCGCGGCGGCGGGGAGCCGCCGCGCGTTCGCGCCCTCGACGATCCTCTCGTGGTTGGCCAGTAGCCGTTCCCGGGTAGCGTCCTCCCAACGCTGGCGGTAATCGAGGAGGCACGCATCATGAGCAGGTCGGGTAGCTGCAGGTCCCGGTTCGTGCTGGCGGTTACCGCCGCGGCCCTGCTCCTGAGCGCTCCCGCCGCCGACGCCAAGCGGCACCAGCCGCGGGAGTGCATTGCCGGGGCCGCGGGGGTCGGAGATGCCTACTACCCGACGTACGGCAACGCCGGCTACGACACGCGCCACTACGGCCTCGACATCGAGTACGACCCGTCGACGGATCGCCTGGACGGCCGGGCGGCCATCCGGGCGAGGGCCGCTCAGACTCTGTGCAGCTTCAACCTCGACCTGGTCGGCCTCGAGGTGAGGCACGTGAAGGTCAACGGCAGGCCGGCGGCGTGGAGCCGCAGCGGCCAGGAGCTCACCATCACGCCGAGGCGCCCGCTCGAGGAAGGATCCCGCTTCAAGGTCAAGGTCCGATACGACGGCGTGCCGGTGGAGTTCTTCCTGCCGGGCACCGACATCCGAACCGGCTTCATGGCCACACCGGATGGGGCGAACGTCGTCGGCCAGCCCGAGGTCGCGGCGTCCTGGTACCCGGTCAACGACCACCCGATCGACAAGGCGTCGTATTCCTTCGACGTCACGGTGCCGAAGGGCTACGAGGTGGTGGCCAACGGGTTCCTGCGCGATCGCGACCATCACCGCGGCTGGACCAGATGGGAGTGGAAGGCCCGCGAGCCGATGGCGTCGTACCTCGCCACCATCGACATCGGATACTGGGACGTCGATCGCTGGCGCACGGACAGTGGGATACCGGTGTACGACGCGGTCGACTCGGCGATCACCGGCGGCCTGCGCGCCGAGATCGATTCCTCGCTGGCGCGTCAGGGCGAGATCCTCGACCTGCTGAGCGACAGCTTCGGGCCGTATCCGTTCAGCACGGTCGGCGCGATCGTCGACAACCAGGACGACCTCCGCTTCGCGCTCGAGACGCAGACCCGGCCGGTCTACGCGAAGGGCTTCTGGCTCGACGAGGAGGGCAACCCCGACAACGGCGACCTCGTCGTCGTGCACGAGCTCGCACACCAGTGGTTCGGTGACGACGTGGCGCTTGCGCGCTGGCAGGACATCTGGCTCAACGAGGGGTTCGCCACCTATGCCGAGTGGATCTGGGAGGAGTACGAGGGCCGCGGCACCACGCAGGAGATCTTCCAGGCGACCTACGACGCGATCCCCGCGGACGACCCGTTCTGGGCGGTCGTGATCGGCGATCCGGGAGTGGATCTGCTCTTCGACGACGCGGTCTACTACCGCGGGGCGATGACGTTGCAGGCGTTGCGCAACGAGGTGGGCGATGACGCCTTCTGGGCGATCGTCCGCGGCTGGGCCGCCACCAAGAGCGGAGGCAACGCCACCACCGAGGAGTTCATCGCCTACGCCGAGGACGTCGCCGGACAGCAGCTGGACGACCTGTTCGGAACCTGGCTCTACACCGCGGGGAAGCCGGCGCCATCCGCGGTGGCCGCGCGAGGGCGGGCGAAGCTGTCGACAGCGCGCGCTCGCGCGAGGGTTCACGTGGACCGCGCGCAGGAGCGGCTGGCGCTGGGGCGCTACTAGGGACGAGCGACCGGCCCGCATATTCGGGCCGATCGCTGGGGGTCGGGCCTTCGACCGAGGGGCGAAAGGTCGCGCCCAAATCCTCGACACAGGGATAAAGACCCCCACCCACGGCGCGCCTACGGTGAGATCGCACCCCCTTCGGACGAAAGGCATCCTCACCCATGGATTTCGTACTGGCAACCGCCGACGACCTGGTTCAGGCGGTGGACGGCACACTCGCGGAAACGGTCACCACGAACACGATGTTCGTGTTCGTCGCGGCCGTTCTGGTGCTGTTCATGCAGGCCGGCTTCGCCATGCTCGAGATCGGCTTCTCGCGAGCGAAAAACGCCGGCACGGGGGTCGCGAAGATCCTCACGAACCTCTCGATCGCGGCCATCTGCTACTGGGCCGTGGGCTTCGCTTTCGCGTTCGGCAGCGCTGATGTGCTCGGGATCTCGAGCGCGATCATCGGCTCCAATGGCTTCTTCCTGCAGTTCTCCGGCAACGGGGCCGAGGCCTTCCCGGTCATGGGCGTCTCCGACGCCACCGTCGAGGTCAAGTGGCTGTTCCAGTTCGCCTTCTGCGCGGTCTCGCTGGCGATCGTGTGGGGCTCCACACTCGAGCGCATCAAGTACAGCGCCTATGTGATCTACGCGATCGTCTTCGCGGCGATCATCTACCCGATCGGCTCGCACTGGGTGTTCGGAGGCGGTTGGCTGCAGATGGGCGATACGGGGCTGATGCCCACCGGCATGCAGGACTTCGCCGGCTCCACGGCGGTACACCTGATCGGGGCCACCGGCGCCTTCGCGGCGCTGTTGCTGCTCGGCCCCCGCAGGGGCAAGTACGGACCCGACGGCAAGCCGCGCGCCATTCCCGGCCACTCGATGCCACTCGTGGGGCTCGGCACGATCATCCTGTTCGTCGGCTGGTTCGGCTTCAACCCCGGCTCGACGCTCGGAATAGGCGACACGCGCTTGGCCGAGGTCGCCGTGGTCACCCTGCTGGGCTGCGCCGGCGGGATCATCGGCGCCTTCGTGGCCACCCAGCTCAAGCAGAGGACGATCGATATCGGGATGGTGGCCAACGGCGCCATCGCCGGTCTGGTCGCCATCACCGCGCCGTCGGGCTACGTCGAGCTGTGGGCGGGCCCGATCATCGGCTTCGTCGCGGGCCTGATCGTCGTGTTCGGCGTGATCTGGATCGACAAGAAGATCGACGACCCGGTCGGCGCCACGTCGGCGCACGGTCTGGCCGGGATCTGGGGCACGATCGCGTGCGGCATCTTCACCGCTCCCCGCCTGGCGCAGTACAACGCGTTCGGCGATCCGGACGGCGGTTTCGTGTACTCCCTGCAGTTCACACAGCTGATCGCCCAGGCCGTGGGCGTGGTCGTGGCCTTCGCCTTCGTGTTCGCGATGAGCTACGGGACGTTTGCGCTCATCAAGGCCACGATCGGCCTGCGCGTCTCCGAGGAGGACGAGGAAGCCGGACTCGACATCGTCGAGCACGGCATGTACGGATACCCCGAGCAGTTCATCCCACAGTCGGAGTTCGGGGGCCCGACGGGCGGGCCTCCCGAGGGGCCGGCGCAGGCGCCCAGGGGCGCGGCGGTGCCGCGACCCGGTGAGGTGACGGTATGAAGATGATCGTCGCGTACATTCGCCACGAGGCGTTCGAGCCGATTCGCCTGGACCTGCTCGAGGCCGGCTTTCCCAGCCTCTCGATCACCGAGGTGAAGGGCTCGGGTCGCCAGAAGGCGATCACCGAGCACTACCGCGGCTCGGCGCTGGCCGTCCACCTGCGCCCGAAGCTCAAGCTCGAGTGCGTAGTCGAGTCGAAGGACGTGGGGGTGATCAAGGAGACCATCCTGCGCCACGCCCGCACCGGCTCGGTGGGCGACGGGAAGATGTTCGTGCTCCCCGTGGAGGACGCGGTGCGCATCCGCACCGGCGAGGAGGGCGAGACGGTACTCCAGGCCCACGAAGGAGAGGTTTCCGTCAATGGCGGAGGCGGTTGACGCCGCAGGCGCCGGCACTCGGTCCCGACCCCGCGCGGCGCCCACCTGGAGATGGTGGGCGCCGTGCTGGCCGGGGAGGGGCTCGAGCGGGTCGCGGAGATCGCATCCAGTCCACGCCGGCGCGCCCGTGGCCGTGGTCGTGCCTCGCCTCGGCGTACCGGTCGAGGGATGGGCTCGCTTCGAGCGCTACGTGACGGCGCGAATCGGGGGCGGGCGTCCGGAGCGCCCGGCCGAGCTGGTAGCCGAGGTGCCGATCTCCTCGGGCGGGCGCGAGCTCGGTGCGGTCCTGTTGCTCGGGCGGGGGAGCCCCGACGCCGGCGAGTACCTGCACATGGCGGCGATCGCCGCCCTCACGGAGGTTGCGGTTGTCGAGGCGCGCGACGAGACCGAGCAGAACCTGCGCGGCTCGCTGGTGGAGGAGCTGCTCACCCGCCCGGATCTCGACGAGGCCGACCTGGCGCGGCGAGCCGCCCGCCTGGGGTGCGACCTCTCGGGGGGCTTCGTCGGCCTCTGTGCGAGCACGAACGGGCGCGGGCCGGGGCGGCTGATAGCCGCGCTCTCCGCCGAGCTCCCCGGCGTGCTCGCGCAGGCGGTGGAGGGCAAGGTCTACGCGCTCCTCCCGGGGCCGGCCGACCCGGCCCGCCGTGCGGCGGCGCGGGTCGGCCGCACCGCCGAGATCGGGCTGTCCTCGTATCGCAGCGGTGCGGGCGACGCCCGCCGGGCCCTCGACGAAGCCGAGCTCGTGCTGGGAGTCACCGCGGCCGGCGGCGGCCCTCCCGGCGCGGAGATCGGCGAGGGCACCTACCGCCTTCTCTTTCGCGTCCTGGCGAGCCACCCCGACGAGGTCCGCAGCTTCTACGAGGACACGGTGGCGCCGATCGTTCGCTACGACGATCAATACGCGTCCGACCTGGTGGGGACGCTCGACTCCTACCTGGCCCACAACTGCAACATGAACGCGACCGCGCAGGCCATCCACGCCCACCGGCACACCGTCGGCTACCGGCTCGAGCGGGTCAAGGAGCTGACGGCGCTCGACCCGCTGCGCTCCGAGGACCGCGAGCGCCTCGGGCTGGGCCTCAAGGCCTACCGCATCATCGCGCCGTCGCTACCGCGCTAGGGCTCCGCTCGCGAGTGGTATCTCCGAGGCGTCGCCGGGGTAAACCCCGAAGCAACCGCAGTCAGGAGGGGAGATCGATGGGAGAGGTGGCCGACGAGCTCCGCGGCCGTTGCGCGCTGGTGACCGGTGCGGCCAGCGGCATCGGCCGCGCCATCGCCCAGCGACTGGCGGACGAGGGCATGGATGTGGTGGCCGCCGATCTCGAGCCCGATGCCCGCGGACCGGGCCGGCCGGTGGCATGCGATCTGACGACGCGCGACGGCAACCGGTACGCGGTGGATGCGGCCCTCGAGCAGTTCGGGCGCCTCGACGCCGTGATCCCCAACGCCGGCTTCCAGCACGTCGACCCGGTGGCGGACTTCCCCGAGGAGCGCTGGGAGGCTCTGCTCGCGGTGCTGCTCACGAGTCCGTTCCTGCTCGCGAAGTACGCCTGGCCCGAGCTCGCCCGCAGCGGCGACGGGCGCTACGTCGCGGTCGCCTCGGCGCACGGGCTGGTCGCCTCGCCCTACAAGGCCGCATACGTGTCGGCCAAGCACGGCCTGCTCGGGCTGGTCAAGACGCTGGCGCTCGAGGGCGCCGAGGAGGGGATTCGCGCCACCGCCGTGTGCCCGGGCTTCGTCCGTACTCCGCTCGTGGAGTCCCAGATCGAATCGCAGGCGCGCGCCACGGGGGTGCCCGAGGACCGCGTCCTCGAGGACGTGGTCCTCGCTCCGCACGCGATCAAGCGGCTGATCGAGCCCGAGGAGGTGGCGGACGTGGTGGCGTTCCTGCTCGGCCCGCGCGGAGCGAGCTTCACGGGCGTGCCGCTGTCGATGGATCTGGGCTGGACGGCGCGCTAGGAGCGACCGGTCAGAGGGCCTCGAGCACAGCCGTGAGCACTCGCTCGGGCCCGAAGCGAACCACGTCGTCCGCCACCAGTCCGGTCTCGACGCGCGCGGCTTCGATCGCGGCGCGCGCCTCCTCGTCGCCGGCGAGGTCGGCGGTGTTGAGCGCGATCGCCGCCACGCGCGTCGGGCGCACTCGGCGAGCGACGCTCTCGTAGGCGTCGATCAGCTCGGGCAGGGGCGGGATCGGGAGATCGGGGTAGTTGCGGATGGCGCGCGCGCCGGCCTTGTGGACGAGCACGAGCAGATCGGGCGCGCAGCCGTGCAGCAGGCCCAGGGTCACTCCCGAGTAGGCCGGGTGAAAGAGCGCGCCCTGGCCCTCGACGAAGAGCAGGTCGCCGCGCTCGGAGCCCTCGCGCACGAGCCGCTCGCTGGCTCCGGCGACGTAGTCCGAGATCACGTGGTCCACCGCGATCCCCCAGCCGGCGATGGCCACGCCCGTCTGGCCGGTGGGCACGTACACCGAGCGCTCGCCGTTCTCGCGCGCCAGCCGGTCGAGCTCCAGCGTGACGACCTTCTTTCCTATCACCGTGTCGGAGCCGACGCTGTGCACCACACGCACCCCCTGGCGCCGGCTGTAGGGGCCGTCGGGCACACCCAGGTCGCCGGGCGCGGCTCGCAGGTCGCGCAGGCCCACGCCCCGTTCCTCGGCCGCGCGGCGCAGCTCGGGATCATCGCTCAGCTGCGCATGCAGGCCGGCCTCGAGGGAGAGTCCGGCGGCGATCGCCTCGAGCAACGGAGCCCGCCAGGCCGGGTCGAGCCGGCCGCCCGTCGGCGCGACCCCAATGAGCATGGCGTCCGCACCGAGCTCGATGGCCTGTTCGACAGAGGCCACGATGGGCACCGGATGCAGGCAGAACGGCACGACGTCTTCGGCGGTCCGCCCGGCCTGGGTCGAGTCGATCACCGCAACCACCTCGCGGTTTCCGTAGCGGATCACGCCGTGGGCCGTCTTGCCGTTGTGCTTTGCGAACAGGCCCTCGGCGAAGATGGCGAGCTTCTCGCTCATGCGACCGGTTCGAGCCCCAGCCCGGGCGCGTCCGAGGGGAGCACGCGTCCCTCGCGCAGCTCGAGGCCGGTGAACGGCTCATCGGCGAGGAGCAGATGCCCGTCCAGGTCCACCCAGTCGGCGAGCGAGGCGATCTGCGCCGCCGGCGCGATCCCGAGCTGCGACTCGATCATGCAGCCGATCATCACGCCCAGCCCCAGCGCCCGGGCGGCATGGGTCATCCGCACCGCCTCCCGCAGCCCTCCGCACTTGGCCAGCTTGATGTTGATCGCGTCGGCATAGAGGGCCACTCCAGCCACGTCGGCGAGGTCGTGGCAGCCCTCGTCCACGACGATCGGCGGACGCGGCCCGAGCTCCCGCAGAGCGCGGAAGGATTCCACGTCGGCGGCCGGGAACGGCTGCTCGACGAGCTCCACCTCGAGCTCGTCGAGCACGGGCAGGAGCTCGCGGGCCTCCTCGAGCGTCCAGCCCTCGTTGGCATCGACCCGCAGGGACGCGTCCGAGCGCATGCGCAAGGCATAGAGCCGGGCCAGGTCGTCCGGGCCGCCGAGCTTGATCTTGAGCGCCCGGAAGTCGCGGGCCCGGCGGACGCGATCGCGCGTGCCCTCGACGGAGTCGATGGAGATCGTGTACGAGGTCGGCGGGGCGGCGTCGCGGGAGAGCCCGAGAAGGCGCCATACCGGTATGCCGAGGCGCCGGCCGATCCAATCGTGCAGCGCGGCGTCGAGCGCGGCGCGCCCGGCGGCGTCGCCCTCGCGCGGAATCGCGGCCTCCAGGTCGAAGGGATCGCGGGGCGGCTCGATGGCCTCGAGGAAGGCCAGCGCGGACTCCTCGGTCTCGTCGCGGTAGTAGATCGGAGCCGCCTCGCCGCGCCCCACCACACCGTCGCTCTCGAGCTCGACCTGCACGACTCGCTGCTCGGTGCGCGTCCCGCGCGAGATCCCGAAGCTCTCGGCCAGGCGCAGGATGGCGATCGAGGCACGCAGCTCCACGGGCGCGCAAGCTACAGGCTGTAACCCTTACCTTCGTTGATCGTGAAAGCCGGCCTCTGCGATTCCTGTCGTCACCAGAAGCTGATCGGCAACACGCGCGGGAGCACGTTCTCGATGTGCCTGCGCTCGAAGACCGACGAGCGCTATCCCAAGTACCCGCGTCTGCCGGTGGAGCGCTGTCCGGGCTATGAACGCGCGGCTGCCGCGGGGAGCCGCTAGCGCGTGGCCTCGACAGACTGATGGCGCTCGAGCGCCAGAAGCAATTGGTGGACGACATAGAGGCGCCTCGATCCGCCCCCGGGCGTCGAGGCGAGCGTGGTCGGCGTGCCCGTGCTGGCCGCGGAGGCCAACCAGGCGCTGTCCTCGCCCTGGCGGCGCGGCCTGACGCTGGTGGCCCCGCTGGCCGGCATCTTCCTCGTGCTCGTGCTCGTGCTCGTGTCGCGCTGGCCTGGGCTGATGCGCCGTGAGCGACAACGACCGCTTCGACGACCTCACGATCGGCGAGCGAGACCGCACCCGCCCCGAGCCTGCGCGCCGGCCGGAGGTGCCGCGGCCCTCGAACAAGTACGCCTGGCTTGTCGGCTTTCTCATGCTGATGGGCCTGGGGGTGCTGCTCTTTGCCCAGACCCTGCCCAACAGCGGCGAAGGGCTCGAGGGGCCCAAGAGGGGGACGACGCTCAAGGCCTTCGCGGCCCCCTCGGCCCTCGGCGACGTCGAGGGCGACGCCAACGTGTGCCAGCGCAGGCCGTGTCCCGACCAGGCCGGCGGCCAGCCCGCCTGCAGCCTGACCTCGGAGGAGGTCGTCAACCTGTGCCGCCTGCGCGAGAAGCCATTCGTGCTGACGGTCATCTTCGACCGCGGCGCCGACTGCTACCCGCAGGTCGACAGGACCGAGCGGGTCCGAGCGGACTTCGGCGATGTGAACTTCGCCACTCTCTTCGTCACGGACAAGGAACGCAGCGAGATACGCAACCTGGTCGAGGCGCGCAGGTGGCGCCAGCCCGTCGGCATCGATCGCGACGGCGCGGTGGCCAACCTCTACGGGGTGGGCGGGTGCCCGACAACGATCTTTGCCCGGGAGGGAGGCAAGGTGGTGGACACACAGCTCGGGAACCTGACCGAGGAGGAGCTGCGCCGAAGGGCGGCGGCTCTGTGACCGCTACACCGGCGCCAAGGTCATCCACATGCGCCCTGACGCGATCCCGTGGGGCCTACCGGGCGTTCTCCCGACAGGTGGGGGTAGGTCCCGACAGCTCTGGCTCTTGGCCGAGACACTGAGCGAGCCGGGGTGGGAGGGGGTATCCTGAGCGCGTGCCGGGGAACGTGCCCCACGCGCCTTCAGCGCCCGCGCCCGCCGGCCCGCGGGCACTCCCCGACGACCCCGCCGCCCACCGCTGGGTGGAATGCTGATGGGCTGGTGGCGCGTGGTCGTCAGCTCGGGCCGCCCCTAAGTGCCTCCCGACGGGGAGCAGTCACCCATCCGGTATGGGTAGGCGTACGCCGGATCTGCGTGAGCATCTCGCCGGATTTCGCTCCGCCGTGCACGAGCTCTTGAAGCAACGCTCGGGAGGACTGGGGTTCCGATGAGCGACCAGCGCCTGCGGATATCCGGCATCCACCACATCACGCTGATCTGCAAGGAGGTGGAGCGTTCCGTCGACTTCTACCGCAACCTCCTCGGCCTGCGCCTCGTCAAGCAGACGGTCAACGAGGACGACCGCGGCGCGCGCCACCTTTTCTTTGGCGACGAGGAGGGCCGGCCCGGCACGCTCATCACCTGCCTCGAGTACGCGGAGCTCGACGAGGGCACGGTCGGGCGCGGCTCGACCCATCATTTTGCGCTCACCGTCGGCACAGAGGAGGAGCTGCTCGGCTGGCGCGACTACCTGCTGTCGCGCGGGCATCCGGTGACCGACGTGATGGACCGCACCTATTTCAAGTCGCTCTACCTGCGCGACCCCGACGGCCACATTGTCGAGCTGGCCACCGCGGGCCCGGGCCTGACGGCGGACGAGACCCGCGAAGAGCTAGGACGCCGGCCGGTGTCGGGCTAGACGCGCCGGACGAGCGGCGGCCGGGCAATGCCCGGCCGCCGGCTACGTTCTTCCTTTTGGTCCCCGGTCAGGCCGGTGACAGAGCGCGCTCGCGTGGTGCCAGCGGCGCCCGTGAGGGCGGCGGGGGCACATGCACCTTTCCGGTGTGGTTCGCGCCGACTTCGGCTCCTGCCGGGGCATTCTTTGCGGTCAATACCGCGGCCAGCGCCAGGCTCTGGCGCTGCGTGAGCGTTCCCACCTGCTTGTTCTCCGGAACGCCCAAGGACACGAGTAACCGCCTGCAGCGGGTGCGCCCCCAGCGCTTCTGGCTCATCAGCAAGTCGCTGATCGACATGCTGCTCGCCTCCCAGGGGCAATGCAGGACAACCTCCGCTGCCGACAGCTCCCCCGCGGCGATCCCACGCTTCAGCCGAGCTCGCGCGAGGCGTACGCGGTTGGCGTACTCCAGCGCGCGCAAATGCTGCTCTTGACCAGCGTCGACCGTGGCAGAGTTGCCCATCAGACCTCCCCGCACCTGAGGTGCGCTTCAACGAATGCAGTTCCCCGCGGCCAACGAGTGGCAGAAGCCGATGGGTGTGAGGCGGGGCCAGTGTCGACGGGAGGGGGACCCGGCCCCTACCGCGACGCCGTACTCCTCTTGTTCCGGTCAGCTGCCGTCCAGATGGCCGGAGGACATCAAAGCCCCCCGGCGCACGAGCGTCAACCGACAACCGGGCCGCACATCCGCTAAGAGCGGGGTTTTCGTGCCGGAGGGAGGTTTGCCCGACTGAAACGAGGGTTCGGCAACCGAGCCGAGTATGTTCCAAGACCCATGCGCTCGACCAAGATCGTCGCGACCATCGGACCCGCCTCTCAGGACCCCGAGGTCCTCGTGGCCATGGTCGAGGCGGGCATGGACGTTGCACGCCTCAACTTCGCTCACGGCAATCACGACCAGCACGTCGAAACGGCGGCTCTCATCCGCGAGGCGGCGGGCCGCGCCGGCCGCGAGGTGGCGATCCTCGGCGACCTCCCCGGACCCAAGCTTCGCATCGGCCCCGTGACCGGGGGCGTCGCTGAGCTGCTTCGCGAGAGCCGCGTGGTGCTCACCGCCGACCCGGCCGACGGCACCTCGCAACGGCTGCCGGTGGCCTGGCAGGGCTTCGCCGAGCTGGTGGCTGAGGGTGACATCTGCTACCTCGCCGACGGCGCCGTTCGCCTGCGCGTGCAGGAGGTCAGCGACGGCGACGTGGTCACCAGGGTCGAGGTGGGCGGCAGCGTCGCTTCGCGCCAGGGGCTCAACCTGCCCAACGTGACCGTGTCGCTGCCGGCGGTCAGCGCTGAGGACATCTCGCTGCTCGACGCCGGCCTCGAGATGGAGCTCGACTACTTCGCCCTCTCCTTCGTGCGCCGGCGCGAGGACCTGGACCCGGTGCACCGGCACCTGCGCGAGCGTGGCGTCGAGGTGCCGCTGATCGCAAAGATCGAGAAGCCTCAGGCGGCGGCCAACGCCGAGGAGATCATCGATGCCGCCGACGGCATCATGATCGCCCGCGGCGACCTCGGCATCGAGCTGCCCATCGAGGAGGTTCCGCTCGTGCAAAAGCGTCTTTTGGCCGTGGCGGGGCGGCGCGCCAAGCCCACCATCACCGCCACCCAGATGCTCGAATCGATGGTGCACTCGACGCGTCCCACCCGCGCCGAGGTGGGCGACGTCGCCAACGCCATCTTCGACGGCACCGACGCCGTCATGCTCTCCCAGGAGACGGCCGTGGGAAGGCACCCGGTGCTCGCCGTGGAGATGATGGCCTCGATCGCCACGACCGCCGAGCGCGAGCTGCCCTACGGGCGCTGGCTGGCCGAGCGCGGCCCGCAGGCCAACAACCAGTACCACGCGATCGCCTTCGGCGCTGTCGGCGCCGTGTACCAGCTCGGGCTCAAATGCATCGTCTCCCCCACCAACACCGGCGCGACCGCGATGCTGATCTCGGCCTACCGGCCCAAGGCCCCCGTGCTCGCACTGTCCCCCCGCGCCGAGGTGGTGCGCCGCTGTCGCCTGCTCTGGGGGGTGCACCCGGTGCACCACGCCGAGCCGATGGACACGCTCGGACTGATCGAGGCGTGTGCCGAGGCCGCCTGCTCGGCCGGCCTGGCGCAGAAGGGGGACAAGATCGGGATCACAGCCGGCCTACCGGCCGGCAGCTCGGGCGGCACGAACCTTTTCAAGGTTCATACCGTCGAGTAGGGATGACAGCCGGGGGCTCGCGGCGCCGGGCCGGCGCGCCCGACCGCTCTTACGCCCGTTCCGCCCGCTTTCGCTCGCGAAATGCCCTCGCCTTCTCGATGTTGCCGCACTCCTCCATCCGACACCAGCGGCCCGAGCGGTTCTTCGACCGGTCGTAGAAGGCCCAGAAGCAGGGGTCGCGCGGGCAGGCCTTCAGGCGTTCCCATTGTCCGTTCTCGACCGCCGCGGCCACGATCGCGAGCAGCTTCGCGAGCGCGCCGTCGACCGCCCCTCTCTGGGGCTCCAGGCGAGGGTCGCCGTCGGGACCGAAGCGCAGCCGCAGCCCGGCCCGCCCCGCCGCGGCCTCCAGGCCCTCGAGCTTGTCCGGATCGGGCGTAATCCCGTTGTTGGCCATGAGCGCCGCTCGCAGGCCCTCGCGCAGGTCGAGGGCGCGACGCAGGTCGGCCGGGCCGGCGGGCTCATCCGCCGCCATCAGGCCTCGTTCGGCGAGCCAGGCGCGCAGGGCTTCAGGACCCACCAGCTCGTCGTCACCGTCCTCCAGGTCGACGCTGTTGACGAAGCGCTGCACCAGGTAGAGCGGCTGCGGCGCCGTCTTCTCGGGTGTGGAGTCTCCGGGAGCCATAACTGTCTATAGATGATAGCCGGTGTTATAATTCCGGCTAAACGGGAATGCTGGTTATAGGAGGTAAGACCATGAACCCCATCACCATCAGGATCTCGACGGAGGCAGACAGCGCACGGGTCCACGAGCTCGCCGAGCTCGACGGGCACGCCGCCCCGAAGGGCGAGGCCGTGCTCGCGGAGGTGAACGGCCGGCTCGTGGCCGCGGTGGGGGTGGCCGACGGAGTCGCGGTCGCCGACCCCTTCGTGCTGACAAGCGACACGCTGGAGGTGCTGCGCGTACGCGCGGAGCAGGAGCGCGAGCGCACCCTCGGCCGGGGGCCGCTGCTGGGACGGCTCATGCTGATCCGCCAGCGCGCGGGAGTGATCGCCTGATCGCGCTCAGCCCTCCAGCGGCTCCAGCCCCGCGCCCTCCGCGCGCTCGAACACCAGCGAGCTCTGGACGCGACCGACCTCCTTGCGTTCGATCAGTCCCCACACTAGATCGCGCATCTGACTCATGTCCCGAACCGCAACGTGGACGATGAAGTCGGTGGTGCCGGTCAGCGCCATCGCCCGCACGGTCTCCGGCAGCGCCGCGAGATCGGCGAAGAGCTTCTCGGTTTCCTCGCGCTCCTCACCGCGCTGCTGGATGGAGAGGATGGCCTCCATCGGGCGACCGATCGCCGCCGGATCGATCTCGGCGCGAAAGCCGGTCACGACGCCGCGAGCCTGCAGCTCGCGCACCCGCTCGAGGCACGTGGAGGGGGCCACTCCGACCTTCGCGGCGAGGGCTTTGTTCGTCTGCCGAGCATCCTTCTGAAGCTCGAGCAGGAGCGCACGGTCCACCGAATCCAATTCGATATCCGACCCCGATTGCCGTTTCATTTTCGATGAGAGCTTTGTTTCTCCATACAGCGGGTAGCGTACTGACCCGTATGCCAGAATCTACCGCCACCGAGAAATCGGGCCCGCGCCACACCCGCTACGGGGCCGGCCTGCGTGCGGTAGCGCCGCTGCTGCCCGCGGTCGTGGCGTTTGGTATCTCCTTTGGCGTGCTCGCCGACGCCGCCGGCTTTGGGGCCACCGCCTCGATCGTCATGTCGCTCACCACGTTCGCTGGCTCGGCTCAGTTCGCCATCGTCTCCGTTCTCGGCGCGGGCGGGACGGCGGCCGCGGCCATCGTGGCGGCTGTGCTGCTCAACGCCCGCTACGGCCCGATGGCGCTGTCGGCGGCAAGTGTGTTCCGCGGCGGCAGGTTGCGGCGGCTGCTCGAGGCGCAGCTGCTGGTGGACGAGAGCTGGGCGCTCGCCCAGCGCGACGGCGAGTTCGACCGGCGCGTGATGATCGGCGCCGGGGTCGGGCTCTACGTCGGGTGGAGCTCCGGCACCGCGATCGGCGTGCTCGCCGGCGACTCGATCGGCGATCCCGCCACGCTTGGTCTGGACGCCGCCTTTCCGGCGCTCTTTCTCGCGCTGCTCGCGCCGATGCTCGGCAAGCGCGACGCCCTCGCCGCGGCTCTGCTCGGCGCCGGCATCGCCCTCGCTCTGACCCCGATCACGCCGGCGGGCATCCCCGTGATCGCGGCCACGGCCGCGTGCCTCGTCGGCCTGCGCCGTCCGGCGGCCGCCGCGGCTCCCTCCCCGCGGCGGTCACCGGCGGCGCAGTCCCCGCGGGCCCGCGAGGAGTCGCGCGCATGAGCGCCGCCTGGACGGCCGTGCTGGTCGTGGGGCTTGCCACCGTGGCTCTCAAGGCTGCCGGGCCGGTCCTGGCCGGCGGTCGCCAGCTGCCCCAGGGGAGCGCACGCGTGGTCAACCTGCTGGCGCCGGCGCTGCTCGCGGCGCTGGTCGCGACCCAGGCGTTCGCGTCCGACGAAGCGCTGGTGCTCGACGAGCGCGGCGCGGGCCTGTTGGCCGCGGGCGGGGCAATCCTGCTCCGCGCGCCGCTCCTCGTAGTCGTGCTCGTGGCCGCCGTGACCGCCGCCGGACTGAGGGCCATCGCGTGAGCCTTCGGGGTTGGGTCCTGTTCGCGGCGATGTCCGTGGCGTGGGGCGTGCCCTACCTCTTCATCAAGATCGCCGTCGACGACGGGCTCACCCCCGGCTTCGTAGCCTGGTCACGGGTGGCGCTGGCGACGCTCGTGCTGTTGCCCGTGGCACTGCGCTCCGGCGCCCTGCGCGGGCTGCCGCTGGGCTGGCTGGCGGCCTTCGCGGTCACCGAGATCTGCGTTCCCTTCCCCCTGATCGGCTTCGGCGAGACTCGCGTCTCCAGCTCGCTGGCGGCGATCCTGATCGCCTCGCTGCCGCTCATGGTGGCTTTCCTGGCCCTGCGCTTCGACCGCTCGGAGCGCCCCACCCCCACACGACTGGTGGGCATGCTGGTGGGTATGAGCGGCGTGGCGGCGCTCGTCGGCATCGACATCGGGGGGTCGGGGTCGGAGCTGATCGGCGCGGCGGCGATCTTGGTGGCGACGCTGGGCTACGCCTGCGGTCCGCTAATCGTCAAGCGACGACTGAGCAACGCCGATCCGCTCGGGCCGGTCACCGCGGCGATGGGCATCGCCTCGATCATCCTGCTGCCCTTCGGCATCGGGGATTTCCCCACCGACGCGCCCTCCGGGGACGCGATCCTCTCCGTCGTCGTGCTCGGCCTCGTGTGCTCGGCGGCCGCCTTCCTCATCTTCTTCCGCTTGATAAAGGAAGTGGGACCGGGACGGGCGACTGTGATCACCTACGTCAACCCGGTCGTGGCGCTGGCGCTCGGGGTGGCGGTGCTGGGCGAGAGCGTCACCGCCGGGGCCGTGGCGGGCCTGCTGCTCATCCTGGCCGGCTCCTGGCTCGCCACCGACGGGCGACTGCCCCCGGGGCTGGCCGCGGTCGTGACCCGTGTTCGCCGCGGCGAGCGCGGCGGGCGCGGCAAGATCACCGCGCCGTCCTGACTACTCGGGCGCCTGCGACGGCGCGCTTCTCGCAGCGGCGACGAACATCGAGCGCGCGATGTTCAAGCGGCCGCCGCTCGCAACGCGGCCGTTGAGGGATTGCGAGCGGATCGGCGCCGTCGAGCAGGGCGGCGCGCAGGGCCTCCGTGGAGAGGGTCGGCTGGGCCGACAGCAGCAGGGCGGCGGCGCCGGCCACGTGGGGCGTGGCCATCGAAGTGCCGGTGAGGTAGGCATACGCGTCGTCGAACCAGGTGCTGAGGATCTCGACGCCGGGAGCGGCCAGGTCGACGCTCTGGGGGCCGAAGTTGGAGAACGAGGCCAGGTTGTCGGACCGGTCCGTGGCGGTCACGCACACCACGTTCGCCAGCGCGTAGGCGCAGGGGTACTCGGGCACGATTTCGATGTCGTCCCCGAGGCCGTCGGCTCCCCCGTTGCCCGCCGCGGCCACGAACAGAGTGTCCGGTGCCGCCGCGATGGCATCGCGC
Source organism: uncultured Thermoleophilaceae bacterium (assembly GCA_963789705.1). Taxonomy (GTDB): domain Bacteria; phylum Actinomycetota; class Thermoleophilia; order Solirubrobacterales; family Thermoleophilaceae; genus JACVRW01. The sequence goes on from CAWBLN010000014.1 coordinate 196,403, forward strand.
TCGGCGAGCGAGAGGGCGGGGGAACTGAGACTCGCGTTGACGATCCGCGCCCCCTCGGCGGTCGCGTACCGATAGGCGGCGACCAGGTCCGCGACGGTGCCGGTGCCGGACTCGTCGAGCACCCGCAGGGGCATGACCTTGCTGCCCCAGCTCGTGCCGGCCATGCCGACCGAGTTGTTGCCGCGGGCCGCCACCACGCCGGCCACGTGGGTGCCGTGCCCGTTCTCGTCGGTCGGGTCGCCCTCGTCTTCCACCCAATCCCAGCCGCCCGAGTCGTCGCGGAAGCCGTTGCCATCGTCATCGATCCCATTCGTCTCCAGGCCCGAGCCGCTCTCGCCCGCGTTGGTCCAGCCCGCCCCGGCCAGGTCGGCGTGATCGAGCAGCACGCCGGTGTCGACCAGCGCGATGGTGGTGCTCGCGTCTCCCGTGGTGACGTTCCATGCGTCGACGGCGCTCACATCGGCGCCGGCCACGCCGTCGGACTCGCCGAGGTTCTCGAAGCCCCACTGGAGGGCGAACAGGGGGTCCGCGGGTCGCAGGGAAGAACGGCGATAGTAGTTGGGCTCCGCGTACAACACCGCGTCGGAGCGCTCGAGCGTCCGCTCGGCGGCCGTCCGGGCCTGGCCGGGGCCGGCCTCGACCAGCTGGAGGCCGCTTACGGGCAGCCGGGCGGCCAGCTCGACGCCGGCGCGGGCGCGCAGCGAGCGCCGATCGTCGGCGTCGGCGGAACCCGCGAAGCGCACGATCAGCTCGCCCGGCGCCGCCGCCGGCTGCGCGTACGCTGATGCGCCCGGCCACGCGCAGGCCACCAGCAGCAGGCCGAAGATGAGCCTCGCTCTGCGGTTCGGCGAAGAGCTCAGGTCAGCTCGCCTCCGCCCGCCTCGGGTGTGGCCCCCACGGGCGGTCCGCCGTTGGGGGGAGACATCCTCTCGACCTCGTCCTTCACGCCCTCGAAGATCGACAGCGCCCGGTCGAGGTGCTCGCGCTCGTGCGTCGCCATCACCGATGTGCGCAACAGGGCGCCGCCGCGCTGCACCGCCGGGTAGATGGCCACGTTGACGTAGACGCCCGCCTCGTAGAGCGCCTTCCAGAGCAGCACCGCCCTCCAGTCGTCGCCCACCAGCACGGGCACGATCTGCGAGATCAGCTCGTTGCCGTCGGGCAGCTTGCAGGGGTCCATCACCGTGTAGCCGAGGTCCGCCAGGCCGTCGTGGAGATAGCGCGCGTTGTCGAGCGCCTTGGCCATCAGCTCCGGCCCCTCGGCCGAGCGGATGATCTCGAGCGCTCCCAGCGCCGCCCCGACCGCGGCCGGCACCGCGGCGGCGGTGAACATGAACGGACGCGATTGGACCCTCAGGAAGTCGATCACGTCGGCCGGACCGGCTATGAAGCCGCCGCACGAGGCCAGTGACTTCGAGAACGTGCCCATGCGCAGGTCCATCTCGTCCTCGCAGCCGAACAGCTCGGCCGCGCCCGCGCCGCGCGAGCCGAGCACGCCCACTCCGTGGGCCTCGTCGACCATGAGCCGGGCGCCGTGCTGGCGGCACAGGGCCGCCACGTCGGGCAGCGGCGCCAGATCCCCCTCCATCGAGAAGAGGCCGTCGACCACCACCAGCACGCCGCCGCCGTCGGACTCGGCGCGCGACAGCATGGTCTCCAGTTTGTCGAGGCGGTTGTGCCGGAACGGCCGCACCCGGGCCCGTGACAGCGAAACGGCATCGAGGATCGACGCGTGGTCCCCGCTGTCGCAGATCACGGTGTCGCCGGGGTCGAGCAGCGTGCCGATCGCACCGGTGTTGGCGAGATAGCCGGTGGTGTAGACCAGGGCGTCTTCGCTGCCCATCCAGTCGGCCAGCTCTTCCTCGAGCCGCAGGTGGAGCGGGGTGGTGCCGTTCATGAACCGCGAGCCGGTCAGGCCGGTGCCATAGCGCTCGAGCGCCTCGCGCGCGGCCTGCTTGACGCGCGGGTCGCTGGTGAGGCCGAGGTAGTTGTTGGAGCCGAGCGTGATGCGCTCGCGGCCCTCCATCAGGGCCACCGGGCCGGGCTCGGCCTCGACCACCCGGAAGTACGGCATCAGGTCGTGTTCGCGCGCCGCGCGAAGCTGTTCGAGGCGCTCGTGGCGGCGTGCCTTCTCGAAGAGATCGATGGCCGTGGGCATGTAGGGTGGCGCGCCGTGTCGGTGGAGGTCGAACCGGTCAGGTCGCTGGGGGACAGGCGCGCATTCGTCGACCTTCCGTTCCGGCTGCATGCTACCGGGACGCCCTGGGTTCCCCCACTCAAGGTCGAGCGCTACCTCTTCCTCAGCCCTCGTTTCAACGCGTTCTTTCGCCACGGCGAGGCGCAGCTCTTCCTGGCGCGTCGCGCGGGCCGCGTGGTCGGGCGGGTCAGCGCGCACATCGACGTCAACTTCAACGCCTTCCACGACAACGCCTGGGGGATGTTCGGGTTCCTGGAGATCGAGGAGGACCCCGAGGTCCTGGGCGCGCTGCTCGAAGCCGCGGCGGGATGGTTGCGCGAGCGCGGACGCGATCGCATGGTCGGGCCGATGGACTTTACGATGAACGACGAGAGCGGTGTGCTCATCGAGGGCTTCGATCGCGCGCCGATGATCCGCCAGCCCTGGCAGCCGCCGTACTATGCCCGCCTCTGCGAGGAGGCGGGGCTGTCGAAGGCCGTGGACCTGCTCATGTGGGAGCTGGACATCTCCGGCCGCGACAAGGTCATGCCGATCATCTGGGAGCTCGCCGAGCAGCTCGAGCCAAAGCACGGGATCACCATCCGCAAGATGACCCGGCGCGGCCTGCGGCGCGACCTCGATGCGTTCGCCGAGATCTACAACGAGGCCTGGTCGCGCAACTGGGGCTTCGTGCCCTACTCGAAGGCCGATCTCGACGCCTACGCGCAGGAGCTGCAGCTCGTCTTCGACCGCGACTGGTTCATGGTGGCCGAGAACAGCCAGGGCAACGCCGTGGCCGTGGCCATCACCGTCCCCGACATCAACGAGGCGCTGGCGCGAATGGGTGGGCGGCTGCTCCCGCTCGGTTGGTGGCACTACCTCAACCGGCGCCGCATCGTCGAGCACTGCCGGGTGGGCTTCCTGGGCGTAAAGCCGGCGTGGCAGCACACCGGGGTGGCCGCCGGCCTGTACGCCGAGCACTTCGACATGGCCGAGGTCTCGCGGGTTCACGGCGGCGAGATGGGCTGGATCCTCGAGACCAACAAGGCGATGAACCGGGCCATGGAGGCGATGGGCGGCGAGATCGTCAAGAAGTACCGCGTCTACGAGCACATGTTGTGAACCGCTCGCGAAATCGGCGACGCGCCGGGCGCAAGCGCCCGGCTTGGCCGGGCGCGCCGCGACGCTAAACTCGCGGCGTGCCCGAGCCCCACGTTCTCCCAGACCCTGACCACGTCGAGGCCGATGTGCGGCCGCTGCCCGTGTTGGCCCAGCCGCCGGCGATCGAGCGGGCCCGGGAGGTGTCGCTGCCCACCGCGGTGGCCGCGGCCACCGGGGGCTTCTTGCTCGGCGTGGTGAGCTTCGTCCTCGTGAAGGTGCTGCGGCGGCCCAAGCCCGCCCGGGTGCGCCTGGGCTCGGGCCGCGGGCGAGGCAAGAAGGTCGACGTGACGGCTACGCGCTCCTTCCTCGTCGACGTGCATTTGCTCAAGGACCGCTGACCGCCGAAGGGCCTCAGTGCAGCGCGGCGGCTCCGAGGTGGTCGAGCACGCCGATCGCCCGCGGCGCCTGCGCGGCGTCGACCACTACCGCCCCACCGGGCCAGTATGGGTGCGGCGGACGGGCGTGATGCAGCAGCAGCGGCTCGTAGACCCAGGAGCCCGTGTTGAGGATGCGCGGCGTGCCGTCGGGCCCGCGCCAGCGCCGGTGGTCGTCCCCAGCGAGGGGGCCGAGGCGGTGGACGTGTCCGAAGATCACCCAGGTAGCGTCCACGCGCAAGCGATGGACGACCCGGGCGAGCGCGGGAATGCTCGCGCGCCGCATCTGAACGCCGAGCAGCGCCGCGTTGAGGGGAGCGATCCGATGCCCGACCAGGCCGCGCGGCACGCCGGGCATCGACGCGGCGCGCACGAACTCGGCCGCGTCGTCGACGAGCGCCGCCAGCGGTCGCGGCAACCAGCGCGTGAGCAGCGCCTCGACCCGCGTTAGCGAGAGGCCGCCGGGCTGCTCGTACTCGACCGGAGTGGCGTCGTCGCGGGGCACGCGCCCCAGCAACCCTCGCGCGACGCCGAAGGCCACCTCGGGGAGCAGGTGGCGATCGAGGTAGTGGCCGTGCGTGGCCCACACCCGCTCGGCCACCCAGACCCCCGGATAGTGGACCCGCACGCGCGCCGGTTCCAGCCAGGAGGCAAGCCGCGCGAGCAGGGGTGTGGCGTCGAGCGGCAGCGCCGCATCGACCGCGGGCGACATGCCACGCTCACTCAAGAACGGACGGACCAGCGCCGCGTCGTGGTTGCCGGGCACCACGATCACCTCGCGCCCGGCTCCCATCCGCTCGCCCACCGCCCTCAGCACCGGCTCGGCGTCCCGCATCGCGGGTCCGGGGCGGCCCTCCAGCAGCTCGACCACATCACCCAGCAGGACCAGGCGGTCGATCCCCTCCAGCGAGCCGAGCAGCGCTTTGAGGGGAGCGGGGCGCACGAGCACGGCGCGCTTCAGACGCGCGCCGAGGTGTAGATCGGACACGACGAGCGTTTGCACCGCGTACATCCTGTCCATCGCATCGGAGCCATAGCGCTTCCCGACGCAGGTACCGCCGCGTTTGGCGGCTGCAAACCTTCGCCGGGAAGCACTTAGACTCGCCGCGATGGCGACCGCGGCTACCGAGATCGGCACCCACACGGTCGAGCGCGACGTGGTGCCGCCGGGCCCCTACCGTCTCCCCGGCTCCGGGCGCGACGGCGTGCTCGTTCGCCGCGAGGGAGCACTCGTGCGCGCCGTCTCGCCCGAGGGCGAGACCGCCCTGGTGCGCGCCTGGGTCGCCGGGGGTCGCGTGCGCCTTCGCGCCGAGGCGGCGACGCGCGCCACGGCGCTGCGTGCCATCGAGCGCATGCGGTTTGCGCTGGGCACCGACCACGATTTGAGCGCCTTCCACCGCGGCTTTCGCCGCGACCCGCTGGTGGGGCCCGTGATCGGGCAGCGCCCCTGGCTGCGTCCGCGACGTCGCCCTGAGCCCTTCGAGGCGCTTGCCTGGGCGGTGAGCGAGCAGCTAATCGACGCCCCGCGAGCCATCGCGATACAGCGCTCGATCGTTCGCCGGCTGGGTGCCTCCACCGGCGATGGCGCGTACCGGCTGCCCCCCACGGCGGCCCGGCTGGCCGCGGCCGCACCCGCCGAGCTCAGCGCGTGCGGCCTCGCGCCCAAGCGCTCGGTCGCCCTGATCAGGGCCGCTCGCGAGGTCGCCTCGGGGCGCGCCGACCTGTCCCAGCACGAGCGCTCCTGGCAGCGCCTGCTGGCCATCCCCGATATCGGCAGCTGGACCGTCGAGATGCTCGCCTTCGAAGGCCAGGGCCGCGATGACATCCTCCCCGCGCTCGACCTGGCCTACGTGAAACTGGTCGGCCGGATCGCCCACGGCGGGCGGCGGGCGACCGAGGCGGAGGTTCGCGCCTTCTTCGCGCCCTACCAGGAGTACGCCGGGCTCGCTGGGATCTATGCGCTCGGGCGCCGCTACCTTTAGAGCATGGCCGAGAAACTCGAGAAGTCAGACGAGGAGTGGCGCACCGAGCTGTCGCCCGAGCGCTATCAGGTCCTACGCCGGCAGGGCACCGAGCCGCCCTTCACCGGCGCCTACACCCACTCCAAAGCCGACGGTATCTATCGCTGCGGCGCGTGCGGAAACGAGCTGTTCAGCTCGGAGTCGAAGTTCGACTCCGGCACGGGCTGGCCCAGCTTCACCGAGCCCGCCGTGGCCGACGCCGTCGAGCTGCACGAGGACAGGTCGCACGGGATGATCCGCACCGAGGTGACCTGTGCGCGCTGCGGCGGCCACCTGGGCCACGTCTTCCCGGACGGCCCGGGCCCGACGGGCGATCGCTACTGCATCAACTCGATCTCCCTGGACCTCGACGAGAGCGCCGACTCCGCCGAGACCGGCTCCTAGCCCGGCTCGGGCAGCTCGAATCCCGGACCCAGCAGGGCCTCGGGCGGGACCCCCAGCGCACGTAGCAGCTCGCTGATCGGCCGCCCGGCTCCCGGCGACTCGATCGTGACCGACTCGTTCGGCGCCTGGAGCGTCATGTCGAGCGAGACCTTCCCGCCCTCCAGGCCGCCAGCCCCCTGGCGCTGGTCCTCGGGAACAGTGAAGCTCGTCTCGCTCGTTATCCGCCGCCAGATGTCGTCGTCGCCGATCCACGCCTCGAACGCGACGGGGCCGATCGCATCGTCGACCTGGTCGAGCGTCTCTCGCGGGAGCGCCGACGAATCAGGGGACAGGCGGTTGAAGTCGCGCAGCATGGCGGACACGTCCAGCTCACCGGTGACCTGGGTCGCCTCGGTTCCGGATACTTCCTCGCTGTCCCCGGTCTGAGCGTCCTCGACCCACCTGAGTGGGTCGACCCCAGCGTCGCCGAAGGTCTCCGGGCCGCCCTGGCGGTTGAGCGAGTCCTGCGCGCGGCTCCAGAGCTTCTCCCCGACCTCGTACGTCTCGCCCCCGAATTCCACCCAGGCGTTCTCCGGCAGGAGGACGAGAGCGCCATCGAAGCTGACCCCCTGACCCGACGCACTGACGTCCATGTCCACGTCGGGCATCTCCGTGGCCCCGTGCGAGCGAAACGGCCCGCTCAGCTCGAGCCGGAAGGGACCGCCGGCGCTCGCCACCCCCTCGACCGTGAGCTCCATCTCCATGGTCAGCCTGCCCGTGTCGACGTCGGTGGAGAAGCCCCGCGTGAGGAGCGCGTCGGCGTCCTTGGCGCCGCCGCCCTCGTCGCCACCGCACGCGGTGGCCCCAGCCGCGACCGCCACGAGCAGCAGGACCAGCCGACGTCTCATAGCCCCGATCCTGGCAGAAGCTCGTTGTCGTACGAGGCCTGCGGGTCACCCGGGTTCTCCAGCAGCCGGTTGTCCTCCATCCAGGCCGAGAAGGCATCCCACTCGGCGGGACTCTGCCAGCCGAACGGCTTGCCTTTCGGGGCGAAGAACAGGGGTAGCGTGACCTCGACGACCGCCCGCTGGAGCTCGGGATCGAGGTCGGGGTTGGCCTCCAGTAGGCCGTCGATCGCCGCGTCTGGATTCGCCTTCAGGTCGCGGGTGCCCCGCGAGACGGCACCGATGAAGGCTCGGAGCTTGGCCGCGTCGCGCTCCAGGGCGTCCGCGTTCGCCACCAGCACCAGCTCGTTGTAGGTCGGCACCCCGGCGTCCTCCATGCGGATGATGCGCGGCTTCTTGCCGCGCAGGCGCAGCTCGGTCCCCTCGTAGTTCCAGAAGGCGCCCAGCGCGGCGTCGATCCTGCCGGTGAGAAGCGCGGGGGAGAAGGCAAAGCCGACGTTGCGCTCCTTCACGCTGTTCTCCGGCACGCCGGCGTCGCTCAGGATCGTGCGCAGGTAGGCGGACTGGTAGTCGATCCCCGCCGTACCGACCGTCTTTCCGCGCAGGTCCGCCGGCTTGCGGATCTTCCCCTCGGGCAGCGAGATGATCGAGGTGAGGGGCTTCTGCACGATGGCGCCGACGCTCACGACGTTGAGGCCCTGGTCGCGGGCGCGCAGCACCTCAGGCTCGTAGGAGATCGCGAGGTCCACGCGGCCGGCCGCGACCTGCTTGATCGGTGCGGCCGGGTCGGGTGGCTGGCGGATCGTGACGTCGAGGCCGGCCTGCTCAAAGTGTCCGGCGGCCTGCGCCGCGTAGATGCCCGCGTGGTCGGCGTTGGGGAAGTAGTCGAGCATCAGCTCGACCTGCTTTGAGCCGCCGGGCTCGAGCACGTCCTCCTTCTCGCCACAGCCGGCCAGCGCGAGCGCCACCGCCAGCAGGCAGGCCACCTTCCTCACGCGAGCCCTTCCTTTCGGTTCCACGGGCAGGCGAGGCGCTCGGCCAGCGCCACGAGGCAGAACAGCCCGACGGCCATGAGAGTCAGCAGGACGATGCCCGCGTACACGCGCGGCGTCTGAAGCTGATTGTTGCCGAGCAGCACGAGCCGCCCCAGACCCTCGTCCGCGCCGGCCCATTCCCCGAACACGGCCCCGATGACCGACACCGTCGCCGCTACCTTGAGCCCGCTGAAGAATGACGGCAAGGAGGCCGGCAGCTCGACCGAGCGCAGCGTTCGCAGGCGGGTGGCGCCCATGCTGCGCATGAGCTTGAGCAGCTCCGGCGGGGTCGAGCGCAGCCCGTCGAGCAGGTTGACGGTGATCGGGAAGAAGCAGATGAGCGCGACGATGGCCAGCTTCGGCCCGATGCCGTAGTCGAAGGCCAGCACGAAGATCGGAGCCAGCACCACCACGGGGATCGCCTGGGAGGCGACCAGCAGGGGGTAGGCGGCGTCGCGGAGCGGGCGCACGAGATGCATCGCAACCGCGAACACCACACCGGCCGCAACCGAGATCCCGAGGCCGAGCACCACCTCCACGAGCGTCACGCCCGCGTTGTCGACGAGCAGCGACCGGTCGTCGCGCAGCGCACCCCAGGTCTCGACCGGTGAGGCCAGCGTCAGGTCGTCGACCGACTCGAGCGTGGCCAGTCCCTGCCAGACGAGCACGAAGAGCACGACCAGCAGCAGCGCCAGCAGAATGCGCGTCATCGCCGCAGCACCTCCATGGCGTCGGCCTTGATCCGGGCCAAGGCGGGATCGGCCGGCGAGCGCGGCCGCGCCAGCTCGACCTCGAACTCGGCCACGGGGCGCCCGGGCCGCGGCGAGAGCACGACGACCCGGTCGGCCAGGAAGGCGGCCTCCTCGACGTCGTGGGTCACGAGCAGGACCGTGCGCGGCTCCACGGCGAGCATGCCCGCCAGCCACTCCTGCAGATCGGTCCGGGTGATGGCGTCGAGCGCGCCGAAGGGCTCATCGAGCAGCAGCACGGGCCGACCAGGCAACAGCGTGCGCAGGAACGCGACGCGCTGACGCATGCCGCCCGACAGCGCGGCCGGCCGCGAGCGCTCGAACTCACTCAGCCCGAAGCGCTCGAACAGCGGCTTCGCCCGCCGGCGCGCCTCGGCGCGAGCGACGCCCTGGCACTCGAGTGCCAGAGCCGCGTTGCCGAGGGCGTCGCGCCAAGGAAGCAGCAGGTCGCGCTGGGGCATGTAGGCACAGGCGGCGCGCCGGTCCGCGGCACGCGCGGCGCCGAGCACCCGGACGGTGCCCTCGTCGGGCTCCTGAAGGCCCGCCACGAGCTCGAGCAGGGTCGACTTGCCGCAGCCGGAGGGGCCGACGACGGCCAGGATCTCGTGGGAGGCCACGCGCAGGTCCACGCCGGTGAGGGCGCTCACGTGGCCGAAGCGCCGGCTGACATTCTCAAACGAAAGAGGCTCCGTCGCGGGAGCCTGGGCCTCGATCTGCATTGCTCCCTCCGCGGGCATTACCCCACAGGTTCGAAGGGTCAGCGCCGGGCGGGTCATCCCCAAGAGCGCTATCTCAGCCCGCTTCCCGCGAGCCCCCCTGGTATTTGCCCTACGCAGTCTATCTTGGAGTGGTGGCCAAGCCGAACCTCTACGGCGGGATGCCCGAGCCGCACGGCCCGCCGGGCATGGCTCCGCGGCTTCTGGAGTTCGCCGACGAGCTGCGCCGCGAAGGGGTCGCCGTGGGGACCTCGGAGCTGCTCGACGCCTTGGGCGCCCTCGATGCGGTGAGCTGGACCTCGCGCGAGGACTTCCGCGAGGCGCTCGCGACCACGCTGGCCAAGTCGCAGGAGGACCGGCGCGTGCTCGACGTCCTCTTCGAGCGCTTCTTCTTTCGCGCCGTCGAACGCGAGGCCGTCGAGCGCGGACTGCGCGAGGAGCGCTTCAGCGGTGGCGAGGGGATCGATCTCGACGAGCTGCGCGAGCGCATCCGCGAGGCGATCCGCGCCGGCTCGGACGGCGAGATGCGCGATCTGGCACGGCTCGCCATCGCCGCCTTCGGGCGCCAGGGTGAGGGCTCGGGCGTGATCGGGGTGGACGTGCAGCGCATACGCCGCACGCTCGGCCTCAAGGGTGAGCGCCCGGGCGCCGAGCTCCCCGATCCCGACTCCGTGCCGCGCGATCGCCTCTCGGACTTCGAGGCGCACGTCCGCCGCGAGCTCGAGCGCCAGATGATCGAACGCACGCAGGCGCTGCCGCCGGCCAAGCCGCTGCGCGAGTTCGACCGCGCCCTGCCCTCGAACCCGGCCCAGGATCTCTCCCAGGTCCACCGGGTTGTCGCTCAGCTCAAGAAGCGCCTCGCCTCTCACAGCCGCGAGCACCGCGGCCGCCGGCGTTCGTGGCAGGTGGACGTCCGCCGCACGATGAGGGCTTCGCTGCAGACCGGGGGCGTGCCGCTCGAGCTCAAGTACCGCCCCCGCCGGCCCAAGCGTCCCGAGCTCTACATCCTCTGCGACGTCTCCACGAGCGTCACCAGCGCCAGCGTCTTCTTCCTGTCGGTCCTCCACGCCCTGCACGACCAGTTCCGCAAGCTGCGCTCGTTCGTGTTCGTCGAGCGGATCTCCGAAGTCACCGACGTGTTCGAGCGCGAGCGCTCCTTCGAGGCGGTCTCGCGCCGGATCGCCACCGACGCCGGGGTGGCCGACGTGTCGGGCTACACCGACTACGGGCGCGTCTGGCTGGAGTTCCTCGACAAGGTGATGGACGACCTGGATCCGCGCTCGACCGTGATCGTGCTCGGCGACGCCCGCACGAACGGCCGCGAGCCCCACGCGCCGGTGTTCGCCCAGGTGGCCGAGCGGGCCGGCCGTACCTTCTGGATCAACCCCGAGCCGAGGCTGTACTGGAACTACGGCGACTCGGTCATGTCCACCTACGAGCCCCACTGCGACGGCGTGTTCGAGTGCTGGACGACCAAGCAGCTGGAGGCGTTCGTGAACGCGATCGCCGACGTGAGAGTGGCTGCGTAGTCAGCCCGCCCGCTTAGCGCCCAGCAGGTCGCCCTGTAGCTTGACCCCCACCCGCTCGGCGACCATATCGAGGTCGGTGCGGTGCTTGACGATGATCGACATCGTCTTCTCGAGCACGGGCGGGTCCACGTCCTCTGCGCCCAGCAGCAGCAGGGCGCGCGCCCAGTCGATCGACTCGGCGATCGACGGCGGCTTCTTTAAGTCGAGCGCGCGCACCATGTGGATCACCTCGACCAGCTTGCGCGCCACCTTCTCGTCGATCTCGGGTGCGTGCAGGTGGACGATCTCGAGCTCGCGCTCGACGCTCGGGTAGTCGAGCCACAGGTACAGGCAGCGGCGCTTGAGCGCCTCGGTCAGCTCGCGGGAGTTGTTGGAGGTCAGGACCACCAGCGGGTGGGTGCGCGCCTCGACCACGCCCAGCTCGGGGATCGAGATCTGGAAGTCCGAGAGCACCTCCAGCAGCATGGCCTCGAACTCCTGGTCGGTCTTGTCGATCTCGTCGATCAGCAGCACGACCGGCTCCTCGGTCGCGATCGCCGTCAGCAGGGGACGGGGGAGCAGGAAGTCCTCGCCGAAGATGTCCCCCTTCACCTCCTGCCAGCCGGTATCGCGGGCCTCGGTCTGGATGCGCAGCAACTGCTTGCGGTAGTTCCACTCGTAGAGGGCCTTGGCCTCATCGAGGCCCTCGTAGCACTGCAGGCGGATCAGCGAGCGGTCGGTGGCCCGAGAGAGAGCCTTGGCCAGCTCGGTCTTGCCCACGCCGGCCGGTCCCTCCACGAGCACCGGCTTGCCGAGGCGCCCGGCGAGATAGCAGACGAGCGCGGCCGGCTCGTCGGCCAGATAGCCGACCTCGGCCAGCCGGCCTTTGGCCTCCTCGATCGTCGCGAAGCCGCTCATCCGAGCTCCGAAGGATACTTTCGCCTTCTTGGACGGCTCGATGCTCCTCGTCATGTCGGACTCCCTCGACCCCGGCGCGGGCCCCGATCAGAGCGCTGAGACCGGGCGCCGTCAGCGCGGCGCGGCGCGAAAGCCCTCGCGCCAGCTCGTCCAGCGCGGCTCCCAGCCCAATTCGCGCCTTGCCTTCGCGTTCGAGGCCCCGCGCAGGGTGGTGCTCATCGTCGCCACGAAGCCGCCCGCGATCAGCCGGGCGAGCCAGAGCGGCACCCGTCGCGGGGGCTTGGCGCCTATGGCTCGGGCGTAGACGGGAAGCCACTCGCGCAGGGGCGCCGGGTCGTCGTCGACGACGTTGTAGACCCCGGGGGCCCCGCGCCGCACGGCGGCGACGGTCGCCGCCGCCGCGTCGTCGACATGGATGAAGGAGAAGACCCCGGTGCCCTTCCCGACCACGGGAAAGCGGCGCCGGCGCACGTCCTGTGCCATGGCCCCGTCGTCCGCGTAGTAGGTCCCGGGGCCGTAGAACCAGCCGTAGCGCAGGATCAGGCCGTCCATGCCGGTCGCATCGAGCACGGCCCGCTCCATGTGCGCGACCGCGCCCGTCGCCTCTCCGAACGGAGGCGGCGCCTCGGTGAAGAGCGGGTCACTTTCCTCATGCAGGCGACCCGGCTGCGGCGCATAGCTGAAGGCGATGCTCTGGCAGACGAAGCGCCGCGCACCGGCGGCGCGGGCGCCCTCGATCAGGTTGCGCGTTCCCTCGCTGCGGACGCGATTGGTGGCGTCGTAGACGTCCTTTCTTCGCGGCTCGAAGCGCTCCGGAAGCGAGGTCAGCTCGTGCACGACGACCTCGGGGGCGGCCTCGGCCATCACCGCCCGCAGCGCCGCGGCGTCGAAGACGTCGACGACCACGCCGTTGGCGCCCTGCGCGCGGATGGCCTCGGCCTTCTCGGGCGATCGGGTGGAGCCCGTGACCTCGTGTCCCGCGGCCACGAGGCGCGGGACCAGCGGACGGCCGATGGCTCCGCTCGCGCCGGCGACGAAGACCTTCATGACGTGATCACGATCTGGCCGAAGGCAAAGGCGAGCAGGAGCCATCTCATGGGCTCGTCTTAGCACAGGGCCGCCGCCGGCCCGACGGCTGACTCAGAGGCGGGCCGCGAAGCCCACGCCGTCACCGATCGGGAGCACCGATCCCAGCCAGCGCCGGGAGTCCAGCAGCTCCGGGTTGAGCGCGCGGGCCGAGGCACAGCGTGCCCAGAAAACGCCCGGTCTCCCAGTGAACGATCGGCACCGAGTCGCGCCGGGCCACCTCCTCCATCTCGGCCATGACCTCGGAGCGGGCCGGGCGCAGGTCGTGGAAATAGTTCTCCACCCGTTCGTCGAGGATGCGCATTCCCAGGAGCCTATTGGCGTCGCTCGGTGCGGCCCTGGCGAATCGCGACGGCCGCCACCCCGAGGCAGACGAGCACAGGAAAGCCCACGAACAGCCCGACGCTCTCGGTGCCCTCCTCCACCGCGTGCAGCGCCAGGCCGAGCAGCGAGACGGCGGCGGCGGCCGCGGCCGCGCCGCCCAACAGCGGCGCGTACCGGCGCCGGCGCGCCGTGACCACGGCACCCCAGACCGGAGCGATCACGGTGGCGAGCCCGAGCGCGAGCAGCGCCCAGGGGAATGCCGGCGAGTCGCACAGCGTGGCGCCCAGCGAGTCGGGCGACGGCGGTTCGCCCGCGTCGCTCCCGTTGCACCCCCAGCCGATGATGAACACGTAGAGGACGGCCACGAACAAGCCGCCGAGCCCCAGCACCACGCCCGCCAGGATCACCGCGACTCGCATCCGTGAACAAGCGTAGTTTGCGGCCCGGCGCCCTTGGAATCTGAGGACAATGGACCAATCCGAGCCTGTTGTGATCACCCCCTACCGTGACGGGCCGCTGATCGTGCGCGGTCCGGTGCGACTCCAGGACATGCACGGGCAGGAGATCGCGGTGCACCGGGACACGATCGCCCTCTGTCGCTGCGGCAAGTCGCGCATCAGGCCGCTCTGCGACGGGACCCACCGGCTGTCTCGCTTCCGGGCGCCCAGCGAGCTCGAGACGGGCTAGACCATCCATGTGGCGGTGATCCGCCTTCGTCCCCCGGTGCGCAGTACTGTGGAATCCACTGACGGCGTCCTGGAGGATTGCTATGAGCGAGCCGGGAGATGTGCTCGACCTTGCGCCGCTGGGCGTACGACTCGAGTTCGAGAGGACGGCGGCACAGACGGACGGCGAACTGCTGGAGTTCGTCGTCGCGGGCGCGCCGCGCGGCTTCCTTGCCCAGCCCCATGTGCATACGGGGCAGGCCGAATGCTTTGAGGTGCTGTCCGGCGAGTTGGAGATCCGGACCGGCGGCCGCTCCCATCGGTTGGGCCCGGGACAGAGATTCGAGGTCCCGGCCGGCACCCCGCATCGCCAGCGCAGCCCTGGCGCGGGCGACGGGCGGGTGCGGGTACAGGTCCGCCCGGCCGGGCGCACGGACGCCTTCCTGGTCCGGTTGGCCGAGATGTGCGCGGACGGCGCGGTCCTGCCCGGTGGCTGGCCGCGGCCGCTCGCCGCCGCCGCGCTCGTGAACGACTTCGCCGACGAGGGTCACGCGGCGTGGCCTCCGCTGGGCGTGCAGACCGCGCTCGCGCGGGGACTTCTGCGCGCGGGGTCGCGGGAATACGTGTTCGTCGACGAGTGGGACGTGGCCGCGCCGCCTGAGGCGACGTTCGCGGCCCTCGCGGATGGTCGCACCTATCCGCAGTGGTGGCGCCCGGTGTATCTGGACGTGGAGGCCGAGGGCCCGCCGGCGGTCGGACAGGTGTCGCTCCAGCATTTCAAGGGCCGTCTCCCCTACCAGCTGCGCACGCGCTCACGCATCACCCGGCTCGAGTCGCCGCGAGTCCTCTCCGCCGACGTCGACGGTGACCTGAGCGGCCGCGGTACATGGACGCTCACGCCCATCGCCGGCGGAACCCACGTCCGCTTCGACTGGCAGGTGCACGCCGATCGGCGTTTGCTGAAGGTGCTGACGCCTCTCTTGCGCCCGATGTTCCGCTGGAACCACAACTGGGCGATCGCGCGCGCCATGGAGGGCTTGGAACCCTTCGCGCGCCGATCGGCGCTCTAGCCCCCGACCCTGAGCTCGGCGAGCCGGGGGTTCTCTCCGCCGACGCGTGTGGGCCGCGTGCCCACCTACCCGTTCCCGAGGTGCGGTGACGCGGGCGCGGCGGCCGCAGGCGCGGCGCCGGCCATCGCGAGCGCGAGCCCGACGAATCCGATGATCCGAGGTGCCACTCCCGCGAGGAAACCTATGTGCATCCGGGCTGCCAAGGGAGGCGCTAGAGCGCGAGCTCGGCGATCGGCGCGCGCAGCGAGCTGCGTCCGAGCTCCCAGGCGTCGAGCACGTGGTGTGCCCAGGCACCGTCGAGCGCGGCGAGCGCCCTCGCCCCCCAGAGGATCGTGGGTCCCAGCGCCGGATCCTGGCGGACCAGCCCACCGGCCAGATCCACCGCCGCGATGTTCTCGTGTACCGCGTCGGCCTCGACGTGCTCATCGAAGAAAGCAGTCGCCTGCTCGCCGAAGCCGAGGCGCCGCAACCCGTTCGCGTAGCGGCGATTGGGTATCGCGGAAGTCATCTCGAACAGGGCAAGGTGACCCACGATCGCGCCGCGCCAGCGGCGGTGTAGGCCGAGCATCGACATCAGGTTGACTGTCGCGAGCGTGACCGCCGGGATTGCATCGAGATAAGCGCCCGGGCTCGAATCGAGTCCCAGCGCCTCCATCGAGCGCCCGAACATCTCGGCGTGGATGCGCTCCGGTCGGCCGCCCCCGTACTCGTCGGCCTGTATCTCGACCAGGGCCGCCTTGGGCGCACCGGTGAGACGCGGCAGCGCCCAGGAATGGGGGTCGGCCTCCTTGAGCTGGTAGGCGGACCGGTGAATCACGAACTGGAGCGCCTCGTCGAGGTCGGCGTGGCGCTCGATGTAGCGCGACAGCGACGGACCCTGGTCGGCTTCGGCGATCGCGCGCAGCGCGAGGTCCATCTCGTCCGGCGCGGCCGTGTCGCTCGGGGCCCCCACCACGGTCAGCAGCGCGTGCTCAAAGACGTTCTCCATTTCGGCGCGAAGCTCCAGCAGGCCGGGGTTCCACTCCCAGCGCTCATCCACACCCGGCAGGCCGCCGTAGTGCAGCTCGTAGCAGCAGTAGAGCGCGAGCTGGAGGTCCTCGTCGAAGAGCGCGCCCGAGGGCTCGAACGTGGGTACGGGCATACCGTCCAAGTCGGGCGTCGCCCGCAGACGCTCGAGGAGCTCCCCCGTCAGCGGCCCGCGCGGCGCGGGCATTCGTCGCATACCGGCGCCCTTACCCGTGCAGCTCGTCCGCGAACCCGCGCGCGAGCCATTCCGCCAAGTCGCGGGGGCCGCCGTCGCGAGCCACCTCGCGCTGCTTGAGCGAACCGTTCTTCTCCACGAGTTCGCGGGCGTAGTCGAGAGACCGTCCCGCCCCGAGCCGTCCGGCGAACGGCTCGATCCGGTCGATCAACGCATGCAGGCACTCGCGCGCCGGCCTGCGCTCGCCGCTGCGCAGATCGGCGAAGGCTCCCTCGACCCCGTGGCGGCAGGCCGCCCACCGGTTCTCCTCGATTCGCCAGCTGGGGGCCGGGGGCTCTTCCTGCTCCTCGGCCAGACAGGCCACCAGCGCTTGGGCGACCGCGGCGATCGCCTCGACGTCGGCCAGCGTGGTCTGGGCATCCGGTACCCGCAGCTCGAGCGTGCCGAAGGTGGGATGAGGGCGAAGCTCCCACCACCAGGAGCTCGGATCCGGCAGGCTGCCGGCGGCCGCCCCCCAGCGCAATTCGCGTTCCAGCTCGTCCCAGCCGGTCAGTGGCGGCGGCACTCCCTGGCGCGGGAGCAGCCCGGCGATCAGCGGGCGCACCGAGGCGAGTCCCGTGTCCCGGCCCTCGTAAACCGGAGCGTTGGCAGCCAGGGCGGCCAACAGCGGCAGCTGCTCGCGCAGCGCGTTGTAGGTGGACAGCGTGCGCTCGGCCCCGCCCACGGCCACATGAACCTGGAGGGCGCAGACGAGCTGGCGCCGGGCGACCGGGCCGTATTCGCTTGCGGTGTGCCGGTAGCGAGGCCCCGGGTTCAGCGCGCCCTCGGCCGGGCTGAAGGGATGGACGCCGCCGGCCGCCGGCCGGGCGAGCCCGTCCAAGGCGTGGAGCAGAGTGCGGCGGGCTTGCGCCAGGTCGGCGATGGCCGCGGGCACGGCGCCGTGGGCGGCCGTCAGGAGCTCCAGCTGCGACGCCGGCATCTCGAGCTTGAAGCGGCCGTCCGCGGGCAGGCGCTCGAGGAGCTCCGGGCCGCGCTCGAGCAACTCGAGCGTGCGTGGCTCCAGCAGCATCACTTCCTCCTCGAGCCCCACGGTGAACGGCTGGACGCTGTCGAACAGCACCCCCAGCTCTCGCGCCCCGGTCAGTTTCAATCCTCCCTCTCGGGAAAACGTCGGGGCATGCGGCTCATCGCGCTGCCCGGAGTATTTCGGCCTCTCAGCGACACCCGGCTGCTGGCCGAATGCCTGCGGGGCGAGCTTCGGCCCGGCGCGCACGTCGCCGACATCTGTACCGGGACCGGATTGCTCGCGGTCACGGCGGCCGCGCACGGAGCGGGCGCGGTCAGTGCCACGGACAGCTCACGCCGAGCCGTGCTCAACGCTCGCCTGAACGCGCGACTCAACGGCGTGCGGTTGCGGGCCCTTCGCGGAGACCTCCTGGAGCCCCTTGAGGGTTCGAGCTTCGATCTCATCGTCAGCAATCCCCCCTATGTACCCGCCGAGACCGACGCGCTACCGAGGCGCGGCGCCGCTCGCGCGTGGGAGGCCGGTCGCGACGGGCGTAGGCTGATCGATCGTCTCTGCGACGAGGCCCCGCAGCGCCTGCGCCCCGGGGGAGCTCTGCTGATCGTGCAGTCGAGCGTGTGCGGCGAAGCCGCGACCTGCGAGCGGCTCGAGAGCCGCGGGCTGCACACCGACGTGCCGGCGCGGCACCGCGGGGCCCTCGGCCCGATCTTGGCCGGCCGGGCGGAGGTCCTCGAGGCACGTGGGGTGCTCGCCCCGGGTGAGCGCGAGGAGGAGATCCTCGTGGTTCGCGCTCGCTTACCGAGCTCGAGGGGCGGTTATTCTGCGCTCTCCGCCCATCCCCAAGGAGGCTCGCATGGCCGATCTCATCGAGGTTCCGTCCGGTCTTGAGGGCGTGATCGCCTTCGATACGTCGATCGCCGAGCCCGACAGGGAGGGCAATGCGCTGCGCTATCGCGGCGTCGACATCGAGGAGCTGGTGGGCAAGGTTCCCTTCGAGCGCGTCTGGGGGCTGCTCGTGGACGGAAGCTACGAGCCCGGCATGCCTCCCGCCCAGCCGCACCCACTCGCGGTCCGCACCGGGGACGCTCGCACCGACCTCGTGGCCGCGCTGGCGATGCTGGCGCCCGAATGGGGCCTCAAGCCGCTGATCGACATCTCCGATCAGGACGCCCGCAACGACCTCGCGCGAGTCTCGGTGATGGCCCTGTCGTTCGTCGCCCAGTCGGCGCGCGGCGTCGGACGCCCGCCGATCTCACAGCTCGAGATCGACAAGGCCCGCTCGATCCCCGAGCGCTTTCTGATCCGCTGGCGCGGCGAGGCCGATCCCGACCACGTGAAGGCGATCGACGCCTATTGGATCTCGGCCGCCGAGCACGGCATGAACGCCTCCACCTTCACGGCGCGCGTGGTGGCGTCGACCGGCGCCGACGTGGCCGCGGCGCTCTCCGCCGGCGTCGGCGCGCTGTCGGGCCCCCTGCACGGCGGCGCGCCCAGCCGTGTGCTGAGCATGCTCGACGAGGTGGAGGCAACGGGCGACGCCGAGCGCTGGGTCAAGGAGGCGCTCGACTCCGGCGAGCGCCTGATGGGATTCGGGCACCGCGTCTACCGCGCGGAGGATCCACGCGCCCGGGTGCTGCGACGGACCGCGCGCGAAATCGGCGCTCCTCGGCTCGAGGTCGCGGAGAAGCTCGAAGAGGCCGCACTCGCGGAGCTCAGGGCCCGCAAGCCCGACCGCGTGCTGGCCACCAACGTCGAGTTCTGGTCCGCGGTGGTGCTCGACTACGCGGACGTGCCGCCCGAGCTGTTCACGCCCATGTTCTCCTGCGCCCGCGTGGCCGGTTGGGCGGCGCACATCCTCGAGCAGAAGCGCGAGGGAAGGCTGATCCGGCCCAGCGCGCGCTACATCGGCCCGGCCTCGCGGGGGGCCGAGTCGGTGAACGGAGCGGCGCCCGCCTGATGGAGGCGGCAGCGTCCGGCGGCGCCGAGCTGTCCGCGCACACAAAGAGGCTCGTTCTCGTAGCGGCGATTCTCGGGACGACGGTGGTGACCGTCGACTCGACGGTGGTCAACGTGGCTCTGCCCGCGATCGAGGAGGACCTGGGCGGCGGGCTTGCGGGCCAGCAGTGGACCTCGAACGCCTATCTGGTCACGCTCGGCTCGCTGCTGCTGATCGGAGGCTCGCTGGGCGACATCTTCGGCGAGCGCCGCGTGTTCGCGCTCGGGGTGGTGGGCTTCGGCGTGACCTCGCTGGCCTGTGCGCTGGCGCCCACCATCGAGACACTCGTGCTGGCGCGCGCGCTCCAGGGCGTGGCCGGAGCGGCTTTGACACCAGCCGCGCTGGCGGTGATCGTGGCCAACTTCGCGCCCAGCGAGCGCGGCAAGGCCGTGGGCGCCTGGACCGCCTGGGGCGGCATCGGAACCGTGCTTGGGCCGCTGATCGGGGGCCAGCTCGTGGACACCGCCTCGTGGCGCTGGATATTCGCCATCAACGTTCCGATCGTGATCGTGACGCTGATCCTCATCCTGCGCGTTGTGCCGGAGGGGCGGGAGCGCGATCCCGACGCGAAGGTAGACCTGGTCGGGGCCGCGCTCTGCGCCTTCGGGTTGGCCGGGATGACCTTCGGGCTGATCGAGCAACCCCTACACGGGTGGACCGACCCGATGGTGGCGCTGCCGATCGTGATCGGCGCCCTGCTCTTCGCTGGGTTCATCGCCTGGGAGGCGAGGACGTCGCACCCCATGCTGCCGCTGGGCCTGTTCCGGCGCCACAACTTCGCCTTCGGGAACATCGAGACGTTCGCGATGTACGGAGGCCTGGGCCTGCTGTTCTTCTTCCTCGTGCTATTCCTGCAGCAGGTGGCCGGCTTCAGCGCCCTCGAGGCGGGGACCTCGTCGCTGCCGGTCACGCTCGTAATGTTCCTGCTCTCGACCCGCTTCGGGGCGCTGGCCGACCGCTACGGGCCGCGCTTCTTCATGGGAGTCGGCCCACTCATCGCCGCCGCGGGGATGGCCTGGTTGCTGCGCCTCGACGCCGACGTCGACTACTTCGTGGACCTGCTGCCTGGGCTGCTGGTGTTCTCGGTCGGCCTGTCCATGACGGTCGCGCCGCTGACCGCGACCGTGTTGGCCGACGCCGACGACTCGAACGCGGGCATCGCCTCCGGAGTGAACAACGCGATCGCCCGAGTGGCCGGCCTCGTGACGATTGCGGCGGTGGGCGCGGTCGTGGCCGCCTCGTTCGGATCGCGCCTCGACAGCGAGCTGGGCGATGCCGCCGCAGCGCGGCCCAAGGTGGCGGACGCGGTCGAGCAGGCAAAGTCGCAGCCGTTCTCCGCGGTCGAGGTGCAGGGCGTCCCGGAGGACGTCCAGGCGTCGGTCAGGGAGGCCGGCACGGACGCGTCGGTGGCCGCCTTCCACGTGGGCATCGGAATCTCGACGGTGCTGGTGGCGCTGGGGGGCGTACTGGGCCTGCTGGGCGTCCAAAACCCGCGCCGCCGCGTGGACGCCAGCGACTGCGCCGGTGGGCAGCTGGTGGGCCACCCTCGCGACGGGACCCGGCAGTCGCCGTGCGACTGGGACGCTAGGGCGGCGGCCGAGGCTTAGTCTTCCGGGATGCGCTGCGCCGGATAGGGGATCGCGATCTCGAGCTCGCCGCCCCCGTCCAGCCCGACGAGTACCAGCTGGGTGTCGCCGTTGGCGTAGCGGACGTGGCAGCGGGTGGCACCGGCCAGGCGCACGGCGCGCCGGCAGCGGACCCCGGCGGTGTCGTCATAGCCGGTGTTCGCGAACCGCACCTCCAGCCGGCGCTCGGCGCGCGCCGCGGCCACCGGGTCGGGCGGCGCCGGGCCGGCGGCCCGTTCGTCGCCGGTGGAGCAACACGACCAGGCCGACCGCCACCACGAGGGCGAGCGCCGGCAGCACCGCCGATAGCGGACGCAACCGGCCAAGGCGTCCGCGCCGGCGTTGCTCGAAGAACCCGAAACCGCACGCCCGGCAGCGTGCCGCCTGGGCCGGCGCGTGGGCACCGCAGCGCGGGCAGCTCGCGGTGGGCATGCAGATAGAGTGGCGCAATGAGCCTCGATCGGCGCGAGTTCCTCAGCGGAGCCGCCGGCGGCGCGCTGTCGCTCGCGCTCCCCGCGGATGCGCTCTCCGACGCTCTCGCCGCACCCTCCGCGCTCTCGAACCGGGCCGCGCGGGCGCTGCGGAGGGCAGTCAGAGGCAGGGTGATCTTCCCGCGCTCCCCGGGCTACTCGCGCGCGCGGCTGGTCTACAACCTGCGCTACGACGGGGCGCGGCCCGAGGCCGTGGTGCAGGTGGAGAACACCGCGGACGTGGCGGCGGTCGTGAGCTGGGCGAACCGGTTCGACGTGCCGATCGTGGCCCGGTCGGGCGGCCACAGCTACGCGGGCTACTCGACCACCAGCAACGGCGTGGTGATCGATCTCTCGAAGCTGAGCGGTGTCAGCGTGTCGAACGGCAAGGCGAGAGTGGGCGCCGGAGTGCAGCTGATCGACCTCCAGCGTGCGCTCACCCGGCGCGGGTTGTCGGTCCCCTCGGGATCCTGCCCGTCGGTGGGCATCGCCGGCCTGACGCTCGGTGGCGGCCACGGCCTCGCCGGCCGCCGCTTCGGGCTGACGACCGACAACCTGACCGCCGCGACGATCGTCACGGCCGACGGACGTGTGCGCCAGATCGACGCCGACACGAACGAAGACCTGTACTGGGCCTGTCGCGGCGGCGGGGGAGGCAACTTCGGGATCGTCACCTCGTTCACGCTGCAGACCCACCGTGCCCCGGGCGCCGCCTGGTTCGTCATCTCCTGGCCCTGGGGGCAGGCCGCCGAGGCGCTTGCCGCCTGGCAGCGCTTCGCACCCGACGCGCCGCCCGCCCTGACCTCGATCTTCAGCCTCGGTACCACGGGCGGCTCGGGCTCGCCACGCGTAACCGCACTCGGCCAGTTCTTCGGCTCCCCCTCGGCGCTGCGCAACCTGATCCGCCCGCTGCGGCGCGTGGGCGGGGCCAGCGTGAGCGTGGGCAGCTCGAGCTACTTCTCGCTGGTGCTGCGCTGGGCCGGTTGTCTCGATGAGGGCTTCCGCGCCTGCCACACCACCGGCACCAGCCCAGGCGGAACGATGCCGCGGGCCAGCTTCTTCGCCAAGTCCGACTACTTCGACCGGCCCCTGCCGCCGCGCGGGCGCCGGGTCATGATCGACTGGATCGAACGCCGCCAGCGCACCCCGGGGGCGGGATCGGGCGCGCTCCTGCTGGACGCCTACGGCGGTGCCTACAACCGGCCGGCGGCGGACGCCACCGCCTTCGTTCACCGCGACATGCTGTTCTCCCTCCAGTACGGGGCGTATTTCACGGGCAGCCCCCGGCCGAGCAAGCGCTGGATCAACGGGGTGTGGCGGGCGCTGCGGCCCTTCGCATCCGGGCAGGCGTACCAGAACTACATCGACCCTCAGCTGAAGAGCTGGCAGCGCGCCTACTACGCGGGCAACCTCCCCCGGCTGCGCGAGATCAAGAAGCAGGTCGACCCCGACTTCAAGTTCCGCTTCCGGCAGGCCATCCCGCCGGCGGCCTAGCGCTCGGAAAAAGACAGCAATACGGGACCCGCCACCCCCTTATTGCTGCCGTTCGTCGGCCTCGCCTTCACCCCCGAGGCGCAGCTGCTCGCCCGGCTCCGGGCGGTACGGCTCGAACTCTGGCGGCGGTAATGGCTCAGCGGGGGCAGCCAGGGGCTCCGTAGGCGCATCCGGGCGAGGATCGCGCGGGGCGGGTGGCCTGCGCCGAGGCTCGGGCGGTATGTCGTCGGGTGGGCGCTTCGCGCGCTCGCGGGCGCCCGCGACGATCAGGATCGCCGCGCAGCCCAGCGCCAGCAGGTTCTGGCCCAGCGGGCGGTCGAACAGGCGCACCACGATCAGCGCCGCCGACCAGATGCCGGCGACGGCAATGACCGTGCCGTCTCCGAACGGAAGGTGAAAACGCTTCCCGAGGGCGCGGGCGCGCAGCAGGGCCAGCACGGCGAGCGCAACCAGGATCTCCGCGACCTCCACGAAGGAGAACGGACCGAAGGTGCTGACGGCCAGCAGGACGGCTCCCACCGCCGCCGCCTTCTGCTCGACGTTCAGCGCTCTGAAGATCCCGGCCAGCTCACCCATCGTCGAGCGGCCGGCGGCCGGCGAAGCCCGCGTCGGGCTCGTGCCAGAACGCGATCTCGTCCTCGCCCTCCTGCCAGCACAGGTAGATCTCGGCGCCGTCGCGCAGAGCGGGAAAGTCCACCAGACCACGGTCGAGGTCGCGCAGGACAATCTCGCGCTCGCGCAGCCAGATCATCGCTTCGCGCAGCTCGAGAAAGCCCTCCGAAACCGTCCGGCCCGGCTGCCCGCCTCCGTTCGAGCCCCCCGCCGCGGCCAGCGCCGCCCGCGCCTCGGCGTCACCGAGGCGGTCGCGCGCCGCGCGCATGCGCCGGATCAGCTCGGCCACCGCCGGCAGGAGGGCGGAGGCGTCCACGAGCGAGTAGTGACGAGAGTGTTGCATCGAGCCGATCGAGGCTCAGGCCGGGGCGGCAGCCGCCTCGCGGATCCGGCGCTCGAGCAGCTGGGCATCCGCGTCGGTGACCGTGCGCAACTGCCCCTGGAAGGCGAGCTGCCAGTGCTCGGCCGGCCACTTTCGCACGTGCTCGAGCTCGAGCGCGACGTCCTCGGCGGGCACGAAGGAGTCCTCGTCGAGCACAAGTAGGGGCTCGGTCGTAAAGCGCCACGGGTACGCATCGGGTTTCCCCGGCTTGCCCGGCCATAGCTTCGCCCGGTCCTCGAACATCTCGCCGGTCACGCGCACGATCCCGCCGAAAGCCTGTATGCCGGTCAGGTAGAAGACGATGCGGTCGCCCGGCGAGATCTGCTCGGCCATCCCGCGACGGCCCTCCTTGGCACCGATCACGCTAAAGCCGTGCTCGCGGCTGGCGCGGAAGTTGTCCACCGATCCGGTCAGCACCCAGGTCTTGGCCATGGAATCGAAGCCTACTGCGAGGCCACGGCTACTCTTCCCCGCTGCCATGGCCGACGAGCTCACACGGCGCGGCCTGATCCAGACGGGGAGCGCCGGCGCGGCCGGCCTCACCCTGCTCGGAGCTTCCGCCTGCGACAAGGACGGCGAGGCGGCGCCCTTCAAGCGCAAGCCCGCTCCCCCGAACGCGATGAACGTCGTGGTCGTGGTGATGGACAGCCTGCGCGTAGACCACATCTACGGCCCCCGCGCCCGGACTCCCTCGCTGAACAAGGTGGCCAAGGAAGCCCTGCGCTTCAGCCGCGCCTACCCCGAGGGGATGCCCACGATTCCGGCACGCCGCGCGATCATGGCCGGCCGGCGCACCTTCCCGTTTCGCGGCTGGCACCCCTATCGCGAGCTGCCCCCGCAGCCCGGCTGGGAGCCAGTCGGCAGCGACGGCAAGATGTGGGCCGAGGTGCTACGCGAGCAGGGCTGGACCACGGGTTACGTCACCGACAACCCTCACCTGCTGCTGGGCGTGCACAAGCGCTTTCGCAAGAAGTTCGATCGCGTCGAGCTGGTCGACGGCCAGGTACCGCTGCGCAAGAAGCCCAAGCGCAAGGCGCCCCGGGCCGTGGTCGATCACAACCTCCCCCCGGTCCTGCGCGGCTCGCGCGCCGAGCCGCGGATGGCCGCCTATCTCGCCGCCAACCCACGCACCCGCGCCGAGAAGGACTTCTTGGCCGCACGCGTCTTTCGTAACGGGATGAACTGGATCGAGTGGGCGCGCAACCACCAGCCCTTCGCGCTCACGATCGACTGCTTCGACGCCCACGAGCCCTGGGACGCACCGCGGCGCCTCAAGGACCTATACGGCCCGGCCCGCGCGGGCCTCGAGCCCATCCAGCCCTTTCCCACGCCATCGGCGCAGTACCGCGAGCTCGGCCTCGACGCCAAGATCCTGCGGCGCATGCGCCAGCTCTATGCCGCCGAGGTGAGCCTGGTCGACGCCTGGCTGGGCCACTTTCTCGACCGCTTGGCCAACCTCGGCCTGGCCGAGCACACCCTGGTCGTCCTGCTGAGCGACCACGGTGTGCTGCTCGGCGAGTACGGCTGGGTGGGCAAGCGTTACGACGAGATCCACGAGGAGCTCTCGCACGTGCCCTTCCTGATCCGCCATCCCGAGGGGAAGGGGAGGGGCCGGGCGAGCCCCTACTTCGCCTCCACCCACGACGTCGGGCCGACGGTGTTGTCCGTGCTGGGCCAGGAGATTCCCGGCCACATGGACGGCGTGGACCTCTCGCCGCTGCTCGACGGCCGGGCTCCGGCCAAGAAGCGGCCCTACCGGACCGCCGCCTACAACGATCACGTCGCCGCCGCCGACGACCGCTGGCTGTTGATCTCAGACAACCGCGGAGCCGACAAGCGCCTGTACGCGCGCGCCAACGAGCGGGTGAACGTCGCGCGGGCCCATCCCCGGCAGGTTCGCCGGCTGTGGGGCTACGTGCTCAAGGACGCCGGCCCGAAGGGATTGCCGAACTTCAAGGGATCCTCGGACTAGTCGATCGGGATGTCCTCGACCTCCCGCTCGGGCGGGCTCTGGTCGAGGCGCTCCAGGTACCAGTCGATCAGCGAGCGCAGCGTGACCAGGAACTCGCGGATCACGTTCGTCACCTGATCCTGGAGCTCGCGCGGCGCCGCACGGCGAATGCCGTCGAGGAGGACGAACAGGGCGGCGGGATCGACGCCCGAGCCCTTAGCCCGTTCGCTCTTGCGTGGGTCAGCCGTCATCGTCTCTTCTTTCGAAGGAGATCTCGAGCGCGCCGTCGTCGAAGCGCGCGCCGCTGGCCGCGTATGCGGTCAGGGCGGGGGGCAGCATCAGTGTTCTCTTCTGGGAACCGACGCGGATGATCACCTCGAGCCCGATCTTCTTGAGCGAGAGGTCGCCCTTGTCCGCGAACGGCACCTCCACCCGCAGCGTGGCCCGGCCGTTGTCTGTCACGAGCTGCTGGCCGATCTCGCTGTGCAGCACGGTTGCCGGATCGAGCGCTCCGAAGACCTCGCCGGCCAGGCGATCGAGCATCTCGGGGCCGACCACCTCGCGCTCCAGGTAGGGAGCGGTCAGGACGGGCACGGGCTCGAAGGCCGAGCGGACCAGCTCGACCTGCTCGCGCTGGGTATCGCTCCAGGCGAGGAAGTAGCCCTCGGCGGGCAGCAGGCGGTTGACCACCACGGCGTCGGTGAGATAGCCGTAGAGGTTGAGGTAGGTGAACGTCCGCATCGCCTCCTTGACGACCATCCGGTCGGCGTTCATCACGAGGCGAAGCGTGGTGCGCGACCCGTCGCGCAGGATGTCGTTCATCGCGACGAGGTTGCGAGCCAGGCGCTCGAGATCGTCGAACACCCCCTCGGCGGGAAGCGGCACATCGAACAGCGAGCGCGCCCAGGGGGCGAACTTCCGTTGCGAGGGCAGGACGCGCTCGAGCCACCAAGTCACGACGTCGGGAAATGAGAGCAGGCGAAGCGTCTCGCCGGTGGGGGCGCAGTCCACCACCACGCAGTCGAACTCGTCCTCGTCGTGGTGGCGCTTTATCTGCAGGAGCGAGAAAAGCTCGTCCATGCCCGGCGGCACGGTCAGCTCCTCCGCGGCGATGCGGTCGACGCCGCGTTCCTCCAGCAGTGAGCCGAGCCAATCCTGAACCGAGTCCCAGTGGCGCTCCATCTCCTCCTGGGCCTGCACCTCCTGGCCGAACAGGTTGGGCGTCACCGGCGTCGGCTCGGAGCCCAGCGCGCATTCGAGCGAGTCGGACAGCGAGTGGGCGGGATCGGTGGACAACACGACCGTGCGCAGCCCGGCGGCGGCGGAGCGCCGGGCGCTCGCCGCGGCCACGCTGGTCTTGCCCACGCCGCCCTTGCCGGTGTAGAGGATGGTGCGCGGCGCCATGTGGGCGCAGCGTATTACCCGGGCGCGTTCGCGACCTCGACCTCGGCCCGGTCGCGGTCCTTCTTGCCCAGCCCGGTGCGCAGCTCCTTGGCCGCGAGCTCCACCCTGAACATCCCGGGGCCGCGCGGGCGCCACGCGAACGCACCCGTTCCGTGCCTGACCGTGGCCAGCCGCGAGAACACCAGCTTGCCCCCACGGAGCACCCTCACCTCGACCACCGAGAGCTTGGAGAGCTTGAACCGCAGCGAGAGCAGCTCGTCCTCCGTGGCGGCACGCGGTCCGGTGTAGTCGAGCTTCGGCGGGTCGTACATGTCGCTGCGGTAGCGCGCCGCGAACTCGCAGTACAGCTCGCCGAGTTGCCGAATGCACATCGACTGAAGGAACTCGCGCAGCAGCTCGTGATACTCGCGCGTCGATTCGGCGCCGCCGTAGGAGTAGCGCGACCAGTCACCCACGTCCGAGAACGGCAGCTCCTTGCGTGCCTCGGGCTCGGCCACTCGGTACAGCTTGGTGGCGCGCGCCTCCCCGGCCAGCTTGCCGAAGTCGTGGAGCCCGATCAGGGATTGGAGGAAGGCGTTGAAGATGTACAGCCGCGGGGCGAACGAGTACTGCAGGTAGTGCACGCCCCCGCCGGGGCCGGCCGTGCGCACGCCCAGAGGTGGACGCGACTCGAACGCGCCCAGGGCTCGGCGAGCGACTCTCAGGTAGCGGGGCTGGTCGAGCAGCTGCGCCGCCCGGGCGAGCGCCTGGACGCCGGTGGCCTGCGCCATCCCGCTCATCCAGGGTGGGTAGCCGCCGCCGAAGCTGAAGGCGTACTCCCAGGCGATGAAGCGGCGCGATCGGCGCACCGCCAGCGCCGTCATCTCGTCGAGCAGCCGGCGCAGGCCTGCCCTGTCGCACGTCCCTTCGCGGCGCTCGCACGCGCCGTGCATGAGATTGGCCTTCTTGAACGTCGACAGCGGGTGGAGCTGGAGCCCGCGGCCGGGGAAGTACTGATAGAGGATCTGGCTGCCGCGAAAGCTCACCTGGTCGCCCGAGGCGGGGTAGGGCAGCGAGCGCCAGTAGCGACGGTTGCGCTCGAGCTGAACGAACGCGGCAGGCATCCGGGTGGGGCTGAGCCGCCCTCCGAGCGCCAGCGCCTCGACCGAATCGATCACGTAGCCGAGCTGCGCGCGCCGTGCACCGCTCAGGTGGCGATAGGTGCGCAGGGAGTTGACGTACGAGCGGCGCCACCGGCGGGCCTTCGCCCGGTTGAGCTTGCGGCTGCGCAGCGCCCGGAGGACCGCGCGCCGGTCCGCGCGCGGGGCAGCGACCGCCGGGGCCCGAGAACCCACGCGTGCGATGGCGGCCCCGGCCACGGCGCGCCCGTGCGGCCCGAGGGCGATCGCTGCCTTGGATGGCACGAAGGGGTCGTTTACCCGGACCGCGCGGTCGCCCCTGACCAGGATCACTTCCGCCGCGTTCGCCGGGACGCCCGCCAGCAGCGCAGCCGCGATCGCGACCAGGATGGTCAGGTTGATTTGCCGCATGGGGGTTACAACGAGCAGCATGGCGAAGGGTTGCGGTCGAGCGGGAGGAATGCAGGTTCGCGCCCACTATCCTGCGGCGCGTGCGCCGCCTCGCCTCTTTGCTCCTCGCTGCACTCGCATTGGGGGGCTGCGGCGGCGGCGGCGACGACGCCAAGCAGAGCGTCGAGGACATCCTCGACCAGGCCTTCAGGCAGGAGATCAACAGCGCCGACCTGCGGATCGAGGCCGAGGTCGACCTCAACGGCGGAGCCTCCGGGCGCCCGGTCCGCATCGAGGCGACGGGACCCTTCAGCACCAACGAGGGCAAGCTGCCGTCCGCCGACATCGAGCTAGGCGTCGATGTGGAAGGCGCCGGTCAGACGATTCAGACCGGCTTCCTCTCCACCGGCGACCGGGCCTTCGTCAAGTTCGAGGACGCCTACTACGAGCAGCCGGCGGCTGAGGTGCGCCGGGCCAACCGGACGATTGCGCGCAACGAGCGAAAGCGCGGCTCGCTGCGCGCGCTGGGCATCGATCCGCGCTCATGGCTCGGCCGGGCAACGGACGAGGGCGAGGAGGAGATCGCGGGCGTCCAGACACGGCACGTGTCGGGCACCCTCGACGTGGAGGCCGTGATGCGCAACCTCAACCGGTTCGTCCGCAGATCGGGATCGGCCTTCGGCGGGGCGACGGGTCAGAGCGTTCCCGAGCCCCTGAGCGAGAAGGACATAGAGCGCGTGGGCGAAATCGTCCGCGATCCGAGCTTCGACATCTACGTCGGCAAGAACGACGACATCATTCGCCGCGTCTCGGCCCGGATCGAGTTCGCCGTGCCCGAGGAGAGTCGGGAGGACGCCGGCGGCCTGGAGAGTGGCACGGTCACATTCTCGGTCGAGATGAGCGACGTGAACGGTGACCAGGAGATCGAGGCCCCCGCCAAGGCGCGGCCGCTGTCCGCCCTCACGGATTCCCTGGGTGCCGGCGCGCTCGACGGCCTCGGCGGTACGGGTGACGGCCAGGGGGCGCTCCCGGTGGTTCCCGAGGAGCCCAGCCCCCCGAGCGCCGGCGCGGGCGGAGAGGATTCGGGCCAGGGCAGCGCGTCGCCCGAGGAGTCTCCCGAGACCGAGGCCTTTCGCGAGTACGCGGAGTGTCTCGACCAGGCGCGGCCGGAGGACACCGAGGAGCTGCAGCGATGCGCCGACCTGCTGCAGCCCTGAGGCGTCTCGCGGCGACCTGAGTCAGGCTGCGCCCACGGCGGTCTTGCATAGGTCGCGATCCGGGTCGATCCCCCAGCGCTCGGCCAGCTCGGCATGGGCGGGACCCAGCGGCCAGCGATCGGCCCGCTCCTCGCCGTCGTGATCGGGGGTGGCGCCCTTCAGCAGCATGGAGCCGCTGTTGTCGCCTAGGACGCGCATCTCGACGACCTCGTCGGGGGAGAGGGGCGGCTCCGCGGGTACTCCCGCCAGCTCCGCGCGCTTGAGCTCGATCGGCTTCGCTCCCGGACCGGCTTCCTGGATCAGCGTCGGCGCGACGCAGCGCACGGGAGCCTGCGCGAGGTTCCAGCTGCAAGCCAGCTGCAGGGTGGTCAATCCGTGGCGCTCGGCGATCGGTCGCACGGCGTCGAGCTTCGCTCTGCCCGCCTCGACCCAGCCGTCGGGCCGAAAGCGCCGATGGTCGCCGGAGGAGAACTCGTGCCCCGCTCTGACATCGTCGTGGAACAGGCCGCCGTAGTCCACGACGCGCGTGATCAGCCGCACGTCGTGGCGCGCCGCCGGGTCCAGCACGAGCTCGCCCGGCCAGGGCTCGAGCGGATTGAGGATCACCATCGCCCAGTCGATCAGCTCCCCGTAGCGCTCGAAGCACCCGATCAGGTCGAGCGTGAAGCCGTTGGCCGGGCCCGGCGCCACGCCGAGCGCGTCGGCCAGCCCGTCGTCGCGTAGCTCGGCCAGCGCTTCCCAGACCTCGCTCGACTCGAACCCGCGCCGGTCGGGATTGTGGAGCAGAAGCAGGTCGAACGAGTCGACGCCACAGCGCTCGAGGCTGCGCTCGGTGGCCATTCGCAGGTAGTCGCGATAGCCGGCCGGGCCGCGCAGCCGCGGATCGGTGAATCGGGGAAACCCGCGCGGCCCGTCGCGCTCGCCCTCGTAGAAGTCATGGCCGACCGCGCCGACCAGGCTGAAGTCCGAGCGGCGCACGCCGGACAGGGCGCGGCCGAGCAGCGAGTCGGCCTCACCCGCGCCGTAGGCATCGGCGGTGATCAGCGTGCGTATCCCGTCGCCCGGGCGCAGCAGCGCCTCCAGCCGCTCGTCCGGGAGCGCTTCGCCGAAGTGCATGAAGCGCCCGCCGCTCCAGGTTCCGACGGCTACGTGGCCGAGCATCCCTCCACTCTAGGGCGACCGCGTTCGGCCAGCGATCTGACTCTCGAGCACCGCGAGCCGCTCGTCCCACTGGGCACCCACCTCGGCCATCCAGGCCATCGCCTCCGACATGGGGGCGGGGGTGGGGGAGAACAGGACCTCGCGGCCCGAGCGCCGGGCGGCCACGAGACCGGCCGAGGACAGCGTGCTCAACTGCTTCTGCACCGCCTGGCGGCTCACCGGCAGCTCGCGCGCGAGGTCGGTTGCGCTCGCTTCCCCCCGCGTTCCGAGAAGCGCGAGCAGGCGCCGCCGTGTCGGATCGCCCAAGGCGAGGAACACGGCGTCCGGTCCGTCCATCAGCGGGCGATCATCTCCGGCGCCCGCAGTGGCGGTGCTGAGACCACGAACTCCACGCCCCTGAGGTCGAGCATGGCCAGGGGCCGTGACTCGGCGACCCTTACGGTCGTCTCCTCGCCGGCGTCCTCCAACTCGATCTCCACGCGCGTGGCGTCCTCCTCGGGACGCGACCACCAGAACACGAGCCGGCTGGGCTTTACGACCTCCTCGACGAATCCCGACCGGTCGCCGGCCCGGACCTCGCCGCCCGGAGTCAGATCGATCGACGCGTCCTCGCCCAGCCAGGCCGGTTCGGTCAGCGACTCCCAGACGTCTTCGGGCGGTGCGGGCAGGGTGATCTCCCGATTCAGCTGCATGTGCTCCTCCACGGCAATGTGCAACCGAGCGGTTGCGCTAGGATGTGCAACTCAAGAGTTGCAGTATCGCAGAAAGGACAGCGAATGCAGATCGGCCACGCCCATTCCTCGCTCGTGCCCATGGTCCTCGAGCAGACCTCGCGCGGAGAGCGCTCGTTCGACATCTACTCGCGGCTGCTGAACGAGCGCATCATCTTCATCGGGCAGCCGATCGACGACGACGTCGCCAACCTCGTCGTGGCGCAGTTGATCCACCTGGAATCCGACGACCCCGACAAGGACATCGCCGTGTACGTCAACTCCCCCGGGGGCTCGCTGCATGCGGGTCTCGCGATCTACGACGCCATGCAGTACGTGCGCCCCGACGTGCAGACCCTCTGCTACGGCATGGCCATGTCCGCCGGCTCGCTGATTCTCACCGGCGGCGCGAAGGGCAAGCGACTGACCCTTCCCAACGCGCGCATCCTCATTCACCAGCCGTCGTCCGGCTTTCAGGGCCAGTCGACCGATATCGAGATCCACGCCCGCGAGATCCTGGAGCTGCGCCGGCTGCTCGAGAAGATCTACGCCCGTCACACGGGGCAGAGCGCCGAGCAGGTGCACGACGACATGGATCGCGACCGATTCTTCAGCGCCGAGGGGGCGGTGGAGTACGGCTTGGTGGACAGCATCATCACCGAGCGCGAGCTCAAACGCCGGCCCTCGGGCTTCGCGGCCTGAGCTTCGGCCTCAAGTGACCCATCGGGCGCGCCGATGGACTGGGTGGACGGCTCATGCTCCAGCCCCTGCCCGAACAGGAACGCCTGCGCGCGGACTTGGAGCGCACCAGCGCCGCGATCGCCCACATGCAGGACGTCGCTCGGCTCGGCACCTGGGAGCGCGACGCGACGACGGGTGTCGTTCGGTGGTCGAAGGGCTTCGCGAAGCTGCTGGGCTTCGGGGCGGAGATCGAGCCGAGCCTGGAGACCTGGCTCACGATGGTCCACCCCGGTGATCGCCCGCGGGTGGTCGCCACGATCCACGCGGGCCTCGAGCAGGGCGCGGGGTACGACTACGTCTGCCGCGTCCGGGTGGGCGACGAGGAGCGGCTCATGCGCGTCGACGCCCGTATCGCCCGGGACGCCGAGGGCCGGGCGGTGCGCGTTGACGGAATAGTCCAGGACATCACGGACTGGCAGCGCTCGGAGGCGGCGCTGGCCCAGAGCGAGGCGCTGCAGACGGCCGTCGTGAACGCCGCCCTGGATTCGGTGATCGTGATCGGCGGCGACGGCCACGTGGTCGAGTGGAACAGCTCCGCCGAGAGGACGTTCGGCTGGTCGCGGGCCGAGGTGGTGGGCCGGGAGCTGGCTGAGTTGATCATCCCGACCGAGCACCGGGCGGCGCATCGCAGGGCCCTGGCGGCACATGACTCGGGTAGGCGGGGCATCCTGGGCCGGCGCCTCGAGATGACCGCGCTGCGGCGCGACGGCAGCGAGTTCCCGGTCGAGCTCACCATTCGCCCGGTGCTCGGCGAGCGCCTCCTGTTCGCCGGCTACCTGCGCGACATAACCGAGCGCAAGCGGGCCGAGGAGGCGCGACGCGCGGCCGAGAACCGCTGGCGCGCCCTGGTCGAGCAGATCCCGGCGGTCACGTACCTGAGCAACTTCGACGAGGCCGCGACGATCGTCTACATCAGTCCGCAGATCGAGAGCCTGACCGGTCTC
Organism: uncultured Thermoleophilaceae bacterium; assembly: GCA_963789705.1. Taxonomy (GTDB): domain Bacteria; phylum Actinomycetota; class Thermoleophilia; order Solirubrobacterales; family Thermoleophilaceae; genus JACVRW01. The sequence continues at coordinate 229,913 of CAWBLN010000014.1, forward strand.
GCGCCCGAGCTGTGGATCGGCCATCCCGACTTCTGGCTCTCGCGCGTCCACCCCGAGGACGTGGAGCGTGCGACTCGCGAGTCCCAGGCCCGCTTCCGCGAGAAGCGCGGCTTTTCCGCCACCTACCGGGTTCGCCGGGCCGACGACTCCTGGATCTGGGTCGAGGAGCAGAGCATCATCCTGCCCGGCGAGGACGGGGAGCCGCGCTACCTCCAGGGCGTGATTATCGACGTGACCGAGCGCCGTCGCCGCGAGGAGGAGAGCAGAGACGCCCAGCGCCTTGAGAGCATCGGACAGCTCGCCGGCGGGGTGGCGCACGACTTCAACAACCTGCTGGGAATAATCCAGGGCTACGCGGAGCTGCTCGAATCCGCGGTGCCGGAAACCTCCCGATCCGACGTGCACGAGATCCGGCGAGCGGCCGAGCGCGCGGCGGACCTCACGCGCCAGCTGCTCCTGTTCGGACGCCGCGAGCCGGCCGAGGCCGGCCTGGTGGATGCCAACGAGGTCGTCGCCGACCTGGAGGACGTGCTCCGCCACACCCTCGGCGAGCACGTCCAGTTCACGGTCGATCGGGCTCCCGACTCCTGCCCTGTGCGGATGCCGGCGGGGCAGCTCGAACAGATCCTCGTGAACCTGGTCGTGAACGCTCGCGACGCCATGCCGGGCGGCGGTCGGCTGGCGCTCTCGACCGCCCGGTCGGGAGAGCGCGTGATCGTCCGGGTTACCGACAGCGGGACGGGCATGACCGACGACGTCGCGGCTCGCGCCTTCGATCCGTTCTTCACGACCAAGGAGAAGGGCCGCGGCACCGGTCTGGGGCTCGCGACGGTCTACGGCATCGTGCGCGGCGCCGACGGGCGGGTGCGCCTGGACACGGTGCCCGAGCGAGGCACGACGGTCGAGATCGAGCTGCCGCTCGCCGAGGAGGAGCCGCTCGGCGACGAGGAGCAGCTCTTCGAGCCCCCGCCCTCGGCGCCACCCTTGGTCGGGCGCGGCGAGACCGTGCTGCTGGTGGAGGACGAGCAGGCGGTCCGCGAGCTGACCGGGCGCATCCTGACCGAGAACGGCTACCGCGTGATCGACGCGGAGGACGGCCGCCGGGCGCGCGTCCTCTACGACGATCTCCAGGGTGAAATCGACCTGCTGCTCTCCGATGTGGTGATGCCCGGCATGTCCGGGCCCCAGGTCGCCGAGGAGCTCCGCGGCCTGCGTCCCGACCTGAGGGTGCTCTACATGTCGGGCCACGCGGGTGACGTGCTCGACCATCACGGCCTGGCCGGAGAAGAGCTTCAGCTGCTCGAGAAGCCCTTCGACCGCAATCGCTTGTTGTCCGGCGTACGCGCCGCGCTCTACGCGAAGTAGAAGACCAGGCCCAGCACCGCGTACAGCGCCAGCAGCTGCACGCCCTCGAACCAGTTCGACTCGCCGTCCTGGGTCACGAGGTTCGCGATCAGCACCGCGAACAGCATCCCTCCGAGCTCGTACCCGTTGAACACGAGCGCCATGGGCTCCGGCCCCACGACGAAGGAGAGAAGCACGAGGAGGGGGGCCACGAACAGGGCGATCTGGGCGCTCGAGCCGATCGCGATGTTCACCGCCAGATCCATCTTGTCCTTGGCCGCCACCAGCACCGCCACCCAGTGCTCGGCCGCGTTGCCGACGATCGCCACGATGAAGAGGCCGACGAAGAACTCCGACAGCCCGATGTCGTCGGCGGCATCCGAAATCGAGCCGACCAGGATCTCCGACATCAGTCCCACCGCCACGGCCGCAAGGGCGAGGAACACGGCCGCCTTCTTGATCGACCAGTGATGGCCCTCCTCGTCCTCGCCCTCGAAGGGGTTGAACACCGCGCGGTGCGTCTTGAGCGAGAACAGCAGGCCGGCGGCGTAGGACACGAGCAGCACGATGGCCACCCCGAAGGAGAGCTGCTCGAGCTCCGAGCCGAAGTTCACCCGTTCTTCGCCGACGCCGGGCAGGCCGCCTCCGTGGATGAGCTGGAAGATCGCCGGGAAGATCAGCGCGGCCAGTGCCAGCGTGAGCATCGCCGACTGCGCGTGGGCGGCCGTTTGGCTGAACGTCTGCTTGTCACGCGGCAGGCCGCCCACCAGGAACGCGGCCCCCATCACGAGCAGGATGTTTCCGAGGATCGAGCCGACGATCGACGCTTTCACGACCTCCTGCAGGCCCTCCAACAGGGCGAAGAAGGCAATGATCAACTCCGGCGCATTGCCGAAGGTGACGTTGAGCAGGCCGCCGATGCCCGGGCCGCTCTTGGCGGCGATGGCCTCGGTGGCCTCCCCCATTACCGCCGCGCACGGGATTACCGCGAGCGCGGCCGCGCCGAAGATGAGCACCGGGCTCTCGACGTGAGCGAGCTCGAGCCCGATCGCGACCGGAATGAAGACCCCGAGGAAGTAGATGGGTCGCACAGCGCGGAAAGCCTAAGTCTTCCGGCGCGTAGTGCCGCTACTCGTCGCCCTCGGCGGTGAAACCGGCTTCCTCGGGGTCGGGATCGACCTCGTCGTCGTCGTCGAGTTCCTCGGGGGTGGCCACCATGCGCCCGTCGCCGCCGTGGTAGTGGGCCTGAAAGCTCTCGAGCAGCTCGTCGCGCCGCGATTCGTCGACCGGCACCTCGTCGGAGATCAGCACCCAGTCGGCGCCCTCGAACTCCTCCATGTTGAAGATCTCGCCGTCGATCGACGATGAATCGTCGATCACGACCATGATCTCGGTCTGCGGGTTGAGGTAGCAGCCCGGCCGGACCAGGAGGTCATCGAGGTCTATGCGGCGTCCTTCGGCCATCTACGACCCAGCCTATACCCGAAGCGCGCCGGGAAGTCACCCTCCAAGCGAACGGAGCTGGCGCTCGACCTCCGCATCCACGTCGAGCGGCGGCTTGCCCTGGCGCGAGCGGCGCTCGTTGCGGGCGATCACGATCTGGCGAACCTCATCGCGCAGACCTGGGTCAACCTCGGCCGGAGCGCCGGCGAGCGCCGCGAGCTCGGCGTCTACGTCGACCGCGTCCTCGCCGCGGGCCTGCCGGCGCGCGGACTTCGCGTCCGGCATCTGGCGGATCTCCTCGCGCGCCTCGGCGCTGTCCTCGGGGGCCGCGGCCGGCTCCCGCCGCATGTCAAGGCCGCCTTGGCGGCCGAGCCCGCGGTAGATCCGCCCGCTGCCCCAGTAGGACACGGCGGCGGCCAGAATCGCCACGATGGAGACGACGATGATGATCGTGCCGAAGTCCATCGATTCCTGCTGTAGGCTATTGAACAGGCGTTGACTGACTAATCAATCGGGCCGCCGAGCGGGCCCGGAATGGAGCAACGGTGGTCGACTTCACGCTGACCGACGAGCAGAAGGACATCCGCGAGCTCGCCCGCGACTTCGCGGCGAAGGAGATCCGCCCCAAGGCCTGGGACTACGACAGGGATTCCACCTTCCCGCGGGAGATCATCGAGAAGGCCTGGGAGGTCGGATTGATGAACTCCCACGTGCCCGAGGAGTACGGCGGGCCGGAGCTCGACTACCTCTCGAGCTGCCTGGTCGAGGAGGAGATCGGGTGGGGATGCTCGGGGATCGGCACCTCGATCATGTGCAACGGCCTCGCGCTCGCCCCCGTGGTGATCGGCGGCTCGGAGGAGATCAAGAAGCGCTACCTGGGGATGCTCACCGAGGAGTTCACGCTCGCGTCCTTCTGCCTGACCGAGCCCGACGCGGGCTCTGACGTCTCCGCCATGCGCACCAGCGCGGTCAAGACGGGCGACAAGTACGTCCTCAACGGCACCAAGAGCTTCATCACCAACGGATCGCACGCCTCCTGGTACACCGTCTACGCGAAAACCGACAAGGACGCCGGCCACCGCGGCATCTCGGCCTTCGTGGTGCCCCGCGACGCGGACGGCGTGTCCGTGGACAAGAAGGAGGACAAGCTCGGCCAGCGCGCCTCCGACACGGCGATGATCTCCTTCAACGACGTCGAGATCCCCGCCGACCATCTGCTGGGCGAGGAGAACAAGGGCTTCAAGCTCGCGATGATGACCCTCGACCGCACCCGGCCGGGCGTGGCCGCGATGGCCACCGGCATCGGGCAGGCGGCCTTCGAGTTCGCCCGCGACTACGCCAAGGAGCGCGTGCAGTTCGGCGTGCCGATCGCGATGCACCAGGCGATCCAGTTCATGATCGCCGACATGGCGACCAAGGTGGAGGCCTCGCGGCTGCTCACCTGGAAGTCGGCGGCGCTGATCGACCGCGGCGAGCGCAACACGCTGGCCTCCTCACACGCCAAGCGCTACTCCGCGGACTCCGCGATGGAGATCGCCGTCGACGCCGTGCAGGTATACGGCGGCTACGGCTTCATCAAGGAGTATCCGGTGGAGAAGCTGATGCGCGACGCGAAGATAATGCAGCTCTACGAGGGCACGTCGCAGATCCAGCGGCTGGTGATCGCGCGGGAGGTGCTGATGCCGCGCCAGGTCGAGGAGCCCGCAACGGCGACGGCCTAGACGGGGCGGCGGACGTGTCGGCGGGCAACGCCGAGCTGCTGGCGCCGATTTACGAGGAGTGGGGGCGCGGCAACTGGCGTCCGACGAGTTCCCCGGGCTCGCGGGTGTCTACCAGGACCCGAGGGATCCCAATCCCCGCCTGCTGGCCTGGCTGAGCGAATGGGAGGACGGCCAGGGCAGGGGCAGCGGCGCGGAGATCCACCAGGAGGGCGCCCACGTGTTCGAGCTGCGCGACGGGAAGATCGTGCGGCTGGAGATCTTCGCCCGGCCGCACCCGCCTTCGCGGAGGTGACGCCCGCTTGCGCGTTCACGCGCAAGGAGCAGCGGATCTCTCTGTCCTAGTCCTCAGCCTTCGAGCCTGCCCCAACTCTGGATCAGGGTGAAGGTCGTGCCCCATCTGCCGGGCTCGGCCAACTCGGCCTCGGCCTCGCGGCGTAGCGAGGCGAGCTGGTCCTCGCTCAGTGTCTCCAGCAGGCGCGATTCGAGCGCGACGCTGAACTGAAGCGGCAGACGCAAATAGGGATGCCCTGGTTTGAGCGCGATCACATGTGCGTCGATTCCCGGCTCCTCGATGCCGATTTGGCGGAGCAGTTCGGGAAGTCCGCGACCGGCCTCGCCGCCCAAGCCGGCAAAGATCTCGCAGAGCAATCGGATCAGTCGCTCGGCCGCGGGGGCAGTGGGATTGAAATGCCACGACGCCAGGTCCCACTCCTCCAGAACCAGTAAGCCATCCGGCTTGAGCAACCGCCGGTGCGAGGCCACCTGCTCGCGGCCGCGTCCGAGCGGAGCGATCTGATAGCGGGCATGGACGAGATCGAACGACCGCGGCTCCAGCTTGCTGTCGAAGAGATCATCGACGACCAGTTCCACGTTGGCAATTTCTTCTTCCTCCAGCAATGAACGAGCGGCCTTGAGCATGCTCTCGTCGATGTCGAGGCCCACCACCTGGCCGGACGGCCCGACCCACTCGCTGAGGATCCGAAGCCAGCCCATGGCTCCGCAGCCCACATCCAGGGCGCGTCCGCCTGATCCGCCGCCGAGCTTCGAGACGAGCTGCCGCCCGGTTGGCTCCCACACCAGCGACTGCAGCCGCAGGCGCTCCAACTCCGAGGGTTGGTCGGCCAGCAGGTAGCGCTCCTGCGACATAGCCCGCAGTATCCCCCCTCCGGCCTACGGGCGGGCAAGGCCGACCAGTGGACCCCGTTCAAAGCGCCCCGAGCTCGGGGATGACCTGCTCGCCGACGATCCGAACCTGCTCTCCCAAATCGGGTAGGCCCTCGACCTCCATTCCGGCCCAAGCCTTCAAGGTGAACGGATCCGTGAACGACAGAAGGGCGTGGTTGAGGCCCGGGGGAGCATAGGTCTCCGTCAGCCACCGCACCCAGTCGCCTGGGGTCCCGGCCACCATGATCCGATCGGCAACCTCCTTCGGAGTCGCTTCAAGCGCGCGTTGTACGTCGCCCGCTGCGAAGGCCTCGTTGACCGGCGTAACTTGGTCTGGCTCGATTCCGTGGCGTTCGAGGAGCGCCGGCGGCATCGACGGGATGTAGAACGCTGCCATGATCCGCCCCGCGCGGCGGGCCACCTCGCCGTCAGGTGCGATCGCCCCGAGCAGGGAGTCGCCGAGATCGAGGCCAGCAGGGCTTCGGCGGGCGCGCTCCACACCTGCCCGAAAGTGCTTCACCGCATAGGCCAGCGCCTCCGGTGAGTAGGCGCAGGCCGTGTGCAGACCGTCGGCGATCTCGCCGGCCAGCTCCATCGACTTGGGGCCCCCCATCGCGCCGATCTTCAGCGGCACGTGCTCCTGCACGGGCCGGGCCGCAGTTGTGACTCCGGAGTAGTTGTAGAAATCGCCCTCGAAGTCGATCGAACCCTCGTCGAGGACCATGCGCATGACGTGGTGGGCCTCGCGCAAGCGAGCGATCGGTCGTGTTCCGCGCCACTCGACGCCGTATTGCTCGAGCATCGCGATGTTGCCGATCCCGAACACGACCTCGGCCCGACCGTTGCTTAGCTCGTCGAGCGTGGCTGCGAGCTGAGCGACGTAGGTCGGCTCCCGCATGTAGATCGGCGCGACGCAGGGGCCGAGTCGAATCCGCTCGGTGCGCCCCGCGAGGGCGGCAAATAGCAGCCACGCATCCTTGTGGTAGATCTCGTCGGCGCTGTAGCAGGCGTAGTAGCCAAGCCTGTCGGCTAGCGCAACCGCATCAAGCAGCTCCTGCGCCGGCTGCTCGGGCAGCATTTGGAAGCTGAGCAGCATGCGGAGTCAGCCTAACTCCTGCGGGTTCGAGCTTTTGTGGGGCGGTCATACTCCTGTCCCTGACGGCCGCGAGCGCGGTTCGGCGAACGAGAGGGAGGGACGATGCCGCTCTATCTATCGAGGTTCAGCTATACGCCGGAGACCTGGGCGAGACTGATCGGCAACCCAGAGGACCGTCGGGCGGCTGCACAGTCGTATATCGAGTCCGTCGGTGGGCAGCTCCACGGGTTCTGGTACGCCTTCGGCCAACACGATGGCTACACCCTGTGGGAGGCTCCCGACAACGTGTCCATGGCCGCGGTCGCGCTGGCGCTCAGCGGGGGCGGTGCGCTCAGCTCGCTCGACACCACCGTTCTCCTGACCGTCGACGAAACGATGGATGCCCTGCGCCAGGTCGATCAAGTTGGGTATCGAGCGCCGGGCGCGTAGCCGGTACATCAGGTAGCCGAGCAACAACTTCGCGCTGACCATCCTGGAAATCAGAAAAGGCTCTCCCATGTCGATCACCGCCGTACTGGCTGGGTTGCCCGTCGCCGACCTCAACGCGTCGCTTGAGTGGTACGAGCGCCTACTCGGACGCGCCGCCGACGCCCATCCGATGCCGGGTCTCGCCGAATGGCACTTTGCGGGAACCGGAGACGTCCAACTCGTCGCAGCTCCCGACCGGGCCGGCGGCGGCATGCTGACCCTGACCATCGACGACCTCCACGCCCACGTGGACGACGTGCGCGAGCGCGGCATCGATGTCGAGCCGATCGACGACACGACTTCCGACAAGGTCCTGTTCGTCACGGTCGCCGACCCTGACGGCAACGCCGTCACCCTAGTGGAGCAGCGAACCTGAGGATCGGTGCGCCGGCTCAAGGAGAGGCGCGGTCACCACCGGCCGCGACTCCGGAGCGGGCTGGTCGACCTGCGAGTAGGGCCGGTTGAGCAGGTGGCCGCGATGAACGAGCGTCGCGGAGCCGCCCCCGTCGAGTTTGATCGCCTCCTCGGCCCCGAAGGCGATCATCAGACGCGCGAGCTCGGCCAGGTCGAGGCCCGCGTCGATGCCCGTGCCGCGACCGTCGCAGGCGACCGTGAGCAGCTCGGTCGGGCTCAGTCCGAACGCGCAGCGCGGGTGGCGCTCGGCGGTGATGTCCGAGTCGCTGCGACGCGCCCGCCGAGAAGCCTCCCGATCGTCGCCATCCACGAGCGAAACGCCGCCTCCAACGAGCATCGGCCCGGCAGTCACGAGGTCGCCGGATGGCTCCTTCGGCAGATCGCCCCGCGGCGAGGCAAGGGGCCTCGACGCGGTGCGTCGTGGCCGGCGGGGCTCAGTGGAAGGGTGCGTCCCCGACGAGCAGGCTCGTGGTGAAGCGCCGGTAGCTGCGGATCCGATTGCCGGTGCGGGCGTCAATGAGCGCGATCCCGTTCAATGCGCCCACGAGCGCCCTCCTGCCGAGCGCCTGCACGCCGGTGATCTGAGCTGCGCCGAAGCGGTGGAACTTGCGCCTTCCGTCGACCGTGTAGCCGGTGAGCCCGCTCCCGGGGGTCGCACGGCCCCTGGAGTCGAACAGAAATGAGGAGGCGAGCAGTGTGCCGGAGACGAGCGCGGCGTCGGTTGTGCGCGGGTCGATCGTGCGAGCACGCCAGCGGCGGGTGTCGACGAGCGTTAGGCCGGCAGGCGTCTCTTGACCGCTCACACCGCCCTCTGGACCGTCGGATGAGTAGTGGCTGTCCGAGCCGGTGACCGCGAGTATTCCGCGGCCCAGCCACAGCGCGCGGCGCGTCGGTCCCGCCACCGCGTCGGCCGCCCGCACCTTCGGCTCGAGCGGGTGTGAGCGAACCTGGAGCGTCGACAGGTCCACCTCGGCCACCGGCGCCCCGGCCTGGACGACGAAGGCGCGGCCGCCCGACCGGTCGACGGCCAATCCCGGGTCCCAGTGCTGCGTAACCCCCCGGCCGTCCGGCTCGAGGCCGGAGCGGATCTCGGGCAGCGGTGCCGAGCGGATACCCCCGCGAGGCCCCACCTCGACGACCCGCGAGGGACCAATCGAGCGGCCGCGTGGCCCGAGCACGAGCAGGAGGCTTCGGTGGAGGCGCTCGCCGGCTTGCAGCGAACCCCCGAGCGTCCGTCGCCAGACCACGCGGCGGCGACCGGTGTCGACGCCGGCGACGATTGTGTTGCCCGCGCCGCAACAGCCTGGGACGACGATCACCGCCAGCACGCGCCTCGGTCCCGCCCACGCCGTGGCCACCTCCGACCCGCGACGCGTGACCCTGACATCTCCCAGCGCGCGCATGGCCCGCAGGTCGATCAGCCGGAGCGTGGCGCCGCGAGCGGCGGAGCCCAGCACGATTCGCGAGCGGTCGGGGGCAAAGCTCCAGGCCAAGGGCTCGCCGGTCTCGGGCAGCGGGACCCGGCGGCCGGGTCGCGGACGCAACGTGTCACGGTCGATGCGAACGAGGCCGAGCGAACCCTCCCAGGTCACCCCGTACAGCGACCGCGGGGCCATGCCGCCGGGCCGGGCGAGCGGAGCTACAGCCGGCTGCGCGGCCAGTAGCCCGGCCAAGACGAGGAGTCCACCGGCCAGCACCAAGCGTGTCATACCCCTGCTACGTGAATCCGCGGGCTCGAGGTCCGAGGGTGAGATGATCGTGCGCGTCGGAGAACGACGCTCAGTTCACGAGAGGAGGCAGCATGGCGGGTCGATTCGAGGCGACAGTGGTGATCGACCGTCCGATCGAGGAGGTATTTGCCTTTCTCGCGGACGGTGAGAACGATCCCAAGTTCAGTCCAAGGGTCCTGGAGATCGCCAAGACAACCGAGGGGCCGCCGGGGGTCGACACCGTCTACGCCAGCACCGTCAAGGACGCGGGCATGAAGACGCAGCGGGAGTTCAAGATCACCGCGTTCGAGCCGCCTACTCGTATTCGCTGGGCGGAGATGTCCAAGAACGTCATAACGGCTACAGAGGGCGGATACGACCTTGAGCGGGAGGGCAGCGGAACGCGGGTCACCATCTACAACGTTCTCGAGGGGCGCGGCCCGGGCAAGCTGATCGCCCCGCTGGCGTTGCGCGCGGCCCGCAAGGGGGCGGGCGACTTCGGCAAGGCGATCAAGAGAGCCGTCGAGGCGTCCTGAGGCTACTCCTGGACCAGCGACTCAGCCGGTTGCGGAGTGGTGATCGTGTCGGCGTGCCGATGAAGGATCCTCCAGCCGTCCTCCTCGCGTCTGAAGATCGTCGTCACGCGAAGCGACGAAGGCGCCGGATCGCGGGCGCCGCCAACCTTCACCCGGAATCGCTCGATCTCGAGGATGTAGGCGAGATCGCCGTTGGAGTACTCCGAGATCCGCTCGGACCCGAGCACCTCGCCCTCGCTGAGCAGAGAGACGGCACGGCGGAGGGCCTTCGACACTTCGGTCCACCCGCGCGCGGGCGGACCGAGCGGGTTGGCGAGAGTCACATCGTCACCCCGGGACCAGAGGTCCTCCTGGGGCGCCGAATCCCCTTGGACGACGGCCTCCACTGCGCGGTGATACCGCTCCAGGAATTCGTCAAACTCCGAGCTCATTCATCCCTCCCCAACGCGAGCAGAACGAGATGACGCTAGCACCGAAGCGGTGGGTGATGCTGTCATTCGGTTCCCGGCGCACTGCTGCTTGTGCCCCGCCTACCGGTTCTCCCACGACGCGGCAGCCTTGAAGGGCGTCCGCCTGAGAGCGCCCGCTGTCACTGGTCGTCCGAAGCGGGAGCCGTGGGGCGGCTTGCTCCTCCTGCCACGCGTCGGAGGCGTGCGCCGGGTCGGCCTCGGCGCGCTGAGCCTGCCGCTCCTACTCTTCGTCCCACCCGACAGCGGTGCGAATGCCATCCGAAGAGCACGCCGCTGCTGTGACCGCGCGTCGATGACGTGGTAGACCCGTCGGGCGCCCAAACCGGAGGGGCATGACCGCCGACGACAGGCAGCGCCGCTAGCCGAGATGGGCGGGTACGACCGGGGCTTCTGGGAAGAGCGCTGGTCGCAAGCCTTGCGCGCGCACGGCGATCGCGTCGCGCAGCGGCCCCCTAACACCCATCTGACCGCCGGGGTCGGCGATCTGCGTCCCGGACGGGCTCTCGACGCAGGCTGTGGCCATGGGTCGGACACGCTCTGGCTCGCTGCGCGCGGCTGGCAAATCACTGCGGTTGACTTCGCCGCGGCGGCGCTGGCATATGCCCGGTCGACGGCCGAGGCCATGGGGCCGGGCGTCGCCGAGCGCATCGACTGGGTCGAGGCCGATCTTGCGACCTGGACGCCTCAGCGGGACGAGTACGACCTGGTGGTCTGCCTGTATATGCACGTGGCCGGGTCGGTCGAGGAGATGGTGCAGCGGCTGGCGACAGCGGTCGCTCGCGGCGGGACCGTGTTCCTGGTCGGCCATCGCCCGATCGATCCGGCCACCGGAGCGGCGACGGCCGCGGCCGGGCAGGTGCAGGTCTCTGTCGAGGCCGCGCTCGCCGCCCTCGATCCGGACCCGTGGGAGTTGGTCGTCGCCGATGACCATCCGCGGCCGATGGCGGGTACCGGCGTCGACGCCGTGATCCGAGCGCGACGCCGCTACTAACGACTGAGAATGGCTTCGCGGACCGTCGCATTGGACGCGCAAAGCGATAGCGAGTGGACGCTCGTGAATTCGCGCTCGCTCGTCGTCGAGGCCGAGGGCCTTCCCGCTCAACGTTGGACTAGCGCTCGACCCGTCTGTGGGCCGATGCCATCCGTCACCGATGAAAGCATCGAATCGCCATTCCTCCCGTCAGCGACCAAGATGCCACCGACGGGGCCGACCCGCGCTCCGCGGCGGTCACGTTCGTGACCACGGAGCACTTCGTGCTGCAGGGCGCCCGCTCCGCGACGATCGCCGAGTCGAACGGCCGGGCGAACATGTTCCTCGCGGCGGTCTCCGGCGGGCTCGTCGCCCTGGGCCTGGTAGCGACCGCAAGCAGCTTGGGATCGGCCTTTTACGGGTTCGCCCTGGTTCTCCTGCCTACCCTGGCCTTCGTCGGGTTTGTCACCTTCGAGCGGACGCTGCAGTCCTCGATTGAGGACACCGAGTACGCCCGCCGGATCGCACTGTTGCGCGGCTACTACTTCGGGCACGCGCCGGAGATCGCTAGGTACCTGCTGAGCGTCCCGCCCGCCGAGCGGCTACTCATGCAGCGAGTGCCCGGCGATCGCTGGCAGGGATACCGCACGGTCGCCGGCATGGTCGCGGTGATCACGGCGGTGCTCGCCGGCTCGACCGCCGCCGTCGCGGCGATCCTGATCTTCGACCACTCGCTGGCCGCGGCCGTGATCTCAGGGACGCTGGTCGCGCTCCCCACGATGATCGCGATGATCCGATACCAAGATTCGGCCTGGGAACGCGCCGCCAGCGAGCCGCTCGGGCCATGACGACGATGCACGCAACGCGTGTCGTGATCGCGGTGGGCGAGGAGTCGCTGAGCACCTTCACCGGACGCTCGGCGGTGGCCACCGCCGAGGTGCTCGGTCAGCAGGCGACCGTGTTCCCGAGTCACCACGGCGGCTTTTTCGGTGGCGAGTTCGCGTACGCCGGCCAACCCGAGGCCTTCGCGCGTAAGCTGCGCGGCGTCCTCGACGACGACAACTGACCGCCGCGCACCCCGCGACGGGTCCGCCGCGGTGGGAGGATTCCGCCGGTGAACATCACTTGGCTCGCGCGTCCCGAGTCCCCCGACGACCTCCGGGCGATTCGGGAGGTCAACCTCGCCGCTTTTCCTACCGCCGCCGAGGCCGACATGGTCGACGCGCTGCGGGCCGGCCAAGCTTGGATCGAGGGCCTGTCGACGGTTGCCGAGGATGCCGAGGGCTCGGTTGTCGCACACGCGCTGCTGACCCGCTGCCACGTCGACGGCGCGCCGGCGCTGGCCTTGGCCCCATGCGCGGTGCTCCCCGCTGTCCAGACACGGGGGGCGGGCGCGGCTGCCATCCGCGCCGGCTTGGACTCGGCGCGCGCGATGGGCGAGAACCTCGTACTCGTCCTCGGCCACGCCGACTACTACCCGCGCTTCGGGTTCACACCCGCCGCAGGCTTTGGGATCCGCCCGCCCTTCGAGGTGCCGGACGAGGCCATGATGGCGCTCTCGCTGGATCCCAACGCCGAGACCCCGCGCGGCACGATCGCCTACCCCGCACCGTTCGGCGTCTGACTCTCAGGTCGGGGGCGGGGCGGACGTGTCGGTTTGCCAGAGGCCGAACTCGTTCCCCTGGGTGTCCTTGCAGATCGCGAACCAGCCCATGCCCGGCGCCGGGCGCGGCTCGTCCGCCTCGTCCGCCGGCCACGTCGAGGCCCAGCCCCTCCTCGACCATCACGCGCTGGACGGCGGTGCAGGGGAACGCCTTGGACGTCCGCGCGGCTTCCGGGCGGGTACAACGACAGCAGCGTGTCCGGCGCGGGGCTCAAGCCATCGCGCGTGAGGTGCTCATGCCTCGCCCGGGCGAGCGGCCTGCCTGGGTCCCGCGGTGGCGGTCGGCTCGCGCTCGCGCCGGCGGCGCAGGAACGCGGCCGCCACCACGATGGCGAGCGAGATCAGGCTGGGGACGAGGTACGAGCGCGTGGCCTCGTCGTCGATGACGGCCATCGAGGCGACGACCGCCACGATCGCGACGATCGAGAACCAGGTCAGCCAGGGATAGAGCCACATCTTGACCTTGAGCTTCTCCGGCGCGTCTCGCTCCAGCTGCCTGCGCATGCGTAGCTGCGCGATGGCGATCAGGAGGTAGACGAACAGCGCGATTGCTCCCGAGGAGTTCACCAGGAACAGGAACACGGTCTCGGGCGAGAGCCAGGCCATGATCGTCGAGAGAAACCCGATCGTCGTCGTGAGCAGGATGGCCTTGACCGGAACCCCGCGCGAATTGACCTCGAGCAGGCCCTTCGGGGCGTCGCCGCGCCGCGCCAGGGCGAACAGCATGCGCGAACCCGTGTACAGGCCGGAGTTGAGGCATGACAGCACCGCCGTCACGATGATCGCGTTCATGACATCGGCCGAGCCGGGGATCCCGATGCGATCGAGTGCGCCGATGAAGGGCGACTCTCCAGGGGGCACGTCCGTCCAGGGCACGATGCAGACGAGCAGGAAGACCGAGAGCACATAGAAGAGCAGCACGCGATATACGACCGAGCGCACCGCTCCCGCCACTGCCTCCTCCGGTTGCTCGGACTCGGCGGCGGCGATCGTGACGATCTCCGCCCCCACGAACGCGAAGATCACGATGGCGATCCCGCTCAACAGCATCAGCACGCCCTCGGGCGCGAAGCCGCCCTCGGCGGTGAGATTCGACAGGCCAGGAGAGTCCCCGCCGCCGATGCCGAGCAGCCAGCCGGCGGCGATGGCGATGAAGACGATGATGGCGGCGACCTTGATCGACGCGAACCAGAACTCGAATTCCCCGTACGAGCGAACCGAGAAGAGGTTGGTGCCGGTGAGCAGGATCATCAGGATGAGGCTCATCAGCCATGTGGGCGCGTCGATCCAGCGCTGGAGGATCTCGGCCCCGGCCACGGCCTCGATGGCCAGCACGATCGACCAGAAGTACCAGTACAGCCAGCCGGTCGTGAAGCCCGCCCAGGGGCCGATCGCGCTGCGCGTGTAGTCGATAAAGGAGCCGACGCTCGGGTTGGCCACCGCCATCTCACCGAGCATCCGCATCACGAGGATCACGAGGACCCCGGCGAACAGGTAGGACACGACGGCGCCGGGGCCGACGCTGCCTATGACCGCGCCGGACCCCACGAACAGCCCGGCGCCGATGATGCCGCCGAGGGCGATCATCGTCATGTGGCGGGACTTGAGGCCGGGCTTGAGCCCACCCTCGGCGGCGTCGGAAGTGGGGACGTCCGCGGTGCTCATGAAAGCGGTATGCCCAGCGACGGGCCTCCTGAGTCCTGTCAGCATTGATGTTTGTGAGCAGGTCGAAGAGCGAGCGCAGCCGCGACGCGGTGCGTGAGGCCGTCGCGCAGGCAGGTGGGCTGGAGACGGCGCCCGAGCGCCGTCCCCCCTCGGCGTCGAGGGCCCAGGACCCGTTCACCGGCGAGCTGCGCAGGCGCGAGGTCCTGCCTCTGCTGGTCCTGCACCTGATCTCCGACAACCCGAGCTACGGCAACCAGCTGATGGAGCGAATCGCCGCGATGACCGCCGGCGTGCTCTCGGTCAACCCGAACACCATGTACCCGCTACTGCGCCGGCTGGAGGGCCAGGGTCTGATCCGTGGCGATTGGGAGCATCCGGAGCGGCGAACGCGGCGCTACTACTCGCTGACCAACGAGGGGCGCGCCGAGTACGCACGGCTCGTCGCCGAGGTCCGGCCCTTCCTGGACTCGGTCAAGACGTCTATCGACGAGATCGTGCGCGAGGTCTACGGCGGGTGAGGACGGCCCGGGCCCTGACCGAGGTGGTCCTGCGGCCCGATGCGGCACTGGCGCTGTGGACCGACGTGAGCCGCTGGCCGAGCTTCGTCGAGGGCTTTGCCCACCTGCTGGAGAACGACCCCGACTGGCCCGGAGTGAACAGCCGGCTGGTATGGGAGTCCGTTCCCGCGGGTCGCGGCCGCGTGACCGAGAAGGTGCTGGAGTCCACGCTGGACGGGGTCGCCACACTGGTCTTCGACGACCGCCTGACCGGCAAGCAGAGCCTGCGCCTTGCGCCCGCCGGGCCCGGCGCCGCGGTCGAGCTGAGCCTGGAGTACACGCTCACGAAGTACGGTCCGCTCGGCCCGGTGGCCGACGTCCTCTTCATCCGCCGCGCGATCAGGGACTCGCTCGTGCGAACCCTTCGTCGCTTCGCCGTCGAGGCGGAGGAGGAGGCGGGCCTTCGCGATCACGGTAGTAGCTGATCGCGCCCGTGGCCTCGAGGTCGTCGACGAGCATCGCCTCGACGTTTAGCTCGACGGCGATCTCATTGCTTGCCACCACGCCGCCGCCGGGTAGCTCGTCCTGCCATGACACGCCGAAGTCGCGGCGGTCGATGCGCGTGGTCGCCTGAAAGCCGATGCGGGTCAGGGTGCCGCGATTCTCCTCTCCCTCCCAGAACGGTGTCTTCCACCGCCCGAGGTAGACCACGTCCAGCGGCACCTCGAGCGTTGTGCCGCGGATGGTCAGATCGGAGGCGGCCTTGAAGCTGGTATCGCCGGTGCGGTCGACGAGGCGTCCCGCGAACGTAATCGTCGGGTGGCCTTCGACGTCGAAGAAGTCCGCGCTGCGGAGATGGTCGTCGCGGTCCTTCTCGCCCGTCCATATCGCGGCTGCGTCGATCTGCCCGCTGAAGGTCGAGGTGAGCGGATCTTCGAGGTCGAACTCCATCTCGCCGTGGATGTCCTTGAACAGGCCGCTGACCCACGTGACCATCATGTGCCGGGCGCGGAACTGGGCTTCGGTATGGCCAGGCTCGAAGATCCAGGAGGGCATGACTGCGAGGCTACTGAGGTAGCCTCTCCGCCTTGTTCGTCTTCAAAGCCGCCGTCGTGGGGGCGGGCACCATGGGCGGTGAGATCGCCCAGGTGATCGCATCGGCCGGGATCCCGGTCGTCCTCAAGGACGTAAAGCAGGAGTTCGTGGACGTGGGCCTGACCAAGGCGCACGACGTCACGAAAGCGCAGCTCTCCGCGCTGGTTGAGAAGGGCAAGATCAGCGAAGAGGACTCGCGGCGCCAGCTCGACGAGGTCGTCGGGCGGATCGCCGGCACAACGGACTACGAGAAGTTCGGCGACGTTGACTTCGCGCTCGAGGCCGTGCCCGAGCGCATGGACATCAAGCAGGCCGTCTTCGCCGAGCTCGACGAGCTCACGCCCGGGCACGCGATCCTCGCGTCCAACACCTCCTCGCTGTCGGTCACCGAGATGGGCGAGGCCACGACCCGACCGGACAAGGTCTGCGGCTTTCACTTCTTCTATCCGGCCTCGATGATGCGCCTGGTCGAGGTCATCGAGGGCGAGGACACCGCGGAGGACACGCTTCAGGCCGCGGCCAACTTCGCACAGGCGATCCGCAAGACGGCGATCCGCTGCGGTGAGGTGCCCGGCTTCGTCGTCAACCGCATCCTCAACTCGGCGATCTCCGAGCTGTGGCGGGTGACCGAGGAGGAGGGGCTCGACATCGAGGAGGTGGACAGGGTGATCAAGGACTCGGGCACGGTGCCCATGGGGCCCTTCTTCCTCACCGACCTGCTCGGCCTCGACACGGTCCTGCACGTGGCCGAGCACCTCCATGCGTCGTACGGCGAGCGCTTCTTCGTGTCCGCTCGGATGAAGGAGCTGGTTGAGACGGGACATCTCGGCCAGAAGACCGGAAAGGGCTTCTATGAGCACGGCTAGCCCGAATGTGACCGAGAGCCTGGTCGAGCGGATGGGGCTCAAGACCCTGGTGGAGTCCTGCCTCGTGCTGGAGGAAGGGGTCGCCTCGGCCAAGGACATCGAGGTCGGCATGATGATGGGGGCCGGCGTGCTGCCCGGTCCATTCGCCCGCGCGGATGAGGCGGGCCTCGACGCGATCCTCCAAGGGCTCGAGCGCGCGCAGGCGCAGTGGGGCGACCCCTACGAGCCGCCGGTGATCCTCCGGCGCCTCGTCGCTCAGGGCCGGCTCGGCAAGAAGTCCGGCCAGGGCTTCTTCGCCTATCCCAACCCGGATGGCGGTGACCAACGCGAGACCGTCCTGCTCGAGACCCGCGGCGACATCGCCATCGCCTGGCTCAACCGGCCGCCCGCCAATCCGCTCTCCCCGCAGGCGGTGCGGGACCTGATTTCGCTGTGGGAGGAGGTCGACGGCGAGGTGCGCGCGCTGGTGATCGCCTCCTCGAGCATCTTCACCTTCAGTGCCGGCGCGGACATCAAGGAGTTTGCCGGCATGACGTCCGACTCCGAGGGAGCCGAGCTCGTCCGATCGGCACACCGGTTCATGCGCGCGATGGAGGCGTCGCCCACGGTCACGATCGCCGCGGTCAACTCGATCGCCTTCGGTGGCGGCTGCGAGCTGGCCATGGCGTGCGACCTCCGGATCGCGGCCGAATCGGCGAGCTTCGGTCAGCCCGAGATCAACCTCGGCATCATCCCCGGCTTCGGTGGCACCCAGCGGCTGCCGCGGCTCGTCGGAGCGGCGAAGGCGCTCGAGATGAACCTCTCGGGCGAGCCGATCGACGCCTACGAGGCCCATCGCGTGGGGCTCGCGAACCAGGTCGTGCCCGACCACGAGCTCTTCGACACCGCGCTCGCCTGGGCGCGTCAACTGGCCGAAAAGGCGCCGATCGCGATCGAGGAGATCAAGAAGCGCTCGGCTCACAGCGGTCTGGACGAGGGCCTTGCACTCGAGGCCGAAGGCTTCGCCCGCGCGTTCGGCTCCGAGGACGCGCGCGAGGGGATCGACGCCTTTCTGGGCAGGCGCCGGCCGAAGTTCCGGGGCCGCTGATCCAGCCGGAGCGAACCGAACGGCTCGCCGAGCTTCTGCGCGGCGCCCGAAACGCTGTCGTGCTCACGGGGGCCGGCGTGTCGGTGCCGTCCGGCATCCCCGACTTCCGCACCCCGGGCACCGGCCTGTGGGAGAAGGTCGACCCCATGGAGGTCGCCCATATCGACTCCTGGCGCCGGGACCCCGATCGCTTCTGGAGCTTCTACGGCGATCGCTTCGTCTCGCTCGTCGACAAGCAGCCCAACGAGGCTCACCTCGCCCTCGCCGAGCTCGAGCGCCGCGGGCAGATCCGGGCGGTGATCACCCAGAACATCGACCGCCTGCACCGCCTGGCCGGCACCGAGCGGCTGATCGAGGTGCACGGATCGATCGAGTGGAGCGTCTGCCTCGAGTGCGGGGACCGAGTCGAGATCGAACGCGTGATCGAGCTGCTGGGGGCCGGTGCGCCCGGTTGCCCCGGGTGCTCCGCCCCGCTCAAGCCGGACGTCGTCCTCTTCGGCGAGCTGCTGCCCGAGCGGGCGATGGCGGAGGCGCAGGCCCTGGCGCTCGATGCCGACCTGATGGTGTGCGTCGGCTCCTCGCTCGAGGTGTACCCGGTGGCGGGCCTACCCGCGATGGCGCGGGGGAGCGGCGGGCGATTGGCGCTCGTGACCCAGGGGCGCACGCCCTACGACGCCGACGCCGACGTCAAGCTGGAAGGCGACGTGGTCGAGGAGCTCCGCGCGGTACTAAGCGCGCTCTGAGAACTCAGGCGCCGAGGCGGTGGCGGCGCAGGACGGCCTCTATGGCTTCCACGGCCTGCTCCAACGCGTCGTCCCGAGGCTTGCCTCGCCGGGCGTGGGCCTACTCGCCGGCGTGGGCGTCGCTGGCCCGCTCGTCGGCGGGCAGCGCATACTTGGAGGGCTTGGTCGGCACGACGGGGTTCTCGATCTCGCCCAGGCGTGCGAGCAGATCCGACCACTGGCCCGGCTTGAGCACCGCGAGCGCGGCCTTGCCGAGCTTGCGGTTGGTTCCGAACATGGGCTGGAAGCCCACGTGGATGTGGTCGTGGTGGTCCGACATGGCGAACGTCGCGCCACCGATCTCGAAGAGCGAGATGATCTGAGCCGGCGCCATGGTCCCCTGGAGCAGCATGAGCCTGCGCACGGATTGCTCGGTGATGCCGCCCGCCTCCTGATGCCCCAGGATCGGGATGCCGTTGACCTTGGAGATGTCGACCGCGTTGCCCGAGGAGTGATGGGAGACGTTCCCGGACGCCGTGAGGTAGCTGTGGCCGCACTTGAGGCTCGTCACGGACGGGCTGAGGCCCGACTCGGCCAGGTAGGCGAGGGTGGCGAGCACACGGCGGTCGATCTGGCCCGACCGGATGTCGTCGCGGCCGCACTCGTAGATGTCGATGCGCTCGTCGGCGAGCACGCGCCGCTCGAGCTGTGGCTTGGGCAGCAGCAGTATCTGACCGATCGACATGCCCTCGACGTCGTTTCCGTGCAGCACGTTCTTGCCCGAGGCGCGGTAGATCGCGGTGGCCTCGAGCAGCTTCCAGCCGTCGAGGATCGGCTTGGGGTCGATGCGCGGCGCGCCCTTGCCCGCCGGGCGAATCGCGAAGTCGACGTGCGGGGCCCGACCGGCGACGGTCTGCCCGATGCGGCCGAGGATCGTGCCCCCGATCACCCGCGAGCCCACCTTGAGGCGACGGAGGGTGACCTCATCGGGATCGAGCCCGAACGGGCGCGAGAAGTAATGCTTGTAGACCTCGTAGGTTCCGTTCTTGCGCGCCCTGCGATCAAGGATCTGCTCGAGACCGCCGGCGTCGCGCGCGCCCTCCATGTCCGGGTGGGCGAACAGGCGTTGCTTGACCGGAACGCTCCCCTCGGGGGCGTCCTCGGACTCGGGACGCTTGGCCTCGGTGGGCGGCTCGGTGTCGGAGCTGTCGAGCTGGCGGCCGGCGGACGCGGGGGCCGAGGGCTCGGGCAGGTTCGCGCCCTCATCAACGTTGGCCTTGACCGCGTGGGCGGCGGTGGACGTGTCCAAGGCGTCCCGCTTCGGCACCGGGTAGTTGCGCGACACGGCGCCGAGCCGCGAGTAGGTGTAGCGGTTGCCGTACACGTCCTGAAGCACGACGTAGCGGCCCAGCTCCGCGTTGCGTCCGATCGCCTTGATCTCGCCATCGTTGACGGCCACGACGGGTGCGCCCTGCTTCGCGAAGATGTCGACCGAGCGGCGCTCGTCGGCCGACTCGATCACGTTGGCCGCGTTCTCGCCCTGATCGACCCGCTTGAGCAGCTGCTGCTCGGCCAGGTCATCCGCGTAGCGCGCGCGGGCGTACACCGGGAATCGTCCCTCGGTCAGCCCGGTGAGCGAGCCGATCAGGTCGGCGGGTACGCCGGCGATCAGCCGGGCGCGGAGCAGCACCGAGTCGACGTACCAGTCGGCGTGGTTGTAGGCCCAGATCGCCGCGCGCACGTCGTTCTCGTAGTTGGCCGCCTTGAGGTAGCGGGCGGCGGCGAAGATTGCGTCGACGGGGTTGTAGGGGTCCTTTCGGCCGTCCTTGTTGGCGTCGGTCCCGTAGGCCTTCCATGTCGCGGGCATGAACTGCATCCACCCGAGCGCCCCCGCGCTCGAGACGTTGAGGTTGCGCCCGTAGTCGGTCTCGATCTCGTTGATCGCGGCCAGGACCTCCCAGCGGATGCCGTACTCGATTCCCGCCGCCTGGTAGATCGGCAGCAGGAACGGCGGCACCCTGAACTTGCGGATGATGAAGTTGGGCACTCCGGCCGCGGTGGCGGGACCGGGGAGCGCATCGACGAAGCCGGGATTGTCGGGCGTCGGCGTGCCGTCGGGGTTGCGAAGCTCGGCCCGGCTGCCGCCGTCGTCGCCGCCGCGCTTGCGGCGCCGTTTCCTCGTACCCTCATCCCCGGCTTTAGGGTCGGTCTCCGCGGTCAGCTCCTCGGGCTTCTCGCGCTGACGGCGAATCCGCCGTCCGCTGTTGGTCTGGCCCTGCGGGGAACCGCCTCCGGCGCTGGGCCGCCCCGGCTCGGGCTTGGGAGCCGGCTCGGGCTTGGGGGCCGGAGGCGCGGGGGTGGTGTTGGTCTGCGTGGGCGAAACCGGCTCGCCGGGCAGCTGGATGTCCTCGACCGAGGTCCCGGGCGGGACGTCCACCTTGATGATCTCTCCGCTCGGCAGACGCACGTCGACGGTCTGGGCCGAAGCCGGAAATGTGAATGCGGTGAACGCGGCGACCGCAAGGAGCGCCGACGTGAGCAGGATGCTGAGGAACCGCGTCTTCATCCGTGCCGATCCAGGTCCTCCCTCAGGGCTCCTGTGAGGGCAGCCCGCATTGCCGTCACGCTATCAGGGACACCCGCCACGCTCGAAAGCTAGTTGAGGGATTTTGGCTGTGCAACGGGGGAACCGTGAGGTCGGGGGGAGATCTAGTTCCCGCGTCCGCGGCCGGGGGCAAGTTGCGGGGTTCGGTTCTCTTATCGACCGCGTTTCGGGATACCTTCAGTCTGCCGTTCCCCGTCTCAGCCGCGCGCTGCACACGCCGAGCTGCGCGTCGGGACAGGTGTAACCCTCGAGCGGAGACTTAGGGTGGCTCGAGGTGAGAGAATCGGTGCGTCATCGGCTACTCTGCTCCGCGTGTCCGGCACGGAGGACGACCCGGGCTTCGTGGAGAGGCTGTCGCGGCAGGGTGAGGAGGCCCTCGGCAAGATCGCCGAGGAGCTGATCGCCAACCCGGTTGTGAACGGGGCGGTGGCGCGGGCCTTCGAGGCCCGCGAACGAGCCGCCCAGGCCCAGGAGGCCGCCCTCGGCGCGCTCAATATTCCCTCCGCGGCCGACATCGAGCGGGTCACGCGCCGCCTGCGGTCGCTGTCCCAGCGCCTGGAGGGCATCGAGGACGCCATCGACCGGCTCGAGGAGCGACTTGCCGCGGCCGCCGCCACGACGACGGGGGCGGAGCGCCTCGCCCGCATCGAGGCGCGCCTCGACGAGATCGGCCGCGACGTGAGCCGGCTGAGCGAATCGGTGTCGCCCGGCGACGATCCCATGCCGCGGGCCCAGGAGCGCCTGACGGTCACGGACTCGTGAGGCTCGCGTAACCGGCCTCGCCCACGCTTAGGCCGATCGCCTCGATCTGCTCCGGCCCGGCCCGCTGCGCGCCGTTGAGTCGCGACACGTCGGTCACGCCGAGAACGCATGCCGCCCGCACCCCGCGGCGCCTCGCCACCGCGAGGATCGTCGCCGCCTCCATCTCGACCGCCACGGCACCTCGCCGCAGCCAGGCGGCACCCTGACCGTCACGCGGGTCATAGAACAGATCGGTGCTGGCGACGACGACGGGGCGAGCCCCGGCCGCGGTGAGACGCTCGAGCAGCTCATCATCCGGCCGCAGGCCCTCGCGGGCGCCGAGGGCCACGCTGGTGCCGTCGGCCGGCAGCGCCTCGGCCACGGCGAGCAGCGTTCCGAGCTCGAGATCGTCGTCCAGGGCGCCGCAGGTGCCGATGCGAACCAGGCGCCGCGCTCCCAGGGCGATCAGCTCCTCGACCACGATGGCCGCGCTCGGACCGCCCATCCCAGTGGACTGGATCGTGAGCGGGTCGCCGTCCGGCGCGACTCCGGTGTAGCCCCACAGGCCGCGGTGGTGGTTGAACATCTTCGGGCCCTCGAGCAGGTGCTGAGCGACCGCCAGTGCGCGGTGCGGATCCCCGGGCAGGAGCACGCGCTCGGCCAACTCGGTGGCCGGCCTGAGGTGATTGGGCCCGATCTCGTGCCGGAGGGTCACGCGGCCCAACGTTAGTGCCGTGAATTCGCGCCTAGACTTGCGCTGTGGCGAAGCGGCCCTCCTCACCGGCGGATCTGCGCGAGGCGGTCGAGCGCACCGTGCAGTCCACGCTCGGCTCGGCCGAGCGACAGCGCGAGCGGACGCAGGGAGCGCTCGATGACCTGGCGGGCACAGTCGACCAGCTGCGCAAGGAAGCGGGAGCGGGCATCGCCCGCCGCGGAAAGGCGGTGGTGGGCGCTCTCGAGGAACGGCGGCCGGCGACCTACGAGGACATGCGCGAGCTTCAGGCCGAGCTCCGCCGAATCTCACGCCGCCTCGACGCGATCGAGAAGCGCCTCCCGGCGAAGCGGTCATCGGGAGCGGCGAAGCGCTCATCGCCAGCGTCGAAGCGCAAGACCAAGTAGTGCCCGGGCGCCGAGGCCGGCGGGGTCCGGCTTTCGTTTGGCGGCCCATCTGCCGATGAGGGAACTGGAGTGAAAGGAGTCCTCCATCGCTTGACCAGCCGGGGCGGCCCCCTAGCCTCGGGCCGGATGCAGCGGACGCGCATCCTGATGTGGCCTCTCGTGGCCGCCGCGATCACCCCTGGCGCGGCGTTCGCGGCGCCCTCGGACCCCTACGTGGTCTACACCGCGAACCGCTTCGCCGACGGCGCGGTGGTCCTGCGCACCGACCCGAGGGCGGGCACGGTCTCCGAGATCTCGAGCAACGGCCCGCAGGGCAACCTTTTCGCGGCGCCGTTCGACATAGCCGTGGAGGCCGACGGCAACCTGTTGGTGGCCGACATGGGAACGGTCTGCACGCCGGCGCAGCCGAGCTGCGCAAGTGATGGGCGCATCATCCGCGTCGATCCGATCACGGGACGGCAGTCGCTGCTCGCCGGCGGGGACCCGCTGGTGGACCCGGCCGGTTTGGCGGTGGCTCCGGGCGGCGAGGTCTACGTGGCCGACAACTACGACTCGGACAACAATGGCCGCGTGATCCGGATCGATCCCGTCTCGGGCGCGCGGTCGGTCGTCACCGAAGGCGGCCTGCTCGACCTGCCCTTCGGCATCCTGGTGGACCGAGACGGCAGCCTCGTCGTGAGCAACCGCGTGTCGCCGGGCGGCTGCACGACCGTGCTGGCCGGAAGGCTGGTGCGGGTTCAGCCGGCCGGCGGGTCGCAGCAACTGGTTTCCCAAGGCCCCCTCTTTCGCTACCCGCTCGGAGTGGCCCTGGACCGGGCGGGCCGAATCGCCTTTGCCAACGAATGCGGGGATCCCGGGCTCGCGCGCGTCGTCTCCGACGTGGCCCAGAGCGTGCTCAGCCCCAATACCGGCGACGACCTTCTCGTGACTCCCGAGCGGCTGGCGCTCAACCCGTCCGGCGACTTCCTCGTGAGTGACTGGAGCCTCGGTGACGGCGACGGCGGAATCGTGAGGGTCGACTCGGCTACGGGCGCGCAGAGGCTCGTGCGCCAGGGCCAGCTCTTCAACCACCCGATCGGCATCGACGCCGTGGTCAACCGCCGGCCGCGCGCGCGGCTGGCCCTCGACCCGCTGCTGGTGGCCGCCGGCGCAACGGTGCGCCTGGACGCCTCCGGGTCGCGGGACCCCGAGGGCCTGCGCCTGGCCTACGAATGGGACCTCGACGGCGACGGCACGTTCGAGCGCGGCACCGCCGGTCTCGCGTCCACCACACGGGTGTGGCGCCGCAACGGGTTGCGAACTGCCCGCGTGCGCGTGAATGATCCCCACGGCGGCCGGGCGGTCGCTCAGGGCGTGGTCAGGGTCGACGGGAGCACTCCGCAGATCACCGGATTGAGGCCCGGCTCGAGGCTGCTCGGGGTGGGCCCGCGCCGAGGCCGTAGCCGGCGTGCCGTGACCGCTCGGCGGTGGCGTAGGGCGCCCCCGAGGGCCACGACGATCCGCTTCAGGCTCTCCGAGCGGGCCGGCGTGCGCGTGACGGTGCGCAGGGCGGCGTCGCGCAACTCGAGCGGGCGGGTACTGGCCAAGGCCGGGCGCGGCGGCCTGAACAAGCTCCGCGTACGCGCCCGCGGCCTGCGCCCCGGCCGCTACCGGCTGACGTTCGAGGCCACGGATTCGGTCGGCCACGAGGCCACGCCGCGCTCGCTCATGCTGCGTGTGGCGCGCCTGGCGCGCTTCGCGGGCTAGAAGTGCACTCCGCGCAGCAGGTAGGCCATGGCCACCGCCTCGGTGGACATCTCGCCGTCCTCCTGGGGCTTGTCCGCCGCGGCCAGGGTGGTGGTGTCGCGAGGCTTGTCGCCCTTCGCCGCCGAAGAGTCGGGGAAGAGGTTGTAGGCGGTGTTGAGCACGATGTCCACGGTCTTGGGCGAGACCGTGTAGAGCACCTCTCCGAACGTGCCCAGCCGCGAGGCCATCCGCTTAGGCCGGTCGATCATCGCGTCGCAGAGCATCTGGGCGGCTTCGGCCGGCGTGAGTGTGGGAAAGGCCTCGTAGATGTCCGTCGGGGCGATCATCGGAGTGCGGACCAGAGGCATGTAGACGGTGGTGAACTCGACGTTGTCTCCGTGGGTCTCCGGAGCCGCGCACCGCGAGAAGGCGTCGAGCGCCGCCTTCGAGGCCACGTAGGCCGAGAAGCGGGGCGTGTTGGTCTGCACGCCGATCGATGACACGTTGATGATGTGGCCCCACTTGCGCTCGCGCATGCCGGGAATGAAGGCCAGGATCAGCTTGAGCGCGCCGAAGTAGTTGAGCCGCATCGTGCGCTCGTAGTCGTGGAAGCGATCGTAGGACCGCGCCACCGAGCGCCGAATCGAGCGCCCGGCGTTGTTCACCAGGATGTCCACTCCGCCGTGCTCGTCCAGCACCTCCTGGGTGAGCCGGTCGATGTCGTCGAGGTCGGACAGGTCGCAGGGATGCACGTGGGCGGTGCCACCCGCCTCCTGCACTCGGCTCGCGACCTCCTCGAGCTTCTCGCGCGTGCGTGAGACCAGCAGCACCTCCCCGCCCGCTTCCCCGATCTTGATGGAGGTCTCCAGGCCGATTCCGCTCGACGCGCCGGTGATCATGACCCGCTTGCCCGCGATCGCGTGCGCCAGCGAGCGGTCGCGGAACAGGTCCGGGTCGAGGTTGCGCTCCCAGTAGTCCCACAGCTGCGGCGCATAGGTCGACAGCGGAGGCACGGCGATGCCGGTGCCGGACAGCGCGCGCTGGGCGTCCCGCGCGTCGAACTTGCAGCGAAAGTCGCGGTTCTCCATCGCGGCCAAGGGGATGCCCAGGTCGCCGTAGACCTGCCCGCGGATCTTCTTGACCGTGGGCAGGGCCATCACGCCGGCGCGCACCGGCTTGGGAATCGCGTTCGTCATGTTGGGGTCGATGCGCATCGCGAACTGCGGCGCGTGGGCGGCCCGCGCGAACTCGTTGAGGGTCTCGCCCACCTTCATGGGCTCCGGATCGACGAGATGGAAGGTGTCGCCCGGGAGCTCGTCATCGGGCAGGTGGGCGATGTGGTCCATGGCCTTGGCCACGAAGTCCACCGGAACGAGGTTTGTCTCGCCGCCCTGCGGGCCGGCCAGCGGCACCCACTCGGGCACGGCATGGCGCAGCTTCTGCAGCAGCTTGAAGAAGTAGTAGGGACCGTCGACCTTGTCCATCTCGCCGGTCTGTGAGTCGCCGACGACGATGGCGGGACGGAAGACCAGCGTCTTGGCTTGCACGTCCTCGCGCACGAGGCGCTCGGATTCGTACTTCGTGCGGTGGTAGGCGTGGGGCAGCGGCTGGCCCTCGTCGAACATGTCCTCCTGGAAGACGCCCTTGTACCCGCCGGCCACGGCGATCGAGCTCGTGTGGTGAAAGCGCCCGACGTCGAGCGAGTTGGCGAACTCGATCACGTGTTTCGTGCCCTCGATGTTGGTCCGTTCCATCGCGTCCTCGTCGGCGGCTATGTCGTAGACCGCCGCGAGATGGAAGAAATGGTCGATCGCGCTCGCTGAAGCCCTCGATGTCGAGCGCCGGCTTGGACAGGTCGCCGGTCACGCCCACGATTCGTCCCTCGGGTGCGCCGAACCGCTGGACGAGCGCGTCGAGCTTGCCGCGTGAGCCCTCGCGAACGAGCACGTAGATGGTGCCGTCGCGCTTCAGCAACTCGGCCACCAGGTTTCTGCCGATGAAGCCCGTTGCTCCGGTGACGAAGTAGTTCAAGGGGTCTCTCTCTCCGCTGTGGGTGCGGCGATACTACTCGGGGCGTGGCCGAGACCTACACCCTGAGAGAGGCGGCCGAGCGCGTTCCGTCTCCTCGTCGACGCTCAAGCGCTGGGCCGATGCGGGCCTGATTCCCGAGCTGCGGCGCGGCGGGGCCTGGACGCCGGCGGCGGTGTCGCAGCGCGCATCGTGGCGAGGCTCCGAGAGCGCGGACACACCCTCGACCAGATCCGCCGGGCCGGCGCCCAGGGGCGCCTGGCCTACGCCTACATCGAGGCGCTCTTCGGCAGTGACGGACGAGCCAAGCACTCGCTGAGCGAGGTCGCCGGCGACACCGGGCTCGAGGCGGCGCTGATCGAGCGCCTGTGGACGAGCATCGGGCTGCCGGCCGACGAACTCGAGTCCTTGAGCGACGACGACGTGGAGGCCCTGCGCTACGCCGCGTCGGTGCTCGGCACGGGCTTTCCGCTGGTCGCCTTCCTGCAGCTGTGCCGAGTCTACGGTCAGGCCCTCACGCAGATCGCCGACGCCGAGGTGCGCCTCTTCCACCTCTACGTCCACGAGCCGTTGATGCGCGAGGGCGTGCCGGGGCTGCAGATGGCCGAGGAGATGGAGAGCCTGGCCCGCGACCTGCTGCCAATCGCCTCGCCCTTCATGGACTTCATGCACCGGCGCTTCCTCTCGCACTTCGTCGAGCAGGACGTGGTGGGTCACATGGAGACCGAGTTGGAGGCCTCCGGCGACGGCGGACGGGTGCGGACGGCGATCGCCTTCGCCGACCTGGCGGGCTACACCCGCTTCACCGAGGAGGAGGGAGAGGAAGAGGCGCTGCTGACGGTGGAGCGCTTCGTCGAGGGCGTGGGGAGCACGTTGCCCGAGGACGCGCGGGTCATCAAGACGATCGGCGACGAGGTGATGGTGGTCGGACACGACATCGGCGCGCTGGTCGACTGGGCCGTTGGCTTCACGGGGCTCTTCGAGGAGCGGCCCGAACCGCGAATCGGGGTCCACTGGGGCACGACCCTGTACCGCGACGGGGACTATTTCGGCCGCGAGGTCAACCTCGCCTCGCGCGTCGTGGCCCGCGCCCGCGGCGGCGAGGTGCTGGTCACCGATGCCGTCGTGGAGGCCGTGCGAGGCACGCCGCACCTGCGCTTCGAGGGCATCGGCGAGGTCAAGCTCAAGGGCTTCGACGAGCCCCGCGGGCTCTGCCGGGCCACCGGAGAGGCGACGTGAGCGAGCGCGCGCTGCAGGCCGCGCGTGACAGCGGCGTGGTCATCGCCGGTGAGCCGCTCCTGGTGATGCTCTCCGGCGGAGGCGATTCGGTCTGCCTGCTCGACGTCGCGATCCGCCTGCGGGCGCGGGCCACGGCACTGCACGTCAACTACGGACTTCGGCCGGGCGCCGACGCGGACGAGCGGTTCGTGACCGAGCTGTGCGGCCGCCTCGGCGTGCCGCTGCTCAGCGAGCGGGCCGACCTGGGGACGACCGGCAACCTCCAGGACCGGGCGCGGCAGGTCCGCTACGCTCTCGCAGAGCGCCACGCCCAGGCCGACTACGCCGCCGGGCACACGGCGTCCGACCAGGCAGAGACGGTGCTCTATCGGCTGGCGGTCTCGCCCGGCTCGCGGGCCTTGCTCGGAATGCCGGCCCGGCGCGGGCGGCTGGTGCGGCCGCTGCTCGGCGTCACGCGGGAGGAGGTCCGGGATTACCTGCGCGCCCGCGGCCTCGACTGGCGCGAGGATCCCTCCAACGCCGACCGCCGCTTCGCCCGGACGCGCGTGCGTCACGAGCTGCTCGAGTCGATGCGCTCGGTTGGGCCGGCGCCCGAGCGCACGATCGCCGAGACCGCGCGCCAGCTGCGCGAGGAGGCGGAGGTGCTCGACGCGGCCGTGTCCACCGCCCTGCAGGACCTGGGGGGCGGCCCCGCGGTGTCGCTGGCCGCGCTGCGCGAGCTACCCGCCGCGGTGCGCCGGCTCGTCCTGCGCAGGCTGGCCGGCGATCGCCCGGTGCCGGACACCGTGCTGGACGTGGACGATCGCGGTACGAGGTCGATCGACCTGGGTGAGGGGCTGCGTGCCGTCGCCGAGTACGGGACGCTCCGATTTACGCGCGCGCGCGAGGCGGCGGCTCCCGAGCCCGTGGAGCTGACCGTACCCGGACGGGTGGTCTTCGGCGACTGGCAGGTGGAGGCGGCCGTCGAGGCGAGCGGGGACGTGTCGGTCTCGGCGCAAGCCCTCGGCGGTCTGTCCACCGTGCGCGCTTGGCGCGAGGGCGACCGCATGCGCCCGGCGGGGCTCGGCGGGACCAAGACGCTGCAGGACCTGTTCACCGACCGCAAGGTCCCGCGCGAGCTGCGGCGCAGCCTCCCGGTGGTGGAGGTACGTGGCGAGATCGTATGGGTTGCCGGAGTGGCCGTCGACGAGCGCTACGCGGCGGCGGAGGGTTCCGGGACGGTGGGGCTGAGCGCCCGGCGGGTGTCGTAGCTCGTCGTAAGCGCCTGCAGAACTACGTCGTCCCGAAAACCCGGTCCCCGGCGTCGCCCAGCCCGGGCCGGATGTAGGCGTTCTCGTCGAGCTCGCGGTCGACGGCGGCGGTCCAGACGGGCACCTCGGGGTGGTGCTGCTCCACCGCCTCGAGGCCCTCCGGCGCCACTACGAGACAGACCAGGGCCAGGCGCTCGGCGCCGGCGGCCTTGAGGCGGTCGAGCGCGTGCACGGCGCTCCCACCCGTGGCCAGCATGGGGTCGACCACGTAGACATACGACTCGGCCAGCCCCGGGGGCAGCCGCTCGTAGTAGTCGACCGGGCGGTGTTCCTGCTCGTCGCGATAGACCCCCACGTGTCCGACACGCGCGCCGGGCAACAGGCGCAGGAAGCCCTCGACCATGCCCAGGCCGGCGCGCAGCACCGGCACGATCGCGATCTCCGCCGGGAGACGGCTCCCGGTGGCCGGTTCGAGCGGGGTCTCGATGTCGACCGTGCTCACGGGAAGCTCACGCGCGGCCTCCACCGCGAGGATCGCCGAGGCCTCGAAGAGGGCCTGGCGAAACTCGCTGTAGCCGGTGCTCCGGTCGCGCATCACGGTCAGCCGGTCGGCCAGTACCGGATGGTCGACTACGACAAGGCGCTGAGCCATGGCGCGGGAAGATAGCTTTGTCGCCCGCATGCGCAACGTCGAGCTCAAGGCCCGCGACCCCGACCCGGCCCGCACGCTGGCGCTGGCGCTGGAGGCGGGAGCCGAGGATCGAGGGGAGATCGCCCAGCGCGATACCTACTTCGAGGGCGCTCACGGGAGGCTCAAGCTGCGCGAGCAGAGGCCCGGCGAGAGCGAGCTGGTCGCCTACCGCCGCTCTGACGAGCCGCTGGCCCGCGTGAGCGAGTACCGGCGCGCGCCGGTGGGCGACGCGGACGCCTTGCGGGACGCGCTCGATGCCGCCCACGGGACGCTCGTGGTCGTGGACAAGCGCCGCCGGCTGCTGCTCTGGGAGGGTGTGCGAATCCATCTCGACGAGGTGGAGGGGCTGGGCTCGTTCCTCGAGCTCGAGGCCGTCGCCCCGGAGGGCTCCGACCTCTCCCTCGAGCGGCAGAAGGTCGAGCGGCTGCGCCGCGAGCTCGGGGTGAGCGATGCGAACCTCGTGGCGACGGGGTACTCGGACCTCCTCCTCGACGGGCCGGAACGCCTGCTGCGGGCCGCGCAGGCCGCCATGCTCCACGCCCACGCCCCCTACTCGGCCTTTCCCGTCGGTGCGGCGCTGCGGGCGCCGAGCGGCGCGGTGTACGCGGGAGCCAATGTCGAGAACGCCGCCTACCCGCAGGGCCAGTGCGCCGAGGCCTCCGCCATCGGCGCGCTCGTGGCCGCCGGCGAGCGGCAGATCACCGAGGTGGCCGTGGTGGCCGAGAAGGAGGACTTCTGTCCGCCCTGCGGTGGCTGTCGCCAGCGGCTGAGCGAGTTCGCCGGTCCCCAGACCCCGGTTCACCTGGGGCGCCCCGGTGGCCCGCGCCGGACCCTGACCATGGCCGAGCTGCTGCCCCATGCTTTCGATTCGGAGTCGCTCGGTTGAGCTGGCGCGAGGCGGGAGCCGCGCTCATGCAGCGCTCGAGCCTGCGCCCGCGCGTGGGCGTGGTGCTCGGCTCGGGCCTCGGCGCGGTGGCCGAGGCCGTGGAGGACGCGGTGGCGATCGACTACGCGGAGCTGCCGGGTTTCCCCAAACCGACCGTGGAGGGGCACGGAAGCCGCGCGCTGCTGGGCACGATCGGCGGGGTTCCCGTCGCCGTCTTCCAGGGCCGCGCGCACCTCTACGAGGGCATCGACCCCGAGTTCGTGCGCACGCCGGTGCGGGCGCTGCGAGCCGCGGGGGCCGAGGTCCTGCTGCTCACCAACGCCGCCGGATCGCTGCGCACCGACGTGGGGCCGGGAAGGCTCATGCTGATCACCGACCACATCAACATGAGCGGGACCAATGTGCTGACCGGCCCCAACGAAGACGAGTTGGGCGGGCGCTTCACGAGCCTGCGCGACGCCTACGATCCCGAGCTGGCGGGGCGCCTGCGTGATGCCGCGCGCGAGCTCGACATCGAGCTGGCCGAGGGCGTCTACCTCGCCGTGAGCGGCCCGAGCTTCGAGACCGCGGCCGAGATCCGCGCGTTCGGCACGCTCGGCGCTGACGCGGTCGGCATGTCCACCGTCCACGAGACGATCGTGGCTCGTCACTGTGGCCTGCGGGTCGCCGCCGTGTCGGCCATCACCAACCTTGCCGAGGGCCTGTCCGCCGAGCCGCTCGGCCATGAGCAGACGCTCCGCGACGCCGCCCGGGCTGCGGCCGACCTCGCTCCGCTCGTCACCCGCTTCGTGGAGGGACTGCGCTGATCGCAAAAGTCGAGCTCCACGTGCACCTGGAGGGAACCGCGCCGCCGGCCCTGATCCGCCGCCTGGCCGATCGCAACGGCCTGACCGTTCCTGAGGGCGTCTTCGCGAGCGAGGAGCGCTTCGCGTACACCGACTTCCTCGATTTCCTCGACACGTACGATCGGGCGGCGAGCGTTATTCGCACCAGCGAGGACTACCGCGACGTGACCTACGAGTACCTGGCGGGCTGCGCCCGCGACGGCGCGGTGTACGTCGAGCTGATCGTGTCACCCGACCACGCGGTGCTGGTGGGCCTGAGCGGGGTGGACCACCTCGGTGGCATCGCCCGCGGCATCGACGACGCGCGACGCGACCACGGGATCGAGGCACGAATCCAGCTCGTGGCGGTGCGCAATTTCGGCGCCGAGCAGGCGGTGGTGGTGGCCCGCTACGCCGCCTCTCGCCCGCACCCCTACGTGGTGGGGTTCAACCTGGCGGGCGACGAGGCGCACTATCCGGCCGGCGACTTCGCCGAGGCCTTCGCGATAGCCGCGGACGCCGGTCTCGGTTGCACCGTGCACGCCGGCGAGTGGGACGGCCCGCAGAGCGTGCGCGCGGCGCTCGAGCTGCCCGTCACGCGGATCGGCCACGGAGTCCGCGCGATCGAGGACCCGTCACTCGTCGAGGAGCTCGCCGAACGCGGCGTCGTGCTCGAGTGCTGTCCCACGAGCAACGTCGTGCTCGGGGTGTATCCGAGCTACGAGCAGCATCCGCTGCCCCTGCTGAGGGCGGTCGGCGTGAAGACCACGCTCGG
>CAWBLN010000015.1:0-43381 GCA_963789705.1 uncultured Thermoleophilaceae bacterium
GAGCGCGCTCGAGCCGAGCGCGTCGAGCAGCAGCCCCACGGCGCTGTGCTCGAACACGACCGGGTACTCACCGGAGGGCAGCTCCGCCACCTGACCATCCAGCGATGCCTTGCGCGCGGCCTCTTCGCACAAGCCGCGGATGTTCAGGCCGTCGGCAGTACGGGCTGCCTGCACGGCGTAGCCGCTGCGGTCCCGGGCGGGATCGATGCAGATGACCTTGAAGAAGCTGTCGGTGGTGCGCTCCTCGTTGCTCGCGTTCTCGTCGACCACGGCATGCTCGACAGTCCCCGCCGTCCAGATCCCGTGTGCCTCCAGTCCCGTGCGGCGCGCGATCGAGAAGGCGGTCTCCAGCGCCGCCGCGCCGTGCGTCGGGTCGAAATCGAATGCGCCGCCGGGCAGTTCGCGGGCGGGTTCCACGGCCACGCCCGGATGCCCTCCCGGCCCGGCGGTCGAGGCAAGCTTGGCCGCCTCGGTGGCGCGGCGGGCGCAGCGGGACAGGCTGTGGCGGTCGAGGCGGTTCGTGGCCGCTCGGCCCACGTGGCCGCCGCGCACCACGACCAGCTCCACGGTCACGTCGTCGATCGCCGTGGATTGGGTCGGGAGGTTGGCCGCAAAGCGCAGCATCACGCTGCGCTCGAGCACCACCCGGGCCAGACCGTCGCCGTCGAGGCAGCTCCGCGCCAGCTGAGCGATCTCCAGGGCGCTCACGCCACTCCGACCTCCACGTTGCGAAAGCGCGCGGGGGCCGAGCCGTGTGACACGTGCATCATCTGTCCGGGCTCGCCCTTGCCGCAGTCGAGCAGCGAGGTCAGGCGCCACTCCGGCGCTGAGCAGACGGCGTCGCAGCTTCCCCAGAACTCGGGCGTCACGCCGCTGTAGCTGGGGTTGCGCAGCAGCCGGCCCCGCTCGCCTCCCTTGATCTCGTGGGCGGCCTCGCCCTCGAAGCGAAACTGCAGGCGGCGGTCGTCGATCGACCAGGAGCGGTTCGTCTCGATCAGCAGGCCGTGGTCGGTGTCGGCTATCAGGTCGTCGAGCGTGCCCGCGGCGCCCGCCTCCAGGTTGACGTTGGTCATGCGCACGATCGGCTGTCGGGCGAACCCGTCGGCACGCATGCAGCCCCCCGAGCGCGCCAGCCCGGTTTCGCTCGCCGTCTCGCGCGAGGAGAGAAAGCCGGCCAGCACTCCCTCACGGATGATTGGAATTGGGCGCCCCTCCACGCCCTCGTCATCCCAGCGAAAGGAGCCGATCCCGCCGGGCGTGGTGGCGTCCGCGGTGATGCTTACGTGCTCGGATCCGTAGCGCAGCGAGCCGATCGCGTCCACGGGCACGAAGCTCGTTCCCGCGTACGAGGCCTCGCGGCCCAGCACGCGATCGAGCTCCACCGCGTGACCGATCGATTCGTGGATCTGGAGCCCCAGCTGCTCGCCGGCGAGGATCAGAGTCGTTCGCTCGTGGGGGCAGGCGGGCGCGCTCAGCAGCTGCTGAGCCTCCTCGGCCAGCTGCGGGGCGTGTCCGGCCAGATCCAGCGAGAGGAAGTGCTCGTAACCGGCCTGGGCCACGTGGCCGCTGTGGGAGGCGGGGTAGGAGCGCACCTGACTCTCCTCGCCGTCGACGGCCACCACCGCGATACCGCCACCGCACTCGGTCAGGCGCTGTTCGCAGAGCGCACCCTCGGTCGAGGCGAAGAGCTTGTCCGTACATACGGCGTGAAAACGGGCGAGCGTCAGTGCGACCTTCGGCGCGGTTCGCAGCCCGGCGTCGGCGGCGGCCAGCACCCCGAGCTTGTCGGACAGCGGAACCGCGATGGGGTCGCGCTCCACCGGGCTCTCGTAGCTGCCCCGCGCCGGTGGCTCCGGTGTCAGGGGCTCGCCCGAGCCGCGCGGCTGCGCCGCCGCCACCGAGAGCGCGCGCTCCAGCGCCGCCTCGGCGGCGGCGCGGTCAGCGCCCCGCACCGCTGCGAAACCCCACGTGCCGGCAACGCGCACGCGCACGCCGATGCCCTCCTCCTCGGATGAGTCGAGCTGGTCGAGCAGCCCGTTACGCGTGGAGAGCCGCTCGCCGCGGCTGTACACGAATCGCGCGTCGGCGTAATCCGCTCGGCGCGCGGCGCTGTCCATCAGGTCCTGCAGGAGCTCGCGCACCGTCGCGTCAGCTTGCCAGAAGGAGGTTGCGCACCTCGCGTACGGCCACCGGCAGGGTGGTGGTGTCGAAGACCTTGCCCACCCGTATCTCGGCGAGCGTCTGTTCGGTCCGCGTCGCTGCCGGGTTGGCACCGATCCAGTCCTCCACGCGCTCCTCGACGCCGCCCTTCGTCCCTCCCGCGGCCAGCACCTGGCCGGTCAGCCCGCGATGGAGCCCGTAGATGTCGTCGCGCAACGCCGCTCGTGCCAGCGCTCGCCAACGGTCGTCGCGGGGCAGCGCCACGATGCGATCGCGCAGCCAATGCAGCCCGAGCCGGTCGCCCAGCCTGAAGTGCACGGCAGCGGCCTCCTCGACGTCGACCTCCCGCTCGGCCGCGACCTCGACGATGTCGAAGACGGCGAACATCGTGGGCAGGATGGCAACGCGGCGGGCCACGTCGGCCGGCACACCGGCCGACTCCAAGCGCTCCGAGCGAGCCTTCAGCGGCTCGAGATCGCCGTCCCCGAGCAGCCGCGGCACGCTCTCGAAGAGCGCGCCGGCGCCGGTCGAGAAGCGCGCCACCGTCGCCCCGATGTCGATCGGGCGGCTCACGTTTCGCAGCAGCCAGCGTGAGCCGCGCTCGACCAGCCGGCGCCCCTCGAGCAGCATGGAGATCTGTACCTCGGCGGCGACGAGCCCGTCGAGCCCCTCGATGTCGGTCCACGCTCGCCGCATCTCGAAGATGTCGCGCGCGGCCGCGTAGGCGCGCGCGATCTCCGACGCGAATGCGCCCGTTTCCTCCTGCAGCCGGTAGGTGAAGGTCGTGCCCCCGCCGTGCAGCACGTTGTTGGCCACCTGGGTGGCGATGATCTCCCGCCGCAGGCGGTGCTCCTGCATCTGCTCGCGGAACCGCTCGGGCAGGGGGGGCGGGAAGTAGCGATCGAGCTCGGAGGAGAGGTGGGGATCCTCGGGTACGTCGGAGTCGAGCAGTTCTGAGTAGAGGTCGTTCTTGCTGTAGGCGAGCATCACCGCCAGCTCGGGGCGGGTGAGGCCCCCGTCATCCTGCTTGCGCTCTCCGAGCTGCTCGCCGGACGGCAGCTCCTCCAGCTCCCGGTCGAGCTTGTGCGCCGCCTCGAGGTCGCCGAGGAACCGCGCGTGCACGTCGACCATTCCCGCGGACTGGGCTTCGGAGAGCGTCAGCGTCTCGGTCTGCTCGTAGTCGTTGCGAAGCACTCGATCGGCAACGGCGGAGGTCATCTCGGCGAGCAGGTTGTTGCGCTGCTTGACCGTCAGGTCGCCCGCGGCCACGACGCTGTCGAGCAGGATCTTGATGTTCACCTCGTGGTCGGAGCAGTCGACTCCCCCCGAGTTGTCGATGGCGTCCGTGTTGATCTTCCCGCCGCCCAGCGCGAACTCGATACGCGCGGCTTGGGTCAGGCCGAGGTTGCCGCCCTCGGCAACCACGCGACAGCGCAGCTCGGAAGCGTCGACTCTCACGGCATCGTTGGCCTTGTCCCCCGCGTCGGACTGGGTCTGCGAGCTCGCCTTCACGTAGGTCCCGATGCCGCCATTCCAGAACAGGTCCACCGGCGCGCGCAGGATCGCCCGGATCAGCTCGTTGGGTGGGAGTCGCTCGTCGTCGATGCCGAGTGCCGTGCGGGCCGCCTCCGACACCGAGATCGACTTGGCGCTGCGCGGAAAGACCCCGCCACCGGGTGAGATCAGATCGGCGTCGTAGTCCTCCCAGGAGGAACCCGGCAGGCCAAACAGGCGCTCGCGCTCGTCGAAGCCGGCCGCCGCGTCGGGATTGGGATCGACGAACACGTGGCGATGGTCGAAGGCGCCCACCAGCCTGATGTGCCGTGACAGCAACATCCCGTTGCCGAACACGTCGCCCGACATGTCACCCACCCCCACGGCGGTGAAGTCCTCGCCGGCAACGTCATGGCCGAGCTCGCGGAAGTGGCGCTTGACCGATTCCCATGCGCCGCGCGCGGTGATGCCCATGCGCTTGTGGTCGTAGCCGGTGGAGCCGCCCGAGGCGAAGGCGTCGCCCAGCCAGAACCCGGAGTCGGTCGCGATGCCGTTGGCGATGTCGGAGAAGGTGGCCGTGCCCTTGTCGGCGGCCACCACGAGATAGGGGTCGTCCTCGTCGTGGCGCACCACATCGGCCGGCGGCACGATCTCGCCGTCCACGATGTTGTCGGTCAGGTCGAGCAGGCCCGAGATGAAGGTCCGGTAGCACCGAACCACCTCGGCCTGCAGCTCTTCGCGATCGCCGCCGCCGGGCGGCTGCTTGACCACGAACCCGCCCTTGGCGCCTACGGGCACGATCACGGCATTCTTGACCATCTGGGCCTTCATCAGGCCGAGCACCTCGGTGCGGAAGTCCTCGCGGCGATCTGACCAGCGGACGCCTCCACGGGCCACCTTGCCTCCCCGCAGATGCACTCCTTCCACGCGCGGGGAATAGACGAAGATCTCGAAGCGCGGGCGCGGCTGGGGCAGGAAGGGCAGGCGGGCGGGGTCGAGCTTGAAGGACAGGCAGCCCTTGCTCTCGCCGCCCGGCTCGCGCGCGTAGAAGTTCGTGCGCAACATCGCCTGCACCACTCCGAGGAAGTTGCGCAGGATGCGATCGTGGTCGAGGCTCTCGACTCGGTCGACCGCCTCCTCGATGCGCTCCACCAGCAGATCCGCCGCGCTCGGGTCGTGGCGCTCGGGGTCGAAGCGGGCCTTGAACAGATCGACCAGCAGGCGTGCCACCTGGGGATGCGCAGCGAGCGCCTGCTCGACGTAGCGGTCGCTGAATGTGGTGCCCGCCTGGCGCAGGTAGCGCCCAATCGCACGCAGCATCGCCGTGTGGCGCCAGGAGAGCCGCGCGCGCAGCACGAGGCGGTTGTAGCCGTCGCTCTCGGCTTCACCTCTCCAGGCGCGGATGAATGCGTCCTCGAAGGAGCCGCGGACGTCGTCGGTGTCGGGATCGTCCTCGCCCGAGTAGGTCAGGCCGAAGTCATAGAGCCAGACCGAGTCGCGCTCCCGGGGCGCGATGGCGTACGGGCGCTCGTCGGCCACGTTCACGCCGAGGTTCTCGAAGAGAGGGAGAACGTCCGACAACGCGAGCGGCGCACCCGCTCGGTAGACCTTGGCCCGCAAGGCTCCGAGCGGGGCCTCGATCGGGCGGTAGAGCGAGAGCGCCAGGTCGTCCTCCTGCGAGAGGGTCTCGATGCGCCCGATGTCCGTGAGCGCCGAGCGCGGCACCCAATCGGCCCGGTAAGCAGTGGGGAAGGCGTCGCCGTAGCGACGAAAGAGCGCCGAGCCGCGCTCCTCGCCGTGCTCCTCGTGCAGCGCCTCCTGGAGGTCGTCGCCCCACGAGCGGGTGGCGGCCACGAGCAGCGTCTCGATCTCACGAGTGTCGACCTCGGGCAAGCTGCCCGGCTCGACGTAGACCAGGTAGTGCAACCGCACGAGCACGGATTCCGAGACCCGGGTCGAGTAGTCGAGGCTCTGCGCGCCCGTCCTCTGGCGGATGATCCCCTCGATGCGGCGCCGGTTCTCGGTGTTGAAGCGGTCGCGCGGAACGAAGACCAGGCACGAGATGAAGCGCCCGAAGGTATCGCGGCGCAGGAACAGACGCAGGCGCTGGCGCTCGCCGAGATGGAGGATGCCGATGGCGATCTCGAACAGCTCGTCGACCGAGATCTGGAACAGCTCGTCGCGGGGGTAGGTCTCGAGGATCTCGATCAGCGCCTTCTCGTTGTGGCTGCCGGCGGGGAAGGCCGCGCGCTCGAGTACCGCGGCCACCTTGCGGCGCAGGATCGGGACGTTGGCCGGACTCGCGTGGTAGGCGCTGTGCGTGTAGAGCCCGAGGAAGCGGCGCTCGCCCACCACTCGCCCGTCCGCATCGAAGCGCTGCACGCCGACGTAGTCGAGATAGGCGGCGCGGTGCACCGTGGCGCGCTCGTTGGCCTTGGTCAGGTTGAGCAGGCTCGGCGCCAGCGCACGCACCTGCACGGCCGGCGGCAGCGCACCGCTCTGGGCGCCTGAGGTCTCGCGCAGGATCCCGAGCCCCGAACCGGCGACCGCCGTCAGCCGCACTTCATCCTCGCCGCTCAGCTCGTAGTCGCGGTAGCCCAGGAAGGTGAAGTTGTGGTCTTCGAGCCAGGTCAGGAACTCCACGGCCTCCGCAACGTCGTCGCCGTCCAGTGGGGGTGGGCTGGCCTGCAGCTCGTTGGACAGCTCGAGCGCGCGGCTGCGCATCTGCGGCCAGTCGTCCACTGCCGCCCGCACCTCGCCGATCACGCGGCGCAGCTCCTGCTCGATCTCGCGCAGCTCGCCCGGGTCGGTATGTCGCGCCACCTCGGCATGGATCACCGACTCCGCCGTGGCCTGCTCGCCCTGGGTGTCGCGGGGGAGGACCTCGACCAGCTCTCCGGCCTCGTCGCGGCGCACGCGCATCACCGGGTGGATGATCAGATGGACGCCGAAGCCGCGCCGGTTGAGCTCCATCGATATCGAGTCGATGAGGAAGGGCGCGTCGTCGGTCACCACCTCCACGGCGGTGTGCAGCGACTGCCAGCCGTCGCTCTCGAACTGCGGGTTGTAGACGCGGATCCGGGTGGCACCGGGCCCTCGGCGGCGGGCGAGGTTGAAGTGCGCGAGCGCCGCGCCGTACACGTCCAGCTCACTTCGGTCGGCCAGATCCTCGGGCGAGACCCAGCGGTAGTACTGGCGAACGAAAGCTTCCGCCCGCTCGGCCTCTCCTCCGCGGAGTTGTTGCTGGAGGCGGGAGCAGACGGTGTCGAGCAGAGCCTGGTCGACGTCTTGGACCTTCACACAAGCCTGAGACTACGCGGCTCGCCTGTCGTACAGCCGCGGAGCGGCGACGTGGCGGAAGCGCCGGCGGCGCCGGCGCCAGGCCCGCGCCGACCCGCCGCTGCCGGCCGGGGCAGGCGAGGGCGCCGGGAGCCAAAGGCGCAGCGTGGTACTGGGCGAGACCATGCAGGCAGTTTGCCGCGCCGCCGGCAGGGCGTGTGAGCCGTTGGTCACACAGGCGCTACGCGCCGCGCGGCGCCGAGTCGTCGAGCACCACTCGCATGAGGTCGCGGATGGAGAGCATTCCGACGATCTCGTCGCCCTCCATGATCGGGAGGTGGCGAAAGCCGCCGTGAATCATGAGCGTCGCCGCCTCGCGGGTGCTCTCGTCGGACTCGAGGGTGTCCGGGTCTCTGGTCATGCAGTCCGAGACCAGCGTGCGCTCGTCCAGCCCAGCGGCCACCGCGCGCAGCACGTCGCGCTCGGTAAGGATGCCCACCAGACGCTCGTCGTCGACCACTATCACCGCGCCCACGTCGCGCGACGTCATGCGCTTGGCGACTTCGGTCAGCGGCACGCCAGGCGATACGGTCAGCAGGTCGCGCGACATGTGGCTGCTGACGGGCGGCATGCGGGCACTGTAACCGGCCTGCAGGGCTCCGTGATAGGCGGTACGCTGCCCGCACGCGCCGCTCCGCTCGGCGGTCGGCGGGGGTCGACAAAGGGAGACATCTTCATGCAGGGAGCCCGGTTGCGCTTCTCCGTCCTCGTAGTTCTTCTCCTGGGATTGCTCCTCCTCCCGGCCGCGGCGCCCGCGGCGGCGCCCGCCACGGCGGAGATCCCCGGCACGAACGGCGCGCAAGTCCCCGCTCTCGACTGGGGTCCCTGTCCGGCCTCGAGCCCCGAGGAGGAGGAGGCACTCGCCGGCTACGAATGCACTGTCGCCGAGGTGCCGCTGTCCTACCGCGACCCCGAGGGCCAGAGCATCGAGCTCGCCCTCGGCCGTCTGCCGGCCGCC
This sequence comes from uncultured Thermoleophilaceae bacterium, assembly GCA_963789705.1. Lineage (GTDB taxonomy): Bacteria > Actinomycetota > Thermoleophilia > Solirubrobacterales > Thermoleophilaceae > JACVRW01. Next base: position 7,952 of record CAWBLN010000015.1, read on the forward strand.
AACCCCGAGCGCAGGCTCGGCTCGCTCTTCTGGAACCCCGGCGGCCCCGGCGGCCCGGGCCGTATTCCGCCGATCTTCTCCGAGGCTCTCCACCAACGCTTTGACCTGGTCGGCTTCGACCCGCGCGGTGTCGCTGCCAGCACACCACTGAGGTGCTTCCGCTCGAACGAGCAGGCTCGGCGTCTGTTCGGGGCCGACTTCCCGATAACTCCCAAACAGGAACAGCGCTTCATCCGCCTCAACATCCGCGGCACCGATCTGTGCGCGAGGAACGGGGGGCCGATTCTCGAGCACATGAGCACAGCCAATGTCGCTCGCGACCTCGACCTGCTGCGCCAGGCGGTCGGCGACCCGCAGCTGACCTACCTGGGCTACTCGTACGGCACCGCGATCGGCGAGTACTACGCGAACCTCTTTCCCGGCAAGGTCCGCGCCCTGACACTCGACGGCGTGCTCGACCCGACCGAGTGGTCCTCGAGCAGCTCGACGGTGCCCGTGGACTTCACGATCGGGTCCTTCTTCGGGAGCGATCAGGCCTTCGACACCTTCCTCACCGAGTGCGCGGCGGATGTGCGTTGCGCGTTCCGCGAGCCCGGCGTGGACCTGCGGCGCAAGTACGACGAGCTGCTCGCGCGCGTGCGCCGGACGCCGGTTGAGATCGTCCTGGAGGACGAGACGGTGCTCGTGAACTACCAGTTGCTGGTCTACAACACGCTCGGCCTGCTCTACGACGCCTCACTCGCCCCATTTCTGGCGGACTTCCTCCAGACGACCTGGGCGGCCAGCGGGCAGGCAGACCGGCGCGCGGCTCTGCGCGGGGCCGAGCTGCGCAGCGGCCCCGGTCCAGCGCGTCAGGCGCCCGTGCCGGAAGAGGAGCCCTACGAGGGCTGGGAATGGACGCCGGCGGTGCAGTGCACCGACTCGGTCAACCCGACCAACCCGTGGCAGTGGCCGCGCTTCGCCCGGCTCGCCGACCGACTGGCCTATCCCTTCGGGGCGCCGTGGGTCTTCTTCTCACAGCCTTGCGCCACCTGGCCGGCCAGCGATCCCGACCGCTATGCGGGGCCGTGGGACCACCAGACGAACCCGATCCTGCTGATCGGCAACTCGCTGGGCGATCCTGCGACTCCCTACGAGGACGCCGTATCGACCGAGAGCGTGCTTGCCGACGCCCGCCTGCTGACGCTCGAGACCTACGGGCACACGGCGCAGGGCGGCCGCTCGCAATGCATCGACGAGGCGGTGGACCGCTACCTGATCCGGCTGCGGTTGCCACCGCGCGGGCTGGTCTGCCAGCCCGACCTCGGGCCGTTCGACCCGATTCCCGAGGAGCCGGCTCCGCCGGTCGAGGAGCCGGTGGCGCCCGCGCCGGTGGTGCCGGCGGGCTGACCAAGCGTCAACCTCTCGTCTCTACCCGACGCGCGCGGCCCGCATGTCGTTGTCGGCGCGATCGATCAGCTCGTCTGGCGATTCGCCGTCACGCAGCTCGCTCAAGCCGTAGCTGATGGTGCTCACCGCCGGATCGTCCCGCAGTTCGGCGCGTAGCTTCCCGAAGCGTCGCCTGGCGTCATCGAGCGTCACTTCGGGGAGGGCGCAGACGAACTCGTCACCGCCGACGCGCACGATGAGGTCGTACGAGCGCATGTGGCGCCGGAGCCCGGCGACCACGTCTTGAAGCAGCTCGTCGCCGGCAAGGTGCCCGTACTCGTCGTTCACCGCCTTGAGCTGGTCCACGTCGACGAACGCGGCCACCAGGTTCTCGCCCGTGCGTCGTGCCCGGTCCATTTCGCGCTTCAGCTCGTGGAGGCCGACGCCCCGCCGGCGCGCGCCCGTGAGCTCGTCGGTGCCGGCCTGCTCGCGGTCACGCGCAGCCTGCTCGCGATCGCGCGCGGCCTGCTCGCGATCACGCGCGGCCAACTCACGATCACCGGCCGCGCGCCTGCGATCGCGCTCCGCGCGCCGACGGGCCTCCGCGGCGCGGCCGCGGAGTTCCTGCACTCGCAGGGTATGCATGTCATTTATCCCGGCGAGGCCGTCCAGCTCGAGCGCCTCCGCGTCGGCGATGGAGGCAACCCGGTCGCGCTGCGCGGCCATCTCGTCGCGGTCTTGAGCTGCTCTGTCGCGCTGTTCCGCCGTTTCGTCGCGAAGGTTGGCGCTTTCCAGACGCACTCGCGACGTACCGGCTCGGACGGCACTGCTTTGCGCGTGGGAGGCTGGGTCACCGCCGTGGTCGCGATCCCAGTCGGAGGCCGCCTGGTCGTCGTCCGACGCCTGCTGATCGCGGTCGCTGAGGGTCTGGTCGCGATCGCTCAGAGTCTGCTCGCTGTCGGCGAGTGTCTGGTCGGCGTCGCTCAGGTGCTTCTTCGAAATGTCAGCGTCGCGCCGCGCGGGCTCTTGATCGCCGTTGTCGCCAAGGCTCGGTCGTGCCATCGCCATCTCCTTTCACGTCCCGGGTCGGGTACGCGGAGGGGGCGGGGGCCAGGCCCCTCGACCGCGTGAGCGGATTGAGACGGCTGTGGCGACTCTACTCCTATGGCGGCGGCAGGCCAACCGCTAGGACGGCTCCTGGCTCTCCTTTGGCAGCAGGGGATGTCCATCGACGACGGCGGTGGCGATGTCGACCAGCTTGCGATTGGCCGAGCGGGCGTGGTCTCGCAGCATGTGGAAGGCCCCGTCCTCGTCGACCGAGTGGCGTTCCATGAGGATGCCCTTGGCGCGCTCCGTCACGGCCCGTCGACCAAAGGCGCCCTGGAGGTCCTTGAACTCGGTGAAGCGGCGAAGGACGATGTCGATCGAGCTTTGCCAATCCTTCGCTTCGGCGTCGGTGATGTAGGCGAAGACGCCGCGCTTGGAGGCCTCCTTGACGAACGCGGGGTCGGGGGCGTGGATCAGGACGATCACCGGGCAGGAGGACTCCTGCACGATCATCTCGATTAGCTCGAGGGCGTGCTGCGAGCTCTCACCCAGACCCACGAGCGCGACGTCCGGCCGTTCCCTGGCCGTCACGGCCCCCACGTCCACGACATCGATTTCCCGGGCGATTACCTCATGGCCCAGCGACGTGACGATTGGCGCCACGAGGGCGAGCCGATCCTTGCGCTCATTGGCGATCAGCACACGCAGATGCTCTGTTTCGCGATAGCTCATCGTGCTTTGGAAGCGAACTAGTTTAGCTCGCAATCCGCTGACGGTGCTACGCTGTGCCGGCGTTGGGCCCCAGCTAATGGCAGCGCGGTTTCCGGCTCCAGCACTCGGCCGGCGAGGGTGCGTGGAACCCTCAGCGGTTGACGCAGATCGTCGAGAAGCAGGAGCCGACCATGTCATCTTCCCCGCAGAACCGGCAGGGCCACGCCGCAGGCGAGGCCGATGGGGAACGCCTAGTTTTTCAACTCAGTGGCGGCGTCGACGCCCCCGTGGAGGCGCGGCGAGCGCTGCTCGCCGGCGACGGTTCGATCCCTGAGGCAGCCCGGGAGGACATCCTGCTGCTGATGACCGAGCTGGTGACCAACGCTGTCCGCCACGGCGGCGTCGGGCCCGATCGGTCGCTGAGCACGGAAGTCCGCTGGTGGCCGGGGAGGGTGAGGGTCGACGTAACCGACCCTAGTCCCGCACCGAACCACTTCAGAGCACGCTCGGAGGAGGACAGCGAGGGTGGTTGGGGCCTTTATCTGGTCGACCAAATCGCCCACCGCTGGGGAATCAAGCGCACGAAATTCAGCACCAGGGTCTGGTTCGAGCTTCGGCCCGAGGTGTAGGCTCCGGCAGCAGGAGTAGGACCAGGCGGAACGTCATTCCGCTCTCCACGGGGGAGCGTGACCGCCCGACAAGCTAAGCGGTGGTCTCGAGCCAAAATCTATTTCCCCCTGCGCACGATGTGCGCCCGATTGGGACACCGGCCGTGGTGGCCATGGCGGTGGTTGGCGCGCTTCTGGCGGGTACGGCCGCGGCCGTCGCCCTCACGGGCGATCTGCCGCACGAGGCCCTGCTAGCCGAGCGCCATGCCCTGATCATCGTCACGCCTATCGCGGTGGGGCTGTATGCCTGGTCGGAGGGCACCCACCGGCGCTTCGGCCGGCTGCTGGTGTTGGCCGGCGTCGGGTGGTTCTTCGCGTCCCTCGCGGGTTCCAGCGACCCGGTGCTTCACAGCCTCGGCCGGGTCTCCACGTGGATCGTCGAGGCAGGGCTGTTCTACCTGATCCTGGCGTTCCCGTCCGGCCGGCTCAACGCGCCGGTCGATCGCGTGCTCGCGTGGTGCGCGGTCGCGCTGGTCGCGATCCTGTTCGTGCCCACGGCCCTCATCGCCGAGTCCTTCCCGACGCCGTCCCATGTGACGACCTGCGCCGCGGGGTGTCCCGAGAACGCGTTCATGCTGCTGGGTACGGAGCCGGCGTTCCTCGATGGCCTGGTCATCCCGCTGCGCGAGTTCCTAACGGTGGCACTGGTGATCGCGGTCACCGCGCGCCTGATCTATCGCGTCCGCCACGCCACGCGCCTGATGCGCCGGACGCTCACGCCTGTGGTGATCGTCGCCATACTCAGGCTGGCTGCTCTCGCTTCGGCCCTGATTCTGCGCCGTGCGGGAGCCGGCGATACGACCGTGGAGGTCTCCACGGCGACCCTGTCGCTGGCGCTTCCGGTGATGTCCGTCGGTTTCCTGGTGGGATTGCTCAGCTGGCGTATCCATACCGCGGACTCGCTGGTCAACCTGGCCGGCTGGGCGCGCGATCACCACGGCCCGGTCAGACCCCGCGACCTGATCGCCAGGGCCCTCGGCGATTCCAGCGTTGAGCTCGTGTACTGGCGGCCGGAGGACGGCGGCAGGTGGGCCGACTTCGACGGCGAGCCGGCGGTCATGCCGGGGTCACGGTCCGAACGCTGCGCCACGCTCATCCTGCGGGACGACCGGCCCCACGCGGCGGTGATCCACGACCCCGCGCTGCGTGAACAGCGCCCCTTCGTGGAGGCAGTCGGAGCCTACGCGCTGGTATGGCAGGACAACGAACACCTGGCGCGACGAGTCGACAGTTCGGTCGCGGAGCTACGCGAATCGCGGGCCCGCATCCTGGCCGCGGCCGACGACGAGCGCCGCCGCATCGAACGCGATCTTCACGACGGCGGCCAGCAGCGCTTGGTGGCCCTGCGCATCAGACTCGAGCTGGCCGAGGAATCGATGGAGCAAGACCCCGACCGAACCCGGCGCATGCTGCACCGCCTCGGCGACGACATCGACGCCGCCATCGACGACCTGCGCTCGCTGGCGGCGGATGTCTACCCCTCTCTGCTGGCCGCGCGCGGGCTATCCGACGCCATCCGCACCGCCGCGCTGCAGTCCCCCCTACCGGTGTCCGTCAAGGTCAACGGCAGCGACCGCTATCTCGAGGAGGTGGAGACCGCCGCCTACTTCTGCTGCCTCGAAGCGCTTCAGAACGTGGCCAAGCACGCGCCGGACGCGGAGACGGTATCCGTTTCGCTACACCGAAACGGGGATCTTCGCTTCGAGGTCCGTGACGATGGCCCTGGCTTCACCATGAACGGCTCCAACCCGGGCAGCGGGCTGGTGAACATGCGCGACCGCATTGAGGCCGTGGGAGGGGAGCTCGCAATTCGTTCCAGGCCCGGAGCGGGGACTGAGATCGTGGGGACGATCCCGGTTTAGGCAGCTGCTCCGTGGGTTTCCCACAGCCGGCGCAGCATCCCAGGTCCGAACTCCTGCTTACGCACCAGCGCGACCGCGCCCGAGGCCTTGGCCTCCGGGGCGATGGCCGGGCTCTCGTCCACCGAGATCAGGATCACCACGGTCTCGGGATGGTCTTCCGAGATCCGCCGGGCCGTCTCGATTCCGTCCATTCCAGGCATGTGTACATCGAGCAGCACGAGCGCGGGCCTGAGTCTTGTGACGGCGTCGAGCGCATCGGCTCCGCATGCCGCGCCGCCGACCCACACGAAGCCTGGAGTCGCCGCCACCACCTCGCGGGCAACGTCGAGGAAGATCGGCTGATCATCGACTCCCAGAACCGCTATGCGGTCTCGTTGCGAGTGCTCCATCGCTTCCCCTGCGATACGGATTGCGGTTGGACCGCCGTACCGCTTAGCTTGCCCTCAAACAGGCCTTCACACCTCAGCTGTCTTCGGATGGTCCCTGTGATTCCAGCGCAGGTGAGCTCGATCCGCGTCACCCCAATGGGATGAGCCGTCACGCGTGCGCTTGCGCTCGGAGCTCTCAGGTGCGACCGTTGGTGCACGGATGGCGGACTCGCCCTTTGCCAATGCCGCTCGCCTGACCGGCGTTCTCGGTGGCGCCGCCCTGCGTCCGGTGGCCGGGGCCGGACGGCTCGGTGTGAGGGCCACGCTGGCGGTCGTTGGTGGGGTGCGCGCGCTTCCGCGGCGGGCGGTGAGCGGTGCTCTCGAGGGGCCGATGGTGGAGGCGGTCACGCGAGAGGTGATCCGTCATCAGGTGCTCGAGCGGGTTACCGGGGAGCTGATGGCGAGCGAGGCGGTGGGCAACGTGACCGAAACCGTCCTGGCCGCTAACGCGCTGGACACGGTCTCGGACCGGGTGCTCGCCAGCGGAGCCGTGGACGCCGTGGTCGAGCGGGTACTCGCCGACGGCGTGGTCGAGCAGGCCGCGGCCCGAGTTCTCGACGGCCCGGAACTCGAGCGGGTTGTGAACTCGGCGCTCGACAGCGCGGCGATGGAGCGTCTGGTGGCGCGGGTCGTGGAGAGCAAGCTGGTCGACCAGGCGATGGCGCGCCTGCTGGAGAGCGACGAACTTTGGCTGTTCGTGGATGAGATCGCCCACAGCCCGGCGGTCACGGACGCGATCGCCCAGCAGAGCGTGGGCTTCGCCGATCAGGTTGCCGGAGGCGTGCGGACGAGGTCTCGCAGTGCGGACACGTGGCTGGAGGCCAAGGTGCAGCGCGCGCTGCGCCGGCAGTCATCGCGGTGAGCCACGCCGTCCGCCCCTCCGCGTCGCCCGCCCCTATCTCCGATCAGGTGTCCGCCTCCGAGACCCCCGCGCTCGCCGAACGGTCCTACCAGGGGCTGGTAACGCGTTCGATCGCGTTCGCGATCGATGGGGCGATCATCAACGTGGTTGCGATCGTGGTGGGCACGGGCGTCGCGCTCGCTCTGTCGGTGCTGCACCTGCCGCAGTCGCTTGATCCGATACTGGTTGCGCTGGGCGGAGCAAGCTACCTGCTCTGGTCGATCGGCTACTTCGTGGTCCTCTGGTCGTCCACCGGGGAAACCGCGGGCGACCGGGTCATGCGGATTCGCGTGATAATGGCCGACGGCGGCGGGCCACCCCGCCCCCTACGGGCGCTGGTGCGGTTCGGCGCGTTGATTCTGGCCGCAATCCCGATGTTCATAGGCCTTCTTCCGATCCTGGTGGACGGCCGCCGTCGCGGCGTGCACGACATGCTCGTCGGCACGGTCGTAGTGGCCGCCCCCGATCCGACGCCCGTCCCCACGCCCGGCCACTTCAGTGGGAGACGATCACCTTGAGCACCACCAGCAACAGGCCCAGGGCGGCGCTGGACAGGCCACCGAGTATCACCTGAGCGCGGGTGCCGCCGGCAATGTCGCGAAGAACGGCGCCCCACACGAACAGCAGCCCGACGTTCACGCCCGTCGCGATCCACAGCGCAGTCGCGACTGTGTAGAGATCGAAGCTCGCGAATGCGAGGACAATCGAGGCCGGAAGCGCCGCCTGCACGATCGGCCACTCGTGCCGAAGGCCCCTCAGGAGCACATGCCGGTCGACCGGCGTGCGCGCCCGTGCCGCGGCGTCCAGCGCGTGGGCCCAGGCATGGGCAAGCGCAAACACCAGCGCCGTCACGACCAGCGCGGCGATCATGAGGCCGATCCGCTCCTCGTTCTGCTCGAGCGTGGCGATCACGGAGGTCACGAGGATGAGCCCGTAGAGGCTCCCCTCCAGGTTGCCTCGGGGCACCAGGTGGCCGAAGCGAGAGCCCGACCTGTCATCCGGGCGCGTCAGGACACCCACCTCACCCCTTCTGGGTGATTCGCACCGAGCCGCATGCTCGGAGACTATGAGGGCGTCCCTGTAGTCGGTGTCACGAGGAGGACTCATATGGGCGACCTGGCGGAAATCGGCCCCGTACAGCTGATGTCGGTCGAGTTCCCGCCCGGAGCGAAGTTCGAGGGGCGAATTGCCGACGAGCTGGCAAGGCTCGAAGGGGAGCGGACGATCCGGGTGCTCGACCTGCTCTTCGTCGCCAAGGACACCGACTCGGACGAACTCGTCGTGCTCGAGCACCAGGAGCAGAGCATGGGGGCGATCGCCGGCGCCCTGCTCGGCCTGAGGCTGGAGGACGACGGCTCCGCCGCCGGGGAAGCGGGCCATTCGTTCGGGTTCACAAGCTCCGAGATCCAGGAGATGGCGGCTTCCCTGGCGCCGGGGGGGTCGGCGGGGCTCCTCTTGATCGAGCACGTTTGGGCTCGCGGGCTGAAGCGGGCGATTCGCGGCTCGGGCGGACGAACATTGAGTGAAGGCTTTCTGACGCCGGAGATCGTGGCCCAAATGGATCCGAAGCTCGCCGGCGTCGCTCGGGCAGTCCGCGCGACCGAACAGGGCAACACCAACGCCTGATCTCGGGCGCCGGCTCCTCGCGCCCTGGCGTCTCACGCGCCGCGGTGTCGCCTCGCTCATCCGCGCGGCAGGCACGCGCAGCGCCGCCCAGGTCGCCTACTACCTGCTCATGTCGTTCCCGGCGGCCCTGCTTCTGCTGGTCTGGGCCTTCTCGACCGTGCTCGACGATGACAGCGTGCGTGAGCCCATCGTCGACGCGATCGTGGGCTGGCTGCCGATCGGCGATCCCGACGACCGCAGGCAGGTCGAGGCTCTTCTCGACGATGTGGCGGCCGGAGCCGGCAGCCTCGGCTGGGTCGCTGCTGTCGCACTGCTCTATTCGGCGAGTGGCGCGATCGGCGCGATTCGCCATGCGGTCAACGAGGCCTGGGAGCGCCGCGAGCAACGACCGTACGTCCCGGCCAAGGCGCGCGACCTCGGGCTGACGCTGCTCGCGGGGCCGCTCGCGATCGTCGCTTTCGGGCTGACGCTGTCCGGTGAGATCGCGTCGGCCATCGGGGACCGGCCCTGGCTGGCGGCGGTGGCCCAGTTCGCGGTCACGACCCTGGTCCCGCTCGCGTTGCTCTTCGCGCTGCTGCTCGGGCTCTTCCGCGTGTTGCCGGAGTCGCCCAGGGCAAGCTTTCGGCGCGCGTGGCCCGGGGCGCTCGCCGCCGTCGTAGGGATCGTCGCCGTTCAGTTCGCCACCGCGGCGTACTTCAGCCTCTTCGGCGATGCCAGGGCGATCTACGGGACGATGGGCGCGCTGCTGGCCGTGATCTTCTCCGCGTACCTGGTTTCTCTGGCGCTGATCATCGGAGCCCACATCTCCGCGGTCGCCGGACACGAAGAGGAGACGGGTGTGCCCACCGCGGGTATCGCGGACACGATTCGCGGCCTGTTCGTACGCCGTTCGGATTCCTCATGAATGGGTCCGAACTCAGCTCTCGGTCCCCTCGCTCAGAAGGCTTCGCTGGTCGAGGACATAGAGAAGTGCCAGCGCCGGCAAGACGATCACCACGGCCACACCGAAGAGCACGAGCACGGCGGTGAGCGTGCCGCCCGCGCCGGCGCCCTCCTCGATCGTCAGCGTCTCCGGCAGCAGATAGGGGTACTGCGCCGCTCCCCATCCCCAGATCACGGCCACCGTGGCGCCGACCGCGAGCGGGCGAACTCCGCGGCGCCCGCGGCGAAGCAGCAGGACCAGGGCACCCGCGCCGCAGGCAGCCGACACGAGCACGAACGGCAGCCCCTCACTCGTCAGGCCGTCGTAGAGGTAGCGCGCATCCGAGCCGAGGACCACGATCCCAACGGCGGCGACCACACCCGCCACCACCGCGGTGCCGAGCGCCCGGCTGGTGAAGTAGCGCTCGAGGCCGGCATCGCCGAAGCGGCGAGCGTCGCTGACCAGGAACACCGCCGCGAGATAGGCCCCGGAGACCACGAACAGGGCACCGATGAGCAGGGAGACGGGATTGAGCCAGCTCGTGACCGGATCGCCCGTCGCGTTGCCGACAGGTACCCGCCCGGACCCCACGGCGCCGGCCACGGTACCCATGAAGAAGGGGGTCAGGATCGACGAGACCGCAAACGCGCCCTGCGCAAGACGACGGCCCGATCGCCTCTCCGCAACGCGGTGGAAGGCGAAGCCGGCGCCGCGCAGCACGATCCCCAGGGCGGCGAAGCAGAGGGGAATGAACAACGTCGACATGACCGCCCCGAATGCCTCGGGGAAGCCCGTCCAAAGTGTCACCAGCACGAAGATCAGCCAGACGTGGTTGGCCTCCCAGACCGGCCCGACGGCCCGGTCGATGAGCCCGCGGACCCGTTCGGCGCGCTCGCCCCGGCCGGCCACGAGCGCCCAGAATCCCGAGCCGAAGTCGGCGCCCCCGAAGACGGCGTAGAGGGTCAGCCCGACCCACAACACGCCCGCCACGGCGTCCGCGCTGCTCAACCCGGAGCCTCCGGCGGCTGTCTCGGGGCGGACAGCGGTCCGTAGGGAACGTCCACGTCAGCGCCCTCGGCGCTGCGCCAGCGGCGTGTCATCGCGCGCAGGACCATGACCGTGGCGATCCCCAGGGCGGTGTAGAGGACGACGACGACGGCCAGGCTGACCCACACACCGCTGGCCTGAGTGACCGCGTCTTCGGTGCGCATCACCTCGTACACGATCCACGGCTGGCGGCCCACCTCCGTCACGATCCAGCCGCACTCGAGCGCGACGATGGCCGCGAGGCCAGAGACCGCCGTCGCGCGCAGGAACCAGGGCGTCTTGGGGATGTCGCGCCGGCGCCACCAGGAGATGCCGAGCCAGGCGCCGAGCAGCATGAGCACGGAGCAGATGCCGACCATCGCGTCGAAGGCCCAGTGGAGCAGGGTGTTGGCCGGCGGCCGATCCTCGGGCGCGACGGAGTCGAGTCCGATGACCTTGGTGTCCGTGCTGAAGCCAACCAGCCACGAGTCGAACCCGGGAATCCCGATCCCGCCCTTCACGCCCTCCGAGGTGCAGCGGCCACCGAGGTATTCGGTCACGTGAGTGTGCGTCTTCTGCACGCACTCCATCGCGGCGAACTTGACCGGCTGGTCCTTGGCGATCGAGCGGGCGGCGGTGTCGCCCACGGCGAACTGGATGGGGGTGGCGATCACCGCGATCGTCAACGGGATCAGCAGGCCCAGTCGGTGGTGGCGATCCACCCGCCCCCTCAGCATCCCGACGGCGTACACGGACGCCACCAGGAAGCCAGTCACGAGATAGGCCGCGAGGATCATGTGGGGCGCCTCGTAGGCAACCGCCCCATTGAAGAAGGCGTCCAGCGCGTTGACGTCGGTGACCGTCCCATCCGAGGCGAGCTTGAATCCGTCCGGTTGGTTCATCCACGAGTTCGCGGCGACGACCGACCAGGCGCCGCCGAGACCGGCGATCACCACCGGCACGCCGGTCCAGAAGTGCACCCACCCCGAGAGATGCTTCCAGCCGTAGATGTAGATCGCGATGAAGATCGCCTCGGTGAAGAAGAAGATCCCCTCGAGCGCGAAGGGCAGCCCGAAGACGTCGCCGAAGCGGCGCATGAACTCCGGCCACAGCAGGCCCATCTCGAACGAGAGCACGGTGCCGGTGATCGCCCCGACGATGAAGGTCACGCCGGCCACCTTCGACCAGCGCTGCGCCAGTCGAAGCGCGTCGGGGTCGTTACGACGCAGCCCCAGGTAGTTGGCCACGAGGATGATCGCCGGGAACGCGACTCCGATGCAGGCGAGGATGATGTGGAAGCCCAGCGTGAAGGCCATTTGGCTTCGAGCGGCCCCCAGGTCTGCGGCTATGGGGAAGAGCTCAGGAGCCAACGGCCGAGGGCGGAGCCCGCTCCACGGTTTCGAGCTCTCCTTCGATCAGCGCGCTCTGGCGCTCACCGAAGCGAGCGCCGATCCACTTGATGAGCACCTCCAGACGGCGGCCCATCTGGCCCCCGAGGTAATAGAGGTGCACGCCTAGGTAGGTGAAGAAGGCGGGCCGGCCCCACAGCTCCCGGCCTCTGATCTCGCAGACCGCCTTCCCGCGGCCGACGACGGCCAACGCGCCCTTGTCGAAGTAGCAGAACGGTCCCGAGCCTCCCCAGTGGCCACCCGCGATCCCCTTGGCCACATGGTGGGCCTCCTGGATCGCAACCGTCGCGAGCCCGGGAAGGGGCTTCCCGCCGGGCCCCGCCAGGGAGGCCGCATCGCCGATCACCGAGATCTCGGGATGGCCGGGCACGGTCAGGTCGGGGTTGACTTCCACTCGCCCGCCTCGATCGGTGCTCGCGCCGGTGGCGCGGGCGAGTGCGTCGGTGAGCGGGACCGCGTGCACGCCGGCGGCCCATATGACCGTTCTCGCCTCGATCCGCTCTGTGGCGCCACCGATCTCGATCGTCACGCCGCGCGCGTCGATCGCCGTGGCGCGTGCGCCCTCGCGAACGGTCACCCCGAGCTCGGCGAGCTGTTGAGCGACCTTCGCCGAGAGCCTCTCGCTGAACGCGGTTACCAAGCGGTCGCCCGCGTCGAGCAGGATCACCCGCGCGCTCGTGGGGTCGATCCGCCGGAACTGGCGCCTCATCGTGCCGGCCGTGATCGCCAGCTGCCCCGCCACCTCAACTCCCGTGGGCCCGCCGCCGACGACCACGAAAGTCAGCCATTCCGCCCTCTCTGCCGGATCGTTGGTGCGTTCGGCCTCCTCAAAGGCGCCGTAGAAGCGCTTGCACAGGTCGACCGCGTCGGCGATGGTCTTGAGCCCGCAGGTAACGTCCTTCCACTCGTCGTGGCCGAAATAGGAGGTCTGACCGCCACAGGCCACGATCAGGCTGTCGTAGTCGAGGCGGTCGCCGCGGTCGAGGACGACGTGCCGCTGCTCGGCGTCCATCTCGGTCACTTCGCCCATCAGGACCGTCGTGTTCGAGCTCTTCTTGAGAGCTGGGCGGATAGGTGATGCGCAATCGCTTGCGGACAGCCCGCCGGCGGCCACCTGATAGAGCAGCGGCTGGAATAGGTGGTGGTTCATGCGGTCGACGAGCGTCACGTCGACGTCCGCGTCGCGCAGCCCGCTCGCCGCGGCCAAGCCGCCGAACCCGCCGCCGACGATCACGATGCGGCGGCGTCCTGCTGACGCGTCAGGGGACACTGGCGGTACCCTTGGCCGGGCGCGCATCCAGGCGCTCGAGCAGGTGATCGCCGACCCGCAGCGCGTTGGCCATCGCCGTGAGTGCCGGGTTCACCGCGCCGATGCTGGGGAAGAAGCTCGTGTCGACGACGTACAGGTTGTCCAGCTCGTGCGCGCGGCAGTCGGTGTTGAGCACCGAGCTGTCCGGATCGGTGCCGAAGCGGCAGGTGCCGGCCTGGTGGGCGCAGCCCGCCACCGGGATCTCGTTCTTGAGGTAGGCGTGCCGCGGGACGAGGTGATCGGAGTGCATGCCGCAGTGCGCCAGCAGTGACTTGAGCTTGCGGTAGAGCCGCTTCTTGGGCTCCTCGTTGGTCTGCGTGTAGCTCAGTCGGATGCGCCCTTCGCGGTCCAGGGTGACCCGGTTCTCCGGCCGCGGCAGGTCCTCCGTCGAGAGCCAGAAATCGACGGCGTGGCGGGCCATGTTCTCGAGTGTGCGTGTGGGCGCGAGCTTGGTCTCGAGCGGCTTCTCGCCCCGGTACATGGGCGCCGAGGACTTGCCGACCATCTGGATGTTGCCCATCGGATACTCGAAATCGTCGCTGCCGAAGTAGAAGTCGTTGACACCGAGGGTCTTCTGGAAGACGGTCGGGTTTTCTTCCTTGGAGAGGGCCAGGACGGCCTGGCTGTTGTGGAACGTGTAGTTGCGCCCGAGCTGATCGGAGCGGTTGGAGAGACCGTTCGGGTGCTTCTCCGTGGCCGAGGCGAGCAGCAGCTTGGCTGAGTTGGCCGCTCCCGCGGAGACGACGACGATGTTCGCGCTGAAGGCCTCCATGTCGCCGTCGTGCTCCACGGCGACCTCGCTCACCTCGGAACCTCCGGGGTTCGTGTGCAGCGCCACCGCGCGCGCGTTGGTGAGCAGGGTGACGTTGGGATGCTCGAGGGCTGGGCGCACGGCGAGGACCTCGGCGTCGGACTTGGCGTGCACCAGGCAGGGGAAGCCGTCGCAGGTCGAGCAGCGGACGCAGTTGCTGTAGGGCATAGATGCCTCGTTCAGCATGACGCCGCACGGTGCGTGGAACGGCTGGTGACCGGCGGTCGCCAGGTCCTCGGCCAGTTGCTGGATACGCGGCTCGTGCGAAACCGCAGGGAACGGGTACGGGGCACTGGACGGCGGCTCGGTGGGGTCCTCGCCGCGGGCGCCGTGGACCTGATAGAGCTGCTCGGCCTCGGTGTAGTAGGGCTCCATCTGGTCGTAGCCGATCGGCCAGGCGGGTGAGATGCCGTCGTGGTGGTGCAGCTCGTCGAAGTCCCGCTCGCGCAGCCGGTACAGCGCCGCGCCGTACAGCTTGGTCGCGCCGCCGACGAAGTAGTGCACCTGAGGCTGGAAGGCCTTCGCCGTTTCCCCGTCGTACCAGGTGTCCGCCGAGATGTAGCGGTTGTCGATGAACACCTCGCCGGCGGACCAGTTCTGCGGCTCGCGCGGCAGCCAGTCCCCGCGCTCGAGCAGCAGGATGCGCTTGCCCGATGGCGCGAGCCGATGTGCGAGCGTGCCGCCGCCGGCGCCGCTGCCGATTACGATCACGTCGTACGAGCTCATCCCGTGTACTCCTCCAGTCGCTCCTGGAGGATGATTCGCGCGCCCGCCTCGATCAGCGCGAGGTGCGAGAACGCCTGCGGGAAATTGCCCAGGTGCCTGCCCGTGGCGGTGTCGAACTCCTCGGCGTAGAGGCCCAGCGGCGACGCGATGCTCAGCAGCCGCTCCATCAGGTCGCGGGCGCGCTGGCGGTCGCCGACGATCGCCAGCGCCGACACGAGCCAGAAGGAGCAGATCAGGAAGCTCCCCTCCTTGCCGGACAGGCCGTCATCGGTCTCGTCGGTGCGGTAGCGCAGGACGAAGCCATCCTCGGTCAGGTCGTCGGCGATCGCCTCGACGCTCTTTCGCAGCCGCTCGTCGTCAGCCGGCAGGAAACCGAATAGCGCCGCCAGCAGGGTGGACGCGTCGAGCGCGTCCGTCTCGTAGTGCTGGCGCAAAACGCCATCGCGGATGCCGTGTTCGAGAATGTCCGCCTTGATCTCGTCGGCGGTGCCGCGCCAAGTCTGGCGGAGCGCCGAGTCGCCGCCGATTTCGGCCAGTTTCGAGGCGCGGTCGAGCGCGACCCAGCACATCAGCTTCGAGGACACGTAGTGCTGAGGATCGCCGCGGGCCTCCCAGATGCCCTGGTCGGGATTCCGCCACACCTGGGTCGCGCACTCCGCCTGGCTCTGGACGATCGGCCACAGCCTTCGCGGCATGCGTTGGCTCCGGCGGGTGTGAAGCAGGATCGAGTCCAGCGCCGCGCCGAACACGTCGTTCTGGCGCTGGTCGAACGCCCCGTTGCCGATCCGCACCGGGTGGGCTCCCGCGTACCCGGACAGCTCGTCTCGCGTGGACTCGGTCAGGTCGCGGCGCCCGTCGATCCCGTACATGATCTGCAGCGCCCCGTCCTCGTTCGGCTCGAGGTCGGCCACGAACTGCATGAACTCGTCAGCCTCCCAGTCCAGGTTGAGGAAGTGCAGCGCCTGCAGAGTGAAGGTCGAGTCCCGGATCCAGGTGAAGCGGTAGTCCCAGTTGCGCTCCCCACCCGGCGTCTCAGGCAACGACGTAGTGAGCGCGGCGACCGTGGCCCCGGTGGGCATATACGTGAGGCCCTTGATCGCAAGCGCCGAGCGCTCGAGCGCCGGACGCCAGCGGTGGTCGACGGGGCGAGCCCGGTGCAGCCATTCGCGCCAGTAGCGGGTGGTGGCGGCGAGACGGCCGCTGGCCTCGTCGATGTTCTGCGGCGAGGCAAGAGCCTCGGCCCAAGAGAGCGAGCAGTACACCTGCTCCCCCTGCTTGAGGTTGTGGCGTGCCCTCACCCGCTCGCCCTCGATCCCGAGCGCCATGTCGGTCTGCAGCCTGATCGTCTGGCCGGCGCCCGTCGCGTCGGCGACGTGCCGGCTGTCGTCGACGAGCGACCACTCCGCCGGCGTGCGCCCGTAGTCGAAGACCGGCTCGCACACCAGATCCACCTCGACGCTGCCCTCCAGGCAAAGGACAATGCG
Source organism: uncultured Thermoleophilaceae bacterium (assembly GCA_963789705.1). GTDB lineage: Bacteria > Actinomycetota > Thermoleophilia > Solirubrobacterales > Thermoleophilaceae > JACVRW01. Next base: position 24,250 of record CAWBLN010000015.1, read on the forward strand.
CACGAGCATGTGGTCGCCGTCCTCGTCGGCAGGTGGCCGGGTGTGCGGCGTGACCTCGTCCTCATGATCCCGCGGGCCCATGGTCAGCGCGTCGCGGACCATGATCCAGCCCGTGGGCGTGTTCCACGTCGTGAGAAGGGTGTTCGTACCGGGCTCATAGATGCGCGCCGCCGGGACGTTGACCCCGAACGGACCCAGCCGGAACGAGCCCGCCTGGCGGTCGAGCAGCGTGCCGAAGACGCTCGGCGAGTCGAAACGCGGTACGCAGAGCCAGTCGATCGAGCCATCCGGCGCGACCAGCGCGCCGGTGTGGCAGTTGGACAGGAACGCGTAATCGGCAATCGGCGGGAACGGCGAGGGTGCCGCGGCGCTCTGCGGCGCGGCGGCTTTCGCCGGCTTGCTCACGACGCCACCCAGGGACCGTGCCACCGGCCCTGCCCGGCGACGAGGTGATCCGCTTCCGTCGGGCCCCACGATCCCTTCGCGTACTCGTGCACGGGCGGGGGCGCGTCGAGGAGCGGCTGCATCACGCGCCAGCATTGCTCGACGCTGTCTTGTCTCTTGAAGCGCTTGCTGTCGCCGATCATCGCGGCGTGGAGAAGCACCTCGTATGGCGTGGCGCCCTCGCCCCCCTCCTCGGCGAACTCCATGTCCAGGTTGATCGGCTCGGGCTGCATGCCGTCGGCGCGCTTGGCATCGATAAGCAGTCTGATCCCGGTCGTGGGGTCCAGCTTGACGACGAGCTGATTCGGCGCCGGGCCCTCCGGTCCGGCGACGCCAAGGCCGAGTCGGGGCGGGTCTTTGAAGACGAGCCGCAGCTCCGTCTGCGTGATCGGGAGACACTTCCCGGTGCGGATGAAGAACGGGACGCCGGACCAACGCCAGTTCTCGATCTCCAGGCGCAGGGCGGCGTAGGTCTCCGTCGTCGAGTCCGCGGCGACGCCGTCGATTTCGCGGTACCCGTCGTACTGCCCACGAACATAGTGGGCCGGGTCTCCGGCGGGCATGGCCTGGAAGACCGAGACGACCGAGTTCTTCAGCGTCGTTGCATCCCCTGTGGCCGGCGGTTCCATCGCGGCGGCCGCGACCACCTGCATGAGGTGGTTGACGACCACGTCGCGAAGGGCGCCGACGGGGTCGTAGAAGTGGCCGCGGTCCTCGACCCCGAAGCTCTCGGCCATCGTTATCTGCACCGACGAGATGTAGTTGCGGTTCCAGATCGGCTCGAACATGGTGTTCGCGAACCGCAGAAAGAGGATCTCGATGAGCCCCATCTTGCCCAGGAAGTGGTCGATCCGGTAGAGCTGCGACTCGTCCAGGTGCTCGTGCACCTGCTCGTCCAGCGCAGCCGCCGACGCGACGTCATGACCAAACGGCTTCTCAACCACCACGCGCGCCGACCCGGTCAAACCCGCGTCGGCAAGCCCCGTGATCACCATGCCGAACAGCGAGGGCGGGATCTCGAGGTAGAACACCGGGCTGCGCGCGTCTCCGATTGCCCCGGCGACGCGCTTGTAGGTGTCGTCGTCGCCGAAGTCGCCGGGCACATATGACAACCGGGCGGCGAAGCGGTCGAATACCTCGTCGTCAATCTTCTCGCCGCAGTCCACGATGCACGTTCGAGCGTGCTCGCGCAGCTGCTCGACCGTCCAGTCGTCCCCCGCCACTCCCACGATCGGACAGTCCAGCAGGCCGCGGCGCTCGAGCCGGTAGAGCGAGTGAAAGGTCATGACCTTGGCCAGGTCGCCGGTGATCCCGAATATGACGAACACGTCGGCGGGCCGGGGGGCGTCCGGAGCGGTACTCATGCGCACGGAGTCTCTGAGGCGGCCGTCCCGCGCCGCATCACCCCGATCGGGTGATTCATGGCTGGTTTGGTGCCGTACGCTCCGCGCGTGGACATGACCGCGCACGAGTTTCGCGAGCTCTTCGACGCGGTTTCCAACTGGGGTCGTTGGGATGACGATGGCGAGCGAGGGGCGCTCAACCATCTCACGCCTGCCAGGACCCGAGCCGCGGCGGAGCTGGTTCGCAGCGGGGTCACGATCACGCTCGCTCAGCCTCTGGGAACCGAGGCGCGGCCCGACGTGCCCGAGCCCGCCGACCACCACATGACGATGCTCACCAATGTCGACATCGGCTCGGGGTCGGTGCGCTTCGCCAAGGACTACGTCGGACTCGACTACCACAACGACGGCCACAGTCACATCGACGCCTTCTGCCACGTGGCCTTCGACGGGTCGCTCTTCAACGGCGAGCCGGAGAGCTCGATCACCGCACAGGGCGCGGCGGCGGGCACCATCGACGTCCTCAAGGACGGACTGGTGGGCCGCGGGGTACTGCTCGACGTGCCACGCGTTCGCGGCGTGGCTTGGCTCGAGCCGGGCGAGCATGTCTTCGTGGAGGACCTCCAAGCGGCGGAGCGCGAGCAGGGAGTGGAGGTCAGGACCGGTGACGTTCTGCTCGTGCGCACGGGCCACTCACTGCGCCTCGCCGAGCTCGACCCTTGGGATACGCCTACGGCCAAGGCGGGACTGCACCCCACGACGGCGTCGTTCCTGGCGGAACGGCAGGTCACCGCCCTCGGCTCCGACGGCAACAACGACACCGCCCCGAGCACCACCGAGGGCGTGGCCTTCCCCATCCACGTGCTAGCGCTCAACGCCATGGGCGTCCACCTGTTCGACTACCTGCAGTTCGAGGACGTCGTGCGGGAGTGCGAGGCGGTGGGGCGCTGGGAGTTCCTGTTCGCTGCCGCCCCGCTGCGGATCCCGGGCGGTACCGGCTCGCCCCTGAACCCGATCGCGATCTTCTGAATACGCGACCTCGGGTCGCGGGCGAGCTCGATGCTTCATCCGATCGGGATGAGGATCGCGCACGCCGAGTCTGCTCCGATTGCGTGACGTGGCGCAGGACGATCAACCGGGCGTAGGGCCGGCCGGCGAGACCTCGACTGCTCCTCCGCGCTCCGGAGCGGTGCTCATCGCGCTCATCCTGGTCGCCGCGGTGGCGAACCTCAACCTCGCCGTCGCCAACGTCGCGCTGCCGGACATCGGCGAGGCCTTCGACGCCGGGCAGACCGCCCTCAACCTCGTGGCGGTGGGCTACTCACTGGGCCTGGCGGCTTCGGTGCTCTACCTGGGCGCGCTGGGCGACCGCCACGGGCGCAAGCTGATGCTGCTGCTGGGCACCGGCCTGTCCATTCCCATCTGCCTGGTTGCCGCATTCGCGCCGTCGATCGAGGTTCTGTTCTTTGCCCGGCTCGTCGGCGGCGTTGCGGCGGGCATGGCCTTTCCCACGACGCTGGCGCTGATCACGGCATTGTGGTCGGGTCCGGCGCGGACGAAGTCGATCGCGCTGTGGTCGGCTCTCGGCGGGGCGATCGCGGCCCTTGGGCCGTTGCTATCGGGGGCGCTGCTCACCGCCTTCGACTGGGGCTCCGTGTTCGTGGTCACCCTGCCGCTCGCGCTGGTCGCCCTCTTCATGGCGCTTCGCTATGTGCCCGCCCACGTCAACGAGGCGAGCGACCCCGTGGACAACCTCGGTGGCGTCCTATCGATCCTGCTCGTGGCGGCGCTGGTACTGGCCATCAACTTCGCGCCCGTGCCGAACGAGGGCGCGCTGGCCGTGGGGCTGGGCGCCGTGGCGGTGGCCGCGACGGCCGCGTTCCTGATTCGCCAGCGCCGGGCGCGATCGCCGCTCTACGACCTTGCGGTGGCGGGCAGGCGGATCTTCTGGGTGGCGGCGTGCGCCGGCATCATCGTGTTCGGCACGCTCATGGGAGCGATGTTCATAGGCCAGCAGTTCCTTCAGAACGTGCTGGGCTATTCGACGCTTGAGGCCGGCTTGGCGATTCTCCCGGCCGCCGTGTTCATGGTTGTGGTTGCACCACGCTCGGCGAAGCTGGTGGAGCTCCGAGGAGCTCGCTTTACGCTGCTCGCGGGCTACCTGTTCTGTCTACTCGGCTTCGTCGCGATGCTGCTGCTCTGGAAGGAGGACATCTCCTACTGGAAGGTGGGACTGGGCTACGCGCTTATCGGGATCGGCGTCGGCTTCGCCGGCACGCCGGCCTCACATTCGCTCACCGGGTCGGTGCCGGTGCGCCGCGCCGGAATGGCGTCGGGAACGGCCGATCTCCAGCGCGACCTGGGCGGCGCCATCATGCAGTCGATCCTCGGCGCGGTGCTCACCGCGGGCTACGCGACGGCGGTGGGCAACGCGATCGCCGACGCCCCGAACAAGGATCAGATCTCAGACAGCGTGCAGGCCGAGCTGCAGAAGTCATTCTCCAGCGCGGCCACCACCGCGGAGAAGTACCCGAAGTACGACAGCGAGATCATTGCCGCGGCGAAGTCGTCCTTCCTTCAGGGCGACGAGTGGGCCTACATGGCAGGCATCGTCGCCATTCTGCTCGGCGCGGTGACGATCTTCTTCCTCTTTCCCAAGAAGGAGAGAGAAGAGGGACTGCTCGAGCAGTACCACGCCGAGGACATCTCAGAGCAAGCACCGTGAGCGAAGATCATCCGCATAGGGCGAAGCATCCGCGCAGGCGCGCAGGTACGGTCGATTCGTGGTCGGGGGGACACCTTGATTGGTCACGCGCTCGCCTTCGCGCCGCGGATGGCCGGTCGCATCGTCTGGGACCGCTGGATCGCCATCGGGTTCGCCGCCGGGTCGAGCTGCTTCTTGATCGGCCCCTTTCCGGGTTTCGTGAACCTCGTCGGCACCGGCGCCGACGGTGCGGTGTTCTTCGCCGGCTCGATCTTCTTCACGCTCGCTGCGCTGCTCGAGCTGCGCGAATCCACGCTGAGACTCGGGCGCTGGGCCGCCGACCCGTCGTGGTGGAGCGCGTCCGTTCAGTTTGTGGGCACCTTGCTGTTCAACCTCAGCACCTTCGAGGCGATGCAGGAGGGGCTGTCCAGCGACCAGGAGAGGCACCTGGTTTGGGCACCCGACCTGTTCGGCTCGACGGCCTTTCTCGTTTCGGGGCTGCTGGCCTACGGCGTGGCGAGCCGAGCCCGGCGGAGCTCCGGCGGCACTCGGCGTGAGTGGAGGATGGCCGTCGTGAACCTGGCGGGCTGCGTTTTCTTCGGGATCTCCGCCATCGCCTCCTACATCGTGCCGTCAAGCGGCTCGATTCTCGATCTCGCGGCCGCCAACTGGACCACCGCCCTGGGGGCTCTGTGCTTCCTGGCCGGCGCGCTGATGCTTCTACCTCGCCACTCGTCCTAAGGAGGAATGACCATGTCGTCCCACCAAAGTCATCTGAGCGAGCAGGTCGACAAGCTCGCCCACCAGTTCGGTAACCAGTTCCTGCTCGAACCGGCGCCCGACCGGCACATGCCCGAATACGGGATGCCCGCCGTGGAGGCCATGCGGCTGATCGGCGAGGAGCTCATCCTCGACGGGCTTCCGATGCGCAACCTGGCCACCTTCGTCACCACCTGGATGGAGCCCGAGGCCCAGCGAGTCATCGCCGAGAACCTGCACAGGAACTTCATCGATCACGCCGAGTATCCGCAGACGGCGGAGATCGAGCAGCGCTGCATCCGAATACTCGCCGACCTGTTCAACGCGCCGGGGGAGACCACGGGCGCCCGTACGCAGGGTTCGTCCGAGGCGATCATGTTGGGTGCGCTCTCGCTCAAGTGGAAGTGGCGGGCCCGGCGCGAGAAGGCCGGCGCGGACACAACACGGCCCAACCTCGTCTTCGGCGGGGACGTTCACGTGGTGTGGGAGAAGTTCTGCCGCTACTTCGACGTCGAGCCTCGGATCATCCCCCTCCAGCCCGACAAGTACACGATCGGACCCGAGGACGTGGAGCCGCACGTTGACGAGAACACCATCGGCGTGGCCGCCGTGCTCGGAACGACCTTCACCGGGCACTCCGATGACATCGTCGGGATCAACGAGCACCTGGTTTCACTGAAGCACGACAAAGGGCTCGATGTGCCCCTTCACGTGGACGGGGCGAGCGGCGGATTCGTGTGGCCCTTCCTCTATCCCGACACGGAATGGGACTTCCGGCTCGAGCAGGTGCGCTCGATCAACGTCTCGGGTCACAAGTTCGGTCTCGTCTACCCCGGCATCGGCTGGCTCGTGTTCAGGGAGAAGAGCGACCTGGCGGAAGACCTCGTGTTCTACGAGAACTACCTGGGCAAGACCGACGCAACCTTCACCCTGAACTTCTCCACCGGCTCCGCGATGGTGCTGGCCCAGTACTACAACTTCGTGCGCCTCGGCTTCACGGGCTATCGCTTCATCATGGAGACGATGATGGCGAACACCCGCACGCTCGCGCAGAGGATCTCCGAGATCGGCGAGTTCCGCTTGATCGGGGAGGGGGACGAGCAGCTTCCGCTCGTCGCCTTCCAGCTCGACGGGGAACACAACTACGACGAGTTCGACATAGCGTCGCAGCTGGCTGCGGAGCGGGGCTGGATGGTGCCCGCGTACACGCTTCCGCCCAACGCGGACCACGTGAAGATCATGCGCGCGCTCGTCAAGCTCACCCTCGGCCATGGGTTGGCCACCACGCTCGGCGACGACATCGCCCAGGCGTGCGACACGCTCAAGAAGAAGGGCGGCCTCCACGAGATCGACCGCCAGAGGGTGAAGACGGGAGTGGGTTACTGATCCGAGCCGGCGGCGCGGGCGGCGGCGAGCAACTCCGGGATGTGCTCCGCCAGCGCGGTCGAGTCCACGTGCTCGTTGGCCACGAGCGTTCCGCCGGTGCGCGTGACCGCGTCCTCGAGCGCGCGGGTCCACCTGTGCTCGACCAGTACCGCGACCACGGAGGCGCCCGGCTCCAGCGCACTTCCAAGCTCACGCAGACTCTCACCCGGGAGCCCGCTTCCACCGGGACTGAGCGCGCGCTCGGTGGCTCGGCGCCGCGCGGCCGGTTCGAGCCTGAAGCTGAGCAGGGGGGCCACGATCCCGCCCGCGCCCTCACCCTTGAGATCGATCGCCACGAGCTCTCCGCTCTCCGCATCCGTGGTGACGAAAAGGGCCTCGAGGATCCGCATTGCGCCCCCGCTCTCGATCCGCTCCAGCGCGCCCACGAGCCGGCCCTCGAAGTCCGCGCCCGGGCCGAACCCGTAGGCGAGGAGCTGGGCGGACGGCAAAGGCGGTCGGGCGGTCACGATTCGCCCAGCCTGACCGGTGCGCGGCGCTTCAACCTCACCCCGAAAGGATGAACCAACATGCTCCACCTGAGGATCTACGGTGCGCAATCCTCACTCACCGAGGTCGGCCTGAGCCTGGAGGCCCGCGGCACCGCCGGCCACGTGGCCCTGGCTCCGGCGGTCCAGCGCCGGCTGGCGCAGCGGAACGCTGAGATCACCCCTTCTGGGCGAGGTCTGTGAGTCGAGGAGAGACGAAGGTCCCGCCAGCGTGAGCCCACGAAAGGCAAAGGCGGACGAAGCGCTCGAGATCGACGCCCGCGAGCTGTCCGGTCTGTTTGCCACTCCCGGCTGGCTGAGGGACATGGGCCTGACCGCCTGGCTGCTCGTGGGCGTGACGCTGCTTCTCGTGGGCGCGGTATGGCTTCTCTCGCTCACCCACACGATCGTCACGCCGGTGATCACCGCGGCGGTGGTGGCGTCCGTGGCCTCCCCGGTGGTCGGCTGGCTGGGAGTTCACCGCCTCCCTCGCGGCCTCGGTGCGGGGCTTCTGATGCTCGCGATCATCGCGCTGGCGGCGGGCGTGGTTTTGATCATCGTGGGGGGCATCGCGAGCGAGAGCGACGCCCTAGGCGCGCAACTGAGAGATGCCAAGAACACCATCGAAGGATGGCTCAAGGACCTCGGCGTCGATCCGAGCACGGCGAAGAACGCCAAGGACGACGCCAGCTCCTCGGCCAGCCAGAGCGTGAGCACCCTTCTACGGGGTGTGGCGGGCGGCATCGAGCAACTCTCGTCGCTTGTGTTTTTCCTCGCTCTGACGGCGCTCAGCCTGTTCTTCCTGCTCAAGGACGGACCCACCATCCGGGCGTGGGGGGAGCGACACCTCGGCGTGCCCCCAACGGTGGCCCGCACGGTCACCCAGCGGATGCTTCAGTCGCTGCGCGGCTATTTCTTCGGCGTGACGATCGTGGCGGCCTTCAACGCCGTGGTGGTCGGCGCCGGCGCGCTTGCACTCGGCATCCCACTGGCCGGGACGATCGCGGTGATCACGTTCTTCGGCGCCTACGTGCCCTATCTCGGCGCGTGGACTGCCGGCGCATTCGCGGTGCTGATTGCGCTCGGCGGGGCCGGAACCGACGCGGCCGTGGGCATGATCGTGATCCAGCTGCTGGCCAACGGGTTGTTGCAGCAGCTGGTTCAGCCGGTCGCCTACGGCGCGGCGCTCGGCATTCATCCGCTCGCCGTGTTGGTGGTCACCATCGGCGGCGGATGCCTGTTCGGTGCCGTGGGCTTGATCCTCGCCGCGCCGTTGACCTCGGCCGCAACGCGGATCTCGGCGGACCTGGCGCGCTCGCGCGCGGAAGCAGCAGCGGAGACTCAGCCGGGCTGAAATGGCCGCCGGTCGAGGCCGCCGTCGGCCACGATCAGCGCGCTCGACTCGGGCACCTCGTCCCAGGCGCCGGGCAGATCTGAAACCGGCTCGGAGACGACGATTCGATCGCCCTCGCTCAGCATTTGGAGACGTGCGTTCTCGGGATGGAGACGCTGCAGCGCCTCGACGTCGGTCGACACGAACAGCGTGCGGCTGGCGTGCTCTGACGAGTAGCGGATGGCCCAGAGTCGTTCGCCGTCGCTGATCCCGAATGTGCCCTGCACGGGATGCTCGACCCCGTGCTCGCGGGCCTTCGACTCGACAAGGCCCAGCGCGCGCTCCATCGCGTCCAGCGGGTCTTGCTCGAGCCCGAGAGTGAGGGCGAGATGGAAGATCAGCTCGGAGTCAGTGGAACCCGCAATGTCGTTGAACAGCGCGGGGTCCACCGCCAGCACCAGGTCCCGCCGTACGGCGTGAAAGCCGTCGAGAAAGCCGTTGTGAACGAAGAGCCAGCGATCGTGGCGGAAGGGATGGCAGTTGGTCTGCTGAACCGGGCTGCCGATGGCGGCGCGGATGTGTGCGAGAAAGAGCGGCGTCTCGACGTGATCCCCGAGCTCGCGCATGTTGGCGTCGTTCCATGCTGGGTTCACACTTCGATAGCGGGCGGGCGAGGTACGGTCGCGAACGCCGTACCACCCGACTCCGAACCCGTCGCCGTTTGTCGTCTCGGCGCCCATGCGTGAGTGCAGGCTCTCGTCGATCAGTCCGTGTTGCGTGCGGTAGAGCAGCTCACCCATCACAAGCGGCTGCCCCACGTAGGCGTTCCAGCGGCACATCAGACGGCTGGAGACTCCTGGGCCAGGATCCGCGCCTTCTCGGTCGCGTACTCGTCGGCGTCGAGCACACCGCTGTCGCGCATCCGGCCGAGGCGCTCCAACTCGTCCAGGCGTGAGTCGGCGGGTGTCGCTCCGCCTCTCGCCCGTCCGCCCAGGCCCGAGAACCACCTCCGCAGGCGCTCGTTGGACTCGCGGTGGTCGGCGTCGGGAAACTCACGCATCGTCTGGCGGCGGAGGGCCTCCACTCCCGCCGCGAGCAGGCCGATCAGGATCAGCGCGGGGACCACCAGCCGGAAGGCCGGGGTCGGCGCCCAGGCGAACAACACCAGAAGGATCACCGCGTAGGCGCCCCAGGCGAAGCGGGGCTCACGCAGGTACGGGGCCAGACCCCGGCGCGCCCCGACGGCCCACGCGGTTGGTCCAGCCAGCCACGCCGCGAACACGATCACGGCCCCGTAGATGAGAGTCGCTGTGGCCACCTCCTCGAGCAGCGAGGTGCCGATGCTCCACGCGGCTTCGGCCGCCGGGCGCACGGACTCGGTGGTTGCGAGGGCGTTCACCACCGCGTCCCCGGCGAGGACGCGAGCGACGAGACCGACGGCGCCCGCGAAGAGCAAGCCCAACCCGCACGCCCGCAGCGCCTCGCGCCGCCAGCCGCGCGCCAGGAAGACGGCGAGCGCGAAGAGCGCCAGGGCCAGGGCGACGAACACGATGGCAAGCGTCTTCAGGAGACGCACGGCATCCTGAGCGAGCTCCAGCTGATCCGAGCGGAAGAGAACGATCTGAGCAGCGTCCTCCGGGAGCCGCTCCTGCACGCGCCCGCCCACGCCCAGGTTGGCCTGCGTCTGGCTGAGCAGAGCCGAGAGGTCGAGCGTGACGTCGCCGCCCGAGGTCGAGAGGACGTCGCCGCCGCCCTCGACGATGAACAGCAGGCGCTCGTGTGCCCGCCGGTTGGCGTTCTCCCACACCTGCTGGGGAACCGGACGTTCGAGCAGCGCGTTCACACCACGGTCGGCGGCCGTGCGAAGCGCACCCGCCGCCGGACCGGCCAGCCGGTCGGCTCCGGCCGGCCCCAGGACCCGCGCGAAGACCTGCTCCAGCTCGCCCTTGACGTCTACGTTGGTGTACAGCTCGTCCACGAGGAAGGTGCTGACCTGCGTGCGGATCGCATCGTTCTCGATGAGCTCGCTGCTCGTCTCGGTCCAGTTGTCGGTGTTGAGCAGCTGTCGGTTCGCCCAGAGCGCGAAGATCGCGAGCAGGCTCAAGATGCTCGCTACCGCGATGATCGCCAGCGCCAGCTTGTGATGGGCCCGGCCGGGACGGGGGCCGGCTTCCTGCTGGGTGGTGTCTTCGGGCTCTGTCATCTTGGCTTCTCGCCTTCTGCCGGTACCAGCCCGGCACCGCGTGCTCGGTCGACGGCGTTGCCCCGCGACGTGACTCCGAGCTTTCGGTAGATGCCACGGGCGTGCGTTTTTACGGTGTTGGGCGAGACGTAGAGGAAATCGGCGATCTCGCGAAAGGACAGGTGGCTCGGCAGGTAGCTGAGAACGCGAACCTCCGCGGCGGTGAGTGACCAGTCGAGCGCGGCGGTGGCGTCGAGGGCGAGCTCGACCTGGGCGCGTGCCTCCTCGAGCCAGATACCGAGGACGCCCGGATCCGTCGTCTTGTCCGCGACCGCCCTGGCGGTGGCGAGGAGGTCTCGAGCGGCGGTGAGCCCTTGGAGCCGCAGCGCCGCACGTGCCAGCGCGATTCGACACTCGATCTCGTACCACGGGCTGGGGTCCGTGATGCGGGCCAGGAGCCGGAGCGCCTGTTCGGAGTCTCGGCTCGCGCCCTCGAGCTGTCCGCGCTCCGCCCGGACAGCGGCCGACGTGGCCAGCACCAAGGCCATCGACGGGCAGTCGCGAAGCTCGCAGCGCTCAACCTGTGCAGTGGCCCGCCCGATGAGGACCGCAGCTCTGTCCGCGTCGCCGTCCTCCGCGGCGATGAGCGCGAGCTGTGCCAGGCAGAGGGCCTGGAACATGGGCGCCGACACGGCGAAGCGGTGCGATGCATCCTGCAGTCGTTCCCGTGCGGCGTCGCGGTCGCCCGTGAGATGGCGCGCGACGCCCTCGAACAGCAGGCACAGCGGGCGCCACGAGCTCTTTGCGTCGAAGAGACGATGGGCCAGCTCGGCATCGGAGCCCATCCTGGTGACTCCCTGCCGTGCCGAGCCCGCCTGCATCATCGCCACTCCGGCTCTTACCTGCTTGTCCTGGCGCGGGGCCGCGCCGGCGAGTGAGGTGAGCCGGTCCGCTTCGGCCAGGTCGCCGGCAGCTAGGCAGCGGCCGGCGCCGGCCAGGGCGAGAAGCGGATTGGCGGCCAGCTCCTCCTCGCTGAAGCGACAGAACCGGGCTGAGGCCATCGCGTCGTCTCCACGACCTACCTGCGGGATCAGGCCTTCCCACAACAAGACCCCCGCTCGTTTCGCATCGTGCGCGTCGATGGCGTGGTCGATCGCGCCCGCCGGGTCTCCCTGCGCCTCACACCAGCGGCTCGCGCGCCGGTGCAGCTTGGCTATCCGTTCGGGCTCACGGCGACCCAGCTCCGAACGAAGCACATCGGCAAACAGCGTGTGGTAGCGATACCAGTTGTCGCTTCGGTCGAGCGGTACGAGCATGGCGTTCGAGCGCGCGAGGCGGGTCAGCATGTCGCCGGAGCCGGCGCATTCGAGCACGGCGTCGCACAGCGGCCCGGACAGGCGCCCGAGCACCGAGGTCCTGGTCAGGAACTCGAGCTCCCTTCCGGACAGCTCCGAAAGGAACTCCTCGCGAACGTACTCGGAAACGAAGCGGTCGTCCCCGGCGAACTCGGTCACGTCCGAGGGGTCCACGTCCTGCGCCCGCAGGGACAAGGCCGCGAGGTAGAGCCCAACGGGCCAGCCCTCGGTCCGCTGGACCAGCTCCAGCACCTGCTGAGGGGGCAGCTCGACGCCGGCCATGCCCAGCAGCGACGACGCCTCCGACCTTGTCATCGCGAAGTGCTCTGCGCGAAGCTCGATCGAATCGCCTTGCGCGCGCATACGCCCCACCGGCAGTGCAAATTCGCTGCGCCCGGCCAGTGCGAGCTGCGAGCCCGGGGGAAGCGCCCGGCCGATCGCCGTGACTGACCGCCGTGACTCGGCCGTTTCGAGCACATGAACGTCGTCGAGGGCGAGCACGAGTCGGGTATTGCTGCGGCTCAGGGCCCGGGCAAGGCGTTGCAGCGCCACCGTTGCGGCGTTGGGTCGGTTTGATGACAGCGGCTCGAAGACCTCCCAGCCGATTGGCTCCACGGCGTCGAGCGCCAGCGCGACGGCGGACAGCAGCTTCGTCGCGTCGTTGTCCTCGGCGTCCAGGGTGACCCACGCGAACGGACGATCGTCCCGCGCCGCCCACTGCGAGAGAACGGTGGTCTTCCCGTAACCCGCCGGGGCCATGAGCAGCGCGACCGGTAGGTCGCGCGCGCCCAGCAACCGCCTAAGCACGCGCTCGCGGGCCACCCGAGGCGGGGTCGAGGGAGCGCGTCCTCCCTTGAGGGTCAGCAAGCCCGTCTCGATGCCCGGCCCGTGATCCTCGACCACCTCGAGCGGCGCGAGGTGGGGCCGTGTATCCGTGCCGCCAGCGGGTACCGTCAGGGCTTGGGCCACGGGTGTGGACCCTCCCAGCGTCCGCGCCGGTGGACAACGGGGCACGCCTGCGTGTGGGGGTGCGGCTCACTTCCGCTCGCGGTTCGGCTGGCGCCCGGTCGATCGGCATCTCACCCCGAAGGGATGAGGCTGAGACAGCCCTTACGGACTAAGTTTCCGGTCGCTCTCACTGCAAAACGGAGGTTCTAGATGGAAGCGCACGACGAGGAAATAGGGCCGATCGACATCGTCGTGATCGGTTTTCCGGCGGACGCACCCATGACCGGGGAGGCAGTGCCCCTGCTCGTCGATCTGGTCGAGCGCGAGATCATCCGCGTGCTCGATGTCCTGTTCGTGACGGCGAACGCCGACGGGACGGTCTCGGGATTCGACGCCACCGATCTCAGCGAAAAGGGCGTCGGCGACTTCACGATCTTCGAGGGGGCGTCGTCGGGCCTGCTCGGCGACGATGACGTGGCAACCGCCGCGGACGCGATCGAGCCGGGAACCTCGGCGGTCGTGATCGTCTACGAGAACCGCTGGGCGGGGCCGTTCGCCGCAGCTGTGCGCCGCAACGGCGGCGTGCTCATCGACAACCAGCGCATCCCCGTCCAAGACGTGCTCAGCGCTCTCGATGCCGCCGAAGCGGCGGCCTGACGAAAGGATTCAACCATGCCTGGTTTGCTTCGTGGAATGGCCCGGACCGCCGTGATCGCCGGGACCGCCACGTCAGTCTCGAACCGAGTGAGCCGCCGCCAGGGTCAACGCTGGGCGGCGCAGGAGGCGCCGCAGCAGCAGCCGCAGCAGGAGTACGCGGCCCCACCACCCCAGGCCGCGGCCCCGGCTCCGGAGAGCCGGATCGACAAGCTGAAGGACCTGGGCGAGCTGAAGCAGCAGGGCGTGCTCACCGAGGAGGAGTTCGCGGCCGAGAAGGCGCGGATCCTGGCGAGCTGAGCGAGCTGCGCCAGCGCAGGAGCAGATCGTGAACGGCCGCGGCGCCGACGATCGGCTCGTCCGGGACCCTCAGCGATTCGGGGTGCATGATGAAAGGCCGGGTCTGAGGTCCGCCGAGGCCGCCGTGGAAGGAGATCAGCTCCTCGAACGCGCAGCCCTCGTCGCGCTCGGGGTCGTAGAAGCTGCCCACCATGATGTCCGCGACGTGAGAGAACCCGTCCGTACGCAGGAGATGCTCGGCTGCGGTCGGGGAGAACGCGGCTAGCGGATCGTCTCCCTCGAGCCGGCCGCCGGCCAGGTGCCTAACCCCGGATGGGCCCAGCACCAGCGCGCCGTGCTCGGCCGAGCGCACGAGCAGCCAGCCCACATGAGGGTGCTCGCGCAGGGCGGCGATTAGCCGCGGGTGCCGCTCGTCGATTTCCTCGAGGGTGAGGCGGCGCTTCTCCTCCATCAGATAGATCAGCCCGAGGTTGCCGGATCCGAGCACCAGGACATGACGGTCCGAGACGTCGTTCTTCGCGCGTTTCTTGGGCTTCGAGCCCGTCGCCTCGGTGACGGCGTGCCCGACCATCGCCTTCTGCTCGTCGCCGCCGGCATAGCCGGCCACGCCGCCACCCGCGAGCGATCGCTCGACGAGCTCGTCGAGTCCGTACCCGTTGCGCTGCCTGAACGTGGCCCCCTGAGTCTGTCCGTGGTCGGACAGCACGACGATCTCGTATGGCCGCGGCGCGCGCCGGCGCGCGCGCTCGATGACGCCGAACTTCTGGTCGAGCTTTCGCAGCGCCTCCAGGGTGTCCGCGCGCTCGAGCCCGGAGTGGTGCGCGACCTCGTCGTAGCTCGAGAACGTGGCGTAGACCGCGGGACGGCCGCGCATCATGTCGGTCAGCACCCCGAACACGATCGCGTCGCGGACGATCACGCACAGCGCGGCGCGTAGAAAGGGGTACGAGCCTCCGCGGTGACCGCGAGGCCGGACATCTCGGCGAGCCTCCCGGATCGCCGCCGTCCACTCGAGCAGCACCTCCCATGCGAACAGGACGAGCGCCTGCGTGACATTCGATCCGTTGGCGAAGAAGGCGCGGTAGCCCGGGTTCGCCCCCTTCTCGGCCTCCATGCGACTCACGGTCAGGATCGTCTCGTCGGCCTCACCGGAGAGCAGGTTGCCGCGGCTGGCGCCGCCGTCGGCGAGCAGTCCGATGCCGGTCGAATGGCGGCGTTCGATCTCCGCGCAATCCTGGGGCGAGGAGCAGACCATCATCGTGGCGGTCTCCTTCTCCACCCAGCGGAAGGCCGGGATGTCCTCGTTCGAGCCGAGCAGGATCCCGGCTTGGCTGGCGCCGGTCTGGGAGGAGAGATCGGTTTCCCACTCGGTAAGCCGGTAGCCGTTCTCCTCCATCCAGCGGGCCATCACCGGGGCGCTTCCATCCCTCATGGCGCGCCTCAGGATCGGGAGAGCCAGCCCGTCGATCTCCAGGAAGACGATGGCCGGCACGTCGTTGACCGCGACGGCGCCCTGGCGCCGCGCCACGCGCCGCACCACCCGCAGGGTGTACTCGTCGTTCTCGTTGGTGCCCAGAAAGACCTGGAGCACCATGGAGACCGCGGCCATCACCAGCGCCGCGAGCAGCGCGCTCCAAAAGGAATCGACCTGGCCGAAACGTGGCAGAAGATCGTCCGCGAGCATCAGTGCCAGGGCGTCGACCGCGAGCACCAGCAGAAAGCCCAGCACCAGCATCGCCGGCAGGCGCAGCGCCGCGACCAGCGGCGGCAGGATCGCGTTGAAGACGGCGACCAGGGCGGCCACGAGGAACGCCGAGGCGACCTCGTCGAGAGTGAAGCCGGGAACGATCGCCGCCGCCACGTAGACCGAGGCGGCCGCGACGATCCAGGCGACCAGCAGGCGAAGGAAACTCACGCGCGCCGTCGCCGGCTGCCAGCCTGCGTCTTGGCCGTGGGCGGGTACTTGGGGTTCGGCCGCCACGAGGATGCGCTCAGCTGGCCGGGCGGGACTGCTCGAGGCCGCCCGACGGCGTGGCATCTTGCTCCACCAGCCGAGCTGCCTGCTCCTCGCGCCGCAACGCGTCCAAGAAGGCGACGTGCAGTTGATGCCGTTCTGCCCGCGGTGCGGCGCACCAGGCCTTGTAGCTGCGCATCACTCGCTTGGACGCGTCGCGCCACTCCTCCAGATGCTGCACACGCAGGTCAGCCGCATTCGGAACCCGAAGCACATAGCGAGCCTAGGGGCCGGATTGCCCGTGACTCATCATCCGGATCGGGTGATCCTGGGCGTAAGGTACGCGCTGTGACCAGGGTCATCCTCGCGGACGACAACTTCATCGTCCGAGAGGGTCTGCACGAAATTCTCGCCGCCGAGCCCGGCATCGAGGTCGTCGCAGTCTGCAGTGACCTCGATGAGCTGCTCGAGGGGGTGGCGGGAAAGCAACCCGACGTCGTCGTCACTGATATCCGCATGCCGCCCTCGCACACCGACGAGGGCATTCGTGTGGCCGCCGAGCTGAGGACGACGGACCCGGGGGTGGGGGTAGTGGTGCTGAGCCAGTACTCCGAACCGGGCTACGTGCTCGCGCTGCTGGAGTCGGGCTCGGACGGCCGCGCGTATCTGCTGAAGGAGCGCGTTCACGACCGGCCGCAGCTCACATCGACCATCGAGGTGGTGGCTCAGGGTGGGTCGGTGATCGATCCAAAGATCGTCGAGGTGCTCGTGGCGGCGAAGTCGCGGGCCGAGCAGTCGCCGCTGGCGACGCTGACCGAACGCGAGCGCACGGTGTTGGCTGACATCGCGCAGGGAAAGAGCAACGCCGCGGTCGCCCAGTCGCTGGGCCTGAGCAAACGAGCCGTGGAGAAGCACACGCATGCCATTTTCGCCAAGCTCGGACTGGCCAACTCGGAGGAAACGAGCAAGCGCGTGAAGGCCGCGCTCATCTTCCTGGCCGATCTTCAGGACACGTAGACGATTATCCTGGCCTCCGTGCCGACCAGGGTCGTGGTTGCCGAGGACGACCTTCTGGTGCGTGAAGGTCTCGAGCAGCTGCTGGAGGCCTCCACCAACATCGAGGTGGTGGCGTTCTGCGCCGACGTCCGGTCCCTGCTCGAGGCGATCGAACGCGAGCGCCCGGACGTGGTGATCACGGACATTCGCATGCCGCCGTCCAAGACCGATGAGGGCATCCGCGTTGCCGTCGGGCTGCGCGAGACCCATCCCGATGTCGGAGTCCTGGTCCTCAGCCAGTACTCCGAGCCGGCCTATGTGCTGCCGCTCTTCGATCTCGGGGCCGACGGGCGCGGCTACCTCTTGAAGGAGCGCCTGCGCAACCGAGGACAGCTGGTGGCCGCGATCGACGCGGTCGCACGCGGTAGCTCGGTGGTCGACCCGAAGGTCGTCGAGGTCTTGGTCGAAGCCCAGGCTCGCAAGAAGCGCTCGCCCCTCTCTCAGCTCACACCGCGAGAGAGCGAGGTGCTCGCCGAGCTCGCGCAGGGAAAGAGCAACGCCGCGATCGCGGAATCGCTCGTGCTGACCAAGCGAGCGGTGGAGAAGCACATCAACTCGATCTTCTCGAAGCTCGGTCTCGCGTCCACGGACGAGGTGAGCAAACGCGTGAAGGCCACGCTCATCTTCCTGGCGGGCGCGAGTTAGAGTGCTGCGCGTTCATCCAGGAGGAGAACCTTGAATCCCCAGCGGCTCGTGATCATCCTCGGACTGGTCGCGCTGATGGTTACTTCCGCGATCGCTTGCGGCAGCGACGACGACGAACCCACCACGACCTCGGACGGAGGCAGCGAGGCCGTCGCCCCGCCGCCGGCGACCGCGTTCAACGGGCTGACCACCGCGCTGGAAGGCGAGGGTCTCGTGGTCACGCGCCTGCCGAAGTCGTCGCTGGAAGGTGCCCAGGCCGGAGTCGCCATCAAGGGCGACAAGGCGGGCAGCGCCCGCTCCTTTGCCTCGGAGGCCAAGGCTCGGGAGTACGCCGACCAGGTGACGGCGGACGGCGACAAGGTGACGATCGTGGGCACGGTCGTCCTGCAGGCGGGCACCCAGGCCGACGCCGACTTCTTTGCCCAGGCCTACGAGGGCGGGTAAGCAAGCTGCCGCGAGCTCTTCAGTGCGCCCAGGGAGACTCGAACTCCCACCCCGCATAAGCAGGACAAGGCCCTCAACCTTGCGCGTCTACCAATTCCGCCACAGGCGCGTGGACTGGCTGAGTATAGACCCGCGTACTCGTCTGCCCGCCGGACCTTGATGCCGTCCGGCGCAGTGTCTAGTCTGCGAACACATGTTCGGATACGGCAACAAGACGCGGGTTTCGAAGGGAGTTTGAATGGTCGAGCTGAACCTCACGAAACGCCAGCAGGAGATCTTCGACTACATCAAGCGTTACGGGAGCCAGCACGGCTACCCGCCGACGGTGCGCGACATCGGAAAGGCGATCGGCCTCACCTCCTCGTCGACCGTGCACGCGCACCTGGCGAACCTCGAGA
Source organism: uncultured Thermoleophilaceae bacterium (assembly GCA_963789705.1). Classification (GTDB taxonomy): domain Bacteria; phylum Actinomycetota; class Thermoleophilia; order Solirubrobacterales; family Thermoleophilaceae; genus JACVRW01. Next base: position 42,679 of record CAWBLN010000015.1, read on the forward strand.
AGCTCGGACTGGTCAAGCGGGATCCGACCAAGCCGCGGGCGCTCGAGGTTCTTGTCGACAAGGCGCGCGGCGCGGTCACGGGAGGCGGGCTGCCGCTGGTCGGCCAGGTCGCCGCGGGATCGCCGGTGCTGGCCGAGGAGAACATCGAGGAGTACGTGCCGGTCCCGGAGATCGCCGGCGGCGAGGAGGGCGAGTTCGTCCTGAAGGTCAAGGGCGACTCGATGGTCAACGCCGGCATCCTCGAGGGCGACCACGTGATCGTGTGCAAGCAGGACACGGCCAAGAACGGCGAGATCGTCGTGGCGCTCGTGGGCGACGAGGCGACCGTCAAGCGCTTCTTTCGCGAGGAGGACCACGTGCGGCTGCAGCCCGAGAACGACACGCTGGAGCCGATCCTCACGCGCGACGTGCAGCTGCTCGGCCGCGTGGTCGGGGTGTGCCGGAGGGTGTCGTGAGCCCGGCCCTGCTCGAGGCGCCGCCGCGGCTCTCGGCGAGGCCGGAGCCTGGGCGCCGCTTCGACCACCCGAGGGCCACGCTCGAAGAGCGCCTGCAGCGTGCCTGGTGCGCCACCCAGCGTGAGGGCTCGGCCGAGTGCCCGGTGTGCGGCGTGGCGATGCGGGCGGAGGGCGCCGCGGCGCGCTGCGGCGGCTGTGGTTCGTTGCTCTCGTAGGACGACAGATGCCTTTCTCCGGCCTACACTTGG
>CAWBLN010000016.1:0-74618 GCA_963789705.1 uncultured Thermoleophilaceae bacterium
CTTCCAGATCGGGCGCCCTTCCTCGATGTCGTAGATCGCGTTCGACGCGCGCATGAACGCCGAGACGTAGCCCGAGGCCGCCCAGATCGCGCCGAGCAGGCCGATGACGAAGAAGACGCCTGAGGCGCCCGAGCTGCCCTGGAGGTTCTTGATCGCGTCCGTGAAGATGTCCTTGGCGGGGCCGGGAGCGACGCTGCCCAGGTTGTCCAGAAGCGGCTGCGTGGCCGAGGTGCCGATCAGGCCGAGCACGGACACGAGCACGATCAGCGCAGGGAAGATCGAGAGAACGCCGTAGTAGGTGAGCGCCGCGGCCCAATCGGTCAGGTTGTCGTCCTGGAACTCCGTGAACGTGCGCTTGAGCACGCCGCCCCAGGACTTGCCCTTCAGCTTGGTGGGAGCGTCGGGAGCGCCGTCTGATCGAGCCATCGCTAGCGCCTCCGAATCAGCCAGAGCGCAACGAGGCCCACGCCGATTCCCACCGCCACCGGCACCAGCGGCTTGTCGCGCGCCTGTTCCGGCAGCTTCTGCTGTAGCTCCTGCGCCTTGGTCTGCGCCTGAGCCTTCGCCTCGTCGACCCGGGCCTTGGCCTGCGCCTTGACGTCGGCCTTCTGGGTGAGCGCTTCCACCGTCTCCCCAAGCTCGGCGCGGGTGCGCTCGATGTTCTCGCGCAGCTCGGCCTGCTCCTGCTCGGGGGACTTCTGCTCCTGCTCGCTCATGCGCGCGCCCTCGCCCTCTTCACTTCGTCGACGTCCCGTTTCGTGCTTTCCATCGCCCCTTCGGGGAGCGGTGGCGTGGCCTCCTCGACCTTCTTCTTGCCGGTCAGAGCCAGGATGCCGGCGATCGCCAGCAGCACGACGCCCACGATCACCGCGCCGATCCAGGGCTCGAGAAACGTGCCGATCCCGAGAACGGCCGCCGCGATCAGAGCGCCCACGCCATAGAGCGCAACCAGCCCGGCGCCGCCGAACATGCCCGCCCCGATGCCGGCCTTCTTGCCCTTCTCCTGGAGCTCGGCCGTTGCAAGTCGCATCTCCTGGCGGACGAGATCCGCCGTCTGCTGGGAAAGCTGCTGAACGAGCTCTCCCGCCGAGCGATCGTTGTCGGTTTCGGTGACTCCTGTCGTTCCTTCCATGACGATCGTCATACCCTTCCCATCGGCCGCTAAGCCGACCGCACTTACCCGTACGCGCCTAAGAGCCTGTCTCAGAAAGGGCGGCCACTTCGCGGATCTCGGCCAGCCGCGCGAGGGCCTTGTGCTCGATGCGCCGTATCCGCTCGGGCGACAGGCCCATCTGCCGGCCGGCCTCGCGCAGCGGTGTGGGGTCGTTGCCGTCGATGCCGTAGCGGAGCCTGATCACCCGGCTCTCGTCGGCCGAGAGCTGGTTCAGCGCCTCACGAACCGTTTGGTCGCGCAGACCGATCTCCACCTCCTGGTGGGGCTCGGGCTCGTCGCTGGCCAGGAGGTCGCCCAGCTCCGTCTGTCCGCTCTCACCGACGGTGCGCTCGAGGCTCGTGATCGTGCGCATGACCTCGCGTGTCTCGAGCAGCTCCTCGAGCGTGAGCTCCGCCGCCGCCGCGATCTCCTCGTCGGAGGGCGGGCGTCCGTGGCGGGCGGCCAGCTCGCGCTCCACACGACCGATCTTGCGCTCACGCTGCCCGATGTGCACCGGGATGCGGATGGTGCGGCCCTGGTTGGCCAGTCCTCTCTGAATCGCCTGGCGGATCCAGAAGGTGGCGTAGGTCGAGAACTTGTAGCCCTTTCGCCAGTCGAACTTCTCGGCCGCCCGGATGAGCCCGAGGATCCCCTCTTGGATCAGGTCGAGCAGCGCCAGCTCATGGCCCTGGTACTTCTTGGCCAGCGACACGACGAGGCGCAGGTTCGAGTTGACCATCCGCTCCTTGGCCTCGAGGTCGCCGCGCTCGATGCGCTGCGCGAGCTCGACCTCCTCCTCGGCGGTCAGCAGCGGATGGCGGCGGACGTCGCGCAGGAACAGCTGCAGCGTGTCGCTGGTCATCACCGCGAGCTCGTCGTGGTGGTAGATGGGCCCGGGCGGGGCGCCGTTCCCACAGTCGTCGCTCAGCTCGACCCCGCGGGCATCCAGACGGTCGTGCAGCGCTTCCCTCTCCTCGTCGGACAGGCCCAGTTCCGCGGCCAGCTCCGAGAAGTCGGAGAGGTTTACGCAGTCTCTGTCCCCTCCCCGTTCGATCAGCGCCTCGAGCCGGCGCTCGGCCGAATCGTCCGTCGTCGGCGGCATAGTTTTGGTCTACCCCCGCGGGTGGGGTCTAAACGGCGCTGTGGGCATGCAGCAGCGCATTCAGCTGCCTCTTCGGCGCGGACAGGCCCCGCGCGTGCGCGCCGATCTCAGCCCAGGGGTCACCCTTCTTGTCGAGCCTGCGCAGGACCGTTCGGACCGTCCATTTGTCGGGACGCAGCTTCGAGTCCGAGAGCTCCTCCCACTCGATCGGGGTGGCGACCGGTGCGCCGGCCCGGGGCCGCACCGCGTAGGGCGGCACGACCGTCTGGGCGTAGCGGTTTCGCAGCACGTCGACCAGGATGCGGCCCCCGCGCTGGGCCTTGCGAAACTCGGTCGTCAGAGCGTCGGGATCGCGCGCCGCCAGCAGTTCGGCCAGGCCATCCGCGAACTCCTTGACGTGATCGAAGTCGGCGCGGCGTTGAATCGGCGTCCACACGTGGATGCCCTTCGAGCCGGTGACCTGGGCGAACGGCTCGAGTCCCACCTCGCGCAGCAGGTCGCCGGCGTTTCGGGCGGCACGGCGCACATCGGCGAAGTCGCTCTTCGGCGCCGGGTCGAGGTCGATCACCAGGCGGTCGGGGCGGTCGATGCGATCGGCGCGCGAGAGCCAGACGTGAGGTGTGATCGTGTTCTGGTTGGCCAGGTAGACCAGCGTGCGGGCGTCGCTTGCGATCGCATGGGTCACGCTCCCGCCGTGCTTGGCCGCCTCCACGCGCCGGACCCACGCGGGAAAGTAGTCGGGGGCGTCCTTGTGGAAGAAGCCGCGCTGGCCGATGCCCGCCGGGAAACGCTGCAGGCTGAGTGGGCGGCCCTTGATGTGGGGCAGCATCCATTCCGCCACCTGCTCGTAGTACTCGGCCAGCTCGCCCTTGGTGACGCCGTCGTCGGGAAACAGCACCTTGTCGGGGTGGCTGATCTCGATGTTCATGCCGGGACCTCCCGCACGACCTGACGCGCGGGCTTGTCGTCGCGGAGCCCGAGGTAGCGCGGGTGCCGCAGGCGCCCGTCACGCGTCCACTCGGTGAAGCCGATCTGGGCCACCAGCTGCGGCTCGACCCAATGGGTGCCTCGGGGTATGGGGTGCACGTCGGCGAAGGGATTGTCCTCGCTCTCGAGGTCTCGCAACTGCGCGCCCAGCTCGGCCAGCGTCGACCGGTCGAAGCCGGTGCCCACCTTGCCGGCGTAGAGCAGCGTGTCGCCTTCGAAGTGGCCCACGAGCAGCGCGCCGAAGTCGGTGCGCGAGCCCTGCGGCGCGGTGAAGCCTCCGATCACGAGCTCCTGTTCGGCGTGGCACTTGAGCTTGAGCCAGTCGCGCGAGCGAGTTGCCCGGTAGGGACTGTCGGCGCGTTTGGCGATCACGCCCTCGAGACCCTTGCGGCAGGCCTCCTCGTAGAGCTGCTCCCCGACCTCGTTGCGGTGCGGAGTGAAGCGGATGGGATCCTCGAAGCGCAACGCCTCGCGCAACTGCCGCTTGCGCTCGCGCAGGGGGAGGTCGCGCAGGTCGGACCCTTCGAGCCGGAGCAGGTCGAACACGTAGAGGTAGATCGCGACCCGCTCCTTCCCGCGGCGCTGCAGCCGCGAGAAGCTGGTGATCCCGCGGCTGTCGAGCGCCACCACCTCGCCGTCGACCACGAAATCCGGGCAGGGGTCGGCCCTCAGGGCCTCCGAGACCTCCGAGTACTGCGCGCTCATGTCGCGGTCGGTGCGCGAGAGCAGGCGCACGACGCTGCCGTCGCGATGGGCGATGCAGCGCACGCCGTCGAGCTTGCGCTCGAAGATCCAGGCGGGGTCGGAGAAGGGCTCGTCGGAGAGGACGGCCTTCATCGGGGCATAGGAGCTCAGCTCCGCACCTCATCGATCGTTCTCCCGCTGACCACCGACTCCGGCTGGGTGCTGGTAGGGCGGCGGCGCGCGTCGGCCTCCTCGTCGCGGCGCTTGATCAGCAGCCAGCGCCGGCCGTCGGTGTGCCGCAAGGTCCAGCCACCGCGCAGCTTGTGGCCCTCGAGCCAGAAGGAGGCGTGGCCGGCGTCGAGCGAGTCGGCCATCGGTTCCTCGCGCAGGCTCTCGTAGCTGCCGCGATCCCACACGATCACCGGCCCGGCGCCGTACTCGCCCTCGTCGATCACGCCCTCGAAGTCGCCCCACGAGATCGCGTGGTCGTCGACGGCCATGGCCAAGCGCTTGTCGCGTGGGTCGGTCGAGGGGCCCTTGGGCACCGCCCAGGACTTGAACGTGCCCTCGACCTCGAGGCGGAAGTCGTAGTGCATGGACGTTGCATCGTGCTGCTGGATAACGAAGCGAGGCACTCAGACCCTGCCCGGGCCGCAGCGGCTCGATCTCCAGCGGGCCCTCGTGGCGCGCCTCGACCTGGAGCGTGGTGTGGTCGATGTCGAAGCGCTCGTGCAGCAGCTCGGCGAGCCGGCGGCGGTGCGACTGGGTGTCGCAGCCGGCGCCCACCGTCACGTGCGCCGAGAGCGAGGGCATGCCCGAGGTGACCTCCCAGACGTGCAGGTCGTGAACCTCCACCACGTGCGGCTCGGCCGCCAGCGTGCGGCCTATCTCCTGAGGGTCGATTCCGCGCGGCGCGGCCTCGAGCAGAACCCGTCCCGACTCACGCAGCAGCCCCCAGCCGGACCGCAGCATGAGCGCAGCCACGAACAGGGCCGCGATGCCGTCGGCGGCCCCGAAGCCGGTGGCCAGGATCACTCCACCGGCGATCGCCGTGGCGATGAAGGCGTAGAGATCCGTGAGCACGTGCTGAAACGCGCCCTCCACGTTGAGGCTGCGGCGGTCGGCGCCGGCCAGGATCATCGCGGCCAGCGAGGTTCACGACGATGCCGGCCAGGGCTACCACGACCACGGCCGCGCCCTCGACATCGGGGGGCGAGATCAGCCGCCGGATGCCCTCGAAGACGATGACCGCGGCCAGCGCCACCAGCGTTACGCCGTTGATCTGGGCCGACAGGATCTCGGCCCGCTTGAGCCCGAAGGTGTAGCCACCCTGAGCCGGCCTGCCGGCCAGCCTCGCCGCCACCAGGGCCAGGGCGATCGCTCCCGCGTCGGTGAGCATGTGCGCCGCGTCGGAGAGCAGCGCGAGCGACGAGGCCAGGATGCCGACCACGACCTCGACGGCCATGAAGGCGAGGATCAGCGCGAGGGCAATGCCGAGCCGGCGCCCGTTCGCCGTGGCCACGTGAGCGTGACCGTGCTGGTGATGATGATGGTGGCCCGCCACCGGCTCCCAATGGTGGCAGGGGTGCGGGTCGCCTCGCCGCTCAGCCCGGCAGCGCTTGGGCGAAGCGCACCAAGCGCTCGGTGTCGCGCAGTGGCGGGCCATGGCCGAACAGCACGAGCGCAGGCTGGAGACGAGCAACGCGGCGGGCGGACTCGCGGTTTAGGCCGACGTTGTAGGTGAAGGGTCGCGGCGGTTCGTGAAGGCCGGGCCGTCCGGTCAGCGGGTTGAGGCCGAAGAAGACGTCGCCACAGATGAGCGTGCGGTCGGAGTCGCGCCAGAACGAGATGTGGCCGGGCGAGTGGCCCGGGGTGTCCATGACCGTGAACCCGCCCACCTCGTCTCCCTCCTTGAGCTTGCGCTCGACTGCGTGCGGCTCCGGCAGCGGCAGCTTCGTCCCCAGCATCCCCGCGCGGCCCTCGCCCGGGGCGGGACGAGCGCCCTGCGCCACGGGTGCGTCGCGCTCGCCGCACCAGAGCGGGATCCCGAGCGCCTCGCAGACGGCGTGGCTGGAGCCGTAGTGGTCGATATGGGCGTGGGTCAGCGCATGGGCGCTGACGCCCCGGCCCTTCACCTGGCGCAGGATTCGGTTGCGGGCCAGCTGCGTGCCCGCATCGATCAGCACGTCCTCGATGAGGTAGACGTTGATCACGTTCGGAGGCCGGCCACTGAGCCGGAAGACGTCGGGGGCGAGCTGCTTGATCTGCGCAGCCTATGCCCTCGAGCTACGGCTGCTCTTCGGGGGCGGGCGCCGGCGTGGTGGCGGTCTCGCCGGCCGGAGCCGGCGTGGTGGGGGTGGTCTCGGTCTCGGTCGAGGGCTCGGTTGCGGTCTCCTCCTCGCTGGACGGCTCGGTCTCCGGCTGGGTGGCCGGCGCCGACTGGTCGGCGCTGTCGGAGGGCTCCTGCTGCTTGTTCGGGTCCGAGCTCGAGCGGTCGCGATCGCCCGAGAAGAACGTGGTGTTGCCCTTGCCCCCGCCGATCGTTCCACCGGCCAACAGCTCGGGCACGGTCAGCACGACTACCGCGATGAGCAGGGCGAGCGCGCCGGTGCCGAACACGGCTCCCAACGGCGATCTTGCGACGGCGCGGGGTGGGCGAGCCGCTGCGGTACACGCGCACGGGGGCGGGTTCGGGCTCGGAGTCGGCTCGGCGATGGCGGCGGCGGAACCTCGGCGGTGTCGGGCGGCGGCTCGGGCTGCTTGCGGATCCGGGCGCAACACCGGCTTGTCCGAGGTCAGGCGTTCGGCGATCTTCTCGGTGGGCCGGTGAAGGAGCTCGCTGACGAACGCCACCAGCACAGGGGTCGCCGCCGCGGCGATCCAGGTGCCGGCGATCCACAGTTGCGAGGTCACGACGGCCGCCGTAGCGGAGGCGGAGCTCGCGATCACGAGCGTCCGCAGGTTGAAACGCCGCTCCTCCTCGCGCTCGGTTGTGCGCGAAGAAGCCATCCCAACTCACCATAACGACGTGATCAGGACACTGCGGCCAGCATTCCCAGCACCACCCCGCTGTGCGCCGTCCACGCCAGCGTGCGAACCCAGCTGCCGGTCACCAGCGCGCTCACGCCGTCCGGCGTGAGGCGTCGGTGTCGCGGCACCTGAACCGCCGCCGTGGACACCCACGTGGCCGCGGCCAGCGCCAGGCCGGCCCACGCCGCCGGCGCGCCGACACCCGCCGGACGCTGGGCCACCAGCAGCGCCGACCCGGCCAGCTCGATAACCATCGGGCCCAGGACCACGCGTGCGGTCAGGCGAGAGTGGGCGCGGTGATAGTCCTCGAAGGCCACGCCGCCGACGGCTCCCATGAGCGGGTAGTGGACCACCTGCACGAACCAGCCCACCCCGGTCATGAACAGAGTCGCTGCGGCGGTGGCGAGGAGCACGGCCATCGCTCTGGGTACGGCGAGTGCGGGGGTGCTAGGCCATCGAAGTGCTGGTGGGCTCCCGACCGTCATCGTCGCCGTTCTTGCGCATCCGCGAGTTGCGGTAGCCGTAGAGCGCGTAGATGACCATGCCCAGCAGCAGCCACAGCCCGAAGCGCACCCAGGTGGTGCCGGGCAGCTTCGTCATCAGGTAGACGCACAGCAGCGCGCCGATGATCGGAACCACGGGCACGAGCGGCACCCGGTAGCCGCGCTCCATGTCGGGCTTCGAGCGCCGCAGCCAGATCACGGCGATGTTCACGATGAAGAACGCGAACAGGGTGCCGATGTTCACCAGCTCGGCGATCTCCTTGAGCGGCACGAACGCGGCGAGCACCGCTATCGGGATGGCGAACACGAGCGTCAGGATCACCGGCGTGCGGGTCTTCTCCCAGACGGTGGCGAGCTTGGGGGGCATCAGCCCGTCGCGGCACATGGAGAAGGCCACGCGGGTCTGCCCGTAGAGAATCGTCAGCACCACGCTGGTGATCGCCACCAGCGCTCCGAAGGTGACGATGTCGGCGCCCCACGCGATGCCGGCGCCCTCGGAGAGGGCGATGGCCAGCGGCGCGTCCTGGCCGGCGAGCTGGTCGGCCGGCAGCGCGCCCACGGCGGCCAGCGATACGAGGATGTAGAGAATGGTGGCGATCACCAGCGAGCCGATGATTGCGATGGGCAGGTCGCGACCGGGGTTCTTGCTCTCCTCGCTGCCCGTGGACACAGCGTCGAAGCCGATATAGGCGAAGAAGATGAGTGCAGCGGCATTCTCGATTCCGCTCCACCCGTTGGGCGCGAAGTCCGAGAAGTGGTCGCCGTTGAAGGCCGTGGCTGCGACGACGATGAAGAACACCAGCACGACCAGCTTGATGATCACCATGACGGTGTTCGAGCGCGCGGACTGGCGGATGCCCGAGATCAGCAGCGCGGCCACGGCCAGTACCAGGAAGAAGGCAGGGACGTTGACTTTTCCGCCGTCGCCGGGAGGCAGCGAGATCGCGTCGCTGAGCGTGATCCCGAACAGCGAGTCCAGCAGCTCCGTGAGGTAGGCGCCCCAGCCGACCGCGACCGCAGCCACCGACACTCCGTACTCCAGGATCAGGTCCCAGCCGATGATCCAGGCGAGAACCTCGCCCATCGTCGCGTAGGCGTAGGTGTAGGCGGAGCCGGACACCGGAATGGTCGAGGCCAGCTCGGCGTAGGAGAGCGCGGAGAAGATGCAGGTCACGCCCGCGAGCACGAACGAGATCACGAGGGCGGGGCCGGACTCGCCGATGGCCTCGCCGATGATCACGAAGATGCCCGTTCCGATGATCGCCCCGATGCCCAGGGCGGTGAGGTCGAGTGCGCCGATGCCTCTCTCCAGGCTCGTGCCTTCGGCGGTCTCGAGGAGCTGCTCGGTCGGCTTGGTTGCGAACGGGCTCTTGCGTGCGACCGTGGCCATGTCCGCCTCGTTTCCCCAAAGGGAGGCCGTTTATAACAACCCGCTTCCCGGTACAGGGCTGGTATCTGCAGGACTGTCGCGATGGGCGGTCCCGCAGACGCGGTGCCGGCCACCATGCCGAAGTCGGCAGCAGCCGGCCCGCCCCCCGACCCGCGGCGAGGCGCTTCCGGCGCCTCGCCGTCGTTGTCAGGCCACTCTTCCCGTAGCGTTCTCGCGCACTTGGTCGTCTACCAGATCTACCCGCGGTCCTTCCAGGACTCCGACGGCGACGGCATCGGCGACCTCGCGGGCGTCCGTTCGCGCCTCGACTATCTGGCCTGGCTGGGTGTGGACGCCCTGTGGCTGTCGCCGATCTATCCCTCGCCGATGGCCGACTTCGGCTACGACGTCTCGGACTACACCGCGGTGGACCCGGTGTTCGGAAGCCTCTCCGACTTCGACGCGCTCACCGAGGAGGCGCACGCGCGCGGCCTGAAGCTGCTGCTCGACATCGTGCCCTGCCACACGTCGATCGAGCACCCTTGGTTTCGCGAGCATCCCGACTGGTACATCTGGGCCGAGCGCCCCAACAACTGGTTGTCGGCCTTCGGCGGTACCGCCTGGGAGAAGCTCGGAGAGCGCTATTACCTGCACTCCTTCTACCCGGAGCAGCCCGACCTCGACTGGCGCAACCCCGAGGTGATCGCGGCGATGCAGGACGTCTTGCGCTTCTGGCTGGACCGCGGCGTGGACGGCTACCGGATCGATGCCATCGACCGTCTGCTGAAGGACCCGCAGCTGCGCGACGACCCGCCGGTCCGCGAGGCCTTCGGCCTGCCGCTGAGCGAGGCGGAGGCACAGCTTGCGCTGAATCACTCGCGCAACGCGCCGGACACCGGCGAGGCGCTGGCTCGTATCCGCGAGGCCTGCGGACGGACCACGTTCCTGGTGGGCGAGGTCTACCTGCCGGCCGAGCGCTGGCAGCCCTACTCCGACCACTTCGACGCGGTGTTCGCCTTCGAGTTGCTGCACGCGCCCTGGGACGCGCAGGCGCTACGCGGCGCCATCGAGGCCTGCACGCGCATACCGGGGCAGGCCGCCTGGGTGATGTCCAACCACGACTTCGGGCGCCTGGCCAGTCGCTTCGGGGCCGAGAACGCCCGCGCCGCGGCGCTGCTGCTGCTGACCCTGCCCGGCCCGGCCTTCCTCTATCAGGGCGACGAGATCGGACAGGCCGACGGCCCGCCCGGCGAGTCGGTGTTCGACCGCGCCGGGCGTGACCGCTACCGCCACCCGATGCAGTGGGACGCGTCGGCGGGCGGCGGTTTCACGACAGGGGAACCCTGGCTCCCGGCGGTCGACCCGCAGGAGCACAACGTCAAGGCCCAGCGCGAGGATCCCGCATCGTTTCTCTCGATGGTCCGGGATCTGCTCGCGCTGCGGCGCGTGCTGGGCGAGAGGTTCGAGCTTCTCGAGGCGGGGGAGGGAGTGGTCGCCTACCGGCGCGGCGATCACACCGTTGCCGTGAACACCACCGCCGAGGCGCTACCGGTGCCCTTCGGCGGCGAGCCGCGGCTGGAGACGCAGCCGGGCGCGCTGCGCGACCGGCGGCTTGCTCCGCACGCCGGTGCGGTGGTCCCGCGCTAGCGCTCCTCGGCCGGCGGCCGGATCTCGCCCGATCCACGCACCAGCAGCTCAGTCGGCATCACCACTCGCTCGGCGGGCCCGGACGCCCCGTCGAGCCTTGCGAACAGCAACTCCCCCGCCGCGCGGCCCATGCCCGACGGGTCCTGTGCCACCACGGTCAGCCGGGGCTCGGTTGCGTCGGCCATCGTCACGTCGTCGATCCCCACCAACGCGATCTCGTGCTGGCGGCCGAGGGCCTGCAGCGCGTGAACCGCGCCTATCGTGATGAAGTTCTGGCTCGTGAGCAGGGCGCTGGGCGACCGTGCAAGCCCGAAGAGGTCATTGGAGGCCGAGAGCGCTCGGGCGCTCTCGTCGAGCCCCATCCGCACGAGCTCGTCGTCGTAGGGCAGGCCGTGCTTCAGGAGGGCTTCCCGATAGCCGCTCACCCGCTGGCGCGCCGTGTAGATCTGCTCGCGGTCGCCCAGGAAGCCGATGCGCCGGTGCCCCGCGGAGACCAGGTGGTCGACGGCCGTCGCGGCGGCGCCGGCATTGTCGATCAGCACCGAGTCCGCGTCGATGGCCTCGGGCGGGCGATCGATGAACACAACGGCCATGCCCGCCTCGAGGTCGCGCAGCAGGTAGGAATGGTTGTGCTCGATGGGCGCGATCACCAGGCCGTCCACCCGCCGCTCACAGAGGCCGTGTACGAGCTCGCGCTCGCGAGCGGGATCCTCATCGGAGCTGCCGACGAAGGTCAGCACCCCTCGTGCGCGAGCGACCTCCTCGAAGCCGCGATGGATCGAGGCGAAGAACGGGTTGGCCACGTCCTCGAACACGAGACCGACGCTGGCGGAAGCCCGGTCCGCTCGGCGCAGCGTGCTGGCCGTCAGGTCGCGCCGGTAGCCGAGCAGCTCCACGGCTTCGCGCACGCGCTTGGCCAGGTCGGCGCGAACGGCTCCCTCTCCGTTTACCACCCGCGAGACCGTGCTGAGGCTGACGTCGGCAAGCGCCGCCACGTCGATCATGGTCGGTCGCCGGCGCTCTCCCGTCGCCCCGTCTGAGGTTGTTCCGCTCATGGCCAGAAAACGTTTTTCCAAGCCAACCTTGACACCATGCCTCGCTTCTGTCTAGGGTGCAGAGAACGTTGTCTCGGCCCCTCGACGGGGCCATGAGGAGGGAGAACGGCAGCATGCAGGCGACCGCTCCAGAGCCACAATGCGCGCGCACGCTCGCGTGCGCGGGCCGAGCTTTGCTTCAACGCCGCCCCGAGTGGGTACGTCCCCCTCAGGTGATGGCCGAGGAGGGCACGAGCCGCAGGACCCGGACACTGGTGGCCCTGCTGGCTGCGCTCGCCTGCGCGTTCGCGACGAGCTGCGGCGTCGGCGGCGACGAGGGCGGCAGCGGCGCCCGCGCGATCAACTGGTACGCCTTCAACGAGCCCGGCGGCTCCTACGATCAGTCCGTCGCCGACTGCAACAAGGAGGCGAACGGCCGCTACAAGATCAACTACGTGAAGCTGCCGAACATCGCCGACCAGCAGCGCGAGCTGCTCGTCCGCCGCTTGGCCGCAGAGGATGACGACATCGACCTGGCGTCGCTCGACGTGATCTGGACCGCCGAGTTCGCCGAGGCCGGCTGGATTCTTCCCTGGGAGGGCGAGCGACGCAGCGCGGCCGAGGAGGGCAAGCTCGAGGGTCCGCTCAAGACGGTCGACTACCTCGGCAAGATCTGGGCCATCCCGCACACGAGCAACACACAGCTCCTCTGGTACCTCAAGGACCAGGTCGATGCTCCGCCCGAGGACTTCACCTGGGACGAGATGATCGACCAATCGGTCGAGGACGGGAAGGCGGTCGAGGTTCAGTCCGCTCAGTACGAGGGCCTGGTCGTATGGATCAACGCGCTGATCGCGAGCGCCGGCGGCCAGATCGTGAGCGAGCAGGGCGAACGTCTTGGTGAACGACACCGCCAAGCGGGCGGCCGAGATCGAGAGCAAGCTCGCCAACTCGCCGGCTGCCCCGCCGGGCATGTCGACCAACAACGAGGACGCGGCCCGCTTCGGTTTCTATGACGGCCGCTCCAACTACATGGTCAACTACTCGTACATCTACCCGGGCGCCGCGGAGGTGAGCGAGGAGCTGCAGAAGAACATCGGCTGGGCGCGCTACCCGCGCACCGACAAGGACAAGCCGAGCCGGCCGCCGCTCGGCGGCTTCAACATCGCCGTGTCGGCCTACTCGAAGAACCCGGATCTCGCCTTCGAGGCCGCCGAATGCCTGGCCCGCCCGGAGAACCAGGCGCTCAGCGCCGAGCTGGGAGGCCTGCCGCCCACCAGCGAGTCGGTCTATGACGACCCGAAGGTCCAGAAGGCGTTTCCGTTTGCCGACGAGTTGCGGGCAGTCGATCGACGATGCGGGTCCGCGGCCGGTGACGCCGGCTTACAGCGACATCTCGCTCGCGATCCAGAAGACGTATCACCCACCCGACGCGGTGGATCCCGAACGGGATCGTGGCACGGCTGCGCGACCGCATCGAGAAGGCCGTACAGGGGAAGATCTTCTAGTGGAAGCCTCCACCGCTCGAGCACCGGCCGCCACACCGCCCGCCAAGAAGGGAACGACGGAGCGCGCCCGGGCCGAGCGCAAGCTCGCCTGGATGTTGTGCGCCCCGGCAGTGATCGTGATGCTTCTCGTGACCGGCTATCCGATCGCGTACGCGTTCTACCTGTCGCTGCAGAAGTTCGACCTGCGCTTCCCCGACGACAAGGAGTTCGTGGGGCTCGCCAACTACGGCGACGTGCTCACCTCGACCACGTGGTGGACGGACGTCGGGACCACGCTGATCATCACCGTGATCTCGGTGGCCATCGAGCTCGTTCTCGGGATGCTGATTGCCCTGGTCATGCACAGGGCCATCTTCGGCCGCGGCCCCGTTCGCGCCGCGATCCTGATCCCCTACGGCATCGTCACCGTCGTCGCGGCGTTCGCCTGGAGGTACGCCTTCGACCCAACCAGCGGGTTCGTGTTCGGGCTGCCGCTCGTGCCGGACGACTGGGCGCCACTCACCACGAGGGAAGGGTCGCTGTTCGTCATCATCTTGGCGGAGGTCTGGAAGACGACGCCGTTCATGGCGCTCCTGCTGCTCGCCGGCCTCGCCCTCGTGCCGGACGAGCTGCACGAGGCGGCCAAGGTGGACGGAGCAAGCGCCGTACAGCGCTTCTTCCGCATCACCCTGCCGCTGATGAGAGCCGGCGATCCTCGTCGCGCTGCTGTTCCGGACGCTCGACGCGTTCCGCATCTTCGACAACATCTTCATCATCCAGCCGGGTGGCGCACTCGGCACGGAGAGCGTTTCGATCCTGGGCTACAACATCCTGATCAATCGGGTCAACCTGGGGTTGGGGTCCGCCGTGTCGATCCTGATCTTCGTCTGCGTGATTCTGATCGCCGTCCTGTTCGTGAAGGTGCTGGGCACGAGCACGGCGCAACAACGAGGGGAGACCTGAGATGCAGCACACGAACCGCGAGACGGCTGCTGTGGCTCGATCGGGATCCTGGTCGTGCTGCTCTACGCCCTGATCCCGGTCGCCTGGATCACCTCGCTGTCGTTCAAGACGCCCGACGAGGTCGCGGACAAGAAGTTCTTCTCGGGCTTCTCGTTCGACAACTACGACGTCGTTTTCTCCGACGACACGTTCATCGCCGCGCTGATCAACTCGATCGGCATCGCGTCGATCGCCACGGTGATCTCGATCGTGCTGGCCGCCATGACCGCCTACGCGACCTCGCGGCTCGACTTTCCCGGGAAGGCGGTGATCCTCTCCGGGGCGCTCGCCGTGGCCATGTTCCCGGCGATCTCGATCGTCGGCTCGCTGTTCGACATGTGGCGGGCGATTGGGATCTACGACACCTGGATCGGGCTGATCATCCCCTACATGACCTTCACGCTGCCGCTCGCGATTTACACGCTATCCGCGTTCTTCCGCGAGATCCCTTGGGAGCTCGAGCAGGCGGCCGCGGTGGACGGGGCGACGCCGATGCAGGCCTTCCGCAAGGTCATCGTGCCGCTCGCCGCCCCCGGAGTCTTCACCGCGGCGATCCTTGTCTTCATCTTCGCCTGGAACGACTTCATCTTCGCCAACACGCTCACCTCGACCGACAACGCCCGCACCGTGCCGGCCGCGCTGGCCTTCTTCACCGGGGCTTCGCAGTTCGAGCAGCCGATCGGCGCAGTCGCGGCCGCCTCGGTGGTCGTCACCGTGCCGATCGTCATCATGGTCTTCATCTTCCAGCGCCGGATCGTCGCGGGCCTCACCGCCGGCGCGGTCAAGGGATAAGGAGAAACGCTATGGCCCAGATCACGCTCGACAACATCACGAAGCGCTACCCGGACGGCTTCGAGGCGGTCAAGGACATGAGCCTCGAGATCGAGGACGGGGAGTTCGTGATCCTGGTCGGACCGTCGGGCTGCGGCAAGTCGACCGCGCTGCGCATGATCGCCGGGCTCGAGGACATCACCGAGGGCGAGCTCCGCATCGGCGACAGACGTGGTCAACGAGAAGGCGCCCAAGGACCGCGACATCGCGATGGTCTTCCAGAACTACGCGCTCTACCCGCACATGACCGTGCGCGAGAACATGGGCTTCGCGCTCAAGCTGCGCGGGGCAGACAAGAGCGAGATCGACGAGAAGGTCGGCGAGGCGGCTCGGATTCTCGACCTCGAGCAGCATCTCGACCGCCGGCCCGCCAACCTGTCCGGGCGGCCAGCGCCAGCGCGTGGCCATGGGGCGGGCGATCGTGCGCGACCCGTCGGCCTTCCTCATGGACGAGCCGCTCTCCAACCTCGACGCCAAGCTGCGCGTGCAGATGCGCACCGAGGTCTCGCGCATCCAGCAGCGGCTCGGCACCACGACGGTATACGTGACCCACGACCAGACCGAGGCCATGACGCTGGGCGACCGGGTGGCAGTGATGCGGTCGGGCGAGCTGCAGCAGGTGGGCAGCCCGATGGACCTCTACAACGAGCCGGTCAACCTGTTCGTGGCCGGCTTCATCGGCTCGCCGGCGATGAACTTCATGCCGGCGACGCTCGAGGGCGACACGGTCAAGCTGCCGATCGGCGACGTGAGGCTTCCGCCAGGAGGTGCGCGAGCGCGTCGGTCGCGCCGAGGGCAAGCAGCTGATCGCCGGCGTCCGGCCGGAGAGCTTCGAGGATGCGGCGCTGACCGGCGAGGCCCGGGATCGCGGCATGACGTTCAACGCCCACATCGAGGTGGTCGAGGCGATGGGCTCGGAGCTGTACGCCCATTTCAGCGTGGACACCGACCAGAGCATCGAGTCCGCGGAGCTGCGCGAGCTGGCCGAGGACGCCGGTGGCGGTGAGGTTCCGAGCGCGGGCGAGGAGGGACGGATCGTTGCCCGCCTCGATCCGGCCAGCAAGGTCACCCAGGGACAGGATGCCGAGCTGTGGGTGGACGCGACGCGGCTCATCCTGTTCGACCCCGAGGACGGCCGCAACCTGACGACCGAGCAGAAGGGCCCCGCGGCCACGCGGCGGCCAGGGCGAGCCGAGCCAGCGGCGGGCGACTCGCGAGCCCAGCCCGGGCGGGCGGCACTCGGCCGGCTGAGTTCTCTACTTCAGCTCTCTGCGCAGGGTGCGGACCATCGTGTCCTCCTCGATCCCCGGGGCGGCCAGGTCGCGCCGCACAGCTTCGATCACCTCGTCGTCCCATTCGTGGGTGCGCAGGAGCAGGTAGCGCAGGTGGGCCACCCGCATGTAGGCCTCGGTGTCGGTCATGCCGCCCCGGATGAGCTCCGCCTCGCGCAGCATCTCGACGACGGGGCGGTACTCGTCGTCGTACCACTCCTCGGCGACCTGCGACCGACTCATCAGCTCGCCGCGCTCGTGGCTCACCCGAAAGCCCCAGGCCTCGACGGCCTCGGCTAGAGCCGCGTAGCGCCATTCGTCCGAGAGCTTGATCTCGGCTCGGGCGTCGGCCGGCAGCGGCACCCGCTCGTAGAAGAGGCGCTGGTGGCTCTTGAGCGGTAGGTCGCTGAGCTTGATCTCACGCCCCGCCCCCAGCTCGGTGATGATCTCGGTCACGTAGGCGTCGATCTTGGTGAACCCCAGCGCTCGGGCCACGGACACACGGTGATGACCGTCCTTGACGAAGTGCAGCTCGCCGATGCGGTACACGTCGATGGGCGGCATCTCCTGGCCCTTGCGCTGGGCGGTGTTGATCCGCTCCCAGCGCGGTCGCACGCGCGCCGAGGTGGGGTTGAAGCGACGGTCGAACTCGCGGCCCCGGTCGACGGTTCCCACGATCGAATCGAGGTCGATGGTCTGCAGTCCCAGGGAGCGCTCGCCGCGGCGGCCGAGGGCGGCGACCACCTCGTCGAAGGGCAGGATGACCGTCAGGTCGCGGTGGCGGCGCATCCGCGCCGCGATCTGGGACAGCGCCCGCTTGCGGCGCGCGCGCCCGAAGTCGAATTGGGCGTCGGTCTGAGGAAGACCCGTGTCACGCGGCGGCATGACTCCAAGGTAGCGCCCTAGGGGAGGAGCTCGTATGGAAATTCGGTTAGCCGCTCGCCGCCGTCGTCGGTGACGAGCACGAGGTCCTCGAGGCGTACTCCGCCATAGCCTGCGCGATAGCAGCCGGGCTCAACGGCCAGCACATCGCCCGCCACGAGCGGGTCGGAGCCGGTGCGCCCGAGCGCGGGCTCCTCGTGCACCTCGAGCCCCACTCCGTGACCGAGCGAGTGGAAGAAGCCGTCCTGCAGGGCCTCGCCTTCCTCCTTGGTCCGTTGCGTGAGCTCGCCCGCCTCCTCGAACACCTCACAGGCGATCGAGAACAGCTCGAGCCCGGTCACGCCGGCGCGAGTCTGCTCGAGGACGCGGGTGAGCGCGGTGTAGCTGAGCGCATGCCAGTGGGCGACATCGGGGGCCGGTTCACCGCCCACCACGAAGGTGCGCGTCATGTCCGCCCAGCAGCCCGTGCGCTCGTCGCGCGGCCACAGGTCGATGATGATCGGGATCCCCGCCGGCAGCGGCCCCGATCCCTGCTCGTGGCCGCTCGCGCCTGCGCCACCGGCGGCGACGATGATGTCCTCGGGCGCCGGAGCGTCGTGGGCGGCGCAGACCTCGCGAAGACGGGCCCGCACCAGCTCGGAGGTGAGCGGCGCGCCGTCCTGCATCAAGGTGCCGTTCTCCGTCTCGGCCGCCGCAAGCATCGCCGCGGCAGCCGCCATGGCGGCGTTCGCCGCGGCCTGGGCACGCCGGATTCCCTCCAGCTCGTCGGGGTTCTTGGCCCGACGCCGCCGGTTGAACTCAATCTCGTCGGGCACCACCTCGATGTCCTCGGCCCTGAGGCGGTCGGCCACCGACACGGGCAGCGCGGCCGGCACCACCAGTCGCCGTGCGCCGAGCTCTTTCGCCGCGTTCAGACACAGCTCGGCCTCGAGCTCGTGCCACTTCAGTCCGCGGGCTATCAGCTCGTCGAGCCCCAGCGCATAGGGGTCGATCACCTCTACCCCGGGCGCGGCCTCCCGGACGCGCCCGGCCTCCATCGAGGCGACCACGGCCACGCGGCGCCCGGACACCTCGAAGTAGGAGAAGGGATCGACAATGCCCAGCGGCAGCTCGTGACGCAGCGTCGCCGACCTGATCGTGTCGCCGTGTATGAGGATGTCCGGGCGTGCCGAGTCGGCCATCAACGCAGCAGGGTAATGCGCCGTCTGACCCGGGCGGCGTTGCCGGACTCGTCGGCGGCGGTCACCGTGACCATCAGGCGGGCGCCGCGCGCCGATCGCGCGGGGAGCATCAGCCGCACCGGCTTGGACTCGATGTCGACCGCGGGAGCGCTTCGCACGCGCCGGCGCGGCTCGGCCTGTGCTCCCGCGACACACGCCTCTGCCGGGCAGCGGACCCTGAGCGTGATCGAGTCGCGCTGGCGTCGGGCCGCGCGCACGCGCAGGGTCGGAGCCTGGTCGTCGGGGCTGTGATCGGCGGGGCGGCAGGACGCGGCGAGCAGCTCGTCGGCGTCGTCGAGGTAGGGCTGGTAGCCGTCCCGGTTCTCCGGCGCGGGCCGTTCGACGTCGGCGATCCACAGCCCGTAGCCCGAGGAGTCGGCGCCGAACTCCTCGTCGCCCTCGGCGATCTCACGCTGGCGCACGGCCACCGCGGTGTCGGCGAACCAGCGCAGCTGCAACTCGGGGTTCTTGGGAAAGCCGCGATAGGAGCCTTCGTTCAGCGAGCGGTGCATGCCGAAGAAACCGAAGAAGGAGCCGCCGGGGTGGCGCAGGTTGCGGAGGCCGGACTCGGCGAGTCCGGCCATCACGGGCAGCTCCTGGGGGAGATCGCGCATGGCCGCGCCCCGGGCCATCCAGCGCGCGAGCGCCTTCTGCTCGGCGTCGTCGCCCGGGTACGCGGCCGGGCAGGGGTCGCCGGGGCCGGGAACGGGCGTGCCGCCTGTCTGGGCGGCGGCGCTCGGAGCGAGGATCGCGGGCAGCGCGAGAAGCGCGGCCACCATCCATGGTCGGGTTCGCACGGCCGAGATCCTGGCAGAGTCTTCAGCCCACCACGAGCGAGAACGCGTCCGCCTGGCCGCGGAACTCGGCTGAGCCGCGCTCCAGGACCTCGCCGTCGACGTTGAACTCGGTGAGACCCGGGATCCGCAGGGTCGCGCGCTCGCAGCGCGCGTGCCGTGCCCGCGGGTGCTCACCCACGCTGCCGCTGCGCAGGCGGTAGGCCAGCCCCATCAGGCCGACCCGCGGCCCGGCTTCGATCGCGACCACCTCGAGCGCCCCGTCGTGGGGGTCAGCCTCCTGGATGCGGGATCCCGCGCCGAACGCGCCCGAGGCGGCCACCGTGACCTGCCACGCGTCGCCGCCGAACAGCGAGCCGCCGTCGCAGGAGACCTCGACGTTCACCGCCTTGGTCGTCACGCCGGCCAGCAGCGCGCCCGCGGCGTAGCCCAGCGGCCCCAGGGGCTTCTTCCACGCCTTGGCCGTGCGCGCGGCCGGGCCCGGGAGGCCGGCGCTGGCGACGTTGACGAACGGACGGTCGTCCATCCAGCCCAGCTCGACCCGCTTGACCTCGGTGCCGCGGGCCGCCAGCCGAGCGGCCGGACCCATCGCCGGCGGAATGCCCATTCGCCGGGCGAAGTCGTTCGCGGTCCCCGCGGGCAGCAGGGCCAGCGGGATTCCGGCTCGGCCGGCGGCGGCCGCGACCGGCGCGATCGAGCCGTCGCCGCCGGCCACCACCAGGCGGTCCCCCTCGGCGGCCACGGCGCGCTCGATCTCGTCGATCGCGAATGGCTCCACCTCGGCTCCGAAGGTCCGCAGCCAATCCGCGCACTGGTCGGGATCGCAGGTCCCCGATGCCGCGTTGGCCACGAGCGCGACCCGCAGCGCTGTGCCCACCGAAGCTTTCTCAGTACCCGCCGTGCGTCCCACCGCGGCGGGACGCTAGCGTCCGGGTGTAATGGCTCGCCTGTTCGTGACCCGCCGCCTGCCCGGAAAGGCGCTCGAGCGCCTCGGCGCCGAGCACGAGGTGGAGGTCTGGCCGGATCGAACGCCGCCCGGGCGCGAGGAGCTGCTCGCCCGGATCGAAGAGCTCGAGGGGCTCCTCTCGCTGCTCACCGACCCCGTCGACGCCGAGCTGATCGCGGCCGCGCCCGTGCTGCGAGCGATCTCCAACTACGCGGTGGGCACCGACAACGTGGACCTCGAGGCCGCGAGCGCACGCGGGATCCCGGTCGGAAACACGCCGGACGTGCTGACCGAGTCCACCGCCGACCTGGCCGTCGCGCTCATGCTCGGCGCCGCGCGCCGGCTCGTGGAGGGCGACGCCTACGTGCGCCGCGGCGAGTGGCGCACCTGGGAGCCGGAGCTGCTGCTCGGCCATGACCTGCACGGATCGACGGTCGGGATCGTCGGCCTCGGACGTATCGGCCGGGCGGTCCACCGTCGGCTCGAGGGCTTCGGATGCGAGCTGCTGTTCACCGACGTGAGCGGCGGGGTCACGCTCGAGGAGCTGCTCGAGCGCTCGGACTTCGTGACCATCCACTGCCCGCTGATCCCCGACACTCGCGGCCTCATCGGCGAGGAGGCCCTGGGACGCATGAAGGAAACCGCCTATCTGGTCAACGCGGCGCGCGGGCCGATCGTGGACACCGACGCGCTCGCCCGCGCCCTGAAAGCCGGCGAGATCGCCGGCGCGGCGCTCGACGTGACCGATCCCGAGCCGCTGCCCGTTGACCACCCGCTGCTCGACGCGCCGGGACTGATCGTGCTGCCCCACATAGCCTCGGCCACCCACGCGACGCGTGAGCAAATGGCGGACATGGCGGTCGACAACCTGCTGGCCGGCCTGGCGGGCGAGCCCATGCCCCACCAGGCAAACTGACGCGTGCAACTGGGCCTGGAAGGGAAGATCTGCGTCGTCACCGGCGGCAGCCGCGGTATCGGAGCGGCCACCGCGCGCATGCTCTCGCAGGAGGGCGCGCGGGTTCTCACCGTGGCGCGCCATAGCGCCGACGTCGAGCTCGACCTGACCGACCCCGATGCCGCCGGGCGCGTGCTGGACGCCTGCCCCGAGACTCCCTGGGCGCTCGTGAACAACGCCGGCACGAGCAAGGCGCGCGCGCTGGAGGACCTCACCGACGGCGACTGGCAGGCCCAGTGGGACCTGCATGTGATGGCCTCGATGCGCCTCATGCGCGCGTTCGCGCCGCGCATGGGCGAAGCGGGCGGCGGGAGGATCGTCAACGTCAGCTCATCGTCGGGCAAGCGCCCTTCTTCGAACCTCGACGCGTCGTACTCGGTCACCAAGGCCGCCCAGCTGTCGCTCAGCCGCGTCTTCGCCGACCTCTGGGCCGCCCGAGGTGTGCTGGTCAACGCAGTCGCGCCGGGGCCCGTCGAGGACGAGCTGTGGACCGACCCCGGCGGGCTGGCCGACCAGCTCGCCGCTCGTCGAGGGAGCGATCGGGACGACGTGCTCGAGGCCTCCCGCTCCAAGCTTCCGATCGGCCGCATGGCCACGCCGGAGGAGATCGCCGCGGCGATCGTGTTCCTGTGCTCGGAGCGGGCTTCGAACGTGACCGGAGCGAGCTGGTCGGTCGACGGCGGCTCGGTGCCGGTGAACTTCTAGATGCGCGTCGTCATGGGGCTCATCTTCTTCCCGCGCGGAGGCTCCGCGCAGGTCGCGCGCTACCTCTCACGCTCCCTGGCCAGTGACGGCTGGGACGTGACGGTGGCCTGCGGGTCGCTGGGGGGGCCGGGCGAGCAGTCGAACGCCGAGACCTTCTACGCCGGCCTGGACGTGCGTGCGCTCGACTACACGGCCTCCGCCTCGGCGCCAGACCCGCTGGCCGCCGATCCTCCCTTTCAGCCCTCCTACGAGGACCGCGCCGGCGCACCGGACCAGGTGTTCACGACCGTCGACGATCGCGACTACGAACGCCTCGTGGCGGTCTGGGAGGACCAGCTCGACCGCGCCGGGGCCGGCGAGGCCGATGTGCTGCACCTCCACCATCTGACCCCCATCCAGGAGGCCGCCGAGCGCCGCTTTCCGGACGTCCCGTGCATCGGTCACCTGCACGGAACCGAGCTGCTCATGCTGCAGGAGATCGAGGAGGGGCCGCCTTCGCACTGGGACCACGCCGACGAGTGGGCCGAGCGCCTGCGGCGCTGGGCGCGGGGCTGCGAACGGCTGCTCGTGCTGTCGCCCGACGCGGTGAGGCGGGTGCCCAATCTGCTCGGAGTCGACCCGCAGCGCATCGTCTGGGCGCCCAACGGGTTCGATCCCGCCGGCTTCGATCGCCATCCGGTGCAGGGCGAGGCGCGCCTGGAGCAGTGGCGGCGCTGGCTCGTCGAGGAGCCGCGCGGCTGGGACCAGTCGGGCCGGCCGGGCAGTGTCGCCTACACGGAGGAGCAGCTCGCGCCGTTCCGCGGCGGCGGTCCGGTGATGCTGTACGTGGGGCGCTACACCGAGGTCAAGCGGATCCCGCTGCTCATCCGCGCTCACGCCCGGGCGCGCGAGAGCTTCGATCGCCCGGCTGCGCTGGTGCTGCTCGGTGGCTTCCCCGGTGAGTGGGAGGGTGAGCACCCGCTCGCGGTGGTGCGCGAGACGGCGGATCCCGACGTGTTCCTGGCCGGCTGGCGCGGTCACGAGGACCTCCCGGACGGCCTCAACGCGGCCGATCTCTTGGTGCTGCCCTCGGTGCGCGAGCAGTTCGGCGCGGTGATCGTGGAGGCGATGGCCTGCGGGCTCCCGGCGCTCGCGGTCAACGCCTACGGGCCCGCCGAGATCGTCGATGCCGGCGAGACCGGCTGGCTCGTGCCACCTGACGATGAGGACGCTCTTGCCGCCGCGCTCGTGGAGGCCGTGAACGGCGAAGCCGAGCGGCGCCGGCGCGGCGAGCGCGCCTACGAGGTCGCGCGCGGTCGCTACTCGTGGCCCGCGCTGGCGAGCGGCCTCGGGCAGGTCTACCGCGACGTGGCGGAAGGCAAGCCACCGTCCGCGGGGGCCCGTACGCTCACCGAGTCTTGACGTCCATTCCCTACCGGATACGGCGTTCTCCGCGGGCGCGGCGCGCGCGCATCCTCGTGGGCGGCGATGGGGTGGAGGTGGTGGTGCCGCGTCGTTTCCCCCTGTCCGAGGTCGAGCCGTTCGTGGAGGAGAAGCGGGCCTGGATCGAGCGCACACTGCGACGCATGCGGGAGACCCAGGCCGAGCTCGCCCCGGCTCGCCTGGCCGACGGGGGAGAGCTGCCCTTTCGCGGCCGGCGCCTGAGACTGTCGGTCCGCGTCGAGCCCCAGCGCGTGCGCGAACACCTCGTGTTGCGCGGAGACACGCTGTGGGTGGCGCTGTCGCCGCACGCCGACCTGCGCGACGCGCTCGAGCGCTGGTACCGCCGTCGCGCCCGCGAGGAGGTGGCGCCGCTGCTCGACGCCGCCTGCGCCCGGGCGGGCACGGCCTACTCGGGGCTGCAGATCCGCGGGCAGCGCACTCGCTGGGCGTCGTGCTCGTCCGCCGGCACGATGAGCTTCAACTGGCGCCTGCTGCTCGCACCGCCCGAGATCCTCGAGTACGTGGTCGAGCACGAGGTGGCTCACCTCGAGGTGCTCGACCACTCGGCGCGTTTCTGGGAGCTGCTCGCGTCGCGCTGCCCGCACTGGCAGGCCCACGAGGACTGGCTGCGACGCCACGGCCACGCCCTGCGGCTCTAGCGCGGATGCCTTTACTCCCAGCGAAAGAAGCGCACGGCCAGCACGACGCCGGCGAGCGTCCACGCCGCGAGTATCGCCGCCGATGCCCCCACGCCGGTGACGCCGCCCACAATCGCCGCCGACAACCCGTCGATCAGGTGCTTGAGCGGCAGCACCTCCGCGATCAGCTTGATCGCCCCGGGCAGGTTCTCGGACGAGTAGAAGACCCCTGAGATGAAGATGAGCGGCAGGAAGATCGCGTTGGTGTAGGCGGGGGCGGAGTCCTGGTTGGGGATGACGTGGGAGAAGGCCACGCCCAGCGCGGCGAAGCAGGTCACCCCGAGCAACGTGAACACCACAAGCAGCCCAGGGTCCTCGGGCCAGTCGACCCCGTAGGCGAGGTTTCCGATCACCACCACCATCGCCACCTGCAGAAAGGCGTTCAGGGTCACGGAGCCCATCAGCCCGGCCACGTAGGCCCCGGCGGGCATCGGCGTGCCGCGGATGCGCTTGAGCACCCCGTCGTCGCGCAGGACGGTCAGGTTGAACGCCAGGGAGGTGAACGTGTTGGCCAGCACGCCCATGCCGGCGATCCCGGGGATGAGGATCTCGAGGCCCTCATGGTCGACCTGGAACGCCGTCGCAATGAGCACGAGCAGCAGCAGCGGAAGCAGGAAGTTGAAGAACGCCGCGCTGGGGTTGCGCCAGAAGAGCTTGCGCTCAAAGCGAAACTGCTCCCAGGCCAGAGCAGCCGGGCTCATGCCGAGTCGCCCTCATGCGTGAGCTCGAGGTAAACCTCCTCGAGCGTCGGGCGGGCGACCTCGAGTCCCTCGAGGCGCTCCCCGCGGGCCAGCGCATCGCGGGTGAGGCGGTGCAGCAGATCGGTGGGATCGTCGGTCTGGTGCTCGACACGCCTGCCGTCGGAGAGGTACGAGATCCGGTAGCCGGCCGTGCCCGGACGTAACTCGTCGGGCGGGCCCTCGGCCACCACAAGGCCGTCCTTGACGATGGCTACGCGGTCAGCGAGCGCCTGCGCCTCCTCGAGGTAATGGGTGGTCAGCAGGACCGTCTTCTCGAGCTCCTTGAGCCGGCGGACCACGTTCCAGGCGATGCGGCGCGCGGCGGGGTCGAAGCCGGTGGTGGGCTCGTCGAGAAAGATCAGCTCGGGATCGCCCACCAGCGCAAGGGCCAGGTCAAGCCTGCGTTGCTGTCCCCCAGAGAGCCTCTTCGTGTGCTCATCGGCCTTGTCCTCGAGACCGACGAGCGCGATCGTCTCGGCCGGATCGCGCGGCTCGGGGTAGGCCTTGGCGAAGTGCTCGACGGCCTCGCGCACCGTGGCCCGCCGGTAGAAGCCGCAGCTCTGGAGGACGATGCCGACTCTCTCCTGGAGCCGACGATCGCGCTCCTCCGGGTCGCGGCCCAGCACGCGCACGTCGCCGCTGCTCCGGTGCCGGTACCCCTCGAGGATCTCGACGGTGGTCGTCTTGCCCGCGCCGTTGGGACCGAGCAGGCCGAACACCTCACCCCGCTCGACCGAGAAGGAGACGCCGCGGACGGCCTCGACGTCGCCGTACGACTTGCGCAGGTCGTTGACCTCGATGGTCGGCATGCCGCCTGAGGCTAGACGCCCGCTCCGGCGCCTCCGCGCCCTTCGCCGCCGGCAAAGCGCGCCGCGCCGGCCCAGGCGGTGGCCAGGGTTGGCCGCGCCGAGCGGGCCTCGAGGCGCAGGCCCTCGTCGAACGGCAGCCCGATTCCTTCGAGCGCCGCGGCGCGATCGGCCAGCATCGTGTCCTGCGGAAAGGCGGCGAGCGCCTCGGCGTATTCGAGGGCGCGCTCGAGGTGCCCGCCCGCGGGCGCGATCTCGGTGACGAGGCCGATCCTCTCCGCCTCCTCCGCTTCGACGATCCGGCCCGTGAGGATCATGTCGAGGGCGCGACCGAGTCCCACGACGCGCGGCAGACGCTGAGTGCCGCCGTCGATCAGTGGCACCCCGAAGCGCCGCTCGGTGAATCCCAGCTTGGCGTCCTCGGTGGCGACACGCAGGTCACACCACAGCGCCAGCTCGAGCCCGCCGGCCAGGCACCAGCCGGAGATCGCGGCGATCGTGGGCTTGGGCGAGACGAGACGCGAGAAGCCGAGCGGTCCGTCCTCGAGCTCGAGCCTCGGCCCGAGGCTCTCGATCACCTTAAGGTCGGCGCCCGCGCAGAAGGCGAGCTGCCCCGCACCGGTGAGCACGAGCACCCGCGCCTTCTCGTCGGCGACGAACGCGTGATAGCCGTCGGTGAGCAGCTCGGCCGTCGGTCCGTCGATGGCGTTGCGGCGCTCGGGCCGGTCGATGGTCAGGACGGCGGCGGCCCCGACACGCTCGTAGGTCACGGGGTCGGACATCGGCGCGAAGCTTCTCAGAATGTTCACACCGCGCCTCGCCCCGCTCGGCAAAGTCAGCGGTGCAGATCCCTCCTCGCACCCGCGGCCCCGCTTCGGCGGGGTCGCGGCCTTCCGGGCGCGCCCGGGTGCCCTACCAGCCGATGCGCTTGCGCAGCTCGGTCGCCTTGCGCTCGTCCTTGCGCCTCTCGAGCCGGCCCTGGATGGCCGAGCCGAGGAAGATGACGAGGGTGAAGAAGAGGATCACGCCCAACGAGAAGAACGTGATGATCTTGTCGTCGGTCTCACCGACGAGCCCCTCGCCGTTGTCGGCGGCGAAGGCGGGCGCCGCCGTCAGCAACAGCGACACGAAAGTGACGAGCAGGGCCCGGACCCGCATGGGCTCAACGATACCCGTTCGGGTGGCGCCCGGTGGGCTCACTAGGCTGGCGCAGCCGTGTCGGTCCTCGAGGCAATCGTCCTCGGGATCGTGCAGGGAGTCACGGAGTTCCTGCCGATCTCGAGCACCGCGCACCTGCGCATCGTTCCCGCGTTCGCCGGCTGGGAGGACCCCGGCGCGGCCTTCACGGCCGTCACCCAGCTGGGGACCATGGCGGCCGTGCTCCTCTACTTCCGCTCGGACCTGTGGCGGATCGCCAAAGCGTGGCTGCGCTCGCTGCGCGATCGTGCCGCACGCCGCGAGCTGGATGCTCGCCTGGGTTGGTACATCCTCCTGGGCACGATCCCGATCGGGGTCTTCGGCCTGATCTTCAAGGACCAGATCGAGACCGGAGCGCGAGATCTCTACCTGATCGGAACCGCCCTGATCGTGCTGGGCCTGGTCCTGCTCGTGGCCGAGAAGGTCGGCACGCGCGAACGCTCGATCGAGCAGCTCACGACCCGGGACGGCGTGGCGCTGGGCTTCGCGCAGGCGCTGGCGCTCGTTCCGGGCGTATCGCGTTCGGGAGCCACGATCACCGCCGGCCTCTTCCTGGGCCTCGACCGGCCGTCGGCCGCCCGGTTCTCCTTCCTGCTTTCCGTGCCCGCGGTCGTGCTGAGCGGTCTACTCGAGCTGAGTTCGATCGCGAGCGGGGAGGAGGGGCAGCACGTGGGCGCGGGAGCACTGGTGATCGCCACCTTCATGGCCTTCGTCAGCGGCTATGCGGCGATCGCCTTCCTGCTGCGCTATCTCGCCACCCACTCGACGGTGGCATTCGTCGTGTACCGCGTGGCTCTCGGCAGCCTGGTGCTGATCCTGACCGCCGCCGGGACAATCGATTAGGGTCTGCCTTGGGCTAGCCTTCGCGCCGATGCAGTTCGCCTGGAAGATCGGCGTGGTCATGCTGGTGGCGCTGGGGATCACGGTGCTGCCCGGTGGCGGCAACGCGCTGGACGTGCTGCTGATGCTGCTGTCGATCACCTTCCTGGCTGCGATCGGCTTCCTCGGCTACCGCCTCTTTCGCCAGTACCGCTTCGAGATCGAGACCCTCGAGCCGAACATGCGGCTCGCCCTCTACGGATCGATCGGGCTGGCCACCATCACCTTCGTGGCCACCGACCGCCTCTTCAAAGCCGGCGGCCTGGGTGTCCTGCTCTGGTTCGCGCTGCTGGCGCTCTGCTCGTACGGGCTCTACTGGACCTGGACGGGATATCGCAAGAGCGGCTACTAGCTAGACCCCCGCTCTCCTCGCCAACTACCTCAGGCGGTTCCGCTTTTCGCGCATTGCGACAGCGCCGAATCGCGGACCCTGGGCTGCTGACACTCGTCCGGGGCGGAAGCGCACGCGATGCAGCAAGGCGCCGCCGCTCTTGCCTCGAAGCGACAGCGATCTCCTCCGATCGCGAGCTGGCGCGTGCTCAGACCGAGGGCGGGTCTGATCGCCCTCACCGACCGCGGATTTCAAAGGACGGGACGCACGATGAGCATCCCCCGGCTCGAGACGAGATGCGCCAAGTCGTCCGCCAACCGTTGGACGTGTTCGCTCGCCTGTTGCTCGAAGCGCTCCACTTCGACGATCTCGGCGATCAGCACGTAATCGGCTTGACCGATGGACTGTCCGGGCACGTCCGCCGGCCGCGTAAGCCGCCAATCCGACAGCGTGTCCAGCGATCCGCGGACGATGTCGCGATCCTTCATCATCAGACGCTCAAAGTCCTCGGCCAGCTCCGGCGAACGCAGCTGAAACCAAATGAGAAGGGTCGCCGGAGAACTCATCCACGAAGCGTATTGGACAATCGCAACGGGACGACCGGAGTGATACGGCCTCACACGGTGTCAGAGTCAAGGGCCCCCATCTCGACGCCGGTCGAGGCTTCGGGCCAGCTCCCGCTTTCATCGCCACGCATCTATATCCCGCGTACACGAGACTTGCTAAGCGCGGAAGGCTGGCGCCCAAGTGTCGGCCATTGGCGGCGCCTGGTCTGGACGACCAGGAGAAGCGCTAAGCGGGCCGCAACAGGAAGGCGCGCCCGCGCCGCGCTATCGCTTCCCACCCCGAGCAGCGCTCAGAGCGGTCGATGCGATAGTGAGCTGCAGGACCGCCACCTTGCCGCTTCTCGCGAGGAGCAGTAGTCACCCGAGCGACGAGCCTGGTCTGCACGGGCCGCACGCGGGCTAGTCGAGTCAGTTACCGTACCTCGGCGCGGGAGTTCGGATTTTCAACCCTGTTGAGAAGGGACCTGCCGTGAGCTCCGAGCCAACTGCCGCCGAGACCATCGTCCTGATCCACGGGTTTTGGGTGACCCCGCGATCGTGGGAGCACTGGGTCGCGAGGTTCGAGGGGCGCGGCCACCGCGTCCTCGCCCCCGCGTATCCCGGCTTCGAGGTCGAGGTCGAGGCGCTGAACGCAGACCCGACGCCGATCGAGCAGGTCACGGTGCCTGCCATCATCGACCACCTCGAGTCGATCGTGAAGGCTCTCGACTCGCCGCCGATCCTGATCGGCCACTCCGCCGGCGGCGTCTTCACGCAGACCCTGCTCGACCACGGCTACGGCGCCGCCGGCGTGGCGATCAACTCCGCGCCGACCGAGGGCGTCAAGCGCGTGCCGCTGTCCCAGATCCGCGCCTCGTTCCCGGTGCTCAAGAACCCGGCCAATCGGCACAAGGCCGTCGGCCTCACGTTCGAGCAGTGGAACTACACGTTCACCAACGGCTTCCCCGAGGACGAGGCGCACCGGCTGTACGAGCGGTACCACATCCCCGCCTCCGGCGAGATCTTCTGGGGGAGCGCGCTGGCCAATATCCACCCGGGCAAGGACGACACCTGGGTGAACTACGACAACGACGACCGCGCCCCGCTCCTGTTCATCTCCGGCAGCGCAGACCACCTGATGCCGCCGTCGATCCAGCAGTCGAACGCCAAGCACTACAAGTCCGACACGATCACCGAGGTGAAGGAGTTCGAGGGGCCGCACCTGCTGCCCGCCAGGCCGGGCTGGGAGCAGGTCGCCGATTACGCGCTGGACTGGGCGCTGCGCCACGCGCGGCGGTCGAGCGCGGTGTGAGGATCACGCACATCGGCGGCCCGACGACGCTGATCGAGCGCTCAACGGCTGGAGGCCGCTGACGGACCCCACGTGACACGCGTACTCACGCCGCGCCAACAGACCGGACACGGATGTGAAGATTCTCGGCCGACAACGGCACGAGTCGCCGGTCGCGGCGAACCGCCCGCTCATGGCCGGCGCCGGTCGGCCGTGTGCCGCGCGAGTTGGCGGACATGCCGGCGACGGAGACCGGACTGTCGCTTCCGTGTGAGAGCAGCACCGGCTCGGCGACAAGTCCCGACTGCTGCATTGGACGAAGAGCGGAAGTCGACGCCTAGCCGCCACCTCGATCACCCGGCAAGAGAGGCGAACGACCCTTACGGGGCATAGGTCCTGTGACCGGGGATGACCCTTACGGGACATACGCCGGTTAGCCGCCGGGCACCCACCGGCTGCCTCGATGGTGGGGCAAGTGTGTGGAGGCCATGCTCGTCGTACACAAACGAGCCGGGCCTTCCCGGAGAAACGAGAAGAAACAATGGCCGTTGCCACACAGCCGCAGATCGATGTCCACGACAACTCGCTCGCCGGCGCACGCGCATGGTTCGCCCAGAAGGGCCTCTCGCGTCCACGCGAGGGCCGCCTCCTGGCGGGAGTAAGCGCCGGGTTCGCCCGCCGCTACGACATCAACCCGCTCGTCGCACGACTGCTCGGCATCCTGGGCGTCGTGGTGCTGAGCCCGCTCCTGTACGTCGCGGCATGGGTTCTGATGCCGAACGAGGCAGGCGGCACCCCAGCCGGCGGAAGCCCCACCTAACGGGGCCGCCATCGTGCGGCCGTTACCGACCCCTATCCGCTCGGCGTGCACACTGCCTGAGCGCACCGAGTGAGGCGGGCCGCGCGGGTCAACAGGCGCGGTCCGCTCCGGCTACCGGGGCCCTGAGCCGCAAGGGCGTGGTCCCGGTGGCCGTGTCCAACCTCACGCTCGTGGACGGGGTCAAGACTGCTGCTTTTCGTCCAATTCGATAGCGGGGTCCGTTCGGACCGCCGCTATCGCCCTGAAGGTCAGCTGTCCCACGACCGCGTCCTTGCTGCCACGCGTTGTAGATGACGTTGCCGGCGGCGTCCTGCACCACCGCCGAGTCCGACACTTCGAGCCGCATGTCCTGCCTCAGACCGAGGATCGCCAAGTGGAAAGTCTCCGGCCAGCGCCTTGGCGTCGTCGAGCACGCCCGGTCCCGACCACGCGATCGGCACCCCCTCGTAGCTGCCGCTGCCCACATCGACCAACTTCTGCCCCGACGTGTCGCGCGCCGATCGCAGCGTGGCCCGCAGTGGCCTGTCGGACCCGATCTGCGCTGGAGGAGCTGTCGGCGGGGCGGCGGCGGCGATTTGGGTCTTTGATAGCGGCGTTTCGTCACCCCTGCGTAGCTCGCTTGTAACCGGCTCGCGTTGTCCTGCAGCTCGCTCCCGGGCAACGTCCGCGAGCGATGTCGTCGAACCCCGATCCCCGGGCGCAACACGGGCAAGCCTCGGTGGAGCTGGTGGCCATGGTGCCGTTCATCCTGCTGATCGGCGCGGTCGTTTGGCAGCTCGCGCTGGCGGGGCACACCGCCTGGCTCACCGCGAACGCGGCTCGGGCGGCCGCCCGCGCCGACACCGTCGGTCGCGACGTGACGGCCGCTCCGCGCAGCGCTTTGCCGCACTCGATGAAGAGCCATCTCGAGGTCAACCGCCTGGACCGAGGAGGGGTCCGCGTCTCCGTGCGGGTACCGCTGTTGCTCCGGCGCTGGCGAGGGCCCGTACGGGTGACAGCCACGTCGTCGCTGGGGAGGGAGCGGTGAG
Source organism: uncultured Thermoleophilaceae bacterium (assembly GCA_963789705.1). Taxonomy (GTDB): domain Bacteria; phylum Actinomycetota; class Thermoleophilia; order Solirubrobacterales; family Thermoleophilaceae; genus JACVRW01. The sequence continues at coordinate 31,360 of CAWBLN010000016.1, forward strand.
GCCGCCGGCCCGTGGCGGGCTGGGCCGCGGGCGCGGACAGGCGACCATCGAGGTCGTCGGGTTGATTCCGGCCATGGTGGCCGTCGGCCTTGCGCTCCTCCAGCTGCTCGCGGTGGGATACGCCATGGTGCTCGCGGGCGCCGCGGCGGAGGCGGGAGCGCTGGCTCTCGCCGCGGGCGCGGACGCCCGCGCGGGCGCGAAGGAGGCGCTCCCGGGCTGGTCACGGGCGCGAGCGCGAGTCGCGGTGTCAGGCGGCAGGGTCGAGGTCCACCTGCGCCCACCCTCACCGTTGCGCGCGCTCGGCGAACGGCTCGAGGTCAGCATGCAGGCGGCGGTGGAGGCACCATGAGCCGTCCCTCGCCTCGCGCCCGGGGCCGCGGCCCAGCCTCTCCGCCTCTGCGCGCGCTGCCGGGCGGTCGTGGCGGTCGTGTTCAGGATCTCCTGGCCGGCGCGGCCGGCGCGGCCGGGGCTTGGCTGGTCGAGCCCGCCGCCCCAGCGTCCGAGCCGATTCGAGTCGCCCCCGCGCGCCCTCGTCCGGTGATCGCGGTCTTCGGTTTGGGCCGAGGGTGCGGCGTGACCGTCGTGGCGCGGGCGCTCGCCGCCGAGCTCGCCCGGCGCGACAGTCACGGGGCGGCGGCGGTTCACTGCGACGCCCGTGCGGCCGGCATCCCGCTGGCCACGCCCGCGGCCGGCCGGCTCGCGCGGGCGCTGTCCCAGCTGCCGGGCACCGATACGCGCGCGGTGGGGAGGCTGTGCCTGGTGGGTGGGGGCGAGCGGACAGCGATCAGCCGGGCGACCCGCGAGCTCGCGCCGCTGGTGCTGGACGCCGGCTCGGCCGTGCTGGGCGGGGCTCCCGCGGCCCTGGCCGACCGCGTGCTGCTGGTGGCCACCCCGTCGATCGAGCCCTCTCTTGGCGGCGTGGCCGCGAGCTGTCTCTCGCGCGTCGGTCACGCGCCGCTGCTGGTGCTCAACCGCGCCGCTCCGGGCGGCGGCGCGGCCGAGGACGACGACCGTGACACCGAACCGGTGGCAGCCTGGCTCGCGCGGGGGGTGCATCGCCTGCCGGAGTCGCGAATGGGCGCGCAGCTGGCCGCCGGAGGGCGCGAGGCGCGCGGGGATCTGGGTCGCGCCGTGGGGGCGCTGGCCGACCTATGTGAGGTAACGGGGTGACGTCAGAGGCGCGGCCGGGGAGTCAGGCTTCGCGTGCGGTTCCCTGGCGTGGGACCGCGATCAGCACGCCGAGCGCGATCAAGGCGGGGACCCACGCGAGCGGGCGACCGTCGCCCGCGAACGCGAAGGCCACGACCAAACCGCTGAGCGAGTAGACGGCGAGGATCAGTGCGAGCTCCCACCACGGGAGCGCTGACCGTGGACCGGGCACGCCGGCGCCGCGTTCGGCGAGCCCCGCACCGAGCAGCGTCATGACGCCCGTGACCGCGTTGACGCTCGCGCCGCGGATCCCGAGACCGAGGATCGCGGCGCCCTGCACGCCGGCCGAGAGGGCGGCGATCCCGACGACGACCGCAGCCGCCGCCGAGCCGCGTTCGGGGTCGCCGAACGCCACCCACAGCGCCGCGAACACGATCAGCAGGCCGGCGTGCACGAGCAGCGGGCGCCGCACCGGGCCGGGCCACGCGGTCGCCCCGACCGTTCGCTCGAGAACCACCGCCAGCGAGGTGCCCGCAAGGAAGCAGCCCAGGGCCACGAGGAGCGTGACGAGCCGACCGATGTCGCCCTCGGCGGAGGCGATGCCGACCTGAACGAGATCCCCGGTCACGGCCGAGACGAACACGCTGCCCAGGGCCACGAACGTCAGCCCGTCGAGCCAGCCGCCGATCGCCGCCAAGGCGAGAATGACCGAGCGCACCCGGCCACGGCTCCCCAGCGATGCGGCATCTCGCGCCACTCGCGGGACGGTGACGCGCCCGCCAGACGGATACGCGCAGCCGGCGTGGCGGCTTCCGGGCCGTATGCTGCCCCGCGGTGGCCGCGGATCATCTGGAGCAGCTGGCGAGCAAGCTCTTCGACGCGTACGGACAGGGCGACCTCGACACGATGCGTTCCGTCCTGGCCGAGGATCTGGTCGCGTACATCACCAACGCCGAGGCAGGCGTGGATCGCGTGCATGGGCGCGAGGGATTCATGTCGCGGCTGCCCGATCTCGAGGGCGCCGACCTGAGCACCGCCGTCACCCAGATCGTCGCGATCGACGACGAGCGGGTGATGACGATGATCGAGATCAAGGCCGAGCGCGGGGCAAGGACGCTCCACAACTTCGCCGCCTTCCTCGCCCGCGTGAGCAACGGGCAGGTCGTGGAGCTGTGGATGGTCGACGCGAAGCCCGCCTACAGCGACGAGTTCTGGTCCTGATGGGTCTCGCTCCAGCCGCGACTTCGCGGTAGGTTGGCGCTTCCCGACCAAGGAGGCAGCATGAGGCGCCGAGCCATCCTAGTCGTCACGTTGGTGGCGACAGCCGCACTCCTGACCGTGCTCGCCGGCACGGGCAGCGCCGTTCAGCCCGGGTCCACCACGCTCACCTTCGTAGAGCGCAACAACCAGGGAACGTTCCGGTTCATCGACGTCCGGCCGAAATCAACCAGGCGAGGCGAGCCGAGCGTCTCTCCGGGCGACTCGTTCTACGGGAGCAGCCCGCTGTACAACGCCGCGAATACCCAACGGCGGGGCAAGCTCTTCTTCAAGTGCACGGCTATTACTGCCGGAAAGCGGTTCGAGCGCAGTACGTTCCTGTGCGACGGGACCTTCAGGCTCCGCAACGGCACGCTCGCGGTCAGCGTCCTCTTCAAGGGCCGCAACCCGGGGGGTCCGATCATTGGCGGCACGGGCGCCTATGAGGGCGCGAACGGCGCTTTCAGCTCGGTCGACCGCAGGAGGACCACGGTGGACACCCTGCACTTCGACCTGGAGTGACAGCCGAGCGAGGCGCGCGTCAGCGCGGCTGGGGCACGATCCGGATGTACGGCCGAGGGGACTCCCAGCCGTCCGGGTAGGTTTCGCGCGCCTCGTCGTCGGAGACCGACCCGGCGATGATCACGTCGTCGCCCTCCTTCCAGTTGGCGGGGGTAGCCACCTTGTGCTCCGCCGTCAGCTGGAGGGAGTCGATGACCCGCAGAACCTCGTCGAAGTTGCGGCCCGTCGTCATGGGGTAGACCAACACCAGCTTGATCTTCTTGTCCGGCCCGACCACGAACACGTTGCGCACCGTCTGGTTCGCTGCCGGCGTGCGCTCCGTGGGGTCGCCGCCGGTGTCGGCGGGAAGCATCCCGTAGAGCTTCGAGACCTCGAAGTCACCGTCGCCGATCAGCGGGTAGTTCGGCGCGGCCCCCTGCGTCTCGGCGATGTCGGCGGCCCACTTCTCGTGGTTGGCGACCGGGTCGACCGACAGGCCGATGATCTTCACGCCGCGGCGATCGAACTCGGGCTTGATCGATGCCATGTATCCCAGCTCGGTCGTGCAGACCGGGGTGAAGTTCCGCGGATGGGAGAACAACACCGCCCATGAGTCACCGATCCAGTCGTGAAACTTGATCGTCCCCTCGGTCGTCTCGGCCTCGAAATCCGGTGCGACGTCGCCTATCTGCAGTGTCATCGTGCTCCCTTGGTCGTAGCTTCTGGAAGAGTCTAGGCGGCGTCCGCATGCGGGAATCGAGTACTGGCGCTCTACGAGCCGGGCACGCTCACCGTCGCCACGGACAAGCCCGCCTTCCCGCCCTACTTCGTCGCCGACGACCCGACGAACGGCAAGGGCTTCGAGAGCGCGGTCGCCTACGGGATCGCCGACAAGCTCGGCTTCAGCAAAGGCGAGGTCGCGTGGGAGGTCGTCCCGTTCAACGCCTCGTACGCGCCGGGACCGAAGAAGTTCGACTTCGACGTGAACCAGATCTCGATCACGCCCGAGCGCGAGAAGGTCGTCGACTTCTCGAGTCCCTACTACGAGGCGCCGCAGGCCGTGCTCGTGCCGAAGGGCTCGGAGTTCGCCACCGCCGCCAGCCTCGACGAGCTGAAGGACGCGCAGTTCGGCGTCCAGGTGGGCACCACGAGCCTCAACGCGGTCGAGGACATCGTGCAGCCCACGGACCAGGCGAAGGTCTTCAACACCTCGAACGACGTCGTTACCGCCCTCGAGAACAAGCAGGTCGACGCGGTGGTGGTGGATCTCCCAACCGCTCTCTACCTGGCGGCGGCCGAGGTGGAGGGCTCGAAGGTGATCGGTCAGTTCAGCGCGCCGGGTGGCGACCGTTGGGGCGCCTTGCTCCAGAAGGACTCGGAGCTCACTGACTGCGTCAGTCAGGCGATCGACGACCTGACCGCCTCCGGGGAGCTCGCGCGGTTGACGGACAAGTGGATCACGCAGGAGGCGGGAGCGCCGGAGCTCGACTGAGCGAAGCCTCCTGAGTGGAGCGGGTGACCGAGTACGTCGCCTCTGACCGCCGTGCGGCCCGCGAGGCGGCGCGCCGGCGTCAGGCCGCGCGCGGGGCCGGCATCTCGGCTCTGTCGGCGGTGGTCGTGCTCGGGGCGCTCGTCCTGCTCGTCGTCACGAGCAAGGGCTGGCCGGAGGTCAAGCAGACCTTCTTCAACTGGCAGGTCTTCAAGGACTCCTTTCCCGACGTCCTGTCGGGCTTCTGGCTCGACGTGAAGCTCTTCATCGGGGTGGAGGCGGTGGTCCTGGTCGCCGGGCTCGTGATCGCCCTCGGGCGGACGACGATCGCGCCGGCTCTGTTCCCGGTGCGACTGCTCGGGGCCGTCTACGTCGATGTTTTCCGTGGCGTTCCGACGATCCTCGTCGTCTATCTGATCGGCTTCGGTGTCCCGGCGCTCGCGCTGACCGGCGTTCCGAGCGACCCGGTGCTCCTCGGCGGCATCGGGCTCGCGCTCTCCTACTCGGCGTACGTCGCCGAGGTCTACCGGGCGGGAATTGAGTCCGTTCACCCGAGCCAGCGCGCGGCGGCGGCCGCCCTGGGCCTCACCGGCACGCAGGCCCTGCGGCACGTGGTGCTCCCCCAGGCGATGCGCGGGGTGGCGCCGCCCCTGCTGAACGACTTCATCTCTCTACAGAAGGACGTCGCGCTCGTCTCGGTGCTCGGCCCGCTGGAAGCGTTCCGGGTGGCCCAGATCGAGGCCTCGTCCGATTTCAACTACACCCCGCTGCTGAGCGCGGCGGCTCTCTACCTGTGCGTGACGATTCCGCTGGCCCGCCTGCTCGACCGGCGCCGCGCCGCGGCGCGCCTGCGGGAGGGCGCCGGGGGCCCGCCGTGAGCGGCTCACCCGTCCTCGAGGCGCGCGGCGTCACGAAGGCCTTCGGAGAGGCGGAGGTCCTGCGCGGCATCGACCTGTCCGTCCCCGAGCACCAGGCCGTCGTCCTGATCGGAGCCTCGGGGTCCGGGAAGTCGACCCTGTTGCGCTGCCTCGATCTGCTCGAGGAGATCGACGACGGCGACGTGCTCCTCGACGGCGAGGTCGTGACCGACCCGTCCGTCGACGCCGTGCTCGTGCGCCGTCGCCTGGGGCTCGTCTTCCAGGCCTTCAATCTGTTCCCCCACATGTCGGTGCTCGACAACGTCGTGCTCGCCCCGCGTGCAGCCCATGGCGCGAGCGGGGAAGAGGCGAAGGCACGTGCACGCGAGCTCCTCGCTCGCTTCGGTCTCGCGGAGCGCGAGGCCGACCACCCCGACCGCCTGTCCAGAGGCCAGCAGCAGCGTGTGGCGATCGTGCGTGCGTTGGCCACCCAGCCGCGGGCGCTTCTGCTCGACGAAGTGACGAGCGCGCTCGATCCCGAGCTCGTGGGCGAGGTGCTCGAGCTCGTCCGAGAGCTCAAGGCGGACGGCATGACCATGGTCATCGCCACCCACGAGATGGGGTTCGCTGCCGAGGTGGCCGACGAGGTCTGCTTCCTCGACAACGGCCGCATCGTCGAGCGCGGCCGGCCCGAGAAGATCTTCTCCGATCCCGACCGTCCCGAGACGCGGCGTTTTCTGCGGCGCCTGCTCGCGGCCCGGCGATGAGCGACCCCGCTGCCGGCTACCCGGCCACGGCACGGACCCGAATCCGCGGCCGGGCGTTGTTGACGTAGCCCTTCGGATTCCACAGCGCCGCCTCGTCCTCCGGCTGGGTGGCCGCCGAGGAGTCCCAGGCGCGAACGACGATGTCGTGGTCGCCGGGCGCGAGGTCGACCACGATCCGCCAGTGGCGCCACGCCCACCGGCCGAGGTCCTCGAGCAGCTCGGCCTGCGTCCAGCTCTCGCCGCCGTCGAGCGAGACATCGACCCTCTCAACGGACCGTTCCCCGCCCGCGAACGCGTAGCCCCGCACCTCGACCCGGCCCGCGGCGACCGTGTCCCCGTCGGCCGGAGCCAGCACGTCGGCGTTCAGCGCGACTAGGCCGAGCGACACACCCGCGCCCGGCCCCGGTGTCTTGTCCTCCGGCAGGAGCCGGTAGGCGACATGCTGGAAGTACCCGCGACTCGGCTCGGAGCGGACCTCGATCCGCTCGAGCCACTTGACGCTGCGCGCGCCGATGTAGCCGGGCACGACCACACGTAGCGGCGCACCGTGCACGGCGGGCAGCGGCTCCCCGTTCATCGCCCAGGCCAGCAGCACCTCGCGCCGGCCCGCCTTGTCGAGCGGAATCGAGCCGGCGAAGCGCTGGGCCGGCTTCGCCTCCGGGCAGAGGTCCGCACCGTCGAAGCCGACGTGCGCCGCCTCGGGAAGCGGGCGGGCCGCCCCGAGCACATCGGCGAGCGCAACGCCGGTCCACGTCGCGGTGCCGGTGGCCCCCGGGCCCCACGGCGCTTCGCCGGGGATGTCGCGGATGGCCATCAGACCGGCGCGGCGGTTGCCGGCGCACTGGAGCGTCGCGGTCACCTCGTGCTCGGAGAACTCCTCCCTCAGCGTGGCGAGCGAGAGCTCGAGCTCACGCTCGACGAGCCCGTGGACCTTCAGGCGCCACGCGTCCGCATCGATCTCCGGCACGGCCCCATGCCCCCGTACGTAGAAGGCGTCGGTGGCCGTCAGCGAGCCCTCGGCAAGGGCGGCGAGTCCGGGCTCTGCGTTGAAGGGCTCGTCCTCGTGCACGATCAGGTTCGCGCGCTTTCCGTAGCGACTCACGGGCCAATGTTCTCAACGGAGACCCGTGTAGATTGCGGCCATGGCCCAGCTCAAGCCCGATCCCACTTTCTACACGTCACCCGGGGAGGCCCGGCAGGCCCCGCCGGAAACGCTCGCCTACGTCGCCACCCTCAACACGGAAACCAACGGTGACGGCGCTCCCGATGCGCTGTCCGTGCTCGATCTGGAGAAGGGCTCGTCCACCTACGGCGAGCTCGTGGGCCGAGTGGACATGCCCAACGTGGGCGACGAGCTGCATCACTTCGGCTGGAACGCATGCTCGTCCGCGCTGTGCCCCTGGGCGGCGCACCCCCACGTGGAGCGCCGCTACCTGCTCGTGCCCGGCCTGCGCTCGTCGCGCATCCACGTGATCGACACCAAGGCCGACCGTCACCGGCCCGAGATCGTCAAGGTCATCGAGCGCGAGGAGATCGAAGCCAAGACGGGCTACAGCCGACCCCACACGATCCATTGCGGCCCCGACGGGATCTACGTGTCGGCGCTGGGCGCACCCGACGGCGACGGCCCCGGCGGCATCTTCCTGCTCGACCACGAGACCTTCGAGGTGAAGGGGCCATGGGAGACCGAGCGCGGCCCTCAGGAGCTGGCCTATGACTTCTGGTGGCACCTCAACTTCGGCACCGTCCTCTCGAGCGAGTGGGGGACGCCGAACATGGTGGAGGACGGAGTCGTCCCCGAATTGCTGCTCGGCGGCAAGTACGGGCACCATCTCCACGTGTGGGACCTCGATTCGCGCTCGCACCGCCAAGCGGTGGACCTGGGCGCGGAGCACCAGATGGTGCTCGAGCTGCGGCCGGCACACGATCCCAACAAGGCCTACGGGTTCGTCGGCGTCGTGGTGTCCACCGCGGACCTTTCGGCCTCGGTGTTCCTGTGGGAGCGAGGTGAGGACGGCGGCGTCTCGGTTGAGAAGGTGATCTCGATTCCCGCCGAGCCGGCCGAGGAGGATCAGCTTCCGCCCGCTCTCAAGCCGTTCGGCGCGGTACCTCCGCTGATCACCGACATCGACCTGTCGGTAGACGACAAGGACCTCTATGTCTCGGCTTGGGGCACCGGCGAGCTCAAGCGCTTCGACGTGACCGATCCGCGCCGGCCGCGGGAGACGGGCTCGATCCGGCTGGGAGGCATCGTGCAACGCGCGCCTCATCCGGTCGCCGGTCCGCTCAACGGCGGGCCGCAGATGGTGGAGCTGTCCCGTGACGGCCGCCGGGTGTACCTGACCAACTCGCTCTATGCCTCGTGGGACGCGCAGTTCTATCCCGAGGGACTCGACGGTTGGCTCACGGGCCTCGACGCCCCCGAGGGCGGGGGGCTCTCACTGGACCCCGAGCTGTTCGTGGAGTTCCAGGGCGAGCGACCGCACCAGGTGCGGCTCGAGGGCGGCGACGCCTCCTCGGACTCGTACTGCTTCCCCGACTGAGCGGGCCGGCGATGGAGGCTCTGTGGCCATGGCTGGTGATGGCGGGGCTGGGCGCCTACCACGGCCTGAATCCGGCGATGGGCTGGCTGTTCGCGGTCTCGCTCGGGATGCAGGACCGCGACCGGCGTTCGGTCACTCGGGCGCTCCTCCCGATCGCCATCGGGCATGAGCTGTCGATTGCGCTCGTGGCCACGCTGGTCGTGGTCTTGGGAGTCCTGACCGACTCGACCGTTCTTCACATCGGCGCGGCCGTCCTCTTGATCGCGTTCGGGATCTTCCGCTTCGCGAAGCCGAGGGCTCACTTCCGCTGGGTCAAGGGGCGGGTCAACCGCAGCGAGCTGACCGTCTGGTCGTTTCTCATGTCAACCGCGCACGGCGCGGGGCTGATGGTCGCTCCGGTGCTGATCGGAAGCGGCGCGGCCCAGGCATCCGCCGGCGGGCGACAGTCACACGCGGTCGAGGAGATGGGGCTCGGCACGATGTCCATTCCCGAGACGATGCTGGCCATCCTCCTGCACGTCGGCGCGATGTTGGCGGTGATGGGGGTGGTGGCGTTGCTCGTCTACGACAAGCTGGGCGTCAGGGTGCTCCGCAAGGCCTGGGTCAACTCCGACCATCTGTGGGCCGCCAGCTTCATCGTCGCTGGCGCGATCACGCTGGTCACCTAGCGTTGGAGGGAACTACATGGCATTTGAAGCCAAGGCCAGCCTAGGGGCTCTTGGGCCGCTCGCCGTCGCGGTGATCGCGGTTCTCACGGTCTTCGAAATTGTCGATTGGTCTGCGTCGCAGACGGCACTGGTAACGGCTGAGGCTGGGGCAATCATCGGTTTTGTAAGTGCTTTGGTGGCACACCTTTGGCCAGGGACGAAACAGGAGCCGGTGGCGCTTGCTGCCACCTTCACCGCAGCAATCTCGGCCACGACCGCCCTCGGCACCGGGTTCGGTTGGTGGAACCTGACGGAGGAGCAGGTCAGCACCCTCGCCAGCCTGATAGCCGCCATCATCGGCGTTGGTAGCGCGATGGTCGCGCGAAATATCGTGACGGCCCCGAGAACAGGTGACGGACAGACCGTCCCTCCTGCCCGGAACCTGACGTAGAGCTAGCGACCCCCCGGTCGGCCGCGTTCAGCGCCTCAAGCTGATGCGCTTGCTCACGACCCGCCCGCCCTCGAGCCTCACGTTCAGAAACACTCGGCGGCGGTTGTGCTTGCGCATCAGGCGCTTGCCCGCCCTCGTGAGCGGGACCTTCACCGTCTTGGTTTTGCCGGCCTTGCTCCTGTAGCGGGCTTTCCCGTAGGTCCGCATGCGCTTTGCGTTCCTCGCTGCGGTCACGCCCCGTGCCGCGCGGTTCTGGAGCCGCAGCATGCCCGCGCACCCCTGTGGAGATCTGCATACCAGGGGAACGAACGCCTTGCCGCGCCGAACCCGAGCGGGCCCGCCGAGGGCGATCGGGTTCGTGCCCGAGATATCGGTGGGGCCGGTTGGCGTTCCCGAGCCTGGGACGCTCGGGTCGAGGTCGGCGTTGATCAGCGTCTGAAAGCCGACGACTCCGAACATTCCCGTGGTCCGCTCCGTGCCGGGCGTGTAGTGGGGATAGAACGCACCTCCGGTTGGGGCGCTTAGCGACTGGTCACCGGTGTCGTAAGCGGGAATAGGGATGTCCGGTGCGAGCACGGAGATTGCGATGTGGTCATAGTTGTTGATCCCGCTGGCCGGGTCGGTGTCGTGCCGGACGCGCACGTTCATCGGCACCGTGGTGATGCCGTTCGGGGCCGGCGTGAAGACCTGGCTGGCGCCGACCGGGAAGCAGCACGCGGGGTCCGCCAGGCTCTGGGGGTGGCGCAACGAGCGCATGACCACGAACTGCATCGGCCCGGTGATGGGTCCCACCCGTACCCGAGCTCGCGTGATCGTGCCGCCGCCATAGGGCACGACGTGCCCCTGGGAGGTGTCGTTGAGCCGTCCGGTGGTCCACCAGGTGCACGTGTCCGCCCCACTCGGGACCTGGAACCCCCCGACAGGAGGCGTCAACTGACAGTCGAAGCTCACGTTCGGCGCCACGCCGAGGTCCGCGCCAAAGGTCGCCGCTCCGGCTGCGGCAGGGGCCAGGGCGAGCGCGACGAGGGCCACGAGAATGGCGCTGCGGGTGGAGCCCATGGTGCCCCACTAGATCGGCACGGCGGCGGCTTCCTTAACTCGCTGCTCGCTAACCAAGCGTCAACGCATGTGTTCGTCGTTGTGAGCTGCTCGACGAGTACGTCGACCTCGAACTCCCGGTTGCAATCTCCCGACGACGCGGCTCAGGCAGGGCGGCGCCCGTTGTTGACGAGGCCGGAGCCGTTCTTGACCGGGTTGCCGGGGAAGTCGTAGAACTTCCCGGGCGTCGCTCCCTGCTCCCCGAATCCGATCCCGGCACCCTCCAGCGCTTGGATCATCCCGGCCACGGTTCGCACCTTCCAAGGGGCGAAGCTGCGGTCGATGGAGATCTGCTTGCGACCGCCGAGCGCGGTTTGCGCGAAGCGCGCGATCGCACGGTGCTCGGACTCGATGGCGCATCCTTCGGCGAGGAAGCGCGCGCTGCGCTCCTGGCCGCGCTTCGCAAATGCGGTCACGCCCGTGAGGTAGCCCATCAGCTCGACCGTATCCGCGGTCTCGATCGACTCGAACAGGCCCACGCCCCCGCCGCCGAATGCGGCGTCGGGAATCCAGAACCTCAACGTGGTCTGCCGGCCGCCGAGCTTGCGTAGCGCTACGACGTGGTCGTACTCGGCCGTGTTTGCGGCGCGCAGCGTGTCGACCAGTCCAGCCGACGGCGTGCCGGGAGCGCGACGCACCGCCTCGGTGAGGAAGGTGACCCCAAAGCTCTCGGCCGTGGCGAGCGCCGAGAGAATCTCTCGCGGCGACTCGCCGGCGGCAGCAGCGGCCGCACCCGTGACGCCCAGCGCGGTCGCCGAGGCCGCGGCGCCGACTGCCGCGGTCTGAAGCAGCCGCCGCCGGGTGACGTCGCAGGCCGGCGTGTCCTCCAACACATTGGATAGCACCTGCAGGTCCTCTGCGGTCGTGATGCGGCCGCTTACCGCCTCGTGCTGATCACTCATCGCGAAACACTCCTTACGTTGCGGTGGCGTGTAACGGGTTTGCGATCAGCGGCGCCGTCTTCTTACCTGTCTCGGGGGTATGTTCTGAGGATGGCCGATCCCGGGTGCCTTGGACTCGATCCCGAGATCGAGAACGTCGAGTTCAAGATCACCGTTCGCGCCTACCAGGAAGAGCTCGTGCGGGCCGAGCTGCAAAAGGCGGAGGTCGAACCGCAACGGCGCAGGGTGTATTTCTTCGACACGCGGGAGCTCGCGCTCTTCGACGACGGGGTGGTCTTGCGCGCCCGGGTGACGCGGGACGCAGCCGACGACTCGACGGTCAAGTTGCGGCCGGTCGTTCCCGCTGACATCGATCGCCGCTGGAGGCGGACCGACGGGTTCGAGATCGAGCTCGACATGGTGGGCGACACCCCCGTGTGCTCGGCCAAGCTCGAGGCGGAGCAACGGCGCGACGAGATCGACGAGGTCGCGGCTGGGCAGCGCCCGCTGCGCGCGCTGTTCTCCGAGGACCAGGAGCACCTCATCGGCGACTTTGCGCCGATCGCGATCTCGTGGCACGAGCTGTCGGTGCTGGGTCCGGTCGACGTGCGCAAATGGGAGCTCGAGCCCGCGCGATTTCCACACGAGGTCACCGTCGAGGAGTGGATGCTGCCGGACGAGAGCGACCTCATCGAGCTCTCGATAAAGGTTCCGCCCGATCAGGCGGTGGACGCGGGGAAGGCCTTCCGTGGGCTGCTGGCGAACCGCGGACTCGACCCATACGGCGACCAAAAGGCCAAGGCGCGCACGGTCCTCGAGTTCTTTGCCCAGGCCGACTGAGCCCGCTCGGGCGTGGCGCTCATCCGGTGTTGCGTAGGCCGGCCGCGATGCCGTTGACCGTGAGCAGAAGCGCGCGTGCCAGCATCGGATCGTGCTCACGGCCCGCGTCGCGCTCCGCGCGCCAGCGTTCGGTCAGGGCGATCTGAAGCTCGTGGATCGGCGCGAGGTAGGCGTCGCGGACGCGCAGGGTTCGGGCAAGCGTGGGATTTGATCCGAGCAGTTCCTCCTGGCCGACGGCGCGCAGCAGCTCGGCCACGGTCAGCTCGTACTCGGCCCGGATTGCGTCGAGGAATCGGTGCAGGTGGTCGGGCACGAGGCGGGCCACGTAGTGGCCGGCCAGCTCCAGGTCGGTCTTGACCAGCGTCATCTCGACGTTCGAGAGGAAGTTGCGAAAGAACTGCCAGCTCGACTGCATCTCTCGCAGGCGCTCGTCGAAGCCGGCCTCGCGCGCGGCCAGCAGGCCGCTTCCCACACCGAACCAGCCGGGCACGATCTGGCGGGACTGGGTCCAACCGAACACCCACGGGATGGCCCGTAGCCCTTCGAGCCCGTCGCCGGCGCCGGCCCGACGTGACGGGCGTGAGCCCAGGTGGAGGTCCGCGAGCAGTTCCACGGGGGTCGACGCGAGGTAGTACTCCGGCAGGTCGGGATCCTCGACGAGGCCGCAGTAACGTTCGAGCGCGGACGAGGAGACCACCTCCATCGTCTCCGTCCACTGCGCCAGGGACTCCGCCGACATGCGCGGCCGGCGATGGAGCACGGTGGACTCGAGCACGGCGGCGAGCATCAGCTCGAGGTTTTCTCGGGCCAGGCTCGGCACCAGGTACTTGTCGGAGATCACCTCGCCCTGCTCGGTCAGCTTGATCTCGCCGTCGAGTGTGCGCGGCGGCTGGGCCAGGATGGCGTCGTGGGTGGGCCCGCCGCCGCGGCCGACGGTGCCGCCGCGGCCGTGAAAGAGACGCACGCGAACGCCGTACGCCTGCGCGGTGTCGCGCAGGCGCTGCTGCGCGCGGTGGATCTCCCACTGGCTGGCGGTCACCCCGGCCGACTTGTTGGAGTCCGAGTAGCCGAGCATCACCTCCTGCACGTCACCGCGCAGCTCGACGATCCGGCGATAGGAGCGGTCCTCGAGCAGTCCGGCCAGGATCGAGTCCGCGGCCCTCAGCTCGACCACGGTTTCCAGCAGCGGTACGAAGCCGATGCGAGCCTCGCCGGTGTGCACGTTGACCAGCCCCGCTTCTCGGGCCAGGACGACGGCGGCAAACAGGTCGTCGGGGCCCTCGCACATCGAGACGATGTAGGACTCCACCACGTCGTGGCCGTAGCGGTCCTGTGCCCGGCGGATCGCCTCGAAGGCACCGAAGGTGCGGGTCGCCTCGTCGCTCAGCGGCAGGGGATGTCGTGCCAGCGGGCGTCGCGAGCCCAGCTCGTCGGCGAGCAGCTCGCGTCGCTCACCGCGACTGAGCGCGACATAGGGACGGTCGCTCTCGCCCACCCGGTCCAAGAGTTCACCGAGCGCAAGGTGGTGTGCCGCCGCGTGCTCGCGGACGTCCAGCGTGGCCAGCTGCAGCCCGAAGGCCGCGAGCGTACGGATGGCGCGCTCGAGCCGGCCGTGCGCGATCAACCCGCCACGGTGCTGGAGCAATGAGTCGCGGAGGACGCCGAGCTCGCCGACCAGCTCGGCGGAGGACGCGTAGTCGCGCCCGGGCATGTGTGCGCGGTCCTCGGCGATGCGCTCGCGGGTGTTCACCAGTTTGAGGCGCATGCACGTGAGCTTGAGCCGGTAGGGCTCCTCGGCGTTCAGGCGCCGGTAGCGTGGCTCGAGCTCCGGCAGTGCCTCGAGGTCACGAACGAGCGATGCCTCCAGCTCTGCCGTGACGCCGATGATGCGCACCGAGGTGGAGAGGTCGCCGCGCAGCTCGTCGATCAGCGCCAACGCGCCGCGGATGCCGTGCTCGTGTTGGAGGGCCAGCACCCGCTCGGTGGCGTCCGGTCCCACGTGTGGGTTGCCGTCTCGATCACCGCCGATCCAGGTACCGAAACTCAGCGGGCGGGCATGGAGCTCGGGTTCGTAGTCGAGACGTTCAAGCTCCTCGCACAACAGCTCCAGCACGTCAGGCACGGCACGGCGGTGGAGCTGGTCGAAGTAGTAGACCGCGTTGCGCGCCTCGTCGACGACATCGGGACGCGCCACGCGCAGCTCGTCGGTCTGCCAGAGCAGATCGATCAGCTCCTCGAGGCGACGGTTCACGCGACGCTCGCCCGCCGGGTCCTCGCCCAGCTGTGCGCGCTGCTCGAGAAGCGCGGCCACGTCCCGGATCTTGGCCAGCACCGTCCGGCGCGCCGCCTCGGTCGGGTGGGCGGTGAACACGGGTCGCACGCCAACGCGACGCAGCTCCGCGGACAGCTCGTCCGGCGGTACCGATGCGTCGACGATGCGATCCACGGCCTGGGCGAGCCAGCCGCCGTTGCTGGCGCGCAGTGCCGCGAGCTCGCGCCCGCGGTGGACCTGCTCGGCGATGTTCGCAAGGTGGAAGTACATGATGAACGCCCGCACGAGCTTGGTGGCGGTCTCGCCGTCGAGCTCGGCGAGCACCGCCACAGCGGCCTCACGATCCGTCCGGACGAGTTGACGGACGTGCTCTACGAGGTCGAACAGGTCGCGTCCCTCCTGGCGAAGCAGGGAGCGGCCGAGCAGCTCTCCGAGCTCGCGAATGTCGCGTCGCAAGAGAATGTGCGAGTCGGCCACCGGCATAAGGTACGTGCGCGCGCGGCGTTGCGAGCGGGGTCACCCGGTGCTCCACGGGCACCGGCCCCTGACCGCGGGCACCCGTCGGCTCAGTGGCGGTCCGGGTGCGAGCCGAGCGCGTGGCGCGCGGTGCGTTCCTCCCGATACGCCTCCATGGCGGAGACCAGTCCTGCGTCAACGGTCCAGATCCAAGCCACGGCAACGTCGAGGTCTCCTTCCTTCAGCCTGCTGGCGCCGACGAGCCGCCCGAGGACCAGCACGCGGTCGCCGTGATCCTCGAAGCGCTCGGCTACGGGCCGCAGGCTTCGGTAGGTGATGCGGATATGCCGAAACCAGCGGCGAAGGTCCTCACGGCCGACCGCGGCCCTCTCTCCTTCGAGGAAGCGCAGCACCGGCGACCAGCTGACCTGGGGATCGACGAGCGACAGCACTTGCTCCACATCACCTTCCTCCCAGGCGACGTACACGCGCCGGACCAGGTCCACATCCTCCGATCCCATCCCCTGCAGTGTCCCGCTTCCTCGGGAGAAGAGGGCCCACCCATCGCAGCCTTGCAAAGCTGGTCCGCCCCATCAGTCGATATCGGGCCCCGGGTCACCGTCGGGGTCGGGCACAGGGTCCGGGTCGGGCTCATGGACTTGAGTTGGGTCGGGCTCAGCGGGAGGCTCAACCTGCGGGTCCGCGACCCCGCCCGTGGCCTGCTCAGGCCCGCGGTCGGAGCGTGGTGCCGGATTGCCGCTCTGGGCGCCGCCGCTTCGGGCCGATGCTTCGACGACGGGGTCGTCGGCGCCCAGCCCAACGCCAACGACCGCGCTGATGGCTCCCGTGGCGACCACGAGCATCACTGCTGTAGCGCCAAGCAGCGCCTTCGGACGCATGATGCGTCGGAGTGGTCCTCTTCTTTGGTCAACCCGCCGTCGCGCACGAGTTGGCGCAGGTGCTGGCAGAGGACTCGCAGATTGCGGTCGGTCGCGGCGAGGCCGCGCCGATCGCCGAGGCGTCGCCTGATTTCGCGCGCTTGGCCGAGCATTCGATCGGCGCCGGAGGGGTCCCCGGCCGCGAGATGCACCGTGCCGAGCTCATGCCTGGCCCACGCAAGCGCCGGCCAGTCCCCGAGCTTCTCCGCTGCGCGTAGGCCGCCGCATTCAGCGCCTGCAAGAGCTCCGCCGACCGCATGGCGAGGGCTAGCAAGGTCGAAGCGCTGCGAGCGAGGAGCAAGGCCTCCCGCCAGCGTCCATGCCGGTCGAGCTGCTCGAGAAGCCCCGCCAGGGCGTCGATCTCGCTGCTCAGCACCTTCGGGTCCAGAGCCTTTCCGTCCGCGAGCGAGTTGAACAGTGCCAAGGCCCGCTCGGCCTTTGCGGTCACCGTCGAGGCGTCGTCAACTCGGTCGGCGAGGGCGGCGATGGCCGGTTGCCCACGCTTCGCCCGCCATCTGATCGCTCGAGGGCGATCGCCAGCGGCCGCGAGTCAACACTCCGGCTCGCGGTCGGACTGGAGATGGAGGTCCCAGGTGGAGCCCCCACGTCGAGCACATAGCGGCCAACCGCGACGGTGCTCTTGACCGGATGTTGGGGGGGATGGGCCTTCCATAGCCGCTGCTCCTAATGCACGTAACTGGCGCCGAACGATCCCGTCTCCGGCGCGGCGAGTGTGTGCGAATCCTCACGCGCCACGCTTTGGCGGGCTTCCTTGCCAGGAGTCCGCAGGACACCTTGACTTACGAACAGTAAGCTGTAGAGATGGAGACTTCTCTCGCAACGCTCAGCCCCCCGGTCGATCCGGCGCGTGACCATGTCCGCGGTGGGTTCGATGCGCCTGCGACCCTCGTGGAGTACGGCGATTTCCAATGCCCCTACTGCGGCGACGCCTATCCCGTCGTGGGCGAGCTGCTCGAGCGCTTTGGCGAACATCTTCGCTTCGTGTTCCGCCACATGCCGCTGAGCGACCTGCATCCCAGGGCTCGGCCAGCCGCCCTGGCCGCGGAGGCCGCCGGCGCGCAGGATCGCTTCTGGGAGATGCACGACCGGCTCTTCACCCACCAGCTCGAGTTGGGCGACGCGGAGCTTCTGCGCCACGCCCAGGCCCTCGGCCTCGACCTTGACCGTTTTGCCCGTGAGCTGCGCGAGGGCGCCCACGCCACACGCATCGATGAGGACTACCGGAGCGGGGTGCGGAGCGGTATCCCAAGCACGCCGAGGTTTTTCCTCAACGGAGTCATCCACCTCGGCTCCGCGACGCGGGTGGAGCTCGAGGAGGCGATCTCCACGGAGCTGTCCGCGGTGCTCCGCTACGAGCCCGCCCGACGAGTCGAGACGGACGACGACGAGCTTTCTACAAAATGACGGGCTGGATCCAGCCGCGGCTGGTCAGGGTACGACCTTTACCCATCCGGTGCCGACGCAGATCGTGCGGCACCCACCACCCGGCAGTCGTACTGCAGTCTGATGTTGCTTGACAGCACGAACGTGGTGCCGGACGCGAGCGTGGCGGTGGTGTGGTGGTGGGCCGCATTCGCCAGCCGAGCGAGATCCTGAGGGTCTTCCTCTCCCTCGGGGGCTTCGTCGCCCGCGTCGCGCATCGTCAGCTCTAGGCCTTCGGGAACGGAGATGCCGCGCTTTGTCAGGTAGGCGGTCGGCTCCGTCGAACAGCGGATGGGCCAGCTCGTCGTCTTCTCCGGTCAGCGCTTGATCGTTCACGGCTCGTCTCGTCGCTCTCAGGGTTGGAGGGATGCCGAGCGGCGGGCGACCATCGCGAGCTCCTCGGGGCCGGTCGACTTCGGGATCTGTCGAACAGATGCCCCACCCGCCTGTCAACCCCGCGCGCCGTGTGGCCTCGCGCCCTGCAGCTCGCTCGGCCGTCAGCGTCGCTGCCAGAGGTTGCCCGAACGCACCAGCGCGGTAGTCGCGAAGGCCAGACCGGCGAGGAGCGCGGCGCCGAGGGCGATGCGCGCAGCGGCCTGCCCGGACTCGGCGAACGACTCCGAGAAGCCGTATCCGACCAGCGTGAAGGTTGTGGCCCAAAGCAGCGCGCCGGCGGCACTCCAGGGCAGAAAGCGGACCAGCGCCAGACCTGACGTGCCGGCCAGGAAGGGCGAGACGGCCCGGATCACCCCGGCGAAACGGCCGACCAGGATTGTCTTGCCACCATGGCGGTCGTAGAAGCGCTCGACGTGCGCGAGGCGCTCGGGGCCGAGACGCAGCCGCTCGCCGTGACGCTCGAGGAAGGGGCGCCCGAGGCGGCGCCCCAGGAGGAAGCTGACCACGTCACCACCCACGGCCGCGAGCCAAACGAACCCGATCAGCGGGATCAGCTCCACACCGCCGCGCTCGGCCACGACACCGCCGACCACCACGGCGGTCTCCCCCGGTACGACCAGCCCGATGAAGGCGCCGGTCTCGAGGAACGCGAACCCGGCGATTGCCGGATAGGCCCAGCCGCCGAGTGTGCGCGAAGCATCCTCGAGCACGCGGTCTACGTCCGGAAGCGGGATGACACCGACAACCAGGAGCAGCGTCGCCGTGGCGGCGACAGCGCCGACTACCCAGACGGTCGGCTTGACATGCGGCTGCGAGCGGTGGGCGGCGGATTCCATTGTTCGGCAGTCATCGAACTATTCTGTTCAGCTTACAGGAGGTAAGTGCGGTGCTCAGTGAGGGTGGTCACGGAGCGTCCCACCACGCACCCCGCGCGCGAATACGGCGAGCGGGCCTCTTGCAGTTCGGTTAGCCGTACGGCCGGCAGCCGCGGGCTACGGCCGGATGTTCTGGTTCAGGTGGAAGAGGTTGTCCGGGTCGTACTTGCGCTTGACCTCGACCAGGCGGTCGTAGTTCTGCCGGTAATTGGTGCTGACCCTGTCCTGGTCGTCGCCCGCCATGAAGTTGACGTACCCGCCCTCCTCGGAGAGGGGCGCTGTGGCGTCGTAGTAGTCGCGAACCCATGCGATGTTGCTTTCGTTGTCCGCGGGATCCGGCCACATGCCGGCGATGACCGTTGCGAAGTTCGCGTCCCGGTAGGCGAAGGCCGTCTCGTCCGGCGCGACCCGGTGGCAGGCGCCGTTGATCGGGTAGATGTGCACCGTCGAGTTCACCGCCGGCACCTTCGGCCCGTGTTGAAGGTGCGCTTCGATGGCCTCGTCGGTGAGCTCCTTGACGAAATTCGCCTTCCAGTAGTGCTGCAGGCCGGGTCCTACGAGTTCGTCAAAGGCGCTGTTTAGCGCCGGGTAGGGCATCGGCCCGACATGCTCCGCCACTACCGGTGCCACGTCGCGCAGGGGCTTGATCGCGGCCTCGCCCTCTTCGACCGGTCCCGCCCAGCACGCGATGAAGATGAGGAAGGGATCGCCGTGCCGGTCCTCGGGGATGAAAGGCAGGGGCGGGGCGATCTGCCAGGCCGGGAAGCCGCCGAGCTGCTCGGGCGCGCCTTGGATGAAGTCGCGGTAGAAGCTCAGCACGGTGGCCGCGTCGTCCACCTCGAAGAGCATCGGGCCGCCGTAGATCTCCCGGACCGGGTGGACCTGAAACTCGAACGAGGTGACCACCCCGAAGTTGCCTCCCCCGCCCCGGATGGCCCAGAACAGATCCTCGTTCTCCCGCTCGCTGGCGGGGAGGACCCGGCCATCCGCGGTCACCACCTCGGCGGACACCAGGTTGTCGCACGACAGGCCGAAGCCGCGATCGAGGTACCCGATCCCGCCGCCGAGCGTGAGCCCGCCGACTCCTGTCGTGGAGATGATGCCGCCCGTGGTGGCCAGGCCATGCGCGTGGGTTGCGTCGTTGAAGTCTCCCCACGTCGCTCCGCCCTGGGCTCGCGCCGTGCTCGCCTCGGGATCGACTTCGACTTCACGCATGCGGGATAGGTCGATCACGACCGCCTCGTCTGCGGTGCCGAAGCCGGGGACGCTGTGCGAGCCCCCACGCACCGCCACATCGAGCTGGTTGTCCCGGGCGAAGTTCACCGCGGCCACCACGTCGTCGGCGCCGGCGCACCGGACGATGGCGAGCGGTCGGCGGTCGATCATGGCGTTGTGGACTCTGCGCGCCTCCTCGTACGCGGGATCCTCGGCGGTGATGGTCTCGCCCCCCACACGTTCGCGGAGCTGGGTCACAGTTGCCGTCGCCATGTTGTGCCTCCCATACGAGTCGTGGCCAGGGACCTTCTTACTACGAATGGACCTCGAAGGGAACCCCACGCTGAGTCGGCACACGCGCCGGCCTGCTAACCAGCCACGCCACGGCCGCCTGCGCGGCCAGCGCCCCGGCCGTGGCCGCGAGGAACGTGCCGGTCACACCGGCGTGGTCGACGAGTCCGGCGACGAGCGCGCAGAAGATGATGAAGCCGGCCATGCCGCCCAGCATGCCTCGTAGCAACTGCGTGGCCGCCGCCGCGCCATGTCGGGCATGCGCGAACCCCGCGAGCACGCACGCGAGGACCGGCAGGGCCGCAAGGACGCCGCTGGCTGTGGCGCCGAGCCACCCGCCAGCCGCTGCGAGCGAGGCGACCAGCAACGCGGTGAGCCCCATTCGCAACGGCAGGTCTCCGCGACGCGGGTCGAGCACAGACAGCTCAAGCACGCTGCGCGGAAGAGCGCGATAGGCGAGCACCGAGGAAGCGACCGCAATGGCAAGCGCGCCGGGCAGGCTCGCGTCCACAGTTGCAGCGAGCGCGCCCGTCGCAGCGGCTACGGCCCAGCCCACCGCGAGGCTGACGGGCCAGGAGGCGTGCGGTGCGGTCCTCCCGCAGGCGAGCGCAAAGCCGCTCAGCGCCGCCAGCCCGACAAGCGTGCCTGTGGCGGCCTGCGCCGCGAACAAGCTGCCATGACGCTCGGCCCCGATCAAGAACACCGGACCGACGATCGCGGGAAACGCACTCACCAGCCCAGCGACCCGATGCCCCAGCGGCGTGCAGCCAAGGTCGCCGCGGCCACCAGTACCGGAGCGACGGCCAACTGCACGATCTCATTGACAAGCTGCTGCGCCAAGGCTATGGGCGCTCGAGCTCCAGCAGTCTCCGGCGTAGCTCGGCGCCTCCAACGTACTCGGCCGGAACCTCCACTCCGCGCATCACGCGATGGCAGGGAATGAGGATCGCGACAGGATTGGCGCCGAGCGCGTGGCCGCGCTCCGCTGCATCCGCCGGCGTTTCGAGGGCATCGTAAGACGCCTGGCGTGCACGCGGGATGGCCATGACCGCTTGGAGGGTCTCTCGTCCGGGGAGTGCACTCCAGTCGAGCTCACACCCCCGCGGGGTGTCTCCGGCGAGGTAATCGGAAATCGCGCCTTTCGCGTTCGCGATGTGCTCACGAGCGGCGCGGCTGCCCCGGCGGCGGCGGATGGCATTGTCGAGCGCCGGGACATCGGCATGGTTGTCGAAGATCACCCGCACCAGCCCGTCTGCAGTGGCGGCGAGCCTCAGCGTCCCCACCGGCGTTTCTGCAGTGGCGGCCGCGAGGTCCGTCGGGAGGTCATCGGACGCTCGACGACGGACGCGGGTCGCAGCGCTCCGCAGGCTCCGATCGTAGTTCCCACAGTCGGCACAAACGCCCTCCGCGGTGACCGCGACCCGGTCGACGAGGAAACCATGGTCTGTGAGGGCTTCGGTCGGGGGCTCGGAGAGCTCGACATCGAATGACCGTAGGCACATCCGGCAGTAGAAATGCTGGTGCGGATCGACATTCGTCTCGTATCGGACGGGCTCAGGCCTGCCTCGGGCAACCAGGATCCCCGCCTCTGTGAGCTCGGCGAGGGTGGCGTAAACGGTGCCCCGCCCGAGCTCGGGGACGACGGTCGCGGCTCGCGCGTGCACCTCGTCGGCGGACAGGTGTTCCGCGGATTCGTTGGAGAACGCTCCCAGGATCGCTCGGCGCTGAGGAGTTACGCGCAGGCCGCGAGCCCGAAGAACTTCGCCGGGGTCCTTCTCAGGCGCCATTGCTCATGTTTAGCGGACCAGGGGCCGGGAACCCAGTCCAGACGATGTCCTACCTAGGAGTGCTTGCATGATTCAGCGTATCGATCGCCTGCAGACCGAACTGCCACCACCTTCAACTCCAGATCCCGCCGGCGCGGCCGTGGTTCAGGAGCTCTTGGGCGGCAAGTTCGGCGAGATGTCCACCTTCATGAACTACACCTTTCAGTCATTCAACTTCCGCGCCCGTCAGGAAGCCCGCCCATTCTTCGACTTGGTTGCGAACATCGCCGGCGAGGAATTCGGCCATATCGAGCTGGTCTCGACCACGATCAACACGATGCTCACGGGCGCCGGCGAAAAGAACGGGCTGCCTGACCCGGGCAGCGTCCTCAACCCACAGCAGTTCATCGCGGGCGGCGCGGCAACGCTCGTCCAGGATTCCAACGGGAAGCCTTGGAACGGCGACTACGTCACCTCGACGGGTGACCTCGTCGAGGATCTCACCCACAACTTCTTCCTCGAGACTGGCGCGCGCAACAACAAGCTCAAGGTCTACGAGATGGTCGATCATCCTGCGGCTCGGGCGCTGACCGGCTATCTGCTGGTTCGCGGCGGTGTGCATCAGGTCGCATACGCCCGGGCGGTGGAGCACCTGACCGGAGCGGACCTCATGAAGCTCTTTCCGTCGCCGCGGATCCCGACCGACCAGATCCCCGAATGTCAGCCGCATATCGAGAAGGGCGAGCACACCAAGCTCTACCGCTTCTCGCCGAGCGATTACCTCGAGATCGCGGCCGTCTTCAACGGTCCCCACCCTGAGACGGGCGAGGATCTCGTGGTGGTCGACGACATGCCCGACGGCGTGGCGCCGTTCGACCTGCCCGCGCAGGAGGGCGTCTTCGCACCGGACTATGCGCCGGAGGAGATCGCGGAGATCGCCCGCAAGCTGCGCCAATCGGCGGGCTTGCCGGACGAGCCGACGGGTGTCGTCGCCAACGACACCAAAGGGGTGGTCGACAAGGTCAAGGAGGCCGTCTCCTAGACGATGGCGACGCTCACCAAATTAGAGATCAAGCTGGCCGAAGTGCTGGGACTGGCCATGGCGGCCCAGGATGCCGTGCGGGAGGTGCACGGCATGCTGGACTCCGAGCACGAGGCGCTGGCGAAGAAGCTTGCGCAGGCCCGCGAAGAGGCACGCGAGACCCAGCTCCGCTGCACCGACCTGGCTTCCGGGTTCGAGGGAAAGAAGACGGCCATCCTGGCCCAGGCTCGCGAGGTAAAGCAGGAGGCCACCGAAATGCGTGAGGCCTACCTCGGCGACGAGACCGATCCGCTCGACGGGTTCGAGTTCTTGACGATGGCCGAGGCGGGGGAGGTCGGCCACTGGTCGATCGTCGCCAAGCTCAACGAGCGTGCGGAGAATGCGGACTTGCGCAAGCTCACCGATTGGGCCCTGCCCATTCAGCAACGCCACTTCCAAGAGGTCCTCGACGGCTCGCTCAAGCTCGCGGCCGCCGAGGACCCCGACGAGGAGGCCTAGCGTCAGCGCCTCACCGCTGGCGGATCCGACGCCCCGGGCTCGTCCCGGTCTGGGTGATCTGACGGCGGCCCAGCCGCCTAAGGCGCCTGCGTTCCTGATGGGTCTCGGACTTGGTGGCTTCGTCGATGGGATCGTCTTTCACCAGATCCTTCAGTGGCACCACATACTCACCGGCACCGATGCCAACCCCAGCGACACGGTGCAAGGGCTCGAGTCCAATACCCTGGCCGACGGGTTCTTTCACCTTGCGACCTGGGTCATCGTCGTCGTGGCGCTGGGTCTGACCGTTCGAGCGTGGCAGAGGGGCGAGCTGGCGCCACCGTGGCGCACGCACGTCGGGATGTTGCTCGCCGGGTGGGGAGTCTTCAACGTTGTCGAGGGCGTGGTCGACCACCAGCTGCTCGGCATCCACCACGTCCGCGACGATCTCGGCGCACCGATCGGCTGGGACATCGGCTTTCTTGTCTTCGGCGCGCTCCTGATCGTGGCTGGGGCGGCGCTCGCCCGCTCGGCGCTCAAGACTGACGACGCCCATGAGTTGACGCGCCGCGAATCCGGCGCTCGTCTTACGACACCTACTCAGGACAGCTGACACCCGCCGGCGGCGCGGAACGTCACCGCGGAGAATCGGTCATTGCGGGGACATCTCGCGTGGTTTACATCTTTGACGAGCGCGCCCAGTCAAAAACCGCAACATCCACTGCGCCGGGCGCGAGCGCACAGCCCCCACGCCGCACACAGATCGCCGCCGGAGGGGAAAGGGAGTTCTCGCCGGCTATGAGCGCAAGGGGAAGCGCCTGCTGGTAGCCGTCGAACCCTTCGGGCGGCTGCCGAAGTGGGTGCGCGGGCAGGTCGAGGCCGAGGCGGAGCGCCTGGCCACGTTCCTCGGCGGCGAGCTGGCGCTGAGCTGGGAGCGCTAGGCCCTCGGCTCGAGCGGCGAGGCGCGCGATGCGGTGGGCCCAAGATCAGCGGGTTGGTACTCATCGTGTTTCGAGACGTAGCGGTAGCGCGTCGCGGGTCCGCTCCGAGCGATGTCATGGAGGGCGCCGGTCAGCCGATCCACGTCGGCGGGCGTCGTGCCGAGTCCGAGGCTGGCTCTCACCGCGCCGGGCATCGCCGGCCGGCCGCCGGCTGCCAGTTCCGTCCTTAGCGCGCGGAGCTCCTCGTCGGGGATCCCTAGTAGGTGGGCGATGAGGGGGTGCGCGCAGAAGCAGCCGTGGCGGACGCCGATCGCGTGCTCGGCGCTGAGGATCGCGGCGAGGAGCGGATGGCGATAGCCCGGCAGCTGGAAGGCGGCGACGCCTACGCGATCGACGTCGTCGCCAGACCATAACGCGAGCGTCTCGAGTCCGGGCACCTGGCGCAGGCCCGCGCGCAGGCGCGCTGTCAGTGCACGCTCGTGCTGCGCGACCGCGTCCATGCCAAGCGTGGCCAAGCTCCGACAGGCGGCGCCGAGCGCGATGGCGCCGACGACGTTGGGCGAGCCCGCCTCGTGGCGCTCGGGCCCGTCGGCCCAGATCACGTCGTCCAGCGTCACAAGCTTGACCGCCCCACCGCCGCGAAGCAGCGGCGCCGTCCTGGCAAGACGGCTGAGGTCGCCGACCAGGGCGCCGGCGCCGAAGGGCGCGTAGAGCTTGTGACCCGAGAACGCGAGCAGATCGATCCCCACGGCGGCCATGTCGATCGCACGGTGCGGAGCGAGCTGGGCGGCGTCGACGAACAGCTGTGCCCCGTAGCGGTGCGCGATCTCCGCGAGCCGCGCGAGCGGCCATACCTCGCCGGTCACGTTCGACGCCCCGGTCACCGCGACGAGGTCGAACGGCGCCGGCGCCGCCCGCAGCAGCCGCTCGCAGGCCTCGCACAGCTCATCCGCCGAACCGGGGAAGGTCAGCGTCTCGAGGTGGTGGCGGCGCCAGGGCAGCATGTTGGCGTGGTGCTCGACCGGGGTACCGAGCACGCGCGTCCCTTCGGGGAGGGCAGCGGCGAGGACGTTGATCGCCTCGGTCGTGTTGCGAACCAGCGCGACCTGGTCGTCCGGGCGTGCCCCGACGAACGTGGCCACCTCGCTCCTGGTCGACTCGAACGCCTCCGTCGCCAACCGCGACTTGAGTCCGGTGCCCCGATGGACGCTGCTGTACCAGGGGACAAAGGCCTCGACGGCGCGCCAGACTTCGGGCAGCGCGGGGGTGCTCGCGGCATAGTCGAGGTTCACATAGCGCCGCCGGCCGCCGTCCACGCACGACACCTCGGTGTCGCCGCCCACCAGCCGCACCGCGGCGCAAGCGGCTTCCGTGTCCTCCGAGCCCTCCGAGGACCCCGCGAAGGGCCAGTGCGTCGGTCCGGCGGCGACGTCGACGGCCCGGGAGGCCACGCTGTTGACCGCGAGATCAGGCGCGCTCATCGCTGGAGCACCGTCACCGTGGGCGTGCCGCGGAAATGCTCGACGGCAGGGCCTGGTCGCCGTCGGCGCGGACCGCGCCATCGGATCGATCGACGTCCGTGGGGTGGGTGAAGACGGAGCGCCTCATGCCGGGATAGACGCGTACGCACGCGGTTTATTCCGCCGGTGACGACACGCACGCTGCCTGAGCCCGATCGTGGCGTGAGCGGAAACGGCCCAGGAGCTCGCCACAAGAGACGCCCGGAGCGGCGGAAGACCGTGGAGATCGGCTCGGCGGGATCACACCCTCGACGAGGCTCGCAAACGCGCACGCGAGATCGTTGTACCGTCGTGCTCCCTTCGACGGAGCTCAGAGCGCGGCACGCGCGGGCCGGTCGAACTGATGAGCGCCGGTGGGCGCGGAGCGTTGACCTGAGCATCGCCCTGACGTATAAGCGTAGGCAATAAGGTCGGAGTCCGACCACTGCGCTGCCGGATTGGCCAGCTTTTCGTGTGTGGAGCGTCTCTGGCAAGCTGGCCGAGAGGAGAGGAGATGGCAACACACCCCGGAGCGCGACCGTCGGACTCTCCGCGCGAGGAGAAGTACCGTGATCCGCGGACGCCTCCGTTCCGCGATGAGGACGGCGTCTATCACGTCTTCAGCTACGCGGACGTAATGCGGGCGCTGATGAACCGGGATCGGGCCTTCTCGCGCGACCCCTCGCCGTGGCTGCCCCCCGGCCCTCACCACATGGCGCTCGACTTCATGTGGGCGGTCGAGCCGTTCACGCTCGCGGGGGAGGAGGGGCGGCACAACGCCCTGCGGCGCGTCGTGGAGCCCTGGTTCAAGACGCGCGCGGTCCGGACGATGGAGCCCGTCATCCGCGAGCTGACCAGGGAGCTGATCGACGAGATCGTCGCCATGGGCACGGGTGAGCTGAACCTCGCGCGGATGCTTGCTTACCCGCTGTCGATGCGCGTCATCTGTCGGCTCACCGGCGTCGAGCTGGAGCGCGAGGTGTGGATGCGGGAGAAGCTCGACGAATTCGCCCAGTCAGCGGGCTACGCGGAGTTGCCGTCACAGTGGGACGTCCAGGCCTACTTCTGGCAGATGGTCGCTAAGCGGTTGGTACGGCCGCAGGAGGGGCTCCTCGACGTCCTGATCGCTGCCTGGAAGGGCGGCGACATCGATGACGTCGAGCTGCTCGGCTACATCTATGGCTTCGTCACCGCGGGGAGCGACACGACCGGGACGAACATCGTGAACGCGTTCAGTCTGCTCGCCGAGTTCGACTTCCTCGACTACGCGCGCACCGTCCTCGACGACCACGAGGCGATGCGCAGCTTGCTCGAGGAGGTCCTCCGGTTCGGCACCCCCTTCCCGACGAAGCCGCTGTTTGTCATGGCGGATGTGCAGTTCGGTGCCTTGACGGTGCCGGCGGGGAGCACTCTGCAGATCTGGTTCGCGGCCGCGGACCGCGACGAGGCCGTGAACGGCGACGTCGAGCAGAGCCCGCCGGACGTCTTCGATCCGAGGCGCTGGCCGAACCGGCACCTGGGGCTCGGCTTCGCCAAGCACTTCTGCCTCGGGGCCGACCTCGCGCGGCTCGAGACTCGGATCGTCCTCGAGGAGGCCCTGCGGCGCCTGCCGGGCCTTTCGCTGGACGCGGAGAAACCGTTCAGCCGCTTCGCCGGCATCGTCGACGGCGTAACCGAGGCGTACTTCCAGTTCGATCAGGCGGAGGCCGAGCGATCACGGCCGCCGAGCGTTGCCGCTCGCCACGCGCAAGTCTGACGGAGCAGGTTCCACGGACGGGGCGAAGTTGCTCCGCGGTTCGGTGCCGCGGCGGGAAGATACTGAGATCCTTGCCGGCCGCGGTCGCCTCATCGGCGACCTGCAGTGCTTCGGCATGCTTCACGCCGCTTTCGTGGGCAGCCCGTTCCCGCACGCGGACCGGTTCGGTCGACGCCGAGCGGGCGCGCGACATGTCCAGCGTGCACGCGATACTCACCGGGGCGGATCTGCCAGTGAGCTGGCGTGGGCGGATCACGCTCGCACGTCGACGCGGGGCATGGGTGATCGATCGCGAATGGCCGCTCGGTCAGCTCGCGCGGCCGCGGCCGATTCAACTCGGTGCGGACCTCATCGACCCATACGGCGGTGCCGACCCTGCCGAGGCCGGCGTTGGAGTCCGCCGCGGCGAGCTCGACCGGCGCCCGTGGGCCGAAAGGCGCCAGGACGATGGAGGTCGATGCCGAGCAGATCGCAGACGCGGGTCCGCATATCCTCGGCATCCATCGCAGCGCAAAGTCTGCTCGCGACGCACGTGCCGCGACTGGGTGAGCGTGAGGCTTGCCCGGGTGCCGGCGCCGGGGGTAGGGTGGGGCATGGCCACGCTCCGACGACCCGCCGCGGCCCAATGGTGAGGGTGCAATCCGGTCGCGTCTTCGTGCGTGTCAAACGGCGCCAGGTGGTCGTGCGTCCCGGGCGCGGCTACGTCGTGAGGGGTGGCTGAGCATGGGGCGTCTCGCGTTGGCCGCCACCGTTCTCGGTGCCGCGCTGACCGCGAGCGCCGCTCCCGCCGGCGCGGCGCCGCGGCTTGAGGTCCGGTGGGAGGGCTCCGGCGGGGCGCCGGTCATCCGAGCCGAGACCGTGAGCTCGGGGGTCCGGGTGGCCGACTACGGCGCGGGCACCGACTGTGGTCTGGCGTCGGGCATGCCGTGCGCGACCCACGTTCCGGGGGCGCGCTGGGAGGAGGCGGATGTCGCCGGTCGCTACCGGGCCAAGACCATCTCGCTGTTCGTGGACGCGCCCTGGTCGGCTTTCTCTTACTCGATCAGCAACATCCCGCTGTACGACTTCTCGATGCCGTCGGCCCCGATGCAAGGCACCGCCACGCTGTATCAGGCCGACGGACGCAAGCTCGAGGAGTCATTTTCGCTTGCGGCGGGCTTTGCGACTCAGCTGCGGGACTACGTCCCTCCGCCGCCGCGAAAGCTTGAGTGGCGCGAGGCCGAGAGGTCGGTTGCCAAGCGCGCCCTGCGAGTCGGACGGAGCCGGCTGGTTCGCCTCAGGGGCTTGAACTTCACCTGCGGCAACATGAGCGACCGGCCCTGCGTGATCCACGGCTTCGCGGCGGCGGAGCGCCCGGATCCGTTTTGCCTGCGCCATCGCTGCCCCCAACAGGGCGTCGTCTACCGCCCGGCGCTTTCCAGGTTCAGGCTCGTGATCCCGGCTGGTCAGACGCGCTCCCCCGTCACCATCAAGCTGTCGCGCTCCGGCCTGCGCTACGTCAAGCGACACCGCCGGGTCCGCATGTTCGTCAGGCTTTTTTACGCGATCTCGGGTGAGGAGAAGCCAGCGTGCGAGCAAACTACTCCTGACACCTGTCGTGAGCACCGCACCTCCACCGTGCGCAAGCTGCGCTACCGGCCCTAGCCGCTGATTGGCCGTCATGGATGGGCAGCCCGGGCCGACCGTTGCGAGCGGCCACGGCCCCGGGCTCGCTTCCTTGACAGCGTGTGAGGCCGGGCGTAGGGTCCGCGCTGTCAGCGACCAGGGCGGCCTCGGGGTGCGGGTCAAGCCACAGTGCAGGGGGAGTCGATGATGCGCCGAGGGGCTCTCGGCGTTGTTTCGTTGGCGGTTGGCGTACTCGCGGTGTCTGGGGCGACTGCGCTTGCCACGCCGCCCGGTACAAATGGGCTGATCGCTTGGCATCGGGAGGTCTCGAACGCGCCGCCGCATCTGTGGGTTGCCAATTCGGACGGCTCGCAGGCGCGCGAGGTCTTCGCCGAGGATGACGCCGCGACGTTCCTTCCAGCCTTCTCTCCGGTGAATGCCGCGGGCTTGGCGTTCACGCGTGGGACGGACAAGCCGTTCTCTGAGGAGATCATGCTCGGCGACCTCCTCACCGGCGAGGTGCGCCAGTTGACAGACTCCAAGAGAGCGTCCATCGCGCCGAGCTTTTCGCCCGACGGCAAGCGGATCGCCTTCTTCAGCGTCCGGCGGGCGCGAGGCAATCGCCCTCCCGGCCCGGAGCGGATCGTGGTGATGAACGTCGACGGGACCGGTCGCCGGTTCTCTCACGCCCAAGAAGCGACCCAGCTTCGATCCGGACTTCTCGCCCGATGGGACGCGGATCGCCTACAGCGAGAGTCGGCCCCTGGGTCCGTTCGCCGTGGACGAGCGCCTGATGGTCGTGAACGTGGACGGGAGTCGCCGACGAGCGGTCACGGCCTACGGCGGTCGCCGGGAAATCAACCCCAAGTGGCTTCCAGACGGGAGCGGCTTGTTGTTCGAGTCATTGAACCGCCGTAGCCTGAAGTCCGACATCGAGTGGATTGGGATCGATGGGCGCGACCGGCGCGCTGTGCTGGACACTGCGGCGTTCGAGACCAACCCCGTGCCGTCGCCGGACGGCGCGCGAATCGTCTTTACCAGCGATCGGGACCGGCGCGGGCCGACGCGCCTCGGCCCGGGCTTCGAGATCTACACCATGAAGCTCGACGGCACGGACATCGTCCGCCTCACCACCAACAAGGAGCGCGACCTTTTCCCCGGCTGGCAGCGGCTGCCCTAGCCATGCGCCGCCTCGCTCATCGCTCGCTGGCGCTCCTGGCGCTTGTATTCGCCCTGTTCGTCGGGACCGTGGCAAGCGCGACGGTAACGGCTTCAAAGGTGAGGCGGATCGACGTGAACAAGGCCGGGGCGAAGAAGATCCGCATCACCGGTGACTGGCTGGCCGCCGGTCGCCGAGGCATCTGGCTCAGCGGGATGGAGCAGATCTATCGCCTCAACCCGCGCACGGGCCGCCGCCAGGCCACGATCCCGGTTCCACAGGGGCCCTGTCAGGCGACCGACGTGGGCGCGGGGGCCGTATGGACGGCCACCTGCGGCGTGCCTGGGCTGGCCAAGATCGATTCCAAGCGCAACCGGGTAGCGCGCCACGTCGCGCTTCCGGTGTCAACCGACTACTTCGGCGAGGGCAGCATCGGCGTGGGCGCGGGTGCGGTTTGGCTCGTGACTGACGGCCCGGATTGCACCGCTTGCCGGGTCTCTCGCGTTGACCCACGTGGGTTGGAAGTGACGGCTGAGATCCCGGTGCTTATTGGTGCGGCATCGGTGCGCGTCGGCGCGGGATCCGTCTGGGTTGCGAATCCGGTTGAGGACGTGGTACAGCGAATCGACCCGGACGCTAGGCAGGTGATCCGCACTATCAAGACCGGACGCGGCCCTCGCTTCTTCGACGTCGGCGAGGGCGCGGCATGGACGCTCGACCAGGTCGACGGCACGGTCACCCGCATCGACGCGGACACGAACCGGACCGTGCGCATCTCGGCCAAGGTTCGCGGGGAAGGCGGCGATCTCACCGTCGGAGGCGGCTTCGTTTGGGCTCGCGGATCGGACAAGCTCCTGACGCGGATCGACCCAAAGCGCCGGAAGGTGGTCGCCCGCTACGGGCCCTCCTCGGGGAGCGGAGCCGTCATCGTCGGGGGCGGAGCCGTATGGATCTCCGCACACGACATCAACGCAGTCTGGCGCCTGCCGCTAGGCGACGCATAGGCCAACCACCCGACGAGCGACGAACCCGGCCTCGAGAGTCCCCGACGGACCGCCAGCGCCGTGGGCCGAAGCAGCGTGTGGTGGATAACCGGTCTGAAGCGAGAGCTGTCAGCGGTTCTGCCGCCCTGGGCGCCTGAACTTACAGACCGGGCTACTGGGCCTCCCGGGGTCGGCTTCTACATCGTTGCCGGCGTACAAGACCTAAGGTCAAGTTGTTGCACTGGTGCATTGAGCGATAACCCGGCCGACGGCATGGTGCGCGCATGTCCCCTCGCGAGCATCGCCCCCTGGGACGGTGTGATGACCGGGGTCAGGCGTCGTTGCTGTTGTTGGGGGTGCTGGTCGCGCTGGTGGCCGGCACGCTGATTCTGTTCGGTTTTGGCCAGGCGCTGGGCGCCCGTGGCAAGCATCAGCGGGCGGCGGATCTGGCTGCGGTGTCGGGCGCGCAGGTGATGAGCCGCCAGTACGGGCGGCTGTTCGAGCCGGCGGTGTTCGAGAACGGCCTGCCCAATCCGCGTCACCTTTCGAACGAGCAGTACCTCGCGCTGGCCCGCGCCGCCGCGCTGCGGGGCGCTCGCCGCAACGGGGTGGCGCCCGCGCGGGTGTCGGTCAGCTTCCCGCAGGCGGGCTTCGCGCCTACGCGGGTCGAGGTCAGCACACGCGGGGAGGCGCGCTTGGCGCTGGGCGAGCGCCCGGCCCGTGAGCGGATTCCGGTGCAGGCGAAGCGCCACGGCGGAGATCGCCCCCGATCTCAACGTGGCCTACGGGATGCCCAGCCATGGCTCGGGCGGCGGCTACGACGGGCCGCTGGCCTACCGGATGGGCAAGCCGATGCGTCCCGACGTGGCCGTCGCCTTCGACCGCATGGCCGCCGCGGCCCGCCGCGAGGCCGGCCTCTACCTCTCGATCAGCTCGGGCTTTCGCTCCGACGCCGAACAGGCCGTGCTGTGGAATGCCAACCCCAATCCTAAGTGGGTGGCGCCGCCGGGCACCAGCCTGCACCGTTACGCGACCGAGCTCGACCTCGGCCCCCCGGCCGCCTACGACTGGCTCTGGCAAAACCACCGCCGCTTCGGCTTCATCCGCCGCTACGCCTGGGAACCCTGGCACTAGGGGTTGCCGCTAGCCACAAACCAAAGATTGCTGGGCGCGCCTTTGCCGACCGCCGTCGGCCCAGCTTTCGTATGCACTCGGACGACGCAAACCAAGAGATGGTGGCTCTGCGGTATCGCTCTCGTGCGCAGCGAACGTCATCGGCGCCTTCGCCGTGCGCCCTAAGCGGCGTCGGCGTCGGCCTGCGACTCGCGCTCGACGACGTCTTCCCAGAACTCCGCGGCGGCGCGGGAGACGCGGGCGCCGAGCTCGGCGGGGAGCACGCGCGAGGCCAGCTCCGGCCGGCCGCCGTAGCGCTCGAGCATCGCCTCGAAGTGGGCGAGCTGCGCGCGCTTGGCGGTGACCTGCTCGTGCGCGAGCGCGAGCACGGCCTCGGGCTCGGCGAGCTCGGCGAAGAAGAACTTGAGCAGCCCGAGGTCACGGAACTCGGTGGGGGTGGCGACGGGTTCGGAGAGCCACTCGGCGAGTCGCTGCCGGCCCGCGTCGGTGATCGCGTAGTGGCGCCGCCGGCGGCCGCTTTCCTCACGCGTCTCCTCGAGCAGGCCGGCCTCGGCGAGACGCTCGGGCTCCGCGTAGAGCTGCGTGTGGGGGAAGGGCCAGAAGTTGGCCACGCTGAGCTGCACGAAGCGCTTGAGGTCATAGGGCGTGGACGGCCCGAGCATGGCGATGATCCCGAGCACGAGGTAGGAGACCGGTCCGAGTCGTACTTCGGTTGACATGGTGCGAATAGTAGCGTATGGTCGTACCGTTCGAATCGTATGGTTCGTACCGAACTTTAGGAGGTCGTGCCATGTCGTCGCTTCGGGAGCAGTCATCGTCGGTCGCCGAGCGGGTGGTGCGCAGCCCGTGGCCCGAGCCGGAGGTCCCTGACCGTCGACCTCACGTCCGTTCGTGCTGCGCCACGCCGGCCGCCTCGCCGGCCGCCCGGCGGTCATCGACGGCGCGAGCGGACGGACGGTCACCTACGGCGAGCTCGCCGGCGGCGTGGAGCGCGTGGCCGCCGGGCTCGCCGCCCGCGGGTTCGGCCGCGGCGACGTGCTCGCGCTGCACCTGCCGAACATCCCCGAGTTCCCGATGGTCCTCCACGGCGGCCTGCGCGCCGGCGGCTCGGTGTCGCCGGCCAGCCCGCTCTTCACGAGCGGCGAGCTCGCCGCGCCAGCTGCGGAGCACGGACGCCCGCATCCTGATCACCGTCGGCCCGCTGGCCGCGGTCGCCCGCGAGGCCGCCGCGCAGGCCGGCGTCGACGACGTGATCGTGCTCGGCGAGCCGTCGTTCGGCGAGCTGATGGCCGCCGGCGGCGCGCCGCCGGAGTCGCGGCCCGATCCCCACGAGGTCGCGGTCATGCTGTCCTCGAGCGGCACGACCGGGCTGCCGAAGGCGGTCCAGCTCACCCACGCGCGCGCTCGTGGCCAACCTCGTGCAGATGGCCGTGCCGTTCCCGATCGAGGAGGGCGAGCGCGTGCTCGGCCTCGCGCCGTTCTTCCACAGCATGGGCCTGTGCTGCGTGCTCAACCACGCGCTGGCGAACGGCGGCACGGTCGTGGCGCTGGCGCGCTTCGACCTCGAGGTCATGCTGCGGGCGATGGAGACCCACGGGGTCCAGCAGGCACTCGTGGCGCCGCCGCTGCTGGCCGCGCTCGCCCACCACCCGCTCGTCTCGTCGTTCGACCTGTCCGCGCTGCGCACGGTCGGCAGCGGCGGAGCACCCGCCGGCGCCGCGCTCGAGCAGGCCGTCGCCGAGCGGCTCGACTGCCTCGTCGGACAGGGCTACGGCATCACCGAGGCCTCCCCGCTGGTCGCCGTCTGCCCGCTCGCCGACCCGTCGCTGCTGCGGCCGGGATCGGTGGGCCTGCTCGTGGGCGGCACCGAGGCCAGGGTCGTCGACCCGCGCAGCGGGGCGACGCTGCCGGCGGGCGAGGACGGCGAGCTGTGGGTGCGCGGCCCGCAGCTGATGGCGGGCTACCGCGACGACCCGGAGGCCACGGCCGCGACCATCGACGCCGACGGCTGGCTGCACACCGGCGACCTCGGCCACATCGACGAGGACGGGAGCATCTTCCTCGTCGACCGGCTCAAGGAGCTGATCAAGGTCCGCGGCTTCCAGGTCGCGCCGGCCGAGCTCGAGGCCGTGCTCGTCACCCACCCGGCCGTCGCCGATGCCGCGGTCATCGGCGTGCCCGACGAGCGCGACGGCGAGCGCCCGAAGGCGTTCGTGGTCTCGCGCGGCCCGCTCGACCGCGAGGAGCTGAGCGCCTACGTCGCCGAGCGCGTGGCGCCCTACAAGCGCCTGGGCGCGATCGAGGAGATCGACGAGCTGCCGAAGTCGCTCACCGGCAAGCTCCTGCGCCGGGTGCTGGTCGAGCGCGAGCGCCAAGCGGTGCGCGAGCGTGCGCCCATGCAGACCACCACGATGGCCCGCACCAAACGCGCCGGGCGGACGTACGCCCCATGGGGCATGCTCGCGGCGATCGATCTCCACGGCGGCGACCGCACGCGGCTCGCCGATCCCGACAGCATCCGCCGGTTCGTGCCGGCCGTGATCGCCGCCATCGGCATGCGCGCCCACGGCCCGCTGATGATCGACCGCTTCGGCGACGACGAGCTCGAGGGCTGGTCGGCGCTGCAGTTCATCGAGACCAGCTCGATCACCATCCACGCCGACGAGGTCTTCGGGCCGCTGCTTCATCGACGTGTTCTCCTGCCGGCCGTTCGACCCGGACGTCGCCGCCGCGATCGCCGTCGCGCACTTCGGCGGGACGCCCACCGTGACGGTGCTCGAGCGATGATCGAACTCGCCCCAGTGCTCGGCGTGCTCGCCGGCGGCGTCGGCATCGCCGACACCATCCCCGACGCCCGCGACACGCTGCGTGGGGCGACGCGAGCACCGCACGTGCCGCGACGGTGTGCGGGCACCGGTCGCGCTCCCTGGTCGTCCTGCTGCCCGCTCGCCACTCGAGAAACGGCGAGCCGTTCTCTGCGGATCTCCCTCTCGGCGAGGAGGCCGCGATGAAGACGGACCGCTCGACGCTTCCCAGCAGCCGCCGGGCGTTGTCCGCGTGGATGATCACGCTCGCGGCGACGGCCGCCTCAACGTATGCGCTCGACGCGGTGGCGACGGCGGCCGGCGTGCTGCTCGTCGCGTCCGGGCTGCTGAGCGGTCTCGACCACTCGCTCGTGCTCGCCTTCCTGGCCGCGACGTACGTGCTGTGGGGCGTCGCCCTGCGGGCGAACCTAGGCGCCAACTGGCTGCTCCTGCGCCGGACCGGGACCAGCACCAATGTGCTCTCCAAGGCCGCCTTCGAGCTCACCGGGCGGCGGGGGGCGCGCGTGCAGCGGGTCGCGGCGGGCGCGGGCTACGTCGCCACCGAGCTCGCCAAGGAGGCGCCCTACTACGCCGGCGCGTTCGGCGCCGCGGCCCTGACCAACTCCGTCTCGTCCAACGACGCGCTGCTCTTCCTCGCCGGAACAAACCTCGGGGCCGCCGCCTACGAGTACGTCCTCGCCCGCCTGACGCGCAGGCTCCTTCGTCGCCGCACTGCGCGTCCTCCGACACCGACTGGGTACCGCAGGAGTACCTGGCCTACTACTACCGCGTCGTCGAGCCAGACGAGCGGGAAACGATCGCCTTCTTCGCCGACGCGATCAAGCCCGCCACGGCCGCCGAGGCGGTCCTGGTCTTCGGCACCGGGCCCACGCTGCATCACGTCTTCCTCGCCGCGCCGAAGGCCTCGGAGATCCATCTCGCCGACTACCTCCCCGCGAACCTCGACGAGATCGAACGCTGGCGCACGCGCGACCCGGCCGCCCACGACTGGCGCGCCTTCGTCCGCTACACGCTCGAATGCGAAGGAGTCACGGTCCCCACCGACGAGGAGATCACGCGGCGCGAGCAGCTCACCCGCTCCAAGATCACGCGACTGCTCCAGGTCGACGCGCGCCACCCCGTCGCCCTCGACCAGCGCTACGCGACGGTCATCAGCGCCTATTGCGCGGACTCCGCTACCGACGATCGCGCCACCTGGGAGACCCTCATGGCGAACATCACCGACCTGGTCGGGCCCGGCGGCCTGTTCTTCACGGCCGCCCTGCGCCGCTGCCGCTCCTACCTGGTCGGCGACAAGCGATTCCCGAGCGCGAACGTCGACGAGCACGAACTGCGACGCGTCCTTGCCTCCGGCTTCAGCCCGCGGGTGCACGTCCGCCACCTGCAAGGCCACGAGGCGCAGGGCCATTCGAGCGTCGTCCTCGCGCACGCACGCCGCCGCGCGCACGAGCTGCGCCCCGCGCGAGCCCTGCGCTCAGGGATTCTCCTCCCGGCCGGCCGGCGTCTCTAGATCGTGGCCACTACGAGCGCCGGCAACCCGATGGTCTTCGAAGCGCGCAAGTCCACGTCGTCCGCCGAGGGCTAGAAACCGAGGCACGACACACTGCCGTCGCCGGCTCGGGATCCGATAGCGGTGGCGCTTCTCCTTTCTCGTGGAAGGAGGCGCGCCTCGGACCGTTCAGGAGACGGCTGCCTTGGACGATCCGCGCGAGCACCCGGCGCCGAAATACGGACGCCCGCTTTCCCCCGGGCGGAAGCAGGCGTGTGGCTCGGGCCGACGGCGCTCGTGCCGGTTGTCCGACGCGCGCGTCGAGACCGCCGTCGAGACGCTCGCATCCATGAAGACTGAGCGGGTGCCGTCTCAGAAGCCCGGGGAAAGTAGGACGGACGTAGCCTCCGCTTTGCGCTGACAAGCGCGCCAACGGCTCGGGCGCGCCCGCGGGGCCTTGCAACAGCTGCCGGCAGTCCGCACAATCACGCGCGTGAGCGGCGACGCAGTGGTCAAGCAGGAACTCGAGGCGGCGATCGAGGCGCGCGCGGAGATGGGCGCCGAGATGGAGCCGGCCGTGATCGAGGCGTTCGTGGCGCGGATCGAGCGACGACTCGTGGAGCGGGCCGAACACGACGAGCGCGCGCTCAAGCGCAAGCGTGATCATCAGAAGGAGATGGTTCTCGGGTCGATGGGTATCTCGGTGCCCCTGTTCGCGATCGCCGCCGTCTTCACCGGGTTGGCGGGCATCGTGGCCGTCCTCGTCGCCCTCGTGGTAATCACGGTCGTCTCGGTTCGCCAAGACTGACGTGACGTCACACTCGCGCCCGTGGCGCTCACCGCGGTCGGCGACTGGGAGCAAACCCTGTTCTCAGGACCGATGAAAGCGGCGCGGTTGAGGATGAGATCGACGCGGCGATCCATCGAACAGCGTCCGTCCTCAGCGTCTCGCGGTCGACGAGCGACACGTCCGCATCCAGCCTGGGAGCAGGTGTGCGGTTGCCACTGCCGCGCTCCTGGGTTGGACGAGGGCGCGGTTGTCTCGGCGCCGGGCCTCGCTCGGGCGGACGCTCGGTTTGCCAGGGCGAGCGCGAGCCGCGGTCTCGCGGGTCGTGTAGGGCAGCGCTGGTTAGCTGCTGTCCGATCCGAGGAGTCCCATGACCGATTTGTCTGCGCTCGATGTGGCGGGGCGGCGTCGCGAGGAGCCGTGTGCGAACAGCGCAAGCACGGTTCTGTGGGAGCCGGGGCGGGCAACCGCCCCGGCTACCCGACAGCGGGGCACTTGACGGACGTCGGGCGGCGGAGTTAGTGAGCTGCCACTGCGCGGCAGGATTGGCGCGGCGCTGGCGCGGGTTGGTGGATACTCGCGGCTGGGCTGGGTCGTCGGGGCTCCGCCCATGCCAAAGGTTGGGAGCTATGTACGCATCGATCCGCCAGTACAACGGCCGCAATGTGGCGGAGTTCGCGCGCCGAGTCCAGGAGGGGTTTGTGCCGATCGTCCGGCAAGTGCCTGGTTTCGTGGCGTGGTACCTCGTTGACGGCGGTGGCGGGGCGCTGTTTACGATCACGCTGTGCGAGGACCGGGCGGGAGCCGAGGCGTCGGTCAGCGCCGCAGCCGACTGGGTGCCGGACAACGTTGGCGACCTGGTTCAGGGGTCCCCGGCG
Organism: uncultured Thermoleophilaceae bacterium; assembly: GCA_963789705.1. GTDB lineage: Bacteria > Actinomycetota > Thermoleophilia > Solirubrobacterales > Thermoleophilaceae > JACVRW01. The sequence continues at coordinate 70,067 of CAWBLN010000016.1, forward strand.
GTGATGAACGGTGAGGTCAGGGCGCAGGCGTGAGCCGGTGACGGCCCGGCGCCCGCGGTTCGGCCGAACGACGGCCCGGCTGCTTTACGAGCTCGCTAGCGGCGCGCTGCGGGGCCAAGCTCGCCAGGCGATCGTTGCCGACCCGTGCCGGAGGCCATGGCCGCCCGCGCTAACGGCCTCGCGTCCGTCGAGTGTCGAGCTGGCCGCGCGCGCATGCTCGAGCCGGCAAAGCGGGCGCTGACACACAGCTCGCGCTGAGTCTCCTGTCCACAGAGAACTTTCTCTCCCATCTAGCTTTTGACATACGGGGCGATACGAGGGGCGCGCCTGCTGCTCGGCGAGAGCAGCGCGTTGGCGACGCGAGAGACTCGGCTGATCGCCTAGCGTTGGGCCGCTTGGACCGGCGCATCGTGCTGCGGCGGGGTCCGGCTGTTCGGAGCAGAACCCAGCAGTGCGGCGCATTTCGCGCTATGTGTGCCAACGTGCGCGGCGCGTGATGAGAGCGCAGCTCGAGACCGAGTGCGCCCTCCCGCCGACGAGGGCTCATCGGAGGAGCGTGTCGCGTCCGGCGACCGGCGCGTCCTCGTTGTTACGGGGTGGCTATTGGGCGTTCGGACATGGGAACGCGATGTGAATCTCGGTGCCGCCGGGATGGCTGACGATCTTCAGCCGTTCGGCGACGGTCGCGATGACCGAGAGGCCCGCCCCCAAGCCGGGGCTGTCGCGTCCCTCGACGAACCCGGGGCCGCTGTCTCCGATGATGATCGCGAGTTCGCCGTCATGCATGGCGGCGGTGACCCTCAAGTCGCCTTCCGCCTTGGCGTAGGCGTGAATTACGGCGTTCGTGGCGGCCTCGGTCACCGCCAGCCGCACGTCGGCGATCGCTTCGGGATCCATTCCGCAGTCCTTCGCGATCGCGGTCATCTCGCGGCGCAGCATGCGGACTCCCACGGGTGTGCCGGGGATTATCGCCTTGAACGGGATGGCCATCGGCTCGGCCTACCCGCGCATGGCCCTGCGTGACCAGTCGCAGCGGGCACGCACTAGGCTGACGTCAGGCATGGAACGTGAAGGCAGGCAGCGCGTCGCGATGAATGAGGCGACCTTCCGCAAGGTCAACGAGGGGATGGAGGTCGGCCAGGACCCCTCGGGCCTGCTGACGTTCCTCTGTGAGTGCGGGCGACTGGGCTGCAACAAGCTCATACAGCTCACGCGCGCGGAATACGAGGGCATCCGCGCCAATCCACGCCGGTTCGCGATCCTCGACGGCCACGCGATCCTCGAAGCCGAAGAGATCGTCGAGCGACACGACCGGTACCTCGTCGTCGAGAAAGCCGGCGATCCGGAGGCCGAGATCGTCGAGCACACCGACCCCCGCCGGCCGCTCGACTAGAACCGTCGACAAAGGGCGGATCGCGCTCTCGAAGACAAGCGCGCCGACGCTAGACGCCTGGCCACTGTCGCAAATCGGCGATCAGCGACAGCGCGGCCACGCGCGACAGCCTGCCCGCGCTACCGCCTTCGACGCAAAATGCGAGAGCGCGGCCGTGGCCGCCCGGGGACGACCGCCCGTCGCGCGAGCGGGAGTGGGCGTCGGCCGGGCCGGCGAGCCGTCATCGACGTGACGCTCGCGTGCCCGCGGGGTGTCAGCGGGCCGCGGCTCGGTGAGCCTCGCCCCAGGCTCGGTGAGCCTGCCCCAACGTACACAGATCGGAGAAACGCTCATGCCCCAGCCAAAGCAGCCCGTCACCCGACGATTCCATTCAGGTCCGGCAGCTCAGTCATTACCAGTTCACCTGGGTCGCGGGGGAGGCGAACGCACCCGGCACGTGGACGCTGCAGCTCGTGCTCGACCAGGGGGCGTGGGAAGAAGTCCTCACACTGGACCCCGACGATGCGGACAGACCTGCAGGTCATGCTCTCGACCGCGTCGGTTGTGCATTACGACGTTCGCCGGCGGACTCTCATGTTCGGAACAATGCCGGTCGGAGCGCGTAGCCGAAGCGAAACGCGAGCACCGCAGCCTGCGACGGCATGACCTATGTCCCCGCGCGTGACGTCGTGGCGGTGGTCGGACGCCGTTTTGCGCCCGAACCGCTAGACCCCTCGGCGCGACTCGCGCCCGCTCGGTGCCGGGCGACGGTCTTGGCGTAAGGTCGGCGGTATGTTGGAGGCCGAGACGCCGCCGGCAGCGCAACTTGAGCGCGGCCCCACGAACGGCTCAGGCGCGCCGGATGGATGACGAGGCGCTGCCGGCCTGGTATCGGTCCGCTGCGGCCGCGAGCTGGCGGTTTCTGGCGATCGCCGCGACACCGTAAAGGCGTCGCCGCGTTCGAAGACGTCCTCGAAGAACTCGTCGGCGAAATACGCGACGAGTCACAGCGCCGCACCGCATGAGCTAAGCGGCGCTCAGTACCACTTGCCCTTCGCAAACCCACCAAAGGCGATCAGGCCCACCAGCGCGATGATCAGCCCGATCCAGAAACTCCACACGATCATCAGCACGATGCCGACTATCACGAGAATGCCGCCGAGTCCGATGCCCCCGGTGTTGCCGCCTGTTCGTTCTCCAGCCATCTCGTTCTCCTGGCGTCGTCTGGGCGCTGACACGCGAGCCGCGCTGCCGAGCATAAGCATCGCACTGTTCTCCGTATTGCTCTCGCTTCTCTCGCGATCGCTTCCGAGCGCCGTTGGACCCGAAGCGGACGCTGCCCCGAGGCGATGAAGCCCTCGGCGCCTCAGCGGCGAACAGTCGACGGCGTCATTTCTCGGCAACGGCAGCCACAACGATCTTGCGACCGTCCGCAAGGCGCGGCAAGTATGAGCAGCGAGGGCCGTCGGCCATGCCAAGATCGTCTGATGCGTTCAAGCGCCGCGCTCGAGCCATCGTGGCACGGACGCGCTTGATCAGCCGCCGGCCTGACGCACTGCGGTGGGAGCCCGTGCTACCGAGCACCGCGCCTGACGCGTCCAAGCCCTCGGCCACTACGGTGCGCGGCCGCCTTCAGGCGGAGGCTCGTCTCGAATCCGCGCCGCGCTCCGGTGGCCGTGGTTCGCGCGTCCGCACTGCGCACGCGCCAGCGCCACACGTCGGTCGCGCCGTCCAGCTCACACGCACCGTCGTGATGCGGCTGGTTGCGGTTGCCACGGCGCGCGGCCGTTCCGCGGCGTCGCGCTCCACGGCATCCGGTAGGCGCGATAGGTCTCAACACCCTCAGCGCGGAAGCGCGCGTCAAAGACGACACGGCCGTGGGCCGGCTGGTGCGGATGACCTCGAATGGGAGGTTCGGCGGCTCGCTTGCCTGGAACGGAGCACCTGGCCTTCCGCGATACAGATGTCGTCCCCGACGAACACGAGGGAGGAAGGCTGGTCGAGCGTGCCGTCGATCAGGGTCCGACACCCTGTGCGCGGGTCGACGCGTAACAGCCCCTGCATGTTGTCGGCGACGTATAGGTATCCATCGCGCCACTGGATGCCGTCGGGATTCGAAAGCGGAGACTGCCGTTTGCGCCGGCTGAGGATTTCGCCGTGACCCTCACCATCACACCGCGCGTGCCCGTCGCCACCGCTGACGCCTTCTCCCTCCCACCGTGCGTGAGATCCCCCCGGTGCAGCGGCCTGGCACTTTCGACTCGACCTGGTGACCTGACCGGGAGCCGTCATGTCTCCCGGGCGGTCGAGCCCCCCGACGACGATCCTCTTCTCCACGCCCGCGCGGCCCGGCCGCACGGGCGCGTCGTCGTTAACGGCCGCCACGCAGGAAGCGTGGTTCGATCCCGCAGGCTTAGAGTCGGGCACCGTGGCGCGTTCGTGGCTGCCCTCCGTCGCGCGAGCGGCCGGTGCCCCGCGGCGATGCCTGGCAGCTCAAGGCTTGACGGACGGGCGGGTGCCCCATGCGCCCACGACGGCGGGCGGCAAGATCACCGCGTCACGTGCGCGGACCTCGTCCGCGATCCGCTGCTGCAGCGTCTCGAGCCCCAGCTCGGCTGCGTCCGCGATGCCCTCGGCGACGATCCGCGCCGCCAGCGAGCGCGCGACACCGGCCAACAGGACTGGCCCGGCCGGATCGTTGGGCGCCAAGTAGGCCTGGATTCCGAACGTCGAGACGTCCCTGAACCCGACACGGCGCAACAGCTGCCCGGCGTGCGCGCCGATTCGCGGATCCGCCCCGGCCGACCTGAACGCCGCCTCGACCCAGACGTGCACCGCCTCCACGAGAGGGACCTGCGGCTCGGCGCGACTGGCGCCGAGATCGAACTCGATCACGACCATGGTGCCGCCCGGGCGCAGCCCTTCGAGCTGGCGCCGTAGCACCTCCTCGCGGTCGGACAAGTGAAACAGCAGCAGGCGCGCGACGACCGCGTCGAACGGCTCGCTGGCGCTGAACGCTCGCGCGTCGGCGTGCACGAACTGGACGCAGTCGGCGCCGGCGGCTACGCGCCTTCGCTCGGCGACCTTGAGCAGCCGCTCGGATTGGTCGACGCCGAGCACCGAACCGCCGGCATCCAGCAGACCGGCCAGCTGAAAGGCCACGTGACCGAGTCCGGTCCC
>CAWBLN010000017.1:0-104486 GCA_963789705.1 uncultured Thermoleophilaceae bacterium
GGGAAGCGGCAACTGGTGAAGTTGGTGACGAACCAGATGTGGTTCTCGATCAACGCGGCCGCGATCAGCGAGGCGCTGGTCTTGGAGAAAGTCCGGTGTCGATCTGCTGGGCTATGGAACGCCCTGAAGAACAGCGTGGAGAGCAGCCTCCGTCTGTCACCACGACGTGCCCTCGATCTTTGCGGGTCATGATGACCCCTCCTTCACCCTCGACCTGTGCTGCAAGGACCTCGGTCTGATCGCGAGTCGCAACGAGAAGGCAGGCACCAAAGCAGACTTCACGCTGCTGGCCCGACAACTTCGAGCCGCGCGAGCGGCCTTCGCGGTGATCAGCCGGAGCTGCTCGTGTCCAGGTGGTGGAGGAGGGCGAGCGGCGTCGACCTGCAGGTCGAGGGGGATTGGCCGAACCACCGGGAGGCCTGAGCAAGGGCGGCTACAGCCAGCCGGGCACCACGAACACCAGCCAGGTGACCGGCGGGGCGATCACTACCATGCTCATGCCCGACTGCATGAGCCTCGAACACGAAGTCGCGGGTGTCCGCGGGCGTGTTCGCCACGGTCAGCGCGCCACTCGTGGAGAACGGGCTGGAAGTCCACCACCGAGGAGGAGATCGAGAGGGCGATGATCATGCCCACCGCGCCGACGGCGCCGGTCTCCAGGAACGGCACCGCGAGCGGGATCAGCGCCCCGAGGATGCCGTGGTCGACGCGAACGCCGACACCACGCCGCCGAGATAGCAGATCAAGAGCGCGGCGATCAGGGTCGCGTCGATCGTGGCGACCTGCTCGCCGAGCCACTCGATCGTCCCATCGAGCAGGCTGACGTACATCACGATGCCGCACACCAACAGCACGGTCGGCCAGGCCACCTTGTTCACTGCGCCCTTGGTCGACCACCGGCGAGATCAGCGACAGGACGCCGATGCGCCGCAGGGTTCCGACGTTGACGTTGAACGCCAGCGCGACGACGATCAGCACGAGGATCCCGATGAGCGTGAAGATCTGGTCGCGGGTCAGGTCGGCCAGCTCGCCGGTCGTGGAGCCCTCCTCGCCGCTCGTGGATGCCTCCGGGCCGCCTGTCGAGGCCGCTCGCCGCCTTTCGCCGGCTGGGAGCGCCACCGGTCGCCGCCGCTCGTCTCGCACGCCGCCGTTCGCCGGCTCGACCCGGTGGTGGAGGAGCTCTACGCCCGCCGAAGAGGAAGCAAGCAGACGCCGCCGACAAATGAGGTTGAAGACGAACGAGTAGCGAGCAGCAGCAGCGCGTTCTCCTCGAGATCGTTGCGCTCGACCACGCCGTTGACGATCGAGCCGAACACGCTGATCGGCGAGAAGCCGCCGGTGGTCGCGCCGTTGATGATCATCAGCCCGACCAGCAGCGGGTTGATCCCGTACTGGAGGGCGAAGCCGATGCCGATCGGCGCGACGATGGCCACGGCGCCCGGGCAACGACCGCGCCCTGTGGCGGTCAGCACCGCGGTGATCAGGAAGAAGACCCAGGGGATGGCCGCCGCGCGGCGGCGCACTGCTCGGACCGCGGCGTGGATGACCCAGTCGACCGTGCCGTTGATCGAGGCGATGCCGAACAGGTAGGTGACCCCGACGAGGATCACGAACAGGTCGCCGGGGAAGCCGGCGAAGATGTCGTCCTCGGAGACGTCCAGCGCCGTGCCGAGCCCGAACGCCGCCACGATGCCGAGCACCCCCATGTTGATGCCCCTCGTGGTCGCGATCAGGAAGACCACGATGAGGATGAGGATCGATGTCAGCTCGGTGGACATGTCACTCCTGATTTCGTTTCAGCGTGGCCTGCACCAGCTCAACCGGGTGGTGGGCTCGCAACCCCACCCCGTGGGCGATCTGCTGGCGGCAGGGCATCCTGGTCGCGGCGACCAGGGCCTCGGCAGGCACGTCCCGCAAAGCCGGGAACAGACGGGACTCGCCCACCTGGATGGACAGGGTCGTAGTGCCGGCTCGACCCGAACGACGGCGATTCCCGGCAGCTCGATCGAGCTCGGTCACCCGGCGCCCGGGACGCGCTCGAGCAGCGCGACGGTGGCGGCGGCGCCGGCAGCGCCTTCTGACGGCAGTGGCCTGGAGACGATCGGCCGGCCGCTCACGGGTGAGTCGGATCCAGGCGCAAGGCGTCGTCATCGATCGCCGGACCGAGCAGCTCCTCGACCAGCTCGGTGACGCGACCGCCGCCGCGCGGGGGTCTCCCTCGAGCAGGCTGAGGTGCTCCTCGCGCAGCGTGAGCAGGCAGGAGGGCTCGCAGCCCACGATCGGTACGCCGCGCTCGGCCTCGGGTGCCAGCCGGCCGGCCATGTCGGCGGCCATGCCGCGCGCCTGGTCGAGCAGGCCCTTGGAGACGCTCGCCCGGCCGCAGCAGCCGGCGCTCTGAGCTGGACGCGCGCAGCCGGTGGCCTCGAGCAGCTCGATCGCGGCGCGCCGATCGCCGGCTCGGTGTAGGTCGTGAACGAGTCGGCGAGGAAGCCGACCTCGCCGCGCAGGACCCGGCGCGGCCGCGGTCCGGCGCCGGCGCCAGCGCACGCAAGGTGATCGCGCGCGAAGCGGGCAGCGGGCGGCGGCGCGCGATCCCCCCGACGCGCTCGAGCAGGGCACGCGCCGGTGGCAGACGGGTGGCCAGGTTGGAGACGGGCGCAAGCTCCGCGCCGACGCGATTGAGCGCCCTGATCGCTCCGAACAGCCGCGAGCGCAGCGCACTCCGTGCACGTCCTGGTAGTGCGAGAGGAACTCGACTTCAGCGAGGCCATGTCGACGTCAGCGGGCACTCGCTCTTGCACGCCTTGCACTCCAGGCAGAGGTCGAGGATCTCGTGGAGCCGGCCGTCGCCGATCGCGGCGGCGCGGGTCGGGGGAGGAGAGCGCCTTCACCAGTGCGTTGGCCCGCCCGCCGTGGCGTGCTGCTCCTCGCGCGTCGCCGGTACGACGGCACATCACCGCCGCCGGTCTTGCGGCACGCCCCGATGCGCCGGCAGCGGTTGGCTGCCGCATGCATGCCACCGTGCTCGGCGAACGACAGCCGCGTCTTCAGCGGCGCGGGGCGGGAGCGCCGGGTCACGCAGGTGCTCGGTCATGGCCGGCGCGTCGACCATCACCCCGGGATTCAGGCGCGCGTCCGGGTCGAAGAGCCCCTTCACCTGCCTGAACGCGTCGTATAGGTCCTCGCCGAACACGCGGCGGTTGAACGCGCTGCGAGCCAGCCCGTCCCCGTGCTTGACGAGTTGACCCCGTCGAACTCGATGACGAGCTCCATGACGTCCTCCGCGGCGGCCAGCATCGTGTCGATCCCGCCGGGCGTCGTCGGGTCGACGAACGGCCGGATGTGGAGGCAGCCGACCGAGCAGTGCCCGTAGAAGCCGGCGGTCAGCTCGTGCCGGTCGAGGATCTCGCGGAAGCGCGCGACGTATTCGTTGAGCCGCTCCGGCGCGACCGCGGTGTCCTCCACGAACGCCGCCGGACGGCGCGCGCCCGTGCTCGCCGCCATGAGCAGCCCGAGCGCGGATTTCCGCACCTTGGTGAGCGCGTCCTGTTCGGTCGCCGACTCGGCTCGCAGCGCGTGATAGCCGTGGCCATGAGCGCGCCAGGCGGCCTCCAGCGCGTCGAGCCGGTTGCTCGCCTCGGACTCGTCGTCGGCGAAGAAGGTCACGAACAGGAGCGCCTCCGGGTCACCCTCGAGCATCTGTGAGAGACGCCGGTACTCGAGCTTGCTCCGCGAGAGGTCGAGGACCTTCTTGTCCAGCAGCTCGATCGCAGCGGCGTCGAGCTCCAGCGCGTCCCCGGTCGCCGCGATCGCCCCGGCGAGCGACTCGAAGTGGCCTACGGTGAACATCTTGACCTTGGGCAGCGGTACCAGCCCCACGGTCGCCTCGGTGATCGCCACGAGCGTGCCCTCCGAGCCCGTAACGAAGCGCGCGAGGTCGAACGGTGCGACGCCGGCCAGGCGATCGAGCCGGTACCCGCCCGACTGGCGCCAGTGCTTCGGGTAATCGTGCGCGATCGCCTCGCGGTGCTCGCGCACGATCTCCGGCAGCCCGCGATAGAGCGCACCCTCGAGCGTCGCGGGCCGCGCTCGGCGAGCGCGCTCGGGCTCGTCGACAGGCATGAAGCGAGCGCGCGAACCGTCGGACAGGACCACCTCGAGCTCGTGGACGTGCTCGATCGTCGAGCCGTACACGATCGAGTCGGCTGCCCGACGAGTTGTTGCCGATCATGCCGCCGATCGTGGCCCGATTCGCGGTGGAGGTGTCCGGCCCGAAGCCCAATCCGTGACGCTGCGCGGCGCGGTTGAGATCCTCCTGGACCACCCCGGGCTGGACCCGCACGCGCAGCGCATGCGGGTCGAGGTCCCGGATGGCATCCATGTGACGCGACGTGTCGAGCACGATGCCTTGCCCGGTGGTCTGACCCGCCAGGCTCGTCCCGGCGCCCCGGGTGACCACCGGGACCTCGTGGCGATTAGCCACCCCGATCGCGGCGGCGACGTCGTCGGCATCCCGCGGGAAGGCCACGACCAGCGGCTCGCGCGCGTACATGCTGGCGTCGGTCGCGAACAGGTGCCGCGTGTAGGAGTCCGCACGTACGTCTCCGCGAAGCTCGCGCTTCAGCTGCGCGGCGACGTCCGCGGCACGCGGGCCGCGAGCCTCCTGTCGGATGTGGTCGCGCACTGCGATGGTGAGCTACTCCCTCCAGGAAGGGCCTTACCCGGCAGCCGAGTTAGCAAGTCGCCTACCCTGGGCGTGCCGTGGACACCAGCAGCGGCCGCCACTTCCTGCAGATCCCCGGCCCCACGAACCTGCCGGAGAGGGTTCTGCGCGCGATCGACGCGCCGACGATCGATCATCGCGGGCCGGACTTCGCGCGCCTCGGGCTGGAGGTGCTCGAGGGGTTGAAGCATGTCTTCGCAACCGATGGGCCGGTGGTCGTCTACCCCTCCTCGGGCACCGGTGCGTGGGAGGCCGCGCTCGTCAACACGTTGTCGCCCGGGGACCGCGTGCTCGCCTTCGAGACCGGCCACTTCGCCACCCTGTGGCGGGCCATGGCCGAGCGCCTCGGCCTGGAGGTGGAGTGGCTGGAGGACGACTGGCGTCACGGAGCCGACCCCGAACGCGCGGAGGCCGTCCTGCGCGCCGAGCGCGGCATCCGCGCGGTGATGGTGGTGCACAACGAGACCTCGACCGGCGTCACGAGCCGGGTGGCAGAGATTCGCGAGGCGCTCGACGCCGCCGGCTCGGACGCGCTCCTACTGGTGGACACGATCTCCTCGCTGGGCTCGATCGACTACCGGCACGACGAGTGGCGCGTCGACGTGACCGTCGGCTGCTCGCAGAAGGGGCTGATGCTGCCGGCCGGCCTGGGCTTCAACGCGGTGAGCGATAAGGCACGGGCGGCGAGCGCCTCCGCGCGGCTCCCGCGCTCCTACTGGGACTGGGAGCCGATCCTCGAGGCCAACCGCGCCGGCTTCTGGCCCTACACGTCGGCGACGAACCTCCTCTACGGCCTGCGCGAGTCGCTGGCCATGCTGCGCGAGGAGGGGCTGCCCGCCGTCTTCGCGCGTCACCGCCGCCACGCGGCGGCCGCCCGGCGCGCCGTCGAGGCGTGGGGGTTGGAGGTGCTGTGCGCCGACCCGCGCGAGTTCTCGCCGGTGCTCACCGCCGTGCTGGTGCCCGAGGGCCACGACGCCGACGAGGTGCGCCGGCTCATCCTCGAGCGCTTCGACATGTCGCTCGGCGCCGGGCTCGGGCGCCTGCAGGGCCGGGTGTTTCGCATCGGCCACCTCGGCGACTTCAACGACCTGATGCTCGCCGGGACCCTGTGTGGGGTGGAGATGGGCCTGCGAATCGCCGGCGTACCGGTGGGGCGCGGCGTGGAGGCCGCCATGGACACGCTCGAGGCCGAGCATGCGGCACCCGAGCCGGCGGCATGACGCCCCCGCTTACGGGCCTACACGTGCTCGATCTGACCCAAGTCATGGCCGGTCCGTTCTGCTGCCAGGTGCTGGCCGACCTGGGCGCCGACGTGGTCAAGGTGGAGCCGCCGGGCAGCGGCGACCAGTCGCGGCGCTCGATGGGCTTTCGCATGAAGGGTGAGGACACCGCGGCGTTCCTGGCCGTCAACCGCAACAAGCGCAGCGCCACGCTGAACCTCAAGGACCCGCGGCACCGCGCCGCCTTCCACCGTCTGGCGGGCACCGCCGATGTGCTGGTCGAGAACTTCCGCCCCGGCGTGACCGAGCGGCTCGGCATCGACTACGACACGCTGGCGGCGATCAACCCGCGTCTGATCTACGCGAGCATCTCGGGCTTCGGACAGACCGGCCCGTACGCGATGCGCCCCGGTTTCGACCTGATCGCCCAGGGGGTGTCCGGCGTGATGAGCGTCACCGGGGAGCCGGGCGGTGAGCCGGTCAAGTGCGGCGTCCCGGTCAGCGACCTCGCCGCCGGGCTCTTCTGCGCGGTCGGGATCCTCGCCGCCAATCGCGCGCGCGACAGCACCGGCCGCGGGCAGCACGTGGACACGTCGCTGTTCGAGGGCGCCCTGGCGCTCTCGATCTGGGAGACGGCCGAGCTGTGGGCGACGGGACGGGTGCCTGAGCCGCTGGGGTCGGCGCACCGGCTGACCGCGCCCTATCAAGCGCTTCGGACCCGCGATGGGCACATCACCGTTGGCGGCAACAACGAGCGCCTGTGGGCGCGGCTGTGCGCGGCCGTTGGGCGCGAGGACCTGCTCGAGGACGATCGCTTCACTCGAACGAGGGTCGCATGGAGCATCGCGCCGAGCTGGTCGCCGAGCTGGAATCCGCGCTCACTCGGCGCGACACCGACGATTGGGTACACGCGCTCCTGCGGGCAGGCGTGCCCTGCGGACCGATCCACGACTACGCGCAGGTGGTCGCGGATCCGCACACGCTTGCGCGAGAGATGGTGGTGGAGCTCGAGCATCCTGTCGAGGGTGTGATCCGCGCTCTGGGCATGCCGCTCAAGCTCTCGGACACGCCGGGGGAGATCCGGCGGCCCGCGCCGCTGCTCGGCGAGCACACCGAGGAGGTGCTGCGCGAGGCGGGGTTGGCGGCGGACGAGATCGCCGCGCTGTGAGCGAGGTCCTGCACGAGCGGCGCGGGCCCGCGCTGTGGGTGACCTTCAACCGCCCGCGCGCGCACAACGCGATGACGTTCGCGATGTACGAGTCGCTGTTCGAACGCTGCGAGGACGCCGACGCCGACGACGACGTACGCGCGCTCGTCCTACGCGGCGCGGGGGAGAAGGCGTTCGTCGCCGGCACGGACATCAGCCAGTTCGCCGCGTTTCAGTCCGGCGAGGACGGCCTCGAGTACGAGGCCACGATCGACCGGATCGTCGGCCGCCTCGAGGCCGTGACCAAGCCGACGGTCGCGCTCGTGGACGGCTACGCGATGGGCAGTGGCCTCGCGCTCTCGGCCGCCTGCGACCTGCGCGTCTGCACGCCGGCGGCGACGTTCGGCCTGCCGATCGCGCGCACGGTGGGCAACTGCCTGTCGATGGAGAACTACGCTCGGCTGGCCGCGCTGCTGGGGGCGGCGCGGCTGAAGGAGCTCATCTTCACGGCGCGCTCGATCGACGCCGACGAGGCGCTCGCGGTCGGGCTCGCCACCGAGGTGGTGGAGACCGGCGAGGTCGAGGGGCACGTGGAGGCGCTCTGCGAGCGCCTCGCCACCCACGCCGCGGTCACGCTGCGGGTGACGAAGGAGGCGCTTCGCCGCCTGCGCGACGCGGGCGTGCCGGACGGCGACGACCTGGTCCGCGAGGCCTACGGCAGCGAGGACTTCCGCCGCACGGTTGAGGCCTTTCTCGCGAAGCGACGCTAGCGCCCGTCAGTCGACATCCGGCTCTTCGATCAGCTTCTGCTTCATGACCTTGCCCATGGCGTTGCGTGGCAGCTCGTCGACGAAGCGAACCTCGCGCGGGCGCTTGTGCGGGGCGAGCAGGCCCGCCACGTGGTCCACCAGCTCCTCCGGGTCGGGCTCCCGCTGCCGGTCCTCAGCGGCGACCCACGCCACGATGCGCTCACCGAGGTCGTCGTCGGGCGCGCTGGTCACGGCGACCTCGGCGACGGCCGGATGCTCGAGCAGCGCCACCTCGACCTCTCCGGCCCCGACCTTGTAGCCGCCGGTCTTGATCAGGTCGGTCGAGCGGCGGCCGACGATGCGCCAGTAGCCGTCGGGAGCTCGGGTCGCCAGGTCCCCGGTGAAGAACCAGCCGTCGCGGAGCGCCTCCTCGTCGGCCTCGGGCCGGTTGAGGTAGCCCGAGAAGAGGTTGGGGCCGCGCACGGCGACCTCGCCGATGGTCTCGTCGTCGGAGTCCTCGATGTCCTCTCCGTCGTCGTCTATGAGACGCACCTCGACGCCGGAGAGCGCGCTCCCCACGTAGCCCGGGCGGCGCTCGCCGTCCGCGCGTACCGCGGTGTTCATCAGCGTCTCGGTGAGCCCGTAGCGCTCGGCGATGCGCTGTCCGGTGGCCTCGGCGATGCGCTCGAACACCGGGGCGGGAAGCGGCGCGGAGCCGGACACGAGCAGGCGGGCGCGCCCCAGAGCGGCCGCCACCGCTCGGTCGCGCTCGGCCTCCGCGGCGAGCCGGTTGTACATGGTCGGCACGCCGAAGAGCACGGTCGCGCCGTCCTCGAAAGCGGCCACCACGCGGCTCGGGTCGAAGCGCCCGAGGTGATCGAGCCGGCCGCCGAGGCGCAGCGGCCCGAGCAGCCCGATCACGAGCCCGTGGACGTGAAAGAGCGGCAGGGCGTGCGTGAGGCGGTCCTGTGCGGTCCACTGCCAGGCCTCGGCGAGCGCGTCCACGTTGGTGGCGACTGCGCGGCGCGAGAGCACGGCCCCCTTCGGGGGACCGGTGGTGCCCGACGTGTAGACGATCAGGGCGGGGGCCTCCTCGTCCAGGCTCTCGGCGGGCAGGTCGCCGGCGCGGGCGTCGATGTCCACCGCGCCCACTCGCGGGGCTCGCTCGAGCTCGCGGAGCGCTCCGTCCGGCGCGCCGAGCACCAGGTCGGGGGCGCTGTCCTCCAGGACGTGGCGCAGCTCGGCCGTCCCCAGCTTGGGGTTCACCGGCACCAGCGGCACGCCCGCGGCGGTTGCTCCGACGACCGTCACGCAGGTCTCCAGGGTGGGTTCCGCCCACACCGCCACCCGGTCGACTCCCGCGAGAGACCGCGCGAGAGCGGCGGCCGCCTCGCGCAGCTCGCGGTAGCTCAGCTCGCGTCCGTCGACACGGACGGCGGGGTCATCGCCCCGCTCGTGAACCGGTGGCAGCAGCAGGCCGCCCACGAGTTCCTCCCCATGGTCTGGTGGTAGAACCTTGCCCCTTCGGGCGACGCCCAAATCCGGTCAAGTCGGAATCAGCGTGGGCTCCAGCGGCTCACCGTAGGCCAGCGCGGCCTGCGGCAGGTCCCTGGCCGGCACCGCCTCGACCTCGAGCAGCCCGGCGACCTGTGCTACCGCCGCGGCACGCTCGCGCGAGCGGGGGAGAGCGAGCATGACGATCCTGGCGAACTCCGCCCGCATGCCCCGCTGGTGCAACTCGATGCGGCCCCACAGGACGACGACGCCGCGCACGAGCGCCAGCCGCTCGCGGCCGGGGGGCCGGTGCGGCTCGAAGAGCGCGTAGATCCCACACACGCAGCCGGGGTCGGGAGCCGGACCGGGGTGCGCCGACGCGGTGCGCCACAGCCCGCGGGCCCCGCGGCAGCTGGGCAGGCACTCGGCCTGCATCGGCCCGGCCTGCCAAGGCGTGCGCGCCAGCGGCGAGAGGATCTCATCGCCGACCTGCACCCATTCGCGGTAGCCGATGATCGGTCGATCCGGGTCGGGAGCAAGCAAGTCGTCGGCGCGCTTCATCCTCGAAATCGTAGGGAGCGGCGACCGCAGCCTGGGATCTGATGTTTTGTATCCCACAGGAGGGGAGAAATACATAGGAGTGGCGCCGACAGGGTCGAGCACCGACCAACTCCTGAGCGAGCATCCAACCGGATCGCTGGTCGTTCCTCGGCTGCGAACCGGGACAAGCATCGCTCAGCTTGCCTACGAGGCGATTCGCGCCGCCATCCTCGACATGGACGTCCATCACCCCGAAGCCGACCTGCGGCTCGACGAGAAGGAGCTGGCGGCGGATCTGGGCGTCAGCCGGACCCCGGTGCGCAATGCGCTTGCGCGGCTCGAGCACGAGGGCTTGGTGCGAATCGTCCCGCGCCGTGGCGTGTACATCGTCCGCAAGAACAAGCGCGAGATCATCGAGATGATCACGGTGTGGGCGGCGCTCGAGAGCATGGCCGCCCGCCTCACGTGCGAGCGAGCGACCGACGAGGAGATCGCCAGCCTGCGCACGCTGTTCGCCACCTTCGAGGACGGCGAGCTGCGGCTGCGCCTGGACGAGTACTCCGCGGCCAACCTGCGCTTCCACCAGCGCATCATCGAGCTCGGCCGCTCGACGCTGCTCGTGGACATGGCCCACGGCCTGCTCGTGCACATGCGCGCGATCCGAAGCAGGACGATCGGCGACGACGATCGCGTCGAGCGGTCGATCGTCGACCACATGCACATCATCGAGGCGCTGGAGGCTCGCGACGCCGAGCTGTCCGAGCGCCTGGTCCGCGATCACGCGCTCGACCTCGCGGAACACGTGCGAAGCACGATCGAGCACTTGGAGGATTGAAAACCCCGGTGGGGGGGACGTTATCCCCAGCCCGCCAGAACGACGAAAGAGAGCCGACGTGACGGCTGTAACCACCGAGACACAGCGAGACAAGAGTCCGGCCGGACCGGAGGTCGAGCCCGAAACGATCTCGGGCGGCCACCTGGTGGCCAAGGCCCTGAAGGCAGAGGGCATCGACACGATCTTCACTCTCTGCGGCGGCCACATCATCGACATCTACGACGGTTGCATCGACGAGGGCATCAAGGTCGTCGACGTCCGCCACGAGCAGGTGGCGGCCCACGCTGCGGACGGATACGCGCGCGTGACGGGCCGGCCAGGCTGCGCGGTCGTCACTGCCGGACCGGGCACCACCGACGCGGTCACCGGCGTCGCGAATGCGCTGCGCGCCGAGAGCCCGATGCTCCTGATCGGCGGCCAGGGAGCGCTCAACCAGCACCGCATGGGCTCTCTCCAGGACCTGCCTCACGTGGACTTCATGAAACCGATCACCAAGTTCGCGTCGAGCGTCGTGACCACCGAGCGCGTGGCCGACATGTGTTCCATGGCCTTCCGCGAGGCGTTCGCCGGCGCGCCGGGCCCCGCGTACCTGGAGATCGGGCGCGACATCCTCGACGCCAAGGTGCCGCTCGCGGACGCGGTGATCCCCGAGGCGGGCCACTACCGCGCGTCGACGAAGAGCACCGGGGACCCGAACGACATCGACAAGCTCGCCGAGATCCTCATCAACGCGGAGCGGCCGTGCGTGCTGCTGGGCAGCCAGGTGTGGACCGCGCGCGGCGCGGAGGCGGCGCAGGACTTCGTCAAGCGCCTCAACATCCCGGCGTACATGAACGGTGCGGCCCGCGGCACGCTGCCGCCCGGCAACCCGTACCACTTCCACCAGACTCGCCGCTACGCGTTCAAGAACGCCGACGTGATCGTGATCGTCGGCACGCCGTTCGACTTCCGCATGGGCTACGGCAAGCGCCTGAGCCAGGAGGCCACGGTCGTGCAGATCGACATGGACTACAGGACCGTCGGCAAGAACCGCGACGTGTCCCTCGGGCTGGTGGGTGACCCCGGCGCGATACTGACCGCCGTGGCCGACGCCGCGGAGGGCGGCGCCGCCAGGAGCGCCGCCGCCGACCGCGAGGGATGGCTGCAGACGCTGCGTGACGAGGAGCAGAAGAAGAAGGAGGAGCGCCTCCCGAAGCTCATGCGCGAGGACGCCCCGGTGCACCCGCTGCGGCTTGCGCACGAGATCAACGAGTTCCTCACCGAGAACACGATGTACATCGGGGACGGCGGCGACGTCGTGACCTTCTCGGGCGGCGTCGTTCAGCCCAAGGGGCCCGGCCTGTGGATGGACCCGGGCCCGCTCGGCACCCTCGGTGTGGGCGTGCCCTTTGCGATGGCGGCGAAGCTGGCGCGACCCGACCGCGAGGTCGTCTGCCTGTTCGGGGACGGCGCGTTCAGCCTGACCGGCTGGGACTTCGAGACGATGGTTCGCTTCGACCTGCCGTTCATCGGCGTGGTCGGCAACAACTCGTACATGAACCAGATCCGGTACGGCCAGATCCAGAAGTACGGCGAGGAGCGAGGCGACGTCGGCAACAAGCTCGGCGACGTCAAGTACGACCTGTTCGCCAAGATGCTGGGCGGCTACGGGGAAGAGGTGCGCGAGCCCAAGGACATCCGTCCCGCTCTCGAGCGGGCCCGCGAGTCGGGCAAGCCCTCGCTGATCAACGTCTGGATCGACCAGAACGCGTTTGCGCCCGGGACGATGAACCAGACGATGTACAAGTAGGGAGGAGACGGGAATGAGCAAAGCCCTCGAGGGAGTTCGCGTCGTGGACATGACTCATGTCCAGGCCGGGCCGGTCTGTACTCAGCTGCTGGCCTATATGGGCGCAGACGTGATCAAGATCGAGCGGCCCGGGGGAGGGGACGTAACGCGGAGCCAGCTCCGTGACCTCCCGGACGTCGACAGCCTCTACTTCACGATGCTGAACGCCAACAAGCGGAGCCTGACGCTGAACATGAAGTCGGACGAGGGCAAGGATGTGTTCACCCGGCTGCTCGAGCGCAGCGACGTGGTGGTGGAGAACTTCGGCCCCGGCGTCATGGACCGGCTCGGCTACACCGTGGGAGCGCATCCACGAGATCAACCCGGAGATCATCTACGCCTCGCTGAAGGGGTTCGGACCGGGCGCGCTCGAGACGGCCAAGGCCTACGAGAACATCGCCCAGGCCACCGGCGGGGCGATGAGCACCACGGGCTTCGAGGAGGGGCCGCCGGTCGCGACGGGCGCCCAGATCGGCGACTCGGGCAACGCCGTCCACCTCTTCGGCGCGATCTGCGCGGCGCTCTACCAGCGGACTCAGACGGGCCGCGGCCAGCGCGTGCAGATCTCGATGCGCTCGGGCATCCTCAATCTCTGCCGCGTCAAGCTGCGCGACCAGCAGCGGCTGGCGCACGGCCCCCTGGCCGAGTACCCGAACGAGGAGTTCGGCGACTTCGTCCCCCGCTCCGGCAACGCCTCGGGCGGGGGCCAGCCCGGCTGGGCCGTGCGCTGCAAGCCGACCACCGAGAAGGGGGCGAACGCCTGGCTGTACGTGGTGATCCAGCCCCAGGTCTGGGAGCCGCTGATGAACAAGATCGGCCGGCCCGAGCTGATCGACAACCCCGACTACGCCACGCCCGAAGCACGACTGCCTCACCTGAAGGAGATCTTCGGCGTGATCGAGGGGTGGACCATCACCAAGACCAAGTGGGAGGCGTTCGAGGCACTCAATGAGATCAACGTGCCGTGCGGGCCGGTGCTCAGCACCAAGGACCTGATCGAGGACGAGGGCCTGCGGGCCGAGGGAGTGATCGTCGACGTGGAGCATCCCGAGCGCGGCACCTACTCGACCGTCGGGTGCCCGTTCACCTTGTCGGACTCTCCGGTGGAGGTGGAGCGTTCGCCGCTGCTCGGAGAGCACAGCGCCGAGATCCTGGAGGAGCTGCTCGACATCGAGGAAAGCGAGCTCGAGCGGCTCAGCGCGGCGGGTGCCGTCTGATGGCCTCAACCACCACAGCGGCCACTGACCAGGGGACGGTCCGAGAGGTCCTCGACGGAGTCCGCGACGACGGGCGAACCTCCCTGAGCGCGCCGGAAGCCAAGCGGGTCTGCGACGCCTACGGCATCGAGGTGCCGCAGGAGGGCCTGGCCACCTCGAGCGACGAGGCGGTGGGGCTCGCCGAGGAGATCGGTTATCCGGTGGTGCTCAAGATCGTGTCGCCGGACATCCTCCACAAGACGGAGGCGAAGGGCGTGCTCGTCGGCTTGTCTTCATCCGACGAGGTCTCCTCGGGATACGACTCCATCGTCGAGAACGCAAAGGCCTACGACGCGGACGCGAGCATCACGGGCGTGCAGGTGCAGCGGATGCTGCCCGAGGGGCAGGAGGTGCTGATCGGGGCGATCAGCGATCCCACCTTCGGCCCGGTGGTCACATTCGGGCTGGGCGGGATCCTGGTGGAGGTGCTGCGCGATGTGACGTTCCGGCTCGCGCCGGCGTCCGCCGACGAAGCGGCCGAGATGGTCGACGGGATCCGCACCGCCGAGCTGCTGCACGGCGTGCGCGGACAGCCGGGCGTCGACCGCCAGGCGCTCGCCGACATGATCCGGCGCGTCTCGGAGCTCGTGATCGGACTTCCCCGAGATCACGGAGGTCGATCTCAACCCGGTGCTCGCGCGCGAGGACGGCGCGATCGCCGTCGACGCGCGCTTCGTCGTGTCCTTCGAGGAGGCCGACCAGCGCCCGCCGCGCTACAGCGAGGAGGAGATCCTCGAGGTCATGAACAGCCTGATGCATCCGCGCGCCATCGCCGTCGTCGGCGCCTCGGAGCAGGAGGGCAAGATCGGCAACTCGGTGATGAAGAACCTCGTCAACGGCGGGCTTCGAGGGCGAGATCTACCCCGTCAACCCGAAGGCGAGCGAGATCCTCGGCAAGAAGGTCTACGCGGACGTCTCGGACCTTCCCGACGGCGTGGACATGGCGGTGTTCTGCATCCCGGCCAAGTTCGTGCCCGACACGATCGCGAAGGTCGGCGACAAGGGCATCGCCACGGCGGTGATGATCCCGTCGGGCTTCGCCGAGACGGGCGAGGAGCGAGCTCCAGAAGCAGCTCGTCGACGCCGCGCGCGAGCACGGCGTCCGCTTCATCGGGCCGAACATCTACGGCGTCTACTACACGGCCGGCAACATGAGCGCGGCCTTCACGACGCCCTACGACGTGCAGGGCCCGGTCGCGCTCGCCTCGCAGAGCGGCGGCATCGGGATGGGGATCCTCGGCTTCAGCCGCTCCACCAAGCTCGGGGTGTCCGCGATCGTGGGGCTCGGCAACAAGGCCGACATCGACGAGGACGACCTGCTCACGTTCTTCGAGCACGACGACGCGACCAACTGCGTCGCCCTGCACATGGAGGACCTGAAGGACGGGCGCGTCATTCGTAGAGGTGGCCCAGCGCGTGTCGAAGACGAAGCCGGTCGTGGTGCTGAAGGCGGGCGCGACGCCCGCCGGCACGAAGGCGGCGGCGTCGCACACGGCGGCGCTGGCCGGCGACGACAAGGTCTACGACGACATCCTGCGCCAGGCCGGCGTGGTCCGCGCGCACAGCCTGCAGGAGCTGCTGCAGTTCGCGCGCTGCCTGCCGATCCTCCCCACGCCCGAGGGGGAGAACGTCGTGATCATCACCGGCGCCGGCGGCTCCGGGGTGTTGCTGTCCGACGCCTGTTACAAGACCGGGCTCCAGCTGATGGAGATGCCGGACGACCTCAACCAGGCGTTCATGGAGTTCATTCCGCCGTTCGGCGCGGCCGGCAACCCGGTGGACATCACCGGCGGCGAGCCGCCCGAGACCTATCGCAACACCGTCGCGCTCGGGCTGGAGGACGAGCGCATCCACTCGCTCGTGCTGGGCTACTGGCACACGATCGTGACCCCGCCGATGGTCTTCGCGAAGGTGATGGCCGAGGTGGTCGAGGAGTTCCGCGGCCGCGGGATCGAGAAGCCGATCGTGGCCTCGTTGGCCGGCGACGTCGAGGTGGAGGAGGCCTCGCAGTACCTGTTCGATCACGGGATCCCGGCGTTCCCGTACACGACCGAGACGCCGGTGGAGGTCCTGGCGGCCAAGTACCGCTGGGCGAGGATGGCCGGCCTGCTGGACGGCAAGTGAGGGAAAGGGCGAGGCCGCCTCGGCGGCCTCGGTGAGGACGAGGGGAGAGTCATGGCAACTAAAGACGACCGTGCCCCCGGCGCGGTCACGGTAGACGAGGCGGGTGCCGATCGCGTCTGGCGGGCGGGCAAGTTGCCGCCGATGCCGATCCGCAAGCTGCCCGAGGCGCCGGCTTCGGCCCACATCATCGGGCCCGCGATGATCCTCGTCGCGCTGGGGGTCGGGTTCGGAGAGACCTACCTGTGGCCGCGACTGGTCATCGTCTTCGGTCCGGACATCCGCTGGCTGTTCACGGTCGGGGTCCTGGTCCAGCTGGTGGTGATGCTCGAGATGGCGCGCTACGCGATGGCCACCGGCGAGTCGATCTTCTTCGGCGCGGCACGGGTGTGGCAGCCGCTGATGTGGATGTTCTTCCTCATCGCCATCCTGGTGTACATCTGGCCGGGGCACATCTCCGGCGGCGCGGAGGCGCTCGAGGAGATCACCGGCATCTCGTGGCAGCTGTCCGCTTCCATCGGGCTGCTGGTCATCGGGGTGATGTTCACCGTGGTGACGGTGATCTACAACCTCATCGAGGGGCTGCTGGCCTTCCTTGTCGGGGTGCTCGTGATCGGGTCGGCCATCGTATGCGCGTTCGTCGGCAGCTTGGACGACCTCGGCAACACCCTCGTGGGGACGGTTCGCTTCGACACGGGCATCCCGGACGAGGCGTTCACGGCGGCGTTCTTCCCGATCGTCGTCGGTGCCCTGGCCTTCGCCGGCCCGTCGGGCATGCAGCAGATGTGGTACACGCTGTGGCTGCGCGACAAGGGCGCGGGCATGGGTGTGCACATCCCCCGGGTGCGGGGCCTGCTGCACGCGGGCGAAGAGGAGACGATCCCGGACAGCGGGTCGATGTTCGACACCGAGGACCCGGAGGAGATGCGCAAGTGGCAGGGCTGGCGCAAGTGGGTGGCCTTCGACGCGGTCGTCCTGTTCTTTGGCATAACGATGCTGGTCACGATCATCTTCACGGTCATGGCCATGAACGCCGCGGAGCTCAATCCCGATGCCCGGGCGGCGCTGCTGGAGGGTGACCGCGACGCCGCGCTGCCGGCGATGGCCGACGCGTTCGCGGAAGCCGCCGGTTTCTTCGACACGCTGTTCTTCATCTTCATCGCGATCGTCGGATGGAAGGCGAGCGTCGGTCTGTTCGACGCCTTCGCCCGCGGGCAGTCCGACATGACCTACTACTTCATGCCGGGCGCGAAGAGGTTCAAGATGGCCTACATCTACGGTGCGTACCTCTGGGGCGTGATCATCTTCGGGATCATCATCCTGAACTTCGGCCCGGCCGACGGTCCGACGGAGATCCTGGACATCCTGGCGTTCCTGTCGGCGTTCGTGATGGGGGCTTACTGCCTGACTCTGGCGGTGGTCAACCGCAGGAACCTGCCGGAGAGGATCAGACCTCACTGGTTCCTCACCGTGGTCCTGGTGCTGGGAGGAATCGGCTACCTGACGGCGATCATGTACAGCGTCCTCAAGTACGGCGTCTCCGACATCGGCTGATGTCCGCCAGCAGCGCAGAACCACGCACCACGCCCCCGCCGGCGCAGGCTCCGGTCTCCACCCCGTGGGCGAGCCTCGGGCGGGGGCAGGTCGCGGAGCTCACCCTGCCCGGCGTGCTGATCGGTCTGCTGTGCGGTGCGATCGCGGGGGGCATCTCCCTCGCCGTCGGCCTGCCCGCCGGCGTCGCCCTGCTCTCGGCGGTGGGGCTCGGTGTGCCGCTCGCCCTCGCCGGCGCCGGCTACGAGATCCTGCTCGCCCAGGGACGGGTCGCGCTGAGCATGCTCACGCCCGTGGCGCTGTACTTCGCCGTCGCCTTCCCAGTGGGGCGCGTGATCGAGGCGGCGCTTGTCGATCTCTACGCCGGCTCGGCGGTCGCGGTTCCGCACGGCTGGCTGGACTATGTGGTCTACCAGGCGCTGGTGAGCATCGCCTTTGGGATCGGCTACTGGTGGTTGCACGAGAACTTCGCTCCGCGCTGGTGGTTCCACATCCGCGAGCGGAACCCCGTCGCCGACCACTTCGTCCGGGTCCAGCTTCAGTACGCGGGCGCCGCGGAGGCGGAGAAGGAGAGCAGGCGACAACGACAGGAAGCGAGGCGGGCGAAGCGCCGGAGGTAACCAATGGATCTGCTCGAATATCAGGGCAAGCAGCTCTTTGCCCGCCATGGCATCCCGGTCCCGTCGGGGCGTCCGGCCACGAGCGTCGACGAGGCGGTCGACCGCGGCGGACGCGATCGGCTACCCGTGCGTGGTCAAGGCACAGGTGCAGATCGGCGGCCGCGGCAAGCTCGGGGGCATCAAGGTGGCGGCCAACCGAGCCGAGGCCCGCGAGCACGCCGGCGCGATCATCGGCATGGAGATCCGCGGCCTGCGGGTCCTCGAGGTGTGGATCGAGGAGGCCTCGGAGATCGAGGCGGAGTACTACGCGTCGATCGTCTTCGATCGCAGCGCCAGGGCGCCGCTCATCATGTTCTCGACGAAGGGCGGCATGGACATCGAGCAGGTCGCCGAGGAGGATCCCGAGGCGATCGCGAGCTTGCACGTCGACCCGCTGCTCGGCTATCAGCAGTTCCATGGACGGCGGCTCGCCTTCGAGGCCGGTGTCGACGCCGACCTCGTGCGCCCGCTCACCGGCATGTTGGAGCAGCTCTACGAGGCGTTCGTCGGCGAGGACGCGATGCTCATCGAGGTCAATCCGCTGATCGTGACACCGGATCGCCAGCTGCGGGCGCTGGACGCGAAGGTGACGCTCGACGGCGACGCTCTGTTCCGCCACCCCGAGAACGCGGCTCTTCGCGATCCCTCCGCGGAGGATCCGCAGGAGCAGATGGCCAAGGAGCGTGGCCTGACCTACGTCAAGCTGGACGGCGACATCGGCATCCTCGGGAACGGCGCCGGCCTCGTGATGTCGACGCTCGACGTCGTGGCCCAGGCGGGTGGGCGACCGGCCAACTTCCTCGATGCCGGGGGTGGCTCGAAGGCCGACGCGATCGTCGCGGCGGTCGAGGTGATCCTCTCGGACGAGAAGGTCAACGCGGTGCTCTTCAACATCTTCGGCGGGATCACCCGCTGCGACGAGGTGGCCAAGGGCCTGATCGAGGCCTTCGAGCAGGTGAAGCCCGAGGTGCCGTTCGTTGTACGTCTCGACGGCACGAACGACGAGGAGGGGCGCCGGCTGCTCAGCGAGGCCGACCTGCCCAACCTCCAGGTCGAGGCGACGATGCTCGAGGCCGCGGAACGTGTGGTGGAGCTCGCCGCCGGCCATACCGCGGAGGTGCGATGAGCATTCTCGTCGACAACCAGACCCGCCTGTGCGTTTCGGGCATCACCGGCCGGGAGGGCACGTTCCACGCCCTCAACAACAAGGGCTATGGCACGAACGTCGTGTCGGGGGTCACGCCGGGCAAGGGCGGTCAGGCGGTCGACGGGATCCCGGTGTTCAACTCGTTCCACGAAGCCGTGGACGAGACGGAAGCCAACACCGCGATGGTGTTCGTACCGGCTCGCTTCGCCGCCGACTCGATCCTCGAGGCGGCTGAGGCCGGGATCGCCACCATCATCGCCATCACCGAGGGGATCCCGGCGCACGACGAGCTACGGGTCAACACGCACCTGCGAAGGATGGAGGGCGTCCGGCTGATCGGGCCGAACTGCCCCGGCGTGCTCTCGCCGGGCAAGGCCAACGTGGGAATCATCCCCGCGGCGTTCTTCAAGGAGGGCGACGTCGGGGTCGTGTCGCGTTCGGGCACGCTGACGTACCAGATCGGCAACGAGCTGGCGCAGCGCGGGTTCGGCAACTCGTCGATCGTGGGCATCGGCGGCGATCCCGTGCCCGGCTCGAGCTTCATCGACGTGCTCGAGCTCTTCGAGGCCGACCCCGAGACCGAGCTCGTGGTGATGAGCGGGGAGATCGGCGGCTCGGCCGAGGAGGAGGCCGCCGAGTTCATCTCCGACAACGTCTCCAAGCCGGTGGTCGGCTATATCGCCGGCTTCACCGCGCCGCCGGGAAGGACGATGGGACACGCCGGGGCGATCGTGTCCGGATCGAAGGGCACCGCCCAGGCCAAGGCCGAGGCGCTGGAAGCCGTCGGCGTTCGCGTGGGGCGCACGCCGACCGAGGTGTCCGAGATCGTCGTCGAGATCCTCGACGCCTGAGCCGGGCTTCATGCCCTCCAGTGACGTCGAAGACCCCCCTGGTACTTCGACATCGCGTCCTCGCCGCAGCCTGAGCGCCTTCCTGCTGAGCGGGGAAGGCTGGCCATATGTGCTCGTCCCGTTGATCCCGCTCGCCGTCGCGCTCGAGGTCGCGCACGCGAGCTCGGCCTTGATCTTCACCAGCTCGGCGCTCGGAGTCATTCCCACCGCGGCGCTCATGGGACGGGCCACCGAAGAGCTTGCCGACCGCGCGGGACCGGGCATCGGGGGCCTGCTCAACGTGACTTTCGGCAACCTTCCGGAGTTGCTCATCGCCTTCTTCGCGCTCCGCGAGGGGCTGCACGAGGTTGTCAAGGCGTCGCTCATCGGGTCGGTTCTGGGAAACGTCCTTCTGGTCCTGGGCGCATCGATGTTCGTCGGCGGCCTGCGCCGCGACCGACAGCGGTTCACCAGCGCGGCCGCGAGCCCGCAGACGACGATGCTCATCCTGGCGTCCACCGCGCTCATCATGCCGGCGGTGTTCCAGCTCGTCTCCGGCGGCGGCCTGCCCCTGCCCGGAGACGAGCTCGTGAGGTTCTCGAGCTCGGTCGAGGCCCTGTCTCTGACGGTGGCGATCGTGATGCTGATCAGCTACGCGGGTGGGCTGTGGTTCTCGCTGGTCACCCACCGCGACCTGTTCAATCCCCCGGACCAGCAGGAGGAGATGGGGAGGGAGCCGTGGACGGTGAGGCGTTCGGTGATCCTCCTCGCCGTCTCCGGTCTCACGGTCGGGCTGATGTCGGAGATCCTCGTGGGCTCGATCTCCGAGACCGCCGAGTCCGCCGGCCTCACCGAGTTCTTCATCGGCGTGGTGATCGTCGCCGTGGTGGGCAACGCTGCGGAGCATTGGGTGGCGGTCTACGTGGCGGCAAAGGACAAGCTGGACCTCTCGATCAACATCGCCGTGGGCTCAGCCGCGCAGGTTGCCCTCTTCGTCGCGCCGTTCCTGGTGATCGTGTCCTTCTTCGTGGGACCACAGCCACTGGCGCTCGTCTTCAACGGCTTCGAGCTCGGCGCGATCCTCTTTTCGGTGCTCATCGCCAGCCACATCACGAGCCAGGGCGAGTCGACCTGGTTCGAGGGCCTCATGCTGCTCGCCGTCTACGCCGTGTTGGTGGTCGCATTCCTGTTCGCGTAGACAACTGGGATCATTCCGCGCCGTGAGAGTCGCGGTCCTTGGAGCAGGCGCCATCGGCGCATACGTGGGCGCGGCCCTTGCGCGCGGCGGGACCGACGTCCACCTTGTCGCCCGGGGGGAGAATCTCGAGGCCATGCGGCGCAACGGGGTGCGGGTGCACTCGCCGCGAGGCGACTTCGAGGCGCATCCGCCGGCCACCGACGACTCGCGTGATATCGGGCCCGTCGACGTGGTCTTCCTGGGCCTCAAGGCGAACTCCTACGAGACCTGCGGACCGTTGCTAGAGCCGCTGCTGCACGAGAACACCGCCGTCGTGGCCGGCCAGAACGGGATCCCCTGGTGGTACTTCCACCGCCTCGAGGGTCCGTACGAGGGACGGCGCATCGAGGCCGTGGATCCCGAGGGGGCGGTGTCGAAAGTGATTCCGCCGGAGCGCGCGATCGGCTGCGTCGCCTACCCGGCCACCGAGCTGTCCGAGCCCGGCGTCGTGCAGCACTCCGAGGGCACTCGATTCACGATCGGCGAACCCGACGGATCGATCTCGGAGCGGTGCTCGCAGTTCAGCGAGGCGATGGTTGCCGGCGGTCTCAAGTGTCCCATCGAGGAGCGGATTCGAGACGAGATCTGGGTCAAGCTGATGGGCAACGTCGCGTTCAACCCGCTGAGCATCCTGACCCGCGCAACGCTCGTGGCGATGTGCCGCCACCAGGCCACGCGGGCGCTCGTGGAGGCGATGATGGCCGAGTCGCTGGAGATCGCCCATGCTCTCGGCGCGGAGCCTTCGGTGTCGATCGAGCGGCGGCTGAAAGGCGCGGAGGAGGTGGGAGAGCATAAGACCTCCACGCTCCAGGACCTCGAGGCGGGCAAGACGCTCGAGCTCCCGGCCCTAATCGACAGCGTGGTCGAGCTTGCGGACCTGACGGGTGTGGACGCGCCCAGCCTGCGGGCCGTCAGCGCGGCCAGCGGCCTGCTTGCGGAAACCCTGGGCCTCTCGCGTACTGCCTGACGGCCGGCAGCACCTCAGCCGCTGAGCGCCTCGCGCTCGTCGTCCGTCAGCCGCCGTGAGGTGCGGCTCTCCTCGTCCCAGGCCACGAGGACGGCGCGACCCTCGACCGCCACGCTGCCGTCCACCAGCAGCAGGCGGTTCTCCAGCTCGATCCGCGAGCGCCCGAGTTCCGCAACACGACACTCGCCGATCAGCTGCCGATCTTCGATGCGGACCTCGCGCCGGTAATCCACCTCCGCGTGGACCAGCACATAGCCCGTGAAAGGCAGATCGGGCAGCACGCGCCGGAAGAACGCCGCGCGCGTCTCCTCGAGAAGCTCGTGGTAGACGGCCTGGTTGACGTGCCCGAGCGCGTCCATGTCCCGGTGGCGCAGCGGAAGCTCGGCTCGCACCGACGCTCCCCGCTCGTTCGTCATCGTGAGAGCCTACAATCGCCGATCCCGGCATAGGGCCGTCGAGATCCTCGACCGCTGAAGGAGGCCATGTTCGAGCTGCTCGCGGGTGGTCTCTCCGTGGCCGCCGCATCGTTCCTCGGGGGCGTCACCGGGTTCGGCTACTCACTCGTCGCCACTCCGCTGATGCTGCTCCTGGGCTTTCCCCTGCCGTTCGTCGTGACCGTCAACCTGGCGCTTGCCTGCATCACACGGATGTCAGTGGCCTACCGGTTCCGGGAAGACCTGAACGTGCGCCGCGCCACCGGCCTCATCGCGGGCAGCGTGCCCGGGCTCTGGCTCGGGGTCGCCGTGCTGACGACCGTCGAGGAGTCGACGATCAAGGTCGGCGCCGGGATAGTCGTGATGGTCGCCGCCGTGCTGCTCTGGCGAGCGCTGTCCGCGCCCCCGCCGAGACCGGTGCCCGGGGCGCCGGTTCTGGCTGGGTTTGGAGGCGGCTTCCTGGGCACGGCGGCTTCGCTCAACGGGGCGGTTCCGGTGTTGCTGCTCGCGCGCGACAAGGCGGCGCCACGCAGCCAGGTCGCGGATCTCGCGCTCTACTTCGTCGTCTCGAACGCGATCGGCCTGGCCATCCTGCTCGGCCAGGGAGCGCTGGAGACCGATGCCCTGTTTCCGGCCTTCGTCCTGTGGCTGCCGGGTTCGATCGCCGGCAACTGGGCAGGCACCGCCATCGGGCCGCGCCTGCCCGAAACCCACTTTCGGAAGATCACGCTCGCGATCGTCTTCGTGGCGGGTGCGGTGACCGCGCTCACGGCATAGGGCGCCGAAGGGGCCGGCAGGCCCGTAGGCCGGCCGGCCCGTTCACGCCTTAGCGGCGAAGGGCCGCGCGGGCGGACGCCGTCAGACGCCTGAGTGCCCGTGTGGCGGTGTGGGCGCCGCGCGAGGCGATCGCCCCCTTTGCGCCGCCCGACGGCGGCACCGGGTTGGTGTGGTCCTGCGTCTTCGTCATTTCCAGTCCTTCGAACGGGTATTCAGTTCAATGCGGGAGCCAGCCCGCTTACACAATGTTAGCGATGAGCTTCACCGATCTACGTTCCGCAACTGCCGCTCGAGCTCCCTGGCGCGCCCAGGGTCGAGCACTCCCGGGCGCTCCTCCTCGACCGCGGCCGCGGCAGCCGCCATCCCGGCCCGGATCGCGTCTTCGACCGGCTCTCCCTGCTCCAGCCGGGCTCCCAGGCCGGCCACCAGCGCGTCACCGGCGCCGATCGCGTTGCGAACCCGCACTCGCGGCGCCTCGAGCCAGTCAGCCCGGCGAGCGCCGGTTGCAAGCGCCAGCCCGGCGCCGCCGGCCGTGACCGCCGCGTGGTGCGCGCCGCGCTCCACGAGCGCCTCGGCAGCTCCGAGCGCACGCCGGCGCTGCGCGCCACCGCCCGCGCTCTCGACGGCATGATCGGAGCGGCCGGTCAGCAGCTCGTCGGCCTCGGCGAGGTTGGGAGTGACGAGGAGCGGGCGTGCCTCGAGCGCATTGGCCAGCGCAACACCGTTCGCATCGACGATGCAGTCGACTCCCCGTTCGGTTGCGCTACGGACGAGGTTGGCATAAGCGCGCGGCGGGCTGCCGGGCGGGGTGCTGCCGGAGCAGGCGAGCAAGCGGTGGCGGGGCAGGGCCCGGGTGATCGCCTCCCCGTATCGCTCCCAGTCCTGCTCGCCGGCGTGCGGGCCGGGCTCGTTGAGCACCGTGGTCCTTCCCGAGTCCTCCAGCATGATTGCCGCCGAGCGCACCTCGCCATCCACCGCAACCGCTTTCAGCCGCACGCCGGCATCGGTCAGCCACGCTCCCACCGCCTGACCGCTTCGGCCGCTGGGCACGAAGGCGACCAGCTCGGCCGAATGGCCGAGGGCGGTGGCCGCGCGCACGACGTTCACTCCCTTGCCCCCCGGGCCGGAATGGGCCTCTCGCGCGCGCAGCACCGACCCCGGCTTCAGCTCCGTCAGCCGGATGGTGCGGTCGATGGTCAGGTTGGGGCCGGCGATCAGCACTTAGCCTGGTAGAGCGCCTCCTGCTCGGCGGGCGAGTCGAGGTTGTTCTTGGTGATCACCTCGGTGCCGGTGGTGATCTTGGCCTTGACCGGCTCGCCGCGCACCGCGGCGGCGGCCTGCTCCACGCCGAGCCGGCCGATGTCGCCCGGCTTCTGCGCGATCAGTGCCTGGACGAGGTCCTGCTCGAGCTGCTCGACCTGCGCGGGGCCGGCGTCGAAGCCGACGATCCTGACCTCCCGGTTGCCGGACTGACGTAGCCCGGTCGCCGCGCCCTCGGCCGAGAACAGGTTGGTGGCGAAGATGCCGCCCAGCTCGGGCTCCGCCTGGAGCGTCGATGTGACGATCGACGCCGCCTTGGGGGGCTCGTTGTTGCTGAACTCCGCGCCCAGGTACTCGTAGTCGGGCTCCTGCTTAATCCCCTCCTCGAAACCCTGCTGACGCTGGTCGGTGGTGGAGATACCGGGCTTGACGTTGACCACCAGAACAGGGGCGGGCTTGCCCATCAGCTCCGTCAGCGTATCCGCGGCCACACGGCCAGACTCGAGGTTGTCGGTCGCGATCTGGGACTCGGCCAGGTCCGCATCCTCGATGACCGTGTCGACCAGGATCACCTTGATCCCCGCGTCCACGGCCTGCTTGATCGGGGCGATCATCGCCGTGACATCCGTCGGCGCGATCATGATCGCGTCGGGTTGGCGCGCCACCACGCTGTTCACGATCGGCGTCTGTTGCGTGGGATCGAACTCCTCGGGGCCCTGAACGTCGAGGTCGACGTTCAACCCCTTGGCCGCCTCACGCGCGCCGCAGGCCATCGTTATGTAGAACTCGTCGCCCCGCACGCCCTGTATCAGGGTCACGTCGATCGGTCTGTCGCCGCCGTTGCCGCCGCCGCCTTCGTCGTCGTCGCTGCCGCAGCCGACCGCCGTCGCGGCCGCCGCCGCGAGCACGCAGAGCACGACAAGTGTCGCATTCCTCATGGGATACCTCCTTTTGCTGGGACTGGCTCGCTGCTTGATGATCCGATCGCTGTGCTCGCCTCACCTCCTCACTCACGCTGGCGCGCGCGGCGGCGCAGCTGATCCACGTAGACCGCCGCGATCAGGACCGCGCCGACGGCCACCTGCTGCCAGAAGGGCTGGACGCGCAGGATTACGAAGCCGTTTTGCAGGACCGTGGGGATGAACACGCCCACCGCCGTCCCGAAGATCGTCCCGATGCCGCCGAAGAGGCTGGTTCCGCCGATCACGACGGCGGCTATCGCCTGCAGGTTGAGGGTGTCGAACCCGCCGATCTGGGTGGTCGCGAAGCGCGCCAGCGAGAGCCATCCGGCGAGCCCGGCGAGCAGTCCTGCCAGCGCATACACCTTTACGAGGTGGCGGCGCACGTCCACGCCGGCGCGTCGGACGGCCTCCTCGTTGGACCCGATGGCGTAGGTGTAGCGTCCGAAGCGGGTGAGTGCGAGGGCCAAGCCGGCGGCGATGGTGATGACCAGCGCGATCAGGACCAGGTAGGGAATCTGTCCGAACAGCCGCCCAATGCCGAGGTCCACCGACATCACCAGCGGGACGGTGCGAACGTTCACCCCCTCGGAGATCAGCAGCGCCGAGCCCGAGGCCATGCCCAGGGTCCCCAGCGTCACGATCAGCGGCGGGATACGGGCGAACGCCACCAGCACGCCATTCGCCACTCCCCAACCGAATCCCGCGATCAGGGCCAATCCCAGCCCGGCAATCGCCACGCCCCAACTGTTGCCGCCGAGCGACTCCATCAGCTTGGCCGAGACGACGCTCGAGAACACCACCACCGCACCCACCGAGAGGTCGATCCCCGACGTGATGATCACGAAGGTCATCCCCACCGCCACCACGAGCAGGATCGACGCGTCGATGGTCATGTTGCGGACGTTCGCAACGCTGAAGAAGGCGTCGGGATCGAGCAGCGAGAAGGTCACGAAGATCGCCACGAGCACGAAGAACACAACTGCGGTCTGACGACCGATCAGGGTCAGCAGCAGGCCGCGCTCCGCCATCAGCTGTCCTCCTCGTCGCGCTCGGAGGCTCCGGTCATCGCCGCGACGATCTCGTCCATTGAAGTCCCTGTGGCCTCGAAGCGGGCCACGCGCCGACCCAGGCGCATCACTTCGATCCGATCCGCGACCTCGAAGACCTCGGGCAGGTTGTGGCTGATGAGCACGACGGCGAGCCCCGACGAGCGCACCTTCCGGATCAGCTCGTAAACGTTGCGCGACTGCACCACCCCGAGGGCGGCGGTGGGCTCGTCCATGAACACCACCCGACTCGCCCAGGTGACCGCCCTGCTCACCGCCACGCCCTGGCGCTGGCCGCCGGAAAGCGAGGCCACGCTGACGTCGGTGTCCTGCAGCTCCACGCCGAGCGAGGCGAACGCCTCGTCGGCCTCGCGGCGCATGGCCCGCCGGTCGAGGAAGCCGAGCCGGCCGAGCGGGCCGGCGAGCGTGCGCTCCCGGCCCAGGAAGAGATTGGCGGCCGGGTCGAGATCGGGTGCCACCGCGAGGTCCTGGTAGACGGTCTCGATTCCCAAATCGCGCGCCTCGTGCGGCGAGCGCAGGCTGACCGGCCGGCCCTCGAAGAGGATCTCACCCGCGTCCGGCCGCAGCGTCCCCGACAGGATCTTGACCAGGGTGCTCTTCCCGGCGCCGTTGTCGCCCACCAGGGCCACCACCTCACCCGCGCGCACCGCGAAGTCTGCGCCGCGCAGGGCTTGCACTCGGCCGTAGCTCAGCTCGATGGCGCGCGCCTCCAGCAGCGGCTCCCCATTGACATCGGTCATTGCGTCGCCCCCAGTCCCTGCGCGGGTGTCGGCAAGCTCCTCACGTCGTCGAACACGCCGGCCGCCACGCCCGCCAGCAGCGCGGCTCCGCGGGCGCCGGCCTCGCCCACGTCGGGCCTTTCGAGGCGGCTCGGCCCAAACGCCCGGCGCCGGGCGTCCAGCGCAGCAGCGCTGCGCACGCCACCGCCCGCCGCGATCACGCGTCGGTGCGGGCCGGCCAGCGAGTCCAATCGGTCCAGTTTCGTGCGAGCCGTGGCCGCTTGCGCCTCGAGCGCGGCGCGCCACACCGCGGGAGGATCGGCCCCGCTCGGCAGCTCCGCGGTGCTCCGTCGCCGCCAGCACGGCCGCTCCCGAGCCGGCGGCCTCGGCGTCCGCCGCACCGGCCTCGAGCGCGTGTCGCGACCCGTCGTCCGCGGCGCCGAGAAGGGCCCCGAGCCGGCGCAGGGCGAGCCCCCCGAGGAAGGCCGCCAGCAGCGCGTGGCGGCCGGGCAACGCGTGCCAGCCCACCGTGACCTCGGCGGCCAGGGCCCTGGGGCGAAGCCGCGCCGAGGAGGACGGGGGCAGCGCGCGGATGAGCGCCTCCGCCGTTCCGCAGGAGTCGAAGACGTCGTCGTCCCCGGTCGCCCCCGCGCCGATCGCCGCGCACAGGTGATCGTGGCCGGCCGTGCAGAGGATCGCGCCCTCGGCCTGCTCGAGGCCGCGCGAGACCCGTCCGGCGGGGGTGCCGGATGGGGCGAGCTCCGGCAGCAGGTCGCGCGGCGCCCGCGCGGCGTCGAGCGCCTGGTCCCAGGGGGCGGCCCGGTCGAGGTCGAGCATGCCCGTGCGCGAGGCCAGCGAGAGGTCGGCCAGCTCCTCGCCTCCCAGGCTTCGCACCACCCACTCGGCCACGTTGAGCCAGCGGACGCCGTCGGCGCTCGCGGGCGCGCGCTCGCGCAGCCACGCGTACTTGGCGAGCGTGCACAGCGGGCTCGGCGGAAGCCCCGTGACCTGTCCGAAGCGGGTGGCTCCTCCCAGGGCCGGGGTCAGCACCCGCATCTCCTCCGTACCGCGCTGGTCGTGCCAGGCGATCGCGTTCGCGACCGGCTCGCCGCCCGCGTCGATCAGGACTCCGGTCTC
This sequence comes from uncultured Thermoleophilaceae bacterium, assembly GCA_963789705.1. Lineage (GTDB taxonomy): Bacteria > Actinomycetota > Thermoleophilia > Solirubrobacterales > Thermoleophilaceae > JACVRW01. Next base: position 28,661 of record CAWBLN010000017.1, read on the forward strand.
GGCCATGCTCGTCACCCCGACGCCCGCCACCGCGGCGGTAGGCGCCGCGGCGAGCGCCCCGGCGCAAGCCTCCAGGGCGGCGGTGAGGAGCCGCGCCGGCTCGATCTCGGCGCCGGAGGCCACCTGGTTCCAGGGCGTGTGCACGCGGTGGTGGGCGATCTCGCGACCGTCCTCGGTCACCAGGGCCGCCTTGCACCATGTGGTGCCGACATCTATCCCGACCAGCGTCACGCGCGCACCTTCGGCGGCATGCAGCGCAGCAGGTCGAGCTCCCCCTCGAGGACCGCGTCGCCGGCGGCCCATGGGATCAGGGCGGTGACGCCTCGGCGCAGTTCGGTCCGCCCCTCGCGGGTTGTCAGCAGACCCTCACCTTCGAGCACCACGAGCACGGAGAGCTCCTGGGGAAGAGGCAGCGAGCCCATTGAGAGCCGGATCCGCTCGGCGCGGAAGAAGGCGTCCGCGTCGGTCGGGAAGAGGCGCTGCACGTCGGATCTCCCCCCGTCGCGGGCACTGCGGAGGCGCTGGAGGTCGCCGGCCGTGAGCGCGTCGCAGCGGGCGGCCGACAGGGCCCCCCGCAGGCCCAGGCCGAGGAACGGGTCTGCGTCCAGGTCGAAGTCCTGCCACTCGAAGAGGACGCTCAGGTCACTCGGCTCTTGAAGCTCGCAGATCAGCACACCCTCGCCGATCGCGTGGAGCAGGCCGGCGGGCACGAACAGGGCATCCCCCGCCTGCACCGGAACCTGGTTGAGCGCGGCGAGGAGAGCCTCCCTGTCCTGGCGCTCCACCCAGCCGCCCAGCGTCTCCGCCTCGACAGCTCGCGAGAGGCCGAGCCACACGCACGCGTCCGGCCGGTCGGCAGAGATCACGAACCACGCCTCGGTCTTGCCGCAAGCCGCGCCGAGGCGGTCACGGGCAAAGCGGCCGTCGGGATGGAAGTGCACGGGCAACCGCTCTCCCGCATCCAGCAGCTTCACCAGCAGCCCCGGACCGGCGGGCCCGAGCAGGCCCTCGGGGTCGCGTGCCGCCAGCTCCGTGAGCAGCTCGCCGGAGTCGAGTCGGCTGACGCCGTCGTCGGCAGATCCATGGACGGCCGTGAGCGACCCGACCCAATCCTCGGGTGCGTAGTCGCCCGCGGGTGGCACCCCTCGGAAATCCGCGATGCGGGCGCCGCCACGGTAGAAGCGGTGGACGGGGTTCGGGGGGAGGGCGAGCGGCTTCATGCGCTCAGCTCCCCTGAACCGCGCACGACGACGACCGTGTCGAGCACCTCCACACGTGGCGGGCCGTCGTGGCCGTCGAGCCGCGCGAACAGAAGCGCGGCCCCGCGTCGTCCCATTTCGGCCGGGTCGTGCCGCACGACGGTTACCGGTAGGGAGAGCATGTCGGCGAGCTCGAAGTCGTCGAAACCAACCAGCGCGGGGCGCCCGGCCCGGTCGCGGAGGGCACGCAGCGCCCCGATCGTGAGACGGTTGTTCGTGGCGAACAGCGCGGTCGGCGGTTCGGGGAGGCACAGCAGCTCCCGGGTGGCGGACTCGCCGTCGGCCACGTCGTGCGCCCCCAGTCGGATCAGGCGCTCGTCGACATCGAGGCCGCGGGCGGAGTGAGCGGCCCTGTACCCCTCCACGCGTTGCGCCAGTGTGTACATCTCCGGCAGGTCGCCCACCAACCCTACGCGGCGGTGGCCCTGAGAGAGCAGGTGCTCGACGCCCGCTCGGGCCCCGCCGGCGTTGTCGATCAGTACGGCGTCAACGGGGAGTCCTTGGGGGGGCCGATCCAGGAAGACCATCTGGGTCCCGAGCGCCAGCTCGGCCCGAAGGTAACGGTGGTCGCTCGACGCGGGCACGAGCAGGACGCCGTCGACCTGCCGGCTGAGGAGCGTCGTGACGAGGTCGTGCTCGCGGTCCGGGCTCTCTTCGGAGCTCGCTGTGATGATGACGTAGCCGCGCGCGCGAGCGACCTCCTCGACGGCCCGCGCGATGGCCGAGTAGAACGGGTTGGCCACGTCCTCGATGATCAGTCCGAGCGTCGACGAGATATGAGCGCGCCGCAGGCTGCGCGCGAGGTCGTTACGCCGAAACCCGAGCAGGCCGATCGCGTCGGTGACCCGCTCGGAAGTGCCCGATCCCACTCCGGGCTCGCCGTTCACCACGCGGGAGACGGTCTTCAGGCTGACCCCGGCCGCTCTCGCCACGTCCTTCATCGTGGGCCGAGGGGCTCGCCCGGCTGTCGCGGCAGTTGCTCGACTCACTGGCCCGATGACAACGTTGTCACCGCTTCCGGGCGATGCCAAACAACGAACTCGGGGGCGGGCGTCGGCGCGCTTGACGTCAGGCTTTCGGGGGTAGAGGACGTGTCCATGACGCAATCCGTGCAGGACCTCCCGCCGTTCGCCGGCCACTCTCCGGATCGGGAGCGCCCCCTGGGCGGCTACGCCGCGCTGATGACGCTGTTCGCGGGCGCCGTCGGAGCGTTCTCGGTCTGGGTCCGGGCCTCCGGTCGTGAGCTGCCCGACCGGCCATCGGCCGCCGACCTGGTGCTCGTGACGGTGGCGACCCACAAGGCCTCGCGCCTGCTCGCGAAGGACCGCGTGACCAGCACGATCCGGGCACCCTTTACCGAGTATCAGGACGATGCCGACGCCGGACCCGGCGAGGTGAGCGAGCGGGCGCGCGGACATGGCCTGCGGCGGGCGATCGGCGAGCTGATCGTCTGCCCGTACTGCCTCGGGCTGTGGATCGCGGCGGTGTTCGCGGCGGGGTTGATCGTGGCCCCGCGGCTCACTCGCTGGGTCGCCGGCGTGTTCACCGCGGTCTTCGGATCGGACGTTCTGCAGATCGCGTACAAGCGCGCCGAAGACAGGCTCTGACCAGAGGCTGTACCCCGGTGGGCGCGGGACCCGGCCGCAGCAGGGGCGATCGTGCCCCGTGAGGATTCTTAGAGCGCCGCGAGGATCGTCTTGCAGCGGCGAGGCCGAAGACCGGTCTGTCGAAGAGGTGGGCTGAGGCGTGTGCCGTAACGCCGGGTGGCAGAGGGGGCATAGGGGGCACCCTGGCCCGGGCCGCTTCCGACCCTCTGCGTATACGTGTTCAGGAAGTTTTGATGAGACCGGCGGTGCTTGGATCGAGCCGGTCGAGGAGTGTGGCAGGGGCGAGGTCGTCGTCGCGCCGGCCGGGAGGACGCCGGTGGGAGACGCTGTTCGAGCCCTCTTGGAGGTCGGCGACCACCAGGGCGAAGTTGTCGAGTCGGAGCATCGGGTCCTCGAAGTTCAGGCTCCTAGGCTTCCGCGTTGTGTTTCTCGAAGCGCACGAGCGTACGTCCGTTGCCGTTCAGGACCTCCAGGCGATCGACGATCGCGGCGATGATGTGAACTCCGCGCCCGCTCGTGGCGTCAAGCGCGGCCGGCTCCAGCTGGCTGTCGAAGGTCCCGCAATCGGTGACCTCGACGCGTACTCCCTTGGCGCACGGCTCGGCCCTCAGGAGGATGCACTGGTTGGGCCAGGGCTTGCCGTGCTGGACCGCATTCGCGAACGCCTCGCTCGTGGCGAGCATGAGGTCCCACGTCAGCCCGGCGTCGAGACCCGCGTCGGTGGCGGCGTCCGAGACGAGCGAACGCGCGGCGCCGCCGCTGGCCGCTTCGGCGGGAAGCCAGGCCTCGCGGCCCGGCTGCGGCGCCGGCGGCGATGGCGGAAGGGATCCGTTCGGAGACCTTCCCCGGCCGTTTCGCGAGGTCGCCCGGCCGTTCGTCAACGTTCCCATGCCGGTCGACATCGAGGCCCAGCCGTTCTTCAGCATCGCGGTCAGCGTTGCCATCGGGCACCGCTTGTCGGCTTCGACGACGCTCTTCGGGGTGTTGCGTATGTTGAATTTTTTTGCCTTGAATCGGCGGGCGGGCATCTCGACCGTCGTTAGGGCTTCCCCGTACGACAGCCGGGCTCGCAGCGCCATGATGAGGGGGTGCGGAGGCACCAGCCTTGTACCCATGGTTGCTCCCTGCTTGCGATTAGGTCTGAGCGGCCAGGGCCGTCGACGGGCCCGGGCCAGGGATCGATCGCTGAGGCGGGAGAGCTAGCCGGGGCGCTCGAGCACGACCCGGAACGTCGCCGAGTAGCGACGCACCGGCGGGAGCTCGAAGCGCGACAGAAGCCGCGGCAGCGCCAAGGCGATGAGCAGCGCGGCAAGCGCGCCCATGCCGGCGACCGAGAACGCTCCGCCTGGGCCGGCGCTGGCCGAACCCGAGACCGATGCTTGCGTATCGGCTCCGGCGGGGGGGGCCGGCTGCTGCGACGCGGTCGCGTTGCCACCGGCCGCTTGGCCGTGGCTACGCCCGGTGTGACTCACCGGGGGCGCGGGTGTGGGGGTTGCGTAATTCTGCGTAAAGCTCTGATCCGAGCCGGGGGCGGGGGCCGCCACGGCCGGGGCCGGGTCCAGGGCAAATGCCGGAGCCACGGCCTGGAACTGCTCGAGCTCGCGCAGCAACAGCCGCACCTGGTGACCATCTGCGCCGGAGCGCCGCAGCGCGTCGGCGAGAGCGGCGGCGGAGGCGTGCGTATCACCCAAGCGCGTACGCACGCGATCGAGCAGTTGGCGAAGGTGGGGGCTCAGCTGCGTGGCGCCCACCTGGGCCTCCAGGGCGAGCAGCACCGGCGCGATCCGGTCGAGGCTTCGGCGCAGCCGGTCGAGGCTGTGAGACGCGGGCGCGGATCCTCCCGCGAGCCGGCGCTGAAGATCGTCCATCTGGGCCTGCACATCGCGCAGCTGGCGGCCCACGGCGGGCAGCAGGCTCTCCAAGACCACGGCGGGCTGGCCGGTGGCCGGCGCAGCCGCGTTGGACGGCGTGCCGGCCGCGAGGGCGGCAGGCGTCGCGGGGGCCGGGGAAGCTACGGCCGTGATCTCGTGCGCCTGGGCTGGAGCCGTGGCCTGCGTGCCCGTGGTCTTCACCGGCTCGGGCGTCGCTGCGGTTGCAGGCGTTCCGCCGACCGGTGTGGAGGCGGCGATGGATCCCGGGGAGGTTGTGCCGGAGGACGCGGTGCCAGAGGATCCGCTGCCGGATGAGCTCGCGCCCGAGGCGCCGGCTCCGGAAGGGCTCGTGCCCGCGGCGGGCTGGGTGCCGGTGGCCGGCACGGTCACCACGACGGGCTGCCCCGTGGTTCCGTTCGCCGTCACGGGCGGCGGGGTCTGGACGGGCGCGGGGACGGTGGGAGCGGGAGCGGGCGCAGGCTCGGTCGCCGGCGCCTCGGTCTCGGTCACGACCGGCTGCGCTGCCTCCGCATCGTTCGCGCGCGCGTCACTGGCCACCACGGCCACCAGTACGGTGGACGCGGCGAGCGCAAGGGCCAGAAAAGAAGGGCGGGTCATGAGCCTCGCCCTGTATGGTGCCATGTTCGGACGGGTTTGTGTGGAAGTTCCATGCAAATTGCCGCTCTCACCGGGACCGTAGCTTGCCAGCCACACCGGTCAGGATCTCCAGAGCCACCCGTTCGGCGGCCAGCGCGGTGAGGTCAGCGTGGTCGAAAGGCGGGCAGACCTCGACGACGTCAGCCGCGCAGATGTCGAGCTCGAGGGCGGCGTGCCGCACGGCCCAGAGGAGCTCGCGCGTGGTCAGCCCACCGGGCTCGGGCGTGCCGGTGCCGGGGGCGAAGGCGGGGTCGAGCACGTCGATGTCGACGGTCAGGTAGGCGCGCGGCGCGGCCTGGGCGACCGCCGCCACGGCGCGCTCGACCACGGTGGTCACTCCGTGCTCGAGGAGCTCATGCATGGTGTGCCAGCGAAAGCCCTCGCCGCGCATCCAGTCGAAGTCCTCGGGGCCCGGCCAGGTGCCGCGCAGGCCGACCTGGACGATCCGGTCTCCGCGCATGACCCCCTCCTCCACGGCCACGCGAAATGGGGTGCCGTGCGACACGCGCACCCCGTGGAGCTCCGACGCGGTGTCGGCGTGGCTGTCGAAGTGGAGCACGGCGTACCCCTCGGGTCCGTGGTGCTCGGCCAGGACTCGGAGCGTCGGAAGGGAGAGCGAATGGTCACCGCCGAGCACGAGCGGCACGGCGCCGGCGGCCGCAATCTCCCCGAGCCGCCGCTCCAGGGCCCGGTGCGAGCCAAGCAGGTCGGCGGGCGTCACCTCCACGTCGCCGTAGTCGACGACGCTCGCCACTTCGAAGGGATCGAATCCCAGCGTCATGTGAGGACGCCCGTGGCGTCCGCCGTCGTCGGCGGCCCGAATCGCACGCGGCCCGAAGCGAGTACCGGGCCGGTTCGACGTGCCGTCGTCGAAGGGCGCGCCCAGCACGACGACGTCCGCGCCCTCGAGGCCGCTCGGGTCGTGCGCCAGCGGGCGGCCGCAGAAGGTGGGGCCGACACCGGCGTGCGCCGGCCCCTCGCGCGGCGTCAGTTCGAAACGGCCCGGAGCGCTCACCGGCCAAGCCTCTCAGCTCTCGTTCGCGCTCCGAAGTTAGGCTGCGGCAGGTGAGCCCCCTCGCCTACCGCGAGCGCCCGGCGGACGGCGATCCGGCCGGCCTGCTCGTCCTCCACCACGGACGCGGTGCCGACGAGAACGACCTGCTCGGTTTGGGAGACGCGCTCGACCCGAACCGGCGCCTCCACGTGGTCAGCCCGCGCGCTCCGCTGACGCTCGCGGGCTGGCCGGGCTTTCACTGGTACATCGTGCCGCGTGTGGGCTACCCCGACCCCGGCAGCTTTCATGCGGCATACGAGGCCCTGGCCGAGCTGCACGACGGGCTCTGGGAGCGGACCGGCCTGAGCGCCCGGCAGACGGTGCTCGGCGGCTTCTCGATGGGCTCGGTCATGAGCTACTCGCTCGGCCTGGGACCGGGCCGCCCGGCCCCGGCCGGCATCCTGGCCTTCTCGGGATTCGTGCCGGTGGTCGAGGGCTGGCAGCCCGAGCTCCAGGATCGCCAGGACGCGCGGGTCTTCATCGCGCACGGGCGCAGCGATCCGATCATCGGTGTCGACTTCGCGCGCGCGGCCCGCGCGCTGATCGAGGGCGGAGGGCTCCACGTCGAGTACGAGGAGACGGACGGCGCTCACCACATCGACCCCACCGTCGTACCGAGCGCCGTCAGCTGGCTCGCCGCGACGCTCTGAGCGCGGACCCGGGCGCTCAGGCGAGCGCGCCCGCACGTGCGCGCATCTCTGTGATCGACTCGTCCGTGCAGTCGGCGAAGAACCCGCCCACGAGCTCCCGCACCTCGTCCAGGGAGTCGGCGCGGTAGAGCACCGGCTGGTAGTGCGTGATGTCGTAGTCGGCGGTGCCCATCTCGACGAGGTCGAGCGGGCGGTGCTCCATCGTGCGAAATTCGTCGATCTCGCCGTAGGAGGAAAGTATTCCGGCGCCGTAGGCGCGCAGCTCGCCGTCCTCGACGACCACGCCGAACTCGACGGTGAACCAGAACACGCGCGAGAGAAATCGGAGGTTCTCCTCGTCCTGGAGCCGGTGAGTGGCCTCTCCGGTCAGGTGGTGCAGGTGCGAGAAGGTCGGGGAGGCGAGCAGGTGGCCGTGTCCGATGACCTCGTGGATGATGTCCGGCTCGGGCGTGTACAGGGGCACCTCGGGATGGCGCACGTACTGGGTCGAGTGAAAGCGCCGGTCCGAGAGCGAGCCATAGAACTCGCGCAGCGGGACCAGTCCGGCGGCGGGCACGTAGCCAAAGCCGGTGATCGGCTTCAGCCGGTCGCTCACCAGGTCGAGGCTCGGGACCGCGTCGGTGGGAAGGTCGAGCGCGTGCTTGGCCTCGACGAACTCGCGGATCGCGAGCGCCTCGTGCTTGGGCGCCAGCTCGCGGCAGACCGTGCGCCAGACGTTCTGCTCGGCCTCGGTGTAACGCACCTCGGGTGCCGGGTCGCCCGGCGCCCACGCGAGGGCGAGGGCCGCGATCTCGCCGCGACGGCGCCGGTAGGCCGGATCCCCGGCTCCGGGATGGTCGTCGCTGAGGTGAACGGTGACCTCGCCGTCGGCATTCGCGGTGACCGGCGAATAGAGCTGACCCTCCTCGAACATGCTTCCAGTGGAGCACCCGAGGCGCTGAATTGCAAGTCTGTACAGCGTGACTGGTCAGAATGACCACTTCTGACGAGCGCGTGCGCTAGATTATGGTCACTTTGACCAATCTGATCGACGAGCTGGACTCACGCTTGATAGCCGAGCTCCGCGCACACCCGCGTCTCGGCCTGCTCGAGATCTCGCGCCGCCTCGGAGTCGCCCGCGGGACCGTGCAGGCTCGGTTGGCAAAGCTGGAGGCGCGCGGAGTGGTAACGGGCTTCGGCCCCGAGGTGGATCCGCACCGGCTCGGCCACTCGATCGAGGCGTTCGTGATGCTCGAGCTGACCCAGGGACGGCTCGACGAGGCGGTCGTCGCGCTCGAGGCAACGCCTGAGGTGCTCGAGTCCGACGCGGTCAGCGGTCCTCAGGACCTGATCTGCCGCATAGCCGCGCGCGACACCGAGCACCTCCAGGAGATCGTCAACAGCCTGCTGGCGTCGGACGCCATCCGGCGCTCGACGAGCTACATCGTGCTGAGCCGTCCGATCCGGCCCCGGGTGCAGCCGCTGGTGAACGCCGTGGGCGCTTCTTCCGAGTAGTCTAAGCGTCTAGTTGACGCTTAGTTCACGCATAGAAAGGACCTCTCGTGAAAGCTCTCCGTTCCTTGTCTCCCGCGATCGTGATCGCCTCGATCGCATTGTTCGTCTCGCTGGGTGGCGTCTCCTATGGAGTCGCCACCGGCTCCATCGCCAGCCGCGAGATCAAGAACGGGGGAGTGCGCGGCGAGGACGTGCGCGACGGTGGGCTCAGCGGTCGCGACATCGCCAACGGAACCGTCCAGAGCCGCGACCTTCGGGACGGAGCCGTTCGGGGCGTGGACATCAACAACCGCTCCATCGGCGGCCCCGACCTGGCTGACAACACGCTCGGCGACCGCGAGATCAATGAGCCCGCCCTGGACATCCAGCGCCTCGGCGGCATCGACGCCGCCCGCTTCGTCAAGAACGTCCGGCGCGTCCAGGCTGCCTCCGCCAACGACCCCGTCACCCCCAAGGCGACTCCGCGTGCGAACTGCCCACGGGGCAAGCGGCTGCTGGGCGGCGGGGCGCGAGTGGTCGCGCCGGCCGGAACGCCCGTCGCGCTGACCGCGAGCGGGCCCGTCGGCAACGGCTGGGAGGCGTCCGCCTACGCCACCGCCGCGACCGGCAACTGGCAGGTCGTGTCAACGGCGATTTGCGGCTAGTCCTCGGCTTCGCCCGCGCGAAGGCGCAGCCCGATCAGCGGGAAGATCAGAGTCGAGAGAATCGCGGCCCCCACCAGCGATGCCGCGGTCGAGGGCCGCATGTGCCCCTGGTCGATGGCGATCGTCGTGATGGCCACGACCAGCGGCAGCTCGGTGGACGAGAAGAACACCAGCGCCCACTGCGCTCGCGCGTCCAGCACGCCGCGGTAGAGCAGCAGCGCGGGTGTGCCGCGGACCACGAGGAACAGCGCCAGGAAGAGCGGGAGCTCGAGCAGCCGCACCGGATCGTCGGTGAGTGCGCTGAGGTCGAAGTTGACCCCGCTCACCACGAAGAAGAACGGTATGAAGAAGCCGTAGCCGACGGCTGTGAGCTTGGATTCGAAGATCGTCACCTCGCGGCCCCGTAGCGCGATGCGCACGATCACCCCCGCGACGAACCCACCCAGAAGAAGATCGAGTCCCAGCGAGGAGGCCAGCGCGGCGAGCGCGAAGACCGCCACGACCGCGATTCGGACCGCCAGCTGTCCGCTCGTCTCGAGCGTGCGCTCGAACAACGCCCAATGGCGGCCCACGCCGCGCACCGCGACCACGGCGGCGACGACGGCCACGAGCACGAAGGCGAGCAGGATGAGCGCGTTGTCGACGGCGCTCTGGGTGGAGAACACGAACGTGATCAGCAGGATCGGGCCGAACTCGCCCATCGCGCCCGCGGCCAGCAGGTAGGTGCCGAAGCGCGTGCGCAGCTCGCCCGCGTCGCTCAGTATCGGGATCAGCGTCCCGATCGCGGTCGTGGCCAGCGCCGATCCGGTGAACAGGAGCGAGAGCACGAGCCCGGTGAGGGAGAGCAGGCCGCCGAGGGAGTAGGCCAGCGCGAGCGAGATCACCCACCCCAGCGCGGCCAGCCGGAGCGGACTGCCGCGGATGCGCTCGAAGTCGATCTCGTAGCCCGCGAAGAAGAACAGCATGCCGAGGCCCAGGCTGGAGAAGAACTCGAGAAACTCGTCGGGCTCGGCGAGGCCGAGCAGCTCCGGTCCCACGACGATGCCGAGCACGATCTCCAGCACCACCACGGGGATCGTCAGGCGCGGGCCGATCAGCCCGGCGACGAAGGCGGCGATCGCACCGACCGCCACGACGGTCAGGAAGGACTCGCTGTCGACTGAGATCACGGCGGCACGGTGACCCTACGGCGTAGGGTTCCAACGCGCGTGCCGCCCATCTACGTCACCGGTCACCAGAACCCCGACGCGGATTCGATCGCCGCCGCCATCGGCTACGCGGAGCTCAAGCGGCGCCTCGATCCCCGGAACGACTACCTGCCGGTCCGCCTCGGCGATCCCAATGCCCAGACCGAGTGGCTGATCGAGCGCGCGGACGCTCCGCTGCCCGAGCTCCTGCCTCACATCCTGTTGCGCGTGTGTGACGTGATGGGCGAGAGCTTTCCAACCGCGCGGGACGACGAGCCGGTGCGCCAGGTCGGCCTGACGATGGCGCGCGAAGGGCTGGACCTCCTGCCGATCGTCGACGCGGACGGCGACCTGGTCGGGGTGATGAGCGACGGCGCGCTGGCCCGGCGCTACATCCGCGAGTCGCGCGAGGCGTCACGACTCGACGCCCCCACCGCCGTCTCCGCGATCATGACCGTGCTGGAGGGCGAGCTGGCGACGGGCGACGCGGAGCGCGAGATCACGGGCCGGGTCTGGGTACTGGCCATGGACGTGCGCTCCCCGACCCAGGTTGCGGAGGGCGACGTGGTCGTGACCGGCGATCGACCCGATGTCCAACGCCGCGCGCTCGAGCGCGGCGCCGCGCTGCTCGTGACGAGCAACTCCACCACGCCGGACGACGACGTACTCGAGCTCGCTCGCGAGCGTGGCGCCGCGGTGGTCACCTCCACGCTCGACTCCTACGTCACCGCCCGCATGATCACGCTGGCCACTCCCTGCCACGCGCTGATGGACGCCGAGCCACTGACCGTCCGCCGGGACGACCTCCTGTCCGACGTCGCGGGCCAGATCGCGGACGTCGACTACCGCGCGGCAGTGGCGGTCGACTCCTCCGGGCGCCCAGTGGGACTCGTGACCCGCTCCGACCTCGTGGGCCCGGCGCCCCGGAAGGTGCTCCTCGTCGACCACGCCGAGCAGGCGCAGAGCGTGCCGGGCGTCGAGGAAGCGGAGATCGTGGAGATTCTCGACCACCACCACATCGGCTCGATCGAGACCCGCGTGCCGGTGGCGGCGACGTTCGATCCGGTCGGCTCGACCGCGACCCTGGTCGTGGAGCGCTACCGCCAGGCGGGCATGGAGCCCGGTCCGCTCCACGGCCACCATGCTGCTCGGTGCGGTGCTGTCGGACACGGTCATCCTCAACTCGCCGACCACGACCGAGCGTGATCACACCGTGGTCGAGTACCTCGAGCGGGTGCTCGACCTCGACGCGACCGATTTCGGGCGCGAGATGTTCGAGTCCACCTCCGACGTGTCACACGTGCCCGCCGAGGAGATCGTCGGGCGCGACGCCAAGGAGTACGACGTGGCCTCCGGTCAGACGATCTCGATCGCGCAGATCGAGACCGTCGGCGAGTCCCTCCTGGAGCGCAAGGACGAGCTGCTCGAAGCACTCGACGCCTATCGCGAGAGCCAGGGGCATCTGCTCTCCGCGCTCATGGTCACGGACATCCTCGCGAAGGGGAGCGAGCTGCTCGTGGCGGGAGACCTGGCGCCGGTCGAGCGCGCCTTCGACAGCGAGGCCGACGGACGCGTGCTCGAGCTGCCCGGCGTGATGAGCCGAAAGAAGCAGGTGGCGCCGAAGCTGCTGGCCGCCGCCGCCCGCTGACGACGGCGGCCAGCCCTGCCCTTCGTCCTACGGCTGGGGCGCGACCACCGGCTTCACGTGCTGCTCCAGCACGCGGGCCGCGCGCCTGCGCGCCAGCCCGCGGAGCCGTGGCGCCTCGAAGGCCACCTCCTGGCGGCAGACGGTGCCCTCGGCGGGCAGCGTCCCCTCCTCCAGGTACGCGTCGACCGCCGCGTCGATGCACCGGGCTGTTGCCCCCGTACGCCGTGTGGCCGTCGCCGCGCATCGTCAGCAGCCGAGCGTTGCCCAGGTCGGCCGCGAGCCGGCGCGCCCCGCGATAGGGCGTGGCCGGGTCGTAGGTCGTGCCGACGACGAGCGTCGTGGGCGCCGAGCGCCGGTTCTCGAAGGGCCCGTAGTAGGCGCCCCGCGGGTTGACCGGGAAGAGCCCCCACGGCAGCTCGACGTAGCCGCTGTTGAACCAGAAGTGGTCGAACAGGTTCCACGAGTGCTCGCCCGCCTCGATGTATTCGAACACGTTGCGCGGATAGCGCTGCTCGAGCGCCCCGAGCGCGAAGTACGGTCGGTGAGCGGGTCGTAGCTCCCGTCCTCGAAGAGGCCGTAGAAGAAGTCGACCTCCTGGCGGATGAGGGAATAGTCCTCCGCCTCCGCCGCGGCCAGCGCGGCGGTGAGGAACGGCCAGGCCTGCTTGGCGTAGAGGTTGACCAACGCCGCCGCGTTCACATCGTCGCCGTCCACGAGGCGCGGGTCCGTGGCCGAAGCGGGCTGGGGATTTGCATTGAGGGCATCGACGAGCTCGTCGTAGGCGGTCCAGGGATCGCCGTCGCCGAAGCCCAGGCACGCCGGTCTGGTCGGCGGCGCACGCGTGGAAGATAGCGGCCGAGGCCCCGCTCGAAGCCCGAGGACTGCTCACGCAGGGAGAGCAGCGGCCGGTTGAGGTACTTGTCCGCGTCGAGCGCCCCGTCGAGCACGAGCGCCCGGTGGCGATTGGGGAACAGGCTCGCGTAGGTGGCCCCGATCGCGGTGCCGTACGAGAAGCCCAGGTAGGTGAGCTTGCGGTCGCCCACCGCGGCGCGCAGGTAGTTCATGTCGCGCGCCACGTTGCCCGTGGTTGCGTGGGCGAGGTCATCCCAGTCGTTCAGGCGCACGCAGCGGTTCACGTACGGCGGTTGACATCGATCCACGCGCGAACGTCCAGGTTCTCGGGGGTGGGGAAGGGCTGGCGGTAGACGCCCAGCGTCTCCTGGTTGGCCCGGCAGTCGATCGCGTCCTCGCTCTCGCCGGTGCCCCGCGGGTCGAAGCCGACGATGTCGAAGCGGTCGTTGAGCGAGGCGAACCTTCGGCGCCGATCGCCTAGGTGCCACGGCGTCGCCGCCGGACCGCCGAAGTTCACGAACAGGGACCCGATCCGCGCGTCCTCGTCCTGCGCGGGAAGGCGCACCACGGCCAGGCCGACCGTCTGGCCGCGCGGCTTCTTGTAGTTGCGCGGCACCTCGACGGTCGCGCACTCGAACCCCTCGGCGTCTTCGCACGCCCGCCAGTCGATCGACGGCGCCCGCGCAAAGGCCGCCGGCGATGCGAACAGCAGCGCGGCGGCGATCGCACACAGAGGAAGAAGGTCCTGGGGAGGTCGCGATGGACGGAAGTCATTCCGATCCTCCTTTGTCGGTGCCGGGCGCCGCGGCCCGGCGCGGGCAGCGTAACCCCCAGGACCTTCGAGCGTCAGGTCATGGACCTCCCGGCCCGGGACCGAAGGGACCGCCCGGCCCGCCGGGGCCACCCGGCCCGCCGGGGCCGCCGGGACCGTTAGGACCGTGCCGCCCGCCGGGCCCGGGACCGGCGAACTCGGGCAGCGCCTCGTCGACCTCGTCCTCGCTGAGTTCGAAGCGGTCGGCGAGGAAGGCCACGAGCTCGTCGCGACGATCCCGGGGGCGGAACTCGGTCCGCATCTGCCGGAACGCCGCTCGCAGCTCGGCGCGGGTCACGTCGAGCTCGGCCGCGAGCCGGCGCAGCGGCATGGCGTGAGGCCGGTCGTGACGCCCTTCACGCTGGGCGGGACGCAGGTCCATCAGGGCGGCCTCGACGTCGCCGGCCTCGAGGCCCAGCTTCTCGGCCAGGTCGGCCGCGAAGTCGCCGGGGGCGCCGGGCTTCCCGGCTTCGCCGTGCTCGTCCTCGAGCTCCTGCAGCGCCGTCGTGACCTCGTCCGAGCTCACGCCGAGCGCCTCGGCCAGCCGGCCGGCCAAGCGCGCCCTGAGCTCGCCCTCGAGCGAGTCGAGCGCCGCCTCCACGTCCGCGGGGGGCTTGCCCAGCGCGTCGGCCAGCGCCGCCGCGAGCTTGGATCGCATGTCGGCGTGCTCCTGCTCGTGGAAGTCGCGCAGGGCATCGGCCAGGGCGTCGGCGTCGACGCCGAGCTCCGACGCCACGCCGCCCAGCCCGGGCGGCGCGAAGGCGCGCTGGGCGCCGGCCTTGTTGCCGGCGGCGGCGACCGAGGAGCCGCCGTCGACCTGGGTGCCGATGCCGTAGGCGATCGACGAGATCCCCACCGCCCCGGCCAGGACAATTGCCGTTGTCTTCTTGGTAAATCGCATGAGCCGACCCTCCCGCTTCCGTGTATGAGGCGCATAAGAGCGACGTAGGAATCGCCGAAGAGTTCCTGCGGGCCGGGCACAATGGGCCGCGGATGAGGATTCTGATCGTCGACGACGACCGCTCGCTGCGCGACGCCCTGCGACGCGCGCTGGTGCTGGGCGGCTACGACACCATGTCGGCCGGAGACGGCGCCGATGCCCTGAGCCAGGTCACGCTCTCGCGCCCCGACGCCGTCGTGCTCGACCTCGGGCTGCCTGACATCGACGGACTCGAGGTCTCGCGCCGGCTGCGCGCGGCGGGTGACCGAATCCCGATCCTGATGCTCACGGCGCGCGACGCGATCGAGGATCGCATCGACGGCCTCGATGCCGGCGCGGACGACTACCTGGTGAAGCCCTTCGACGTAGGCGAGCTCAAGGCGCGACTGCGCGCCCTGCTGCGCCGCAGCGCCCAGGCGGACGCGGACCCCGAAGCCCTGGCCTTCGAGAGCCTCCGGCTCGATCCGACCCGTCACGGGGTCAGGGTGGGGGAGACGTTCGTCGAGCTGACCCGCACCGAGTACCGGCTCCTGGAGCTGCTCATGCTCAACCCGCGGCGTGTGCTTCCCCACTCGGTCATCTACGAGCGCGTGTGGGGATATGACTTCGGACCGGGCTCGAACGCCCTGCGCGTGTACATCGGCTATCTGCGCCGCAAGCTCGCCCAGGCCGGAGCGCCGCCGCTCGTCCACACCGTGCGCGGCGTCGGCTACGTGCTGCGCGAGAACCACCGGTGACGCTGCGCACGCGCATCGCCTGCGCGGCCGGTTTGGCGGTCGCCCTCGCGGTCATTGCCGTGGCGCTCGCCGTCTTTCTCGGCGTGCGCGGCGAGCTGCGCGGGGAGGTCGACGACTCCCTGCGGATGCGGGCGGAGGCGATCCTCGGCGGCCCGGGCAGACACGGGCCGGGCCCGCCCGACGGGTTCCCGCCCGAGGGGCCGCCGGCAGCCTTCGGAGGGCCCGAGGGCTTCGTGCAGGTGGTGCTGCCCGGCGGCCGCGTGCTACGAAGGCCAAACGAGACCGGGCAGCTGCCGGTGCAGGGACGCGCGAGGGAGATCGCCGAGGCGGGTGAGGGCGAGTACCTGGACGACCTGACCACCGAGGGCGTCCACGTTCGGGTGCTCACGACCGCTCTTCCCCGAGGCCAGGGGGCGCTGCAGGTGGCGCGGCCGCTCGACGAGGTCGACCGCCAGCTCCGCCAGATCGTGTTGGTGCTGGTGCTGGTGGGCGCCGCGGGCATCGCCCTGGGGGCGGGCCTCGGCGCTCTCGTGGCCCGCACCGCGCTGGCGCCGGTCGCCCGCTTTACCCGGCGAAGCGAGGAGCTGGCCGCCGATCCCGACCCGTCGCGGCGCATGGAGGTCGTGGGCCATGACGAGCTTGCCCGGCTCGCCGGCAGCTTCAACAGCACGCTCGATGCGCTCGAGCGCTCGGTCGAGGCCCAGCGCCAGCTGGTGGCCGACGCCAGCCACGAGCTGCGCACGCCGATCGCCAGCCTGCGAGCGAACATCCAGACGCTCGAGCAGGCCGACCGGCTTCCGGCGCACGAGCGCGAGGCGCTGCGGCGGGACGTGGTGTCCGAGCTGGATGAGCTGACCGCCCTCGTGGCCGACATCGTCGAGCTCGCACGTGGCGCCAAGGCGATCGAGATGACCGACGACGTGCGCGTCGATCAGATCGTGGCCGAGGTCGCAGAGCGGGCGGAGCTCCGCGCGCGCGACGGGATCAGCCTCGAGGTGAGCGCCGAGCCGACCCTGGTTCGCGGCCAGCCGCAGCGCATCCAGCGTGCCGTTTCAAACCTGGTCGACAACGCGGTCAAGTGGAGCCCGCCGGGAGGCGTCGTCGAGCTGACGCTGCGCGACGGGGAGCTGAGCGTGCGCGACCATGGCTCGGGATTTTCTGAATCGGACCTGCCGCACGTGTTCGAGCGCTTCTACCGCGCCGAGGCGGCCCGCGGCATGTCCGGCTCGGGCCTCGGCCTGGCCATCGTCCGCCAGGCGGCGGAGGGTCACGGCGGGAGCGCGCAGGCCGCCAACGCGCCCGGTGGCGGGGCGCTGGTCAGCGTGTCCTTCGGCGAGCACACCGCTATCCCGACGGGGCCGGGCGAGAGGCAGGCTCTTCCGCGCTGACGGGCGCGGGCTCCAGAAAGCGGTCCGAGAGCTCGCCGACCATCGCTTGGAGCCCCATCTCCTCGGCGATCGCGCGCTGCCGCGCCGCGCCGGGGAGGCGCCCGAGGGCGGGCACGCTTGCGAACTCGGTCGCGCACCCGAGGTCGGCGGCGTGCGGCTCCCCCGCGCCCATGATCTGGTCGAGCAGGTGCCGGGCCGGCACCCTGGTGTCGCCTACGGGATCGACCATGTTCGCCTCCATCCCGTCGCGCGCCGCCAGGAAGCGGTTCTCGTCGAGCACCTCCGTCGCGTCCAGCAACTCGTCGGGGACGAAGCCCTCACTGGCCTCGAGACGCACCAGCACCTGGATGAGCGAAGCCAGGCCGGCGACGTCGCTCACGGTCGTCTGAGCGTCGGAGATCCGCACCTCGATCGTCCCGAAGCGGGGCTGGAGGCGCACGTCCCACCAGATGAAGGTCGGCTCCGGGAACGCGTCGGCGCGCAGCAGGACGTCGATCGCCTCGACGTAGGCCGGATAGGTGCGAAAGCGGCGCGGGATCCCGGAGCGGGGGAAGGCCTGGAAGAGCGGCGTGCGCATGGAGGCCATGCCGCTGTCGCGTCCGCGCCAGAACGGCGAGTTGGCCGACAGGGCGAGGATCAGCGGAAGCTGGGCCCGGATGCGGTCCGCCGCCGCGATGGCCAGCTCGGGCAGCGGCACGCCGACGTGCACATGCAGGGCGAAGGTCGGCTCGCGCCGGGCGAGGTCGCGCAGCCCGCGCTCGAGCACCTGGTAGCGGGCGCCGCCCGACACCTGGGTGCGCTCCGTCGGCGCCGAAGGGTGGGTCCCGGCTACGGCCGGCCGCAGCCCCAGCTCGGCGAGCTGGGCGGCGAGCTCGGTCCGAACCGAGAACAGCTCGGCGGTCGCCTGGCCGACGGTGGCGTGAATTCCCGTCGCCAACTCGAGCGTGCAGGCATGCGTCTCGGCCGCCACGTGCCCCGTCAGGTCGGGCGAGAGCTCGGGCAGCAGGTCGTCGATGCGGTGCGCGAGCGACCAGTCGTCAGGGTCGAGCAGCATCACCTCCTCCTCGATCCCGACGGTCCAGGCCGGGAGATCGGGATCGACGTTCCAGTGCGCCCACGCGGGCAGGGCCCGCCCGCGGTTCACGCGGCCTCCGGCGAGCGCTGGGCGCGGTCGGCGCCCGCGCGGACCAGGCCTTCGAAGAGCGCCAGCTGCTCGGGCCGCTCGATCAGC
Organism: uncultured Thermoleophilaceae bacterium; assembly: GCA_963789705.1. Taxonomy (GTDB): domain Bacteria; phylum Actinomycetota; class Thermoleophilia; order Solirubrobacterales; family Thermoleophilaceae; genus JACVRW01. The sequence continues at coordinate 46,691 of CAWBLN010000017.1, forward strand.
GCCTCCGCGTGCCACTGAACGCCGAACACGAAGCCGTTCGACATTCCTTCCACCGCCTCGGGCACCCCGTCCGGCGCGTGGCCGACCACGCGCAGGCCATCGCCCAGCTCGTCGATGCCCTGGTGGTGGTAGGAGTTGACCTCGAGGCGTGTGACCCGCAGAAGCTTCGCCAGGCGGCTGTCGGGCAAGAGCACCACGTCGTGGATGGTCCCCTCGGTCGGGCTCTGGCGGTGGCCGATCTGCTCGCCGAGGTCGGGCAGGTGCTGGTGGAGCGTGCCGCCCCGGGCGACGTTCAGCACCTGCATGCCGCGGCAGATCGCGAGCACGGGCAGCCCCCGGGCGATCGCACGCCGGGCCAGGGCCAGCTCGAAGCGGTCGAGCTCGGGCTCCGTCGGCCCGAGCTCGGGGTGCTCCGGCGCGCCGTAGTGGTGAGGGTGGAGGTCGGGTCCGCCCGACAGGCAAACGGCGTCGAGGCGGTCGAGCAGGGCGTCGACCGCGCCCGTCCGCACGGGCGCCAGGATGACCGGGAGCCCGCCCGCGGTCCGCAGCGCCTCGAGGTAGCGCTCGCCCAGCGCCAGCTCGCTGCGAGGGGGCTCGCCTTGGGGCACGGTCCGGTGATCGTCGCGGCGTCGCACCTCGGAGGTGGAGATCCCGACCAAGGGCTGGGCGTTCACGTCATCACCCAGGAGTCCTTGCCGCCGCCGCGCTGCGAGCTGTTGACCACGAGTGCGCCGGCGTCGAGCGCCACCCGCGTGAGTCCGCCGGCCGCCACGCGAGCCTCCCCGCCGGCGAGGAACACGAACGGGCGAAGGTCGACGTGGCGCGGCTCGAGGCGATCCCCGATCACGGTCGGATGTGTGGAGATCATCACGGTCTCCTGCGCGATGAAGGCGCCGGGGTCGGCGTCCACGGCGCGGGCCGCGGCGCGCACGTCGTCTTGCTCGGCATGCGGAGCCACCACGACCCCGTGCCCGCCGTGGCCGGTGCGCGGCTTGATCACGAGCTCGTCGATCCGGCCGAGCACCTCGTCGCGTTGGTCGGGCACGTCGGGATCGTAGGTCCTGACCGAGGGCAGGAGCGGCTCCTCGCGCGTGTAGAAGCGGACGATGTCCTCGACGTACGCGTGGACCAGCTTGTCGTCCGCCACGCCGGTACCGAACGCGTTGACGCAGGTGAGCGTTCCCTTCTGCATGGGCTCCAGCAGCTTGGCGCCCACGGCGGTCAGCTCCCCGTCCTCGCTGTCCAGCCGGTCCTCATCGGTGCGCCGGTAGAGCACGTCTACCGCGAACCGGGCACGGCCCGCGCGCGCCTCGAGCCGGCCGCGGCGGACCGAGAGATCCGCGAGCGCCACGATCGGGATGTCGAGCAGACGGGCCAGGCGCTCGTGCTCGAACCACGCGCTGTTCCGCGGGCCGTCGCTGAGCATGACCGTCGTCGGATCGCTGACCCCCTCGGGCGCCGCGTCGCGCAGCGTGCGCGCCAGCAACTCCGCGGCGTCATCGAGGGGGCGGCGGCCGTCGGCCAGCCAAGCCGGGAGCTGGGCGTCGAGACATTCGCGGGCGGCGATGGCGTAGGCCACGCCCGACGGCGTTCGCACGTTGTCCTCCAGAACGCCGAAGCGCCCGCGCGCTCCCCGCACCACATCGAGCCCCGCGACCCCTATGCGAACCGGCGGGGGCGGCAGCCCGACCATGCGGGGCTCGAAGTGATCGCAGCTCTCGAGGGTGCGCGCGGGCAGCACGTCCGCGGCCACGATCTCCTGGTCGCCGTAGACGTCCGCCACGAAGCGATCCAGGGCCTCCACTCTCTGGGCGAGCCCGCGCTCCAGCAACGACCATTCCTCGGCGGCGATCAGGCGTGGCACCGGGTCGAGCGTGAAGGGCTCGCTCACACCGTCGTGGACGAAGGCGACGCCGCGCTCGGCCGCCTCGTCCGTGACCGCTTGGGCCAGCTGCGCCAGGTCGAGCCGCGACAGCGCGGCGAGCAGCTCCGCGTAGAGCGGGCGCACGCGTCCGTCGTCCGAGAAGGCTTCGTCGAAGACGTCGTGCGGCGGCTGGTAGTTCACTGGCTAATGATGAACATGTGAGCGGTGGCTGTCCTTGTACCGCCGTCGAAAAATCCGTACGCCGCTTTGGCCCGGGGGGCAGCCTTGGCCGCTCACGCGCGACCCACGTCGATGGAGATGATCCCGAGATAGCCGTCGCCCTCGGGCCGGGTGGCCAAGACGAGCGCCTCGTCGAAGATCCCGTCGCTCTCATTGTCGGTATCCCCGGCCGAATAGGGCGCGGACCGGTGGACGGCGCGCTGGCTCTGCTCGTCGAAGAAGAATTGAGTGGTGAGCACGGTCCGCTTGTCGAGGTGAACCTTGGCGTGGATGTGCACGGTGCGCCCCTGGTACCAGCCCGGGTAGATCGTCGTGAACTCGACGATGCCGGCCGAGCTCGTGACCTGCGCCCCGCGGAGGTAGGTCTCGTCGTCGTCGACGCCCGAGTACTGACCCTCCGCGTCGCACTGCCAGATGTCGACGACCGCGTTGCGGATCGGCTCGCAGCTCTCGGCGTCCCGCACCCGGATGGCCAGGCGCAGGGTCACCCCCCGCCGGTCCTCGCGGATGTCGCTGCGAATGGAGTCGACGTCGAAGTAGAAGGGCCCCTCGGTCAGCTCGGAAGTGAGCGTGCACGAAGAGGTGTCGTCGAACAGGCCGGCGAGCTCGTCGTCCGGCTTCGTACGGGAGTCGCTCGTCTCCGTGGTGGCGGTGGTGGCGCCGCCCGCCTTCTCATCGCCATCGCAGGCCGCCAGCAGCGCGCCGAGCGAGACGCTGCCGAGCCCGGCGAGCGCCTGACGACGGTTGACTGGCGGGAGGCCCATCGGTGCTCAGGCGCGCACGTCGAGCACGATCTTGCCGGTCGCGCCGCGGCCGTCGATCAGCCGGAGGGCCTCCGAAGCGCGCTCGAGCGGGAAGCGCGCGCCGATGATGGGACGCACGGCACCGGCCTCGATCAGAGCGTCGAGCGCGGCCCCGATCTCGCGGTTGACCTCCGGCTTACCGCTCACGTAAGCGCCCCACCCGGCCCCCACGATCTCGATGTTGTTGAGCAGGAGGCGGTTGACACGGACCTCGGGAATCGAGCCCGCCGTGAAGCCCACGACCACGCAGCGGCCGTTCTCGCGCAGCGAGCGCAGGCTGTCGGTGAAGCGGTCGCCTCCCACGGGATCGATCACCACATCCGCTCCACCCAGCTCCTTCACCTCGTCCTTCCACGGGCCGTCCGAGCGCACGACCTCGTCGGCCCCCGCCTCGATGGCCACGCGCTCCTTGCCCTCCGTCGACACCACGGCGATCGTGCGCGCGCCGAGGCCCTTGGCGACCTGTAGGGTCGCCGTTCCCACCCCGCCGGCCGCTCCCTGCACCAGCACCGTCTCGCCTCCGGCGAGCCGGCCGCGCGTGACCAAGGCGAAGTAGGCCGTGTGGTAGTTGAGGATGAGGCTCGCCCCCTGGGCGAAGTCGAGCCCCTCCGGGAGCCGGAACGTAAGGAACTCGGGGGCGATGGCGGTCTCGGCGAAGCCGCCGAGCATGCAGCAGGCGGCCACCCGATCGCCGGCGGACAGCCGCCCGCCGTCGGGTGCGCTGCGCACCACCCCGCCGACCTCGCTGCCGGGCACGAAGGGCAGCGGCGGCTTCACCTGATACTCGCCGCGGGTCTGGAGCAGCTCGGGGAAGGAGACGCCGGCGGCGTGCACCTCCACGACGACTCCGCTGCCCGGGGTGAGCATGTGGGAGGGCTCGGGCTCGGCGACCTCGACGAGCTCGAGGGCGGAGTCGGGTCCGCTCAGTTCGATGATCTGAACCGCTCGCATCCGATCGCAAGCTATCGTGCCGCGGCCACCTGACGGCCGGCTGAGCCGGGGGTCTACCATTGGGGTAGAGAAATGGTTGAGATCGGCGTGGCGCTCGTGCTCCTCGGCGCCGGCTTGCTGGTGGCCGAGGCCCATGTACCCGGCGGCATCCTCGGAGTGGCCGGCGGGCTCGCCCTCGCGGGCGGCGCGGCGCTTGCCATCGCAGGAGCCGGCGGGGCTGTCGGGGTGGTGCTCGCCGCCGTCCTCGCCGCGTTGGCCGTGTCCGGAGTCTGGGTCGCCGTGCTCACGCGCAAGGCGATCGCCACTCGCCGGCTTCGGACTTCATCCGGGCGAGAGGCCCTGAGCGGGCGGATGGGCGTGGTGCGCAGCTGGACCGGCGCCAGCGGCCAGGTCTTCGTGGACGGCGCGCTGTGGCGAGCACAGCGCAGCCTCTCCGACGAGGACGCCGACCTCGGAGCCGGCGACTCGGTCGTGGTCGAGCGGGTCAGCGGCTTGACGCTCGGCGTCCGGCGCGCCGAGGAATGGGAGACACCGTTGTGATCAGCGTCGTCTTGATCGTGCTCGTCGTCGTGGCCCTGACCGCGCTTGCCCTGGCGAGCGCATCGGTGCGGGTGCTGCGTGAATATGAGCGTGGGGTGGTGTTCCGCCTCGGGCGGGTCATCGAGCAGCGCGGGCCGGGCCTGACCCTGCTGATTCCCGCCCTCGACCGCATGGTGCGCGTGAGCCTGCGTACGGTCACGCTGCGCATTCCCCACCAGGAGGTGATCACGCGCGACAACGTGCCGGTCAAGGTCGCGGCGGTCGTGTACTTCCGGGTGATCGATCCGACCCGTTCGGTTGTGGAGGTGGAGGATTACGTGAACGCCACCCTCCAGATCGCGCAGACCACTTTGCGCTCGGTGCTCGGCAAGGCCGAGCTCGACACCCTCCTGGCGGAGCGCGAGCGTCTCAACGAAAGCCTCCAGCAGATCATCGACGAGCACACCGAGCCGTGGGGGATCAAGGTGTCCGTGGTCGAGATCAAGGACGTCGAGATTCCCGACCGCATGCAGAGCGCGATCGCCCGGCAGGCCGAGGCGGAGCGAAACCGGCGGGCCAAGGTGATCAACTCCGAGGGCGAGTTCCAGGCCGCCGCCAAGCTCGCCGACGCGGCCGGTGTGATCGAGCCGAACCCGGTGACCCTGCAGCTGCGCTATCTGCAGGCGCTCACCGAGATCAGCGCCAACCCCGGATCGACGATCGTCTTTCCGCTGCCGCTCGACATGGTGCGGCCCCTGCTCGACGCCGGCGCCCGCGGCGACGGCCGGGAACGACGAGGCGCCGGAGCGGCCGGCCCGGCCCACGGCTCTCCCGGAGTCCGCGGGGCCGGATGGTTCTCAGGAGGATCTCAGCCGGCGGACCTAGCCTGCCGGCCATGAGGACCAAGCTACTCACCGGCGCCGCGCTCCTGGCGCTCGGAACGGCGGCCGCCGGTGCCGCGACCGCCCAGCGCCCCGGCGGCGGGCTGCCAAAGGGCAGCGAGCGGGTCCACCTGAACCCCGCCGACTTCACGACGAAGATCACCAATCCCTACTGGCCGATGAGGCCCGGCAGCCGCTGGGTCTACCGCGAGACCGACTCGGAGGGGGCGAAGCAGCGAGTGGTCGTCACGGTGACCCACCGGACAAAGCTGATCGCCAACGGCGTCACCGCGCGAGTCGTTCACGACGCGGTCACCGAGGACGGCAAGCCGGTCGAGATCACCGACGACTGGTACGCGCAGGACAGGGCGGGCAACATCTGGTACCTCGGCGAGGCCACCACGGAGTACGAGAACGGCAAGCCCACATCCACGGCGGGCTCATTCGAGGCCGGCGTGAACGGAGCCCAGCCGGGGGTCGTCATGCCCGCGCATCCGCGCCCGGGAGTGCGCTACCGCCAGGAGTACCTGAAGGGCGAGGCCGAGGACAGGGCGCGGATCGTGAGCCTGCGCGAGAAGGCGGAGGTTCCGGCCGGCTACTACAAGCGGGCTCTCATGACGCGCGACGTCAACCCGCTCGAGCCGAGGGTCCTCGAGTTCAAGTTCTACGCCCGCGGCGTCGGCCCGGTGCTCGCCGTGAGCGTGTCGGGCGGGAGCGACCGCGAGGAGCTCGTCCGCTTCAAGCGGGGCTAGAGCCGGCCTGAGTCCGGCCCCGCAGGGCGAGCTCGAGCTCGAGGCGCGAGTCCGGGTCGTCGAGCTCGTCACCGAGCAGCTCACGCAGCCGGGTGAGCCGGTAGCGGGCGGTCTGCGCGTGGACGCCGAGCGCGCGGGCCATGGCCGCGGCATTGCCACCGTGCTGGACGTAGGCCAGCGCGGTCTGCTCCATTCGCCGGCGGGCCTTGGGTGTGAGCTCGTCGAGCGGCGCGAGGCGGCGAGCGGCGATCCGGTCCACCAGCGCTCGGTTATCGAAGAGCAACAGCTCGGTCAGCACATCGTCCACGCGAACGAGGTCGCCGCCGCCGACCGTCCCCGCCTCCGCCGCGCGTCTCGCCAAGCGGGCGAGCGACCACGACCGCGAGAGGGCGGGTAGCGAAGTCGTTGGCCCCAGGGCGCCGGCGCTGAGCACACGCTCGATCTCAGCTCGCCGGCCGGGCCCGTCCGGGTCGGCGATCACGAGACAGCCCACGCCGTCGACCGGCGCCGCGAGCGTGTCCGGCGGCAGGCGCCGCGCCAGCTCGTCCAGCTCGCTTTCCGAGCAGGCCAGGGCCGCCGCGGTGCGGGGCAGGCGCCAGCCCGCCGCCGCGGCGGCCGCGCGCCGGTCGGTCTCCTCGGCCGGTGGGTCGAGCAACAGCACCGCGATCAGCTCCCGTCGCCGGCGCCGGCGTTCGCCCTCGAGCTGCGCGCGCGCCTCCGCGTAGCCCTGCACCGAGTCGGCCGAGAGCTCCTCGATGTAGGCGAAGATCGACTCCGCCAGCAGGCTCAGCAGCTCGGGGTCGAGCCCGGCCCGCCGAGCCGCCTCGGCCAGCCGCCGCCACGCCACGCGGGCCCCGACGCGGTAGGCCGACTGCAGCGCATCGAGCGTGCGGCCCTGCCGCAGCTCGCCACCCCCCAGAGCGACGTAGACCTCCCGGCCCTGGCCGCGCGCGCCGGAGGGGCTGCGGATCAGCTCGACGAACTGACGCAGCGCCTCCGTCACCCCTCGGCGCACACCGCGGCCGAAGGTGCCCTCGAGCGGCCGGGCGTAGTCGGGCACCTCCCTGGCGATCGTGGCCAGGATCTCGTCGGTCACGCTGTCCAGCTCCGGCTCGAGCACGTCGGCCACGCTCGCGGGGAGAGCCCGCCACGGTTCTGTCTTGGGCAAAGTTGTCACTCAGGTGCGCAAAACTTTATCGGAAGGTCGTTGGATAGGCCAGTTCATGGCGGCTATCTGCGGGAATACTTGTCCATATGAGCCGATTGGAACAGCGCGTCAACCTCGCCGCCGTGATTCTGCCCTTCGCCGCCTTCCTCGTCGCGATCGTGCTGTTGTGGAACAGCGCGGTCTCGGCCACGGATCTCGGGATTCTGGCCGTGATGTACGTGGTCACGGGCCTCGGCGTGACCGTGGGCTTCCACCGCCTTCTGACCCACCGCTCCTTCGCGGTGCCCAAGCCGCTCGAGTACGCGTTCGCGACCCTCGGCTCGATGGCGGTCCAGGGACCGGTGATGAGCTGGGTCGCCGATCACCGCAAGCACCACGCCCACGCCGACGAGGAGGGCGACCCCCACAGCCCACACGTCGGGCACGGCGATGGCGCATCGGGCGTGCTGCGCGGCCTGTGGCATGCGCACACCGGCTGGCTGTTCTCGACGCAGGGCCGGGCGAACGCACGCCAGTACGCCAAGGACCTCTACGAGGACCGCGGCATGCGCGCGATCAACCGCCGCTTCCCGTACCTGGTGCTGCTCAGCCTTCTCATTCCCGCGCTGGCGGGGTGGGCCATCACCGGCACCCTGATGGGCGCGGTCACCGGCTTCCTCTGGGGCGGACTCGTCCGCATCTTCCTCGTCCACCACATCACCTGGAGCGTCAACTCCGTGTGCCACTTCCTCGGCACCCGCCGCTTCGAGACCGACGACCACTCGACGAACGTGGCCTGGCTGTCGCTGCCTTCGTTCGGCGAGTCCTGGCACCACAACCACCACGCCTTCCCCCGCTCGGCGGCCCACGGGCTGCGGCGCTGGGAGACTCTCCTGGATCCGTCCGCGCTGGTGATCACCGGCCTCGAGAAGATGGGTCTGGCCCGCAACGTGGTTCGCATCGCTCCCGAGCGCCAGGCGCAGCGCGAGCGCGGCGCGGCGCCCTTGCGGGCGCAGGTACCGGCCGCGCGCTGGCGCGAGCGGCGCCCTGCTTCGTCGAAGACGTGGGCGGCCCGCCGCCCCGGGGTACTTGCTGAGCAATTCGTCGGTGTCGAATCTCCCAGTTCGTACCGCGGCCGCAACCGCGGTTCGCGCAAGGGGGAAAGATGTCCGCGTCTTCGCCGACCCGGCGTGTCCGATGCCGTAGCGCGCGCGTTGCCGCGGCGCGGCGTGACGAAAGCCGGGTCCGTCAGCGCCGGTCGTCCCGGCGCCCTGGCCGGGCGTGACGTGCTCGTCAAGTCAGCCCACGAGGCCGGCGGTGTCGCTGCCTGCGGGCGCGCCCGTCAGCGCCTCGTAGATCACGCGCGAGCCGAACGTCCGGTCTCGATCAGGTCCAGCGCGATGGCGTCGGTGAGCGGGAGTGGCAGGAACGGCGTGCCGCCCCGACGACGACCGGGTAGCGGAACATGCGCGCCGTCGAGCGCAAGCCAAGCTCGATCGGCGCCATGCGCGGCCAAACCGGCGCCGCACTCGAACGTCCTGTCGGTCGCGTCGAGCGCCGTCGGCGATCGTCCGTCGGCGCGTGCGTCTGGGCGAGCCGAGCGATGCTGCCTGGACGCTTTGTGGGTCGAGCGTGTGGCTGCACGCCTTCGGATCGCCAGACGCGTTCCGTCGGCGAGCAGGGCGCGGCCCGGAGCCCGTTCTCACGCATCGACGGGTCCGCCTCTACGAGGAGCATCGCCTCCGATAGGGCCTGCGGCCGAGCAGACAACCGCCGAGCTCGCTTACCAGCGCGGTGTGGAAACGAGAACAGCTCGCTCGCTCGTGAGGAGCTCGGTGACGGCGACCGGGGTCGCACGCTCGTGTTCGTTCGCACCAAGCGCGGCGCCGACCGCCTGGTCAAGCGCTGGGCGCCACGGCGTGAGCGCGCTCGCCATCCACGGCAACCGGTCACAGGGGCAGCGCGAGAGGGCGCTGAACCGCTTCCACGCCGGCTCGATCGACACGCTCGTGGCCACCGATGTGGCCGCGCGCGGGATCGACGTGGACGAAGTGACCCATGTGATCAACTTCGACGCTCCCGAGGACCGCGACGCCTACGTTCACCGCGTGGGGCGTACTGGCCGTGCTGGACGCCGCGGGGTGGGGATCACGCTCGTCACGCGCGACCAGGCCAGAGCGGTCGGCAAGATCGCACACGAGCTGCGCCTGCACGCACCGTTCGCGCACACCGCGCGCCAGGCCGACGTGGCGGCGGCGCCCGGGGCCGCCACCACTCAAAGCGCTAGGCTCGGTCCGCTACTTGATGAACAGGATCTCCGAGTACTTCGGCAGCGGCCAGAGGTCGTCGGCCACGACCTTCTCGAGCGCGTCGCCCAGCTCGCGCACCCGCTCGAGCGCGGTGAGCTGACGGTCGCGCGCGTGTATCGCCAGCTCGAGGCCCTCGACGTCGTCCGGGTAGACGTTCGCCGTCTCGAGCTCGCCGATGGCATCGGCGAACTCGCTCACGAGGCACCGGGTGTCGGCGGCGAGCGAATCCATTCCGGCCGCCTCCTCCAGCGCCACATGGCGTAGCGCCGCGGGCAGCAGCATGGTCCGGGCCATCGACGCCGCGGTCTCGGCCTCGATGTTCGCCCGCATCGTGTACTGCTCGGTCCAGACCTCGTAGCGCGACTCGAGCTCGCGATGCGACAGCACGTCGTACCTCTCGAAGGCGCTGAGGGTCGAGTCGGCCATGATCTCCGGCAGGGCGTCCGGCGTGGAGCTCAGGTTCTTCAGCCCGCGCGTCTCCGCCTCGGCGTGCCAGTCCTCGGAGTAGTTGTCGCCGCCGAACACGATCCGCTCACTCGCCGCGTAGGCGTCCTTGACCACCGCGGTCACCGCCTCGTCGAGGCCCGCGGAGCTCGAGAGCTTGGCCTCGAGCTGATCGCTCAGCTCGTCGATGGCCTCGGCCACGATCGTGTTGAGCACGGTGTTCGGGAACGCGAGCGACTGGCTCGATCCGAGCGTGCGGAACTCGAACTTGTTGCCGGTGAAAGCGAACGGCGAGGTGCGGTTGCGGTCGCCCCCGTGCATGGGGAGCGGCGGCAGCACCGGAGTGCCCAGGCCGAGCACCGACGCCGGAGTGTGGGGGTCGCCCTCTCCGGACACGATCGCTCCGAACACCTTCTCGAGCTCCGCGCCCAAGAAGACCGAGACGATCGCCGGCGGGGCCTCGTTGGCGCCCAGGCGGTGATCCTGGCCTATCCCGACCACCGACGCCCGCAGCAGGCCCTGGTGCTTGTCGACCGCCTTGATCACGGCGGCGCAGAAGAACAGGAAGCTGATGTTGTCGGCCGGCGTCTCGCCCGGGTCGAGCAGGTTGTGACCGGTGTCGGTGCCCATCGACCAGTTGTTGTGCTTGCCCGAGCCGTTCACGCCGGCGAACGGCTTCTCGTGGAGCAGGCAGACGAGCTGGTACTTGCGCGCCACCCGCTGCATCACCTGCATGGTCAGCTGCTGGTGGTCGGATCCGACGTTCGAGTTCTCGAACACCGGCGCTATCTCGTACTGCGCCGGGGCCACCTCGTTGTGACGGGTCTTGACCGGCACGCCGAGCTTGGCCAGCTCGAGCTCGGTCTCCATCATGCACGCCAGTACGCGCTCCGGGATCGAGCCGAAGTAGTGATCGTCGAGCTCGTGACCCTTGGGCGGCTTCGCGCCGAACAGGGTGCGGCCCGTGTTGATCAGGTCAGGGCGCTCGAAGTAGAACTGCTCGTCGATCAGGAAGTACTCCTGCTCGGGACCGACGGTGGTGAACACGCGCGACGCGGCTTCGTCGCCGAGCAGCCGCAGCGCCCGAACCGCCGAACGCGAGAGAGCGTCCATCGACCGCAGCAGCGGGATCTTGGCGTCGAGCGCCTCCCCGGTCCAGGATGCGAACGCGGTGGGGATGCACAAGAGCGCGCCGTTGGGGTTCTCGAGGATGAACGCCGGGCTCGTCGGGTCCCAGGCGGTGTAGCCGCGAGCCTCGAAGGTGGCGCGCACGCCGCCGGTCGGAAACGACGAGGCGTCGGGCTCGCCCTGGATGAGTTCCTTGCCCGAGAACTCGGCGAGGGCGATGCCGTCGCTGGTGGGGGCGAAGAAAGAGTCGTGCTTCTCGGCCGTGAGGCCGGTGAGCGGCTGGAAGACGTGCGTGTAGTGCGTGGCCCCGCGCTCGAGCGCCCACTCCTTCATGCCCAGGGCGACGGTGTCGGCCAGCGTCGGATCGAGGGCTTCGCCGTTGGCCAGGGTGGCCTGCAGGCGCTTGTAGCTGTCCTTGGGCAGGCGGTGGCGCTGCACCGCGGGCGAGAACACGTTCTCCCCGAACGGGTACTTGAAGGGCTCGCTCAGGTCGGTCGCCCCGAGCGAGTCTCCGTTGGGGCTCCACTGAGCGGCGTGGACGTTGTTCTGGCGCACTTTGGGCATAGGTTCGCTTCCGTCGAGGGATCTCTCGGCGACCCTAGCTGCGCGCGCGGCGTCTCCCCTTGTACACGTGTACAAGGTTTGGGCGCGCCTATGCGCCCTACGGTCGAAGGACGGGCAACCCGTCGAGGCTCACATCGTTCGCCTCGCGGCGGTACTGGGCGTAGCCCTCGGGGCCGAGGGTGCGCAGCTTCTTCGCCGTCGAGAGCTCGTGGTGGTTTCGGAGCCCCTCGTAGCTCATCAACGGGACGCCGTAGCCACATGAGTCGCTGACCCGGCTCACCTCCACGACCACGATCGAGCGCCGCGCCTCGGGCAGCGAGGGATCCTCGAAGCCGGCCTCGTCGAGCAGCTCGGCGAAGCGCGGGTCGTCGGGCAGGATGGCCTCGCCGGTGCCATGGAAGCGCACGATGCGGGGCGGCCCGTCGAAGGCGCACAGCATTAGGACGATGCGCCCGTTCTCGCGCAGGTGGGCGATGGTCTCCGCGCCGCTGCCGCCGATGTCGAGATAGGCCACCCTGCGACCGCCCAGCACCCGCAGCGAGCCGATCGGGCCCTTCGGAGAAAGGTTCACGTGCCCGTCCGCGGACAACGGTGCGGTGGCCACGAAGAACATGGACTGACGACCGATCCACTCGCGTATGTGGTCGGTGATCTCCTCGTAGACGCGGGCCATTGCGCTCCAGGTTACGTAAGCCGGACACGTGGGGCCGGACGGGTGGCCGAGCAGCGTGGCCATCCCACGAAGGTTTCACCGAACGCGCCCGCGCGTAAAGAACGTCCAAGAGCCGACCCGCCGGCTGCTTTAACGTCGTGAGAGATGGCCGCCATCGAGCTCAAGGATGTGGTGAAGACCTACGGGGAGATCACCGCGGTCGACGGCCTCGACCTGGAGGTGCCCGCGGGCACCTGTCTAGGCCTTCTCGGTCCCAACGGGGCCGGCAAGTCGACCACCATGCGCATGCTCACGGGGCAGTCGATCGCGGACTCCGGGGACATCCGCGTCCTCGGACACGAGCTGCCCGGGGAGTCCAAGCAGGCCCGAGCGCTGATGGGCGTGGTGCCTCAGCTCGACAACCTGGACGTGGACGTGTCGGTGGAGGACAACCTGGCGGTGTTCGCGCGCCTCTACCGGGTGGCGGACGTGGGAGAGGCGGTCGATCGCGGTCTGGCGCTGTCGAGGCTGAGCGGGCGCCGGCACGCCGCCGTCGATGAGCTGTCGGGCGGCATGCGCCGCCGGCTGTTGCTGGCGCGCGGGCTGTTGCACCGGCCGCAGCTGGTGCTGCTCGACGAGCCGACCGTCGGGCTCGATCCCCAGATCCGCACCGAGCTCTGGTCGCTGATCGACGCCCTGCGCTCCGAGGGCACGACGATCCTGATGTCGACGCACTACATCGAGGAGGCCGAGCGTCTGGCCGACGAGGTGGCCGTGATGGCGCACGGGAAGATCATTGCCCGCGGTCGCCCCGCCCAGCTCGTGACCGAGCACGCCGGGCGGCAGACGGCCGAGGTCTATGGCCCGCCCGAGCGCCTGGCCGAGGTCCGCGCCCGCGCCGAGGAGCAGGGGTTGCGCGTGCGACCGGCGGGACCGGCCATCGCGATCGTCGGCGCCGAGCGAGCGGAGAACGGGGCCGTGCCGGACGAGGCCGTGGTTCGCGCCGCGTCGCTGGAGGACGTGTTCGTGCTGCTGACCGGGGAGGAGGCCGAATGACGCAGGCCCCGGAGACGGTGCGTATGGGGCGCCTGGAGTGGGCGGCGATCGCCGGGGTCATGAGCCGCGAGGTGGCGAACTTCCGCACCTTCTGGAAGGCGACCACGTTCTCGAGTGTGCTCGAGCCGGTGATCTATCTGCTCGCCTTCGGACTCGGGCTGGGCGCGACGATCGTGGACAAGGTCGACGGCCTCGACTACGTCGAGTTCGTCGGCACCGGCATGGTCGCCACCGCGGTCATCTTCTCGAGCGCGCTGCCGGCGATGTACGGAACCTTCATCAAGGAGCGCTTCCAGCGCACCTACGACGCCATCCTGGCCGCGCCGGTCGACGTGGAGGAGCTCGTCACCGCGGAGGTGCTGTGGATCTCGCTGCGCTCGTCCGTCTACGGCTGCTTTCCGCTGATCGTGGTCATCGGCTTCGGGCTCGCGCCCGCGGCGGGGATGCTGCTCGTGCCGCTGTTCTGCTTCGTGACGGCGTTCGGCTTCGCGTCCTTCGGTGTGGCCACGGCGGCGAGCGTGGGCAAGATCGACCATTTCAACTACGTGACCACCTTGCTGGTCACGCCGCTCTTTCTGGTGGCGGGCACGTTCTTCCCGATCGACGAGCTGCCCGAGGGAGCGCAGGTCGCGGCAAACCTCAATCCGCTCTACCACCTGGTCGAGCTGGTACGTCACGCGGCCTTCGGCTTCGAGACGGTCGACCTGATCCGGTTCGCCGTGCTCACGGCCTTCGGGCTGGGGCTGTGGCGCCTGGCCGTCAGCCGCTTGGAGAAGCGCCTGATCGACTAGCCGGAGCCGCCCACCGGGGGCGAATCTTGCACCGTCCTGAATTAGTCCTGGTGGGGCAAGCCAGGACAGTAGAACGGAAGATGGCGCGAATCGCGAGCCGCGCGCACGGAGTGGTGACGCGCCAGGAGCTGCTGGAGGCCGGGATATCGGCGAGGAGTTCGGCAGCGGCTGGGGACGGGCACCTTGATCGCCGTCTTTCGCGGTGTCTACCGCGTGGGCCACACGGCGCCCAGCGTGGAGGCCTGGTATCTGGCGGCGGTGTTGGCGTGTGGGCCCGGGGCGGTGTTGAGCGGCCGTGCCGCCGGTTATCTGTGGGGGCTCCTCAGGGGCCCGCCGCCGGGCCCGGAGGTGACCGCCCCGACGGACCGGCACGTGGAGGGAGTCAAGACCAGACGCGCACGACGCGCAAAGAGGGAGGCCACAATCTGGCGCGGCATCCCGGTGACCACGCCCGCCAGGACCCTCGTCGACCTGGCTGCTGCAGTAGGCGCGTCGCGGCTGGCCCGCGCCTGCCACGAAGCCGGCGTGCGCCATAACACCACGCCGAAACAGGTCGAGGCGGTGCTGGTCCGCTATCCCAACAGCCCGGGGGCGGGCAAGCTCCGTGCCGCCATGCGCGGCGATGTCAAGGTCACGCTGAGCACGCTCGAGGACGCCTTCTTGGCCCGGCTGCGAGAGGAGGGCCTACCGCTGCCCGTGACCAACCGCCCGGCCGGCGGCCGCCGCGTCGACTGCCGCTGGCCCGAGCAGCGGCTGACGGTCGAGCTCGACAGCTACCGCTATCACCACTCCCGCCACGCCTGGGAACAAGACCGCCGAGGGAGCGCGAAGCGAGCGCGCGGGCGACGAGTTCCGGCGCTACACCTACGCGGATGTGATCGAGCAGCCGCAGCTCATGCTCAGCGAGCTCCGGGCCATGCTCCGGCTCTAGCCCACCCGGGTCGAAGCTCAACCGGTCAAGTGAACGACCGGCTGATTGACTGCCGGCATGAGGCTCGCCGCCGCCGCAATCCTGGCCGCTCTCACGGTCGCGCCGGCCGCCCAAGCCGCCGTACCGATCCCCCAGAACGAGGACGAGCTCGCCGGCCTCGACGTCTTCAGCGGCAGGGTCGCCGAACCCAAGCCGGTCTCGCGCCCCACGCGTCCCGCGCCATCCGTTCATGGCCGCGAACGGCCGCAGCAACGTCCACAACGACGCCTACCAGACCGACACCTACCGCCAGTCGGGTCCGCTCGGCGGGGCGATGCGCATCTTCTCCCAGTCCTTCGACGGCCTCGGTGGGGTCGGCTCCTGCGGCATCACGATCGCCTTCGACCGCCGCGGGCGCCTGCTCACGACCTGCGTCTCGGCCGCCAGCGTCGAGCTGCGGCTGATGGCCCCGAAGACGCTCGACACGCTCGCCACGCACGATCTTCCCGACCGCGTCATCCCGCCCGGGGTGAGCCCGTTCCAGGCTCCCGGCGGCGCCTACTTCTACGTCGACCACAAGGACCGCGCGGTCGTCTCGATCGGCCGCCAGATCTTCGTCGTCGCCGTCCGCGCAAACACCCTCAGGCGCGTCCGGACCTACGACCTGAGCGCGGTCGTCCCCGCCGACGACCAGCTCAACTCGGCGCTGCCGGACTGGAGCGGGCGGCTCTGGTTCGTGAGCCGCCGGCACGGCATCGTCGGCTCACTGGATCGAACGAGCGGTCGCGTGCTCGGCACGCACCGCACCGGCGAGGCGATCGGCAACTCGTTCGCGATGGACGACACCGGCGGCGTGTTCGTGGTCACCGACCGGGCGCAGTACCGCTACGACGCCAAGCGCTCGGGCGCGCCCAAGGTGAGCTGGCGCCGGCGCTACGACAACGTCGGCATTCAGAAGCCCGGCCAGTTCGACGCCGGCTCGGGCACCACGCCGACGATGATGGGCAAGCGATACCTGTCGATCGCCGACAACGCGAAGCGAATGCAGGTGGTCGTGATGCGCCGGGCGAGGCGGCTGCCGCGCGGCAAGCGCCGAGTGGTCTGCGAGCAGCCGGTCTTCCGCAGGGGCGCGGGCGCGACCGAGAACTCGATCATCGCGACCGGGCGCTCGATGATCGTCGAGAACAACTACGGCTACTTCCCGGCACCGGACGCGACATCGAACGGCGACACCACGCGGCCGGGCGTCGAGCGGGTCGACATCCGGCGTGACGGCAGCGGCTGTCGCACCGTCTGGAAGAGCCCGGAGATCTCGCCCTGGACAGTGCCGAAGCTGTCGCTCGCCAACGGGCTGGTCTACCTCTACACCAAGCCGAGGGGAATCCCCGACGCCTGGTACCTCACCGCCGTCGACTTCCACACCGGGCGGACCGTGTGGCGCCGGCTGATCGGCACCGGCCTGCTCTTCAACGTCCACTACGCGGGGCTCTCGATCGGCCCCACCGGCGTGCTCTACAGCGGCGTGCTCGGGCGCACCGTCGGCATCGCTCAGCGCGCGGACACGCGGCGGTAGCGCGCCACGGCCAGGGGCGCGAAGATCGCGATCAGCGCGATGCACCATACGAACGCCATCCAGATGTCACTGTGCGGCGGCGTGTTCAGCCAGAGAGAGCGCAGCGCGTCGGTGATCGTGCTGAACGGGTTGGCCTCGGCGAACTGACGCAGGCCGTCGGGCATCGACGCGGCCGGGACGAACATCGAGGACGCGAACGTGAGCGGGAAGATCAACGTGAAGCCGACCGCGTTCGCGGTCTCCGGCGAGGACGAGAACAACCCAACGAGGGCGAAGATCCAGGAGAAGGCGTAGCCCAGCAGCAGCAGCAGGAAGATCCCGAGCGCGATCTCGCCGACGGTGGCCCCCACGAAGTTGAAGCCGGCGACGAAGCCGACGGCGAAGAGCACCACGAGCGACAGGCAGTTGAGCAGGATGTCCGAGAACGTGCGCCCGGTCAGCACGGCCGCGCGCGACATGGGCAGCGAGCGGAACCGGTCGATCAGCCCCTTTTGCACGTCCTCGGAGAGGCCGAGCGCCGTTACGAAGCCACCGAAGGCGATCGACTGGGCGATGATGCCCGGCATCAGGAAGTCGACGTAGTCGAACCCGGGCGTCTGGATCGCCCCGCCGAAGACGTAGACGAACAGCAGGACGAACATCACCGGCTGCACCGTGTAGGCGATCAACAGGTCGGGTTGGCGCGGGATCCGCTTCAGGTTGCGGCTGGCCAGCACCACGGTGTCCGAGACGGTCATGGCCAGCGCGCTCATGCGGCCACCTCCTCACGCTGTTGCTCGGCTTCGCCCTCCTCGGTCTCTTCCTCCTCCGCCGCGTGGCCGGTCAGCGAGATGAAGACGTCGTCGAGCGTCGGGCGACGCAATGCGATGTCATCGATGTGCACGCCGGCGTCGTCGAGTTGGCGGACCGCCTCCGCGATGCCTCCCCGGTCCCGGCGCATCGGCATGCTGAGCACGTTCTCCGGGCAGGTCGGGGGGTCGTCGCCGGCGACGGACGCCAGCGCCTCGACGGCGGTACCCGCCTGCGAAGGGTCGGCCAGCGTGACCTCGAGGCGCTCCCCGCCGACGCGCGCCTTCAGCTCGTCCGAGGTGCCCTCGGCGATCACCGAGCCGTGGTCGATCACCACGATCCGGTCGGCGAGCCGGTCGGCCTCGTCGAGGTACTGGGTGGTGAGCAGAACGGTGCTGCCGGCCGCGGCGCGCCGCTCGATCGTCTCCCACATCCCGAGGCGACTGCGCGGGTCGAGGCCGGTGGTGGGCTCGTCCAGGAAGAGGACCGGCGGGCGCATCACGAGCGCCGCGGCCAGGTCCAGGCGCCGGCGCATACCGCCCGAGTACGTCTTCACCGGGCGCTTGGCGGCGTCGGTCAGCTCGAAACGTTCGAGCAGCTCGTCCGCGCGCTCGCGCGCCTTCGCGCGCCCCATGTGGTAGAGCCGGCCCACCATCTCCAGGTTCTCGAACCCGGTCAGGTTCTCGTCCACCGCGGCGTACTGGCCCGCGAGCCCGATCCTGGCACGCAGCTGGGCCGCGTCGCGCACGGCGTCGAGGCCGGCCACACGTGCCGTCCCGGCATCGGGCTCGAGGAGCGTCGCGAGAATTCGCACAACGGTGGTCTTGCCGGCGCCGTTGGGGCCGAGAAGACCGAGCACGGTGCCCGTGCGGACGGCAAAATCGACCCCGTCGAGTGCACGCACGGAGCCGTAGGACTTCTCGAGACCTTCGACGACGATCGCATCATCTGCCATGCCCAGGACGCTACCGAACCCCGGCCCCGCGTTTGGTTCGGTTGCCCGCACTTCGGCGTTCCCGCGAGGCTGAGAAGCAGGGTTCGGTTAACCGCACCCGCATCGACAGGACAACCCCCTTGGCCGGGCGGGCGAATTGACCCAGAGTGTCCCGATCATTTCGAGCCGGAAAGGGATACCTGAACGATGACGCGTGGCTTGGCCCGTCTTGCCGACATCGCCTACCGCCGCCGCGGCCGGGTGGTGGTGGCCTGGATCGTCGCCGCGGTGGTGATCATCGGGCTGGGGTCCTCGCTGGCGGGCGAGTACAACGCGGACTACAACACTCCGGGGTCGGAGTCGAAGGCGGCGAGCGACCTCACCGAGCAGCGCTTCGGCGGCTACTCCGGCCAGGAGATCTACGTCGTCTGGAAGGACGAGGCCGGTGCCACCAGCCCGGCCGCCGAGGAGCGCGTGAACGATTTCCTCGCCGAGGCCAAGCAGGTCGATCACATCGCGGAGGAGACGCCGATCCGGGTCTCGCAGGACGGCACGATCGGAGCCACCAGCCTGCCCCTGACGGTCGCGGGGTGGGACGTGCCCAAGGAGGATGGGGAGAAGCTGATCGCCGCCGCGGAGAGGAACAGCGGCGATGGCCTCGAGATCAAGCTCGGCGGTGATCCGATCTACGCGGCGCAAGAGGCCGCCAGCCCCGAGGGCCTCGGCTTCCTCGGCGCCGCGATCGTGCTGCTGATCGCGTTCGGCTCGATAGTCGCCGCCGGCCTGCCGCTCGTGATCGCCCTTGTCGGCCTGGGCATCTCGTCGGGGGGACTGATCCTTCTCCTGGCCAACGTCGTGGACGTACCGGACTGGACCACCGCCGTCTCGGGGCTGATCGGGATCGGGGTCGGCATCGACTACGCGCTGCTCGTCCTGACCCGCTTCCGCGCGGCGATGCACGACGGCAAGGACCGCCATGACGCGGTGGTCGAGGCCATCACCACCGCCGGGCGCAGCGTTATCATCGCCGGCGGCACCGTGGTGATCGCCGTTCTCGGCCTGTTCCTGACCGGCCTGCCCTATATGTACGGCGTCGCCATCTCGGCCTCGCTTGCCGTGCTGGTCGTGATGTTCGCCTCGGTCACCCTGCTGCCGGCGCTCCTGTCATACCTGGGACCGAAGGTCGACCGCCTGAAGCTCCCGTTCCTCGGTCGGACGCTGAAGCCCGAGGGGAACGGCGAGTCGCCCGCGGCGCGTTGGAGCCACGCCGTCCAGCGGCGCCCCTGGGTCGCCGCGATCGTGGCGACCGCGATCCTGCTCGCTCTGGCCGCGCCCGCGCTCGGCATGCGCCTCGGCTTCCCCGACGCCGGCAACGACCCGCCGGACACGATGACCCGCCAGGCCTACGACCTGAACACGGAGGGCTTCGGGTCCGGCACGAACGGGCCGCTGGTGATCGCCGCCGACCTGCCCGATCGGTCCGCAACGGCCGAGGTCGACGCCTTCGCAGAGCGGCTTCGCGGCGAGGACGGAGTCGCCTTCGTCAGCGAACCGCAGGTCAACAGTGCCGGCGACGCGGCGATCGTGACCCTGGTGCCGACGACGTCTCCGCAGGACGCGGAGACCGAGGAGCTGGTGACCCGGCTACGCGAGGACGTAGTGCCGGATGAGCTCGGCGGCTCCGGCATCACCGCCGAGATCGGAGGCGTGACCGCGGCGCTCAGGGACCAGAGCGACTACATCCTGGAGCGCATGCCGCTGTTCATCGCCGGAGTTGTGGGCCTCTCCTTCCTGCTCCTGCTCGTGGCGTTCCACTCGCCGCTCGATCTCGCTCAAGGCCGCCGTGATGAACCTGCTCTCCGTCGGCGCCGCCTACGGCGTGATGACGCTGGTGGCCAAGGGCGGGACCGTCGGCAAGCTGATCGGTATCGATCACGAGGTGCCCATCGCACCGTTCATGCCGGTGATGATGTTCGCGATCCTCTTCGGCCTGTCGATGGACTACGAGGTGTTCCTGGTCTCGCGGATCCGCGAGGAGTACCTCAAGCACGGAGATACACGGCGTGCGGTCGCCGACGGTCTGGCCAAGACCGCGCGTGTGATCACCGCCGCCGCCGCGATCATGGTCGTGGTCTTCCTCGCCTTCCTGGCCGCGCCGGACACGTTCCTCAAGCTGTTCGGGATCGGACTCGCCTCGGCGATCTTCCTGGACGCCACCCTCGTGCGGATGGTGCTCGTTCCCGCCGTGATGCAGCTGCTCGGCAGCCGCAACTGGTGGATCCCGAACTGGCTGGAGCGCATCCTGCCGGAACTGGACGTCGAGCGACGCGCGGTCGGTGCGGAGGGACGCGCCTAGACGGCCTATCTCCCAGGCCTAGACGGCCTATCTCCCAGGCCTAGACGGCCTGGGAGAGCGGCGAGGGAAAGCGCGGCAGCACCCTCGTGCCCTCGAGCCACTCGGTCAGCCGTGCCGCCTCGCTCTCGAGGGCGTTCTCGCCCTCGGCGCCCACGTCCTCCAGCGGCTGCAGGCTGACCTCGCCGGTGTCGCTCTGGCGCCAGCCGCCAACGATGCGCCCGTCCCACCACAGGGTGGGTCCCGCGTTGCCGCTGGTGTCGAACAGCTGAGTCCTGTACGGCGCCAGGTACCAATCCCGCTCGTACCACCCCATCGTGGTGGGATCGAGCGGGGGCAGGAGCGCGGCCCAGGGCTCGACCGGATCGGCCGGCTCCAAATCGTCCGGCAGCACGTATCCGGTGTGTCCATCCAGGTCGACCTCGATTGCCCCGACGTCGGCGAGCCCCTTGCGCATGGCGCCGACGGTCGATCCCAGCCACCACTTGAGGTCGGCCGCGGTGCCGGGCCCAAAGGCGCGCAGCCAGGCCTCGACCAGCGCCGCAACGCCCTCGGCCTCGGAAATGGACTCGAGGTCTTCGCCGAGCCAGGACCTCATGGATGTCCACCGCGGCCGGGAGAGGGTCCAGCGGCCGTCGTTCGACGCGCGCACGATCCGCCCCGCCGCGGACAGCGTGGTCAGCACCCTTGGGCCGATAGCGGCCCGCCCGGCCCAGCTCTTCCCCTGGCCGTATGCGATCGAGCCCTCGAGCAGCGAGATCTCGTCCCGCAGCTCGGACGAGGTGGCCTCGCGGCCGTCGGACAGCGCGTCGAGCACCCGCTTCGACGCCGCGGCGAGCCAGCGCTCACCGTCCTTGTGCAGTCCGGCGGTCTCCACGTCGCGGATCAGCCGGCGACGCTCGGCGCCGGCGACCCGTCCGCTGGCGCCGGCCTGAGCGAAGTGAAGGGTCTCGCGCGGAAAGACGAACAGGGTCCGGCGCATCGCCAGATGCTTGACCAGCGACCGTTCCGCGTAGAGCGCGCGGTCGAGATCGGCCACCGCCATGCTCTTCACGCGCGCGTGGGCGGACAGGTAGATCGTCACGGGGTCGGTGCCGTGCAGACAGACCATGCTCCGGGTCGCGTCCACGACGTCGTCCGCCCTGTGGCCGGGCGCGAGGCGGTGCCGGCGGGCCAGCCGCGCCCGGCGCTCGGTGACATAGATCGTCCGCACTCGCGGAGTCTTGCACCGGTTGGATCGGGCGATGTCGAGGCGGGCTAGCGCTCGACGCGATACCGGATGTGCGTGACGCCGGGCGCTCCGACCACCTCGACCGGCTCCAGTTTCGGCGGGGCGTCGCCCAGCCGGTCGAACAGCCGGGCCCCGCTGCCGAGGAAGACGGGAACGAGGGAGATCAGCATTTCGTCCAGCAGTCCGGCGGCCAGGTACTGCTGGACGGCGCCGGCCCCGCCGCCCAGGGACACGTCCCTGCCCGCGGCGGCTTGCTTGGCCTGCTCGAGCGCGGACTCGATGCCGTCTGTGACGAAGTGGAAGGTGGTTCCCCCCTGCATCTCCAGTGGCTCTCGCGCGTGGTGGGTCAGCACGAACACGGGGTGGTGGTAGGGCGGGTCCTCTCCCCAGAATCCCTTCCAGGGGTCGGCTGCCCATGGACCTGGACCGCCTCCGGCCCCGCTCGACCGCGTCTTTCACGCGCTCGCGGATCCAAGCCGCAGGGCGATCGTCGAGCGGCTCTCGCGGGGGTCGGCCACGGTGAGCGATCTCGCGGAGCCGCTGCCGATGTCGCTGCCGGCGGTGCTCCAACACCTCCAGGTGCTCGAGGAAAGCGGGTTGGTGAGCTCCGAGAAGGTCGGGAGAGTGCGCACCTGCAACATCGACGTCGTGGCGCTGGAGCCGGTGGAGAGCTGGATCAGGGGGCGGCGGGCGGGCTGGGAACGACGCCTCGACCGTTTGGGGGAACATCTCGCACAGCAGAGCGCCGAGCCGACCCGGTCCGGCGACCCATGACCCCGCGATCAGTAGAACACGACAGCTTCACCATCGAACGCCACTACGAGGCGGCGCCGGCCGAGGTCTTCGCGGCCTGGGCCGATCCGGCCGCCAAGGCCCGCTGGTTCCGGGGCCCGCAGGAGTGGGAGGCCGCGCCTCACGAGCTCGACTTCGCGTCGGCGGACGGGAGGTCAGCCGGGGCGGCCCGCCGGGCGGGCCCGTCCACACCTACGGAGCGATCTACTGGGACATCGTCCCGATCCACCGCATCGTCTACACGTACGAGCTGCTGATGGACGAGACGCGAATCTCGGTCTCGTTGATGACGATCGAGTTGAAGGCGGAAGGCGAGCTGACCCGGCTCGTGCTGACCGAGCACGGCGCCTTCTTCGACGGACGGGCTTCCGCGGCGCAGCGCAGGCAGGGGACCGGCTCGCTGCTGGACGAGCTCACACGCGAGCTGCGGCACGACACCGCGGCCGGGTGACCCAGGTTCACCCCCGCATGGCTCCGACCCGGGGCCGCGGAGCGCCGGCCTCCGCCTCCTCGGCCTCGCCGCCCTCCTCGGGAAGCGCGGACACGGGCGCGGGCACCGGCCGGCCACGGGGCCGGTGCTTGACGCGCTCGGCGACCCAGTAGCTCCCGAGCACGAACGCAAGCGCCGCCACCTGCGCCACGATCGTCTCCACGGTGGGGAAGATCCCAAGCCAGATGCCGGTCCAGTAGGGCAGCTCGACGTCGATCGGAGTGATGGGCAGCCAGCCCACACCCTGCATTGTGCGAACGGTCTTGCCGACCATGATGGCGAGGACCAGCGTCAGCAGCACACCGGTCACGATCAGCATCTTCTTGTAGGGCAGCTTGCGTTCGAGCTTGAAGGTGGCGAACGCCACGGCGGCCACGGCTATCCCGCCGAGTGCCACGCCCTCGATGACCACGGCGAGGCCCGAGTTGAGCTCGAGCGCCTGCAGGAAGAGCACGGTCTCGAAGCCCTCTCGGTAGATCGTGGAGAAGCCGAGCAGCACGAAGCCGAGCACCTGGGCGGAGATCAGCCCGCCGCCGGCGACCGCGAGCAGCCGGCGGCGGCGCTTGTTGAACTTCTTGATGTGGTCGGTCCAGTAGACGCGGTGAAAGAACCAGTTGAGCACCAGTAACAGCACCGCGATCGCGATCAGGCCCACGATCGCCTCGAGCTTCTCCCCGTACTGGGCGAGCTCGGTCAGCACGGTGCGGGCGAGGACGTAGGTGATGATGCTGGCGAGGATGGCCAGCACCGCCCCGATCATCATCGGGCGCCGCTGAGTCCGGGCGGCACCGCTCAGGCTGGCCATGACCGCGGCCAGGATCAGCACCGCCTCGAGCCCCTCGCGGAAGACGATGACCGCCGCGTTCGTCACGACGGTCGCGCCACTGGCGCCCTCGCCGAGCGCACCGGCGCCGTCCTCCAGAGCCTGGTCCAGGGCGAGCCGCGTCTCGCGCACCTCGCGTCGCGGCTTGTGATCGGCGATGAGCGTGGCCAGGCCCTCACGGCCCTCGGCGCCGAACCAGATCAGGCCCTCGACGCGTGCGGTCACGTCGGGCGCGATCGAGCGCAGGGTGAGCTCGGGCCCGAACTCGAAGAAGGCGTAGGCCTCGAGGCGTGCCTGTTCGGCCTGGGCGTATTGCCCGGCGCCCACCGCGGCCTCGACGCGGTCGAGGGTGAGCGCGATCAGGTCGAAGTCGGACTGGCTGTCGTCGAGGGCCCACTCGTCGGGGATCAGCTCCTCCAGAGTGTCGGCGGCCCGCCCGTGTGCCCTCTCCATCTGCTCCTGAGAGGCCACGCGCGTCCCCGTCTGGGCCTCTTCGACGTAGACACCGAGTTGCTCAATCGCCTCGTCGACGACCGCGGCGGCCCGCGGATCGCGTCGCGCGAGCTCGCCCTCGAGATCGGCGTAGGCCGAGGCGGCGCCGTCCTGGAAGGCCACGGCCTCCTGGATCTCGAAGTCGAGCGTCACGCGACCGTCCTCGGTGCCGCGGTCGTACTCGATCGGGATCAGGTCGAGAAAGCGCACCAGTTGCGCGGCGCGGCGAGCCTGCTCCTCGCGGGTGAAGGGCGCGGCTACGAACCCGTCCAGCGCCTCGGCGATCTGCGCGCGGACGGTGGCGAAGCGCGCTCTGTTTCCTTGGCGAGCGGCGGCGGCGAGCCGCTCGAACGCCCGGGTTGTCTGCCGGGTCGCGGCGCCGCCGCGCACGGCTGCGTACTCCGGGGCGAGAATCGGCCACAGCCCGGCCGCCAGCGTGGCCGTCTGGGCCCAGCGGGCGCGGAAGCCGCGCTCCGCGGCGTCCTCGGCCTCGACCAGGCGGTTGGCGAGGCTGGCCTGGTAGGCGTCGAGCAGGTCCTTTCGCACCGCGAGTCCCGCCCTGCGCGGCGAGATCTGGCCGCGGGCCAGCTCGCGTACCGCGACGGTGGCGTCCACCCCGGGGCGGGTGAAGCGCGTCGCCTGGCGAAACTCGCGGAGCAGGAGCCAGGTCGCGGCCCGGTCAGCGTCCCCGGCGGCTACCGCGTGCGCGGTCACCCGATAGGAGCCGCGCAGCAGCGCGCCGCGGAGGCGCCCGCGGGCCGCGGCGAGCGCGACCTCGTCACCGGTGCGGGCCGCGGTCCCGGCTGCCTCCAGCGAAGCGAGGGCCTCGCGGTAGGCGCCCGGGGCCTCGCTGCGGAGGCCCCGGGCGAGCGGGCCGCGCATCGCGGCGCGGGCGCGGCGTACCATGGCGCCGGCCGGGCGCTCTTGGTCGAGCAGTAGTGCCGTCTGCGCGTCGAAGACGAGGTCCTGAGCTTGTTGTGCGGCCTGCCAGGGGGGAGCCGCCTGCGCAGCGGTCGCCGCTCCCGCGAGCAGGAAGAGTGCCGCCAGGACTGCGGACAGCCGCCTCGCCGCTCAGCCCGCCTCGATCTCGATGTTCAGCTTGGCCGCGGCCTGGGTGATCTGGCCGGCGATGGCCTCGGCGCGCTCCTGGGCCTGGGAGCCGAGCGTGTCCGCCTCCTCCGCAGTGAACTTGCGGCCCGCGTCTTCCTCGGCCAGCAGCTCGGCGGCAAACCCGCGTAGCTGCGCCAGGCTCTGCTTGGTCTGCTTGGCCTGCTGGCGGTCGGCCTTGGCCACCAGCGGCCGGACGTTGTCGTAGACGAGCACCAGCCCGCCGAGGATGTCGGCGATGTCCTGGAGGCGTGAGGCGGCGACGAACGCCTTTTCGGTGGCTTTCTCGCCGGCGATGAAGCGCGAGTTCTTCCACGCCGCGAAGTACTCCGACATGGTCGGGGTCATGACCACGAGCGCCGTCAGGGCGTCGCCCGGCGTGGGCTTCCAGTCGCGGGCCGCGGCGTCGAGCTCCTTCGCGTATTTCTCGAAGGCCCGCGCCGCCGCGACGTAGAAGTCCGCGTCCGGAAGCGATTCGCCGAACTCCACCTTGCCGTCGCCGTCGAGGTCGGCCGGCGTCCCCTTGGCCTGGAAGCGCGGCTCGGTCCCGAAGGCGGTCGTCTCGATCAGGTAGTTGAAGTTGCCCGGCTGCTTGAACGTACGTCCCGCCGGAGTCTCGATGTTGAACGGCACCGCGCTCTCGGGCTCGCTCGCGTCGCCACCGGCGTCGATGATCACGTCGTAGTCGGCCAGCGACGGCACGCCGGCCACGACCCCCTCCATCTCCTCGTAGCTCGGGTTGGCCTTGGTGAACCCGGCCTGCGCCTCCTTGACCAGCCGGCGCACGTCCTCGCGGTTCTCCTCGAGCATCCGCTCGTAGTCGAAGTTCGCGGCCTTGGCGAGCTGGTAGTACTCCTCCGCGCCGGCGCGGATCCGGGCGGTGTCGGCCACGAGGCGCTCTGTGTGATCGAGCAGGTAGCCCTTGATCGCGGCGAGGTCGGCGGCCTGGGCCGCCGTTGTCTCGGTCCCGCCCCCGGACGCCTCCTTGTCGTCGTCTCCGCAGGCCGCGAGCGTGAGCGCGGCCGCGACGAGGACAGCGGTGGACAGGCGATTCAGAAAGATCATCCGCACAAGCTCCCGGCCGACTGTTAGGGCACCCTAATTAGGGAAACCTAAGGTATACCGAATCCCGACCCCGTGCGTCGGGATGGCGCAACCGGGCGGCGCGCGAGCCCGTACCTTAGCTCGATGGAACTGGATGGATGCACCGCCCTGGTCACGGGGACGAACCGCGGAATCGGCCGCGCGATTGCCGGGCACCTCGCGCAACGGCCGCTCGACCTGCTGCTGTGCGGCGTCCGTACGCCGGAGCGCTTCGAGCCGATCGAGCCTCCCGCGGACGGGGCACGCGAGGTGCGCGCCACCCGGCTGGACCTCTCCTCGCCCGAGGAGATCGCACGCGGCTGGGAGCACCTACCCGAGCTCGACCTCCTGGTCAACAACGCAGGCCTCCTGACCGCCGACCAGCTCGAGCGCCAGGAGCTCGACGATATCTACGCGATGATCCAGGTGAACCTCCTGGCGACGCTCGACCTGTCTCGACGAGTGCTGCCCGGCATGCTCGCCCGAGGCAGGGGCAAGATCGTCAACAACGCCTCGATCAGCGCGTACGCCTGGTTTCCCGGCGCGAGCACCTACTCGGCCTCCAAGGCCGGGGTGGTGGCCTTCAGCGAATCTCTGCGCCGAGAGCTGCGCGGCAGCGGGGTGAGCGTTCTGCACCTGGTCACCCCGGGAGTCGATACCGACATGCTCGCGGCGACCAAGGAGAGCTACGGGCGCCTGGGGGCCGACCCGGCGGGCTGGGACGAGGTACCTGCACCCGAGTGGGCCGCCCGGGTGATGACGGCGATCGAGGAGGACGAGGCCGTTCTCGGGCCGGGCGGCCGCAGCTCGCTGGCCAAGCTGGCCTCGCGCGGTCCGGCGTTCCTGCTGGACGCGGTATCGCAGCGGATGTTCAGCCGGCGCTCGGGTGAGGGTGGTAGCGCGCCCCCCTGAGGGCCAGCAGGGCGGCGTGGCCGTAGATGAGCGCGAGCACCCTCACGGTCTGGGCGGGGTAGCGCAGGCGCAGGCGCCGCCGGTCGCTCCGTGGACGGCGCTCGAGCGAGAGGGTGGCGTCGAACACCCGCTCCCCCTCGCGGAGGTTCTCGATGTGCACGGTCAGCCGCTCGCCCGGGGGTGTGGCGTTGAACACGTACTCGTGGTCCATCGGCTGGAAGGGTGAGACGTGCATCGCCTTGGCCGCGCTTCCCGAGCGGCCGTCGAAGCGGTAGATGCGCCGCTCACCCCATGGTGTGTTGGTGACCTCGGCGGCCAGCGACTCCACCGTGTCACCGTCGAGGCGGTAGTGAAAGCGCACCGGGTTGAAGCCCACGCCCAGGGACCGCGGCATCTCGAGCGTTCGCTCCGAGCCGTCTCCGCGCAGGATCATGTAGAGGCGGTAGCGGAAGGAGTGCGTGACGGCGCCGAAGCGCCGGTGCTGTACCCAGCCCTCGTAGAGCTCGCTCACAGGGCCACCCCGAAGTGCTCGCAGACCCGCAGGGCGCTCTGCACGCCGTCCTCGTGGAAGCCGTAACCCCAATAGGCGCCGCAGTAGTGGGTCCGGCGCATCCCGCTGATCTCACGCCAGCGCCGCTGGGCCGACAGGGAGGCGTGCGTGAACACCGGGTGCGAGAACTCGCCGGCGCTGATCACGCGGTCCTCGTCGACGGCCGCGCTCTTGTTCAGCGTCACGCAGAACTCGCGGTCGGCGTCCAGCGACTGCAGTCGATTCATGTGGTAGGTGACCGTAGTCCGGTCGGCGGGCTCCTCCTCGAGATGGAAGTTCCAGCTCGCCCAGGCGCGCCGGCGCCGAGGCAACAACGAGTCGTCGGTGTGCAGTACGACGTCGTTGGGCTGGAAGCGGATCGCCCCGAGCAGGATCGTCTCCGCCGGGCTGGGGTCCGCGAGCATGGCGAGCGACTGGTCGGCGTGGCTCGCGATGATGACCTGGTCGAAGCTCTCCGGCCCGCTGCCGCCGTGGGGAGTGACCTCCACGACGTCGCCCAGGCGCTCGACCCGCGCCACCGGCGTCGACAGCCTCACTCGGCCCGCCATCGGCTCCAGGAGCCGCTCGACGTAGCGCGCCGATCCGCCCTTGATCGTGCGCCAGTTCGGCCGGCTGTTGAGCCCGAGCATCCCGTGGTTCTGAAAGAACTCCGCGAGCAGGCCCGCGGGAAAGTGCCGTAGGTCGCGAGGGTCGGCCGACCAGACCGCGGCGGCCTGAGGAACGATCAGCCGCTCCACGAACTCACGGGAGTAGCCGCCGTCCTCGAGGAAGTCGAGCAGGGTTGGGCCCGAGCCGTTGAGGCCCACGAGCGCGGGCGCCTCGCGGTTGAAGCGCAACAGGTCGCGCACCATCCGGTGAAACGAGGGCCGGAGGAGGTTGGAGCGGCGGGCGAACAGGCCGTTGGCCGATGCCCCGTTGTACTCGAAGCCTCCGCGTCCGTCGCTGACCGAGAAGCTCATGTTCGACGGCTGGCTCTCCACTCCGAGCCGTTCCAGGAGGCGCTCGAAGCCCGGGTAGTTGCGGTCGTTGAAGACGATGAAGCCGGTGTCGACGCCGACGACCCCGGACTCCGTCTCGACCTCGATCGTGTGGGTGTGGCCGCCCGGGCGCCGCTCGGCTTCGAAGACGGTGATCTCGTGGTGGGGATGCAGCAGATGGGCACAGGTGAGGCCGGAGATCCCGGCCCCGACGATCGCGATTCTCACCGCGAGTCCGTCAGCGCGAGCGCCGTGCCGGCGGCCGCGCTGGCTCCGGCCAGCGCCGGGGTGCCCCAGCGAGCCTGCTTCGGGAGTGAGTCACCGGCCACGAGGCTGATCGCGATGTCCGCCAGGTCGCCGGCCACCGCCGCGACCAGCCACGGCACGACGGCGCCGTCGCGTCGAACCGCGTCGATTGCGCCGAGGGCGAGCGTCACGTCGCGCGCGCCGAGTCCGCGCACGGCCACCGCCACCGCGCCGCGCTCCGCATCCGGGCCGACCCAGCGGGCCGCGGCCCACGATGGAGGGCCGAGCAGCGTCAGGCCGTAGGCTGCCCTCGCAGCGCAGTACAGAAGGGTGAGCCGGCGCGTTCGCGTCATCCGCAGGGATATACGGGATGGCGCCCCGAGCGGATGACTGGCAGCGTATCTGGATAGGCTGACGCGCGGACTCGACGACGATCAAGAGGAGACCTCATGAGGCTGATTGGAGCGGGCCTGCCCCGTACTGCGACGACGACCCAGATGATCGCCCTCGAGATGCTCGGCCTGCCCTGCTACCACATGCGCGACATGATGGCCGACCCGGCCACCAGCATCCCGCAGTGGCGCAAGGCCTTCGAGGGCAATGCCGACTGGGACGAGATGTTCGACGGCAAGGAATCGGTGGTCGACTGGCCGGGCTCGTACCACTGGCGCGAGCTGATGGACGTCTATCCCGACGCCAAGGTGCTGCTGAGCGTCCGCTCCCCGGAGAGCTGGGTCGAGAGCATGAACAACACGATCGCGCAGATCTGGTTCGGCGACACGATCATGCACCACCTCGCCCGGGCGCATTACCAGATCGACCCGCTTTACGCCGCCTGGCTCGACCTCCTGAACGACATGTGGGCCAAGGCGGACATCCTGGTCACCAGCAACGGCGACGCCGGCGAGATGGCCGCGGGAATGGAGCGTTGGAACCAGGAGGTCATCGACACGGTCCCCTCCGATCGCCTGCTTGTCTGGAACCCCAAGGAGGGCTGGGAGCCGCTGTGCGACCTGCTGGAGGTGGGCGTGCCGGACACACCGCTGCCGAACGTCAACGACACGGAGAACTTCCAGAAGAACCTGATCATGCGTCCGGCCATCGAGGCGATCAACGCCTGGTGGGAGGAGACCCAGGGACCTGAGGACAAGGTCGCGGAGCGCCCGGCGCCCGCGAAGGAACCGGCGTAAAACCGACCCCTGTCAGCGGCCGAACACGCGGCCGATAGTCTGCCCGCCGGACTCGACCACAGGAGGATCCCGAATGAAGTTGTTGGGAGTCGGCTTTGGCCGTACCGGAACCATGTCGCTCAAGGGGGCGATCGAGGAACTCGGCTTTCCCTGCTTTCACATGATCGACCTGATCATCGGCGAGGGCCGCGATCGCGACCTGCCCTACTGGGTCAAGATCGCTGACAACGAACCGGTCGATTGGGGGGAAGTCTTCGAGCCCTGGGAGGCCACTGTCGACTGGCCCGCCTGCTCACGCTGGGAGCAGCTGATCGAGGCGTTCCCGGCGGCGCCGGTGCTGCTCAACTACCGCGACTTCGACGGTTTCTACAAGAGCTGTCAGAACACGATCCTGGCGGTCAAGCAGGCCGCAATGGCGGGCGACTTGCCCGAGGACGCGAGCCGCGAGGGGCCCTCACCGGAGCTCTGGGGTGCGATCGAGAAGCTGATCTGGCAGGGCGACTTCCAGGGCCGCTTCGAAGACAAGGAGTGGGTGCGGCAGATGTACTACGACCGCATCGAGACGATCAAGAACGCCGTGCCCTCGGAGCGCCTGATCGTCTGGGAGCTCGGTGTCGACGGCTGGGAGCCGATCTGCGAGGCGCTGGGCGTCGACGTGCCCGACAAGCCGTTCCCGCACCTCCACGACACGAACGAGTTCCGCACGGAGTTCGGGCTCGAGCCGCTGCCCGCCTAGGGCTAGCGCTCGAAGACCCGTCCCAGAGTGCCGTCAAGCACCCGGCCGGGCCCGCGCGAGGCGAGCTTGGCCAGGCGCTCGGCTCCGGTGGGGTTGAGAAGGTCGTCGTCGCCCTCGATGGCGGCGACGATCTTCCGTGCCCACTCTTCCGGCTCGATGCCCTCGATCTTCGACGTGATCCTCCGTATGCGGCTCGTAGTCCTCGCGCACCTCGGCGAGCATGTCGGTCTCGACCCCCGGCGTGACCACCTCGAGCATCGTTACGCCACTGTCGCGGAGCTCGCGTCTCAACGCCTGGGTGAAGCCCACGACGCCGGCTTTGGTCGCTGAGTAGACCGCGGCCCCGGGAAAGGGCACGTAGCCGGCGATGCTCGCGTTGTTAACGATCTTGCCGTGTCCGCGCCCCAGCATCGGTCCGGCCACCGCCTGGGTCAGGTGGATGAGCCCCGTGAAGTTCACCTGGATCATCGCGTAGACCCGATCGAGGTCCTGCGCCTCCAACAGCCCGCCGTCGAACTGCCCGGCGTTGTTGATCAGCACGTCGATCCGCTCGGCCGCGAGCTCGGCGAGGCAAGCGTCGATCTGCTCGCGCGAGGAGAGCTCCATGCGAACCGGCCGGACTGCTCGCGCGCCGCGCTCGCCGACCACGATGAAGCTGCCCGTGTCGCGCATGCCGGCCAGGAGATTCACGTCGCGCTCGGCCAGCTCTTCCACCAACGCGCGGCCGATGCCGCCGTCGGCGCCCGAAACGAGGACGGTCTGTCCGGTGAGGTCCATGGTCACCCGTTTCCCGCTCGCAGGGGCGCTGACACAGCGCGAGCGCGCCAGGTCGCCGGCATCGGTCATTCGTCCAGGCCGGCCGCAAATTGCTCATTCCCCGCGCTCCTCGTGCCGACGCGGGGCCCGAGGACCTGACCCAGGCCGTCGCCGGGGGCATGCCTCTGCCATAACGCCCATGGCCACCTCACCCAGCTCAGCGCATTCGCTCGCGGCTGTCCCTCCCGGCCCGCGCAGGCTCCTGCGCCTCAGCATCGCCGGGGGGCCGCGCGCTCCTGGGCGGGCCCGCGCCTGGCTTCAGAACGCCGCTGCGTGGCTGCCGCAGGAGCTCGAGGCCAACCTGCTCCTGCTCACTTCAGAGCTGGTCAATAACAGCGTCCGCCACGGAAAGGCGAGCGAAAGCGATCTGATCCACATCGAGGTTCGCGCCACGGCCGAGGGCCTTCGTGCTCAGGTCAGCGACTCGGGCCCGGGCTTCGCGCCCGACGAACGTCCCGGCGCGATCGACGACCCCGGTGGCTGGGGTCTCGTGCTCGTCGAGCGCCTGGCGCAGCGCTGGGGCGTGGACAACGTCGATCGCACGTCGGTCTGGTTCGAGCTCACCCGCGCCTGAGGGCGGACCCGCCAGAGGGCGGACCCCGACCGGCTACGCGGCGGCGGCGACCCCGCGCTTGCCGAAGCGCACCCGCGTGCCTGCGGTCTCTGGCAGGAGCTCGAAGTCATCGGTGACCGCGGACATGAGCGGGATGCCGCGCCCGCCCAGGCTCTCCCTGGACGCGGGCTTCGCCCGCCCCGCGAACCGGCCGCAGTCGCAGACCTCGACGAAGACCCCGTCCTCGCCGGCTCGTATACGCAGCCGAATGACTGCGTCTTCGGCGCACCCGCTTCCGTGTAGCACCGCGTTGGCGACCGCCTCCGTCGTCGCCAACATCAGGTCCCAGACCGCCTCGTCCTCGAGCCCGTGCTCGCGCGCCACCTCGCGCACTATCCCTCGAGCGATCGCTGCGCTCCTGGGCTCAGCCGTCAGCCATGACTCCCGCTCCATTACGCCTCCCTATGCCTTTAGGCGCGTCGTCCGATATGTGTACCCATAGCCCGCCCACCATGGTCCCCAGAACCGCAATGTCCCCTAGCTCCTCCCGAGAGCAGGTGAAGGGGTCGCGATCCAGGACGACCAGGTCGGCGAGCTTGCCGGGAACGAGCGTACCGCGCCTTTTCTCGTCGTGCGCCAGTTGAACGGGCGCGCGGCAGATCGCGCTCAGGGCCTCACCGACACCGACGGCCTGCTCGGCGCGCCACGGCGGGCGCTCGTCGAGCGTGCGGCACACGCCGGCGACCAGTCCCTGTAGCGGGTCGAGCTCCTCGATCGGTGCGTCGGAGCCGTTGACCAGCCGCGCGCCGGCGTCGAGGAGCGAGCGATAGGCGTAGGCGCCGGGATGCCCCTCCCAGACGCGATCGGCCAGGTCACGATCGGACGGAGCGTGGCTGAACTGGACCGATGCCGTCACCCCGAGCGCGCCGAAGCGGGCCACGTCGGCGGCGTCGAGCAGCTGGGCGTGCTCGATGCGCTGGCGCAGGCCGAGCGGACGCCAGACGTCCGCCGTGACCTCGAAGGCGTCGAGCGCCGCCCGGTTGGCCGCGTCGCCGATCGCGTGGACCCCAACCGGCCAGCCGGCGCTCGCCGCCTCGCGAACGATCTCGGCCAGCCGCTCGGAGGAGGTGATCTCCACCCCCGAACCGTCGAGCAGGCGCGCCGTGGCGGAGCCGAGCGTGCCGTCCATGAACACCTTCAGGTAGCCGAGGCGCAGCCAGTCGTTGCCGAAGCGCGAACGCAGCCCGAGCTCGCGCAGCTGCGCAAGCCGATCCGCGGGCAAGGACTGCCAGACGCGCAGCGTGAGCTCGCCGGCGTTCTGGAGTCGCTGGAAGACCTCGAAGGCGCCCAACCAGCCGTCCTTGTCGTGAACGGCGGTAACGCCACGCGCGGCGGCGATCGCCAGCCCGTCGCGCGAGGCCTCGACCATCTCTTCGAGCGTCGGGATCAGATAGCGATCGCGAAAGTTCCAAGCGGCCTGCTCGCGCAGGACGCCGATGGGCTCTCCGCGCTCGTCGCACTCCACGACCCCGCCCGGCACCTCGAGCGGCGCGTCGGCGCGGGCGAGCGCCGCGCCGTTGAGCCACAGGGAGTGGTAGTCCTTGGCCCACAGCGCGACGGGCGCCTCGCCCGCGACCCGGTCGAGGGCGGCTCGGTCGGGCGCCTCGGCCCAGTCGCCGTCCCGCCAGCCAAAGCCGCGCAGCCAGGCTCCCCGCGGAAGGCCGGCCAGGGCGAGCGCCACGCGGTCGAGCGCCTCGGCACGTGTGCGAGCGTCCTCGAGGCGCACCTGCCGCTGGGCGAGGGACCAGGTGGGGAAGTGGACGTGCGAGTCGTTGAGGCCGGGCAGCACGCACGCGCCGGCGAGGTCGACCCGGTGCGCGCCGGGGCCCGCGACGGAGGCCAGCTCGCTGCCGCTCACCGCCAGCGCGCGACCTACGGGTGCGACCGGATCGAGCGTGCGCACGGTGGCGTTGTCGAGGAGCAGCTCCTGTCGCACTGCGCGCGGAGGGTACGGCGTAGCCTGGTCCGGGTGCGCCTGCCCGCAGGGCGCACCGTTCCTGCGCTTCGCCAGCGTGGTCCTCGCTCCGGGCGATCACGCCGCTCCCGGCAACGTCTACGGCCATCCGGGCAACCACTTCCGCCCATTCGGCCGCCGCGACCTGCCGGAGGCGCTGGCGCGCCTCGAGCGCTTTATCGACGGGCGGCCACGCGCGGATTCTCGAGCGGCCTGACGGTCGCCTCGATGTCGCCGCGGCGGTGCTCGAGGAACGGCGGGATCGACAGCTTCTCACCCAGATGGTCGAGGTCCTCGTCCACGGTGAAACCGGGCGAGCGCGTCGCGATCTCGAACAGCACCCCGCTCGGCTCGCGGAAGTAGATCGAGCGGAAGTAGTGGCGGTCGATCACGGGCGTCGGGCGCGCCCCTCCCTGCTGGGCACGCTCGCGCCATGCCTCG
Source organism: uncultured Thermoleophilaceae bacterium (assembly GCA_963789705.1). Taxonomy (GTDB): domain Bacteria; phylum Actinomycetota; class Thermoleophilia; order Solirubrobacterales; family Thermoleophilaceae; genus JACVRW01. Next base: position 81,804 of record CAWBLN010000017.1, read on the forward strand.
TGGTCCTCGTCGTCGGAGGTCCAGGCGACGTGATGCACGCTGCCCGCCCCCTGGACGGCGCGCTCGGCCGGCGGGCTGTCGTAGGCGTAGAGCGAGCCGCGTGTGGGCCCGCGCGCCTCCCAGCTTTCTTCGTCCGCCGGCTCGAAGCCGAGCGTCTCGAGCAGGCCGCGGCTACCGTCGGGCCGCGACGAGTATGCGCGGATGGCATGGAAGCCCTGCAGCGCATGCTCGGCCGGCACCTCGGGATGCTCGGCCGTCAGCGGCTCGTCGCTGACCTCGACGGCCAGCAATTCGTGCTCGAGGCCCTCGGGATCGCTGAAGCGCATGCTGGCGTCGGAGCGCTCGCTCTCGACGCCGTGCTCGGCCAGCCGCACCCGCCAGAAGTCGAGCGCCTCCTCGCCTGCAACTCGCCAAACCACGCGATGGATCATGCCGTCGCCGGCCCGGCCCGGGCTCGCGCCCGGGTACTCGAAGAAGGTCAGGTCGAGGCCGGGGTGGGCGTGCTCGTCGCCGTAAAAGAGGTGGTAGACGGTTGGATCGTCCTGGTTGACCGACTTCTTGACCAAGCGCAGCCCGAGCACGCCGGCGTAGAAGTCGACGTTTCGCTGCGCGTCTCCGGTGATTGCGGTGATGTGATGGATGCCGTCCAGCTTCATGTCGCCCAGCCTAGCGCGGGCGTTTCGCCCGCAGGACCGCGCGCATGCCGAGCGCCTCGTGTCCCTCGAGCGAGCAGAAGACCGTGAAGCGCCCGGGGCGGCGCAGCCTCACGGTCAGCCGGCTGTTCCCGGCCGGCTCCAGCTCGGGCATGGCCCCGAGCAGCTTGCCGCGCCGGTTGCGGACGGCCAGGTCGTGGCCGTCCTCGCCGAAGTTGTGCACGTTGAAGCGAACCCGGCCAACGGGCACGTGGGAGCGGTAGAGCGCGATCCGCCACTCGCGCTCGCCCACGCCGACGGCGGTCGGCCGCGCCGGCGATCCGGACGCGGCGGCCGAGGGCGCGAGCGCTGTGAGGACGAGCGCGAACGCCAGGGCGCGTCTCACGTGACGAGCGCTACGCGACCGAAGCCGCTCGCGTTGGGGATGACCGCGCTCGCGTCGGTTCCCAGCCACTGCTCGAGCAGGCTCGAGTAGACGCGCCGGAAGTCGATCGTGACCTGCAGGTTGTCCTCCGAGTCGAGCTGATGGAGGTTGGGGTAGTCGCTGTGCACCCCGCCCCGGGCGCGGTTGCCCATCACCCAGGCCAGGCCGCCGGCGCCGTGGTCGGTGCCCGAGCCGTTCTCCTGTGGGCGCCGGCCGAACTCCGACCAGACGAGCGTCAGGGTCCGGTGCGCCACCCCTCGCGCCTCGAGGTCCGCCTGGAAGGCGGAGAGGCACTCGCTCACGTCCGCGAGCAGCTCGCCGAGCTCGGCCTGGTCGTCGTGGGTGTCGAAGTCGCCGTCGGCCTCGACGTCGGCCACGCGGATCCCCAGTGGCTGCTGGATCATCGCGGCCAGATAGCGCAGGCGCGTTCCGAACTCGCTCACCGCCGGGTAGGCGATGCTCGAGGCGAGCGGGTCAACGCCGTCCTTATCGGCGTAGGGCGCGAGCCGATCGGCCACCTGCTTCGCCAGTCGCGCCGCCGTGCGGGAGGCCTGGAGGGCCCGGCTGCCGCCCTTGCCGCGACCCAGGCGGCCGTAGGCCGCGATGCCCTCGTCCTGCGCCTCACCCCAGACGTTGCGAATCCAGAACTCGGCGTCACCGGGCGAGTCCACCGCCGCCACCGGCGCGCCGCCCGAGCGCATCACCGGCGACAGCCCATAGCCCATGGTCACGCCCTGAAGGGGGTTGTCCGACCCTCCGGTGCGGTCGAGGACGCGCCCCAACCAGCCCGGTGCCACGCGATCGGTGATCAGGCCGGTCTCCCAGAAGTGCCGCGACTGAAAATGCGAGAGGTCCGGGTTTGCGTAGTCGATACCCGGCAGAAAGCCGACCTTGCCGCGCTCGAAGAGCCCCCTGATCCCGCCGCCCACACCGCGGGTGAGCGACGGGTGCAGCCCGAACGCGGTGCCCGGGAGGGCGACTCCCGGCACACGCAGCCGGGGGTGCAGGTCCGCGTAGCGGCCATAGTCGTGCAGCGGCACGAGCGTGTCGAGCAGGTCCACTCCCCCGGGGAGGAAGACGGAAACGAGCACCGGCGCGTCGGGTGCCGCCGCGGCGTCAGCGGCGGCGGCCTCGAAAACGCGCGTGAGCGGCATCGCCTGGCTCGTGTAGAGCGCGAGCCCGGCCCCGAGCCCTGCGCCCAGCACCTGGCGGCGAGTGAGCGCGGGTCCACCAAGGTAGTCGCGGCGCACGCTCTCCGAGCTGCGGTGAAAGTCGTCACAGGCGCGATGGCGGCCCATCAGTGCACCTGGGCGTCGGGTCCCGCGACCAACAGCTGGCGCAGCACGCGCTGGCACATGTCGGCGCGCTGCTGCTCGGGCTGGCGCCACTCGCCCTCGGGGAGCTCGCGCTCGCGCAGCAGGCGCTTGGCCATCCTCAACAGCTCGCGCCGGGTGCGGTCGGAGATCCAGGGCTCGCCCACCGCCCGCCGGGCTCGAGCCAAGGCCTGCGCGGGGGAGAGTCCGGCCGGCGTGGACTCGTCGGCCACCTTCAGGCGCGGAGTGTCGGCCAGATGGTTGGCGACGTCGAAGCGCACCCGCATGCTGTTCGTCGAGAGCCACGCCGTGCCCCACTCCCAGCCCGCGACGGATGGCGGGCGGAAGGGCGTCTGGCCCATCCCGTTGAGCAGCCACGCCCAGCTCTCGCGCTCGACGCCCTGCCCGCAGCTGCGAAGCGCTCCGGCCAGGTAGACCACGGGGGCCTTGACCATCCCGGGAGAGTCGAGCTTGCGGTAGACGGCGGGGCTGGCGAGGATGGCGCCGACCACGGGCTTCACGCGGTAGCCCGAGCGGCGGTACAGCGAGGAGAGCCGCGCCCGCTCGGCGCGCGACGGCGGTGAGCCCACGAAGAACTCCCACAGCTTCCCGGTGATGAAGTGCGGGTGAGCGGGGTGGTGAACGCACAGGCGCAGCACGTCCTGCCAGTCGAAGCGCCCGCGCTCCCGGAAGATCCGCTTGCGGCCCGAATCGTGGTATTCGCGGTCGTAGAAGATGCGCACGGTCCCGTCATCGCGCGAGTCCGAGCGAAAGCCGGTGAGGGCGCGCGACGCCTGGCGGATGTCGCGCTCGCCGTAGCCGCGACCGAGCGTGTAGAGCTCCATCAGCTCGCGCGCGAAGTTCTCGTTGGGCGCCTCGGGATCGGAGTCGGCGATCGACAGATGCAGCGCCATCGCGGGATCGCGCGTGATGTTGCGCAGCAGCACCGGGAAACGGCCAAGGGCGCCGCGGCGCAGCGTGCGATTCTGGTCGATCATCAGCGGCGTGTCCTGGTCGGTGGTGGCGAAGTGGTCGTGCCAGAACAGCGTCAGCTTCTCCTGGAGCGGGCGCGGCGAGCGGACCATCCGGTCCAGCCACCACAGGACGTCGTGGCCCCACTCGTTGACCGGATCGAGGGGTCGGCCGTCGACCCTGGCGGGAGCGATTCGCGGGACCGGCGCCACCCCCCCGTTCAGCAGCCAACGGATCGTCGCGGACTTGCCGCGGCGAGCCCAATGGCGTGCCTCACGGGGGGTGGCTCCGAAGCCCGCGCGCCAGAACAACCGCCTGACGTGAGCCTCGTCCCAACCGGCGCGACGTCCGTGCCGCTTCTTGTTCTTCCGTGACACGCGCGGCGATGATTACAGCGATCTTCCCCTGCAAAGTTCCATATTCGGCTAGCTCAGCTTTTGCACGACTTAGGTCGGCGAAGGACGCAGTTTTCGGTCCCCTATCGGGCACTGTGCAGGCGCTCCTGCGCCTAGCGCGGCAGAGTTTCGCGCGCGGCGCGATCGCGCAGGCCCTCGACGCTGCTCACCTGCTCGCGTGCGCGCTGAATGAGACGGTCGAGGGCGTCGGCGTCGAGGCGAGGCTCGTCCTCGGCGATCGTCCGCAGCGCAGTCCAGAGCGAGAGCTTCCCGTTGATTCCGCTGAGCAGCCCCTCGAGCTCGAGCAGCCGCGACAGCGGCGAGTAGCCGGTCAACCGGCCGTTCAGTTTGAGCCGCCCGGCCTTCTCTGCCGCCCAGACCGCGATGTTCTTGGCTCGGTCGGCCCCGAAGCCGAGGTCGTCCATGATGGTCTCCAGGGCGTGCCGGTCGGTCTCGATCTCGTCGGCCAGCTTCGACATCGCGTCGCCGAAGGTGGTTTCCCGGTTCGACTTCGCCGAGCGGCGGGCCAGCTCGACGCCGCCCGTCGCTCCGGCGAGATGGTCCTGCAGGTAGATGCGGAGCAGCTTTTCGGCCATACCGAGAGGTGCTACCCGTAGATTGGCTGCATGAAAAGCGCCGGCGAGCTCGAGCGGGCGTTGCGCGACGCGGGCGGGGCCGACGCCGCGCCCGAGTGGTCGGCCCGGTTGCGGGATCTCCTGGGCGTCGAGCTCGAACGCGGGTCGGCGGAGCTCGACGAGCCACGCACCGGACGCGACCGGCCGATCATGCTGGCCGTCGCGCCGGCGCGGCGGTCGATCCTCGCCGTGCTTCCCCTGGCCCCGGAGCTCCGGGCCGATGCGGACGTCGTGTCGCAGCGGGGCGGGGAGCTGGCGGCCGCGACGGTGGGCTGCCTGGTCGAGGCGGCCGAGCCCGGGCCGCCGCGCCGCAGCGAGGAGCTCGCCCTGCGACTGGGAGCGCACGACGGCTTCCTGGTCCTCTGCTTCCCCGCGGCCGATCCGAGCTGGAGCGCCGAGTACGCCCGCGAGGCGCTGGCGGATGCCGCGGCGGGGATCGATCGCCTGCGCGCCCAGGTGCTGCTTCTGCCTCCCCATCCGGTCGAGCTCGAGGATCTGCGGCCCCCGATCGGCGCCACCCATCCGCTGCGGGTGGCCGAGGCCGTTGCGCGCCTGGGCGGCGTACCGCTCGACGACGACTCGGTCGAGGCCCTCGAGCCCCAACTGCTCGCCTTGCTCGAGCCCGAGGGCTCGGTGGCGCGCGCCCACGACGACCCCGATCCTCGCCGGCGGGTGATGAGGCGCATCCTGCAGAGGCTCGACGGAATGGGGAAGTGGGGCAGCTACCACACCGCCTTCGACCACCTCGCCCGCGGCTTCGCCGGCAACGAGCGGGCGCTGGCCAACGAGGTGGGGGAGGAGCTGGTGGCCGCCGGGCTCCTGGTCGAGAAGCCGAGCGTCGGCCAGCGCCATGTGAGACTGAACTCCCGCAAGGCCGGCGAGATCCGTCGGCTGATCGATACCGGCGAGCTGCCGCCCGGCCTCTGACGTGCTCAGGTCGGCGTGACGAGCAGCTCGCCCGCGCCGCCGACGCTCAGTGCGAGCCGGCCGGCCACAAGCTCCGCGAGCTCGTGTCCGACGAGCTCACGCCGCCACCCGTTGAGCACGCGCACGTGGTCGCCCCCGTCGCCGCGGCGCAGCGCGGTCACGAGCGTGCTCAGCTCCGACTGCGTTGCGATCAGCTCGGTGGCCACCCCCTCCTGGGCCGAGCGGTGGCGAACCAGCGCCTGGGCGAGCGACACGAGCGGCGCGTCGGCCGAGTCCCGGGGCGGCGGCTGGGGCGGCGGTGGTGGAGCCGGGCGCTTGCGACCCCGGGAGATGGCCTCGAGCAGGCGGTCGGCGCGGCGGTGCAGCGTCTGGGCCGGCAGGCCGCGGATCTGCTCCAGGCCGGCGCGGTTCGAGGGCGCCCGCCGAGCCAGCTCGATCAGGGCCTGGTCCGGTAGCAGGTAGCCCGAGGGGCGATCCAGGGCCCGAGCGTTCTCCTCGCGCCACTCGACCAGCTCCATCGCCACGGCGCGGGCCTGCTCGTTCAGGCGCCCGAGGCGTGGCAGTCGCGCGTACATCCGCTCCGGCGTGCGCTCGTCGGTCGCGCCCTCGAGGGCACGGCACTCCTCGCGCGCCCAATCCAGCCGGCCTCGCTGCGTCAGCCGGCGCTCCAGATCGTCGCCCAGGGCGAGCAGCAGCCGGGCGTCGTCGGCGGCGTACTCGAGCTGCTGCGCGGTCAGCGGGCGCCGGTCCCATTTCGTGAAGCCCTCGGAGCCCTTGAGCTGAACGTTGAGAGCCTTGCGGACCAGAGACTCGTAGCCCTCCTGGTTGCCCATCCCGAGGAAGCCGGCGGCCAGCTGGGTGTCGAACACGTTGGTGACCTCGGTGTGCCAGACGCGCCGCAGGATTGCGATGTCCTGGCGGCCGGCGTGCACCACCACCTCCACCTCGCGGTCCGCGAGCACGCGCGCGAGCGGCGCCGGGTCGGGTGGGTCGTCGCCGAGCGGGTCTATGACCTCCGTGAGCACGCTCTCGGGGGCGGCCGGGTCCGGTACGGCGACCTGGGCCAGGCAGAGCAGCGCCTGGTAGCGCCGCTCGGAGACGAACTCGGTGTCGATCGCGACCCGCCGGTGGGCCGCGGCCTTCTCCGCCAGCGCGAGCGTCACGCCGCCACCATACTCATGGCCATGTCCGCGCTCTCCAACCTCTTCGTTGCGCTCGCCGCGCTGGTCTCGGGTCAGGTCGACGAGCCGGCGCCCGCGGCGCAACCGGTGAGCGGCACGGCCGCGGCCGAGATCACCATCGGGCACTCGTCCCAGGGGCGGCCGATCCGCGCGCTCCGGGTGGGCTCGGCTCGCGCGCGCGTCAAGCTGCTGGTGGTCGGCTCGGTGCACGGCAACGAACGCGCCGGGGAGGCCGTGATCGAGCGCCTGCGCCGGACGCGGCCGCCGCGTGGAACCGCGCTCTGGCTGGTGGAGCAGGCCAACCCCGACGGTGCCGCCACGGGCACGCGCCACAACGCCAACGGCGTGGACCTCAACCGCAACTTTCCCTACCGCTGGCAAGAGCAGGACGGGGTGTACGAGTCCGGCGGCGGCCCCGCCTCCGAGCCCGAGACCCAGGCCCTGCAGCGTTTCGTCGAGCGTGAGCGCCCTCGCGTCACGCTCTGGTACCACCAGGCGCTGCGAATGGTGGTCAAGAGCACCGGGGACCCGGTCCTCGAACGTGGTTACTCACGCGCGAGCGGCCTGCCCCGTCGCCGGCTGCCGGCCTACCACGGCACGGCGACCTCCTGGCAGAACTCGACGTTCCGCGGGGACAGCGCCTTCGTGGTCGAGCTGCCCGGCGGAGCGCTGTCCCGCAAGGGAGTGGCGCGCCATGCCCGCGCGGTGATCGGTCTGGCCCGCGCCATCGCTCCCCCTCGGCTGGTGCTCAAGCCGATTCCGTTCGACGACCAGCGCAAGGCCGACATGCGCGCCTACGCCCGGCGCCACTACGGGATCGACGAGTACCGCTTGCTCGAGCCGAAGGTGATCGTCCAGCACTACACGGTCACCGACAGCTTCGCGCCGGTCTTCGACACGTTCGCGCCGAACCGGCCCGACCCCGAGCTCAACGAGCTCCCCGGTACCTGCGCGCACTTCGTGATCGATCGCGACGGAACGATCTACAGGCTGGTGCCCGTCGCACTCATGTGTCGGCACACGGTCGGTCTCAACTGGACGGCCATCGGCATCGAGCATGTGGGCACGAGCGACGCGCAGGTGATGGGCAACCCGGTCCAGCGAGCCGCCTCGCTGCGGTTGACCCGAGCGCTCCAGGGGCGCTACCGGATCGCCACGCGCAATGTGATCGGCCACAACGAGAACCGGTCGAGCCCCTTCCACCGCGAACGCGTCGAGCGCCTGCGAACTCAGACCCACGCCGACTTCCCCAAGCCCGTGATGAACCGCTACCGGCGCCTGCTTTCCCGCTTGCCGGCGCCGGCCAGCCTGCGCTGAGCGCCCGGTCTCTGTGGCGCAGCCGCAGAGGGGTGGAGAATCCCGTCAATCGCACCGACCGATCGCACCCGAGGCCTGCCCGGCCGGCTAGTCGGCCGGTTCAACGCGGTGATCACCGAGCGGCTGTCGCCGGAGCGGACCCGGCGAGCCACCCTCTTGGAGCGCATGACGGTCGGTCGGCTCCGATGGGAGCTCGTGGTGCGCGTGCATCGCTGGCTCGAGCTGCTGGGAAGGCTGGCCACGGTGGTCTGGGTCGCCTTCGTGGTGTCTGTGCTGCTGGGCGTGAACTGGAAGCACGTCATCGAGCACGCCATCAACTCCGGACGCCCCGTCGCCGGTGCCTTGACGGTGGCCGTCGTGGTGCCGACGCTGCTGTTCGTGGCCGCCCGTTCCGCCATCGGCTTTGCGCGATGGCGACTCCAACGTGAGCTATGGCGACGCGACGTCACGCGGCTGGAGGGGCGCGGTGAGCTCCCTAGGCTCACAGCTCGAGCGACTGCAGGGGCTCGAGCACGCGAACCTCGACCTCCGGGCTGCGCTCGGCCACCTGAGCCGCGAAGGCACGCGGCGGATCGGTGAACCAGGCTCCGCGGCGGCCGACGCGCAGCGTGCCCCAGTGGATGGGCACGGCGATGCGCGGGCGCAGCAGCGCCGCGGCTCGGGCCGCGCGCTCGGGGTCGAGGTGGCCCGGACCCAGCTTGGGACCCCAGCCGGCCACCGGCAGCAGCGCGACGTCCACCCGCGGGAGGTCCTCCATGCCGGCAAACAGGTCGGTGTCGCCGGCGAAGTAGACCGAGCGTCCGGCCTCGGTCACGAATCCGAGCGGCTGCGCGCGTGGCCCGAACGGACGACGGCCGCCGTCGTGCTCGGCAGGGGTGGCGCTGACCGCCACGTCGCCGACCCGCGCCCGCTCGCCCGGCGCGAGCTCCTCCACGGCCTCCAGGCCGGCGCCGCGCAGGAAGTCGCCCGCGCCGCGTGGGGCGAGCACGCGCAGACCCGGGCCCAGCGCGCGCAGCGAGGGCAGGTCGAGGTGGTCGTAGTGCAGATGCGAGAGCAACACCGCGTCCGGCGCGGGAGATGCTCGGGCAGGGGCGGATGGCGGCGCAGGTGGATCACCCGGCGGCGCAGGACCGGATCGGTCAGCAGGCGCACGCCACCGTGCTCGATGAGCACGGTGGCGTGGCCTACCTAGGTGACGCGAAGCGCCGCGTCTACGCCGCCGCGCCGCGGTTGTCCAGCGCCTCCTGCAGGGCGGCCTCCTGCTCCTGTGAGAGCGAGCTCTGGATCACGTGGCCACCGAACTTCGGAGATCTCCGGGACGACCTTGTCGCGGGTGGCCTCCTTGACCAGCACGAACACGGCCGCCGCGCCCGGATCGAGCTTGTCGCCGAGCTCCTTCATGAACTTGTCGTCGATGCCGACGTCACTCGCGGCCCCGGCGGCGGCGCCGCTCGCCGCCCCGATCGCCATCCCGAACAGCGGCATGAGGAAGATGAGGCCGATCAGCCCGCCCCACAGCGCGCCGCCGGCCGCGCCCGCGCCCGCCATCGAGGGCTGGTGGAGCTTGATCTTTCCGTCCTCGCGATGCTCGACGATCACCGCGTCCTCGAGGGTGAGCGAGTGCTCCTTGACCAGCTGCCCGAGCGTGCCCATGACCTCCTGGGCCTTATCGACGTCGTCGTAGGCGATCGCTACGAGGTTCGACATTCCGAGTCCTCCTGTTTCGTTGGTCGCTGTCCGGCAGGCTCCTGCCTTGCCGACGACCGCGCATCACCCGAGTCGGGTGATTCCCGGTTACCCTGATCGTTTCAGAATCGCGTTCATGGCCGACTCGCCGGAATACATGCGCAGGCGCCCCCCCGCTCGCCGCGAGCGGGCGCGCACCATCGCCATCTTCGGACTCGCCGGGGTGGCCGCGCTCTTCGCGGTCCTCAACTTCGACGAGGTCGAGGTCAACTGGCTGCTGGGCACCTGGTCGACCCCGCTTATCGTGGTCATCGCAATTTCCTTCCTGCTGGGGGCGGGAGTGGGCCTCATGGTGGGACGACAGAGACGCGGGCGCGCGCGCTGACGCGGGGCCGCCCTCAGACCCGCTTTCCCGAGCCTGGCTCAGGCAGGGGACGCTGCCGCAGGCGCTCGCCCCCTCGGGGACGAAGATTCGTCACGATCAGAGCCACCACGGTGACCAAGTAGATCTGGCCGATCAGCGCCTCGGTGACGGCCAGCATCCGCCCGACGTCGGTGAGCGGAGAGAGGTCGCCGTAGCCGACCGTGGAGAGCGTCACATAGCTGAAGTAGAGGAAATCGGAACGATTGGGGTCGGGAGCGTTCGTGAAGAACGCGCCGCCCTCGAAATCGGCCGCGGCACCGAGGAAGAACGAGAACAGCATCCCCAACAGGAGGTAGATCGCCAGCACGCCGGACAGGGTGCGAACGGTCACCTCGCCCTGAGCCCGCATATCCCGAAGCACCCCGGCACCGATCACCACCGGCGCGACGGCCACGAACAGGCCGTTGACGAGGGCCGCGGCGGACCGCGGAACATCTCCCTGGAGCACGAGCACCAGGAACGAGATCAGCGCCAGCAGGATCGTGACAGCCACCGCTCCTCGCACGAAGGCGTGCGAGGCGCGAGCGGCCCAGGCGGACACTGACAGAGTCGCCGCGTTCAGCACGATCGTGACCAGCTGCGCCCAGTCGGAGTCCGGGGCCGCCACCTGAAAGGAGGCGGAGGCGAGCACCATCACGAGCACCACGCCGAAGCCGTGATCGCGGGACGGCCCGGTCACCTGGGTCCTATTCGGGCTCCAACGTGGTAACCCTGCCGGTCGCCCCTTGAGGGTGTGTACCGCTCACCCGCCCGCCGGACCTGGGCGGGGGTGACGGCCGTCTTCTTGGCCGCGCTGAGCGCGGTGGTCACCTTCTTCTTCATCCCTACTACCCGTTCTTGTCGTTGCTCGTGATCGCCCTCAAGACCTAGCCTTGGCGGGCCACCCGGAAGCCCATGTGCCCGGTCGAGCTGTCGGGCGTGTTGCGGCTGCGCGCAGCCACGCGGTAGCGGTTGCAGTAGGAGTGGTGGCAGAGGTACGAGCCGCCGCGGATGGCCTTGCCCCGGCCCGGTGCCGGGCCGGCGTCGGGGTCGAACCAGTCCGCGCACCACTCCCAGACGTTGCCCGAGGTGTTGCACAGCCCGAAGCCGTTGGGCTCGAAGGCGTCGACCGGCGCGGTGGCGAAGAAGCCGTCCTCGAGCGTGTTGTGGTCGGGGAACGTGCCCTGCCAGATGTTGCAGCGATGCCGCCCGCCGGGGGCGAGCTCGTCGCCCCAGGGAAAGCGCCTGCTGCTCGAGCCCGCCGCGGGCGGCGTACTCCCACTCGGCCTCGGTGGGCAGGCGCGCGCCCGCCCACCGGCAGTAGGCGCGGGCGTCGGTCCAGGACACGTGCACGACCGGGTGGTCGCCGCGGTCGCCGATCGAGGACCCGGGGCCCTCGGGCGTCCGCCAGGTGGCCCCCTCCACCTGGCGCCACCAGGGCGCGCGCGCCACGGCGCGTGTGTCCGTGAAGTCGCTGCGGCAGGAGCCCTGCGAAGACGAACGACCAGCCGAATCGCTCGGCCCGGGTCACGTGGCCGGTCGCCTCCGCGAAGTCGGCGAACTCGGTGTTGGTCACGGCACAGGGCGCGATCTGGAAGGCCTCGACGCTGACCTCCCGGACCGGGCCCTCCCCGTCATCGGGGAAGCCCTCGGGATCCTCGGCGCCCATCAGGAATAGACCGCCTTCGAGTGCGAGCACGGCTGGGAATCTTGTCGCGTGTGCGAGAGGATCGCCTCATGACCGATCCCCGCGCCTGATCGAGGGCGTCAGGGGCTGGGCGGAGCCGCGGCCGTGCTGAGCCGGTCGTAGACCAGCGAGACCGTGAAGGCCGCAATGGGCGAGACGGCCGCCACCACGAGCCCCGCCGCCACCAGCCCGAGCACGCGCGAGCCGAGAACGGGCTCGGCGGCGTGCGCGCTGGCGTGTATCACGCCGTGCTCGATCAGGATCGCCACGCCGGCGACCCCGAAAACGGGCCAGAAGTGCCCGCGCACCAGGTCGGCGCTGCGCCGCAGCGAATCCGAGTGAGCCGAGCCCCTCCCGGGCGATGGCCGGTGCGAACAGCGACCACCTCGTGAGGAGCCAGAGGCCGGGCACCACGAGCAGGCCGGAGGCGGCCAGGGGAAGCGTGACGGCGAGCAGCGACGCCACGAGCAGGGGTGGGAAGATCGCCCACGCGCCTCGCAGCATGTGCGCGATCTCCACCCGCCCGCGCTCGCGCTGGTCCTCGGTCACGAGGCGCTCGGCGTAGGCGACGTAGAACTCGAAGGCGACGGCCAGCGCGAGTCCCAGCGCCACCTCGGCCACCGCACTCGAGCTAACCAGCTGGAGGACGTCGGCCGCCGCGCCGAGAACGGCGGCGGGCGCGAGAGCGGCCACAGGATGGCGGCGAACGACAGCCGCGGCCTGGCCCCACGCTCCGCGCAGCCGCGTCTCCCGGTCGGCCATGCCGTGGACTTTATGCCGCGGCCGTCATCCGGCACGTCGCAGAAGGGCTGGAAGCGAGGCGCGTGGCCGCCTCTTTCGATTCTCGGCGGGCTCTTCCGCGCGTAGCGTCGGCTGCTGTGTATCTTCACCAACGACGTCGATCGGCCTACGACACCTTGATCGATCATCCGCTGCTCGGCCGATCTTCTTCGCCGACCGCCCTGGTGTACGCGGTGGCCTGGTCCCGGTGGGGGGCGTCGAAGGGATCGATGGCTCTGGGCGGCCCTTGGTTGTGTCGATCTCAGCGCGTACGGCGGCGGCGCCGGGCGCGGCGCGACTGATCGCGCGATCTAGCCAGTAGCGCGCCCAGAGCACCGTGACGTTGGGCTCGCGCCTCCAGAAGCGCCCGTCGCCGCGGTGACGATCCAGGCCTAACTCGCCGCAGGCCCCGATGCGTTCGCCGCAGAAACGGGAAGTAGATCCCGGCGGCCGCGGTTGGAAAGGAGATGGCCACCAGTATTACGTCCTCCTACGTCGTCGCCGAAGCTCGCGGCCCGAGCCGGAGATCCTGGATGTGTCGCTGACCGCCATGTGCTGGTCGCGGCATCCTGGCTGACCCGGGCCATCGACGCGGCGAGCGGCGCTCGCTCGACGTTCGCGAGCGCTGCGGACGCCGCCGAAGGGCCGCGGGGGGTCCGCGGCGCGGGAGTCGGGCGAGGCGACGTGGTCTGCCTGCAGGCCCTGGAAACGCGCCCCACGGGCCGGTGGCGTTCATGCCGCGCCGCGCGCCGGAGCCGCTGTCATGCCGCCAGCCGCCGTCCCCGCCGCAGCTCGCGCCGCCAGCTGAAGCTCGTACGGGCGCGCGGGCTCGACCACCGTTCCGCGCCGCTCGATGCGCTCGCACGGCGGCGGCGAGGCGGGTGGCGACTGATCGTGCTCGACGAGGCGCCGGGTGCCGTGCCGTTCTCGCGCTGATGGCCGAGGAGCCCTCGGCGCCACGGTCGATCCTTTCCGCCGACACGGCGGCCTGCTCTGGTCGAGCGGCACGACCGGCCTGCCGAAGGCGGTGGAGCTGACCCACCGCAACCTCGTCGCCAACTGCGAGACCGAGGGCCCCTGCTCGCTTGGCTCTATCACCGGATGCTCGGGCTCGCGCTGTTCTTCCACTCGATGGGGCTGGGGCCGACCTCAGCTTCACCCTCCTCCTCAGGGCGCGGCGGTGGTCACCATGGCGCGCTTCGACCTCGAGGGGCATGCTCGCTGCGATCGAGCAGCACCGGGTCACCCACGCCATCGTCCTCTGCGGTCGGCATGGCACTGTTCCGCGACCCGGTCGTCGACCGCTACGACTTCTCCTCGCTCGAAGTGCTGGCGATGGGCGCGGCCCGCTAGTGCGGAGCTCGAGCGCGCCTGCGAGCGGCGGCCGTGCCCGTCGGCCAGGGCTACGGCATGACGGAGACGACGGCGGCGATCTCCATCTTCCCGGTCAAGGCGCGCGAGCGGTAACGCTCGGGAGCGGTGGAGAGCTGCTCGGCGGGATCGAGGCGATCGTCGTCGATCCGCAGCGGCGCAGCGGCCCGCCAGCGAGGGCGAGATCGGTGCGCGGACCCAGGTCATGCGGGCTATCGCGACACACCGAGGCGCACCGCGGCCACGCGACCGACGACGCTGGACTGCACCGGCGACCTTGGCCCGCGCGAGCGCCGTGGCGTGGTCGAGGTGACCGACGGCTGAAAGCCGATCAAGTACAAGGTACACCAGGCCTGGCCGAACTCGAGGCGCTGCTACGACCCACCCCGCCGTGGTCGACGCCGGCGTGGTCGGCCTCCCAACGACGAGGTCGGCGAGTTGCCGGTGGCATACGTGGTCGCCGAGAACGGTCGATCCGACGAAGCTCGAGTTGGGTGGCCGAGCGGGTTGCGCCGTACGAGTGGATCCGTCGAGTGGAGCTGGTCGACGGGCCGCCCAAGAACCTGACTCGGCAAGCTCTCAGGAGGGTGCCAGGGAGCGTGAGCGCGCCTAGTCCGTCCACTATCGTCAGGCGGCCAATGGCGCCGCCGTCACGACGAAAACCACGGAGCTCGGCGACTCGCGCGTGCGCGTCGAGGTCGAGGTGCCGAGCGAGGCGCTCGAGCAGCAGCTGAAGAGCGCCGCGGCCGAGCTGGGCCGCGAGACGCGGGTCGGCTTTTGCTCCGCAAGGTGCCCGTGGACGTCGCGCTGCGGCAGGTCGGCCGCGAGGCGGTCATGGACGAGGCCGTGCGACGTGGCTGCGGGCCGGCACGAGGAGGCGCTCAGCAACGCCGGAATCACGACGGTCGGCGATCTGGATCTCGATCTCGACGGACCTGCCCGACAAGGGCTCGCCGTCCGCCTCCACGATCGAAGTCGGCGTCGCGCCGCTGGCCCGAGCTCGGACGACCTGGGGCTCGACGTGGGCGCCGCGAGTCGCGGGCGGACCCTGAGGAGGTGCAGACCGAACTCGAGCGCACGCGCGACTCCCTGGCGTCGCTGGAGACCGTCGACCGCCCTGCGTCCGGCGGGATTTCGTGGTCATGGACTTCTCCGGTTCGGTGGGGGGCGAGGAGTTCGAGGGCGGCACCGGCCGCGGTCAGGTGGTCGAGCTCGGCTCGGGCCGCCTGGTTCCGGCTTCGAGGAGCAGCTCGAGGGCGCCTCGGCCGGCGAGGAGCGCGAGATCGAGGTCACCTTCCCCGACGACTATCCCGCCGAAGAACCTGGCCGGCAACGACGCCTCCTTCTCGTCGAGGTCAAGGAGGTGAAGGAGAAGAAGCTGCCGGAGCTCGACGACGACTTCGCGGTCGAGGCGGGCGGCTACGACTCGACTCGACGAGCTGCGCGGCGAGATCGAGCAGCGCATCGGCGAGGCCGACGAGCGCGCGATCGAGGGCGAGTTCCGCGAGGCCGCGGTGGACGCGGCGGTGGCCGCGGCTCGGGTGGAGATCCCGCCGGAGCTGGTGCGACGCCAAGGCTCACGAGATGTGGCACCGCACGTCGCGGCGCTTCGCGGCGCAGGGACTCGACCCGGCCCGCTACCTCGAGATGATGGGCAAGACCGAGGAAGAGCTCGTCAAGGAGTCCGAGCCCGAGGCCGAGGTGGCGCTCAAGCGCGAGGCGGTGCCGCGGCGATCGTTGACGCCGAGAACATCGAGGTCGCCGACGAGGAGGTATCGAGGCGATCCGGCGGCGGCCGGCCCCGACGCCTCGGACAAGCAGGTCAAGCGCGCGCTGAAACGCGCCCGCGCGCAGGGCGCCGACCAGGCGCTGCGCGACGACATCGCGATGCGAAAGGCCGTCGACCTGCTCGTGGATAGCGCAAAGCCGATCCCGGCGGACCAGGCAGCCGCGCGCGAGAAGCTGTGGACGCCGGAGCGGGACGAGCCGGCGAAGCGCGGTCAGAGCAGATCTGGGACGCCGGGTCGTAGCGCTGTCGTTGCCCTTGTGACCCCGGCGTCTGTGGCGCTGCGGGACGCCGGGTCTACCGGGGTGTGTACGCCGTCGGACGCCCCGAACTGACCGCCCGGGGCCGCTGGACGGCGGCGACCCCTCGCGTATGGCCCGACCGCCGCGCTCTCGCACCGATCGGCTGCGGTCCTCTGGGAACTTCTGGCGCGCCGAGCGCCTCATCCTCGAGACCGACGGCTGACGTTCACACCACCCGCAGGGCCTTCGAGCACGACCGCCTGCGCGACCAGCGCCTCGACCCGCGCGGGCTTCACCGTCGTGCGCTTCACCTGGCGACAGGTCACCCGGGCCGCCGATCGGCTGCTGCAAACCACGCAGGACCTGCTCGCTGTACTGGCCCGCCCATGAGTCCACTCGTACCGATGGTCGTCGAGCAGACCTCCCGCGGCGAGCGCGCCTTCGACATCTACTCGCGCCTTCTCAACGAGCGAATCGTCTTCCTCGGCACGCCCGTCACGGACGAGATCGCCAACCTGATCGTCGCCCAGCTCCTGCACCTCGAGTCGGAGGATCCCGACAAGGACATCTCGCTGTACGTCAATTCGCCCGGCGGCTCGGTGTACGCGGGCCTCGCGATCTACGACACGATGCAGTTCATCAAGCCCGATGTGCAGACCATCTGCGTCGGGATCGCCATGTCCATGGGAGCGCTGCTGCTCTCAGGCGGGGCGGACGGCAAGCGCATGGCGCTGCCCAACGCCAAGATCCTCATCCACCAGGTCAGCTCGGCCTTCCAGGGGCAGGCCACGGACATCGAGATCCACGCCAAGGAGATCATCGACGTGCGCCGGCGCCTCGACGAGATCCTCGCCAAGCACACGGGACAGGACCTCGAGAAGGTTGCGAAGGACACCGAGCGTGACTACTTCATGAGCGCGGACGAGGCGAAGGACTACAAGCTCATCGACCGCGTGATCACCAAGCACTAGCGGTCTGCAAACCTGCACGACGCGGCGTCCTAGGCCGCCCGCGTGCACAGCATGAGTCGCTTCGTCACCGTCCTGATCGCCAGCCCGCTCGAGGCCGAGCTCGCACAGCGCGTCGCGGAGCTGGACGAGCGCGTCGAGCTCCTCTACGAGCCCGAGTTGCTTCCGCCCGCTCGCTTTGTCGGCGACACCGCCGGCGAACCGTCGTTTGAGCGCGGCAGCGAGGGCGAGCGGCGCTTCGGGGAGCTGCTGGCGCGTGCGGAGGTGCTGTACGGGATGCCGGGTGGATCGGGCAAGGGCCTCGCGGACGCCCTGCGCCGGGGTCCCGGCGTGCGCTGGGTCCAGGGGCGCAACGCCGGCGCCGGCGAGCAGGTGGCGGACGCCGCGCGGATCGCGCCGGCCGAGGTCGGCCGCGTGGCGGTGACCACCTCCAGCGGGGTCCACGCCGGGCCGCTCGCGGAGTTCTGCATGCTCGGGCTGCTCGCGTTCGCGAAGGACCTGCCCCGGCTCGAGCGCGACCGCGCGGAGCGTTCCTGGCCGGAGCTCCCGGCGCCCGGGCACGAGCTGCGCGGCCGCACCCTCGTCGTGGTGGGGCTCGGAGCGATAGGCAGGGAGATCGCGCGCCTCGCTCAGGCCTTTGGCATGCGCGTGGTGGGCGTTCGCCGCAACCCCTCCCCGGACGAGGGGGTGGACGCGGTGCACCCGCCCGAGCGCCTGGCCGAGCTGGCGGCCGAGGCGAACGACATGGCCGTCACCCTGCCGCTCACCGAAGCCACTCGGGGAATGGTCGATTCCGACACGCTCGCCGCGCTAGGGCCCGGCGGCGTGTTCGTGAACGTCGGCCGAGGCGGCGTCGTGGACGAAGGGGCGCTGATCGAGCGCCTGCGCGACGGGACGCTGGCGGGCGCGGCTCTGGACGTCTTCCAGCGCGAGCCGCTGCCCGCCGACAGCCCGCTGTGGGCGCTGCCCAACGTGATACTGAGCCCGCACGGGGCCGCCCTGGTCACGGCCGAGCCCGTGCGTGTGCTCGAGCTCTTTCTCGACAACCTCCGGCGCTATCTCGACGGCGAGCCGCTGCGCAACCGAGTCGACTCGGAGGCGCTCTACTGACCGAGGACCGCCGGGTACCCGCTTCCGCACTCGAGGACTGGGCGCGGGCGCTGCTCGAGGGAGCGGGCCTCGAGCGGGACGCCGCGGGAACGGTGGCGGTCAGCCTGGGCGAGGCCAGCGTCCGCGGCGTGGACTCGCACGGCGTGGCCCGGCTGCCCGTCTACGTGGAGCGCCTGCGCGCCGGCGGACTGAACCGCGCGCCGCGGCCACGGGTGGTGCGTGAGCATGCCGCAGTGGCGCTGGTCGATGGCGACGACGGGCCCGGTCAGGTGGCCGGCGTGTTCGCCGCCGAGCTGTCGGCGAAGCTCGCGGCGCGTCACGGCGTCGGTGCGGTGTCCGTGCGCGGCAGCTCGCGCTACGGTGCGGCCGCCCACTACGTGATGCCGCTGGCCCGGCGGGGCCTCGTGGCGCTGTCTACCACCAACGCCGATCCCCTGGTGACTCCCTTCGCCGGGCGCGTCCCCGAGCTCGGCACCAACCCGATAGCGCTCGCCGCGCCGGCCTCAGATGGGCTCTTCGTGCTGGACATGGCCACGAGCCAGGTGGCGGCCAACCGCGTCTGGGCAGCGAGCGACGAGGGCCGGCCGATCCCGGAGGGGTGGGCGGTCGACGAGCACGGCGCCTCCACCACCGACCCGGCAGCGGCGCAGGCGATGGTGCCGCTCGGGGGCTACAAGGGCTATGGCCTGGCGATGATGGTGGAGATCCTGTCCGGGCTACTCGCCGGAGCCGGGGTGGGCTTCGGCGTCTCCCCGCTCTTCGACGCCGACGATCGACCACAGCAGGTCGGCCACTTCCACCTCGCCCTCGACCCGGAACGGACGGTGGGAAGGGCGGGCTTCGAGGAGATGCTGCAGGACCTGCTCGAGCGACTGCGCCGGAGCCCCCCTGCCGGCGGCTTTCCGGAGGTGCAGGTCCCGGGCGATCCGGAGGAGCGCACGCGCCGTGAGCGCGAGGACGAGGGGGTGCCGGTCGCCCGCCCGCTCTTGGTGGCGCTCGAGCAGCTCAGCGCGGAGCTCGGCGCCACGCCGCCCGCCGACGTTTGACGAAGGCGCGGCCCGGGGTAGCGGCGCTACTCGATCCTGTTGATCGTGATGAACCGCGGCGTGCTGCCGGCCGCGATCCGACTGGGCGGCTTCCGGCTCGGGGTGATGTGCGTGGCGGTGGTCTGGTTCGGCTACTTCTCCACGCGCGTGGTCATCGAGTACGTCGGCCAGCTCTTCTAGACGCCGTGACCCGGACGCTACAGCTGCGGGTATTGCTGGCGTTGGTCATCTGGCTCGCTCTGATCACGATTGTCAAGCTCGTGGAAGCCCTCTGACGAGTCGCTCGAGGCGAGTCTGGAGAAGGGTCCGGGCCTCCGACCTCGTATCTTCAGGTGCGCTACCCTCGCGCCGAGGGGAGAAGAGTGGCTCGACCCACGGACTCGAACGAACAACTCCTGTGCAGCTTCTGCGGAAAGTCGCAGCGCCAGGTGAAGAAGCTGATCGCCGGCCCCGGCGTGTACATCTGCGACGAGTGCATCGACCTCTGCAACGAGATCATCGATGAGGAGCTGACCGGGGCTCCGACGTTCGACCTCGAGAACCTGCCGAAGCCGATGGAGATCAACTCCGTCCTGCAGGAGTACGTCGTCGGCCAGGAACCGGCCAAGCGGACGCTCTCGGTTGCCGTCTACAACCACTACAAGCGGGTTCAGATGATGCAGGCCGAGGGCGAGCAGGACCTCGAGCTGCAGAAGTCCAACATCCTCCTGCTCGGCCCAACGGGCTGCGGCAAGACGCTCCTGGCCCAGACGCTCGCCAAGATCCTCAACGTCCCCTTCGCGATCGCCGACGCCACGGCGCTCACCGAGGCCGGGTATGTGGGCGAGGACGTCGAGAACATCCTCCTCAAGCTGATCCAGGCCGCGGACTTCGATGTCAAGAAGGCCGAGACGGGAATCATCTACATCGACGAGGTCGACAAGATCGCGCGCAAGGCGGACAACCCGTCGATCACGCGCGACGTGTCGGGAGAGGGCGTCCAGCAGGCGCTCCTCAAGATCCTCGAGGGCACGGTGGCCTCCGTTCCGCCGCAGGGCGGGCGCAAGCACCCCCACCAAGAATTCCTCACGATCGACACCACGAACATCCTGTTCATCTGCGGCGGGGCGTTCGCGGACCTCGACCGGGTCGTCGAGCGACGCATCGGCCACAAGGGGGTCGGCTTCGGCGCCACGGTTTCCTCCAAGCACAACAAGGACACCGGGGACCTGTTCGAGCAGGTCTTGCCCGAGGATCTCATCGATTACGGGCTGATTCCCGAGTTCATCGGCCGGCTGCCCGTGGCGTCGGTGATCCACCAGCTCACCCGCGACGACCTCGTCACGATCCTCACCGAGCCCCGTAACGCCCTGGTCAAGCAGTTCCAGCGCTTCTTCCACTTCGACGGCATCGAGCTGGTGTTCGCGGACGAGTCGCTCGAGGCGATCGCCAACCGCGCCCTCGAGCGTGAGACGGGTGCGCGCGGCCTGCGCTCGATCCTCGAAGAGACGCTGCTCGACGTCCAGTTCGAGCTGCCGTCGCGCCGCGACGTCAAGAAGTGCGTGGTGACCAAGGAGACGATCGAGAAGGGCCTCAAGCCCACGCTGGTTACCGAAGCCGCGCCCGAAGAGGACACGGGCGAGCAGAAGCGCGCCGAGTCGGCCTGAGGCTGCGGCTACTCGAGCGTGTGGGGTCCGCCCTCGGCTTCTCGCCCGAGGGCCGCGCGGTGCGGGTCTGGATCGAGGGCATGCCCGGCGCGGACGAAACCGTGATCGTGCCCGGCACGATCACCGAGGTGCGCGACGAGGGCGCGGTCCTCTATCTGCGCGAGCCCGACCGAGAGGAACGCTGGGTGCTCGCGGTACCGCACGAGCCGGGCTGGGGGCTCCAGGCACTGTGGTTTTCGTTCATCGCGGTCGAGGCATTCGAGCTCGACGGGCGGGCGCGATTGGGCCGTTGGTTCATCCGTCTGGGATCGCCGTCGTGAAGCGGTGGTAGGCCTCGCGCGGGGCGCTTTTAGGGGCCCGGTTCGGCGAAAAACCCGCAAATAGCGAACAAAAATCGCGTACGCAGCGTGCGCAAAGCGCGTAAATGGTGTGGCCCATTCGTGCCTTCCTGGGGACGCTGTCGCGATCGAGGTCGAAGAGAGGACCTCGTCCGGAGAGCGAGTGGGGAACCTAGGAACAGGCGGCAGGGAGACGTGGAAGTCCAGGACTCCGGCGTGGTCGTGCGACCACCTTGGCCTGGCTGGGCGCACTGGTGATCGCACTGATCGCAGCCGCCCCCGCCGTCGGCCAGGTACCCGGCGCACCCGCCCTGCCGGCTCCGCCCGCCCCGCCCGCGCCGGCGCCCGCCGTCCAGGTGCCCCCGCCGCCCCCGCGCCACCCGTCGAGCCGGCGGCCCCGCCGAGCGTCCCGGCAGTGGAGGCGCCCGCGCCGAGCGTCCCGGCCGTGGAGGAGGCAGCGTCGCCGGTAGTTGATGAGGCGGCGCTGCCGGTGGTCGAAGCGCCCGCCCCGGTGGCTGAGGATGGGGTGGAGCCCGCCGCGCCGACGCTCGAGCCGGCGGCGCCGGTGGTGGAGGACACCGTTGAGCCGCTGGCTCCGGTGGTGCAGGACACCGTTGAGCCGTCTGGTTCCGGCGGTAGGCACGTGAGCTGTTCGGCCGCACCGTTGAGCCGCTGGTTCCGGTGGTGCAGGACACCGTTGAGCCGTTGGCTCCGGTGGTGCAGGACACCGTTGAGCCGCTGGTTCCGGTGGTGGAGGATGCCGTCGAGCCGCTGGCTCCGGTCGTGCAGGACACCGTCGAGCCGCTCGCTCCGGTGGTCGAGGATGCCGTCGAGCCGCTCGCTCCGGTGGTCGAGGATGCCGTCGAGCCGCTGACGCCGGTCGTCGAGGACCTGACTGCGCCCTTGGCTCCGGTGGTTGAGGACGCCACGACGCCGTTGGCTCCGGTGGTCGCCG
This sequence comes from uncultured Thermoleophilaceae bacterium, assembly GCA_963789705.1. Taxonomy (GTDB): domain Bacteria; phylum Actinomycetota; class Thermoleophilia; order Solirubrobacterales; family Thermoleophilaceae; genus JACVRW01. The sequence goes on from CAWBLN010000017.1 coordinate 103,639, forward strand.
ATCTGACCGCTCCGCTCACGCCGGTCGTCGAGGATCTGACCGCTCCGCTCACGCCGGTCGTCGAGGATCTGACCGCTCCGCTCATGCGGTCGTCGAGGATCTGATCGTTCCGGTGGCCCCGGCGGTCGAGGACCTCATGGCCTCCGCTTACGCCGATCGTCGAGGACCTGACGGCTCCGTTGGCCCCGGTGGTTGGAGACGCGACTGCTGGCTGACGCCGATCGTCGCGGTCCCGACCGCGCCGTTGGCCTGGTGGTAGAGGACCTGACGGTCCTGCTCGCCCGCGGTCATCGAGGACCTGCTCGCCCCGTCGCCTCCGTCATCCAGGACATCACGGCCCTGCTGGCCCCCGTGATCTCGGTCGACGATCTCACCGCGCCGCTCGCGCCGGTGATCCAGGACCTCACCGCGCCGCTCGCTCCCGCCATCGGACGTGCTCCCGCCCCTCCCCGATCCGCTTGGTGCTCTCACCGGCGGCCCGCGCGGCGGTGGCCACGCGAGCGCGACGACTCCCGAGGCACAGAACGCGGCGCCCGCCGAAGCCGGCAGCCCGGCTGCCTCGCTCTCAACAGCGCCGGCGCCGAACCTCAGTCCGGCCAACCCCGCTTCCCTTCCGGGCGCGGCTTCGCCCGAGCGCGGGGCGAGCCGGGTCGCCCGCCGCCTTCGGGTCCGCGGGCGTCGGCCCCGCGTTCGACCTCGCGACCAACCACCCGCCGTCGGTGGCTCCTGCGCCGCTGACCGCCTCTCAGGCGGGCTCACCGTCCGGCTCGGCTCTCGGCTCCGGCTCGTCGAGTGGCCCGCAGCTCCCCGTCCCTTCCGGCGCGTCTGCCGGTAGTGGTGCGGGTGGT
>CAWBLN010000018.1:0-111881 GCA_963789705.1 uncultured Thermoleophilaceae bacterium
GGTGGACGTGTTCTCGCGGCCCTCGCGGGCCGCCGCCAGGTCCAGCATCCGGCGGCGCAGCCGCGTCTCCTTCAGCCCCTGGGCCGCGAGCAGGGCGTTCACGTTCTCCATCCCCAGCCGGCCGATGAGGACGTTGGTGGCGGCGTTGTCGCTGACCGTGACCATGAAGGAGGCCAGGTCGCGGTTGGTGACGCGCGAGACGCCGGGGGTCAGGCCCGCCAGCACCGGGCTGTCCTCGACGAGGTCCGCCGCGTCCATCGTGTAGAGGTCGGTGAGGGTGGCCTTCCCCGCGGTCCCGGCCGCGGCCTGCTCCGCCTGGTGGAAGAGCTCGGCCAGCACTGCCAGCTTGATCGAGCTGGCCACCGGGAAGACCTCGTCCGCGTTGTGCATGTAGCGCTGGCCGGACGCCAGGTCCACGATGGCCACGCCGAGGACGCCGTCCAGGTCGCGGTCTTCCCGCGCGACCGCGGCCTCGAGCTTCTTGGCGAGGAGGTCCTGCTTGGCGGACTGGGCCCCGCACGGCGCCGCGGCCAGGAGCGCGGCCAGGATCGGGAGGCCCTTGCTCAGCGGTCCCCCATGACGACCGTCTCCAGCGCGTCGAAGGGCAGCGGTCCCTGGCCGAGGACCAGGTCGTGGTACGCCCGCATGTCGAAGGCGTTGCCCTTCCTGGCCTCGTACTTGCGCCGCAGCTCCTGCCAGGCCCGCAGCCCCACGTAATAGGTCGGGAGCTGCGTGGAGCTGAGCTTGGCCCGCTGCAGCTTGCCCTCCGCCTCGGCCTGGGTCTGGAAGGCCTGCCTCGTCATCAGCTCCATGGCCTGCTCCTCGGTCATGCCCATGGTCTGCAGGCGCACGTCGAGGATGGCGTTGGCCAGGAGGCGCAGCCGCAGCTTGCGCATGGAGAGGCGGAAGCGGGGGTCGTTGTCGAGGAAGCCGGCATCCATCATCACCTGCGCGATGTACTCGGCCCAACCCTCGACGTAGGCGCCGTTGCCGAAGAGGCTGCGCAGGACGCGGCGGCGGGGCGGCTGCACGTCGTTGGCGTGCTCGAACTGGACGTAGTGCCCGGGCAGCGCCTCGTGGATGGTCAGCCACTTCAGGACCCAGTTGTTGTACTCGCGCAGCTTGGACTCGGCCCTCTCGTCGGGCACGGAGGCGTCGATGGGCGTGACCCAGTACTGGGCCTCCGCTGTGGGCTCCAGCGGCGGCGGGGCCGCGAAGCCGGCCACGGAGTAGATCCCGCGCATGAAGGGCGGGGTGGGGATGACCTTGAGGTTCTGCCGCTCGCTCAGGGACACGATGTTCTTTTCGCGGATGAAGGCGGTGATCCTCTCCAGGTCCCGCTTCACCACGTCCATCAGCTCGTCGCGCTTCGGGTGGTCGTCGGAGATGCGGCGCAGGACCTCGCCGATGATCAGGTTCTCGCGGTCGGTGCCCGTCGCCTCGGCGTGTCCGGTGTGGTCCGGGTACATCTGCTCGTGCAGCGGCGTCGCGAGCTGCAGCATCTCCGCGCGCACCTCGGCCATCTCGCGCTCCGCGTCGGCCAGGATCTGCTCCGGCGTCACGGGCGCCTCCATCACGAGCTTGAACTTGGGGTCGTACCACTCTCCTTGCCCAGGCGCCAGGTGCGGGTGGTGGGCCGCTTGCCCAGGTCGTCCTGCATCCAGCGGTTGAAGTCCTTGAGGGCGGCCACCGCCCGGGGCGCGGCCGCGTCGTACCGCGCGCGCAGCTCCGAGCGCTCGGGGATCTCGGCGGGCACCGTCTTCTCGACCAGCTCCACGTTGCCGTCGTTCTCCTCCCCGGCCACCTTGATGAAGACGGGGTCCGCGTCCAGGAGCGCCTGCTTCGCCTGCTCCATGAAGCGCGGGATCTGCTCGATGCGCGCGAGATCACGTGCCCGACGCGCGTCTCCTGCGAGGCGTACTCCTGGGACAGGGGCAGGAAGAGCCCGTTCCCGAGCAGCTCCACGAACACCGTGGGGTTGTGCTTGTAGTTCTCGATCCTGTCCAGCTCCAGGAGGTTCCGCGCGATCTGGTCGTCGATGAGCCGGAAGTCCGCGGCGTCCTGCACCCCGAGCGACTCGAGCGGCGTCTCCTCGCGAACCGCTCGCGCCATCCCGCGTAGAAGCGGCGCTGCTCGGCGAAGGCGGCGGGGCTCACGTCGTCGAGGAGGGCGTCCAGCTCGATCCTCTCCCCCTTCGGCCCCGGGTGCTTGTGGTAGCCCGCGTAGGAGGCGCTGACGGGCGACAGGGCCAGCGACTCCTTCACGAAGGAGTCCGCCAACGCGGCGAAGGCGTGGCTCGACTGGGCCTTCGCCTTGGCCTGGCTTTGCCGGGCCGCCGCATCCTTTCTCGTCTGGGCCAGGGCGACCGACGCGCCGAGCAGGGGGATCACGACGAGAAGGGCGCTCTTCATGGTCCTGTCAGCATAGCTCGACTTCGTCACTCAGAGCGGCAGGCGCAGGCGCGCCACGCAGCCGTGGCCGTCCTTGCGGTTCTCCAGCACCACCGAGCCGCCGTGGCCCTCGGCGATCTGCCGGCTGAGGGCGAGGCCGATGCCCGAGCCCTGGGGCTTGGTCGTGAAGAAGGGCACGAACAGGTTGGCCGTGGAGGGCAGGCCCGGCCCGTCGTCCTCGATGGAGATCTCGACCGCGCGGTCCGCGGCGCGCCAGCCCACGCGCACGGCGCCGCCCGTCTCCAGGGACGCGTCGGCCGCGTTGCGCACGAGGTTGATGAGTGCCTGCTCGACCTGGTCCGCGTCGGCCTCGATCTCCATCTCCCGGCCCGGCCGCACCTCCACCGGCACCCGCGTCTCCAGGCGGACCGAGCGCCGCACGAGGTCGGCCACGGCCACGGGCACCCTCTCCGGCGGCGGCAGCCGGGCCAGCCGCGCGTAGCCCTCCATGAAGCGGGACAAGGCGGCGGCCCGCCCTCCCACGAGGGCGAGGCCGCGCCGCAGGTCGTCCTCCCAGTCGGCCGGACGGTCCTTGCGCGCGGCCAGCTCTTCCAGGCTGGAGGTGACCGAGCGGATGGGGGTCAGCGAGTTGTTCAGCTCGTGGCCGAGGACGCGGATGAGCCGCTGCCAGGCCTGACGCTCCTCCTCGCGCAGGGCGCGGCTCACGTCCGAGAGCACCAGCAGGTCCACCGGGCGGCCGCCCTGCCGGACGGTGCCGTGGCGCGCCTCGAAGCGGCCCGAGACTCCCGGCAGCGGCAGGTCCACCACACGCGGGCCTCCCACGCGCAGCACCTCCGCCAGGCCCAGCTCCTCCGCGCGGAGGCCGATGAGCCGCTCCGACGGCATCCCGAGCAGGCGCTCGCCCGCCCGGTTCGTGAGGCGCAGCTTCCGCTCGGCGTCGAAGGCCAGGACGGCCACGTCGATCTCGGCCAGGACCTTGCGCAGCAGCGCGGTGGCCTCCAGGGCCTCCAGCCGCTCCTCGCGCAGCACGGCGGCCAGGGCGTTCAGCTCCACGAAGGCCAGGTTCAGCGCGTCCTGGCTGCCGTCGGTCCGCGCGCGGAACGAGAAGTCGCCTTCGCGCAGCGCGCCCGTCAGGTTCCCGAGGGTCTGCAGCGGCCGCACCACCGCCTCGTGCAGCGCCAGGAGCATGCCCAGGCCCATGATCACGACGCCGGCCACGAGCGTGGCGCGCAGGCCGCGGGACAGCGGGACCATGAAGGTCAGGGCCAGGGCGGCTACGGCCGCGGGCACGAGCGCGCCCAGGGCGAGGAACAGGACCCGGCGCGTGTGGGTCAGGCGCCGGCGGCGCTTCGTCTTCATCCGCGGGGCACGGAGGGCGCGGCAGGGCCCGCTAGATGCCGAAGCGCTGCAGGCGGCGGTACATGGCGCTGCGCGAGAGGCCCAGCGCCTCCGCCGCGCGGCTCACGTTGCCGTCGTGGCGCGCCAGCGCCTTCTTGATGAGCAGGCACTCCACCTCCTCCAGGCTCATGTCGTCGAGGCGAGAGGCGGCGCCGCTATCCGGGCGGAGGGCCAGGTCGGCCGCGCCGATGCGCTCGCCCCGGGCCATGAGCACCCCGCGCTCCACCGCGTGGTCCAGCTCGCGGACGTTGCCGGGCCACGCGTGGCGCGCCAAGCCGGCCAGGGCGCCCTCCTCGAAGCCGCTGACGCGCTTGCGGTACCGCCGGGCGTGCGCGGCCAGGAAGTGCCCGGCCAGCGCCGGTATGTCCTCGGGCCGCTCGCGCAGCGGCGGTATCGCGATCTCGATGGTGTTGAGCCGGAACAGGAGGTCCTGGCGGAAGCGCCCCGCCGCCACCTCCGCGCGCAGGTCGGCGTTGGTGGCGGACAGGATGCGCACGTCCACCTTGCGCGTGCGCGAGGACCCCACGCGCTCGAATTCGCCGCTCTCCACCACCCGCAGCAGCTTGGACTGCAGGCCCAGGGGGACGTTCGCGATCTCGTCGAGGAACAGGGTGCCGCCATCCGCCATCTCGAACCGTCCCATGCGGTCCGTCTTGGCGTCCGTGAAGGCGCCCTTGACGTGGCCGAACAGCTCACTCTCGAACACCCCTTCCGACAGCCCGCCCGCGTTCACGCTCAGCAGCGGGCGCGAGGCCCGCGGCGACGCCGCGTGGAGGGCGCGGGCGATGCTTCCCTTGCCCGCCCCGCTCTCTCCAGTGAGGAGGACGTTCGCGTCGGAGGGCCCCACGCGGGCGACCATCTCCAGCACCGGCTGCATGGCGGGCGCCTCCGCGACGAGCGCGCCGGGCCCGTCGGCGCGCAGAGCGCGGTTCTCGGCCTCCAGGCTCTGCCCGCGCCGCAACGCGCGCGCCAGCTCGGCCTGGGTGCGCAGCACCGTGAGCACGCGCGCGTTCTCCCAGGGCTTCTGCAGGAAGTCGCGCGCGCCCCGGCGCATGGCCTCCACGGCCAGGTCCACGCTGGCCCAGGCCGTCATCACCACCACGGGCAGCGTGGGGTCGGCGGCCTGCAGGCGCGAGAGGAGGTCCAGGCCCTCCTGCCCCGACGTGGTGTCGCGCGCGTAGTTGAGGTCGATGAGCGCCACGTCCAGGTCCCCGGACTCCACGGCGCGCACGACCTCTGCCGGGGACCGGGCGGTCTCGAGCTCGAATGCGCCACCCTTCAGCAGGAGGGCCAGCGCCTCCAGGATGTCGGCCTGGTCGTCCGCGGCCAGGACCCGGAACGGACGGGGCGAGGAGCGCACTCCGCCCATGCTACTGCGGCTGGAATCCAGCCGTCGCGGAGCTTGGACCACGCGGCGGCCGTAGGCGGCGTTTGCCTCCGAGTGCGTGACCTGGACGATGGTGGTGCCAAGGGCGTTCTGGCGGGCGAACAGCTCCATGACCTCGCGCGCCTGGCCCGAGTGGAGGTTGCCCGTGGGCTCGTCGGCCAGGATCAGCCTCGGCCGCGCGATCACCGCGCGCGCCACGCCCACGAGCTGCTGCTGGCCGCCGGAGAGCTGGGTCGGGTACAGGTCCTTCTTCCCCACGATGCCGAAGCGGTCGAGGGTGTCCGCCACCACGGCCTGCCGCTCCGCCTTGGCAACGCCACGGTAGGAGAGGGGAAGGTCCAGGTTCTCGGCCACCGTCAGGTCGTCGAGCAGGTGGTAGCTCTGGAAGACGAACCCGATGGTCTTCTTCTGAAGCGCCATCCGCTCGCCGCGCGACAGCGCGTGCACGGCCTGGCCGTCCAGCTCGTACTCGCCCGCGAAGTCGTCGTCGTGCATGCCGAGGACGTTCAACAGCGTGGTCTTGCCCGCCCCCGACGGCCCCATGACGGAGATGAAGTCGCCTTCCGCCACGTCCAGGTCGATGCGGCGCAGGAGCCAGACGCGGCCGCCCGCCTGGGGAACGCTCTTCTCGACGCCGCGCAGGCGGACGAGGGGCGCCACTCAGTCGCCGCGCAGCGCGCGGGCGGGGTCCACGGCCAGCGCGGGAGAGCGGCCCCAGGCTGGCGGCGGTGGTGGCCGGCCACCACCACCGCGACCGTGGCCACGAGCGTGACGGGATCCAGCGGGTGCACGGCGAAGAGCAGGGCGCGCAGGACGTGGGCCAGCGCCAGCGCGCCGAGCAGCCCCAGCGCGAGGCCCTGGCCCGCGACGCCGGCCGCCTGCCGGGCCACCAGCGCCGCCACGTCGCGCGCCCCCGCCCCCAGCGCGCGCCGCACCGCGATCTCGTGGCCGCGCTGGGCCACGGAGTACGACAGCACGCCGTAGACGCCGATGGCGGCCAGCAGCAGCGCCACCCCGGCGAAGGCCCCGAGCAGGGTGGCGTTGAAGCGGCGGGATCCCATGCTCTGGGCCACGATGTCGCCGACGGCGCGCACGCGGCTCACCGCCAGCAGCGGGTCCACGGCGCGCACCGCGCCTCGGATGCTCGGCCGGCCGCGCCGTCCGCGTCGCGCGGGGTGCGGATCACGAGCGTCATGGCGGCGAAGGAGATCTGCGCGGACGGGGAAGTAGATCGCCTCGTCCGACTCGCCTTCCAGCGTCGCCGTCTTCACGTCGGACACGATGCCCGACGATCTCCCATTCCTTCGGCATGTCGTCGGACCACCACTGCCGCAGGAGGCGGCGTCCGATCGGGGTCCTCGCCGGCGAAGTACTTCCGCGCCATGGCCTCGTTGACGAGGACGACGCCGGGCGCTCCCACCCGGTCGCCGGGGGTCAGGTCGCGGCCGCGCACGAGGCGCAGCCCGTCGGCACAGGTAGCCGGCCGAGACGAGCCGCATGGCGGGCTCCGGCTCGCGGCCCTTCTCGAAGGGCGGCCGCCCCTCGATCTCGAACCTGGCGCCGAAGCCGCCGTCGAACGGATCGCCGGAGGCCAGGGCGACCGACTCGACGCCGGGCAGCGCGGCCACCCGGTCGCGGATCGCCGTGAATGTCCGCTCCCAGTCCCGCCAGGTCCGGGTAGCGCGACTCGGGAAGGTAGCACCTCCGCGGCCACCACTCCGGCGTAACGAAGCCGGGCTCGACGCGGCCCAGCGCGTACAGGCTGCGCACGAGAAGGCCCGCCCCGATGAGCAGGACCACGGCCAGCGTCGTCTGGGCCAGGGTGAGCGCCTGGCGCAGGCGTTGGCGCGCGGGCCCCGCGGAGGCGCGGCCGGATTCCGAGCGGAGGACCTCCGCCGGCTGCACGCGGGTGGCCACGACGGCGGGGGCCGCCGAAAGGCAGGCGGTGAGGACGGTGACGGCCAGGCAGACGAGCGCCACGCGGCGGTCGAACACGACCTCCTGGAGCCGGGCAGGTCGGGCGGGGCCAGGGATACGAGGATAGGCACCAGCCACGCAGCCACCAGGAGCGCCGCGAGCGCGCCGAGCACGGACACCACGGCCGTCTCGGTGAGAAGCTGCCTGACGAGACGGCCTCGGGTCGCCCCCAGCGTGACCCGCACCGCCAGCTCGCGCGTGCGGCGGCTGGCGCGCGCCACGAGAAGGGCCGCGAAGTTCGCGCAAGTGATGAGCAGCACGAGGACCACGGCGCCCAGGAGGATGAGGAGCGCGGGCCGCGCCTCGCCCACGAGCGACCGCTGCAGCGGCTCCACGAGCGCGGTCCGGCCCGCGTTGTCGTCGGGATAGGCGGAGGCCAGCCCGCTCGCGACCTGCGCCAGCTCCCCCGTCGCGACGGGCACGGGCACGCCCGGGCGCAGCCGCGCCACCACGCGATACGAGTGGATGCCCCGGAACTCGTTGCGGTCCTGGCGTCCCGCCGCAATCCACAACCGGGCGTGCGCTGGGAAGCGGAACGAGGCCGGCATCACGCCCACCACCGTGTGCGGCTCGCCGTCCAGCGTGATCGTGCCTCCCAACAGGTCTCGGCGGCCCGCCCAGCGCTCGCGCCACAGGCTCTCGGAGAGCAGCACCGCCGGCGGTCCGCCCGCGCGGTCCTCCTCGGCGGTGACGATCGCGGCCGAGGAGCGGCGTGGCGCGCAATAGCGGGAACAGCTCGTGCGAGGCCACCGCCGCGTCCACCCGGATGGGATCCAGGTCCCGCGCCGTGAGCGTGAGCGTCGTGGGCCGGTAGACAGCGAAGCCTTCGAACGATCGACGGGCGCCCTCCTGGTAATCGCGGAAGTCCGGGTAGGACGTCCGCTGGCGCTGGGGGCCGCTGCCCGCCTCCAGCCCCCAGACGGCCACCAGCCGCTCCGGGTCCGCGAAGGGCAGCGGCCGCAGCAGTGCCGCGTCCACCACCGCGAAGATCGCCGCGTTGGCCCCGATCCCCAGCGCGAGAGTCGTGACCGCCACCGCCGTCCAGGCCCGCTCCGCGGCCAGGCCGCGCAGGGCGTGACGCAGGTCGGTGCCGAGGCCCATCAGGCGACTCCCGCGGGCTCGGCCTCCAGCGGGCGCTCCGCGCTCTCGTCCACGACGCGGCCGTCGAAGAGGTGGACGCGTGCGCTCCGCGTAGCGCGTGAAGCGCGGGTCGTGCGTGACCATGCAGATGGTGGCGCCGCCGCGGTGCAGCTCGCGCAGCAGGCTCCATCACCGCCTCGCCGTTGCTGCGAGTCGAGGTTGCCGGTGGGCTCGTCGGCCAGCAGGATCGAGGGCTGGCCCACCAGCGCGCGGGCCACGGCCACGCGCTGCTGCTGGCCGCCGGAGAGCTGGCCGGGCAGGTGCTGCGCGCGGTGGCCCATGCCCACGCGCTCCAGCGCGGCCTTGACGCGCTGCGCGCGCTCCGCCGCCGGCATGCCGCGGTAGGTCAGCGGCAGCTCGACGTTCTCGAACACCGTCAGGTCGCCGATCAGGTTGAAGGTCTGGAAGATGAACCCGATCTCGCGGTTGCGGATGCGCGCGCGCTCGGCCGCGTCGAGGTCCTGCACCGGCCGGCCGTTCAGCAGGTACGTGCCCGCGGTCGGGGAGTCGAGCAGGCCGAGGATCGAGAGCAGCGTGGACTTGCCGCAGCCGGACGGGCCGGCGATGGCCACGTACTCGCCGCGGCGCGATGGTCGAGGTGGATGCTGGAGAGCGCGTGGGTCTCCACCTCGTCGGTGTAGAAGACCTTCGCCAGGTTCTCCAGATGGATCAGCGGTATCGGCCATGGTCTCCTCTCCTCGTCTCGCCGGCTTTCAGTCCTACTCGATGCGGATGCGGTCCGACCTTCGTCCCACGCGCTGGTGTCGGAGAGGATGACCTGGTCGCCCGGCGGCCAGCCCGTCGAGGATCTCGATCGGTGGTCACGGAGGCGCGCCCCAGCCTCACCGGCACGCGCGCGGCGTGCACGCCGTCCGGCTCGAGCCGGAAGAGGCGTCGACTGGCCCTCCGGCTGGCCCCTGCGCGGGCCGGCCCACGTAGAGCACGTCGGTCAGGCGCTCGATGCTCGATGGTGCCGTCGACGGTGAGGTCGGGGCGGGCGCCGCCGGGGCAGCGGGCCCTCGAGCGCGACGTCCACCGTCACCGTCCCGTTCTGGGCCGCGGGATCGATGCGCGCCACGTGCCCGGGGACGATCCCGTTGCGGGTGTCGATGGCCGCGGGCTGGCCGAGCAGCACGTCCCGGGCCTGGGTCTCCGGCACGCGGATCACGGCCTTGAGCCGGTCGGGCTGCGCCACGCGCGCCAGGTTCGTGCCCGGGGTGACCTGCTGGCCGACCTCGACGCCGCACCTGCTGGAGCACGCCGGCGAGGCCCGGCCGCACCCGGAGGCTCGCCAGCTGCTGCTGGCGCAGGCGCGCGAGCGCGCGGCGCTGCTCGACCTCGGCCGCCTGGACCTGGAGCTGCGCCTGCGATGGCCTCTTGCCCGATGGCCAGGCGCTTGCCTCTCGATGCCGACCCGGTTGGCCAGCTCGTCGGCGGCGCTGCGCGAGATCTTCCTGCGTGATGTCGGCGACCAGGCCCTGCCGCGCCAGCTCGCTCGTCGGCCTCGGCGCGCAGTCGCGCCTGCTGCGTACTCGGCCTGCACGCGGGCGGCGGCCGCCTCCTGGTCCAGGCGCTGGCTCTGCAGGCGGACGCGCAGGTCGTTGTACGCCGCCTCCGCCGCGCGGAGCTGCGACTCGGCCTCGATGGCCCGCAGCTCGACCTCGGGGTTGCTCAGCTCGACGAGGACGGTGTCGGCCTCGACCCGCGTGCCCGGCTGGACCACGATCCGCTCCACCCGGCCCTCGGTGGCGGCGGGGATCCAGCGGATCTCCTCGGGCACGAGCGTGCCCAGGCCGCGCACCTGGCGGACCATCGGGCCCCGCTTGACGGTGTCGAGGACGACCGCCGCGCGCGCGACCGACGGCGCGGCCGGCTTGAGGCGCGACACGCCCAGCGTCGTGGCCAGCACGAACAGCACGGCCGAGCCGGCCATCACGAGCCGGCGCGTCCGGCGCCTTTGGGCGGCATGGGGGCGCGGTATGTCCATCGCGACGGGCTTCCATTCCAATAGACGTGCCACGACCGGCTGGACGCGCAAGACATTGGACGGGGAAGGGTTGACGGACCGGCGCGAATGCCCCGGCTCAGATATGTGTCCGCTCATGGGACGCGGGAGTCCCACGAGCGGCGCAGCCGGCCGCCGCCCGCCGCCCACAAGTCGCTCGAGGAGACGCGGAACCGGGCTGGCACGGTCTTCGCCAATTCCCTGCCGGGAGGCCCGATGGAGACGCTTCGCCAGGACGTGCGGTTCGCGCTGCGGTCGTTCGCCAAGAGCCCGGGCTTCACGTCCGTGGTGGTCATGACCCTGGCCCTCGGCATCGGCGCCAACGCGGCCATCTTCGGCTTGATGGACCAGGTGATGTTCCGCCTCCTGCCCGTCCGGGACCCGGGTCGGCTCGTGATCCTGGACGCCCCCGGGCAGTTCTCGGGCCGCACCTCGATGCAGTCGGACAACCTCACCCCGATCTCGCTGCCGATGTACGAGGGCCTGCGCGACCACAACACGGTCTTCTCCGGCGTGCTGGCCCACTGGCTCACTCCCGTGCACTTCGCCGACGGGCCGCAGACCGAGAACGTGGACGCGGACCTCGTCTCGGGAACCTACTTCGGCGTGCTCGGCCTGGCGCCAGCCGCGGGCCGGCTGATCGGTCCCGAGGACGATCGCACGCCCGGCGCGCACCCGGTGGTGGTGCTCGGCCACCGGTTCTGGGAGAGCCGCTTCGGCGGCGACGCCGGGGCGGTGGGCCGCAGCATCCGCATCAACGGCCATCCCATGACCGTGATCGGCGTGGCCCCCGCCGGCTTCCACGGGGTCGAGGTGGGAAGCTCCGTGGACCTCTTCATCCCGATCGCCATGCAGGCCCAGGTCCTGCCTCACTGGAAGCCGGTCCACGGCGACTGGCGCACGCGCTGGCTCACCGTGCTGGGCCGCCTGCGCGACGGCGTGAGCGTGGACGAGGCGCGGGCGGGCCTGAACGTCCTCTACGCGCAATTGCTGACCGAGGACGCAAAGAGCCTGACCGGCAAGTCGGACCGGTTTAGATCTGAGTTCTTCCAGAAGAGACTCGACCTGCGGCCGGGTGGACTCGGCACGTCGGGCCTGCGCGACCAGGCCAGGTCGCCGCTGCTCGTGCTGATGGGGATGGTCGGTCTCGTCCTCATCATCGCCTCCGCCAACGTGGCCAACCTGCTGCTGGCCCGCGGGTCGTCGCGCCAGAAGGAGCTGGCCGTGCGCCTCGCGCTGGGCGCGGGACGCGCCCGCCTGATCCGCCAGTTGCTCGCGGAGAGCCTCGTCCTGTCGCTGGCGGGGGGGGCCCTGGGCCTGTTCCTGTCCGCGTGGCTGGGCAAGGCCATGATCGCGGCCCTTCCCTTCGAGGACGCGGCGCTGACGCTGCGGGCCGAGCCCGACCTCCGCCTGACCCTGTTCGCCCTGGCCCTCACGTTCCTCACCGCCGCCCTGTTCGGCATCGCCCCCGCGCTGCAGACGACGCGGGTGGCCCTGGCCTCGACCCTCAAGAACGAGGCGGCCGCGGTCATCGGCGGCGCGGCCCCGTTCCGCTTCCGGCGCGGGCTGGTGGTGGCGCAGATCGCGCTCTCCCTGTTGCTGCTGGTGGGCGCCGGCCTGTTCACGCGCAGCCTGGGCAACCTGCGGGCCCTGGACCCGGGGTTCCAGCCGGACCGGCTGGTCACCTTCACCGTGGACCCCTCGCGCAACGGCCTGGACATTCCCGGCCAGCTGGAAGTCCTGCGCCCGCATCCGCCAGTCGCTGTCCAACGAGCCCGGCGTGCGGTCGGCCACCCTCTCCGACCTTCCCTTGATGACCAACAGCGACAACTCCTCGACCATCAAGATCCCCGGATACGAGCCGAAGGAGGGCGACGACATGAACCCCAACTTCGCCTGTGTGGCGCCCGCCTTCTTCGAGACCCTCGGCATCCCCCTGGTGGCCGGCCGCGTGATCACCGAGACGGACGGGCCCCAGGCGCCCAAGGTCGCGGTGGTGAACGAGAGCTTCGCCCGCCACTACTTCGGCGGCCAGGCCATCGGCCGCCGCTTCGGCTACACCCGAAAGCCCGAGTACAGCGACGTCGAGATCGTGGGCATCGTCCGGGACGGCAAGGCCGGATCGCTGCGTGAGGACCAGCGGCGCTTCGTCTACCTCTCCCACGCGCAGCGGGACGTGCTGGGGGCCATGACGTTCTACGCCCGCACCGCCGGGGAGCCCGACGCGCTGCTCGGCCGCGTCAACGCGATCGTGCGCGGCGTGGACCCCGACCTGCCGGTCAGCGAGCTCAAGACCATGCGCGCGCAGGTGCGGGAATCCCTCTTCGTCGAGCGGATGGTGGCCGCGCTCTCCGCCGCCTTCGGCGTCCTGGCCACGCTGCTGGCCGCCCTCGGCCTCTACGGCGTGATGGCCTTCGCGGTCTCCCTGCGCACCCGCGAGATCGGCATCCGGATGGCGCTGGGCGCGCAGCGCCGGGACGTGCTGCGCATGGTCCTGCGCGACGTAGCCGTGCTGGTGGCCGTGGGCGTGGCCCTCGGGCTTCCCGGAGGGTACGGCGTGGGCCGCGTCATCGAGACCCAGCTCTTCGGCCTGAACGCGCGCGACCCTCTCACCTTCGCCGCGGCCACCGCCTGCCTGCTCCTGGTCGCGCTGCTCGCGGGCTACATCCCCGCCCGGCGGGCGGCGCTCGTGGACCCCATGGTGGCGCTGCGGTCGTGAGCAGCCCGGCCGCCACCATGCCGATGCCTCGCCCGTCCCCGGCCGGAAGCGCAGGCCGCGTGCTGGTCGCGGACGACCAGCCCGACGTGCTCGAGGCGGTGCACCTGCTCTTGAAGTTGAACGGCTTCGCCGTGGAAACGGCCTCTTCTCCACCGCCGTGCGGGCGGCGCTCGCGGCCGGGGGCGACGAGCCCTTCGACCTGCTGGTGATGGACCTCAACTACGCACGCGACACCACCTCGGGCCACGAAGGCATGGAGCTGGTGGAGCGCGTGCGAGCCTCGCTCCCGCCCTGCCCATCGTGGTCATGACCGCGTGGTCCACGGTGCCGCTGGCGGTCACCATCATGCGCCACGGCGTCGCCGATTTCGTGGAGAAGCCCTTCGACAACGCCCGCCTCCTGGCCACCGTTCGCGCGCAGGTGACGGAAGGACGCAAGCGGCGGCGCGACGCTCGCCTGGAGGACGACGCCCGCGACGTCCAGCGGCGCCTGCTCTCCCGGCCGCTGCCCGCGAGGCGCCCGGCTATGCGGTGGGCGTCGCCTGGCGCTTCGCCGAGCGCCTCGGGGGCGACGCCTACGAGGTGGCCGTCCTGCCCGAGGGCCGCCTGGCCGTGGCCATCGCGGACGTCTGCGGCAAGGGCACGCCCGCGGCGCTGCTCATGGCCAGCGCCCACGCGACCCTGCGCGATCTCATGGCCACGTCCGTGGCCCCGCGCGACGGTCTGCGCCCGGCTCGATCGGGCCCTGTCGCCGCGCCTGGCCCCCGACCGTTTCGTCTCCCTCGCCCACGCGGTCCTGGATCGCGGACCCGGGACGATGACGTACACGAACGCGGGCCACCCGCCGCCGCTGCTGCTGCGCGACGCCGGCACAGTCCTCCGTCTCGACCGCGGCGGGCCGGTGCTGGGCATGCTGGAAGACGCGCGCTACGAGGAGGCCGTGATCCCGCTGGAGCCGGACGATCGTCTCGTCCTCTACACCGACGGCGTGGCCGAGGCCGCCGGAAAGCGGGGCGAGCTGGGCGAGGCGCGGCTCCTGACCGAGCTGCGGGGGATGCGGGGCCTGGGGGGCGAGCGAAGCCGCCCGCGCCGTCCTCGACCTGGCGGTGGAGTTCGCGGACGGCGGTCCGCTGCAGGACGACGCGACGGTGGTGGTCGTGGACATCCCCGCCTGAGGAGGCTTCCTTGTTCCAGAACGTCCGCTACGCGCTGCGCCAGCTCATGCGCGCCCCCGGCTACACCGCGGTGGCGCTGCTGACCCTGGCCATCGGGATCGGCGCCAACGCCGCCATCTTCAGCCTGGTGGACGCCGCCCTGCTCCGCCGGCTTCCCTTCCAGGAGCCCTCGCGGCTGATCGCGCTCTGGGAGCGCAACCCGCGCAGCGGGAACCCGCGCAACCAGGTGTCGCCCGCCAACTTCACGCGCTGGCAGGAGCGCAGCCGTTCGTTCGCGTCGATGGCCGGCTTCGTCCCCTGGCCCACCACCATCGCCGGCGCCGACGACGCGGTGCGCGTCCGCATGGGTGTCGTCACGCCGCGCTTCTTCGAGACCTTCGGGGTGGCCCCCGCCCTGGCCGCGGCTTCGTGGCCGCGGACAACGCCCCGGGCGCGCCCGTGGTGGGCGGTCCTGCGCGACGGCCTCTGGCGGCGCCGCTACGACGCGGACGCCGGCATCGTGGGCCGGCCCATCACCGTGGACGGACGACCGACCACCGTGGTCGGCGTGATGCCGCCGCAGTTCTCGTGTCCGACGAGCTCACGCCGCCACCCGTTGAGCACGCGCACGTGGTCGCCCCCGTCGCCGCGGCGCAGCGCGGTCACGAGCGTGCTCAGCTCCGACTGCGTTGCGATCAGCTCGGTGGCCACCCCCTCCTGGGCCGAGCGGTGGCGAACCAGCGCCTGGGCGAGCGACACGAGCGGCGCGTCGGCCGAGTCCGGGGCGGCGGCTGGGGCGGCGGTGGTGGAGCCGGGCGCTTGCGACCCCGGGAGATGGCCTCGAGCAGGCGGTCGGCGCGGCGGTGCAGCGTCTGGGCCGGCAGGCCGCGGATCTGCTCCAGGCCGGCGCGGTTCGAGGGCGCCCGCCGAGCCAGCTCGATCAGGGCCTGGTCCGGTAGCAGGTAGCCCGAGGGGCGATCCAGGGCCCGAGCGTTCTCCTCGCGCCACTCGACCAGCTCCATCGCCACGGCGCGGGCCTGCTCGTTCAGGCGCCCGAGGCGTGGCAGTCGCGCGTACATCCGCTCCGGCGTGCGCTCGTCGGTCGCGCCCTCGAGGGCACGGCACTCCTCGCGCGCCCAATCCAGCCGGCCTCGCTGCGTCAGCCGGCGCTCCAGATCGTCGCCCAGGGCGAGCAGCAGCCGGGCGTCGTCGGCGGCGTACTCGAGCTGCTGCGCGGTCAGCGGGCGCCGGTCCCATTTCGTGAAGCCCTCGGAGCCCTTGAGCTGAACGTTGAGAGCCTTGCGGACCAGAGACTCGTAGCCCTCCTGGTTGCCCATCCCGAGGAAGCCGGCGGCCAGCTGGGTGTCGAACACGTTGGTGACCTCGGTGTGCCAGACGCGCCGCAGGATTGCGATGTCCTGGCGGCCGGCGTGCACCACCACCTCCACCTCGCGGTCCGCGAGCACGCGCGCGAGCGGCGCCGGGTCGGGTGGGTCGTCGCCGAGCGGGTCTATGACCTCCGTGAGCACGCTCTCGGGGGCGGCCGGGTCCGGTACGGCGACCTGGGCCAGGCAGAGCAGCGCCTGGTAGCGCCGCTCGGAGACGAACTCGGTGTCGATCGCGACCCGCCGGTGGGCCGCGGCCTTCTCCGCCAGCGCGAGCGTCACGCCGCCACCATACTCATGGCCATGTCCGCGCTCTCCAACCTCTTCGTTGCGCTCGCCGCGCTGGTCTCGGGTCAGGTCGACGAGCCGGCGCCCGCGGCGCAACCGGTGAGCGGCACGGCCGCGGCCGAGATCACCATCGGGCACTCGTCCCAGGGGCGGCCGATCCGCGCGCTCCGGGTGGGCTCGGCTCGCGCGCGCGTCAAGCTGCTGGTGGTCGGCTCGGTGCACGGCAACGAACGCGCCGGGGAGGCCGTGATCGAGCGCCTGCGCCGGACGCGGCCGCCGCGTGGAACCGCGCTCTGGCTGGTGGAGCAGGCCAACCCCGACGGTGCCGCCACGGGCACGCGCCACAACGCCAACGGCGTGGACCTCAACCGCAACTTTCCCTACCGCTGGCAAGAGCAGGACGGGGTGTACGAGTCCGGCGGCGGCCCCGCCTCCGAGCCCGAGACCCAGGCCCTGCAGCGTTTCGTCGAGCGTGAGCGCCCTCGCGTCACGCTCTGGTACCACCAGGCGCTGCGAATGGTGGTCAAGAGCACCGGGGACCCGGTCCTCGAACGTGGTTACTCACGCGCGAGCGGCCTGCCCCGTCGCCGGCTGCCGGCCTACCACGGCACGGCGACCTCCTGGCAGAACTCGACGTTCCGCGGGGACAGCGCCTTCGTGGTCGAGCTGCCCGGCGGAGCGCTGTCCCGCAAGGGAGTGGCGCGCCATGCCCGCGCGGTGATCGGTCTGGCCCGCGCCATCGCTCCCCCTCGGCTGGTGCTCAAGCCGATTCCGTTCGACGACCAGCGCAAGGCCGACATGCGCGCCTACGCCCGGCGCCACTACGGGATCGACGAGTACCGCTTGCTCGAGCCGAAGGTGATCGTCCAGCACTACACGGTCACCGACAGCTTCGCGCCGGTCTTCGACACGTTCGCGCCGAACCGGCCCGACCCCGAGCTCAACGAGCTCCCCGGTACCTGCGCGCACTTCGTGATCGATCGCGACGGAACGATCTACAGGCTGGTGCCCGTCGCACTCATGTGTCGGCACACGGTCGGTCTCAACTGGACGGCCATCGGCATCGAGCATGTGGGCACGAGCGACGCGCAGGTGATGGGCAACCCGGTCCAGCGAGCCGCGTCGCTGCGGTTGACCCGAGCGCTCCAGGGGCGCTACCGGATCGCCACGCGTAATGTGATCGGCCACAACGAAAACCGGTCGAGCCCCTTCCACCGCGAACGCGTCGAGCGCCTGCGAACTCAGACCCACGCCGACTTCCCCAAGCCCGTGATGAACCGCTACCGGCGCCTGCTTTCCCGCTTGCCGGCGCCGGCCAGCCTGCGCTGAGCGCCCGGTGCTGCTGTGGCGCAGCCGCAGAGGGGGTGGAGAATCCCGTCAATCGCACCGACCGATCGCACCCGAGGCCTGCCCGGCCGACTAGTCGGCCGGTTCAACGCGGTGATCACCGAGCGGCTGTCGCCGGAGCGGACCCGGCGAGCCACCCTCTTGGAGCGCATGACGGTCGGTCGGCTCCGATGGGAGCTCGTGGTGCGCGTGCATCGCTGGCTCGAGCTGCTGGGAAGGCTGGCCACGGTGGTCTGGGTCGCCTTCGTGGCGTCTGTGCTGCTGGGCGTGAACTGGAAGCACGTCATCGAGCACGCCATCAACTCCGGACGCCCCGTCGCCGGTGCCTTGACGGTGGCCGTCGTGGTGCCGACGCTGCTGTTCGTGGCCGCCCGTTCCGCCATCGGCTTTGCGCGATGGCGACTCCAACGTGAGCTATGGCGACGCGACGTCACGCGGCTGGAGGAATGATCCGAAGCCTCGCCTGTCACCCGACACGGGTGACGCGAGATCACCCGGGGCGACGGCATGGTGGTCCCGATGGTGGTCCCGAGCGGATACGAGATCCGCGTCAAGGGCAGGCTGAGCGACTCGCTCAGCGAGTCCTTCGAGAACTTCAGCTCGTCGGTCAGGCCCGCCGAGACCGTGATGCGCGGTGAGCTCCGCGATCAGTCGGAGCTCTACGGGCTGCTGCACCGCATCCAATCGCTCGGTCTCGAGCTGATCGAGGTCCGCAAGCTGGAGCGCTAGACCGTGAGGCTCACAGCTCGAGCGACCGCAGGGGCTCGAGCACGCGAACCTCGATCTCCGGGCTGCGCTCGGCCACCTGAGCCGCGAAGGCGTGCGGCGGATCGGTGAACCAGGCTCCGCGCCGCCCCACGCGTAGCGTGCCCCAGTGGATGGGCACGGCGATGCGCGGGCGCAGCAGCGCCGCGGCTCGGGCCGCGCGCTCGGGGTCGAGGTGGCCCGGACCCAGCTTGGGACCCCAGCCGGCGACCGGCAGGAGCGCCACGTCCACTCGCGGGAGGTCCTCCATGCCGGCAAACAGGTCGGTGTCGCCTGCGAAGTAGACCGAGCGTCCGGCCTCGGTCACGAATCCCAGCGGCTGCGCGCGTGGCCCGAACGGACGACGGCCGCCGTCGTGCTCGGCAGGCGTGGCGCTGACCGCCACGTCGCCGACCCGCGCCCGCTCGCCCGGCGCGAGCTCCTCCACGGCCTCCAGTCCGGCGCCGCGCAAGAAGTCGCCCGCGCCGCGTGGGGCGAGCACGCGCACACCCGGGCCCAGCGCGCGCAGCGAGGGCAGGTCGAGATGGTCGTAGTGCAGATGTGAGAGCAGCACCGCGTCCGGGTGCGGGAGGTGCTCGGGCAGGGGCGGATGGCGGCGCAGGTGAATCACCCGGCGGCGCAGGACCGGATCGGTCAGCAGGCGGAAGCCACCGTGCTCGATGAGCACGGTGGCGTGGCCTACGTAGGTGACGCGAAGCGCCGCGCCTATGCCGCCGCGCCGCGGTTGTCCAGCGCCTCCTGCAGGGCGGCCTCCTGCTCCTGTGAGAGCGAGCTCTGGATCACGTGGCCACCGAACTTCGAGATCTCCGGGACGACCTTGTCGCGGGTGGCCTCCTTGACCAGGACGAACACGGCCGCCGCGCCCGGATCGAGCTTGTCGCCGAGCTCCTTCATGAACTTGTCGTCGATGCCGACGTCACTCGCCGCCCCGGCGGCGGCCCCGCTCGCGGCCCCGATGGCCGCCCCGAACAGCGGCATGAGGAAGATGAGACCGATGAGCCCGCCCCACAGCGCTCCGCCGGCGGCGCCCGCGCCGGCCAACGAGGGCTGGTGCAGCTTGATCTTTCCGTCCTCGCGATGCTCGACGATCACCGCGTCCTCGAGGGTGAGCGAGTGCTCCTTGACCAGCTGCCCGAGCGTGCCCATGACCTCCTGGGCCTTATCGACGTCGTCGTAGGCAATCGCTACGAGGTTCGACATTCCGAGTCCTCCTGTTCGTTGGTCGCTGCCCGGCAGGCTCCTGTCTTGCCGGCGACCGCGCATCACCCGAGTCGGGTGATTCCCGGTCACCCGTGATCGTCTCAGAATCGCACCATGGCCGATTCGCCGGAGTACATGCGCAAGCGCCCCCCCGCGCGCCGCGACCGGGCGCGGACGATCGCGATCTTCGGACTCGGTGGGGTGGCCGCCCTCTTCGCGGTCCTCAACTTCGACGAAGTCGAGGTCAACTGGCTGCTGGGTACCTGGTCGACCCCGCTGATCGTGGTCATCGCCATTTCCTTCCTGCTGGGCGCGGGAGTGGGCGTCATGGTGGGGCGACAGAGAGGCGGGCGCGCGCGCTGACGCGCGGCCCGACCTCAGGCGGGCCTCTCCGAGCGTGGCTCAGGCAGTGGACGCTGCCGCGGGCGCTCGCCCCCCCGCGGACGGAGGTTCGTCACGATCAGAGCCACCACCGTGACCAGATAGATCTGACCGATCAGCGCCTCGGTGACGGCCAGCATCCGCCCCACGTCGGTGAGCGGGGAGAGGTCGCCGTAGCCGACCGTGGAGAGCGTCACATAGCTGAAGTAGAGGAAATCGGAACGATCCGGGTCGGGATCGTTCGTGAAGAACGCGCCGCTCTCGAGCTCGGCCGCGGCACCGAGGAAGAAGGAGAACAGCATCCCCAACAGGAGGTAGATGGCCAGCACGCCGGACAGGGTGCGAATGGTCACCTCCCCCTCGGCCCGGACATCCCGAAGCACCCCGGCACCGATCACGACCGGCGCGACGGCCACCAGCAGGCCGTTGATCAGGGCCGCCGTGGACCGCGGGACGGTGCCGTGGAGCACGAGCACGAGGATCGAGATCAGGGCGAGCAGGATCGTCATGGCCACCGCTCCCCGCACCAAGGCGTGCGAGGCGCGAGCGGACCAGGCGGACACAGCCAGTGTCGCTGCGCCGAGCATGGTCGTGACCAGGCGCGACAAGTCGGTATCGGGGGTCGCCACCTGGAAGGCGGCGGAGGCGAGCACCATCACGAGCACCACGCCGAAGCCGTGATGGCGGGACAGCCCGGTCACCTGGGCCCTTTTCGGGCCCCGGCGAGGCAACCCTGCCGGTCACCCCTTCAGGGTGATGACCGCTCACCCTCCTCGCCCTAGATTCGGCCGGCACTGGACCCGCGCCCAGAAGGAGCATGACGATGTCCTTGGATCAGCAGTCCCGTCCCGGATCGGACCCCGAGCCAATCTCAGGCTGGGCGGCGGGCGGACTCGCCTTCGCCGCCACCGTGATGATCATCATCGGCTTCTTTCAGGTCATCGCCGGCCTGGTGGCGATCATCGATGACGAGTTCTTCGTCGTCACCCGCAACTACACCTTCGACCTCGACGTGACCGCATGGGGCTGGGTGCACCTGCTCGTCGGCCTGCTCGTGCTCGCGTGCGGCTTCTCGCTCTTCGCCCGCCGGGCCTGGGCGGGGGTCACGGCCATCTTTCTGGCCGCGCTGAGCGCGGTGGCCAACTTCTTCTTCATTCCCTACTACCCGTTCTGGTCGCTGCTCGTGATCGCCCTCGACATCTGGGTGATCTGGTCGCTGACCCGGCCGGGAGTGATCAGGACGTAGCGCTAGCGGGCGATCCGGAAGCCCATGTGCCCGGTCGAGCTGTCCGGGGTGTTGCGGCTGCGAGCCGCGACGCGGTAGCGATTGCAGTAGGAGCGGTGGCAGAGGTACGAGCCGCCGCGAATCACCTTGCCGCGGCCCGGGGCCGGGCCGGCGTCGGGGTCGTACCAGTCCGCGCACCACTCCCAGACGTTGCCCGAGGTGTTGCGCAGCCCGAAGCCGTTGGGCTCGAAGGCCTCGACCGGCGCGGTAGCGAAGAAACCGTCCTCGAGCGTGTTGTGGCCGGGGAACGTGCCCTGCCAGATGTTGCACCGATGCCGCCCGCCGGGGGTGAGCTCGTCACCCCAGGGAAAGCGCTTCTGGTCGAGCCCGCCGCGAGCGGCGTACTCCCACTCGGCCTCGGCGGGCAGGCGCGCGCCCGCCCACCGGCAGTAGGCGCGGGCGTCGGTCCAGGACACGTGCACGACCGGGTGGTCGCCGCGGTCCGCGATCGAGGATCCGGGACCCTCGGGCGCGCGCCAGGTCGCCCCCTCCACCTGGCGCCACCAGGGGGCGCGCGCTACGGCGCGCGTATCCGGGAAGTCGCTGGGCAGGAGCCCCGCGAAGACGAAGGACGAGCCGAAGCGCTCGGCCCGAGTGACGTGGCCGGTCGCCTCGGCGAAGTCGGCGAACTCGGTGTTGGTCACGGCGCAGGGCGCGATCTGGAAGGCCTCCAGACCGACCTCCCGGACGGGGCCCTCTCGATCATCGGGGAAGCCGTCGGGATCCTCGGCGCCCATCAGGAAAAGACCGCCTTCGAGTGCGAGCACGGCTGGGGATCTTGCCTGAGCGAGGGCGTCAGGGCCCCGGTCGAGCCGGGGCCGTACTGAGCCGGTCGTAGACGAGCGAGATCGTGAAGGCCGCGATGGGCGAGACGGCCGCCACAACGAGCCCCGCCACCACCAGCCCGAGCACTCGGGAGCCGAGCAGCGGCTCGGCGGCGTGCGAGCTTGCGTGGATCACCCCGTGCTCGATCAGGATCGCCACGGTGGCGATCCCGAAGACGGGCCAGAAGTGCCCGCGCACGAGGTCGGTGCTGCGCCGCAGCGAATCCAGTGAGCCGAGCCCCTCCCGGGCGATTGCCGGGGCGAACAGCGACCACCTCGTGAGCAGCCAGAGGCCGGGCAGCACGAGGAGACCGGTCGCGGCGAGGGGAAGGGTCACGGCGAGCAGCGACGCCACGAGCAGGGGTGGGAAGAACGCCAGCGCACCTCGCAGCATGTGCGCGATCTCCACGCGCCCGCGGTCGCGTTGGTCCTCGATCACGAGGCGCTCGGCGTAGGCGACGTAGAGCTCGAAGGCGATGGCCAGCGCGAGCCCCACCGCCACCTCGGCCACCACGCTCGAGCCCACGAGCTGGAGGACGTCGGCCGCCGCACCGAGCACCGCGGCGGGCGCGAGCGCGGCCACAGGATGGCGGCGAACGACGGCCGCGGCGTGCGCCCACGTTCCGCGGAGCCGCGTCTCCCGGTCGGGCATTCGCTGACTCTATGGCGCGGCCGTCACCGGATCACAGGATCAGCGCGATGAAGATGATGCAGACGATGATGTTCACCAGCCAGGCGTGCGTATTCATCCAGTCGCGCACCCTCGGCATGGCCCGGACCGCGCGCCGGTGAAAGAGGAGGAAGCCGATGAACGGGAGAGCGGCGACCAGCACGGTCGCGCCGACAAAGGGCAGGGCCGCGGTCAGCGCGAGGTCCTGCTGGACCAGATTCGTGGCCACGGTAAACATCACGACGATGTCCGAGGGGCCGAGCAGGATCACGAGCATCCCGGCGACGAGCGCCTTGCCCGGGCTGGCCTCCATCAGCGAGCCGAGCCACTTGGGCGGCTTGATGGTCGCGCGCCCCAGCCAGTTCTTCAGCGCCGCCGCGATCAGAAGCGCCACAAGTCCGAACTGAATGATCTTGCCCAGCGAGCTCCTGTCGGACGAGTCACCCAGGTCGACGTTCGAGCCGAGCAGCTCGAGCAGCCCGGTTGTGACGGCCAATCCAACGACGGTTCCCACCAGCACGCCAACCAGGTAGGGGATCGACACGCGCACCGCCTGCGGGTGGGTGACGAAGATGATCGAGGCCATGATCGCCGGCCCGGCCATCATCGTGATGGCCAGCGGCACGACCTGGAGGCTCATCGCTTGAGCAGGGCGATGTACTGCCGGGCGGGCTGCATGGTCGAAGCTTCCGCCCACGGCGGGTGAACCAGCCTCACCCCGATGGGGTGATTCCTGCGGCGACACGTTCGCGCCAGGAACGCCTCGCCTGTTGTGGGGACAGGGGCGACCTGATTGACTCCTCGGGTCGGCTTCGATCTCGGAAGGGAGTCCGCGATTCGCGGTCTGGTCCCGCGGCCGGTCTTGGACATAGTCGAGCGCCCACGCCTGCTCGAGTTGGTCGACGAGGGGGTCGAGCACGCTCTGACGCTGGTATCCGCCCCGCCCGGGGCCGGCAAGACCGCCCTGTTGTCGCACTGGTTCCGTGCCGGGCGCGCGCACGGCCCGGCGGTCTGGCTGCCGCTTCGCCGCGAGCACGCCGACCGGCGCCCCTTCTGGGCCGAGCTCGTGGGAGTCCTCGGCGCGGTGGACCCGCGCCTGGCCGCGCTCGCGCCGCCGCCCCGAGACGCGCTGGAGCCCTTCCTTACCACGCTGATGGCCTGCCTGGACGACCTTGAGGAGCCGGTCGTTCTCGTCCTCGACGACCTGCAGATGGTCGGCGACCCGGCCGTACTCGCCGACCTGGACTGGCTGCTCGAGGTCGAGCCCGCCGGGCTGCGGCTCGTGCTGGCCACGCGCAGCGACCCGGCGCTGCGCCTGCAGCGGCTTCGCGCCGCCGGGCGGCTCACCGAGATCCGGGCGGCCGACCTGGCTTTCACGCTCGACGAGACGCGCCGGCTGTTGAACGGACTCGACCTGGCCGAGGACGACCTGGAGCTCCTCTGGCGGCGCACCGAGGGCTGGGCCACCGGGCTGCGCCTGGCCCGCTTCTCGCTCGAGCGCCGTGGCGACCGCCACGCCTTCATCCAGGGCTTCGCCGGTGGCGACGCCGCGGTGAGCGACTACCTGGTTTCCGAGGTGGTCGCCGGCGAGACCCCCGAGGCCCTCGAGTACATGATGCGGACGTCGGTGCCCGACGCGCTCTGCGGGTCCCTCGCCGAGGCCCTGACCGGTGAGGCCGGTGCGGCCCACACGCTGCGCGAGCTCGCCCGCCGCAACGCGTTCGTGGGCGAGGTGGAGGATCCGCGGGGCTGGTACCGATACCACCCGCTGTTCGCCGACGTGCTGCGGGCCGAGCTTCACCGGCGCCGGCCGGAGGCTGAGCCCGAGCTCCACCGGCGTGCCGGGCGCTGGTACGCGCGCGCCGAGGACCCGCTCGAAGCGCTGCGCCACTCGATCGCGGCCGCCGACTGGGCACTCGCGGCCGAGGTGCTCGGGGAGCACTGGCTGCGTTTCGTGCTGAGGGGCGGTGGAGCGGTGCTGCTCGAGCTGACCGCGGAGATCCCCGAGGAGGTGGTGCGCTCGGACGCCGAGCTGGCGCTGGCCGTCGGGGGCCTCCTGCTCGAGCAGGGCGACCGCGACGCCGCCGACCGGCTGCTGCTCCGGGCCTACGAGGTGGCGCTCGAGCTGCCCGAGGAGCGGCGACGGCGCTTCACCGTCACCTCGACCGCGACGTCGCTTTACCGCGCGCGCCTCAGCGGCGACGTGGCCGAGGCGCTCGACGCCGCCAGGCGGGTGCTCGACGAGCGCTGGGATCGTGCGGTGGCCACCGACATGAGGGCGCTCACCCTGGCGCATCTGGGCATCGCCGAGTACTGGACGGGCAGCCTGCACGAGGCGGACGACCACCTTCAGCAGGCCGCCGGGTTGGCGCTCGAAAGCCGCAACGACTTCGTGCTCTTCCTGGCGGATAGCTACGCGGCCGCCGTCGACGTCCGCGACGGGCGCCTGGGCGAGGCCGAGCGGCGCGCCCGCACCGCGCTCCAGCTCGCCGAGCGGCGCGGGTGGATGCGCCAGCCGCACGCCGCGATCGCCCTGGCCGCCCAGGCCACCGTCCAGCTCTGGCGCGACCAGCTGCGGGAGGCCGAGCGCGGCGCGCAGCACGCGGCCGAGACGCTCGAGGGGGCGACCGAGCCGCTGCTGGGGGCCGTGGTCGGGCAGCTTCGCGCGCGCCTGCTCCTGCTTCGTGGCGAGCCCCTGCCGGCGCTGGGGCTACTGCGCGGAGTGCGCGCGCACGGACCCCTGCCGCGCTTTCTGCACGTGATCAACGGCCTGCTCGAGGCCGAGGCATGGCTGGCGCTCGGCGAGCCGGGCCGAGCGCGCGCCATCCTGCTCGAGCTCGAGAGCGCGGGCGCGCCCGATCAAGCCGTCGCCGTCGCCCGGCTGGAGCTGGCGCGCGGGGATCCGGAATCCGCCCTGCGGGCGATCGCCGCCTTCGCCGCCGACCGGCGCGAGCCCGTGCTTCCCTTAACCCGCGCCGAGGCGTGGATCGTCGGCGCGATCGCGCGCGACGCCCTGCACGATCAGGACGGCGCCTTGCGGGCGCTCGAGCGCGCGCTCGACCTCGCCGAGCCGCGCGGCTACTCGAACATCCTCACCCGCTACGGGCCGCCGGTGCGCTCGCTGCTGCGACGCCGGATCGTTCGGGGCACGGCGCACCGGGCACTGGCCGCAGCCGTGCTGGCCGGGCTGGACGAGGGCGTGGTGGCCGACCGTTCGCCGGCGACGGCGTTGCTCGAGCCGCTCAGCGAGCGCGAGCTGACCGTGCTGCGGTTCCTTCCCACGATGATGTCCAACGCCGAGATCGCGGCGGAGATGTTCGTGTCGGTCAACACCGTCAAGACCCATCTCAAGCACGTCTACCGCAAGCTCGACGTGACCCATCGCCGGGATTGCGTGAAGCGGGCCCGGGACCTGCACCTGCTGAGCCCCGGGCTTCGCGACGGTTGAGATGACGCCGCCGATCGGTCTAAGCTAGGCGCGTGGGTTGCCTCTTTGCGATTCTCGGTGGGCTCTTCCCCCGCATAGCGCTCGTCTGCCTCTGGATCTTCACCAACGACGTCGATCGGGCCTACGACACCTTCATCATCCCGCTGCTCGGGCTGATCTTCCTTCCGCTCACCGCCCTGGTTTACGCGGTGGCCTGGTCGCCGGTGGGGGGCGTCGAAGGGATCGAGTGGCTCTGGGTGGCCCTAGCCTTCGTGCTCGATCTCAGCGCGTACGGCGGCGGCGCCCGGGCGCGGCGCGACTGATCGCGCGGTCTAGCCAGTAGCGCGCCCAGAGCACGGCGATGTCGGCGCTCGCGCTCCAGAAGTGCCCGAACGGCCCGGTGACGAGCCAGGCCTGGGCCCGCCGCAACGCTCGCTGCCTCCCGGCTGAAGAAGCCATGGAATAGATCCCCGCGGCCGCGGTCCTGAAGGACATGGCCGCCACTATTACGCCCTCCCACGTCGTCCGCAGCTCGCGGCCCGAGCCGGAGATCCCGGAGGTGTCGCTGGACCGCCATGTGCTGGGTCGTGGGCATCCCGGCGACCCGGCGATGATCGACGCGGTGAGCGGGCGCTCGCTCACGTTCGGAGCACTGGCGGCCGCCGCCGCGGGGGCCGCGGGGGGCCTCGCGGCGCGCGGAGTGGGGCGAGGTGACGTGGTCTGCCTGCAGGCCCCGAACCTGCCCGAGTGGCCGTTGGCGTTTCATGCCGTGTTGCGTGCCGGAGCCGCTGTCATGGCCGCCAGCCCGCTGGCCCCTCCGCCCGAGCTCGCCCGCCAGCTGAAACTCACGCGCACGCGGGCGCTGATCACCGTCCCCGCGCTGCTCGAGGGCGCGCGCACGGCGGCGACCGAGGCCGGGCTGGAGGACGTGATCGTGCTCGGTGAGGCGCCGGGTGCCGTGCCGTTCTCGGCGCTCGCGGACGAGCGCCCGGCGCCCCGGATCAACCCCTCCGCCGACACGGCAGCGCTGCTCTGGTCGAGCGGCACCACCGGCCTGCCGAAGGCGGTGGAGCTCACCCACCGCAACCTCGTCGCCAACCTGGCGCAGACCGAGGCCCCCATGCCTCTACAGCCACATCACCGGATGCTCGGGCTCGCGCCGTTCTTCCACTCGATGGGGCTGGCGCCGATCCTCAACTTCACCCTCTCGCGCGGCGCGGCGGTGGTCACGATGGCGCGCTTCGACCTCGAGGGGATGCTCGCCACGATCGAGCAGCACCGGGTAACCCACGCCATCGTCCCTCCGCCCGTCGGCATGGCGCTGGCTCGGCACCCGGTTGTCGACCGCTACGACCTCTCTTCGCTCGAGGTGCTCGCGATGGGCGCGGCGCCGGTGAGCGCGGAGCTGGAGCGCGCGTGCGAGCAGCGGCTCGGCTGCCTCGTCGGCCAGGGCTACGGCATGACGGAGGCCACGGCCGCCATCTCGATCTTCCCGGCCGAGGCGCGTGAGCGGGTGACGCCCGGGAGCGCCGGAGAGCTGCTCGGCGGGATCGAGGCGATCGTCGTCGATCCCGACAGCGGCGAGTGGCTCGCGCCCGGCAGCGAGGGTGAGATTCGGGTGCGCGGACCCCAGGTCATGCGGGGTTATCGCGACAACCCCGAGGCCACCGCGGCCACGCTCACCGACGACGGCTGGGTCTGCACCGGCGACCTGGGCCGCGTGAGCGCCGGTGGGGTGGTCGAGGTGACCGACCGGCTGAAGGAGCTCATCAAGTACAACGGCCACCAGGTGGCCCCGGCGCAACTCGAGGCGCTGCTCACGACCCACCCCGCGGTGGTCGACGCCGGCGTGGTCGGCCTCCCCGATGACGTAGTCGGCGAGCTGCCGGTGGCGTACGTGGTCGCCGAGAACGGGCTCGACCCCGACGAGCTCATGAGTTGGGTGGCCGAGCGGGTCGCGCCGTACGAGCGGATCCGTCGCGTAGAGCTGGTCGACGGGCTGCCCAAGAACCCCACCGGCAAGCTCCTCAGGAGAGTGCTCAGGGAGCGCGAGCGCGCCTAGCCCGTCCACTATCGTCAGGCGGCCAATGGCCGCCGCCGTCACCACCAAGACCACGGAGCTCGGCGACTCGCGCGTGCGCGTCGAGGTCGAGGTGCCGAGCGAGGCGCTCGAGCAGCAGCTGAAGAGCGCAGCGGCCGAGCTGGGCCGCGAGATGCGGGTACCGGGCTTTCGCTCCGGCAAGGTGCCCGCGGACGTCGTGCTGCGGCAGGTTGGCCGCGAGGCGGTCATGGACGAGGCCGTGCGCCGCGGGCTGCCGGCCTGGTACGAGGAGGCGCTCAGCGATGCGGGCATCACGACGGTCGGGGATCCGGATCTCGATCTCACGGACCTGCCCGACAAGGGCTCCCCCCTGGCCTTCACGATCGAGGTGGGCGTTGTGCCGCCGGCCCGGCTCGGGGACTACCTCGGGCTCGAGGTGGGGCGGCGCGAGTCGCGGGTGGACCCGGACGAGGTGCAGACGGAGCTCGAGCGCATGCGCGACTCCCTGGCGTCGCTGGAGACCGTCGACCGCGCGGCGGCCGGCGGGGATTTCGTGGTCATGGATTTCTCCGGTTCGGTGGCGGGTGAGGAGTTCGAGGGCGGCACCGGCCGCGGTCAGGTGGTCGAGCTCGGCTCGGGGCGCCTGGTTCCCGGCTTCGAGGAGCAGCTCGAGGGCGCCTCGGCCGGCGAGGCGCGTGAGATCGAGGTCACCTTCCCCGACGACTATCCCGCCGAGAACCTGGCCGGCAAGGACGCCTCCTTCTCGGTCGAGGTCAAGGAGGTCAAGGAGAAGAAGCTGCCGGAGCTCGACGACGACTTCGCGGTCGAGGCGGGCGGCTACGACTCGCTCGACGAGCTGCGCGGCGAGGTCGAGCAGCGCATCGGCGAGGCCGACGAGCGCGCGATCGAGGGCGAGTTCCGCGAGGCCGCGGTGGACGCGGCGGTGGCCGCGGCCCGGGTGGAGATCCCGCCGGAGCTCGTGCACGCCAAGGCTCACGAGATGTGGCATCGCACGTCGCGGCGCTTCGCGGCCCAGGGACTCGACCCGGCCCGCTACCTCGAGATGACGGGCAAGACCGAGGAAGAGGTCGTCAAGGAATCCGAGCCCGAGGCCGAGGTGGCGCTCAAGCGCGAGGCGGTGCTCGCGGCGATCGTGGACGCCGAGAACATCGAGGTCGCCGACGAGGAGGTGTCGGAGGCGATCCGGGCGGCGGCCGGCCCCGACGCCTCGGACAAGCAGGTCAAGCGCGCGCTGAAGCGCGCCCGCGCGCAGGGCGCCGACGAGGCGCTGCGCGACGACATCGCGATGCGTAAGGCCGTGGACCTGCTCGTGGAGAGTGCGAAGCCGATCCCGGCGGACCAGGCGGCCGCGCGCGAGAAACTGTGGACGCCGGAGCGGGACGAGCCCGCGACGCGCGGCTCAGAGCAGATCTGGACGCCGGGCTCGTAGCGCTGTCGTTGCCTTCGTAACCCCGGCGTCGGTGGCGCTGCGGGACGCTTACGGCGGCTATGAAGGGTGGGTCGAACGGCGCCGGCACGGAAGATCTTCACGTTTCGGGAAAATGGGTCCCGTTTCGTGCAGACCTTGCTCTCGAGGCGAGAATTCTTGCCTTGGCCAAGCGCCAACATTGGGTGCTCTCCCTTCCCCAGCTGGAGTTGGCTGGGCTAACCGACTCGGCAGTTCGCAAGCGAGCGGCCGCGGGCCGCCTTCACCAGATCCACCGCGGTGTGTACGCCATCGGACGTCCCGAACTGACCGCCCGGGGCCGCTGGATGGCATCCACCCTCGCCTACGGCCCGGCCGCCGTGCTCTCACACCGATCGGCTGCGGTCCTCTGGGGGATCCACGGCAGCGAAGGGGCCAAGACCCACGTCACCCTCCCCAGCCCAAACGCCCGGGCTCGGGCCGGCATCGAAGTCCACCGGAGCCTCACGCTCACCGCCGCCGACCTCACCGGCGTGCAGGGCATCCCCTGCACGAGCGTGGCGCGGACCCTCGTCGACTTCGCGGACCACGCCAAGCGCCGCGAGGTCGAGCGCGCCGTCGACCGAGCTGAGCTCCTGCGCCTCTTCGATCTGCGCGCGGTCGAGGATGCCCTCCGCAGGGCGGGCCGCCGCCGCGGAGCGAGTCTCCTGGCTGCCGTGCTCGACGACTACGCCGGCCCCACCTTGACCCGGGAGGGGCTGGAGGAGCGCTTCCTCGCCCTCTGTCGAAGCGCCTCCCTGCCGGCCCCGGCGGTCAATGAGTGGATCGCGCTAGACGAGGGCATCGCCTACCAGGCCGACTTCCTCTGGCGAGCCGAGCGCCTCGTCCTCGAGACCGACGGCCGTGACGTCCACACCACCCGCAGGGCCTTCGAGCACGACCGGCTGCGAGACCAACGGCTCACCCGCGCGGGCTTCACCGTCGTGCGCTTCACCTGGCAACAGGTCACCCGGGACGCCGATCGGGTGCTGCAAACCACGCAGGACCTGCTCGCTAGACTGGCCCGCCCATGAGTCCACTCGTACCGATGGTCGTCGAGCAGACCTCCCGCGGGGAGCGCGCCTTCGACATCTACTCGCGCCTCCTCAACGAGCGAATCGTCTTCCTCGGCACGCCCGTCACGGATGAGATCGCCAACCTGATCGTCGCCCAGCTCCTGCACCTCGAGTCCGAGGATCCCGACAAGGACATCTCGCTGTACGTCAATTCGCCCGGCGGCTCGGTGTACGCGGGCCTCGCGATCTACGACACGATGCAGTTCATCAAGCCCGACGTGCAGACCATCTGCGTCGGGATCGCCATGTCCATGGGAGCGCTGTTGCTCTCAGGCGGGGCGGACGGCAAGCGCATGGCGCTGCCCAACGCCAAGATCCTCATCCATCAGGTCAGCTCCGCCTTCCAGGGTCAGGCCACGGACATCGAGATCCATGCCAAGGAGATCATCGACGTGCGCCGGCGCCTCGACGAGATACTCGCCAAGCACACGGGCCAGGATCTCGAGAAGGTTGCGAAGGACACCGAGCGTGACTACTTCATGAGCGCGGACGAGGCGATGGACTACAAGCTCATCGACCGCGTGATCACCAAGCACTAGCGGTCTGCAAACCTGCACGACGCGGCGTCCTCGGTCGCCCGCGTGCACAGCATGAGTCGCTCCGTCACCGTCCTGATCGCCAGCCCGCTCGAGGCCGAGCTCGCACAGCGGGTGGCGGAGGTGGACGAGCGCGTCGAGCTCCTCTACGAGCCCGAGCTGCTTCCCCCCGCTCGCTTCGTGGGCGATACCGCCGGCGAAACGTCGTTTGAGCGCGGGGACCAGGGCGAGCGGCGCTTCGGGGAACTGCTGGCGCGGGCGGAGGTGCTGTACGGGATGCCGGGTGGATCGGGCAAGGGCCTCGCGGACGCCCTGCGCCGGGGCCCCGGCGTGCGCTGGGTCCAGGGGCGCAACGCCGGCGCCGGCGAGCAGGTGGCGGACGCCGCGCGGATCGCGCCGGCCGAGGTCGGCCGCGTGGCGGTGACCACCTCCAGCGGGGTCCACGCCGGGCCACTCGCGGAGTTCTGCATGCTCGGGCTGCTCGCGTTCGCGAAGGACCTGCCCCGGCTCGAGCGCGACCGCAGGGAGCGTTCCTGGCCGGAGCTCCCGGCGCCGGGGCACGAGCTGCGCGGTCGCACCCTCGTCGTGGTGGGGCTGGGAGCGATAGGCAGGGAGATCGCGCGCCTCGCTCAGGCCTTTGGCATGCGCGTGATGGGCGTTCGCCGGAACCCCTCCCCGGACGAGGGGGTGGACGCGGTGCACCCGCCCGAGCGCCTGACCGAGCTGGCGGCCGAGGCGAAAGACATGGCCGTCACCCTGCCGCTCACCGAAGCCACTCGGGGGATGGTCGATTCCGACACGCTCGCCGCGCTAGGGCCCGGCGGCGTGTTCGTGAACGTCGGCCGGGGCGGCGTCGTGGACGAGGCGGCGCTGATCGAGCGGCTGCGCGACGGGACGCTGGCGGGCGCGGCTCTGGACGTCTTCCAGCGCGAGCCGTTGCCCGCCGACAGCCCGCTGTGGGCGCTGCCCAACGTGATATTGAGCCCGCACGGGGCCGCGCTGGTCACGGCGGAGCCGGTACGGGTACTCGAGCTCTTTCTCGACAACCTCCGGCGCTATCTCGATGGCGAGCCGCTCCGCAATCGGGTCGACCTGGAGGCGCTCTACTGACCGAGGACCGCCGAGTGCCCGCTTCCGCACTCGAGGACTGGGCGCGGGCCCTGCTGGAGGGAGCGGGCCTCGAGCGAGACGCCGCGGGAACGGTGGCGGTCAGCCTGGTCGAGGCGAGCGTCCGCGGCGTGGACTCGCACGGCGTGGCCCGGCTGCCCGTCTACGTGGAGCGCCTGCGCGCCGGCGGACTGAACCGCGCGCCACGGCCGAGGGTGGTGCGTGAGCACGGCGCCCTCGCGTTGGTCGACGGCGACGACGGGCCCGGTCAGGTGGCCGGCGTTTTCGCCGCCGAGCTGTCGGCGAAGCTCGCGGCGCGTCACGGCGTCGGCGCGGTGTCCGTGCGCGGGAGCTCGCACTACGGTGCGGCCGCTCACTACGTCATGCCGCTCGCCCGGCGGGGCCTCGTGGCGCTGTCTACTACCAACGCCGATCCCCTGGTGACTCCCTTCGCCGGGCGCGTCCCCGAGCTCGGAACCAACCCGATAGCGCTGGCCGCGCCGGCCGCGGATGGGCTCTTCGTGCTCGACATGGCCACGAGCCAGGTGGCGGCCAACCGCGTTTGGGCGGCGCGCGACCAGGGCCGGCCGATCCCGGAGGGGTGGGCGGTCGACGAGCACGGCGCGTCCACCACCGACCCCGCAGCGGCGCAGGCGATGGTGCCGCTCGGGGGCTACAAGGGCTATGGCCTGGCGATGATGGTCGAGATCCTCTCCGGAGTGCTCGCCGGAGCCGGGGTGGGCTTCGGCGTCTCCCCGCTGTTCGACGCCGACGATCGACCTCAGCAGGTCGGCCACTTCCACCTCGCCCTCGACCCGGAGCGGACGGTGGGAAGGGCGGGCTTCGAGGAGCTGCTGCACGACCTGCTCGAGCGACTGCGCCAGAGCCCCCCTGCCGACGGCTTCCAGGAGGTTCAGGTCCCGGGCGATCCGGAGGAGCGCATGCGCCGGGAGCGGGAGGCCGCCGGGGTGCCGGTCGCCCGCTCGCTCTGGGAAGCGCTCGAACGGCTCAGCGCAGAGCTCGGCGCCACGCCGCCCGCCGACGTTTGACGAAGGCGCTGCCCGGGGTAGCGCCGCTAGGGAGGAGTTGAACGTGGCCACAACGGTCGATAGGCCCGAGGAGCGCGTCTCCACGGACATTCCCAGCAAGGTGCTCCCGCCGGTTCCGCTGAAGGACCTGCCGGAGGCGCCGCCGCTGCGCCGGGTGATCGGGCCCGGAGTGATCCTGGTGGCCACCGCGCTCGGCTCGGGCGAGTACGTGATCTGGCCCTTCATCGCCTCGAACATCGGCCTGACGGTGCTGTGGGCGGCCGTCGTGGCGGTCGCCATCCAGTTCTTCATCAACATGGAGGTGGAGCGCTACACGCTCGCCACCGGTGAGACGGCCATCACCGGGTTCACGCGCTTCTGGCGCCCATGGTGGTTCCTGTTCGTGCTGATGGCGCTGATCCCGAACGTCTGGCCCGGCTTTGCCACTGGCGCCGCCACCTGCCTCTCGTTCGTGGTGGGTGACCTCGACATCAAGCTCGTCGGCATCCTCGGTCTGATCGCGGTCGGGGTCACGCTGACCGCCTCGCCGGTCGTCTACCAGACCGTCGAGCGGTTCCAGTCGGTGATCATCGCCGGGGTGCTGGTCTGGCTCGTCCTGGCCATCGTGCTCGGCACAACCTGGAACGCGTGGGGTGACGCCATCTCGGGCTTGGACGGCTTCGGCTCGATCCCCACCAGCCCCGAGGTCACCGCCGCCGTGATGGCGGGCGCCATCGCCTTCGCCGGCTCCGGCGGCTGCGGCAACCTCGCGCTGTCCAACTGGGTGCGCGACAAGGGGATGGGCATGGGCGAGTACATCCCGCGCATCGTCTCCCCGCTCACCGGAGAGGCGCAGGCCAAGCCGTCACTCGGCAACACCTTCCCCACCGACGAGGAGAACATGGCCCGCTGGCGGCGCTGGTGGAAGGTCGCGAACCAGGAGCAGGCGATCACCTTCTGGGCGATCGGCACGACGGGCATCGTCGTGCTCTCGGTACTGGCCTACTCGACCGTCTTCGGCAAGGACACGGGCGAGGACTTCGACTTCATCCAGCTCGAGGGGGAGACGCTGAAGACCCTGGTGGCTCCCTGGTTCGGGACGGTGTTCTGGCTGATCGGCTTCATCAAGCTGCTGTCGACGATGCTCGGCAACTTCGACTACGTGAGCCGCATCACCGCCGACGCGGTGAAGATCAACGCCGCGCCGCGCAACGAGTTCTGGAGTGAGAGCCGCATCTACGCGGCGACCGTGTGGACGCTGATCATCGTGGGTGTGGCGATCCTGCTGATCTTCACCGACCAGCCGCTGGTGCTGCTCGTGATCGCCTCCGCGTTGAGCGCGATCGTGATGTTCATCTACTCGATCCTGTTGATCGTGATGAACCGCGGCGTCCTGCCGACCGCGATCCGACTGGGCGGCTTCCGGCTCGGGGTGATGTGCGTGGCGGTGGTCTGGTTCGGCTACTTCTCCACGCGCGTGGTCATCGAGTACGGCGGCCAGCTCTTCTAGGCGCCGTGACCCGGACGCTACAGCTGCGGGTATTGCTGGCGTTGGTCATCTGGCTCGCTCTGATCACGATCGTCAAGCTCATCGAAGCCCTCTGACGAGTCGCTCGAGGCGAGTCTGGAGAAGGGTCCGGGCCTCCGACCTCGTATCTTCAGGTGCGCTACCCTCGCGCCGAGGGGAGAAGAGTGGCTCGACCCACGGACTCGAACGAACAACTCCTGTGCAGCTTCTGCGGAAAGTCGCAGCGCCAGGTGAAGAAGCTGATCGCCGGCCCCGGCGTGTACATCTGCGACGAGTGCATCGACCTCTGCAACGAGATCATCGATGAGGAGCTGACCGGGGCTCCGACCTTCGACCTCGAGAACCTGCCGAAGCCGATGGAGATCAACTCCGTCCTGCAGGAGTACGTCGTCGGCCAGGAACCGGCCAAGCGGACGCTCTCGGTGGCCGTCTACAACCACTACAAGCGCGTTCAGATGATGCAGGCCGAGGGCGAGCAGGACCTCGAGCTGCAGAAGTCCAACATCCTCCTGCTCGGCCCCACGGGCTGCGGCAAGACGCTCCTGGCCCAGACGCTCGCCAAGATCCTCAACGTCCCCTTCGCGATCGCCGACGCCACGGCGCTCACCGAGGCCGGGTATGTGGGCGAGGACGTCGAGAACATTCTTCTCAAGCTGATCCAGGCCGCGGACTTCGATGTCAAGAAGGCCGAGACGGGAATCATCTACATCGACGAGGTCGACAAGATCGCGCGCAAGGCGGACAACCCGTCGATCACGCGCGACGTGTCGGGAGAGGGCGTCCAGCAGGCTCTGCTCAAGATCCTCGAGGGGACGGTGGCGTCCGTTCCGCCTCAAGGCGGGCGCAAGCACCCCCACCAGGAGTTCCTCACGATCGACACCACGAACATCCTGTTCATCTGCGGCGGGGCGTTCGCGGATCTCGATCGGGTCGTCGAGCGGCGCATCGGCCACAAGGGGGTCGGCTTCGGCGCCACGGTTTCCTCCAAGCACAACAAGGACACCGGGGACCTGTTCGAGCAGGTCCTGCCCGAGGATCTCATCGATTACGGGCTGATTCCCGAGTTCATCGGCCGGCTGCCCGTGGCGTCGGTGATCCACCAGCTCACCCGCGACGACCTCGTCACGATCCTCACCGAGCCCCGCAACGCCCTGGTCAAGCAGTTCCAGCGCTTCTTCCACTTCGACGGCATCGAGCTGGTGTTCGCCGACGAGTCGCTCGAGGCGATCGCCAACCGCGCCCTCGAGCGCGAGACGGGTGCGCGCGGGCTGCGCTCGATCCTCGAAGAGACGCTGCTCGATGTCCAGTTCGAGCTGCCGTCACGCCGCGACGTCAAGAAGTGCGTGGTGACCAAGGAGACGATCGAGAAGGGCCTGAAGCCCACGCTGGTTACCGAAGCCGCGCCCGAAGAGGACACGGGCGAGCAGAAGCGCGCCGAGTCGGCCTGAGGCTGCGGCTAGTCGAGCGTTTGGGGTCCGCCCTCGGCTTCTCGCCCGAGGGCCGCGCGGTGCGGGTCTGGATCGAGGGCATGCCCGGCGCGGACGAAACGGTGATCGTGCCGGGCACGATCACCGAGGTGCGCGACGAGGGCGCGGTCCTCTATCTGCGCGAGCCCGACCGAGAGGAACGCTGGGTGCTCGCGGTACCGCACGAGCCGGGCTGGGGGCTCCAGGCGCTGTGGTTTTCGTTCATCGCGGTCGAGGCATTCGAGCTCGACGGCCGCGCGCGATTGGGCCGTTGGTTCATCCGTCTGGGATCGCCGTCGTGAGGCCTTGGGGGCCTCGCGCGGGCCAGCTGAGGGCCCGATTTGGCGAAAAAACCCGCAAATAGCGAACAAAAATCGCTACGCAGCTTGCGTAAAGCGCGTAAAGGGTGTGGCCCATTTGGGCGTTCCTGGGGATGTTGTTGAGATCGAGGTCGATTGAGGGCCTCGTGCGGAGAACGAGTGGGGCACCTAGGAACAGCAGGCCGGGAGACGTGGAGTCCAGGACTCCGGCGTGCTCGTGCGACGACCTTGGCCTGGCTGGGCGCACTGGTGATCGCGCTGATCGCAGCCGCCCCCGCCGTCGGCCAGGTACCCGGCGCACCCGCCCTACCCGCCCCGCCGGCCCCGCCTCAGCCCGCGCCCGCCGTCCAGGTGCCCCCGCCGCCCCCCGCGCCACCCGCCGAGCCGCGCGCCCGCGCCGAGCGTCCCGGCCGTGGAAGAGGCAGCGCCGCCGGTAGTCGAAGCGCTCGCCGCGCCGGTGGTCGAGGACGCCGCCGAGCC
The DNA here is from genome assembly GCA_963789705.1 of uncultured Thermoleophilaceae bacterium. Classification (GTDB taxonomy): domain Bacteria; phylum Actinomycetota; class Thermoleophilia; order Solirubrobacterales; family Thermoleophilaceae; genus JACVRW01. The sequence continues at coordinate 36,810 of CAWBLN010000018.1, forward strand.
GGCCGCTCCGGTGGTCGAGGATGCGGTGGAGGACCCGGTCGAGCCGGCTCCGGTGGTGGAGGACACCGTCGAGCCGGCTCCGGTGGTGCAGGAGACCGTTGAGCCGTTGGCTCCGGTGGTGCAGGACACCGTTGAGCCGTTGGCTCCGGTGGTGCAGGACACCGTCGAGCCGTTGGCTCCGGTGGTGCAGGACGCCGTCGAGCCGTTGGCTCCGGTGGTGGAGGACGCCGTTGAGCCGCTGGCTCCGGTGGTGGGGGACGCCGTTGAGCCGTTGGCTCCGGTGGTGCAGGACGCCGTTGAGCCGTTGGCTCCGGTGGTGGGGGACGCCGTTGAGCCGTTGGCTCCGGTGGTGCAGGAGACCGTTGAGCCGTTGGCTCCGGTGGTGCAGGACACCGTCGAGCCGCTCGCTCCGGTGGTCGAGGATGCCGTCGAGCCGCTGACGCCGGTCGTCGAGGACCTGACTGAGCCTTTGGCTCCGGTTGTTGAGGACGCCACGGCGCCGTTGGCACCGGTGGTTGAGGATCTGACGGCTCCGCTAACGCCGATCGTGGAGGATCTGACCGTGCCGCTGGCCCCGGTGGTCGAGGACCTGACCGCTCCGCTAACGCCGGTCGTCGAGGATCTGACCGCTCCGCTAACGCCGATCGTCGAGGACCTGACCGCGCCGTTGGTCCCGTTGGTCGAGGACCTGACGGCTCCGCTCACGCCGATCGTCGAGGACCTTACGGCTCCGCTCACGCCGATCGTCGAGGACCTGACCGCGCCGTTGGCCCCCGTGGTCGGGGACCTTACGGCTCCGCTCACGCCGATCGTCGAGGACCTGACCGCCCCGTTGGTCCCGTTGGTCGAGGACCTTACGGCTCCGCTCACGCCGATCGTCGAGGACCTCACGGCCCCGCTCGGCCCCGTCGTCCAGGACCTCACGGCTCCGCTGGCCCCCGTGCTCGACGATCTCACCGCCCCGCTCGCGCCGGTGATCCAAGACCTCACCGCGCCGCTCGCCCCCGCCATCGACGTGCTCCCGCCCCTCCCCGATCCGCTTGGTGCTCTCACCGGCGATCAGCGCGGCGGTGGCCACGCGAGCGCGACGGCTCCCGGGGCGCAGAACGCGGCGCTCGTCAACGCCGGCACCCCGGCTGCCCCGCTCTCAACAGCGCCGGCGCCGAACCTCCTTCCGGCCAACCCCGCTTCCCTTCCGGGCGCGGCTTCGCCGGAGCGCGGGGGCGAGCCGGGGTCGCCCGCGCCATTCGGGCCGGCGGGCGCCGGCCCCGCGTTCGACCTCGCGGCCACCCACCCGCTGTCGGCGGTTCCCGCGCCGCTGACCGGCACTCAGGCGGGCTCACCGTCCGGGTCCGCTCTCGGCGCCGGCTCGTCGAGTGCCCCGCAGCTTCCCACGCCCTCCGGCTCCACCGCCGGTGGCGGTGCGGGTGGTGTGGCTAGCGGTCTTTTCTTCGCTCTTCTCTTGTCGCTTGCGGCCTTTGGGCTGTGGCACTTCACGCGTTTGTGGCTGACGTCTTTCGCGTGGCGTCCGCAGGCCTTTGTGGCCGTCATCGAGCGGCCTGGCTAGCCCGACCGGGCTTCAGACCAGGACCTGTCCCGGCGCAAGACGCGCCGGGGTGAATTGCTCGATGAGGAGACAACGATGGAACGGAAATTCTCGAAGCCCGGCGTGCGGGCGGGATTGGGGGCTCTCATTGCCCTGCTGGTCCTGCTTGCCGGAACGGGCACCTGCGTCGCGAGCGGCGCAGCCGAGCCGGTGCGGCTGGCCGCCATGGCCAAGAAAGCACCGCTCGAGTGGGGCTCGGGCTACGGCTCCGCCGCCCAGGCGCGGCGGGTGCGGGTGCTGCAGCGCGCCCTGCGCAGGCACGGGGTGGCGCCCGGGCCGATCGACGGGCTCTTCGGCCCCCTGACCGAAGCGGCCGTCCTGCGCTTCCAGGCGGCCAACGGCCTCGCCATCGACGGCGTGGTCGGACGCCACACCTGGAGGACGCTGGCGCCGGCGAAGACGCGCGGGCAACGTCGCCGGGCCGCGGACCGAAGGGCGAGCGGCAAACAGCGGCAGGCAGGCGACGTTCAGTCGCGAGGCGGCGACGGGCCGGTTACGGCCGGCATCCGCGCAAGCCGTCCGCAGACGCACTCTGTCAGCTCACTCGCTTCGCGAGAGGCGGACGCCGGGTCCACGGGCCTGTGGCCGACGCTCCTCATCTCGGCTGCCGCGCTGTTGATCGGAGCCTTGGGCGGCGCGCTGATCGCTCGCTCGCGAAAGCGAGCACGACGGTCACAAGCCCCCACCACCACTGGTAACGAAGGAGTCCAGAACGTCATGTCCATCTCCGACGTTCCGCAGTACAACAACGAGCACATGGGGGTCACCCCGGTCGCGCCGCCGGAGCCGGTTCGGGCGGTCGGCTACGCGAGCGTTCCGAAGGTCGAGGACGGGGACGGCACGTCCCTCCAGACCCAGGCACACGCCATCCAGAGCCTCTGCGAGAGGCGAGGATGGGAGCTCATCCACGTCGTCCGCGACGTGGAGAACGGGCATCCGAAGGGCCTAGAGCGCCCGGGGTTGCTCTATGCGCTGGAGCGCATCGCGGAAGGGGAGGCGTCCTGCCTCGTCGTCTCGGAGCTCGAGCGGCTGAGTCGCTCGGCGGCCGATCTCGGGCGCATCGTCGAATGGATCGACGAGCGTGACGCGCGGCTGGTCGCCATCGACCTCAGGCTCGACACCGGATCCGCCCAGGGGCGGCTCACGGTCCGCGTGCTGACCGAGGTGGGCGAGTGGGAAGGCCGGCGGATCGCCGACCAAACCCGCAAGGGGCTCGCCGCCGCGCGCGCCAGCCGGGCCACCGCGGGCCGGCCTGCGGTGGAGGACGATCCGGTCCTCAAGGAGCGGATCGTCGCGATGCGCAATGAGGGCATGACCCTGCAGGCCATCGCGGACCGTCTCAACGCCGAGAGCGTCCCGACCCTCCGCGGAGGGACCGAGTGGCGGCCCTCCAGCGTGCAGGCCGCCGCCGGCTACCGGCGCCCCAAGGGGAGGCACTCCCACATCAACGGACGCGTGAAAGAAGGCCACGCATGACCTGAGCAGCACATAGACCATGGGCTGGCAGACTTGTCGGTCCATGGCCGCCGACCGGCGCAAGATCCTCGAGGAGCGCACCCGCTACGAGCCGGGCGACGTCGAGCCGCGTGTGTTCGAGCAGTGGCGGGCCGCGGGGGTCTTCCACCCCGAGCCCGTGGGCGACGCGAGCGAGAACTACTCGATCGCCGTGCCGCCCCCGAACGTCACCGGCTCGCTGCACATGGGTCACGCCCTCAACGCCGCGATCCAGGATCTCTGCATCCGCGTGGCGCGCATGCGCGGCAAGCGGGCCAAGTGGATCTTCGGCACCGACCACGCCGGGATAGCCACCCAGCGCCAGGTCGAGAAGCAGCTGGAATCCGAGGGCACGAGCCGCGAGGCGATCGGCCGCGACGCCTTCATCGAGCGAGTGTGGGAATGGCGGCGCCACCACGGCTCGACGATCCTCGAGCAGTTCCAGGCTCTCGGCGCCTCGCTCGACTACGACGACGAGCGCTTCACGATGGACGACAGCTACATCCGCGCGGTCACGCTCGTTTTCGTGCGCCTCTACGAGAAGGGGCTGATCTACCGCGACAACTACCTGGTCAACTGGGACCCGGGCCTGCGCACCGCCATCTCCGACCTCGAGGTGGAGCCGCGGACGGTGGACGACACGCTGTATTCGATCGACTATCCGCTCGAATCGGGCTCCGGCTCGGTCACCGTCGCCACCGTGCGCCCGGAGACGATGCTCGCCGACACCGCCGTCGCGGTCAATCCGAGTGACGACCGCTACTCGCGGCTGATCGGAGAGGCGGCGATCCTGCCCTTGGTGGGTCGCCGGCTGCCGATCATCGCCGACGAGCACGTGGATCCCGAGTTCGGCACGGGTGCGCTGAAGATCACCCCCGGCCACGACCCCGCGGACTTCGAGATCGGACGCCGCCATGGCCTGGACGAGGTCACCGTGATCGGCGAGGACGGCCGCATCAACGACGACTCCCCGGAGGCCTTTCGCGGCATGGAGGTCGACGCCGCTCGCCCCGCGGTCGTGGCGGCGCTGCGCGAGCAGGGCCTCGTGTCGGGCACCCAGCCGTACACGCACGATGTGCCGCACTCGCACCGCTCGGGCCGCCGGATCGAGCCGCTGATCTCACTTCAGTGGTTCTGCAACATGGAGGGGCTGGCGCAGGCGGCGATCGAGCCCGTCCGCGACGGGCGCCTGCGCTTCCATCCCGAGAGCAAGGCGAAGGACTACCTCGACTGGCTGGAGCGGATCCGGCCGTGGTGCATCTCGCGTCAGCTGTGGTGGGGCCACCAGCTGCCGGTCTGGTACCGCGGCGACGAGACCTACGTGGGCATCGAGCCTCCGGAGGGAGCGGGCTGGGAGCGCGATCCCGACGTGCTCGACACCTGGTTCTCGTCGGGGCTGTGGCCCTTCGCCACGCTGGGCTGGCCCGAGCGGACCGACGAGCTGCGGGCGTTCTATCCCACCGATGTCCTCTCCACCGCGCGCGACATCATCTTCCTCTGGGTCGCGCGGATGGTCATGTTCGGGGTGGAGCTGACGGGGGAGGTCCCGTTCACCGATGTGAACGTCCACTCGGTGATCCAGGCTCCCGACGGGCGGCGCATGTCCAAATCGCTGGGCACCGGCATCGATCCGCTCGATCTCACCCGAAGCTACGGAGCGGACGCGCTGCGATTCGGCCTGCTGGCCATGTCCACCGGCCAGGACGTGCGTTTCAACGAGGAGCGCGTCAAGCAGGGCCGCGACCTGGCGAACAAGCTCTGGAACGCCTCGCGCCTGATCCTGCTGCGCGTGGCCGACACCGAGCCCGACCCCGGCGCCGCCACCGCGGTCGAGGATCGCTGGATCGTGTCGCGCCTGGAGCGCCTGACCCACGGGGTCACCGAGCTCTACGACGACTTCCGCTTCTCGCATGCCGCGCGCGACCTCTACTCGGCCTTCTGGTCGGAGCTCTGTGACTGGTACCTCGAGCTCGCCAAGCCGCGGCTCTACGACGAGGACAACGCGGCGGTGTCGGGTGTGCTGCTCTGGGCCCTCGAGCGGACGCTACGCCTGCTGCACCCCGTGATGCCGTTCGTGACCGAGGAGATCTGGGCGCTGATGCCCGAAGCGCGCGGCTCGGCCGCGCGCGCAGGGGACGGCATCCGTGGCGAGCGCGGCCTCCTGGCCGTGGCTGAGTGGCCCGAGGCCGACCTGTCGCGGGTGGATGCGGTCGCCGAGGCGGAGCTCCAGACGCTGATCGAGGCGGTGACGACGGTGCGGCGCTATCGCGACGAGGTAGGGGTCAAGCCGTCCGCCTTTCTGCGCGGGCGGCTCGTGGCCGAGGGCTACGAGCCGGTGAGAGATCATCTGGCCCGGCTCGCGCGGCTCGAGCTCGTCGAGGACACCGCCGACAACGGCGACGTGCTGGCCACCGTGCCGATTCCCGGGGGCGGCGTGCAGGTGCTCCCCTCGGACGCCTTCGATCCGGCCGAAGCGGAGAAGCGGATCGCCGCCCGGCGCGAGTCGCTGCGGTCCGAGATCGAGCGGGCCGAGCGCAGGCTTGCCAACGAGAAGTTCGTGGAGCGCGCCCCCGCCGAGGTCGTCGAGGAGGAGCGGCGCAAGCTCGGCGAGTACCGCGAGGCCCTGCGCCGTCTGGGCGAATAGGGACCGGGTCGGGGACGTGAACTTTCGCCAGGCCGAGGAGTACCTGCTCTCGCTCGAGCTGTTCGGCATGCGTTTCGGGCTCGACCGAATGCACCGGCTGATGACCGTCCTCGGCTTGCCCCAGCGCCGCTTTGCCTCGGTCCACGTGGTGGGCACGAACGGCAAGTCGTCGACCGTACGCTTCTGCGCCGCGATCCTGGAACGCCACGGGCTCCTTAGCGGGAGCTACACCTCCCCGCACCTGAGCTCCTTCCGCGAGCGCATCGAGGTGGGGGAGCAGCCGGTGTCCGAGACGGACTTCGCAGCCGCGGTCACGCGCGCCGCGGCGGCCGCCGAGATGGTCAACCGAACCGCCGAGGACGACAACCAGGTCACGCAGTTCGAGGCGCTCACCGCCTCCGCCTACCACGAGCTGGCCCGCCGAGGCGTCGAGGTGGCCGTGATCGAGGCCGGGCTCGGCGGCCGCTTCGACGCCACGAACGTGATCCCGTCGAAGGTGCAGGTGCTGACCTCGGTCGGTCTCGAGCACACCCGTTGGCTCGGGCCCACCCTGAAGGACATCGCGGAGGAGAAGCTGGCCGTGGTCGGCGACCACGGCACGCTGGTGGTGGGGGCGCTCGATCCCCGGTCGCGTGCCGTGGCAGACCGTGTCGTCGCCGATCGCGGCGCAAGGCTGGTCGAGGCCGGCCCGGCTCCCGACCAGGGGTTGAGGCTGCGGGCCTCGGGAGGCTTTCAGCGCGAGAACTTCGCGATAGCCGCCGCGGCCGCCGAGGCCTTCCTCGGGCGGCCGCTCGATACACGGGCGGTCGAGGCCGCCGCGTCGGCCACGCTCGTGCCCGGGCGCGCCGAGATCGTCGCCGACGAGCCGCTGACCGTCTACGACGGCGCCCACAACCCCGCCGGAGCCCACGTGATGGCGGAGTCCCTGGAGGAGTTGCTCGGCGAACGCCGCCCCCGCGTGGCCGTGATCGGAGTGCTGGAGGACAAGGATGCCGCCGGCATGCTGGCCGAGCTGCTGCCGCAGTTCGACCGGATCGTCTTCACACGCTCGCAGAACCCGCGCTCGCTCTCGCCCGCGACGCTGGCCTCCCTGGCGGAGAAGCTCTCCGGCCTCCCGTCGGAGATCGTGGCCGATCCGCAGGCGGCCGTGGATCGGGCACGAGCCCGGGCGGGCCAAGGTGGAGCGGTGCTGGCCACCGGCTCGATCTACCTGATCGCGGACCTGGTGCGTGAGGCCAGCGGCGCCCGCGCGTCGACGCTCTAGGGTTACGTCGACATGGACGGTGACGGCCCTCGCTTCGGGGCGATGATCGGCCTCGTGGCCATCGTCGTGGCCACGGTGATACTCGTCTTCTTCGGCATCGGATACCTGCTCGGGCGCGTCTTCCTGTAGCGCACCCCCGACTTGGCGGCTGACGCGGCGGCTACACTCGCGCGTTTATGGCCCAATCGCCATTTCGCCCCAATCGCCATTTTCGGGATCGAGAACGACGGGCTGAACCTGGCCGTCAACCTGCTGCTCCTCTTCCTCGTAGTGATCTGGCTGGCGCTCGTGTACTGGACCTACGCGGACGCGCGGCGACGGATTGGGGACCCGATGCTCGTGGCGTGCGCGACGGCCGCGTCGCTGTTTCCGTTCGTGGGGACCGTCGTCTACATCATCGTGCGCCCGCCGGAGTACCTCGAGGACGTCCGCGAGCGCGAGCTCGAGATCCAGGCTGCCGAGGCTCGGCTCCAGAGCCTGGAGCACCAGCACTGCCAGTACTGCGGCTTCGAAGTGGAGAACGACTTCCTGCGCTGCCCGAGCTGCCTCCGGCGGCTCAAGGAGCCGTGCGGCGTCTGCGCCAAGCCGCTCGATCCCCGCTGGAAGATCTGCCCCTACTGCGAGGCCGAGGTCGGCCAGGCGCCGGCCGAGGCCCGCCGTCCGCGACCGCGGCGTGCGGCCGCAGCGGGGAAGCCTCGCCAGGCCGCGCCACGCCCGAGCGCACCGCGAGCGGCTCGGCCGCCTGACGGCACCACCGCCGAACGGCCCGCCCGAGCCCAGCGCGAGCGGCCGCCCTCCGCCGGCTGATGGAACGCACCCTCATCCTGGTAAAGCCGGATGCATTCGAGCGGGGCCTGACCGGCGAGATCCTCGCGCGCTTCGAGCGCAAGGGGCTCACGATCGCCGCCATGAAGCACATGACCGTCGAGCGCGAGCTCGCCGAGCAGCACTATGACGAGCACAGCGAGAAGCCTTTCTTCGAGGAGCTGGTCAACTTCATCACCAGCGGCCACCTGGTCGCGCTGGTCCTGGAGGGGCACGAGGCCATCACAGCCGCCCGGCAGGTGATCGGAGTGACCAACCCGCTCGAGGCGGCGCCCGGATCGATACGCGGCGACCTCGGGCTCGAGGTCCAAACGAACCTGGTCCACGGCTCGGATTCCCCCGAGTCCGCCGGGCGCGAGATCGGCCTGTTCTTCCCCGAGCTCTGACCCTCGCCTCCGGCTCGCCGCAGCGGAGGGCGATCCTCGAGCAGCTCGGGATCGACTTCGATGTCCAGGTGCCGAACGTGGAAGAGCTGGCCGCAGGTGACCCGCGCCGGACCGTAGCCGAGAACGCCCGCCGGAAGGCGCGCGCGGTCTCGGCGCCTGGGCGGGTGCTCGGCGTGGATACGGCCGTAGTGCTCGGCGAGCGCATCTTCGGCAAGCCGCGCGACGCCGGCGAGGCGGGGCGCTTCCTCCGCTCGCTCTCCGGCCGCGGCCACGACGTGATGAGCGGCATCGCGTTGCGCGAGGCGGACGGGAGCGAGCGCATCGATGTCGCGGTCACGCGCGTCCGAATGCGCGTACTCGAGGGCGCGTTGCTCGACTGGTATCTAGCCACCGGGGAATGGGCCGAACGCGCCGGCGGCTATGCCATCCAGGCCCGAGGGGCGGCGCTCGTCGAGGCGATCGAGGGCGATTACACGAACGTGGTCGGCCTCCCGGTGTCCGCGCTGCTGCGCCTGGCGCCGGACCTGATCGCCTAGCTGAGGGCGAATTGCAGGGCTTTCGTGCGCTTCGGCACACGGCCTGCAGCCCTTGCCGATGGGCAAGGGGCCGCTAGACTGCGGGCTTCGTTGGGCGCAGCCCCATCGCGTCCGGTTCCCCTGTCCGGGCAAGGCACGACGCGCTGCCGCACCGGCGCTTATTCTCACTTTCAGGAACGAATGGGCTTTTTCTCCTACCTCACCGGCATGGGCGGCCGTGACATGGCCGTCGATCTCGGTACCGCCAACACCCTCGTCTATGTCCGCGGACGCGGGATCGTCCTCTCCGAGCCCTCCGTGGTGGCGATCGACTCGCGAACCACCGAGGTCCACGCGGTCGGCATCGAGGCCAAGCGCATGCTGGGGCGGACACCGGGCACGATCCAGGCCATTCGCCCGCTCAAGGACGGTGTGATCGCGGACTTCGACGTGACCGAGCAGATGTTGCGCCACTTCATCCAGAAGGTGCACCAGAACCGCTGGGCGCACCCCCGGGTGGTGGTGTGCGTCCCCTCCGGAGTGACCGGGGTCGAGAAGCGCGCGGTCGAGGAGGCGTGCCTCTCCGCCGGCGCGCGCCAGGCCTACCTGATCGAAGAGCCCATGGCCGCCGCGATCGGCGCCGGGCTGCCGGTGGGAGAGCCGACCGGCAACATGGTGGTCGACATCGGCGGCGGCACGAGCGAGGTCGCGGTCATCTCGCTCGGAGGCATCGTCGTCTCCCAGTCGATCCGCATCGGCGGCGACGAGCTCGACGAGGCGATCATCAACTACGTCAAGCGCGAGTACAAGCTGATGATCGGCCAGCAGACTGCCGAGGAGGTCAAGCTGGAGATCGGCTCGGCCTTCCCGCTCGACGAGGAGGTACAGGCGGAGATCCGCGGGCGTGACCTGGTCTCCGGGCTGCCCAAGACGATCGTGCTCACCAGCGAAGAGGTTCGCATGGCGCTGGAGGAGCCCCTCCAGCAGATCATCGATGCGGTCAAGGAGACCCTCGACCGCACGCCGCCCGAGCTGGCCTCGGACATCATGGACCGCGGCATCATGCTCGCCGGCGGGGGTGCGCTGTTGCAGGGGCTCGACGAGCGCTTGCGCGACGAGACCCAGATGCCGGCTCACCTGGCCGAGTCGCCGCTCACGTGCGTGGCAGTGGGTTCGGGTCGCAGCCTCGAGGAGTTCGAGGCCATCCACCGCAGCAACAAGAATTCCCGAACGACCCGGCGCCGCTAAGTCCGGGGCGGCCCCCGGCCGGAACGCGCGGAATGTACGACAGGAAAACCATCCGCAGGAGGCGGGCGGTTCTCGCGGTCTTCATTGCCCTGTCGATCGTGATCCTGACCGCATACTTCGGCGAGTCCGGGGGCGGTGCCCTTCACGCCATGCAACGGGGCGCGCAGGAGACCTTCGCCCCCATCGAGACGGGGGCCAGCAGGGCGCTCAAGCCGTTCCGCGACTTCGTCGGGTGGGCAGGCGACACCATCGACGCCAAGGACCAGAACGCCGCGCTCGAGGACGAGGTCGAGCGGCTGCGCTCTGATCTGGCCCAGGCCCAGACGTCGCTGCGCGACGCGAACCAGCTGCGGGCGATCCGCGCGCTGCATCAGGAGAACTACTTCCCCACGGCCACCCAGCCGGTTACCGCCCGGGTGATCGCCAAGTCGCCCACCGTCTGGTATTCGAGCGTCAAGATCGATAAGGGCGCGAACGACGGCGTGCGGGTCAACCAGCCGGTGATCGCCGCCGGCGGGCTCGCGGGCAAGGTGATCAGCGCCACCGGGGGCACGGCCGAGGTCAGGCTCATCACCGACGGTGAGAGCGGCGTCTCGGCCCAGGTCTTCCCGGAGGGTGTGACCGGAATCGTCCGGCCCCAGGTCGGGGACCCCAACGACCTGCTCCTCGAGAACGTCGAAAGCGGCCGGCGGGTGACCGAGCGCACGCTCGTGATCACCTCGGGCTTCACGTCGTCGAAGGGCGAGTCGCTGTTCCCTCGGGGCATCCCGGTCGGTCGCGTGACCCAGGTCGACTTCGACGAGCTCGAGACCTACCAGCGTGTGCACATCAAGCCCTTCGCGGATCTCCGCCGCGTCGACGTGGTGGAGGTCCTGACCCGCCGCGGCGTGGTCCAGGAGGCGGCCTCGCTGCCGGGGAGCGGCGGATGATCCTCTCGGTCGGCGCCTTCGTCCGGGTCGGCTTGCTGGTGCTGGTGGCCGTGGTGCTGCAGATCTCGGCGCTCAGTCAGATCGGCATCCTCGGCGGTCACGCCGACGTGATCGTGCTGACCGTGGCCGCGGTTGCCTTCTACGCGGGCGCGATCCCCGGCTCAGCCGCGGGCTTTGCCGCCGGCCTGTTGCTCGACCTGCTCACCGGCGCGACCATGGGCGCCTCGTCGCTCGTGCTGACCGCGGTCGGCTACGCGGTCGGGCGCTTTCGCGAGGTTCGCGATCCCAGCCACGGGCTGCTGCCGGTGCCGGTCGGCGCATGCGCCACCGCGGGCTGGGTCCTGGCCTTTGCCGCCGTCTCGCTCATGCTCGACATCGGAGCCCGTGTGAGCCCGCTGGTGATTCGCGAGATGATCGTCACCGTCCTCCTGAACGCGCTCCTCGCCATCCCCGTGTTCACCGGCGTGCGCAAGCTGCTGGGACCCTCGCTCGCGGTCGATCTGCGCGAGCTTCGCAAGCGCCGGCGCCCGCCGCGCGAGGCCGGTCCGCTCGGACTGCGCGGGCTCGAGGTCTGAGGTCCACATGTACCTCGACAACGATCGCCGCCCCACGCTCACGCCTCAGCTCGCGTTCCGGGTGGCGATACTCGGTGGAGTGGCGCTGGTCGCCTTCGCGGTGATCTTCTTCCGCCTCTGGTACCTGCAGGTGCTCTCAGGGGACAAGTACGTCGCCGAGGCCCAGAACAACCAACTGCGCAAGATCACCGTCCAGGGCCCACGCGGCGAGATCGTCGATCGCGAGGGGCGCGTGCTCGTGCGAAACCGCGTGGGCCTCGCGGTGAAGATCACGCCCGACGCGTTTCCCGAGGACCGGGACGAGCGTGCCGAGCTCTACCGCCGCCTCGCCCGGGTGCTCGACATGCGCCCGCGTCGGATCGAGAGGCGAGTCGAAGAGCAGTTCAAGGAGCTGCCGTATTCCAAGGCCACCGTCAAGCAGGACGTCGAGCGGCCGATCGTCATGTACATCGCGGAGCGCAAGGAGAACTTCCGCGGTGTCGACGTGGAGCCGGTCTTCCTGCGCGAGTATCCGCACGGCGAGATCGGCGCCCACCTGTTCGGCTACGTCGGCGAGGTCACCCAGGAGCAGTTGGGTGATCCCCAGTACACCGGCGTCGAGCTGGGTGACCGCGTGGGCAAGGCGGGCATCGAGGCGGAGTACGACCGCTTCCTGCGCGGGCAGAACGGCGCGACCCAGGTGCAGATCGATGCGCTCGGCAACCTCAAGAAGCAGCTCAGCGACATCGAGCCCCAGCAGGGCAAGCAACTGCGCCTCTCACTCGACCTGGATGTGCAGAGGGTGGGGCAGACCGCGCTTGCGAGCGGCACGGGCAAGGGTGCCTTTGCGGTCCTCGACGTGCGCAATGGCGAGGTGCTCGCGCTCGGATCGCAGCCCTCATTCGATCCGAACCTGTTCTCGCGAGTCGTTCGCGAGTCCGACTATCGGCGCCTGACGGCCGACGAGAACGGCGCCCCGCTCACCAACCGCGCCGTATCCGCGGGCTATCCCACGGGCTCGACCTTCAAGCTGATCACGGCCACCGCCGCCCTCGAGGAGGGCTTCATCACGCCCGACACCGTGCAGATCGACAACGGCTCGATCGAAGTCGGCGGGGTGACGTTCAAGAACGCCGGCGACGCGGTCAACGGCGCGCTCGCGCTGCGCCAGGCGCTGACCGTCTCGAGCGACGTGTTCTTCTACCTGCTAGGGCAGGACATGAACAACACCGGGGACGGCCAGGCGCTCCAGCGCTGGGCGCGGCGGCTCGGGATCGGGCGCCAGACGGGGATCGATCTGCCCGAGGAGGGACCGGGCTTCGTCCCCACGGAGGCCTGGCGCGATCGCGAGCACGCGAAGTTCAATCGCTGCGTCGCGCGCCGGAAGCTGACCGACGCCGAGATCTACGAGGGCAAGTGCGGCTTCATCGACCGTCCCTGGTCGGTGGGCGACAACATCAACCTGTCCGTGGGGCAGGGCGACCTGCAGGCCAATCCGCTGCAGCTCGCCGTGGCCTATGCAACCGTCGCCAACGGCGGCAGGGTGCTGCGCCCGCGCCTGGGCCAGCGCATCGAGAACTCGCTCGGCCAGGCCGAGCAGAATCTGCAGGGATCGACCGCACGCCGGCTCAAGATCGATCCCGCCAACGCCGCGGCGATCATGGAGGGCCTGAACGGAGCGGCCAACGGACCCGGCGGTACCTCGACGTCGGTGTTCGAGGGCTTCCCGATTCCGATCGCCGGAAAGACCGGAACGGCCGAGAAGGGCGCCGGGCGCGCCGACCAGTCGTGGTACGCGGCGCTCGCCCCATATCCCAACCCCAAGTACGCCGTGGTCGTGACCGACGAGGCGGGCGGCTTCGGGGCCGACACGGCCGCGCCGATGACGCGCCTTATCCTCTCGGAGCTCTTCAACCTCGACGAGACCCAGCTCGTGGAGGGCGGGGGCGCCCCGGACTGATGTCTACAGCCGTAAAGGACTTTCGCGAGATGGCGCCGCGCATCGTGCGGGTGGACCCGCTGTTGCTGCTCGCCACCCTCGGGCTGATCGCCGCCGGCGTCTACTCCGTGCACCGAGCGACGATCAACGACGTCAGCGGCGACCCCAACTACTTCATGTACCGCCAGCTGGCCTACGCGGGGGTCGGGCTGGTGCTGATGTTCCTGCTCTCGCGCTTCGACTACTCGCGGCTGAGAGAGTGGAAGTGGGGCGTATACACCTTTCTGATCGCGTCGATCCTGCTCGTGTACGCCCTGGGCTTCTCGGCCCGCGGCTCGCGCCGGGCGATCGAGTTCGGTTTCTTCAACTTCCAGGCTTCGGAGCTCGGCAAGCTCCTGCTCGTCGTCGCGCTGGCGGCGTTCACCGTCGACCGGCTGCGGCGCCTGGGCGATCGAGAGTCCACCAGCCGCATTCTTCTGCTGGCGCTGGTTCCCGCTATCCTCGTAGTGGCGCAGCCGGACCTGGGATCGGGCTTGGTGTACCTCGCCATCGTGATCGCCGTGCTGTTCGTGGCAGGTGCCAAGTGGACCCATTTCGCCGCGGCAGCGGCGCTCGCCGCCACCGCGCTGGTGCTGGTGCTGCTGGTGGCACCCGCGCTGGGGGTCGAGGTGCTCAAGCCTTACCAGCAGGATCGCCTGACAGCGTTCCTAAACCCTTCGGACGATCCTGCCGACGAGGGTTACCAGATAAACCAGTCGCTCACGGCGATCGGCGCGGGGGGCAAGACCGGCCGCGGCGACCAATCAACACAGACCGAATTGAACTTCCTACCCGAACACCACACGGACTTCATCTTCTCCGTGGTGGGCGAGGAGTTCGGCTTCGTGGGGGCGGCCCTGGTGCTGTCCCTGTTTGCGCTCCTGATATGGAGAGCACTCAGAATCCTGACGATGTCCAAGAACTTCTACGGCGCACTCGTCGCCGCCGGCATCACCGCGATGCTGATGTTCCAGGTCTTCGTCAATGTGGGCATGACCATCGGGATCATGCCCATCACCGGCATCCCGTTGCCGCTGCTTTCCTACGGCGGCTCGTCGGTGCTGACGACACTGATGGCGATCGGCCTTCTTCAGTCGATACACGCGCAGGCGCGCGAAACGGCTGCGGCCAAGAGCCTATGAACTCATTCATGAGAGGACTTTCTGTTGAGAAAGCAGTTGCTCGTCACGGTCGACCGTGGCGAAACCAGAGTCGCGATCCTGGAAGCCGAGGGCACCGCCTCCGGCTCTGACGGCGGCGGGCGAAACCGCTCCGCCAACCGGGGGCGCGGAAAACAAGCAAGAGACGACTGGCGCGTCGCGGAGCTCTATATCGAGCGCCGCGGATCCCGCTCGATCGTCGGAAACGTCTACAAGGGGAAGGTCGACAACGTCCTGCCCGGGCTCGAGGCGGCCTTCGTCGACATCGGGCTGGAGAAGAACGGCTTCCTGCACGCCGACGACGTCGTGTTTCCCGGCGTGGAGGTGGCGCGTCGCGGGCGCGGCGCCCGCGCGAAGGGCAAGCGGATCACCGAGCTGCTCAAGCCGGGCCAGGAGATCCTGGTGCAGGCGATCAAGGATCCGCTGAAGACGAAGGGGCCGCGCCTGTCGATGCAGCTCTCCATCGCGGGGCGCTACCTCGTGTACGTGCCTCAGGGCGACGGGGTCGGCGTGTCGCGCCGGCTGGAGGACAAGGAGCGCGACCGGGTGCGGCGGGCGGCCGCCAAGGCCGACCTCGGCGACGGCGGCGTGATCGTGAGGACCGCCGCTCAGGGGGCCACACGCGAGGAGTTCGAGCGCGAGATCAAGTACCTCCACAAGCTGCACGACGTGCTCCAGCAGCGCTCCAAGGAGGTGCCCGCACCGGCCATGGTCTTCCAGGAGGCCGACCTGTCGGTCCGCGTCGCGCGGGACATCTTCTCGGGTGAGTTCGAGAAGGCGATCGTCGACGACGAGAAGCAGCACCATCGCCTCCAGTCGTTCTTCAATCGCACCGCGCCAGAGCTGCTCGAACGCCTCGAGCTCTACAAGGACGAGGAGCCGCTGTTCGAGCGCTACAACATCGAGGAGGCGATCCAGTCGGTCCTGCGCCGCCGCGTCGATCTGTCGAGTGGCGGCTATCTGATGATCGACTACGCCGAGGCGATGACCGTGATCGACGTGAACTCCGGCTCCTTCACCGGCCGAGGCAAGGGCGCCAAGCTCGAGGACACGATCACCAAGACCAATCTCGAGGCGGCCAACGAGGTGGTGCGCCAGTTGCGGTTGCGTGACATCGGGGGCATCATCGTCATCGACTTCATCGACATGTCCCGGGCCCGCAACCGTGACGCGGTGCTAAAGACCCTGCGCAAGGCGCTCGACGAGGACCGGACGAAGACCTACGTGGTGGAGATCTCACCCCTGGGTCTGGTCGAGATGACTCGCCAGAACGTCACGGATGGCGTGCGCGAGATCCTCACCAAGTCCTGCCCGACCTGCGAGGGCGAGGGCGTGGTGCTCTCCGAGGAGACCGTGGCGATCGAGGTCGACCGCTGGCTGCGCGACCTCGCCGCCGAGCGCCCGGGGTCGCCTGCCTTCCTGATCCGGGTGAACCCCCGGGTGGCCTCCATCCTGGTTGGGGGCCAGGGCGTGCCCGGCCCGATCGTCGAGATCGAGGCGGAAACGGGCCGCCACTTCCACTTCGAGGGAACCGAGGCGCTCCCGATCGACGCCTTCGAGGTGGTGCTCGAGGGCACCCGCGCGGAGGTCGAGGACAGAGCCCTGCCGTTCCGTGAGGGCGAGGAGGTGCTCGTACAGATCGAGGAGCCGCACATGTACAACGACGACGACGCGGTCGCGAAGCTCGACGGCTACGTCGTCTCTGTGTTCGGGGCGGCCCCGCTGGTCGGGGAGCGCACGCTGGTGCGGATCGAGAAGGTCGGCCGCAGCGCCGCGCAGGCGTCGCTGGTGAACCCGCCGCCCGGCGTCGGGTCGGGGCCGGACTCCACGGACGACGGTGCGGCCGCCGAGGGCGAGGGCCGGCGCCGGCGACGCGGCCGGCGTGGGGGGCGCGGCCGACGCCGGAAGGCCGAGGCGGGATCGAGCTAGCGGGCCCGGCCTACTGCAGCGACATCGCGACGCTCATCGCGTGCGCGGGGTCGACCAGGTGGTCGTGCGTGTCGCTCCCCAGGTCAATCTGAACCCAGTTGATCGTTCCGGTGAATCTGCCCTGTGGCGTGTCGGCCGACACGGGCGTCCCGGCCTCATAGCCCACGTCGGTCGTCTCGTCCGCCGAGAAGATGAACGGCTGTGTCGCCTCGACGCGTCCCTCGCCCACCGCTACCCCGTCGTAGTAGAGCCTCACGGCACCGCCTTTGGCCAGCCCGCCGCCGTCGTAGGCGAACTCCATTCGGACCTGGTGGGTGCCCTCCGGGATGGCCTTCTCCGCCTCGGTCGCGAACTGCTGGAGCCCGAGCACGTTGTACACGAACGTCGCCTTCCCGTCCTTGGCGTAGAGGCCCCAGCCGCCGAAGCGTCCCCCCTGGGCGATGATCGAGCCATCCACAGCTCCGTTCGGGACGACGACCTCGGCCGTGACCGAGAACGACTTGTTCTTGATGCTCAGGACGCTCGACTCCGACAGCCGGCCCATCCCCCCGAAGAGCACCTGCGAGTTGCCATGTAGGAGCTGCGGCCTGCCGGCGATGTCCGGATTGAGCCGTTCGGCCGTCCGGTCGTCGAGGGGAAGCACGTTGTACTTGGTCGCCTCGAGCAACCAGAGCCGCTGGAGCTCGTGGAGCTTCTCCGGCAACTCCTTCGAGAGGTCCTTGGACTGGGTCCAGTCCTTCGAGCCGTCATACAGCTCCCAGACGTCGTCGTCGAACGCCGGAACCTCCGCGCTGCCGAGCACCCACGGCGTGCGGTGCTTGGTCACGGCGCTCCATCCCTTGTAGTAGATCCCGCGGTTGCCGAACATCTCGAAGTACTGCAGGTCGTGGCGCTCCGGCTCGTCCGGGGCATCGAAGCTGTAGGCCATCGAGGTGCCCTCGATCGGCGCCTGCATGACTCCGTTCACCATCGTGGGCTGCGGCAGACCGGCGACCTCGAGGACCGTCGGCGAGACGTCGATCACGTGGCAGAACTGATTGCGAAGCTCGCCTCTCGCCGTGATGCCACGAGGCCAGTGCACGATCGTGCCGTTCCTCGTCCCGCCCCAGTGGGATGCGACCTGCTTCGTCCATTGGTAGGGCGTGTCCAACGCGTGCGCCCAGCCGACCGAGTAGTGGTTGTACGACTCGGGCGTGCCGAACTTGTCGAGCACCGACGCCATGAACTCCGGTGTCTCCAGCTCGGCCATGGCGTTGAAGTTGGCCATCTCGTTGAAGGCGCCGTTCATCGTGCCTTCGGCCGAGGCGCCGTTGTCGCCGATCATCACGTAGACCAGCGTGTCGTCGAGCGCGCCGAGCTGCTCCAGTGCGTCGAGGACTCGCCCGACGTGATGGTCGGTGTGCTCGAGGAAGGCCGCGTACACCTCCATCTGCCGGGCCAGCACCGGCTTCATCTCGTCGGGCATGTCCTCCCAGGCCGGGATCTCGTCGTGGCGCTCGGTCAGCTCGGCGTCCGCCGGGATGACCCCGAGCTCCTTCTGTCGCGCGAACGTGGCCTCGCGCAGCTTGTCCCACCCCTCGTCGAACTTGCCCTCGCACTGTCTCGATCCAGTCCGCCGGCACGTGGTGCGGCGCATGGGTGGCGCCGGGCGCGAAGTACATGAAGAACGGTTTGTCCGGCATCAACGCCTTCTGCTGTCGGACCCAGGCGATCGCCCGGTCGGCGAGGTCCTCGGTCAGGTGGTAGCCCTCCTCCGGCGTCTTGGCGGGCTCGACCGGCGTCGTGCCCTCGTAGAGCGCCGGGTTCCACTGGTTGTCCTCGCCCCCGATGAAGCCGTAGAAGTGCTCGAAGCCGGAACCGGTCGGCCACATGTCGAACGGACCCATCGGGCTGGTCTGCCAAACCGGCACCTCGTGGCACTTGCCGAACTGCGAGGTCGAGTAGCCGTTGAGCTTGAGCGTCTCGGCGAGCGGCGCCTTGGTATTCGGACGGAGAGAGCTCTGGCCCGGCGCCGACGTCGCCGTCTCCGTGATGCTCCCCATGCCCACCGAATGGTGATTGCGGCCGGTCAGGAGCGCCGCTCTCGTGGGAGCGCAGAGCGCGGCCGTGTGAAAGCGCGTGTAGCGGAGGCCGTCGCCGGCGAGCCGCTCGAAGGCCGGTGTGTTGCACGGACCGCCGAAGGTGCTCGATGATCCGAAGCCAACGTCGTCGAGCAGCACGATCAGCACGTTCGGCGCACCCTCCGGGGGACGGAGCGGGTTGATCGGCGGGTACGCGGTGTCCGGATCCTTGGCGTCGTACGTCGTCAGCCCGACGGGCGTCTCGTCGGGGATCGGCAGGATCTCGCGCTTCGGCTGTGCGTTGTCGGACACGGGGCCTCCTGGGGGTTCGCAGCCTTCCTTACCGCCAGTCTCCCCGCCGGCGATCCGCCGTTCCTCACCCAAAGGGGATGATGCTCGCGGGCGCGGCGTCCGGGCGGGCCGCGAGAATCCTCGCCGGTGAGGGTCCAGGCGGATGACCCGGCTCGACGCGCCTCGCGTGTCGAGATCGTCGTGTCGGGCGCGACCGTGCTCAAGGCGGCGCTGGTCGCGCTCGCGGTCTACCTGGTGATCGTCGCCAGCGAGGTGATCCTCACGATCGGCCTGGCGTTTGTGTTTGCGTTGGGGCTCCATCCGCTGGTCACCCGGCTGACGCGCCGCGGGATGGGCCGAGGCCGAGGCGGCACTACTCGTGTTCTTTGGCCTGTTCGCGGTCGTCTCGGTGATCGTGATCTGGGCGGCGACCCCGATCTGGGAAGAGATCAGCAACCTCACCGACGACTTGCCCGGTTACATCCAGGACCTCGAAGACGAGCCGGTTTTCAACCAGCTCGACGAGAACACCGACGTGGCGAACAAGGCGAAGGAGCTGGCGCGGGAACGTCGCCAAGAAGCTTCCGGAGGCGGCCACGGCCCTGCTCGGAATCACGGGTTCTCTCGTCGGATCGGTGCTGAGCATCGTGACGATGGCGTTCCTGACCCTGTTCCTGCTGATCGGACTGCCCGACCTGCGTAGGGCGAGCCTCGCGTTGCTGCCGCCGCAGGAAGCGAAGCGCGTCGATCACGTGCTCGACGAGGTCATCGAGACGATCTCGTACTCGCTGCTCGGCAACCTGGCGATCTCCGTGATCGCGGGGTCGGTCGTAGGCATCACCGCCGTGATCATCGGTGCGCCCTTCCCGATCGTGCTGGCGGTGATCGTCGGTCTGTTCGACCTGATTCCCCAGGTGGGGTCGCTGATCGCCGCGGTGATAGTCGTGGCGATCACGCTCGCCGGCTCGGGCGTCGCCGCCGCAGCGGTCATGCTGGTGGTGATCCTGGTCTACCAGCAGATCGAGAACTACCTGATCCAGCCGCTGGTCTACCGCAGAGCGGTATCGCTGTCGGGCTTCGCCACGATCGCCGTCGTGCTGGCCGGCGGTGCCCTGCTGGGCGTGATCGGGGCGATCCTGGCCGTCCCGGTGGCCGCGTCGCTGAAGGTGGTCTTCCGAGAGCTCACGTCGGCGCGGCGTGAGCGCATGGCGGCGCTGAGGGCCGAAGAGGGCGAGGCAGGCGGCGCCCCGGCCTGAGCTCGCGCCCGCGACGGCTCATGTTCTGCTTCCCGCCGACTCGGCGCGCTCCACGGCGCGGGCGACGTCTGCCCGCGAGGAGACCTCGAGCTTGCGGAAGATGTTTCGCATGTGGGTCTCCACCGTCTTCGGGCTGAGGAACAGCACATCCGCGATCTCCGGGTTGGTCCTGCGGTCGACGACGAGCCGCGCGACCTGAAGCTCACGCTCCGTCAGGGAGGCGACGCCGGCCCGGTCGCGGCGGCCGGGCCGCGTGCGCCGGTGGACGCGATGACCGAGGCCCCGCAGCTCCCGCTCGGCCGCCGCGCGATATCTGACGGCGCCGCAGTCGTGTAGCGCCGCGGCGGCGCGACGCAGCTCCGCGGTGGCACGATCGGGCCGGCCGGCCTGCGCCAGGGCGCGTCCGGCGAGCGTCCGGGACAGCGCGGCCTCGATCGGGGCGGCGACCTCCTCCGCGGCGGCCGCCGAGGCGAGGGCTCGCTCGGCGGCGATGTCGGGGTCGCCCGCGTCGAGCGCGACCGCCGCGGTCGCGCGATCGGCCATCGAGCTCGCCATGCGGAGCTGTAGGGACTCGGCGGCGGCTTGCGCGGCGGCGGCGGCGTCGGCGGCCTCGCTTCGGCGACCGAGCGCGAGCCGGCAGCGGGTCAGCAGCTCGAGGAACTTCGGCCTCCAGACGCCGGGGATCAGCGACAGCTGCGCGCCGCCCGAGGAGTGGACGAGGAGATCGACGGCGCGCTCTGGATCGCCGTCATCGAGCAGCGTGGCGGCGCGCGCCACGCCGGCCGCGCAGACCAGGCTCTGGTCGAGGCCGCGGGTCAGCTCGACGTTCTCCTCTGACGTGGCGAGCGCGATCTCGAGGTCCCCGGCCGCAAGCGCCGTGAGCGACCGGTTGACGAGATTGCCTGCGAGGGCCTGCACGTTGCCCGACAGTCGTGCGCCCTCGACGGCGTTGTCGAGCAGTTCGCCGGCTTCCGCCAGCCGGCCGCGGAGCAGCTCGACCTGGCCGAGGATCGAATAGGGAAGGGGGATGTACTCGCTCTGCCCGGTCGCCCGGGCCACGGCCAAGGCTCTCTCGGCGTGGGCCCCCGCCTGGTCGTAACGGTCGAGGTAGAGCTCCGCGCCGGCCAGGTTGGCCGCGGCATCCAGGCGCAGCGCGAGCTCGGCGTCGTCCAGGCCGGCGACCAGGCCGGCCGCCTCGTCGGCGTGTCCCTTCGCGGCCTGGGTGGCGCCGCTCGCTGCACTTCCGAAAGCGAGGACCGCGACCGCGGCGACGGTCAGCGGCCGGTCGCCGAGCGGGCGCGCGGCGCTCAGCGCTCGCTCTGCCCACCCGCGCATGCGCTCGTAGTCCATGCGAAAGAAGCCGTCCATGGCGAGCTCGATCATCAGCGTCGCCGCCTCAGACGACTCGGGATCGGACAGACCCTCCATGGCGCCGAGAACGCGGGCGTGTGCCTCGTCGTGGCGACCGAGCAGGTGCTCGATACCGGCGCATGCCGTCGTCAGACGCACCTGTAACCCGACCGAGTCGGCCGGCACCAGCTCGATGCTCTCGAGCAGGGCGGCGTGGCCGTCGGCGAACTGCCCCGTCGCCGCGAGTGCCCTCGCGCGGGCGAGGAGCAGCTCCACGCGCGCCTCGGCCGGGGCCGTCTCGGGTAGGAGCCGCAACGCGCCTCCAAACCACACCGCGGCGCTCGCGGGGACGCGGAGCGCCACGGCCTCCCCAGCCTCGCGCAGGGTGGCGACGGCAGCCGTGTCGCCCCGGCGGGCGGAGCGCTCGACATGATGCGCGCGCTCCACGGCCGGTGCACCGCGGGCGGTGAGCGTCTCGGCGCTCCGCTCGTGCGCACCCAATCGCCACCCCTCGGGCGCCGACTCGTAGACCGCCCGGCGGAGGATCGGATGCCGGAAGCGAAACCGCCTGGGCACCTCCGTCCCGCGAACGAGCCCGAGCGAGAGCAGCTCGTCGAGGGCCTCGAGCACCGCCGCCTCGGCACTGGCGGCCGCGGCCGCCGCCAGCTCGGGCTCGAAAGGATCGCCGGCCACCGCCGCCGCCTGCAGCACCAGGCGCGCGCGGTCTGACAGCAGAGCGAGCTCCTCGGTAAGCGCGGCGGCGACCGCGGGCGGCACGTCGAGATCCGCGAGCGAGAGCTCGGGAACGCGGGTCGCGCGCTCCAGCGCGAGCGATCGGGCGAGCTGCTCGAGGTAGAACGGGTTGCCACCGCTCTCCTCGTAGAGAACCGTTTCCACGGTGTCGTCGACGCCTCCGCCGAGCAGCTCTCGCACCTCGCCACGCGTCAGTGACGGCACATCGATCCGAAGGAGGGTCCCCGAGCGGCCCGCGTGCTCGAGCGCAGCGGCGAGGCGCTCAGGCGCTTGACGAGGACGGACAGCGACCGCGAGGAGCACTGCCGCCGCGGGCGGCCGGCGCAGCAGCGCGCCGAGCAGCTCCACCGACCCGGGGTCGGCCCAGTGGAGGTCGTCGAGCACGAGCACCAGCGGCGAGGTCGCCGTCAGTCGCGCGAGCAACTCGCGCACCGCGCGGTGGCTGCGGTAGCGCTCGTGCTGGAAGGCGGCCCCGCCGGCGGACTCGAGTCGCGACAGGGCCGGAAAGACGTGCCCCAGCTCGGTCTGAACCTCGTCGTCCAGTACTCCGAGACGGCGCGGCGCGAGCCCCTGCAGGTACTCGTCGAGGGCATCGACGAACACCCAGAACGGCAGGTCTCGCTCCAGCTCCGTCGCGGAGCCGCTGAGCACGAGGTGCCCACGTTCGTCGGCCCGCGCCGCAAGCTCCGCGAGCAATCGGGTCTTGCCGATCCCGGGCTCACCCGCCACGGCGAGCGCGGCTGAGCGTCCGTGATCGAGCCCGGCGACCACGTCGTCGAACACGGCGCACGTCTCGGCGCGCCCCACCAGGTGCTCGCCAATCGAGATCACATCGGTCGCGGCGAGCATAAATCAGGAGCCGCGATCGAAAGATCAGGGTGTTCCCTGGATGTCGGGCCGGCCACGGGTCGTCAGGCTCGCTCCATGCCGTGCTTCGTGCTCCACCACCGTCACGAGGCGCACGAATGCGGGGTCGTCTTCGCATCCTTCCACGGACACCGCAGCCCCCTCCGCCACCGCCAAACACTGGCCTCGTGCCGCACCGGCGGTCACGCGATCTGGTGGACGGTCGAGGCCGCCTCTCAAGCGGAAGCGCTCGCTCTGCTCCCCTCCTACATCGCCGACCGGACCACCGCGGCCAGCGTCAGTCCAGTCGACATCCCATGACCGATTCCCCCGAAGCCCGACGAAAGGATCAACGATGAACACGTCCGACACCGGCCAAGGTCGTACGTTCAGTCCGCCCGAGCTCGCCTTTCTGATCGGCGTGCCGCTCCTGTGGGCGGTGCTGCTCCTCTTCCATCCCGGTGGGGAGGGCACAGAGGTCTCCTACGCGGAGCTACAGGACAAGGTGACCGCCTGGATGGTGGTCCACCTCGGGATGATGCTCTTCATCCCGGCCATGGCCGCCGTGCTCTATCTGCTCCTGCGCGGCGTCGAGGGCACCGCGGCGCGAATTAGCAGGATCGCGCTCGTGCCGTTCGTGATCTTCTACAGCACCTGGGAGGCGCTGCAGGGCATCGGTGTCGGCATTCTCGTGCACGAGGTCAACAAACTCCCGCAGGCGGAACGGGCGACGGGCGCGGATCTCGTCCCCGACTTCGCCGAGAACATTCTCATTCGCAATTTCGGTGTATTCGGCAACATCGGAAGCCTGGCGCTGATTGTCGCGACGATCGCGGCGGGCGTCGCCCTGCGCCGCCATGCCGGCGCGCCGGTCTCCGTCGCGGCGCTCCTCGGAGTATCCGGTCTTCTGATCACCGCCCACCCGCCCCCCTACGGGCCCACCGGCCTGGTCCTCTTCATCGCCGCGGTGTTGCTCTACGTGCGAAGCCAAGCGAGGGGCACAGAGCCCGCTCGGCTTGGGGTCCCGCTCGGGTCTACCTAGTCAGCGCGGCTGCGGGCGCCGCGGCCTCCAGCATTTCGTGCAGCTGCTCTTCGGGCAGGCCGAGCGGCAGCACGAGGTCGATCGCGTCGGCCCCGGCCTCGAGCCACAGCTGGACGGCCTGCGGCGCCTCTTCGTAGGTGCCCATCACGGTCACGTCCCGAGCCAGCCGCTCGGCCGCGGCGGGCAGCCGCGGGGCCCCTCCGCTCGCGTTGGCGTCGAGCAGCGCATCGACTTCGTCCGCGAACCCGAAGTGGTCGCGCAGCATGCGCGGATACAGCGGACCCATTCGCGTCAGGTAGGCGAGCAGCCAGCCGGCGGCGATCTGTCTGGCCGTCTCGTCGTCGTGGGCGATCGCGAGGGGCACGCTGGCGGTGACCCCGGTCGCGGTCGGGTCCTTGCCACGCGCCTCGCCCTCGGCCAGCAGGACCCGGCCGTCGGGCAGGCGCGACCGCGCCCAAAGGAACGGCATCCAGTGGTCGGCGAGCTCGCCCGCCAGGCGCACCGAGGGTGGGGCGAGCGCTGCGAGCAGGATCGGCACGGGCTGCTCGGGCGGGGCCCCGAGCCGAAGCGGCCGGACGGCCTCTCGGTCGATCGGCAGGCGTGCGCCCTCGAGCAGCGCCCGGACGGCGACGACCGTGGTGCGCAACCGATCGACCGGTTGACGCCAGACGATTCCGTGCAGGCCCTCGACGAGAGGCGGGCTGCTCGCCCCGAGGCCGAGGGCGAAGCGGCCGCCGGAGGCCAGTTGAAGGCTCGCCGCGGCCATGGCGATTGCCGCCGGCGTCCGACTCCAGACCGGTAGCACACCGGTGGCGAGCCCGATTCGCGAGGTGACCCCGGCGATCTGCGCCAGCAGCACGACCGCGTCGTTGGTCCACCCCTCGGCGGTGCCGAAACGGCCGTACCCGAGCTTCTCGGCACCCACCGCGAGCCGGATCGTCGCGTCGGCGTCGACCTGGAACGGCGTCACGCCGACCCCGACGCTCGAACGGCCGTATAGGCGGTCGGTTAGCCCGTCCATCTCCTCGCAGTATCTCGCCCCTACACCAGACTGCCCCCGCCGCGCGGTCGTCCCGCGTTGCAACCCGCGACGAGGGAAACTAAGCACATGTCACATCACGCAAGCGCCCAGCCCACGCCCGGCAGCGGCCACACCGAGCGCCGCGAGGTTGTGGTGGTCGGAGGCGGCCAGGCCGGCCTGGCGATCGGCTACTTCCTCGCCCAGCAGGGCCGGGCCTTCACCATCCTCGAGGCGGCATCTGAGCCGGCCGCGGCCTGGCGTGGGCGCTGGGAGTCTCTCAAGCTGTTCACGCCCGCACGCTACGACGCGTTGCCCGGGCTCGGCTTCCCCGGCGACCCGGACCGCTACCCGGGCCGGGACGAGGTGGTGGCCTATCTCACCGACTATGTCCGCCACTTCGATCTGCCCGTCGAGCTGGACAGCCGGGTTCGCTCGATCCGTAAGACCGACGCGACATATCTCGTAGAGCTCGGCGACCGCACCTACGAATCGGAGCAGGTCGTCGTCGCGACCGGCCCGTTCGGTGTGCCCTTCGTTCCGGCGATCGCCGAGCGACTCGCCCCCGAGGTGGCTCAGCTCCACAGCGCGGACTACCGATCGCCCCGGGTGCTCCCCGCGGGACCGGTCCTGGTGGTGGGGGGTGGCAACACCGGCTTCCAGATCGCCGAGGAGCTCTCGGCCTCCCGCGAGGTGCACCTGTCGATCGGATCGCGCCAGACACCGCTGCCGCAGCGCATCCTGGGCCGCGACCTGTTTCGGTATCTCGACGCCACTGGCCTCATCCGCAAGACGACGGCCTCGCGGATCGGACGCCGGATGGAGAGCCGCGACACGCTCATCGGCTCCAGCCCGCGCGGGTTGCGTCGCCGGCACGGGGTCGAGCTGCACCCCCGGGCTGTCGATGCCGCCGGGTCGAGTGTCATCTTTGGCGACGGCACGAGCCTCGACGTCGCCACGGTCATCTGGTCGACCGGCTTCACGGTCGATCACTCACTGGTCGACGTCCCGGTCTTCGACGATGACGGCCGCCTCGTGCACCGGCGCGGCGTCACGGAGTCGCCCGGGCTCTACTTCCTCGGCCTGTCCTGGCAACACACCAGGGGCTCGGCTCTGCTCGGTTGGGTCAAGGACGACGCCGAGCACATCGCGCACCAGATCGGCGCCCACGACCCCACCCACACGCTGAAGACTCAGGAGAACGACATGAGCACGACCCCAGACCATTTCCCGACAGAGGTCGCCGGCCTCCCGGAGGCCCGCGAGCCCGAGCCGGTCGAGCTGTCCGATGGCGACCGCCTCGCGCTGCGAATCGCCCCGGTGGCCAAGCGACTCGGCGACGCCACCGTGCGGATGCTGGCCTACAACGGGTCCATCCCCGGGCCGACCCTCAAGGTGGCCGAGGGGTCCGAGGTGATCGTCGACATCGAGAACCAGGGTGATGTCGACGCCACCGTCCACTGGCACGGGCTCCGGCTCGAGAACCGGTATGACGGCACCCACGAGACCCAGACGCCGATGGCAGTGGGGGAGCGCTTCTCGGCGCGCGTCACCTTCCCGGATCCCGGCGCGTACTGGTACCACCCGCACATCCGCGAGGACTACGGCCAGGAGATGGGGCTCTACGGCAACGTCATCGTCCGGCCGGCCGATCCCGGCTACTGGCCCCCGGCCCATCGCGAGGTCCCGCTCACCCTCGACGACATCCTGCTCGAGGACAGCAAGGTGGCGCCCTTCAGGCGCGCCGAGACGACGCACGTTGCCATGGGCCGCTTCGGAGACGTCCTGCTCGTGAACGGCGAGACCGATCTCTCCCTGGGCGCCGCCCTCGGTGAGGTCGTTCGCCTCTACCTGACCAACACGGCGAACACCCGGGTGTTCAAGGTGGCGCTGCCGGGCGCCCGGATGAAGCTCGTCGGCGGCGACAGCGGCCACGTCGAGCGCGAGGAGTTCGTGGACGACGTCATCCTCGCTCCGTCCGAGCGCGTGGTGATCGACGTGCTCTTCGACAGGGCCGGCGAGCTCGTGCTGGAGCACCGTACTCCCGGGCGGACCTATCCGCTCGCCACCGTCCAGGTGAGCGAGCGACGGGCCGAGCCGGCGCTGGATGAGCAGTTCGCAGCCCTGCGCACCAACGCCGACATGGTCGCCGAGCGGGAAGAGTTGGCCGCCTATCTCGAGGCGGAGCCGGACAAGACGCTGGCCTTCATCGCCGAGATGGACATGAGAGCGCCGGAAGGAGACGGGCCGGTCGTCTACACGTGCCCGATGCACCCCGAGGTCGTCAGTGAGCAGCCAGGCCACTGTCCCGAGTGTGCGATGAAGCTTCTGCCGGCGAACGTCGTCGCCGAGGCCGGCGGCGACCACGGGCATGAGGCCCACGAGCACAGTCACGCCACGGCCGATGGGATCGAGTGGGAAGACGACATGGTCGAGGTCAACCGGATGACGACCCCGGCCAACATGCGCTGGAAGCTGATCGACCGCGACACGGGCGCCGAGAACGCGGAGATCGACTGGCGCTTCCGCGTCGGCGAGCGAATCAAGATCCGGCTGCTCAACGAGATGGCCGGCGACCATCCGATGCACCACCCGTTCCACGTTCACGGAGCCGGACGCTTCCTCGTCCTCAGCCGCGACGGGGCGCCCGAGCGCAATCTGGTCTGGAAGGACACCGTGCTCGTGCGGACCGGGGAGACGATCGACATCCTGCTCGACGTCACCAACGTCGGCCAGTGGATGGCGCACTGCCACATCGCAGAGCACCACGAAAGCGGCATGATGTTCACCTTCGAGGTGACCGAGTAGCCGACTCCGCGAAAGCCAAAGGCCCCACGGAAGTGCGAGGCGCTGACCCGGACGATCTCGAACCGTGTTTGGAGATCGTTCGCGGGCTGCCGGACTTCTTCACCGACGATGTGCCCGCCCGAGTGCGGGGCGACTTGGCGCGCCACGACGGGTGGGTCGTCGCCGAGGGGGAAGAGATCGTCGGGTTCGTGGTCGTCGACCGGCGCGCGTCCGAGGCGGCGGAGATCTTGTGGATCGCGGTGCGCTCCAGGCGCCGCGACAGCGGCTATGGAACCCGGCTCCTCGACCACGTGCTCGGTGCGCTGAGCGACCAGGGCGTCGCCCTGGTCGAAGCCAAGACCCTCGATCGCTCAGCCGATTACGCCCCATACGAAGCGACGCGAGCCTTCTGGGAGCGCAACGGCTTCGTGCAGGTCGACCGCATCGACGAGCCCCCGGGCTGGGAGCCCGGCAACCCGGCGGGGCTCTTGGTGGCCGCGCTGAGCACAACGCGGTGACGGGGTCAGCGGCCGGCGAGTCCGGCGACTGCCCAGGCGCGCGCGGTCAGCTCGAACGGACCGTCGTCGATCCCGAGCCGGCGGCGGTAGGCATCGTGGAGCGCGGCGCGGCGATCCTCATCGAGGGACTTGCAGAAGGCGCCTGACGGCGCGACGCCCGTGGGCAAGGGCGACCATAGGTCCTCGAAGTCGGCGTAGGCCGCGCTCACCACCAGCGACCCGAAGCGCACCTCGCGCAGTCCCGCGGCGCGCCACAACTCCGCCAGCTCACCCTCGGCGCACCAGCGCATCACCACTCCCTCGTCCGCCGGCGCGGCCCGCTCGGGATCGACCTCGCGGGCCGCGTCCCAAAAGGCGCGCAACAGCGTCATCTCGCCCGCGTAGTCCCACACGCACGAAGCAACAACTCCGCCGGCGCGGGTCACGCGCGCCATCTCGCGCACGCCCGCCTCGGGGTCGCGCATGAAGTTCACCACGAGCTGGGAGAGCGCGGCGTCGAAGGTCCGGCCGGCGAAGGGCAGCGCCTCGGCGCCCGCCGCCACCACCTCTGCCTTCGGCAGCCGCGCCCGGCACGCCTGCACAAACGGCTCCGACGGGTCCGCGGCCGCCACATTCGCCGGTCCCAGCCGGTTCGCGAGCTCCGCCGCCAGCGCGCCCGGCCCGCAGCCGACGTCGAGGGCGCGCGTACCGGGCTCGACCCCAGCGAAGTCGATCAGCGCCGAGGCGAGCTGCGCGCTGTAGCGGCCGACGAACCGGTCGTAGGCATCGGCCGACGCGCGGAAGGTCTCAGCGCCTGGCATCGGTGAACGCCCGGCAGTAGGGGGTGCCCGAGTAGACGGCGCGTTGCGCGCGGCCGTCGATGATCGTGTCGAAGCGCATCCGCTCGGGCGACCAGTCCGCTTCCCCCACGCGAAATCCGCCGGCGTCGAGCGGTGCGAGCGGCAGCCGCTCGCTTCCGTTCATCCACTCGGTTCCCGCGATGAGGCTGCCGCCGTTTGCAGCGATCGAGAACGTCGGAAGCCAGGGGTTGTGGGAACGAAACCGTCCCAGAAACGGGCGCCATCGCTGCGGGCAGGTCCCGTCGTCGACGAGCGCTGGGGCGGGAGTCGCGTCGAGCTCGGGAGGTTCGCGGCCCTCGGCGATTGCGAGCGCGCCCTCGCCCAGGTACCAGGCACCCCCGATCCCGTTGGCGAAGGCCACCACCCCGAGCCCCGTGGCCGTATCGGCTCGCATGTGGGAGACGTAACCGAGCATGTCGCCCGAGTGCCCGAAGCCGTCGGCGTGGATCTGGAGGCCGTAGCCGTAGCCTTCCGCTCCGGCCTCCTGTGGGGGCCGCGCCTGCTTCATCGCTGCGAGGCTCGCCGGGGACAGCAGCTCGCTCCCCGTCCACAGCGCCCGCAGGTAGGTGACGAGGTCCTCGGGCGAGCAGCACAGGCAGCCGTCGGCCTCCGCGGACTCGACCCAGGGTGCGGGCGCCAAGCCGTGAGCGAGGTCCCACGGACGGTCGTCGTAGAACGGGACGTTGCCCCCCGGCAGCCGCCGCCGTGTGTCGTGCACCATCACCGCCGCGGTGGAGCTCAGCCCGAGCCGGTCGAGCACGTGCCGCTGAACGAGCTCCTGGTAGGAGGACCCGGTCACCGTCTCCAGGATCACTCCCACCGCCCGGTAGCCGACGTTGGAGTAGTGCCGGTGCGTGCCGGGCGCGAAGCCGGTCTCCCCCTCGGCGAGGGCGATCACGTCGTAGGTCGACGCGGGGGCGAGGTCGGAGCTCTCGATGACGCCCGCGGTGTGGGTGAGCAGATCGTGCGTCGTGATCGGGCCGAAGCGGCTGCGGACCGACAGCCAGGGCACGTAGTCGGTCACCGGAGCGTGTAGGTCGAGCAGACCCTCCTCGACGAGCCGCAGCGCGATCACGGCCGTGAAGGACTTGCCGATCGACCCGATCGGCCACAACTCGGCGGGCGACGCCGCACCGTAGGTCCGCGCGAGAAGCGTCGTCTCCGGCGTGGTGAGCGCGACCGCGGCGGCCGGCGCCATCCCGGTCTCGAGCAGGCCGGCCGCCAGATGATCAATCTCCTCGACGTCGAATGCCACGGCGGCGCACGCTACCCGCCGCGGCGCTGCGATCAATCGGTCGCGGCCTGGTAGACGAGGATGGTCACGCCGTCGCCGACGGTTTTCGAGTCCGTGAGCCGCAGGCGCTTCTTGTCGTTGGTGTCCCCGAAGAGCCGCTTGCCCGTGCCGAGCACGACCGGGTAGACCATCAGCCGCAGCTCATCCACGAGGTCGTGCTCGATGAGCCCCTGCACGAGCTGGGCGCTGCCGTGCACGACGATGTCTCCCGCGTGCTCCTCGCGCAGCTTCGCCACCGCTTGGGGCAGGTCGCCTCCGAGCACGGTCGAGTTGTTCCACTCGGGCTCCTCCAGGGTCGAGCTGATGATGTACTTGGGCATGCTGTTGAACTTGTCCGCGAACTCGCCATCCCTGGACGGCCAGGCGGCGACGAAGCCCTCATAGGTTCGCCGGCCCAGCAGCAGCGCCTCCGCGCCCATGGTCTCGTCGACCTTGAACTGGTCGCCTTCGTCGCCGCGTTCGATCTCGAATGACCAGGCTCCGCGCACGAAGTCGTCATCTCCGCCCGGGGCCCTCAAGGTGCTTGAGCGCGCGGGCCTGATCGCCCGGGGTCGCGCGGCGCAGCTGCGTCCGTCGCGGCTCGACGGCGCGGCCCTTAGGGAGGTCGCCGAGTGGGTCGAGGGATATCGTCGCTTCTGGGAGGTCAGCTTCGACGAACTGGACTCGCGCCTGCGAGCCGGGGAGGAGCCGGAGGGTGGCTGAGGAGCCGGGAATAACCATGACCCGCCTGTTCGACGCCCCGCGCGAGCGGGTGTGGCGGGAGTGGACCGAGCCCGCGCGCTTCGCCGACTGGTTTGGCGGACCCAATTCCGAGGTGCCGCTCGAGACGGTCACGATGGACGTCACGCCCGGAGGCGCGTTGCGGGCCACGATGTTCAGCGGCCCCAACCGCCACGAGATTCGATGGGCGGGCGAGTACCGAGAGGTGATCGAGCCCGAGCGGCTGGTCTTCACCATCTCCGACCAGCCGGGCGGGAAGCGCCCCGAGCTGGTCCTCACCGACCTCGGGGACGGCCGGACCGAGATGCTCTTCGAGCAGCGCGGGCACCTGGCCGCCCAGCAGTACGAGCGGACCGAGCGGGGATGGTCCGGCTTCTTCGACCGGATGGAGGAGCGCCTGGGTCACAACTCCCGCTCGTAGAAGTAGTTCACCGGACCGTCGGTCTTGCCTCCGCGGTTGCTGAACCCGAGGCTCTCGTAGAGGGCGCGGGCCGCGACGTCATCCTCCCCGGTGCCGAGATCCATGTAGTCGGCACCCTTGTCGCGAGCGAGCTCTATCGCCGCCTCCACCAGCGCCCGCCCAAGACCGCGCCCGCGCCGGTCGGGCACCACGTAGAGCTCCGCCAGGTGGCATTCGAGCGCCTGCGTCCAGATCTCCGGGCGAAAGCGGAGCACGGCGACCCCGTCCGGGCCCGGTCCACCCAGCAGCACGGTGATCTCGTCATTGGCGAGCAGCTCGCGGACGCGCTCGGCCAGCCTGTGCGGCCCCGGTGTGGGGTCGTCGAACTCGCGGTTGAAGTCGTGTAGGAGACGGCCGATCGCGTCGGCGTCCTGGACCTGGCCGGGGCGGACGTCGGGCGGGCTGCTCACCGGAGGGGTCTACCACAGCGGCGCGGGCCGCCGGGGCGGTCAGCCCGCCAGGGCGTAGTCCTGCGTCTCGGCGGCTCTGGCGATACGTCCGGTGGCCCCGTCCAGCGCGCCGGCAGAGAGCAGCGTGGCCGCGGCGTTGGCGACGACGCGTCCCGTGAGCCCGCCGCCGCGGCGCACGGCCACCGAGGCGGAGAGCTCTGCACCGGCCTCGCCGGCGGCGAGGTCGTAACGCACGTCGAGGCCGATCGGACCGTCGGCCGAGAGCTCGAGGTGATCCGCGTCGGCCGTGTGGACCTCGACCTCGAAGCTCACGGGCACCCCGCCCAGCCGTCCGGTCACCCGCGTGCGCGTGCCGGCGGCCAGCCGCCGTCCGTCGAGCTCGTCCGCATCGAAGTCGACCGGCGACCAGCGCCGGATCTGCTCCGGGTGGGTCAGCACCTCGAGCAGCTGCTCGGGCGAGGTGTTCGCCTGTGCTGTCGCCGTCCACCTGCTCATCGGCGTACCGTCGCACCCGGCAGAGGCGCGTTCTGAGCGATGCCGCACACTTCGGAGGAGGCGACTCTCATCCCTCAGGCCGATGCGGCCCCGACGCCGATCGGCGACGATTTGGCCGATGCGTTCGCCGTCCAGGTCATCTCTGCAGCGGCTCGCCGACCTTGCGATTCCGTGGGGGGTCGGTCTGTTCCTCGTCCTCGTCGTGGGCGAGGAGTACGACGGCTCCTCGGAGGCCCTGAGGGGGCTGGGATTCGCCCTGGCCGTGATGCAGGGCGCCGCCCTGCACTGGCGGCGCCGGCATCCCGAGTGGGTCATGGCCGTGACCGTGGCGGGGGGGCTCGGCATTCAGATCCTGGCGCCGGAGGTGATCGTGCCGTTCGCCGGGCTGTTCGCCGTCGGATCGTTGGCCGCCGCTCGTCCGCCGAAGGTCTCGCTGGTCGGCCTCGTGGCCCTCGAAGGCGTGGTGGCCACGACCCTCCTTACCGCCTCGGTTGGCGACTCGCTCTTCACGGCGGCCCTTGTCGTCGGGGCCTGGGGCCTGGGTGAGGCGGCGCGAAACCGGCGCCGGGCCATCGATCAGGAGGCGCGGCGGGCGGTGGCGGAGGAGCAGGCGCGAATCGCTCGCGAGCTGCACGACGTGATCGCTCACAGCGTTTCAGTGATCGTCGTCCAGGCCGCCGCGGCCGACGACGTGTTCGACGAGCGCCCGGACCACGCGCGGGCCGCCCTGCGGTCGATCGAGCAGGCGGGGCGCGACTCGCTGCGCGAGCTGCGGCGCCTGCTCGGGGTGGTGCGACCCAGCGCCGATACCGAGCCTGCCCAACCGCAGCCCGGCCTCGAGCGAGTAGAGGAGCTGGCCGAGCCGTTGCGCACCGGTGGACTCGAGGTCGTCGTTAGCCGTGTGGGGGCGGCGTCCGCGCTCTCGGCCGGCGTCGATCTCTCCGCGTACCGCATCGTCCAGGAGGCGCTGACGAATGTCCTTCGGCACGCCCAGGCCACGCGAGCCGAGGTAATCGTTCGCTACGGATCCGACGTCCTGGAGGTGGTGGTCCAGGACGACGGCAGCGCGTCGCCGGGGGCCAACGGCGCCGCGGGCGGCCACGGGCTCGTGGGCATGCGCGAACGTGCGCTGCTGGTCGGCGGCACGCTCGAGGCCGGTCCGCTCCCCGAGGGTGGCTACAGGGTCCGCGCGCGCCTCCCGCTGGAGGCCGCGCCTTGACCGTGCGGGTGGTGATCGCCGACGACCAGGCGCTCGTACGAAGCGGCTTTCGCATGATCCTCGAGTCCAGGACCGACATGGAGGTGGTGGGCGAGGCGGAGGACGGGCAGCAGGCGCTGGAGCTGGTCGAGCGCCATGAGCCGCACGTCGTGCTCATGGACGTGCGCATGCCCAACGTCGACGGACTCGAGGGCACGCGGAGGATCGTCGAGTCCGGCACCCGAGCGCGCATCATCGTGCTCACCACGTACGACGTGGACGAGTACGTGTTCGCCGCCCTGCGCGCGGGGGCAAGCGGCTTCCTGCTCAAGGACGTGCGGCCGGCGGACCTGGTCGAGGGGATCCGCGTAGTCGCCCGCGGCGATGCCCTGCTCGCGGCGAGCGTAACCCGCCGGCTGCTCGATCGCTTCGCGGGCTCGCTCCCCGACCCGGCGACCCCGCTGCCGGATCTAGGCGAGCTGACGGAGCGCGAGCTCGAGGTGCTGCGGTTCGTGGCGCTCGCGCTGTCGAACGCCGAGATCGCCGCCCGGCTCGTGGTCAGCGAGGCGACGGTCAAGACCCACGTCTCGTCCGTGCTGCGCAAGCTGGGCCTGCGCGACCGCGTCCAAGCCGTGGTGCTGGCCTACGACGTCGGCTTGGTGCGCCCGCGCTCGGCATGATCGCCGTCGACTCGCTCACGAAGCGCTTCGGTTCGGTCCGGGCCGTGACCGACCTCTCCTTCGAGGCGAGCGCCGGCCGGGTCACAGGCTTCCTCGGTCCCAACGGCGCGGGCAAGAGCACGACGCTGCGAATGCTGCTGGGCCTCGTCCGGCCCGACGCCGGCTCGGGAACGATCGGGGGACGTTCGTACGAGAAGCTCGGGCACCCGAGCGCGGAGGTGGGCGTGGTCCTCGAGGACGCGAGCTTTCATCCCGGTCGCAGCGGGCGCAACCACCTTCGCGTGCTGGCGGCGGCGGGCCGGCATCCCGGCGCGCGGGTGAGCGAGGTTCTCGAGCAGGTGGGGCTGGCCGACGCGGCCGACCGCCGGGTGCGGGGCTATTCGATGGGAATGCGCCAGCGGCTGGCCATCGCGGCCGCGCTGCTGGGCGACCCGAAGGTGCTCATCCTCGACGAGCCCACGAACGGCCTCGATCCGCCTGGCATCCGCTGGATCCGCGACCTCCTGCGCTACGAGGCCGGCCGCGGCCGCGCGGTACTCGTATCGAGCCACCTCCTGGCCGAGGTCGCGCAGAGCGTCGACGACGTGGTGATCATCGCCAACGGGAAGCTGCGCGCGAGCGGTTCGCTCGAGGAGGTACTGGGCGGAGCCGACGAGCCGGTGACCCGGGTTCGCTCGGCCGATGACGAACGCCTCACGGCGGCGCTGGGTGACCTCGGGCGCGCCGTCGTGCGCGACGCCTCCGGTGCCCTGCTGGTGCAGGGGGTGGCGCCCCGCGCAGTGGGCGCGGTCGCCGCCGAGCAGGGTGTCGCGCTCGTCGAGCTGGTCGCGCAGGCTCGCTCGTTGGAGGACACCTTCCTCGCGTTCACGGGGGGTGAGTCGTGACGCCGCTGCTGCACGCAGAGCTGCTCAAGCTCAGCACGACGCGCACCTTCGCCGCGCTCGCCGGGGTGGCGGTCGGAATCTCGCTGCTCATAACGATCCTGGTCGGCCTGCTGACCGAGCCGACCCAAGAGTCGGTCCTGACCGACGTGTTCACCAGCGATGTCAGCAGCCTGTTCATCCTCGTCCTCGCCGTTGTGGGCATCACCGGCGAATGGCGCCATCGCACGATCACGAGCTCACTGCTGGCCGCTCCCGACCGACTGCGCTTTCTCGCGGCGAAGACGATCGCCTTCGCCGCGGCCGGCCTGGCCCTGTCGTTGCTCATCTCGCTCGCCGTCGCGGTGGTCGGCTTCACGATCCTCTCGGTGCGGGATCTGCCCACCCCCGATGCCGGTGAGCTCGCCGGCCAGATCGGGCGCATCGCCATCGTCGCCGCGCTGCTGGGGGGCTTCGGGGTGGTGGTGGGCGCTCTCGTGCGAAACCAGGTGGTGGCCGTCGTCGGGATGCTCTTGCTCACCTTCGTCGTCGAGCCCGCCGTGATCGCCCTCGTGCCCGAGGTGGGCCGTTACGGCCCGTTGGTGGCGCTGCCGACAGCGGCCGCGGGGCTGCCGGAAGGCGACGTGGGCCTGGGAGGAGTCGAGCTGCTGCCGGCGGGGCTCGCGGCGGCCGTGATGCTGGCCTGGATGGGAGTGTGCTTCGCCGGCGGAGTCGCGCTGCTCCGCCGGCGCGATATCGGCTAGCTACGGACTCACAAACGTGTCCGGGTCCGGGCCGATGCGCTCGCCCTGGTCGAGCTGCTCTATCGCCTTCATCTCGTCGCCGCTCAGGTCGAAGTCGAACACCTGGAAGTTCTCCTCGATCCGCTCGGGAGTCACCGACTTGGGGATGACGACGTTGCCGAGCTGGATGTGCCAGCGGACCACCACCTGGCCGGGCGTCCGGTCGTGCGCGTCGGCGATATCCGTGATCGTCGGATCGTCCAGCGCCTCGCCCTGAGCCAGCGGGCTCCACGCTTCGGTGATCACGCCCAGGTCGGCATGGGTGCGCCGGAGCCCGGCCTGCTGGAGGCGGGGGTGCAGCTCGACCTGGTTGACGGACGGGGTCACCCCCGTCTCCTCGATCAGCCGCTCGAGGTGCGTGCGCTGGAAGTTCGACACGCCGATCGACCTCACCAGGCCCTCCTCCCGGGCGTCGATGAAGGCCTTCCAGGTCTCGACGTAGCGGTCTCGGGAGGGCACCGGCCAGTGGATCAGATAGAGGTCGACGAAGTCCATCTCGAGGCGATCGAGGCTCGCCCGCAGCGCCCGGCTCGCCTGCTCGTGGCCGTGGTCGTCGTTGAAGCACTTGGTGGTCACGAAGACCTCGT
The DNA here is from genome assembly GCA_963789705.1 of uncultured Thermoleophilaceae bacterium. Classification (GTDB taxonomy): domain Bacteria; phylum Actinomycetota; class Thermoleophilia; order Solirubrobacterales; family Thermoleophilaceae; genus JACVRW01. The sequence goes on from CAWBLN010000018.1 coordinate 73,609, forward strand.
CGCGATCCAGCCCCGACGCCCTCACTGCCTCTCCCACCCCTGCCTCGTTCTCGTAGGCCGCCGCGGTGTCGATGTGGCGGTAGCCGGTCGACAGCGCCCTGGCCACGACTTCGGCGGTGTCCTCCGGCGCCACCTGGAAGACCCCGAAGCCGATTTGGGGAATGTGGGAGGCGTCCCGGAGGTCTAGGAGGGGGACGCTTTCTGTCGAAGAGGTCATGTCCCGAGCGTTGCCCCGCCCGGCCCGCGGCCAAACGCGCGCGGCGCGCCATGGCGCAATCGAGTCGTCAGAGACCGCCCGTAGTCTAGGCCGCCGTGGCGTCGCCTCCGCCCAACAAGCGGCTCGTTCTCGTCGCGATGATCTTCGCGGTCGCGATGACGTTCATCGACCAGACGATCGTCGCGATCGCCGTCCCCGAGCTGCAGAAGGACCTCTCGCTGTCCTCCACGGGAGTGCAGTGGGTGGTCAACGGCTACCTGCTGTCGCTGTCCGCTCTGTTTGCCTTCGGCGGCCGTCTGGCCGACATCGCCGGGCACCGCCGCATGGTCGTGTTCGGCGTGGTCGGATTTGCCACGGCGTCCGCCCTCTGTGGCGCCACGCCGACCGGTGACCTGGCCGAGGCGTGGATCATCTTCTGGCGCGTGGTCCAGGGCGCGGCGGCGGCGATCATGTTCCCCGCTGCGCTGGCGATCGTGGTTGCCTCCTTCCCCGTCAGCGAGCGCGGCAAGGCCATGGCGATCTTCTTCGCCGTCACGGGCGGGCTCACGTCGGTCGGCCCGCTCGCGGGCGGCTACCTGACCGCCATCGACTGGCGCGCCATCTTCTGGATCAACATCCCGGTGGCGATCATCGCCCTGATTTTGACGGCGATCTCCAAGCCGTCCGACGAGCGCACCTCGGCGCCGCTCGACTTCCGCGGTGCGGTGCTGATCTCCGGCGGCATGGGCCTCGCGGTGCTCGGGCTCCAGCAATCGAGCACGTGGGGCTGGAGCGATCCGGCGACCTGGGGCTGCATCGCCGTCGGGCTGGCCCTGCTCGGCGCCTTCGTGGCCTTCGAGCGGCGAGTGGCCGACCCGCTCATACGGGTCCAGATCTTCGCCGACCGCGGCTTCGCGGTGGACAACGCCGTCCTGTTTCTCCTCTCGATGGCCTTCGTGCCGCTCTTCTTCTTCGCCAGCCTCTACGCGCAGCTGTCGCTGGGCCAGAGTGCCTCCGAGACCGGCCTGTATCTCCTGATCTTCTTCGCGGGCTTTGCCACCGCGTCTCAGTGGGGAGGGCGCATGCTGGACAAGCGCGGGGCGCGGTCTTCCGTGGTGCCGGGCTGCCTGCTGGCGGCGATCGGCTTCGCCCTCTGGGCCTGGCGGCTGCCCGATCAGGATCTGAACAACCAGTGGTACTTCATCGTCCTGGCCGGCGCGGGGATCGGCCTGATCCTCGGCCCGGTCAGCACCGACGCCGTCAACCGGGCGCCGCGCACGAGCTACGGCGAGGTCACCGGGATCACCCAGACGGCCCGCAACTTCGGCGCCAGCGTGGGCCTCGCGATCCTGGGCACGATCCTCGTCACCCAGAACACGTCCAACATCGAGTCCTCGCTGGAGAGCGCGGGCGTTCCCGCCGCCCGGGCCGAGCGGGTGGCCGACGCGGTCAGCCACTCGGGCGGCGGATCGCGCGAAGAGTTCGCGACCCGGGCGGGCCCGAAGGCCAAGGAGATCTTCGCCGACATTCAGCACGATTTCGCCCTCTCGTCGCGAACGGTCTTCTACGTCATGGCGGGCGTGATGCTCGTCTCGTTCGTGGTGGCCCTCGTCGGCATGCCGGCGGGCCGGGTGGAGCAGGCCGACCAGCAGTAGCCTGCGCGACATGCCCGAGCTGATCGAGGATCCGGTTCGCGTGGAAGCCGCCGGCGAACCTCCCAAGCTGATCGACGAGTTCGCCGGCCTGGCGAGCAACGGCGAGAAGCGCGTGAGCGTTGCGCGCATGCGCTCGCCGGCCGGCTGGGGTGAGCCGGGACAGCGGCCGGGGTTCGACGAGTACACGGTCGTCCTGGCCGGCACTCTCCACGTCGAGACCGAGGCCGACACGCTCGACGTCGGGGCGGGCCAGGCCGTCCTCACACACGCCGGCGAGTGGGTGCGCTACTCGACGCCCGACGGCGCCGAGTACGTGGCCGTGTGCCTCCCGGCGTTCTCGCCGGACCTCGCGAATCGCGACGATACCTAGCGCTGTCACAGCCGCGGCGGCTGTCTCGTCTCACGGGTAAACCCGATGAGAGGAGACGTCATGAAGGTCCTGGTAGCAGGTGCAACGGGAGCGCTGGGTCGCCCGCTGGTCCGGCAACTCGGGGCGAGGGGCCACGACGTGTTCGGCATGACGCGCAGCGAGTCGAAGGTCGACGTGGTCCGTGGCCTGGGCGCCGAGCCGCTCGTGGCCGACGCGCTCGATCCCGAAGCCGTGGCGCGGGCGGTCGCCGAGTCCGAGCCAGAGGTGATCGTCCACCAGCTCACGGCGCTCTCGGGCTCGATCGACATGCGCCACCTCGACCGCGACTTCGCCCTCACCAACCGGCTTCGGACCGAGGGCACCGACCACCTGTTGGCGGCAGGCCGCGCGGTCGCCGTCAAGCGCTTCGTGGCCCAGAGCTTCGCCGGCTGGCCGTCGCCCGCAACGGCGGACCGGTCAAGTCCGAGGACGCTCCCCTCGACTCCGACCCGCCGGAGGGCGTTCGCGGGATCGTGGACGCCATCCGCCACCTCGAGGACGCCGTGACCGGCGCGAGCTGGACCGAGGGCGTCGTGCTCCGCTACGGCGGCTTCTACGGTCCGGGCACCTCGCTCGGGCCCGACGGGGAGCACCTCGAGCTCATCCGAAAGCGCGGCTTGCCGGTGGTCGGCGGCGGTCGAGGCGTGTGGTCGTTCATCCACATCGAGGACGCCGCCGAGGCGACCGTCGCGGCGGTCGAGCACGGATCGCGAGGGATCTACAACGTGGTCGACGACGAGCCCGCGCCCGTGGCGGAATGGCTGCCCGCCATCGCGGAGTCGGTGGGAGCCAAGCGGCCGCGGAAGGTCCCGCGCTGGCTGGGGCGGCTGCTCGCGGGCGAGGTCGCGACCGTCATGATGACCGAGGTGCGAGGAGCCTCGAATGAGAAGGCCAAGCGCGAGCTCGGTTGGCGTCCCGCTCACCCGAGCTGGAGGGAGGGACTGGCTTGAGCGAGCTGCTCGAAGAGCTGCGGCCGGTGGCGTTCTCGGTCGCCTACCGCATGCTCGGCAGCGTGAGCGAGGCGGAGGATGTGGTCCAGGAGACCCTCCTGCGCGTCCACGCCACGCTGGAGGAAGGCGAGTCGATCGAGTCCCCGCGGGCCTTCGCGGCGACCGTGGCCACCCGACTGTCCATCGACGCGCTGCGCTCGGCGCGGGTGCGCCGAGAGACCTACGTGGGCGAGTGGCTGCCCGAGCCGATCGTGACCGCGGTGGATGACGACCCGGCGTTTCACGCCGAGCTCTCGGACTCGCTGTCGCTCGCCTTCCTCGTCATGCTCGAGAGCCTCTCGCCCGAGCAGCGCGCCGTCTTCCTGCTGCGGGAGGTCTTCGACTACGGGTACGGCGAAATCGCCGAGATCGTCGGCAAGAGCGAGGACAACACGCGCCAGCTCGCGGCGCGGGCGAGGCGACACGTCGAGGAGCGCCGACCGCGCTTCGATGCCTCACGGGAGCAGCGTGACGCGCTCGCCGACCGCTTCTTCGCCGCCGCCCAGGACGGCGAGCTGGAGGGGCTCGAGGCCCTGCTCGCGGAGGACGTCGAGCTTCATGGCGACGGTGGCGGCAAGGTCCCGGCGCTCGCCCGCGCCCTGCGCGGCCGAAACCGCGTGGCCCGCACCCTGGCCGCCTGGGCGCGCCAGGTGCGAAAGCTCCGCGGCGTGAGCACGAGGCGGGTGGAGATCAACGGTCAGCCCGGCGCGCTGGTGCTCGACGCCGAGGGCAGGGTGTTCAGCGTCTTCGCGCTCGAGATCGGTGCGGGGCGGGTGCAGAGCATCCGCTCCGTGGTGAATCCCGACAAGCTGGGACACCTTGGCCACGTGGGCGACATGTGGGCCGTGCTGGAGACACGCGACCGCTAACGTCGCAGTGCGTGAGTCGTTCCCGGGTGGCCGCGCTATATGCCCTGTTGGCCGTGATCTGGTCCAGCACCTGGGTGGCGATCAAGATCGGCCTCGAGGACTGCCCGCCGCTGCTCGGCGCCGGCATCCGCTTCGTCGTGGCCGGCCTGCTCCTGCTGGGCATCGCCGCCGCGCGGGGCCGGCCACTCGGCACGGACCTCCGTCTGGCCGCGACGCTCGCGCTCTTGCCCTTCGCGTTCGCCTACGGGCTCGTGTACTGGGGCGAGCAGTACATCCCGTCGGGCCTGGCGGCGGTCCTCTTCGGGATGATGCCGCTCTACACCGCGCTGCTCGGTTCGGTGCTGCTGCCCGACCAGCCGCTGCGCGCCCGGCTCGTGGTGGGCATCCTCATCGCTATCGGCGGTCTGGCCCTGGCTTTCGCCGAGAGCGTCGACGCCGGCGACCCCGAGCTCGCCATCGCCGGCGCGGCGGCGCTCGCGCTGTCGCCGCTCGGTGCCGCGCTCGGCACCATCGCGCAGAAGCTGCGTGCCGGCGACCTGGATGCCATCGTGCTCAACGGCTGGGCGATGACCGGCGGAGGACTGGCCCTCCTGGCCGTGTCGGCACTGGGGGAGGACTGGAGCGAGCTGGCCCTGACCGCCGAGGCGCTCGGATCGATCGCCTACCTGGCGGTGGCGGGCTCGGCCGTCACCTTCGTCGGCGTGACCGTGCTGCTTCGTCACATCAGCGCGCAGGCGATGTCCTTTCTGGCGCTGATCCTGCCCTTCGGAGCGCTCGTGTTCGGGGCCCTGCTCTACGGGGAGGGGATCACGCTGCGCGCGCTGGGCGGAGCCGCACTGGTGGGTACCGGCTTGCTGGTGGCGCAGGCCGCACGCCGCTCTCCGCCCACCGGCGAGTCGCTAGACTCGCCCAGCGGCGTCCGGGAAAGTAGGGACGCCGTATCTGTGCCATGAGCTACGCAATCGTCAGAGTGGGCGGCAAGCAATACCGCGTCGAGGAGGGCGACTCGATCGTCGTCGATCGCATGCGCGCTGACGAGGGCGCGAAGGTGGACCTCGAGCCGCTCATGTACGCCGACGGAGACAAGTCGGTGCTCGATCCGTCCGACCTCGGCAAGGTCAAGGTCCGGGCAACCGTCACCGGCCACGAGCGCGGCCCGAAGATCCATGGCCTGAAGTTCAAGCCCAAGAAGGGCTACAAGCGCCGCTACGGCCATCGCCAGAATCTCACCCGGCTGGAGATCGCCGGCATCAAGGTCGCAGCCACGAAGCGGCCGGCCACCAAGAAGAAGGCCTCCGATGGCTCATAAGAAAGGTCTGGGGTCGAGCCGCAACGGCCGCGACTCGAACGCCAAGCGCCTCGGCGTGAAGGTGTTCGCCGGTCAGGTGGTCAACGGTGGCGAGATCATCGTGCGCCAGCGCGGCACCCGCTTCAAGCCCGGCGACGGTGTGGGCCTGGGCAAGGACGACACGATCTTCGCCAAGCGCCCCGGCGTCGTGCAGTTCGCCACGGGTCGCCGCGGCCGGGTCATCTCGGTCGAACCGACGGAGTAGCCGGACCTACCGCCGCGTGGACGCTGGGCACGAGCTGGCGGCGCGCGGGGATTTCGAGGGCGCCTTCGGCGAGACCACCGTGGCGCACGAATCCCAGCCGGACAACGCTGAGCTGGGTCTCGTCTAGCGATGTTCCAAGACCGGGCGAAGATCCACGTGCGTGGGGGTGGCGGCGGCAACGGGGTGATCTCCTTTCGCCGCGAGGCCCACGTGCCCAAGGGCGGGCCCGATGGCGGCGACGGCGGCCGCGGCGGCGACGTGGTGGTCGTGTGCGACCCCTCTCTGCGCGACCTCGCCTCGTTTCGGCGCGGCTCCCATTTCGCGGCGGCCCGCGGCGGCCACGGGCAGGGGGCGAACAAGCACGGCGCCACCGCGGAGCCGCTCGAGGTCCGCGTGCCTCCGGGGACGGTGGTGACCGATCCCGACCTGGGCGATCGCTGGGACCTGACCGAGAACGGCCAGCGCGCGGTGGTCGCGCGCGGTGGCAGCGGGGGCCGCGGCAACAAGCATTTCGCGACCGCCACACGGCAGACCCCGCGCTTCGCCGAGAAGGGCCTTCCCGGACAGGAGCGCCGGCTCGAGCTGAGACTCCGGCTGCTGGCCGATGCCGGGCTGGTGGGCCTGCCCAACGCGGGGAAGTCGTCGCTGCTCGCCCGGCTGACGCGCGCCCAGCCCAAGGTCGCCGACTACCCCTTCACGACGCTCGAGCCCGTGCTCGGCACCATCGAAGGCGAAGAGCGCCAGCTCGTGCTGGCGGACATACCCGGTCTGATCGAAGGCGCGAGCGCGGGGGCGGGTCTCGGCCACGAGTTCCTCGCGCACGTCGAGCGCTGTCGCCTGCTCGTGCACGTGCTGGACCTGGCGCCGATGGACGGCTCGGATCCGGCCGCCAACCACCAGACCGTCGAGGCCGAGTTGCGTGACCACAGCCGTGAGCTCGCGGAGCTGCCCCGGATCCTTTGCCTCTCCAAGGCCGATCTGGTGCCCGCCGAAGTGGCTCGGCGGGAGGTGGCCGCCTGGCAAGGGCGGTGGGGTGTGCCCGTGTTCGCCACCTCGGCGGCGACCGGACAGGGCCTCGGGGCGCTGCGCGACGCGATCTTCGAAGCGGTTCCCGCGGAGGAGGTTCAACCACCGCGAGGCGAGCGGCCCGCCACCCACCGCGTCTACCGTCCCGGTGAGGCGGACGCCTACCGCGTCGAGAAGACCGGAGCCGGTGCCTTCCGCGTGGAGGGGAACCGGATCGACCGGCTCATCGAGCGTCACGACGTCGACAACGACGAGGCGCTTCGGTACGTGGAAGAGCGCCTTCGCGTGCTCGGCGTCATCAAGGCGCTCGAGGCCGCGGGCTTCGAGCCGGGCGACGACGTCGAGATCGGCGGGATCGTGTTCGAGCTGGACCCCTGAGCCTGCCTGGGATCCTTTCTACTGTGACCACCCTCGTCGTCAAGCTGGGTTCGAGCATCGTGGCCGACGAGCGCGGTCATGTGCGCGAGGACGTGCTCGCGGCGTTGTGCGACCAGATAGCGGCGCGGTACGCCTCGGGTGACGAAACGGTGGTGGTCACGTCCGGAGCGATCGCCCGTGGCATGCGCCTGATGGAGCTGCCCGTGCGCCCGCGGGCGATGGAGGAGCTCCAGGCAGCATCGGCGGTGGGTCAGGGCGAGCTGTATCGCCACTACGACGAGCTGCTGCGGGCACGCGGGGTGAGGTCGGCCCAGGTGCTGCTGACCTTCTTCGACATGTCGGCGCGCAGCCATTACCTCAACGCACGTCACACGTTGCGCAAGCTGCTCGACTGGCACGTCGTGCCGGTGATCAACGAGAACGACACCACCACCACGGACGAGATCTCCTTCGGCGACAACGACTTTCTCGCCGCTCAGGTGGCGATTCTCATCGGGGCGGACGCGCTGGTTCTGCTCACCGACACCGGGGGCCTTTACAGCAGCGACCCGCGCACGGACCGGTCGGCCGAGCTCATCGAAGACGTCCGCGAGCTGGAGGCGCTCGAGCGCTACGAGATCGGCGTCTCCAGCTCGCCGCTCGGCTCTGGCGGTATGCGCTCGAAGGTGGTTGCGGCGGAGATGGCGACAGCCGCCGGGATCCCCGTTGTGATCACCGGCGGCACCGATCAGGTGGCGGTGGCGGCTGCTCTGTCGGGCGAGCGGACGGGGACCCGCTTTCATCCCCAGGGCGGACGGGTGTCGAGCTTCAAGCTGTGGCTCAAGTACGCCAAGCCGACGCACGGGCGCGTGGCCGTGGACGAGGGGGCCGAGCGGGCGCTGCGTGAGCGCGGGACGAGCCTGCTGCCGGTCGGGGTGATCGGCGTGGAGGGCGAGTTCGACGCGGGCGACGCCGTCGAGGTCATCTGCAACGGGCGCATCGTGGGCAAGGGGATCGTCGGCTATTCGTCCGCCGAGCTGGGACGCATCAAGGGCCTCAAGACCGATGCGGTGCGCGAGCTGTTGCCGCGGGCGACCGAGGAGGCCGTGCACCGGGACTACTTCGTGCTCGAGTAGGCCCGCGGCCGTGCCTGCCCTCCGCTCCCCCTACGACAGGGAGATCCTCATGCTCGCGCTGCCGGCCCTCGGCGCGCTGGCCGCCGAGCCGCTCTACCTGCTCGTGGACACCGCGATGGTCGGTCACCTCGGAACGCAGGAGCTGGCGGCGCTGGCCATCGCCGGCACGCTGATCGCCGGCGCCTTCACGCTGTTCAACTTCCTGACCTACGGCACGACGGCTCAGGTGGCCCGCCTTCAGGGCGCGGGCGAGGCTCGAGCGGCGGGGCGCATCGCGGCGCAGGCGCTGTGGCTCTCCTCGGCGATCGGCGTCGGCCTGACGGTCCTGCTCGCCGGCGCGGCCGTTCCGCTCGTCGACTTGATGGGGGGCGAGGGCCGCACCGGCGATCTCGCGGTGCTCTACCTGCGCATCGGCTCGCTCGGCCTGCCCTTTGCCCTGATCGCGCTCGCCGGGCAGGGCTACCTGCGCGGCGTTTCCGACCTGCGCACGCCGCTCGTGATCGTCGTGGTGGCGAATGCCGCCAACGTGCTGCTCAACCTCCTGTTCATCTACGGCTTCGGCTGGGGGCTGGCGGGCTCGGCCTGGGCCACGGTGGTAGCCCAGGCGGGAATGGGGGCCGCGTTCGTTCGCGCGCTGCTCGCCGCGCCCACCGACTCGCGCCGGCCCTCCTTCGAGCGGATGCGGCCGCTCGCGCGGATCGGGGGCGAGATCTTCGTCCGGACGACGGCCCTCTATGCGTCCTTTCTCGTGGCGAGCGCGGTGCTCGCGCGCGTAGGAGAGGAGTCCCTTGCGGCGCACCAGATCGCCTTCCAGCTGTTCGTCTTCCTGGCCCTGGTGCTCGACGCGATCGCGATCGCCGGGCAGGTGATCGTAGGGCGCTCGCTGGGCGCCGGGGATGCCGAAGGCGCGTACCGGGCGGCGCGCCGGATGATCGAGTGGGCCGTGGTCGCCGGCGCCCTGTTCGCGCTGCTGATGCTCGCCCTGATCGACGTGCTCCCGCGCGCGTTCACGAGCGACCCGGGCGTGGTGGAGCGAGCCCGGGAGATCTGGCCGCTGTTCGCGCTGATGCAACCCGCCAACGGCGCGGTCTTCGCGCTCGACGGGATCCTCATCGGCGCGGGCGATACGCGCTTTCTGATGTGGGGCATGTTGCTCGCGTCGATCGCAGTCTTCGTGCCGATCGCGCTGGGATCGCTCGCGCTCGGCCTGGGCATCGTCGGGGTGTGGACCGGCCTCGTGGCGCTGATCCTGGTTCGCCTGGGCACCTGCGGCTGGCGCTTTCGGGGGCGGCAGTGGGCGGTGGTCGGGACGGCTCGAACATGACCGATACCCTTGCCGGGATGGCAACGACCGCCCAACCCGTCGCCGACGTCTGCGCCGCTGCGCGCGGCGCCGCGCGCGGGCTCGCGCGGCTCGACACGGACACCAAGAATCGCGCCCTGCTGGCCATGGCCGACGCGCTGGAGCGGCGCACCGCTGAGATCCTCGATGCCAACGCCCGCGACATGGAGGCGGGCACGGAGGCGGGCCTGCACTCGGGCCTCCTGGACCGGCTCGAGCTGAGTCCGGAGCGGCTGGCCGCCATGGCCGCGGACGTCCGGGCGATCGCCACGCTGCCCGACCCCGTCGGGGAGACAATCGAGGGGTGGCGCCTGCCCAACGGGCTCGACATCCGCCGCGTGCGGGTGCCGCTCGGGGTGGTCGCGGTGGTCTACGAGGCCCGCCCCAACGTGACCATCGACTGCTCCGCGCTGTGCCTCAAGTCGGGCAACGCCATCGTTCTGCGCGGCTCCTCCACGGCGGCGCACTCCAACGCCGTGCTGGCCCAGGTGGCCGCCTCGGCGGTCGCCGGCTCCGGCGTGCCGGAGGGAGCGATCTCGATCGTCTCCGGGGGCGACCGCGACGAGCTGCGGCAGATCGCCACCCAGGACGGCGTGGTCGACCTGATCATCCCGCGCGGGGGCGAGGGGCTCAAGGCGGCTCTCAAGGAGCACGCCACCGTGCCGGTGATGTACGCCGCGGCGGGCAACTGCCACGTCTTCGTCGACGCGAGCGCGAACCTCGACGACGCCGCGGCGATAACGATCAACGCGAAGGTCCAGCGGCCCTCGGTGTGCAACGCGGCGGAGACCCTGCTCGTGCACGCGGATGTGGCCGCCGAGTTCGTGCCGCGCGTGCTGGGCGAGCTGCGCGAGAAGGGCGTGGAGCTGCGCGTGGACGGCCGAACGCGGGCGGTGGCAGGCCGGCTCGCCGAGTCGCTGGCCGACGCCTCCGACGAGGATTGGAAGACCGAATACCACGCCCTGATCCTGGCCGTGAAGGTGGTCGACAGCGCCGAGGAGGCGGTCGACCACGTGAACCGCTACGGCTCCGGACACTCGGAGGCGATCGTCACCGGCTCCCGCGAGTCGGCCCGCGCGTTCACCGAGGGTGTGGACGCCGCGTGCGTCTACGTGAACGCCTCGACTCGCTTCACCGACGGCGCCGTGTTCGGGATGGGCGCGGAGATCGGCAATTCGACCCAGAAGCTGCATGCACGCGGCCCGATCGCGCTGCGCGAGCTGACCACGTACAAGTTCGTGATCGAGGGATCCGGCCAGGTCCGCGAGTAGTCCCCCTTGCGTGTAGGAATCCTCGGAGGCGCGTTCAACCCGCCGCACATCGGCCACCTGGTGTGCGCGCAGGAGGCGCTGGTGCAGCTCGAGCTCGACAGCGTGGTCTTCGTGCCCGTCGGCGAGGCTCCTCATCGCGAGCTCGCGCACGACCCCGGAGCAGAGGCGCGGCTCGAGCTGGTGGAGCTGGCGATCGAGGAGGATGCCCGCTTCACCGCCTCGCGCGTGGAGATCGACCGCGCCGGGCCCTCCTACACCGCGGAGACTCTGCGCGAGCTGCGTGACGCCCAGCCCGACGACGAGCTGGTGCTGATCCTCGGCGGCGACCAGGCGGCGGCGCTGCCGAAATGGCATGAGCCCGAGCAGGTTCTCGAGATGGCTTTGGTCGCGGTGGTCGAGCGCTCGAACTGGTCGCGCAACGCGGTCGGGATCAGGGTCGGGCGCCTCAAGGGCGCGCAGCGGATCCGCTATCTCGATATGCCGGTCATCCAGGTCTCGTCGAGCTCGATCCGCCGCCGAGTCGCCGCAGGGCTGCCGATCCGCTACCTGGTGCCCGACCGGGTGGCGGATCGCATCGCCGAAAACGACCTCTACGCGACGGCGAGGGCCGGCGCGCCGCCCGTGGCCGAGGCGTCGAAGTGACAGCGCCGTTCACCGACTCCGGGGCGCTGGCCGAGCGAATCGCCGAGATCGCCTCCGATCGCAAGGCCATCGACATTCGCGTCGTCGACCTGCGCGAGATCGTCTCCTACACGGACTTCTTCGTGATCTGCACGGGCAACACGGAGCGCCAGACGAAAGCCGTGCGCGACGCGATCTACGAGGAGCTCAAGCACGCCGGCGACCGCCTGCTCCCCCGGCGCACGGAGGGCGACCGCGAGGCCCGCTGGATCCTGCTCGACTATCTCGACGTGATCGTGCACATCTTCACGCCCGAGGCTCGCGAGTACTACCGCCTGGAGCAGCTCTGGGGCGAGGCGCCGGCCCGCTCGGTCGGCTGAGCCGCCGCGGTTAGTCTCTAGCCGCGATCCGATCCCGATACACAGGAGTGCCGAAGTGGAGCTCAGCGCTCGCAACCAGCTGCGCGGCACGGTCAAGTCCGTCACGCTCGGCAACGTGATGGCGGAGGTCGTCGTCGACGTCGGCGACCAGGAGATCGCCTCGGCGATCACCCGGGCCTCGGCGGAACGGCTGGGTCTGGCCGAGGGGGACGCCGTCGTGGCGGTCATCAAGGCAACCGAGGTGTTGCTCGGCAAGGAGTAGCGGTCTGGGTGCTGTCCGAGGCTGTGCGAACATGTGTTCGTGCTGAGCCGAACCGAAGGGCGCAATCGCGGAGATGAAGATCGCCACGGCCGCGACGGAGCTGGGGGTTCCGGTGCTAAGGCCCATGACGGAGCACGGTCGCTATGACCTGGCGTTTGAGATCGGCGACCGCATCCTCCGAGTTCAGTGCAAGTGGGGGGCGCTCGATGAACTGGCGCGGTCATCAAGGTCGCCCTCCAGACCTGCCGCCTACCCCGCGGCTACGTTCGGTCGCCCTATCTCCCCGGCGAGATCGATCTTGTCGCGGTCTACTGCGCTGCGCTCGAGCGGTGCTACCTTCTTCAGAGGGTCGTCGCTTGCGAGCGAACGTCGATTCATCTCGGTTGACGCCACCGCGAAACAGCAACGAGCGTGCATTAACCTAGAGGCAGACTTCAGCTCGCTGGGGCTGTAGCTCAGCTGGGAGAGCGCCAGAGTGGCACTCTGGAGGCCACGGGTTCGAGCCCCGTCAGCTCCACTCCTGCACACACCGAAGTCGGTTGCCACGAGTTCCGCAACCACTTCGGCTTCTACCTCGAGCGCGCGGCCGCCGGCGAGACGGTCGAGATCAGCCGGCGCGGACGGCCCTACGCCCGGCTCGTGCCGGTGAGCGGGCCGCCGCGAGCCGTTGCTCGCGCGGCCGCGGCCTGAGTCGCCGCAGCCCGCGCTGTCAGGCTCTCGGGCCGCCATGCTCTCCCACCGGGAACAGGTCGCGCGCCTGCGCCGGCTCGCCGCCGGGGCCCTGCGCTCCTACCCCCTGGTCGATCCGCGGTTGCGGTTCATCGCACACGGCGAGAACACCACCTTCCGAGTCGAGGCGGCGAGCGGCGATCGGTACCTGCTCCGGGTCCACCGGCCCGCGCGGCACGGTCGTCAGGTCGACTCGAACGCCGCCATCCGGTCCGAGCTGCGATGGCTGACGGCTCTGCGGGCCGACACCGACCTCTCGGTCCCCGAGCCGGTTCTCACCGCAGACGGTGAGCTGACTACGACCGCGTCATCCGCCGGCGTGCCCGAGCCACGCACCTGCTCGCTCCTGCGCTGGATGGATGGCAGGATCCACACGGGCTCGCCCCGCCCCGTCCACCTGCACCGGCTGGGCGGCGCCATGGCGCGCCTGCACAACCACGCCGACGGCTGGAGCGCTCCCCGAGGACTTCGTCCGGATCCGATGGGATTGGGAGGCCTTCTTCGGCGACTCCATGGAGTACGGGGGCGTCAGCGCGGCGCGGTGCTGGGACCTGATTCCCGGCGAGCTGCGGTCGCAGTTCGACCGGGTGTCTGCCCGGGCCGGCCGGTCGATGCAGCAGCTAGGCGACGGCCCGGACGCGGTCGGCCTGATCCACGCCGATCTCCATCTCGACAACGCGCTCTTCAAGCGCGGCGACGTGCGCCTCATCGACTTCGACGACTGCGGGTTCGGCCACCGCCTCTACGACATCGCGGTGGCCCTGTGGGAGCTGCGGCAGCGACCCGACTACGAGTCGTTCCGTGCCGCCCTGGTTGCGGGGTACACGAAACGCCGGCCCCTGCCGAGCGACCAGCTCGAGCATCTGGACCTGTTCATCGCGGCTCGGGAGGTGGCCTTCGGGCTCTGGTTCGCCGGGACCGCCCAGGTCAACCCGGTCTTCCGCGACCAGCTGGGCCAGGAGCTCGCCGGCACCGCGCGATCGCTGAAGCTCCTGCTCGGGCCCTAGTGCGCCGCGCCTCGCATGCGCCGCCGCGCCTCGTCAAAGCGCAACGCCTCATAGGCCACGAGGCCCGCCGCGATCGCCGCGGCCATGGCCAGCGCCACGAGGGCGTCGACCTCGACGGCCAGCGGGATCAGGGCGAGGCACACGAGGGCGGCGGCGAGCCGCTGGCGGTTGAGCGAGCCGATGTTGCGCAGGCGAAACGCGATGTGCCCGGCGTAGTAGAGCGCCATGCCGCCGAACAACGCGACCGCGGGCACGACCTTGAGCGGCTCGTCGACGTGCGCGACCGTCTTCTTGATCCCCAGTGCGATGAGGATGATGCCCGCGATCATCGGCAGGTGGAGGTAGCTGTAGGAGTCACGCGCGATGCGCACGAGCTCGTCGCCCCGTGCCCTCCGAAAGCGTCGCTCGGCGGCCACAGCCACGACGTCGAAGTAGGCCCACCACTGAGAGCAGGCGACCACCAGCCCGAGGAGCGCGGCCGCGAGGATGCCGGCGTCGATCTCGCCCTCCAGCCCCGCGCCGATGGCCACGATCGACTCGCCCAGCGCGATGATCACGATAAGGCTGAAGCGCTCGGCGAAGTGTCCGGCGGCGACCTGGAAGCCCCGCACCCCGAACACGTAGGGACCCGCGAAATCGATCGTCAGCGCGAGCACCCACACCGCCGCCTGCCAGGGCGGGTCGAGGAAGGCGGCCGCGATCAGCAGCGCCGGCCCGGGTATCGCGGTGCGAGCGAGGCGCCGGATCGCCATGCCCGCGTTCACGTCGTCGTTGGCCTCGGCGAAGATGAAGATGTGCAGCCAGCGGGCGGCGGCGTAGGCGAGCGCGAAGATCAGCGCGTCGTCGCCGAACGCCTGCGGCGCGGCCAGCGCCGAGATCAGGAACGCGCCCATCACGCCGAACATGAGCAGGCGCTCCTTGCCCTCGTCGGCGGCGATGTAGTTCGTCAGCCAGCTGTAGGCGGCCCATGCCCACCAGAGCATCGCGAGCACGAGCATTCCCTCGCCGAGCCCCGACCAGGTGGGCTTTTCGGACATCAGCGCGGTGACCTGCGTAAGCGCGAAGACGAACACGAGGTCGAAGAAGAGCTCGAGCGGACTGACGCGCTTTTCCTCGCTCTCCTGTCGCTCCTCACCGAAGTGGCGTGGTGTCGTCTCGGCCACCGCCATGTCCGGCCGCAATGAAAGCAGGCGGACTCTCGCAGCTCAATTGCCTATGCAATGCTTAGGCAAGCATGCCCCCCAGCACAACAGATCTGAGCCTCGGCGACGCCGCAAAGGCCCTCGGCGTCAGCCCGGACACGCTGCGCCGCTGGGAACGCGCCGGCAAGCTGAAGACCACGCGCGATCCGGCCAACCGGCGCCGCGTACAGCGGAGCGAGATCGAGCGGATCTCCAAGCGGCCCAGCCGTCACCGGACGGGAGCCGGCTTGTCGGCGCGCAATCGCTTCCCCGGCGTGGTCACCTCGGTGGAGATCGACGGGGTGATGGCGCTCGTGGAGATCGAGGCCGGTCCCCACCGCGTGACCGCCGCCGTGACGCGTGATTCGGTCGAGGAGCTCGGCCTGCAGGCCGGAGTGCAGGCCACGGCCACCGTCAAGGCCACCTCGGTCATGGTGGACCGGTGGTGAGGCGCGCTCTCCTCGCACTCGGTCTCGTGGCGTCGCTCGCCGCCGGATGCGGAGACGACGACGACGAGACGGGCGGCGCGAGCGGGGACACGAAGCCGCAGCTGACGGTGTCGGCGGCCTCCTCGATGACCGAAGCGCTCACCGCATGCGCTCAGGACTACCCCGACGCCGAGGTCAAGCTGCAGTTCGCGGGCTCCGACGAGCTCGCGGCCCAGATCCGCCAAGGCGTCACGCCCGACGTCTATGCCGCGGCGAACACGCGACTGCCGGACGAGCTCAATAGCGAGGGGCTGCTGTCCAAGCCGGTCATATTCGCGACCAACGAGTTCGTTCTGGCCGTGCCCGCGGACTCGGACATCACCGGCCTGGACGACCTCACGGAGAAGGGCGTGACGATCGCGATCGGCTCGGAATCGGTGCCCATCGGCGAGTACACCCGCGAGTCGCTGGCCAAGCTGCCGCCCGCCGAGGAGAAGGCAATCCTCGCCAACGTGCGCTCCAACGAGCCCGACGTTAAGGGCATCGTCGGCAAGCTCACTCAGGGCGCCGCCGACGCCGGCTTCGTATACATAACCGATGTGCAGGCCACTGACGGCGCGCTCGAGGTGATCAAGCTACCGGCCAAGCTCGGGCCCGACGCCACCTACGGGGCGGGCGTGGTGGGGGGCGCGAAGGAGCCCAAGGCGGCGGCGTCGTTCGTGGACGGGCTGGTGGACGGCGAATGCGCTAGCGCGCTCCAGGAGGCCGGATTCGGCGAGCCCCCGGCATGAGCGCACGCCTGCGCGCCGTCTGGTTTTCGGCGCTGCTCGCGCTGTCCCTGGCGCTGACGCTGACCTTCCTCACGGTGCCGGTGGCGGCGATCTTCGTCGATTCCAGTCCGGCAGAGCTGATCGACAGCCTCGGCGAGCCGGGCGCGCTCGACGCGCTCTGGCTCTCCTTGCGCACCACGGCCATGTCGATGGCGATCATCCTCCTCGTCGGTACGCCCGCGGCCTACCTGCTGGCGACGCGGTCCTTTCGGGGAAAGGCGTTCGTGGTCACTCTCGTGGAGCTTCCGCTCGTGCTGCCGCCGGCCGTGGCGGGCATCGCGCTCCTGGCGGCGGTGGGACCTGCCGGCATTCTGGGCGGGCCGATCGAGAGCGCCGGCATCGAGCTCGCGCTCGCCACTGCCGGCGTGGTCGTTGCGCTTACCTTCGTGGCCTCGCCGTTCTACGTGCGCCAGGCGATGGCGGCCTTCGCGTCGGTTGACCGCGTCCTGCTCGACGCCTCACGCACGCTGGGTGCCTCGGAGGCGCGCGGCTTCCTGCGCGTGATGATCCCGTCCGCGTTGCCGGGACTCGCCGCGGGTGCGGCGCTGGCGCTCGGCCGCGCGCTGGGCGAGTTCGGCGCCACGCTCATGTTCGCCGGCTCCTTCGAGGGCATCACTCAGACCGTTCCGCTGGCCATCTACGACCGCTTCTCCACCCAGTTCGACGCCGCCTTGGCGCTGTCGGCGGTGTTGGTGGCGGTGTCCGCTGCGATCCTCCTGTCCGTGAAGCTCGTGGGCGGAAGCGAGGCGCTCGGCGGTGCTGCGCGTTGAGGCCCAGAGCCGCCTCGGCGCGCTGCAGCTCGACGTTGCGTTCGAGGTGACGGCGGGGCAATGCCTCGCCCTGGCCGGCCCATCCGGCGCGGGCAAGACCAGCATGCTGCGGATCGTGGCCGGGCTCGTGCGCCCCGAACGCGGCCACGTGGAGGCGAACGGCGAGGTTTGGCTCGACACTGAGCAAGGCATCGATGTGGCTCCCGAGCACCGCCGCTGCGGCTACGTGTTCCAGGAGTACGCGCTCTTCCCCCACCTGAGCGCCTGGCAGAACGTGGCCTACCCGCTTCGCGGCCTGTCTCGGGCCGAGAAGCGCACGCGCGCGCTCGAGCTGCTCGAGCGCTTCGGTCTCGCCGGGCTGGCGGATGCGCGCCCCCGCACGCTCTCCGGCGGGGAGCGACAGCGCGTCGCCGTGGCGCGGGCGCTCGCCCGGCGCCCCGAGGTGATCCTGCTCGACGAGCCGCTCTCGGCCCTCGACGCTCGCACCCGCGCCGGCGCCGCGCGCGAGCTGGCCGCGGTCCTGCGGGACGTGGAGGTGCCCTCGTTGCTCGTGACCCACGACTTCACCGAGGCTGCCCAGCTCGGCGATCGCGTGGGTGTGATCGATGCGGGCCGGGTGGTCCAGGAGGGCACTCCCAGCGAGCTGGCCGCCATGCCCCGCTCGGCGTTCGTGGCCGACTTCACCGGCGCGGTTGTGCTCACCGGCGTCGCCGCCGGATGTTCGGACGGACTGACGCGGGTGACACTGGACGGCGGGGGCGAGGCGCTCAGCAGCGACCGCGCCGAGGGTCCCGTGGCGCTGAGCGTCTATCCGTGGGAGATCGCGATCGAGCCCGCGGACGAGGCGTCGCACGGCTCGGCGCGCAATCGCCTGGCGGCCGATGTGATCTCGTTGACCACGGTCGGCAACCGTGTGCGCGTCGGCCTGGCCGCCTCCCAGCCGCTGGCGGCGGAGATCACCACTGACTCGGCCGAACAACTGCAGTTGCGCGCCGGCGTGCGGGTGACGGCCACCTGGAAGGCCACCGCCACCCGCCTGCTGGCCCTCTGACTCGTATTCCGTAATAGTCCGGCCGCCATCCGCGTCACCGGCGGCAAGCTCCGCGGCCCACCGGGCAGCACCGGGGCGACGGTGTTGAAGAGGCACAGCCGGCCGACGAGCCCGGGGTAGCGCAGCGACATGTCCTGCGCGATCGCGCCGCCGAGGTTGCCCGCGCACACCGTCACCTGCTCGTGCCCGAGCGTCTCCAGCACCAGCCCCCGCAGGTCGGCCGAGTGCGCCGCGACGTCGTAGCGTTCGTCGGCGGCCGGCGGCGAGTCGCCGAAGCCGCGCAGGTCGGGTGCGATGACCTCGGAGCCGACCCGCGCCAGCGGCTCGAGGTTGCGCTTCCAGACGCGTGGTCGAAAGCGAGGGAAGGCACCGCGGGCGACTGTACCCTTGCGATCCACGGTGGACCGCTACGACCCCACGCAGATCGAGCCCAAGTGGCAGGCCGTTTGGGCCGACGAGCACACCTGGGAGGTGAGCAACGAGCCCGACGAGCGGCCCAACGCGTACGTGCTCGAGATGCTCCCCTATCCCTCGGGGGAACCGCACATCGGCCACCTCAAGAACTACTCGCTGGGGGACGCGGTGGCTCACTTCCAACGGCGAAACGGCTACCGCGTGCTGCACCCGATGGGCTACGACGCGTTCGGGCTGCCGGCGGAGAACCACGCGATCAACACCGGCCAGCATCCGCGCGATTCGACCGAGGCCTCCATCCGCGCCTTCCAGCGCGAGCTTCGGGAGTGGGGAGTGTCGATCGATTGGACGCGCGAGTTCGCCACGAACGAGCCACGGATCTATCGCTGGACCCAGTGGATCTTCCTCCGCCTCTTCGAGCGCGGCCTGGCCTACCGCAAGGAGGCGGCGGTCAAGTGGTGTCCGCACGACGAGACGGTGCTCGCCAACGAGCAGGTGATCGACGGGCGCTGTGAGCGCTGCAACAGCGTGGTCGAGATCCGCCAGCTCGAGCAGTGGTTCTTTCGGATCACCGAGTACGCCGACCGGCTGCTCGACGACATGGCCACGATCGAGTGGCCCGAGAACGTGATCAAGCAGCAGCAAGACTGGATCGGACGCTCCGAGGGCGCCGAGGTCACCTTCCGCTGCGAGGAGCTGGGGATCGACTATCCGGTCTTCACGACTCGGCCCGACACACTGTTCGGCGCGACCTTCTTCGTGATGGCGCCCGAGCACCCGGACGTCCTGCGCCTCAACGACTCCCGGGAGGTGCGCGACTACGTCAACCACGCGATCACCGAGCACGCCGACGAGCGCGGCGACGAGGCACGCGAGAAGACCGGCGTGGCACTCGGGCACACCGTCACGAACCCGGTCACCGGCGAGCAGATCCCGATGTTCGTGGCCGACTACGTCCTGATGGAGTACGGCACCGGCGCGATCATGGCCGTGCCCGCGCACGACACGCGCGACTTCGACTTCGCCCGGAAGTTCGGTCTCGAGATCCGGCGCGTGATCGAGGGTGACGAGCTGCCCTACCTGGGCGACGGGCCGATGGTCAACTCGGGACGCTTCGACGGCCTGCACAACCGTGAGGCCTACGGGCAGATCGTCGATTGGCTCGCATCCGAGGGAAAGGGTGAGCAGGCCGTCAACTACCGCCTGCGCGACTGGCTGCTCTCGCGCCAGCGCTACTGGGGCTGTCCGATCCCGATCGTCCACTGCGAGGGCTGCGGTCTCGTCCCGGTGCCCGACGATCAGCTGCCCGTCGAGCTGCCCGACGTGGCCGACTACCGGCCGAAGGGCAGATCCCCGCTGGCCACCGCCGAGGACTGGGTACGCACCAGCTGTCCCCGCTGCGGTGGCGACGCCCGCCGCGAAACCGACACGATGGACACCTTCGTCGATTCGTCGTGGTACTTCCTGCGCTACTGCGACCCGCACAACGACACGGCGCCGTTCGACCGGGAGGTCACCGCCCGCTGGATGCCCGTCGACCAGTACATCGGCGGCATCGAGCATGCGATTCTGCATCTGCTCTACGCCCGCTTCTTCGTCAAGGCGCTCGCGGACATGGGGGAGCTCGACGTCCAGGAGCCGTTCGCACGGCTCTTCACCCAGGGCATGATCACCCGCGGCGGCGCGAAGATGTCGAAGTCGAAGGGCAACACGGTGTCGCCGCAGGAGATCGTCGGGCGCCTCGGGGCCGACACCGCCCGCTGCTACATACTTTTCCTCGGGCCTCCGGGCCAGGACGCGGACTGGCAGGACGAGGGCGCGGGCGGCGTGCACCGCTTCCTCTCGCGGCTGTGGACGGCGGCTCGTGATGCCCCGGAGGTCGCCTCGGAGCCCGCCGGCGGGAAGGCCTCGGCGCTGCTGCGCAAGTCGCACTGGGCGATCGACAAGGTCACGCGCGACATGCAGCCGGATCGCTTCGCCTTCAACACCGCCATCGCGGCCGTGATGGAGCTGGTCAATGAGATCTATCGCCAGCGCGACTCGGTGCCGGCGGAGCACGTGCGCTTCGCCGTGGCCACCGCCGGTTCGCTCATCTTCCCCTTCGCCCCGCACGTGGGAGCCGAGGTCTACGAGCAAATGACCGGACGCCGCGTGTGGGAGGAGCCGTGGCCCGAGGCGGATCCCACCCTGCTGACCAGCGACGAGGTCCAGCTGGTCGTGCAGCTCAACGGCAAGCTCATCGACCGCATTGCCGCGCCGGCCGAGGCCTCGCAGGAGCAGCTCGAGGAGATCGCCCGCGGATCGGCCAAGCTGGCGGCGCGGCTCGACGGCCAGCAGATCGTCAAGGCCGTGGTCGTCCCCGGCAAGCTGGTCAACTTCGTGGCCCGATGAACGCCGGCCGCGGCAGGCTGCCGGTCGGGCCGCTCGTGGCCGCGGTCGGAGCCGTCCTGCTGATCGTCAGCCTGTTCCTCGACTGGTACGAGGTCGACCTCGAGGGCTTCACGGTCTTCGAGGTGCTCGATCTGCTGCTCGTCCTGATGGCGCTGCTCACGATCGCCTCGCTGGCCGGCGGGCTCGGCCTGGTGCGGCCCGCGCCGTCGCCCGTCCTGTCGCTGGCCGTGGCCCTGTTCACGATCTTCGTGGTGCTCTCCCAGGTGCTCAACGATCCGCCCGCCGTGGCCAACAGCGACGCGGGCAAGGAGATCGGCATCTGGCTCGGTCTCGGCGGGGCAGTTCTCATGGGCGCCGGATCCGTGCTCGCGTTCGCTCGCATCTCGCTGACCTTCGAGAGGCGCCAGCAGCAGGTGTCCGATCCGGGTGCGGCCGAGACCGTCGACGAGCGCCCGCAGGACGCGGAGGCCGAGCCCCCGGGCACCGAGCCCCAGGCCCCGGCGTAGACTCGCCTCGCATGTCCCTCTCGCAGTCCGCGAGCGGTGCCCGCGAGGGCGCGGCCAGCCAGCAGGACACGCCCTACCTCGACGCGCTTCGCGCGTACGCCGCCCGCAACCCGGGCCGCTTCCACGTACCCGGTCACAAGGGCGGCGCGGCCGCCGACCCGCGTCTCGTCGACGCGCTCTCCGAGGAGGTCCTTGCGCTCGATATTCCGGCCCTCACCTACGGGATCGACATGGGCATCGAGCCTGCTCCCTTCTTCGAGGCTCAGCGCCTCGCGGCCGAGGCGTGGGGCGCGAAGCGGACCTGGTTCCTCGTCAACGGCGCCTCCCAGGGCAACCACGTGGCGCTGCTCGCGCTCGCTCACCTCGGCAAGGAGGTGGTGACCCAGAGAAACGCCCACTCGAGCACGATCGACGCACTGGTGCTCTCGGGCCTGCGCCCCACGTTCGTCGCGCCCGAGCTCGACCCCGAGCTGCACATCGCGCACTGCATGACGCCCGAGGGGCTCGAGCGCGCGCTCGAGGCGACGCCCGGCGCCGTCGGCGCGACGGTCGTCTCGCCCACCTATTTCGGCGCGCTGGCCGACGTGGCCGCGCTCGCGGAGGTCGCGCACGCCCGCGGCGTGCCGCTGATCGTCGACGAGGCGTGGGGCGCGCACCTCACCTTCCACCCCGACCTGCCTTCGAGCGCACTGTCGCTCGGCGCCGACCTGGTGATCTCGAGCATCCACAAGATCGTCGGCAGCCTCACCCAGTCGGCGCTGATCCACCTCGGCCACGACAGCCTGCTCGAGCTGGACGTCGTCGACCGCTGTGTGACGCTGCTCGAGTCCACGAGTCCGAACTCGTACCTGTACGCCTCGCTCGACTCGGCGCGCCGGGCCGCGGCGGTCGACGGCGAGGAGCTGCTCTCGGAAACCCTCAGCGCCCTGCGCGCCACCCGCCGCGCAGTGCGCGCGATCCCCGACCTCGACGTGCTCGACGAGCGCCTGGCCGGGGCCCCCGGAGTGTTCGACTACGACCCGCTGCGCCTGGCCATCGACGTGCGCGGGACGTCTTACAGCGGCTACGACCTGGCGCGCAAGCTGCGCGAGGAGCACGACGTGCAGATGGAGCTCGCGGGCGAGAACGTGATGGTCGCGGTGTTCGGGATGAGCGAGGACGCCACCGCGGCCGGCGAGCGCCTCGTGAGCGCGCTGCGCCGCGTGGTCGAGGACGTGAGCGCCGCGCCGCCCGAGGAGGCCGAGGTGCTGTTCGCGCCGCCGCCGCCGTGGGGCGAGCTCGTGATGACCCCGCGCGAGGCCTTCCTCGGTCCGCAGGAGGTGGTGCCCGCGCGCGACGCGGTCGGCCGGGTGGCGGCGGAGTCGCTGGCCGCATATCCCCCGGGCATCCCCAACGTGCTGCCCGGGGAACGGCTCTCCGCGGAAACACTGGACTACGTCCAGCAGGCGCTCCACCATGGCGGGGCGCTGCGCGGCGCGAGCGACCGCAAGCTGCGCACGCTGCGGGTGGCCCTGGAGCCTTAGGTGTAGCTTCCTAGGCGACCCGCTCCCGCCGGATCGCCTGCATGAGACAGTGCGCTCCGCCGCCGCCGAGCGTGAAGGACGACAGCTCGGGGTCGTAGACGGTCAGGCCGAGCGCGCGCAGGCGCTCGTTGAGCTCGCCGGACTCCGCGGTGGACAGCACTCGATCGCCGCCCAGGCAGACTCCGTTCACGCCGAGCTTGAACGCCGCGGCAAGCGACACCGGCACGATCTCGACGCCCTTGCCCTCGAGCCACCTGACGAAGCCGGTCGAGGTCTGCTCGACACAGACGGCGGCCAGCTTCTCGCCCAGCATGCAGGCCAGCACGTCGATGTGCAGGAAATGGGGCGGGATCCGCTCCACCCGCACCTCCCAGCCCTCGGCCTCCAGCCACCCGGCCACCTGCTTCGCGGCCTGTTCCTGGGTGCGCTCCTCGCCCGTGCCGATGGCCGCCACCCCGGGCTCGACGATCATGAAGTCGCCGCCCTCGAGCGAGCCGGCGGTGACCATGTTCTTGATCGGGATGTCGCGCTCCTGGTAGAAGCGGATCACCGGGGCGTACTCGCCGCGGCGCCACCACTGCGCGCACTGCGTGACGATCGGGCCGTCCGGGAGGTTGATGCTCGAGTCGCGCGCGAAGACCTGGTAGGGGAGGGCGGGATCGTCTTCCAGGAAATGGACGCGCACGCCGGCCTCCTCGTACACCGCGACCATCTCGGCGTGCTGACGCATGGCGTCGTCGTGGCTGAAGACGAGGCCGGAGTCGATCGTGGCCCGAGAGATCACGCTCGTGGGGAGCCACCGGAAGGTGTCGGGCGGGCAGAGCAGAACGTCGAGCAGCGTCCCGTACTCGGAGTCGACTCCCCATGCGGGCTCGACCCGCGCGCTAGCTTGCATGACCCATGTCTCCTGTCCTCGCCGTTGGGCCGATTCTATGAGCGAGCCGATCCGCCGGCGTGTGGTGGTGCATGGGCGCGTTCAGGGGGTCTTCTTTCGCGACAGCGCCCAGCGCGAGGCGAGCCGCCGCGGGCTGGCGGGCTGGGTGACAAACCGCGGCGACGGGGCCGTCGAGGCCGTCTTCGAGGGTTCGCCGGACGACGTGGACGCGCTCATCGAGTTCTGCGAGAGCGGCCCCCGCGCCGCGGACGTCGAGCGGATGGAGACGACCGAGGAGGAGCCCGAGGGGCTGAACGGTTTCGAGGTGCGCTGAGGCCGGGCGAGGCGCGACTTAGACGCCCCGGGTCAAAAACGTAACGCTCGCTACCCACGGGAAACGGGCGCCGCCGTACGGTCGCGAGGTGCCCGAACGCTCGACCCGGACAGCGGTGCTGTGGCTCCTTGCGGCCTGCGCCCTGGCCTTCGCGCTCTGGCGGCTCGCCGGCGCGGATGCCGACGAGCCGGGCTCGCCGGTGCGCATCGAGCGTGGAGCGCGGGCCGCCGACCCGTTGGGGCAGACGCCAAAATCACAGGCCGCCGCACTGTTCGTGCACGTGGCGGGAGCGGTCCGGCGCCCGGGCGTCGTGCGGGTGGTCGCCGGGGCCCGGGTCGCGGGTGCCGTCGCGCGCGCCGGCGGCCCCACGCGGCGGGCCGACCTGACCGCCGTCAACCTGGCGGCCCAGGTCGAGGACGGACAGCAGGTGATCGTTCCCGCCCGGGGCGCCGCCGGAACCCTCGCGGCCGGCACGAGCCTCGAGCCCGGCGCGCCGGGCGCGCCGCGGATCAGCCTCGGCACCGCGACCGCTGAGCAGCTGGACGAGCTTGACGGGATCGGCCCGACGCTGTCGGAGCGGATCGTCGAGTACCGCACCGAGAACGGCGGCTTCGGGTCGCTGGATGAGCTGCAGGAGGTCGAGGGAATAGGCGAGAAGCGCTTCGAGACCCTGCGCGAGGCCCTTCAGCCCTGACGGTGAGACCCGGGCCGGCCACGCCAGCTGCCCCCGGCCCCGCCCGCGTGCCCGCCCCCGGGGAGCGGCCCTACCACGTGGTCATGGCGGCCGCGGCAGGGGGCCTGGCGCTGGCCGAAGCCCATCCCGTGCTCGTCGTTGCGATCGCGGCTCTGGCGTGCGTTGCGCTTGTCGCATCGCGGGCGGCGCGGCTCGGTGCGGTCGGCGCGGCCGTGTTGATGGCGGGCGCTCTGGCCGGCGATTGGCGCCTGGCTGCGATCGACGGTGCGGCCGCCAGGATCCGCGACGGCGAGTTGGTCGAGCTACGCGCGCATCTGCGCTCGGCGCCCCGCCCGGGGCCCTTCGGCGCTTCCGCCGAGATCCAGGTCGCGGGCGGACGCCTCGACGGCGCTCGACTGCTCCTGCGCATCCCTCGCTGGTCGCCCCTTCCGGCGGCCGCCCGGCCCGGCGCCGAGCTGAGGCTCCGCGGCCAAACCACCGCCCTCGGGTCCGGCCCGTTCGCCGACCACCTCCGGCGCCGCGGGCTGGCTGGGGGAGCTCCGGCTCGATCGAACCCACCTGACCGGCGCTCGCCGCGGCGGCGCGGCCGGGCTGCTCGACCGCATGCGCGCGAGGGCCGAAGCCGCGGTCGCGGCGGGCATGGCGCCCGAGGAGGCCGCGCTCCTGCTGGGTATGGTCCTCGGCCAGGACGAGCGGATTCCGGCCGCGGTCCGCGAGGACTTCCGCGCCAGCGGTCTCGCCCACCTGCTCGCGGTCTCGGGTCAGAACGTGATGCTGCTCGCGGCGCTGGCCCTGCCGCTGCTGATGCTCGCCGCCGTGAGCCTGCGCTGGCGCCTGATCACCCTGGCCGCCCTCGTGGCCCTGTACGTCCCGCTGGCCGGGGCCGGACCGTCGCTCCAGCGCGCCGGGGTGATGGGCCTCGCGGGGATCGCGGCGATGGGCGCTTCGCGCCCGGCGTCGCGGTCGTACGCCCTGTTGCTGGCCGCCGCCGCGACCCTGGCTTGGAATCCGCGCGCGTGGGCCGATCCCGGCTGGCAGCTCTCGTTCGCCGCCGTGATGGGCATCCTCGCGCTGGGTCTCCCGCTCGGCCGGCATCCTGCGGCGAGGGGTAGAGGAGCTGCTTCCCGGCGCACCCAAGGCGCTGCGCATGGGTGCCGACGGGCTGGCCGACGGCATCGCGATCACCCTCGCGGCGACCGCGGCCACGGCCCCGATTCTGGCTCACCACTTCGGTTCCGTGCCTCTGGCCGGTCTGCCCGCCAACCTGCTCGCGCTGCCCGCGGTGGCCCCGGCCATGTGGCTCGGGATGCTGAAGATCGCGGCCGGGCAGGTGGGCGCGCCGCAAGACGTGGCCGAGGCGCTGGGTGCCCTGGCCGCCCGGCCGGTGGGGCTGATCGCCTGGCTGGCCGAGCGCTTCGGTGCACTCTCGCCCAGCCAGCTCTCCCTGCCGCTGGCCTCGCCCGCGGCGGTCGGCGGCGCTTACGGTGCAGTGGCGGCCGGCGCCCTGGCGCTGCGCCACGTCGCTGGCCCGCTTGCGCCGCACGCGCTCGAGGCGCTCTCGCGGTGGCGGCGCCTCCCGCGGTCGGTGCGGGCGGGGCTGGTTGCCGGGCTCGCCGCCGCGCTCGTGCTGGCCTTCGGCTGGCTGCTACGTACGCCCGCCGGTCCCGACCGCCTCACCGTGCGCTTTCTCGACGTGGGCCAGGGCGATGCGACGCTGATCCAGCATCCCGACGGCACCGCGGTTCTCTTCGACGGCGGGCCGCCCGAGGCCGGTGTGGCGCGCTTGCTGCGCCGCGCCGGCGTCCGGCGACTGGCGCTGGTGGTCGCGACCCACGCCTCCCGGGACCACCAAGGCGGGCTGGTCGAGGTGCTGCGCCGGTTCCCGGTCGACGCCTTTCTGGACGGCGGCGACGGCACCCGCGCCGCCGGATTCACCGCGGTCCTGCGCGAGGCGGCGGCCCGCGGCGTCAGGCGCATCCGCGCCACCGCTCCACTGAGCCTGGGTCTCGCCGGGGGACGCCTGCGCATCGAGGTGCTGTCCCCGAGTCCCGTCCGCCCGGACCGGCGCCCGAGGACCCGAATCCCCGGGGCGTTGTCGCGATCGTCAGCTCGGGCTGGTTCGACCTGTTTCTCTCGGCCGACGCGGAGAGCGACGCGCTGCTCGGCTTGGACCTTCCCGACGTGGATGCGATCAAGGTGCCCCACCACGGCAGCGCCGACCCGGGTCTGGCCGAGGTGCTCGACGAGCTCGAGCCTCAGCTCGCTGCGATCGAAGTCGGCCCGAACACGTACGGCCACCCGACGCGCTCGACGCTCGGCGCCCTGAGAGAAGCCCGCGTCGACACTCACCGCACGGATCGCGACGGCACGATCACGGTGACGATCGACAGGCGGGCGATGCGGGTGCAGACGGAGCGCTAGCGCCAGACGCGCCGGGTGCCCGCCTAGACTCCGAGGCAGTGTCCGGCCTCAAGCCCGCCTACCTCGTCTGTGGCGACGACGATGCCAAGATCGACGCCTGGCGGGCCCGCGTCCGCCGCCGGGCCGAGGAGGAGCGCGGGCCGGGTGGGCTCGAGACCTTCGACGCCCGCGCGAGCGAGCCCGATGAGGTGGCCATGGCGCTCGCGGCACTGACGTTCGATCCCGGCACGCGCTACGTGCTGGTGGACGACGCCGGGGCGTGGAAGGCGTCCCAGCTCGATCCGCTCGAGGCGGTTCTCGCCGACATGCCGCCGGACAGCGTGCTGGTCACGATCGTTCGCGGCAAGGCGCTCAAGCAGCTCTGCAAGGCGGTGGAGGGGGCGGGCGGAGAGGTGCGCGAATACGCGGCGCCCAAGCCGTGGGAGCTGCCCAAGTGGACGATCGAGCGCGGGCGCGAGCTGGGACTCCAGGTCGAGGGCGACGCGGCCAAGCAGCTCGTGGCACTGGTCGGCGCCGGTCAGCAGCGTCTGTCTCGCGAGCTCGAGAAGCTGGCCCTGGCGCTCCACCCGCGTACGCACGTCAGCTCCGCCGACGTGGACGCTCTGGCCGCGCGCGACGCCGCGCCGCAGGCGTACGACCTGGCGGACGCCCTGGTGGCCGGTGACCTGCGCAGAACGCTTGCGCTGGCCGAGCAGCTGGAGGCGCACGGAGAACGGCCGGGCCGCCTCATCTTCCCCGTCGTCCGCCGGCTGCGAGAGGTCCATCGCGCGGCCGCGCTGCTCGACTCGGGAATGCCCGACGCCAAGGTGGGCGAGGCGCTGCGGGCACCGCCCTGGCTGGCGAAGAAGACCGTGGCCCGCGCGAAGAAGGCCGACCGAGCCGCTCTCGAACGGGCGATCTGCGTGTTCGCCGACCTGGAGATCGACCTGCGCGGCGGTGGGTCGCTCGCGCTCGACGAGGACACCGCGTTCTCGCTTGCGCTGGCCAGGTCCACCGCCTGATTCCACGAGGATGCCTCCGTTCGCCCCGCCGAGCCCGACGACGCGGCCCGCATCGCCGAGATCTACAACGCCGGCATCGCCGAGCGAAGCTTCACCTTCGAGACGGACCCGCGCGAGGCCTCCGACGTGCTCGATTGGCTCACGCCGGGGGAGCGCCTTCCCGTGCTGGTGGGAGCGGATGAGGATGTCGTCGGCTGGGCGCGCGTCGCCGCCTACAGCGAGCGTCCAGCCTACGCCGGAGTGGGGGAGGTGTCGGTCTACGTCGACGTCGAGGCGCGCGGGCGCGGCGTGGGCACCGCCCTGCTCGAGGCGCTGAGTGCTCACGCCCGCGAGCTCGGCTACTGGAAGCTCACCGGCAAGTTGTTTCCCGAGAACGAAGCCAGCGTGCGGCTGGTGCGGCGAGGCGGATGGCGGGAGGTGGGGCTCCATCTGCGCCACGGCCGGCTCGAGGGCCGCTGGCGCGATGTTCTGGTGGTGGAGCGGACCCTCGCCTAGGCGTCAGGCCCCGGCTCCCGAAGGCGGCGCTGCGTCGCCGGGCGCGTAGGGATACCACCACTCCTTGGGAGCGATCTTGGTCTCGATGTGCACGTGCTTGGTCTCCTGGAAGGCCTCCAGCCCCTCCTGGCCCAGCTCGCGACCCATGCCCGACTGCTTGAAGCCTCCGAACGGACCGGCGTCGTTGTCGGTCAGCGGGTCGTTGATCCAGACGGTTCCGGCCCGGATCTCGCGCAGGCAGCGGACGGCCGTCTCGAGGTCGCGCGTGTAGACGTTCGCCCCCAGTCCGAAAGGCGTGGAGTTGGCCAACTCGATCGCCTCGTCGAGCGACCCCACGGGCACTATCGGCGCCACCGGCCCGAACGTCTCCTCACGCAGCAGGTCGGTCTCGGAGGGCGCGCCGGTCACGACCGTCGGGGCGAAGAAATGGCCGCGCTCCTGGCCCGCGCGGTCGCCGCCCACGACCACGTCCGCGCCCGCGGCCACCGCCGCCTCGACCTGCGCCTCCACCTTGGCTCGCTGCGGCGCCGAGACCATCGGGCCGACGTCGGTGTTCTCGTCGAAGGGGTCGCCGACCCGCAGCTCGCGGGCTTGGTCGACGAAGGCCTGCAGGAAGTCGTCGTACACCTCCCGCTGCACGTAGAAGCGCTCCGCCGAGGTGCACACCTGCCCCGCGTTGAGATAGGCCGCCCAGGCGCCGCCCTTGGCGGCCACGGCTACGTCGCCGGCCACGTCGGCGCACACGATGAACGGGTCCTTGCCGCCCATCTCGAGGTTCATGCGAGCCACGCGCTCGGCGCAGGTCACGGCGACCTTCTTGCCCGTGGCCACCGAGCCGGTGAAGGCCACGCCGTCGATGCGCTCGTCCTCCACGATCGCCGCACCGACGTCGCCCGCGCCGGCCACGAGGTTCACCACGCCCGGGGCCAGGTCGGAGAAGCAGTCGGCGAGCATGAGCGTCGACAGCGGCGTGACCTCGGACGGCTTGGCCACCACGGTGTTTCCCGCGGCGAGGGCCGGGGCGAGCTTCCACGACAGGAGCAGCAGCGGATAGTTCCAGGGCACGATGCAGCCCCAGACTCCGGTCGGCTCCTTGGTGACCAGGGCCAGCTGGGACGCCTCGATGGAGGGGATGACGCGACCGGCGAAGTTGCGACCCATCTCCGCGTAGTAGTCGAAGGCGGCCGCGGTCCAGCCCACCTCGTCGCGGTTCTCGATCAGCGGCTTGCCGCCCTCGCCGGTCAGCGTGCGCGCCAGGTCCTCGGTCTTCGCCCGCATGCGGGTGGCGACCTCGTGGAGCATCTCGGCGCGCTCCACGGCCGGCGTGGCCGCCCAGCCCGGGCGGCTTCGCGCGCACCGGCGATGGCCGCGTCCACCTGGTCCGGGGAGGCCGCGTTGAGTTCGGTCAGAGTCTCCTCGGTGGCCGGATTCTCCACCGACAGGCCGGCGCCGTCGCCGGCCACCTGCTCGCCGCGAATCAGCAGTCGCGTCTCCACCCGGCTACGTCTCCACCCGGCTACGAGAGGCGCGACCGGATGCGCGCCGCGCGGGCCTTCTTGCGAACGCCGTTGTTCCGGTGCAACGCGCCGGACTTAACGGCCCTGTCGACACGGGAGACGAGGCTGCGGTACTCCTCGTCGGCCTTGCCGGCGTCGCTGTCACCGACCGCGTTCTCGAGCCTGCGAAACCACGTCTTCACCTGGGAGGTGCGTCGACGGTTCTCCAGGCGCTCGCGCTCCGCCCGGAGGATCCGCTTTTCTTGTGAAGGAATGTTGGCCATATACGCACCGACGCCGCGCCCGGCAAACCGGCGCGGCGGAGGCCCAGTGTAGCGCGTGGCCACGGACCTCCCCAGCGCGGGCGCGCAGGCTCCAGAGCGGCGCGGTCACGGCCGCCGGCTGGCCCGCAGCACCGCGTTCTTCTCGTTTGCCACCGGTCTCTCGCGCCTGCTCGGGCTGGTACGGGAGGTGGTGGCGGCCAGCCTATTCGGGGTGAGCGGCGTGATGTCGGCTTTCACGATCGCCTTCCAGGTGCCCAACCTCCTACGCGCGCTCGTGGCCGACTCGGCGCTTCAGGGCGCGTTCATTCCGGTGTTCACCGAGCTGCTCGAGAAGGGAGAGCGCCGGGAGGCCTTTCGGATCGCGTCGAGCCTGTTCTTCCTGATCACCCTGGTGCTCGGCGCGCTGACGGTGTTGTTCGTGATCTTCGCGGACCCGATCATGAGCGTGTTCGCCCCCGGCTTCGACGACCAGCCGGCGCTCAAGGACCTGACCGTCCAGTTGTCCCGCCTGATGTTCCCGATCGTCATCCTGCTCGCGCTGTCCGGAGTGGTGGTCGGGGTGCTCAACTCCTTCGATCACTTCAGCGTGCCCGCGCTCGCGCCGGTCGCATGGAATCTGGTCATCATCGCCGCGCTGGTCGGCTTGGTCCCGCTTCTTCCGGAGGAGGACGAGATCTACGCCTACGCGATCGGAATCGTGGCCGGGACCGTCGTCCAGTTCCTGCTGCCGCTGCCGTGGTTGCGGGGCCGCGGCGGGCGGCTGACCCTCACCCTCGACTGGCGCGACGAGCGCGTGCGCCGGGTGCTCCGGCTGATGTTGCCGGTCACGATCGCGCTCGGCCTCATCAATCTGAGCCTGGCCATCAACTCGCTGTTCGGCACGCTCGTCTCCGATCAGGCTCCGGCCGCGATCGACAAGGCGTTTCGCATCTACCAGCTGCCGCAGGGGCTGTTCAGCATCTCGATCGCGACGATCCTGTTTCCGACGCTGGCGCGCTTCGCGGCCCGCGGCGCTCGCGACGACCTGCGCCGCACGATGGCCAACGGCGTTCGCCAGATCTGCCTGCTGCTCATACCGAGTGCGGTGATCATGGCGGTGTTGGCCGAGCCGATCACTCAGCTCGTCTACCAGCGCGGCGCCTTTGGCCCGAGAGCCACCGACCTGACCTCGACCGCTCTCGTGTGGTGGTCGATCTCTTTGCCCTTCCAGGGAGTCAGCCTGCTGTTCTCCCGCACCTTCTTCAGCCTGCAGCGGCCCTGGGCGACGACGGCCCTGAGCGGAGTGAACCTCGTCGTCAACGCCGCGCTCGCGGCTGCGCTCTACGAGCCGTACGGGATCGCCGGGATCGTGGTCGGGACGGTGGCGGGAACCGTGACCATGTGCCTGGCCCAGGGCTGGCTGCTGCGCGGGGAGCTCGGGGGCGTCGAGGGAGCGCGCACCGCGGCGGCGGCGCTGCGCATGCTCGTCGCCGCGGCCCTGCTGGGGGTGGTCGCCTACGGCGTCTGGCGCGGCTTCGACGAGCTGGTCGGCCGCGACTTCCTCTCTCAGGCGCTCGCGGTGCTGGCCGCCATCGCCGCCGGCGCCGGGGTCTACGCAGCCGCCGTTTGGGTGCTGCGGGTGCCCGAGGCGCGCCAGATCCGCGACCTGCTCGTTAGCCGCGCCCGCTCTCGCGGGTAAGACACCCGGCATATGTCACCCGATGAGAAGATGAATGTCGAAGAGCAGGTCGAGTGCCTCAACCGGGCGCTGCGCCTGCAGCACCGGTCGGTTCTCATGTACTCGATCACCGCCGGCAGCGTGATCGGGCTCGAGTACCAGGCCCACGCGGACAAGATGAGAACGCACGCCCTCTCCGAGCTCGAGGACGCCACACGCCTGGCCGAGAAGATCACGGCACTCGGCGGCGAGCCGACCACCGACGTCGGGGAGTTCGAGTTCACCGCGGATCCGGCGAAGGCGCTCGACCGCCTGATCCAATGCGAGGGCGAAGCGCTCGAGACGCTGCAGGCGGCCATCGAGCCGACCGGCCGCGAGGCCGCCTCCGAGGCCGTCGAGCATCGCCTGGAGCACATGATCATGCGCAAGCAGGAGCAGGTCGACTACCTGCTGCGCGCCCAGCGCCGACCCTGACGGCCGATCGCCATACTCGTGGGTCGTGGCCGCGCCCGCGAGCAACATCCGCAACTTCTCGATCATCGCCCACATCGACCATGGGAAATCGACGCTGGCCGATCGCATCCTCGAGATCACCGGCGCGGTGGACGCGCGCGATCACCGCCCGCAGATGCTGGACACGATGGACCTCGAACGCGAGCGGGGAATCACGATCAAGGCCCAGGCCGTGCGCGTGGAGTACACCGCCGAGGACGGCAAGCTCTACCGGCTGCACCTGGTCGACACCCCCGGACACGTCGACTTCACCTACGAGGTCTCACGCTCGCTGGCCGCGTGTGACGGCGCGCTGCTGCTCGTCGACGCGTCCCAGGGCGTCGAGGCTCAGACCGTGGCCAACACCTATCTCGCGGTCGATTCCGGGCTTGAGCTCATCCCCGCGATGAACAAGATCGACCTGCCGGGAGCAGAGCCCGAGCGCGTTGCCCGGGAGATCGGCGAGCTGCTCGGTGAGGATCCCGACGCGGTGGTCCGCATCTCGGCCAAGACCGGAGAGGGCGTGACCGATCTGCTCGAGGCGCTCGTCGAGCGCGTTCCCGCTCCCGACGGCGATCCCGAGGCGCCGCCGCGAGCACTCATCTTCGACTCCGAGTTCGACCAGTACCGCGGTGTGGTCGCGTACGTCCGCGTGGTCGACGGCCGCCTGCGCCGGGGGGACGCGATCCGCGCCATGCAGACCGGCACCGAGGCCGAGGTCGACGAGATCGGCTTCTTCGCGCCTTCAATGACGCCCGTCGAGGTGCTCAACGCGGGCGAGGTGGGCTACCTGATCACGGGGATAAAGGACGTGTCGCTCCTGCGGGTCGGCGACACGCTGACCACGCAGTGGGGCGCGGCGGCCGATCCGCTGCCCGGCTACCGCGAGATCAAGCCGATGGTCTTCTGCGGCCTGTTCCCGGTGGAGACCAACCAGTTCCCCGAGCTGCGCGACGCGCTCGAGAAGCTCGTCCTCAACGATGCTGCGCTCACCTGGGAGCCCGAGACCAGCGAGGCGCTCGGCTTCGGCTTTCGGTGCGGCTTCCTCGGCTTGCTCCACATGGACATCGTGCGGGAGCGCCTCGAACGCGAGTACGGCTTGGAGCTGCTGGCCACGGCGCCCAACGTCGAGTACGACGTCCACCTGACCGACGGGTCCGAGGTGGTGGTGCACTCGCCCTCCGACATGCCCGACCGCGGGCTGATCGAGTCGATCGAGGAGCCGTACATCCGCGCCACGATCCTCAGTCCGAAGGCCCACGTCGGCGCCGTGATGGAGCTGTGCCAGGAGCGGCGGGGCACCCACGTGGACATGACCTTCCTCTCCGAGGAGCGGGTGCAGCTGCGCTATGACCTGCCGCTGGCGGAGATCGTGCTCGACTTCTTCGATCAGCTCAAGTCGCGCACCCGCGGCTACGCCTCGCTCGACTACGAGGTGCTGGGGATGCGCGAGGGCGACCTGGTCAAGCTCGACATCCTGCTCGCCGGCGACACGGTCGACGCCCTCTCGATGGTGGTCCACCAGGACAAGGCCTACGCGGCCGGACGAGGCCTGACCGAGCGCCTCCGCAAGCAGATCCCGCGTCAGCAGTTCGAGGTGGCCATCCAGGCGGCGATCGGATCCAAGATCATCGCCCGCGAGTCGGTCAAGCCCATGCGCAAGGACGTGATCGCCAAGTGCTACGGCGGTGACGTGACGCGCAAGCGCAAGCTGCTCGAGAAACAGAAGGAGGGCAAGAAGCGCATGAAACAGGTCGGGCGCATCGAGGTCCCGCAGGAGGCCTTCCTGGCTGTGCTCGAGCTGTCGGGCGACGGCGCTTCCAAGTAAGGGAAGTACTCACGTGAACCCGCACACTGCCGACGACTGGTACGTCGGCTTCAACACAGGTCTGAAGGCGAAATTCTGGCGCGCGGCCTCCGCGTGACGGGGATCGACATCTCCGAGGAGGAGGTGGAGGAGGCGAGGCGTCTGGCCGCCGAGCGGGGTCTCGGCGCGCGCGGCGCGGGGGACGGCTCGTTCTCGAGAGCATGACGGTGGCGGAGTCGCTGCTGCCCGACTTCAGGGCCGAGCTCGAGTACGAGGCGGGGGGCGTGACCATGCACGCCCGTCATGAGTACGACGCCCGGCACAGCCGGCTCATGGGGCAATTCGAGTTCCGGGACGCCGAGGCCCGCAGCGAGAGCGCGGCCCGGTGATCCACCACGTCTACACCGTGGCTGAGGTCGTGCGGCTGCTCGAGGCCGGCGGATTCGCGGTGGACGAGCTGATCGGCGATCCCGTCACGCGCAGCCCCTACGCCCTGGGAGCGCCGCGGCTGGTGGCGCTGGCGACCGCGCGATAGCGCGAAATAGCGCTTGCAGGAGGATTTAGGTCGTCCTTAGGACGCGGTCGTACTTTGGCGACCGTGGCCACGGAGATCGTGCATCCGCAAAGCGCTCCCGACCCGACGGTCGACGCGCTGCAGCAGTTCCTCGACGGAATTGCGCAGACCCCCCTGCTGACGGCGGACGAGGAGATCGCGCTCGCCAAGCGCATCGAGCGCGGCGACCTCGAGGCCAAGGACCACATGACGCGCGCGAACCTGCGTCTCGTGGTGTCGATCGCCAAGCGCTATCGCAACCAGGGCCTGCCCTTCCTCGACCTGATCCAGGAGGGCACGATCGGGCTGGTGCGTGCGGTCGAGAAGTTCGACTTTCGCAAGGGCTTCAAGTTCTCGACGTACGCCACCTGGTGGATTCGCCAGGCGATCTCGCGCGCCATCGCCGACAAGGCGCGCACGATCCGCATCCCGATCCACATCGACAACATCCTCAAGAAGCTCGACGGCGCCCAGCGCAAGCTGGAGGCGGAGGGCGACCGCGACCCGACGATCGACGAGATCGCCGAGCTGGCCGGGGTCGATCCCGTGGAGGCGGACGTGATCATGCGCGCGGCCCAGCAACTCGTGTCGCTCGACAAGCCGGTGGGCGACGACGCCGACGCCGCGCAGTTCGGAGAGCTGATTCCCGACGAGTCGACGCCGAGCCCCTTCGAGGCGGCGGTCGAGTCGCTGATGCACCAGCGGCTGCACGAGGTGCTCGACCATCTTCCCTATCGCGACCGCCGCATCGTCGAGCTGCGCTACGGCCTCGGCGGCGACCAGGCCCAGACGCTCGACCAGGTCGCCAAGCTCTTCGGGCTGACCCGCGAGCGCACCCGCCAGATCGAGGAAGCGGCCCTGCGCAAGCTCTCGACCCTGGCCGAGGCCCAGGCGCTGCGCAACGCCGCCTAGCGCGAGACCACAACTTTCCGGTCCAGCGTCTGAGACCGGCCATCGCCACCAGCGTCGTGCAGGTGGCCATGACCGGCGCTAGGGCCAGCGCCGCCGCCACGCTCAGTTCGTCCACGAGGAGTCCTCCGAGCCAGGCGCCACAGGCGCCGCCCACCACGTAGCCAACGACCTGCCAGCCGTAGGCCTCGGTGGTCGAGCCCTCGGGGGCCAGTTCTCCGATCAGCGACGCGGCCGCGGTGGATGGCGCCAACGCCAGGCCGGCCACCGTTACCAGCACCGCGAACACGACGAGGGAGCCGGCCACGGGCAGCGGAGCCAGTCCGAGGGCGAGCGCACCGGTGATGATCGCGAAGCGGCGGCCGGCGGGGAGGCGCCAGCGCCGCGCGCCGTACCAGAGCCCGCCGGCCAGCGACCCGAGGGCCCAGAGGGCGAGGAGCCAGCCCGAATCGCCCCGCGAGCCCCTCCTCCTCGGCGAAGGCGGGGATTGCGATCTCGAGCGCCCCGAGCGACACCCCGCCGAGCACGAACGCGGCCACCAGGGTGCGCATGCCGGGCGCCACAAGCGCGCTGGGCGGCGCCGGCCCGTCGCCTCGGGTCGGCCGCCAGCGGCGTGAGGCGGGCGTGGCGGCGAAGGCGATCGCGCCGCCGGCGAGCATCGCGGCACCGCTGAGAAAGGCGGCCTGAGGCGACGCGGCGGCTGCGATCCCCACCACGATCAACGGGCCGGTGATGAAGAAGATCTCCAGCTGGAGCCGCCCTCGTCCCCGACCAGCGGCGCCGGGTCGGCACCTGCGACGAGTAGTGCCCTGGCCGTGGCATCGCCAACCGCGGCGGTTCGAAGGCCCCGAGGCCAGGGGGTGGTCCGGGCTCGCTGTAACGCAGCCACCGATCGGGCGCTGGCGCAAACCACCCAGCTGTACCGTTCCAGTCGCGCGGCCGCGGAAATGAGCGGGCCGGGATCGTCCGCCGGGACTTCGCGGGCCACCGGACATGCGACCGCGATGAAGCCGTGGGCCCGCAGCGCTTCGGCCAGTGGCCCTGTGGAGGGCTCGTCGCGGGTCGTGCAGACACGCCATGGCGAGGGGGTGTGCGGGCTGGCCACGTCAACTGAGTCTACCGGCAAATTCATGGGGCAGCCCTGGTCTGGGCCAATGCCGCGTTCAGGAGGGCATTGGCGTGGCATAATCTGCACGGAAGATTTTCGAAACACCGCGCCCCCCACACGACCGTGCCGAGCAGCTGTCCTAACTGCGCCGCCAGCATTTCGGCGACCGACGCGTTTTGCGCCGCTTGCGGAACGCGCCTGCGCCCGTCGGCCCCTCCGGCCCCGCCGGATGCGGCGACCATTGTCGGCGCCTCCGCGGCCACGCTCGCGGGCGAACCGCCGGCCGGTGAGACGGTATTCGTTACGCCTCCGGCCTCGTCTGCTCCCGATTCAGCGCCGGACACTGCCGCGACGCGCGGAGCCGCACCAATCACGGCTGGCTCGCGTCCCGACGATGCCGCCACCTTCGTAGGCAAGCCACCTGACGCCGCCAGGTTCGCCGGCACGCGTCCCTTCCGACGATGCCACCTACGTCGGACGCGCCCCTGCCGACGACGCGACCTTCGCGGGTCGCGCGCCATCTGACGATGCGACCTTCGTCGGGCGTGCCCCGGCTGACGACGCGACCTATGTCGGGCGCGCCCCCGCCGATGACGCCACCTTCGTCGGCAAGGCCTCGGATGAACGCCACCTTCGTCGGCCGGCCCGCGATGGACGCGCCGACGATGGCCGGCGCTCACGGCGCCGACACGCCGACCTGGCGCCGCGCACAACGCGGCCACCGACCGGGCGACCGCCGACGGCCGGACGCGTCGTCGGCAGTCCATCCGATCACCTGCAGCCGGGCGAAGAGTTCGGCACGCGCTATCAGATCATCAAGCTGCTCGGTGTCGGCGGCATGGGCGCCGTCTACCAGGCCTGGGACGACGAGCTCGGCGTCGCCGTCGCCATCAAGACGATTCGTCCGAGGCGTCGGCACCGACGCCTCCGCGGCGGTCGACGCCGAACGCCGGTTCAAGCGCGAGCTGCTGCTGGCGCGGCAGGTCACGCACCCGAACGTCGTCCGCATCTACGACCTCGGCGAGATCGACGGCACCAAGTACATCACGATGTCGTACGTGGAGGGCCACGACCTGGCGACGCTCCTGTCCACGCGACGGCAAGCTGCCGGTGGATCGCGCGCTCGACATCATGCGACAGGTCGTCTCCGGCATGCGCGCCGCGCACACCGCCGGCATCGTCCATCGCGATCTGAAGCCGGCGAACATCATGATCGACGGCAGCCAGGCGCTGATCAGGTCGGCAATTCGTC
>CAWBLN010000019.1:0-106397 GCA_963789705.1 uncultured Thermoleophilaceae bacterium
CAGGCGATCCGAGGCCGGCTCGAGAGAGGTCTCGGGATCCCTGCCGTCGGGGCGACCGAGGTGGGAGCAGAGGACGAGCCTCGCCTTTTCTCCAGCAGCTGCTCGATCGTCGGCAACGCGGCGCGAATGCGGGCATCGTCGGCCACCGCGCCGCCCTCGAGCGGAACGTTGAAGTCGACGCGGGCCAGCACGCGCTCTCCCTCGTCGATCTTCAAGTCACGAACCGTGCGCTTGCCGAAGCTCGCGTCAGCCAACCGGCGCCCCCGCCAGGACGCGCTGGGCGAGGTCGACCACGCGGTTCGAGTAGCCCCATTCGTTGTCGTACCAGGCCACGACCTTCACGAGCTTCTCGTCGATCACCATCGTCAGC
The DNA here is from genome assembly GCA_963789705.1 of uncultured Thermoleophilaceae bacterium. Taxonomy (GTDB): domain Bacteria; phylum Actinomycetota; class Thermoleophilia; order Solirubrobacterales; family Thermoleophilaceae; genus JACVRW01. The sequence goes on from CAWBLN010000019.1 coordinate 371, forward strand.
GGAGCGTCGAACACCGAGGAGTAGGACGAGCCGACGATGTCGGTGGACACCAGCGGGTCCTCGCTGTAGCGGAGGATCCCTTCCATCGGACCGCTGTCCGCCTTGCCGGAGAAGGCCTCGTTGATCTCCTCCTTGCTCGTGGAGCCCGACACCTCGCATACGAGGTCGACCACCGAGCCGTCGATCACCGGCGCGCGCACGGCTATGCCGTTCAGCTTGCCGTCGAGCTCGGGCAGCACCAGCCCGACTGCCTTGGCGGCGCCGGTCGAGGTGGGCACGAGGTTGGCCGCCGCCGCCCGCGCCCGGCGCGGGTCCTTGTGCGGCCCGTCCTGCAGGTTCTGGTCGGCGGTGTAGGCGTGAATCGTGGTCATGATCCCGCGCTCGATGCCCACGGCATCGTTGAGCACCTTGGCCACGGGCGCGAGACAGTTGGTGGTGCAGGAGGCGTTCGAAATCACGTGGTGCTGATCGGGGTCGTAGGCGTCGTCGTTCACGCCCAGGGCCAGAGTCACGTCGGGCTCGGTGGCAGGCGCCGTGATGATCACCTTCTTGGCGCCCGCCTCGAGGTGCTTGGCGGCGTCGTCTCGCTTGGTGAACAGGCCGGTGGACTCGATCACCACCTCCGCGCCGTTATCGCCCCATGGGAGCGCGGCGGGGTCGCGCTCCGAGTAGACCCTCAGCTCGTCGCCGTCGACGATGAGAGCGTCGTCGCTGTAGTCGATCTCCCCCTTGAAGGGACCCAGCACCGAGTCGTACTTGAGCAGGTGGGCGAGTGTCTGAGTGTCCGTGATGTCGTTGACGCCGACCCAGTCGATGTCGGCGCCGCTTGCGTGCGCGGCCCGGAAGACGTTGCGGCCGATGCGCCCGAAGCCGTTGATTCCGGCCTTCAAGGCCATGCTGGTGCTCCTTCGTTAGCTGGTCCCGTGGGAAGGTGAGGCTATCGGGGACGGGTGCCCGCCGCGCCTCGAAGCAAAACCCTCAGGGCCGGAACGGAGGCTTGGCCATGTCGCGATGGACGACATCGACCAGCAGGTCTCCCCGGGGGGCGTAGATACGAGCCAGGTGTTCGGCGATCACGACCGAGCGGTGGCGCCCACCGGTGCAGCCGATGCCCACGGTCAGATGCGACTTGCCCTCGCTCTCGTAGGCCGGCAGCAGGTAGTCGAGCAGGGGAGTCAGGCGCTCGTAGAACGCACCGATCCCATCGGACTCCTCCACGTACTGGATCACGGCGTCGTCCTGCCCGGTCAGCTCGCGCAATTCGGCCTCGTAGTGGGGGTTGGGCAGGAAGCGAACGTCGAAGGTGAGGTCGGCGTCGCGCGGCGAGCCGTGCTTGAAGCCGAAGGTCATGAAGGTCACGGCCAGCCGGCCCGTCTTGCCGTGGGGCAGCATCTTGTCCGCCACTACCTTGCGCAGCCGCGAGGCGGAGAGATCGGAGGTGTCGATCGAGATGTCAGCGCGCTCCTGCAGAGCCGCCAGGCGCTGGCGCTCGAGACCGATCGCGGAATCCACCGAACCGCCGTTGGCCAGGGGATGACGGCGGCGGGTCTCCTTGAAGCGGTTGATCAGCACCTCGTCGCTTGCCTCGAGGAACAGCAGCCGGTAGGGGATGCCGCGCCGGTCGAGATCCTCCAGGACGCGGATCAGACCGTCGAAGTACTCACCCCCGCGGGTATCCGAGGCCACGGCCGCTCGCTCGACCTTGCTGCCCTCGTGCCCGAACAGGTCGGCCAGCGAGCCGATCATCTCCGGCGGCAGGTTGTCGACGCAGAAGTAGCCCGCGTCCTCGAAGGTGGCCATGGCCTGCGACTTGCCCGCCCCGCTGAAGCCGGTGATCACCACGAAGTCCTGAATCGGTCCTTTGTAGCCGTTCTTCATCGCACTTTGTTTACGTAGGCGTGAATATCGCGAGCTACCTTGCCGGGCAGGCCGGGCACCGCCTCCAGCTCCTCGCTGCTGGCCTCGAGGAAACGCTCGGGCGAACCGAAGTGCTGGAGGATGTTGCGCTTGCGGGTCGGTCCCACCCCAGGAAGCTCATCCAGTATCGAGCGCGTCATCGCCCGGTCGCGCCGGCCGCGATGGAACTCGATCGCAAAGCGGTGCGCCTCGTCGCGCACGCGCTGGAGGAGCTGCAGCTCAGGCGTGTCGTGCTTGAGCGCGAGCGGCCGCCGCGCGCCGGGCTGGAAGACCTCCTCGATCCGCTTGGCCAGGCTGATCACCGTCACGCCGAGGTCGCGAAACGGCCCCAGCTCCTTCAGGCCGGCCGAGAGCTGGCCCTTGCCGCCGTCGATCACGATCAGCGCCGGTAGCGACGCGAAGCTCTCGTCGTACTCCCTGTCGTGCGGCGAGCGCTCGCGCTGAGCGACGTACTGGGCCATTCTCCTGGAGAGCACCTCGGCCATGGCGGCAAAGTCATCTTGCACCGAGCCTCGGATGCCGAAGCGCCGGTAGTCCGACTTCTTGGGCGCGCCACCCTCGAACACCACCATCGAGGCCACCGTGTGCGAACCCATCAGGTTGGAGATGTCGAAGCACTCCACCCGCATCGGGATCACCTCCATGCCCAGCGCACGCTGCAGCCCGTCGAGTGCCTCAATCCGCTGTGAGCGCCGGCGCTCGGAGCGCAGCCGGTCCTGGTCGAGGGCCAGCCTCGCGTTGCGCTCGGCCAGGTCGAGGATGCGGCGCTTGTCACCGCGCTCGGCGTGGCGCACCTCGACCGGGGCGCCGCGGCGCTCGGCGAGCGCCAGGGCCAACGTGTCGGTGGTGGCCACGGCACGCGGCACGATCACCTGCGGCGGCACGGCTATCGCGCTGGCGTAGTACTGGAGCACGAACTCCTCGGCCACCTCCCCCTCGTCGCGCTGGGCCGCGTTCTCCAGGTAGAAGCTCTGGCGATCCTGCAGCACGCCGTCGCGCACCTGGAAGACCTGGGCGTTGGCGTCGGTCTCCTCGGCCGCCACCCCGATCGCGTCCAGCGTGCCCACCGCCTCGTTGGCGATGCGCTGGCGCTCGAGCAGGCTCCGAACGGCCTTGAGGCGGTTGCGCAGGATCGCCGCCTGCTCGAACTCCTGCTCCGCCGCCGCCTTCTGCATGCCCTGGTCGAGCGTGCGCTCGATCTGGCGGTAGCGACCCGAGAGGAAGTCGATGATGGTGTCGACGTTCTCCCGGTAGGCCTCCTTGGAGATGTAGCCGACGCAGGGAGCCTGGCAGCGCTTGATGAAGTAGTCCAGACAGGGCGAGCCGCTGGCCCGGCCAGGCTCAGCGCCGTCGCAGGTGCGGTACTGGAACACCTTGCCCAGCAGGTCGAGGGTCTCGCGGACGCGCTTGGCGTTGGAGAAGGGGCCGAAGTAGACGCGGTTGCGGCGGTGACGCTCGCGCGTGAAGTAGATGCGCGGATACTCCTCGTCCAGGGAGATCCCAATGTAGGGATACGACTTGTCGTCGCGTAGGCGGACGTTGTAGACGGGCCGGTGGCGCTTGATGAACTCCTGCTCGGCGAGCAGCGCCTCGGCTTCGGTCTCCGTGGCGATGAACTCGATGTCGCGGACGTGATCGATCATCTCCGCGCGCGGGCGCGAGAAGTGCCCGGCCACCCGCTTGCGCATCGATCGGGCCTTGCCCACGTAGAGGACCTTGCGCGCCTCGTCTCGGAACAGGTACACGCCCGGGAGCGTCGGGCAGCCCACGACGCTGCTGCGTCAGGCGCTCCTCGGTGCTCTCTGTGTCGGTGGCGGCCACCTCCTTCGAGGATAGGCCTGCCGCCGGGCGGCCCTGTTGTGGCCCTACGCCAGCAGGCGGCCCACCGACTCGGCCACGCAGGCGGGCTTCTCGTTGCCATCGACCTCGACGGTCCACTTCTGGGCGATCTGGTACCAGCCGCCGTCGAGCTCGTCGACCGACAGGGTCTCGATGCTGGCCCGGATGCGGCTCCCGGCGGGCACCGGCGCGGGGAAGCGCACCTTGTTCCAGCCGTAGTTGACACCCATCTTGAAACCGCTCGACTCCATCAGGCCGGAGCGGAAGCCGTCGATCATCGACAGCGTCAGATTGCCGTGTGCCACGGTCGTGCCGAAGGGACTATCGGTCTTCGCCCGCTCGGTGTCCACGTGGATCCACTGGTCGTCACCCGAGACCTCGGCGAACTGGTCGATCAGGTCCTGGGTGACCTCGCGCCAGTCGCTCGGGCCGATGGTCTCGCCGACGAGGGATTTGAGCTCTTCGATTCCGTTCACGGTGGTGGTCATCTGGCGAAGGCTAATCCCCGGTGCGATACCAGGGCTTGCTGCGCAGCGCGGAGCGGAGGGCCCGCGGGCCGTCCTTCATCACCGGCTGACCGTGGGTCACCAGCACGCGCTCGAAGTCGAGGTCGAGCAGCGGCTTGAGCGTGGGGTTGAAGCGCTCGCGGTAGAAGCGCTCGACCTTGTCGTCGATCTTGCGGTCCGACCACACCCGCAGCCTGCCGTCCACCTCCGCCACCGCGTCGCCGAAGACCAGCGCGCGGTGGCTGGGCAGCAGCAGGGGGGTCTCCTGGCGGCGCGGCTTTCCGATGCGGTACGCGGTGACCTTCCCCGGGAGCTCGTCGCCGGCGGCGAGCTCGCGAAACCCGGCGCGATCGCCGAGCCGGTTCGCCGCCGCCGGGTGACCCCGGATGCTGGTCTCGGCCTGCGTGCGGTAGCGGCGCCAGATCTCCTCTGCGCTGCGTACGTGGTAGGGGATCGTGACCAGGATCGTGAGGCGGTCGGCCAGGATCTCATCGACCAGGGCCAGCACCGGCTCCGGATCGTCGGGCAGCAACGGGTCGATCAGCAGCGCCTCGTCTCCCGCCTGGACGGCAAAGCAGGCCACCTCCTTGCCGAACTCGCCGGGGTGCCACTCGGGATGGCGCTCGGTCCAGCGCCAGAGGCCCTTGGCCAGTTTCTTGGGTTTCGCGCTCATCGCCGCATTCTAACCGCTCAAGCCTGTTAGTAGGTTACACCCGCGGAGCTACTCGATGAGATCGCAGTAGAACTCAGCGATGGCACGAGCGATCGCTTCGCGTGGCGCGTCGTCTTCCCGGACAGCGACCGGTTGTTCGATCTGTATGCCGTTGCCCCGCACCGTCACCCGGTTGACGATGTTCTTGCGTTGCGCACCCGCCAGAGGTCCGAAAAGCCCCACTTCGACCACCGGAGGCTCGTCCATCACAGCCTCGAGCGCGATGCGAATCTTCGAGCTGAGCTCCGTCTTGAGCGCGGTGTGCGCATCGTTTCGTGGAAGCCCGCCGCCGACCACCACGGCCTCGGAGTCGTTGTGGCCGTGGAACGCGAGGGCATGAGCGTACGGACCCCTGGCCGTGGTGGAAGCGAAGAGGGCTCCAAGCTTGGGGAAGGAATGCTCGGAGATCTCCGACGATGTGATGTGCCAGCACTTGTGCGCGCCGGCGGGGTTGAAGCCGCGCGCGATCCAGGCGCGAACCGGCTTGGCGTGAGCCGCGAGTGCGTTGTAGACCGATTCGGCCTGGACGTCGGTGCCGACCTCGATCCGGCCGCCGTGGGGCGCGAGGATCGCCAAACCCGTCGCCTGTTCGCCCAACACATCTTCGGTGAGTCGGGTCGGCCCATCGCCTCCGGTGAAATCCGTCTCGACTGTGGCGTTGCACTCTGCTGGCGGCGGATGCGTGGGCCTGACCAAACGTGCCAGTCCCTCCGTGCCCACGTGGGCCGCAGGAGCCGGAGCGTCGATGAGCTCGGTAACCGTGTAGAGCGCGCGACGACCGGGCGCGTTTCGGATAAGCACCTGCCGGCCGAGGGCGCTGTCAATCGCCGCGAGCGACTGCGGGTCGACGGCACAATGCTCGACGGCATGCGCCTCAGTGTTGAGAGAGACGCTCTCGCAATCCTCGGATAGACAGACTCGGGCCATGCGGGGTTCATTTCACCAGCCTCACCTGAAATCCGCCGACTATCGGTAGGTCGCCCGCGCCGCCGAGCAAGCCCAGGATCTTCGCCACGTAAGCGCGCGTCTCGGGGTAGGGCGGGACGCCGCCGTACTGCTGTACCGCCCCTGCCCCCGCGTTGTACCCCGCGAGCGCGAGCGCGATCTTGCCCCCGAAGCTCTTGAGGAGGTCGCTCATCAGGTGGGCTTGGGCGTCGATGGCGGCCACCGGGTCGTAGGGGTTGCGCAGGCCGTAGCTGTCGGCGGTGCCAGGCATGAACTGGGCGATGCCCTCGGCGCCGGCCGGGCTGCGTGCGAACGGGTTGAAGCCCGATTCTGCATACAGCTGGGCGGCGAGCAGGTTCATCGGAACGTTCCAGCGCAGAGCCGCGCGGGCGATCGGGTCGTGGAAGCGGGGCGGCACGAAGGAGGGCAGGCGGTGGTGGACGCGGCCGTGATCCCCGCCCGGCGGCTCCCAGGAGCCGCGGTCGTACTGGGCCGGATGCGCGCGGTCGCGGGGGTTGGCGCCGAAGCCGAAATGCCAGGGTTCCCAGGCGTATCTGAGGATGAAGCCGAAGCGGCGGTGGTTGGCGGCCAGCCAGCCGTAGGCGGCCGGCGGGCCGAGGTCGAGCTCGGTGGCCCAGCGGTGCAGGCTCGTGCCCGGCGGGGCGACCCACTTGGGGTTGGGGTTCGCGTTCCAGAGCACGGCCTGCTCGGCGTCGGAGCGGAAAGCCGAGCTGACCGACAGGTAGAGGCCGGCCTCGCGCCGTGCCGCGGCGGCCATGCGGTCGAACGCGGCAGCCACGTCGGGACGCATCGGTTTGCCCATCCGGTAGGCCAGCGGTCCGTCGTAGCCGCCGCCCGATCCGTGCGTGGGCATGCCGTAGGCCGCGTTGAGGTCGGGGGCGATCTCCGCGGCGGCGCTCGCCTTGACCGGGATCGACTCGCGCCGCCGCTCGCCCAGGCGCAGACGCGCCTCCCCGCTCGTGCTCGCCTCGATCCGCGTAGGGGCAAAGCCGGCCGGGAAGTCCACCCTGACCCGGCCCACCGCCACCCCGTTGCGCCGGGCGCCCCGCAGCGCCGCTGAGCGGGCCAGCGCCAGGTACTGCTCGTTGGAGAGGTGACGCGGGTTGGGCAGCCCGTTCTCGAAGACTGCCGGCTCGAACAGCCGCTGGAAGTTGCGGCTCATCACCTGCGCCCCCGAGACCGCCGCCAAGTCGGCTGCCCGCTGATGCTTGCTCCGGGCTCCCAGCGCCTGACCGAAACCGAACAGGATCAGCGTGCCGGCCAGCAGCACGGCGATCAGGCCGAGCAACAGCAGCGAAGCCTGCCCGCCGTCGCCGCCAAAGCCGATCCTCCAGTCCCGCTTGCGCGCCGCCATGATCCGGCACCATGCGGTCAGCCGCGTTACGTCTCAAGACAACCGCGTAACAATCCGCTGCGATCCGGCATACGCTGCGAGGGCTTCGGCCGCGGCTCGGCAGCCGCTCCCTATTGCCCGTGCGGCGCCGCTGATCCGTGCTAAGCGACAACGAAGGTGTAGTCGCGCTCGATCCGCCCGTTTGCGGCGAGGACGATGAAGTTGAGCCCGACTGCAAACACCTCGTCGTCCTTAGCGACCGCCTCCCAGTGGAACTTGACGACGTCGCCGAGTCGTTCGGCGTCGTCGCGGCCCCGGAAGCTGAGTCCCTCGGCGCCGACCCAGTGCTCGTACACGCTGGCCCCGCGAGCCTCTATCTCCTCGTATCCCCGTGCCTCGAGGATCGGCGTCATGGCGAGCCCGGGTTGCGCCGCGATCGCGCGGATCTCCTGCGGCGGCTGGAGGATATGCCTCCCATCCTCGGTCCAGAGCTCGGCGATCATGCGCCGGCGCTGGTCGGCCTCGGGCTCGGTCCAGAGCGCGAGGTACTTCTCCGCCAACGCGGCCGCGCTCCGGGATGAGATTTCGACGAAAGCACGTGTCTCGGTCATCGGTTACCTCCGTGGATCGACTGGTTGCTTCGCCTGCAACAGTCCCGCAGGGAGGGCCGCGCGTCGATTACCTCTCGTGTAACGCCAGCCGGGTTTACACGCCGGGTAATGGGCCCGGGTCGGACGCCCCGCTAACTTCAATCGGGTGGTCGTCCAGACCGAGCAGGAGCCCCAGACCGCGGGCGAGTTGATCCGCTTCTGGCGCACGCGTCGCGGCCTCAGCCAGCTCGAGCTGTCCCTTGACGCGAACGTCTCAACCAAGCACCTGAGCTTCGTCGAGACCGGCCGGTCCAGCCCGAGTCGTCAGCTCCTCGTCCACCTGGCCCAGCACCTCGATCTGCCGATCAGCGAGCGCAATCGACTGCTGCTCGCGGGCGGTTTCGCGCCTCCCTATCTGGAGCTGCCCTACGACGGAGAGGTGATGCAGCCGCTTCGGGAGTCGCTCGAGCGGCTGCTCGAGGCGCACGAGCCGAACCCGGCTTTGATCATCGACGGGCTCTGGAACCTGATCGAGTCCAATCGAGCCGCGTCGCTTCTCTGGGACGGGGTCGACCCCGAGCTTCTCGAACCGCCGATCAACATGCTCCGCCTCGGCGTTGACCCTGGCGGCCTGCCGCGGATCTCGTCGATGACTGCCGCGTGCAACGCGCCGCTGATCCACCGGCTGAAACGGAAGAGCCGCGAGGACGCCGATCCCGCCCTCGCCGAGCTCGTCGAGGAGGTCGAGTCCTACCTCCCCGGCGAGCCGCCGGCCAGCCCCGCCACCCAGCCGGTGGTCTCGCTCAGGCTGCAGACCCCCCTCGGTGAGGTCGAGCTGTTCACCGTCATCGCCACCCTCGGAGCCCCGCTCGACGTCACGGCTGCGAACCTCGCGATCGAGACCTTCCTGCCGATGAACCCCGAGAGCGCAGCCCGGCTCGCCGAGCTCAGCGCGCACCGAGCTGCCTGAGAGTCGGCAGCGGACGCGGCCCCGCGCCCGCGCAGTCGACTGCCGCGACCTATCCCGCGACGCCACCCCCGATGATCTGGGGCCTGGTGGACTGGATGATCGGCCCGTCGCCCCCCGGAGGCCACCCGATCCCGCGTTAGGAGACCGGCTCGGAGTCGCTGGCTGGGCGTGGAGGCGGCGAAGCGGTCAGGCCGAGACGATGCGCAGGGCGAGCGAGGCGATCGCCGCCAGCAGGAGCGTTCCCGGGAAGGGGATGGAGGAGTACTCGTGGGCGCGAATGTGGGTGGCGATAGCACCGGTGAAGAACAGAACGAGGCCGAGTGCCGCCGCGACGCCAAGCGCAGGCACGGCGATACCAATGAGCAGTCCTACCGCGCCGGCCAGCTTGAGAAATCCAAGCGGGTACAGCCAGGAGGGCCTCACGCCCACTCTCGCCATGTTCTGGAGAACGAACTTGGCGCGTGCGAAGTCAAGGATCGAAAAAGCGCCGTTCGCCGCGGCGGTCAGCGTCCCGACAGCGACGTAGGCGGTGAACATAAGGACCTCCCTTGGCTTGCGTGTCACATCGTCTGGATTTCGTCCGTCTACACCTAAGACGGATCCCAAATGAGAGATGTGACCGCTGACGAGCAGGACTGGCTGGCACAACGGTTCGAGCAGAACCGCGCGCATCTGCGCGCCGTGGCCTATCGGATGCTCGGCTCGGTGAGCGAAGCCGAAGATGCCGTGCAGGAGTTCTGGCTCCGCCTGAGCCGCTCCGACGTGAGCAGGGTCGAGAACCTACGGGCATGGCTGACGACCGGCATTGGCCGCGTATGCCTCGACATGCTTCGCTCGCGAAAGGCGCGGCCACAGGAGCCGTTTGGGCCACGCATCCCGGAACCGATCGTCAGCCCCGAGGACGGCGTCGACCCCGAGTACGAAGCGCAGCTCGCAGACTCGGTCGGACTTGCCTTGCTCGTGGTGCTCGAGACGCTGCAACCCGCCGAGCGGCTTGCTTTCGTTTTGCACGACATCTTCGCCGTTCCCTTCGCCGAGATCGCGCCGTTGGTTGAGCGCACGCCCGCCGCGGCCAGGCAGCTCGCCAGCCGCGCCCGACGCCGGGTTCAGAGTGCGCCGGTGCCGGATGCGGATCTCGAGCGCCAGCGCGAGGTGGTCGATGCCTTCCTCGCCGCCGCGCAAGACGGCGACTTCGACGCCCTCGTCGCGGTGCTCGACCCCGATGTCGTGCTTCGAATCGATGGCGCGGGGCCGCGAAACGCCTCGAGAGAGCTGCGTGGCGCACTCGCCGTGGCCAAGCGCGGCGTGGCCTTCTCGCGCCTCGCTCCCTTCGCCAAATCCACGCTCGTGAACGGCGCCGCCGGGCTGATCGTGGCCCGTGATGGCCGGGCCGTCGGGGTAGCCGGCTTCACCGTTACGCAAGGCAAGATCCTCGAGATCGATCTGCTGATGGATCCCGCACGGTTACGCGACCTAGCCCTCAGCGACCTCCACGGCTGATGCTTGGTGCCTCCGCCACGGAGGCGTCGCGATAGGCGCCGCTCCAGAACAAGAGCACGGCGCCGTCGGCGCCATCAGGGCGTCATCGCGGCCTCGCCCGCCGCGTAGGGTCGTCCTCGAGGGCCTGGCGGTCCCAGCCACCGTGCTCGGCGGCCGCCTCGTAGGTGGTCTGCAGGAACTCCAGCAGCGCCGCGTCGGGGTCGGTCGCTGTACGCACAGCCTCGTATGGCAGAAGGAACTGCCCGGCCTCCTCGCTGTAGAACGCTTCGGCGGGTTGCACCGGGTGGTCGCGAAAGCCGTCGGGCTCGGGGTAGGCGTAGGCGTAGAAGGCGCCCTCCTCACCGCCGCCGGGCCAGAACCCGCAGCTGCTGAGCTCGTGCGAGTAGCCCTCGACCATGACCCAATCGCCGACGTTGGGCGCGCCGCCGGGGTGGCGTGGCGCGGGGCGACCGGAGAAGCGCGTGACCGCTAGGTCCATGGCTCCCCAGAAGAAGTGCACCGGGCTGACCTTGCCGATGAACCGGCTGCGGAAGTCCTTCATCACCCGGTCGGCCTGTACGAGCTGGCGCCAGAACAGCTGGGCGCTGGCGGGGTCGTAAGAGGCGTGCTCGGTGTCGCGCTCGAAAGGGATCACGCGGCCCAGCTCGACCGGTGTCGTGTTGATCGAAACATTGACGCCGAGCTTCCGCAGCGCCTCCATTGTCTCGGCGTAGAACCGGGCGACCGACTTCGGCTCCAGCGCGACAGTACGGCGCTCGCCGCCCTCAAGGTCGATGTGCAGCTCGTGCACGCAGAAGTTGAACTCGATCTCAAATGTCCTCGCCCCGTCCGGGATCGCCGTGGTCGTCAGCCCGCGCGGGGTTACGTAGAGCGGCACCTGCCACCAGTGGTTGACCATCGGCGCCTTGGCCAGGCGGACCTTTCCGACCAGCTGCATCCACATGTGCAGCGTGTCGCGCGTCGCCGTCCACTCTTCGACGCGGAGTACCGGCCACTGCTCGGTCATCGATACTCCGGGGTCTCGAAGTCCGGCCTGCAGCCGGCGTCCCACTCGGTGCGCTGGCTGCCGCAGGCGGGAGAGCCGCCTGCGCGGCGCACGATCTCGGCCAGGTGCATGAGGTTGAAGGTCATGAAGGCGGTGCTGCGGTCGACGAGGTCGTTCTCATGGCCTCCCGAGCCCGGATCTAGACGCGACTACTGAATGTGACTTGCCATTAGCTCTCGGAACTGGGAGAGAGGCATGTCCTCGGGGATGAAACCCCTACCGCCACAGGGAAGGCATTGCTCTCTCGGGTCGCTAACGATACGGCCGCCCGCGGTTACCGTTTCGACGTAGCCTCGGCCGCCGCACTCCTGGCACGGGACCTTGACGGAAACCGTTAGCTCGACTGAGGAATGCTCACCACCCGCCATCCACGAGACCCTACTGATGGACCGCGGGGCGCCCGGACCCTGCGCCTCACCGTTGGTCGTCAACCAAGCGAACTGGCCCTGCAGTCTCATCGCGATCCCGTTCGCCTCAATAGTGGGTTGCCTCGGCACGCTAGATCACGCGAGTCGGCCTAATACCGCTTCTTCGGCCGGAAATCGCCGGCCACAGGGCCAGCCAGAGGATGGTACTCCTCTCAAGCGCACAACCCAGCGGGCACCCGACGCCACCCCGAGCTAAGGCAGTCACTTGCCTAGCCAAAAGGAGGCTGAGCGCCTCGTCGTTGTTAGACGTGAAGGGCGGCGTGCGCCACTGTGCCAGTGGCTGGCAAGCGCCGCCCTTTAGTTGCCTACTTCACGCACAGCGACTCACCCCCGCCGTGGTGGGCGAGAGTCGGGGCGGGATGCGGCCGTTCCCGCGCCCCGCCGCGCTCGGGCGGCGACCTGGCTTACTCGTCGTTGGCGGTCAGCGTTTCGCTGGGACCACTCGCGTGATCTGCCGACGCCCGCTTCCTCGCAAGCTTCTTAGCCTGCTTCTCGAGCCGACGCTCGACGAGCCTGCGTTCACGGTTGAGCTTCGCCATCGTGGTCTTCCTCTTGGCGCTTGACGCCATCCTGGCCTCCCGGTGTCTGTTCAGGCGAGTCGATCAAGCCCACCCCGTTTTGCGTACGGAGTGGGCGGCGAGCGCGGGCCGCGTATCGAGCGCTGGCGACCAGCGCGCGCCGTCGCGCTCTAAAGCGTCTGGACGTTCGCGGCTGCTGGGCCCTTGGGGCCCTGCTCGGCGTCGTAGCTCACTTTCGCGCCCTCGATCAGCGACCTGAAGCCGCTGCTCTGGATCTCGTTATGGTGCACGAAAAGGTCCTTGCCGGACTCATCCGGTGTGATGAATCCAAAGCCCTTCTCGTCGCTGAACCACTTCACGGTTCCTGTTGCCATTTCGTCCCCCTCCGGGGTATGTGCACGGCGAAACGCGGAGGGTGCTCGAGGCAACAACTGCGGAAACGCGGAACACTGCTTTCGGTCGAACGGAAGCTCGACCCGTAGGACGAGTCTATCGCCGGTACCCGCTTCGGCTGGTTGCGGCCACGAACGCCACCAGAACCGGTGCGAGGCTGCGACGGGGTGCGGCAGCCATAAGCCCCGCCACTCGTAGCAATGGCGGTGGGATCTGTACACGGAGCCGGAGGCGCCATGCGGAGCGAGCGCGAGAAGGGATGATGTGGGTAAATGCAACCCGATGAACCTTGTCGAGGGCATCCATCACGCCACCTGGCTGACCGAGGACATCGACCGTCTCACGGGGTTCTACGAGCGCGTCTTGGACGCCAGTAAGACGCTCGACATGACCGAGGAGGGGGTCCGGCACGCCTATCTAGAGGTCGGCCCCAGGGCTGTGCTGCACCCGTTCCAGTTGCTCGATGGGCCGCCGTTGCCACCCGCCCCGGGGGCGATGTTCCAGCGGGGCCGCCTCGACCACTTCGCTTTGTGGGCGAAGTCCAAGGAGGCCTTTCTGGAGATCCGGCGCCGCGTCGAGGCCGAAGGCGCGGCCGACGGCGACGTTCGCGACATGACAGCGATGTGGATCATGGGCTTCAACGACCCCGACGGGTTCTATGTCGAGGTGATCTGGCACGAGCCCGGCGTGCCGGACTCAGAGACGCTCCCACGGGCGAGCTGGACCACCGTCGAGCTGGGCTGATCCTCGACCGAGACTCCCACCCCGCGTAAACCGTTCGCTCATTGGTCGCGCTCCCTCTTCGCGCGAGCGGTAGCAGCGGAAATGCGTCCAGTGGTGCCTCAGGACGAGGGGGCCGCCGGTGGGGGTTCCGCATCCGCGGGATCTCGGTGCGGCGTTGGCAATGGCCGTACGATCGCTTGGACCGCCCCACGACGATGAGTTTTCGTCTCGCGATCGGTCAACAGCTGTGGCAGAGCGGGGGGAGTCGCCAATGGTGAACTTCATCACGATTATCGTCCGTCGCTTCGGTGCGACGAGCTTGAAGCCATGCTGATCTACTCAATGAGCGTTTCGGTGGACGGCTTCATCGCCGACCGCGAAGGCGCGTTCGAGTGGACGGTGCCCAGCGACGAGCTGTTCCGCTTCCACACCGCGTTGGTAAGCGAGCTCGGCGGCTATCTGCTCGGCCGCAGGCTCTACGAGACGATGCTGGTGTGGGAGACGGACCCGTCCTTGCGCGAGGACGAGCTCAGGGCCGCGTTCGCCGACGTCTGGTGCGCAATCCCGAAGATCGTCTTCAGCCGCACGCTCGACCGCGTCCAGGGCAACGCCCGGCTCGCCGAGGCGTCATTGGCCGAGGAGGCCGCTGCGGCGCTCGACGCGACGTGACAGGGACGTCGCGATCGGCGGCGCCGGCTTGGCCGCGGCGGCGGTCGAGCTCGGCCTCGTCGACGAGCTGCGCATGTTTCGCTATCCGGTCGTCGTCGGTGGCGGCACGCCGTTCCTGCCGCCGGTCACTGACGACATCGCGCTGGGCCTGATCGAGAGCAGGACGTTCGGCTCGCGCGTGATCTACGAGCGCTACGGGCGCGCCCGCGATGAGTCGGACTGACACCGCCGTACGAGTCATCAGCGCCTCGCCGGAGCGGGTCTTCGCCGCGCTGACCGACCCCGACGCGCTTGCCGTGTGGCTACCGCCGGACGGGATGACCGGCCGGTTCGAGCACTTCGATGCGCGTCCCGGCGGGTCCTTCCGACTGGTCCTGACCTACGCGGACGCGTCGGCCGCGCGCGGGAAGTCCGCCGCCGACTCCGACGTGGTCGACGCGCGGTTCGTCGAAATCGTCCCGGGTGTGCGGGTCGTACAGCAGATCGAGTTCGTGTCCGAGGACCCCGCCTTTGACGGCACGATGACCATGAAATGGGAGGTCACCGCCGTCGACGCCGGATCACGCGTTGACATCAGGGCCGACGATGTGCCCGACGGGATCAACGCTGCAGATCACGCGGCGGGATTGTCGTCTTCGCTGGACAATCTCGCCGCTTACGTTGAACGCTGAACGTAGGCTTTCCTCGCACCCACGGTCGCCGCGTTCGCTCAGATACACAATCCGCGCCCGGCTCGCCGCCCGTCGCGCGCCTGCTCTGGACCAGGAGGACGCGGTCACCCTGGCCCGGAACCCTGACCCGCATCTCCCTATCGCTTCGCGTTAGCTACAGCGCACGGCACCGGCGTTCGACATTCAAACCTGGTCGCGGCGAGTGGACCGCCGACACCGTCACCGTCCTCCTCGCAAGACAGCCCGGCGCGAGCGCGATCGGTATGCAGCTAATGGCAACTCGTAGTGCTTCGGGTAGCCACGACGATCTGGCTCCGTCTGGCTGTAATTCCGCCACGGACGATCATTCGCGCGCTGTCGAGATCACGCGGGAGCGGAAGCTCGGCCCGACTGTGGGCCGGTGCCATCCGTCACCGGTGAAAGCATCGAATCGCCATTCCTCCCGTCAGCGACCAGGATGCCAGCGACGGGGCCGACCCGCGCCCCGCGGCGGTCACGTTCGTTACCACGGAGCACTTCGCGCTCCAGGGCGCGCGCTCCGCGACGATTGCCGAGTCGAACGGCCGGGCGAACATGTTCCTGGCGGCGGTCTCCGGCGGCCTGGTCGCCCTGGGGCTGGTGGCGACCGCGAGCAGCTTGGGCGCGGCCTTCTACGGGTTCGCCCTGGTTCTGCTCCCGACCCTTGCCTTCGTCGGGTTTGTCACCTTCGAGCGGGCGCTGCAGTCCTCGATTGAGGACACTGAGTACGCGCGCCGGATCGCCCTGCTGCGCGGCTACTACTTCGGGCACGCGCCGGAGATCGCTCCGTACCTGCTGAGCGTTCCGCCCGCCGAGCGGCTCCTCGTGCAGCGAGTGCCCGGCGATCGCTGGCAGGGATACCGCACGGTCGCCGGCATGGTCGCGGTGGTCACGGCGGTGCTCGCCGGCTCGACCGCCGCCCTGACCGCGATCCTGATCTTCGACGACTCGCTGGCCGCAGCCGTGATCTCAGGCACGCTGGTCGCGCTCCCGACGATGATCGCGATGATCCGATACCAGAACTCGGCCTGGGAACGCGCCGCCACCGAGCCGCTCAGGCCCGGCGAAGACTGACTGGGCGGCCCCACTCGTTCACGTTGCTGGCCGCCATCTACCTCGTCGACGAGCAGGAGACCCAGGCCGGCAACCTTTGGGTCTGGCCGGGTTCGCACCTGGACCATCAGCGGCTCTTGCAGCAGCGCGGCCCCCGCACTCTCCTACCTGTGAGCGGCCACTTGACGGTGCTCGACCCGCCGCCGGCTCTTCGGGAGCAGGTGCCGGTCCTGGCCCGCCGCGGCGACCTGCTTCTCGCCCATTACCTGCTCGGCCACAACACCGGCGGCAACACGACCGATCGGGTCCGGCGCATCGCCTACTACCGGCTGGGCTGCCCAGGTCACGAGGGCCGGTGGGAGGAAGCATTCCTCGACGCCTTCGTCGAGTACTCGCCAGTGCGTCGCCAGCTCGCCAGCTGACGACCGCGCGCTCCTCCATTGCGCGCGGGCTTCGGCGGTGCCGTATGAGGCCGCTGAGACACGTGATGGCCTGATCACGCGCGGGCGGCGCTTCAGACTGGCCGATCGACTCTCGACTCCATCAGGGCAAGCAGCTTCGTCGTGGTGCTCCAGTTGCGGATGGTCATGTTCTTGTACTCGGGGAGCGAGGCGACCTTGTTGAGCCGGCTGCTCGTGGCCTTCGCGGCGAGCCGCGAGAAGTAGAGGACGCCCCTCCCCGGCCAGGCGCGGTCGACGCCCTCCCGGATCTCGACCTCCCCCAACGCCTTCTTCACCGTCAGCGGCTTCCGCACGAAGACTACGTCCCACAGGTGGCCGTCCCCGCCGAACCCGCGGGGGGCGCCTTCGACCACCGCCTTCAGCTGCGTCTTGGTCAGCAGCACGACCTTCATCTCGATGGCGAAGCGCCTGATCAGCTCTGACTCGATCAGGGCCGCCAGCTCGTCGCGCCGCTGCCTCGGTGCCCGAAACAGCACGTTCCCGCTCGCGATGTACGTCGCGACGTCGGCGAACCCCATCGACTCGATGGCCGCGCGAAGGTCGGCCATCTTCACGAGGTTCTTGCCGCCGACGTTGATCCCGCGCAGCAGGGCGACGTACTGGGAGGCCATCGGCGGCCGTTGTCTATCACGGCTTTCGCGTCCCACCGAGGTCGAGGCCTGCGTCGAGATGATGAGCGGCGCGATCTGGGTTCCCGACCAGCTCCACTCAGGAGGCCCTACCGCCGTCGGGCCTGTTCCAGGTTCGACTGGTGGATGCCAGAGACCCAGTCCGCATCCAGACGCGCGTCGACCGGTTCCTCCCCTCGTCGCAGCGCGTCGATGTAGGCACGATCGGCGGCGACGCGGGCCGCCACCTCGGGACCTTCGGCGACGGCGCCGTGGCCGGGGACCACGACATCGACGTGCCCGGCGGCCTCACCCAGCCGGTCGAGTGCCGTCTCGTAGGCGCCCACCTGATCGTCTTGACGAGCGTCGAAGAGCGGGATCAGGACGTCGGAGAGCATGTCGCCGGCGAGCAGGACGCCTCGGTCCGCGAGGAGGATCGCGGCGTGGCCGATGGCGTGCGCCTGATGCTCAATGATCTCGCCCGGTACGGGTCCGCCGTCCGCGGGCAGCGGGGTGACGAGGCCGATCAGCTCGAGAGGGATGCCCGACGCGCTCTCCGCCGCACCCTCCTTCTCCTGTTCTCGGGTTTCGCCGGCAACGTGGGCGCCGGCGGCGGTGGCGTAGCGCGGCACGTCGCCGAATCGAGGGTGCCAGAGCAGGTGGTCCCAGTCGGGATGGGTGGAGAACCCGGCTACCACCGGGATGCCGAGCCGGTCCAGGTCATCGGCGAGCTGGTTCAGCTCGGAACCCTCGATGCCGGGATCGACCAGGATCAACCCATCCTCCCCGCGCACCACGGTGGAATTGGTCCAGACCCACTCACTCTGCCGGACCCAGACGCCGTCGGCCACCTGAGTCAGCATCGGTTCACCCTGTCAGGCACCACCCTGCGCTGATCGCCCGGTCTGCATCGGGGGGTGAGGACGACGCCGTCGAAGTCGGAACGGGGAAGGGCACGGGCGGAGTGCTGTGCGGTGGTCGTCATGCGGCGAGCTTTTCCACGGGCCAGGCCCCTGCGTATCGTGCCCTGCGGGAACGCGGGCACCGTGTGCCTGCTCGTTGGATTGACGTGGGTGACGATGCTCATGGAACCTCCTTCGTCATGGATGGGTGTATCGGCTGGGCGATGGCCGGGCGGTCGCTCAGGAAGGTCGTGATGAGCGGCACGCGCTTGACGATGCGATGAGCCGTTCGTCTTGCAAGGGGCTGGGCCTAGCGTGCCGCGGTTGGGTGGTAACGCAAGTTCACCTCCGCTGTCGCGTCGTCGCCGTTGAGCAGCTCGAGCCGGACGGGCTCGCCCCCAGGGTTGTCGTACAGCCGGATGCCCTCGCCGAGCAGGATCGGCGCTACGTGCAGGTCGATCTCGTCGATCAGCCCCAGCTCGAGGAGCTGGCGACCGATGGTCGGCGAGAGCACTTCGAGGTTTCTGCCGCCGGCCGCTTTCAGCCCGATCCGCACGGCCTCGGCCGGGTCGCAGTCCAGGAACGTGACGCCGTCGGCGGGCGTCGCGTCCGCGGGGTGGTGCGTGAGCACAAAGATCGACCCCTCCCAGGCGTCGCTGTACGGCCGGGCGTCGTCCGGGGTGGCGTCCCAGCCGTTGCGACCGCCCAGCACCGCGCCGGTGGTCGCGATGTACTCGTCTTCCAGGCCCGGACGGTTCGAGAAGCCCGTCATCCAATCCATCTCGTGGTTCGGCCCCGCAACGAAGCCGTCCAGGGAAATCGTGAAGTGCCAGAGCACCTTCCCGCCCGCGGTCTGCGGCTCGGTGTCGTTCATCCTGCCCTCCCATGATCTGCTTGCAGTTTGCAATTGGGTGCCAGCCTGCTTGGCCTCGTTCGCCAACACGAGCCAGTCCTGCTTGAGCGGCAATGGCTGTCATCCGCTTGCGATCGCGACGGGCGTGACCAGTGTCGGCGCTCGCACGGCCGTCGCGAGCAGCGCTGCGGCGCCTGCGGCGCCCCCGAGTGCGAGCGCGGCTGGCGGGCCGGCGCTCTCGGCGACCGCGCCGGCGATCGCGGCGCCCGCGGCGGCGCCGATTGCGACCGCCGTGGCGAGCCAGGCGAACGCCTCTGTCACCGTGCCGGCCGGCGCCGCCTCGTCGACCATCGCGTAGACGGCGGCGTAGGCCGGCGCGATCGCGGCGCCGGCGACGACGAGCACGGCGCCCAGCGCGACCACGCTGCCCGCCGCGGGAACCAGCGCGAGGTGGCCGAGCGTGAGGGCACCGAGGATCGCCGCCAGGCCCGGGACCCGCTGCCCGGACCGGCTGCGGCGCGCCGCCGCCAGCCCACCGGCCAGCGAGCCGACGCCCCAGAGCGCGAGCAGCGGCGCCGCTGCCGTGGTGCCCTCGAGCGCGTCGGCCGCGGCGGTTACCGCGACCTCGACGGCGCCGAACAGCAGCCCGACGGCGGTCAGCACGATCACGAGCGTCCGCATCGCCGGCGAGCGCAGCGAGCCGCCGCGCGGCCGAGTCGCGGTGGGCTCCGCGCGCCAGCGGCGCGACGCAGGCTGCACGGCGAACGCGACGGTCCCGGCGACCAGGATGAGACCGGCCGCGGCGAGCACGGCGCCGGTGGACCACAGCGCGCCGAGCGCCAGCGCGAGCGGCGGCCCTGCGATCCAGGTGAGCTCGACGGCCGACGCCTCGACGGCGTAGGCGGCGCGCAGCGACGCCGCGTCCGGCAGCAGGCCGGGGAGCACCGTGCGCAGGCAGGCGCCGAGCGGTGGCGTCGCCAGGCCGAGGCCGGCGGCCAGCGCGAGCGGCGCGGCCAGCGGCGCGCCGTTCGGCAGCGTGGCCAGGGCGACGAGCAGCGAGGCCGCGACGCCCGCGCTCACCACCAGGACGGCCGGCTGGCCGCGCCGATCGGCGAGCGTCCCGAGCAGCGGGCCGCCGACGCCCAGCGCCGCCGCGTAGATGCCCGCGACCGCGCCGGCGGCGGCGAACGAGCCGGTCAGGTGCTCGGCGTGGACGAGGAGCGCGATACTGAGCATCGCGAGCGGCAGCCGGGCGAGGATCGAGACGGCGAACAGCCACCGGACGGCGGACTTGGAGGCGATCGAATCCATGGCGGCGATGCTACGGTCCACTGGCCTCCGCGCAAGGGCCAGTCATGACGCTATGAAGGATGCCAGTGAGCCGATAGATCTGCTGATCTCGCTGAGCCGCGACGGCTCGGCGACGCTCGGCGCGCAGATCGAGGACCAGGTTCGGCGCGCCGTTCGTCGCGGCACGCTCAAGCCCGGCTCGCGCGTGCCGTCGATGCGCGACCTCGCGCGTCAGCTCGGCGTCTCGCGCAAGGTCGTGGCCGACGCCTACTCGCAGCTCGCCGCCGAGGGCTACCTGACCCTGCGCCAAGGCGCGCGGCCGCACGTCTCCCGCACCGTGGCCGGGCGCGCGGCGCCGGGCGTCGAGGCCATAACCCCGGCCCCGCGTGCTCGATTCGACTTCCGCCCGAGCACGCCGGACGTCTCCACCTTCCCGCGGTCTAGCTGGCTGCGCTCGCTGCGCGCGGCGCTTGCGACCATGACCGACGACGACCTCGGGTACGGCGACCCGCGCGGCGTCGCCGTGTTGCGCACGGCGCTCGCCGACTACCTCGGCCGCGTCCGCGGCGTCGCCGCCGCGCCGGAGCAAATCGTCGTCACCAGCGGGTTCTGGCAGGGGCTCGGCTTGGTCTGCCGGGCGCTCGCGACGGCCGGCGTGCGCCGGATCGCGTTCGAGGACCCGAGCCACCCCGAGCCGCGCTCGATCGCCACCCACGCCGGCCTCACGGTGGTGCCGGTCGAGGTCGACGACGGCGGCATCCGCGTCGACGCGCTCGCGAGCGCCGGCGCCGTCGTACTGACGCCGGCGCACGAGGATCCCACCGGCGCCGTCCTCGCGGGCGAGCGGCGGGCGGCGCTCGTCGCCTGGCTGCGCGCGAGCGGCGCGTTCGCGATCGAGGACGACTACGACGCCGAGTTCCGCTACGACCGCGCGGCCGTCGGCGCGCTCCAAGGCCTCGATCCGAACCTCGTGATCTACGCCGGCTCGGCCAGCAAGACCCTTGCACCGGCACTCCGGCTCGGATGGCTCGTAGTGCCGCAGAGCCTGCTCGAGGCCGTCACCCACGCGAAGCTCCTGGCCGACCAAGGCAGCCCACGAATCGACCAGTTCGCGTTCGCCGACTTCCTCGCGCGTGGCGAGCTCGACCGTCACCTGCGCCGCATGCGCGCTCGCTACCGCGCGCGGCGCGACGCTATGGTCGCCGCGCTCGCCGACGCGCTCCCCGAGGCCACCATCCGCGGGATCGCCGCCGGCCTGCACGCGATCGTCGAGCTCCCCGCCGGGGACGACGAACAGGCCATCCAAGACGAGGCCGGGCGGCGCGGCATCGCGCTCGCGATCCTGGACAGCTACCGGATCGACCCGCGCGACCGGCCGCCGACGCTCCTGCTCGGCTACGGCCAAGTCTCCGAGCCCGCGATCCGCGCCGGAATCGCCGAGCTCGCCGCCGCGGTGCACACCGCCCGCGCGCGGCCCTCGTGAAGCCGTGACATCTCGCTTCATGCGCGGTGCACCGGAAGCGCGGATGTCCGGGCGAGAAGCCTCACGGCGCACCATGTCGGCACCTCCCCTGTCAACTTGAGCCGGGTCAAGGGGCGCGTAGACCCTGGAGGTATGGTGGTCGCACATGGTTGAGCCGCACACCGACGAGGCACAGGAACCGGGCCCACAGGGCTGGTGCGTCTGCGGCCAGAAGGTCACGATCGCCGACGCGCGCGAGGTGACCCTGCCGAACGGTCGGCCCGGCTGGGAGGGCCACTGCCCTCAATGCGGCTCCCCGCTGTTCGCCATCCGCCGCAAAGCGGCGGGCAGCTGAAGCCCCTCGGCTGAGACTCCCACGTTCGCGCTCGGGCGCATGGTCACCGGCGGAATAAACCGCGTGCGGACGCGTCTTTCCTGGCATGAGGCGCTCCGTCTTCATCGACCGCGCCGACCGCGACCAGTCCCTGCGGCCGCTGCAAATCGGCGCCCGGAAGCGCACGGGCATCCGGTGATGGTGCTCGACCCTCAAGCCGTCGACGTCTTCCCCGGGCCGTCGCGCAGGTCCCTCGCGGAGGACTCGGATGGCTTGGAGGACACGGAAGCCGCTTGCGCCGCGGTTCGGCTGGTGGGCGGCGACACCGAGGTGTCGTGCGTGGACGGCGCCCGGCGGCGCTATGTGAACCTCGACTATGCCGCGAGCACTCCGGCGCTACCCGAGGTCTGGCGCGCCGTCGAGGCCTTTGTCCCCTGGTACAGCAGCGTTCATCGGGGCACCGGACTCAAGTCGCGGTTGGCGACGGAGGCGTTTGAGTCGACACGCGGCGAAGTGGCCACGTTCGTCGGGGCACGCCCGGACGACCAGGTTGTGCTGGTTCGCAACACGACCGAGGCGATCAACGTACTCGCCGCTGCCCTCCCCGAAGGGACGCGCGTGCTCGGAACCCCGGTCGAGCACCACGCCAATCTGCTGCCCTGGCACCGCCATCATCTCGAGACGCTGGCCTTCCCCGGCTCGGCGGATGAGCTGTGCGAGGCCGCGGAGCGGGCGTTGCGAACGGCGCCGGCACCGTTCGACCTCGTCGCGGTCACCGGGGCGTCGAACGTGACCGGCGAGGTATGGCCGCTCGCGCGTCTCGCGGAGATCGCACACCGCCACGGTGCACAGCTGTTCGTCGACGCCGCCCAGCTCGCCCCGCACCGTCCGATCGACATGGCCGCCATGGGAATCGACCTGCTCGCATTCTCGGGGCACAAGCTCTACGCGCCCTTCGGCGCGGGCGCCCTGGTCGGCGACCTCAGCCGGCTTGCCAAGACGGCGCCACTGCTTCGCGGCGGCGGGGCGGTCAAGCTTGTGACGCTGGACGACGTGATCTGGGCCGACGGGCCCGAGCGCCACGAGGCGGGCTCGCCCAACGTCGTCGGCGTAGTCGCGCTCGGCGCCGCCTGCCGGATCCTGGCCGCGCTCGGCATGGACGCGGTCGCGCAATACGAGCGTGCACTGTCAGCCCGCCTGCGCGCGGGCCTGAGCGAGGTGCCCGGACTCGAGACGCTCTCGCTCTGGTGTGGCGACGACGTCGATCGCGTGGGCGTCGCCGCCTTCCAGCTGCCGGGTTATCGCCATCCGCAGCTCGCCGCGATCCTCAGCGCCGAGCACGCGATCGGCGTGCGCCACGGCTGCTTCTGCGCGCACCCCCTCATCGCTCACCTACTGGGGACCTCAGACGAGGAGCTCCGCGCGCTCAAGACGGAACTGGCGGCCGGCGACCGGCCGGCGATGCCCGGCGCTGTGAGGGCCAGCCTCGGGCTCGGCACGACGCCTGCTGACCTGGACCGGCTGACCGACGCCCTCGGTGACATCGCCCGGAACGGACCCGCGACGCGCTACCGGTACGTGTCGGCGCACGACGAGTACGAGCCCGCTGATCCGATGAACGCGCGTGCATCGCGAGTTTCGCCGCTCGCGCCGGGGGCGGCTCCCGGGGCGACCGAGCACGCTCCCGTAGGCCTGCGGAACGGCAAGGCCACCGAAGACGCGCGCGATCTTCGGGGGGCAAGAAGGCGATGAAAGCCGTTGGGTCGACCCCAGGACCGTCCGGCGCATGGACCTATCGCGCCCAGGCGTAGCGGACGTTCATCCGTGGCGAGCGCGGCATCCGCTCTAGACGCGTCGATGCCCGATCGCCAAGTCGAGGCTCAGCCCGTGCTCGACGCGGATCGGCCGCGGCGGCCGGTGCCCGTCCGCACAACTCCCTCGTTCATGGCTGCTCGCCCCAGGTGCAGCCGGACCGCCGGTTCATCGATGGCGCGCAAATGCACGCTCCGTGGCCAGCTCACCGCATCGGCTCACTCGCTCCAGCGCGCACACCGTGTTCGCCATCGGTCGCGCCCACGCGGTTGCCGGAGCGAGCGAGGGCCACGCCCACCGCGATCAGCAGCGCCCCGAAGAGGAGAAAGGCGACGTCCCAGCCGATTGGCGCGCCGAGATCGTCGCGGACGTGATGGATGCCCAGCAGCTGGTGGTCGATCAAACCCTCGACGACGTTGAAGACGCCCCAGCCGACAAGCGCCATCCCGAGGTGCACGCGCCTCGGTGGCGCCGGCACTCGCCTCTGCCACGCGCGTACGGTCAAGAACAGGGCTACCACGACTAAGACCCAGGTCGCGAGGTGGAAGAACCCATCCGCCAGGGTGTTCGACTCAAGTCCTACCACCGTGTTGCTGGGGTGGTCGCCGGTGTCGGTGAGCATGTGATGCCATTGCAGGATCTGATGGAAAACGATGCCGTCGATGAAGCCCCCCAGTCCGAGACCCATCAAGAACGCCGGCGCCTTCAGCGGCCTCGCGGCAGACGCAGCAATCACGGCAGGCGCCGTTGGCCACGGCGCTCCACTACCCGCCGGCGCTCTCGCACGCCGCTCTCAGAATGAGCACCCACCACGGACCGCCGCGCTATTGCGCCGACGCTAGGTCTCCTCATCGGGGTCCTCGGCGGCCGCCAGCTTGAGCGAGCCGTCGAGTACGTCCTGGAGGTGGCGCTGCTGAATTGGCAAGGCCCAATCGGTGAGCTTGCGCAATTCGGCATCCCCGGCACGCTCGTTGAGCTTGGCGACGATCGACCAGTGGCCGACCTCCCCAGCCTCGGCCATCGTGAGGAATTCGAATCCGTCGAGCGGATCGTCCTCTCCGCCGAGATAGGCCTCGCGCATCTCGGCGGCCTCCTGCTTTACCTCGCGGGCCTCGGCCTGGATTGCCGTCTTCTTGCCCTTGAACGTCGACGCAAGTGCGGTGCAGCGCCGCTGGGTCTCGCGAGCCTCGTCGCGCGACTGCGCGAGCCTCTCGGCCAGCGCATGGTGCTCGGGACCCAGCATTCCGCGCACCTCGCGCACGGCGTCCTGGGCAGCCATCGCCAGCCCAAGCACTTCGGCCAGCTTGCTTTCCAGCTTGGTGAGGGTGGCCATCGTTAGGAGACGGCCTCCTTGACCTTGTCAACGACTCCTTTGGTGTCGTTGGCCACGACGCCGGTGGGCTCGTCGGCCAGGCCGGCCGCCTTACGGAGGTTACGGGCGATCTCCGCGATCTCTTCCGGCGCGTAGTCAGGGGCGAAGACGCCCTCCTGTGCGGGAAGGTCAAACGGCGCCACGCCGTCGGGCATGTCGTCGACGACCACCAGGTCCTCGCCGGTCTCGGGATGGGCCCCGTTGAACACGGCGGCGAGCTCGAGATAGTCGCTCGGGGAGAAGCGGTACAGCTTCGTGTGCTCACCCTTCTCGATATGGGGCTGGCACTCAGGGATCTTCTCCGTCGGGATACGCGGCGCCGGAAACATCTTGCTCAGGTCGGCCCCGGTCAGGTTCTCCACCGCGCGCGCGTACGCGATCTGGTGTACACCGCCGCGGACCAGCAGGTAGCCCGTCAGCGCCCGCGCCGCAGGGTGATCGACCATTTCGTAAACCTTGAGCTTGTTATTTCGCGCCCCTGTCTCGAGGAAGAAGTTGTGGGTGAGGTCCTCGACGAGATCACCGGTCGAAGTGACGTAGTCGCCGTTCCAAGGCTTGCCGTTGGAGTCCTGGACGAGCGCGGCGGCTCCGCCCGCGATGAAGTGTTGCGGGTTGAGAACGCTGCCGGGATCGGGCAGGGCGTTCTTGTCACCGGCGCCCGTGAGCATCGTGTTGATCGTGGTTGCCACCAGTTCGATGTGCCCGAACTCCTCGCCAGCGATGTTGGCGACCAAGTCGAAGAAGGGGCGCGCATGCTGGCGAGCGCGAAAGTTGAACGATTGGAAGGTGTAGTTCATGAACGTCGACATCTCGCCGAACTTGCCGCCCAGCAGCTCCTGCACTACGGCGGCGCCGGCAGGGTCAGGAGTCGATGGCGGAGGCAACTCGGTTTGTAGACGGTCTATGCGCTGAATCATGCAGTTACTCCTAGATAGGACTTAATCTTGTTAAGGACGCCTGCCCGTATACGAGATCGCTAAACAATGAGGATGGCCTTCGGCGAAGATCCAGGGCAGCTCCTACGCGCACGCGGCTTGCGTGTGACCCCCCAGCGACGCGCGATCCTCGATGCGTTCTCAGGCAGCGCAGCCGAGCATCTGTCCGCCGACGAGGTCCATGCTCGCGCCGCCGCGGTGGTCCCCGAGCTCGGGCGGGGAACCGTCTACGCCACGCTCGCCGAGCTGACCGAGATCGGGATTCTGATAGCTCGCGGGAGCCCTGAGCCCGTCCGCTATGAGACGAACACCGAACCCCATCAGCATTTCCGCTGCCGACTGTGCCTACACCTGTTTGACGTGGAGCTCTCCGAGCCGCCTACCGACGGCCTTTCTCGCGATAGGTTCGTTGTGGAGCAGGTCACGGTGACCGCCGAAGGCGTCTGTGCCCACTGCGTCGACTACGACCGAGGCCTGCGCGCAGCCGCGAGCCGGGCCCGCAACCAGCCGTCGGACCTGCCGGCGGACATCGCAGCCGCCACCACAGAAACCCCTGTGGGCACCCTCACGCTCGCCGCGACGCCGAACGGAATATTGCGCGTGGTTTTCGACAATCATGCGGATGTCCCGGCCTTGACCGAGGCGATCCGCAGGCGCCGGGGCGGCCGCTCGGCCAAACATCACATCGCCGATGCGAAGGCTGCGGTGGCCGACTACGTCGCCGGGCACCCCCAGCGCGAGTGCCAGATCGACTGGGACAGCCTGGACGGCCAGCAAACGCTGCGTGCGGTCACCGCGGTCCCGCGCGCACACGAGGCGTCCTACGATCTGCTCGAAACACCCGCTGACGCATCCGAGCGCGGCCGCGTCCTCGGCGCAAACCCTCTGGCGATCCTCATCCCCTGCCATCGAGTGACGCGCGGACGCGAGGTTCCAGCCGAGTACGTCGGCGGTGCCGAGCAGCGCCAGAGGTTGGTGGAATTCGAGCGCTCCTAGCCATTGCCGTTTCGTTCGTCGGGCGGAAAGGGTTGCCTCTTCCTCGGCGCTGGCTTCATTCCAGCGGCTTGCGCTCGAGCCGGTGAACGGCGGTGCCGTGGAGCACCTCGCCTGTGGGCGCGAACCGCGAGCCGTGACTAGATGGGTGCAGCGCGTCGAGACGGCGACCAGCTCGCCCTGCTCGTCGCGGTAGCCGGCGATCTTTGCCCGCCGTGATTGACGATGTCGCCGTCACCGGCGCGCTCGAGGCGAGCGACCCGGCAACGATCGCTCAAGCCCGGCCCGCCGCCATGCACGAGACGGCGCCGCCATCCTGACCCCGTGCAACGATGACGTGATGCGCAGGTCCATTGCAGGGGTGATCGCGCTGCTCGCGATCGTCGCCCCGTCGGCCTCCGCGGACACGGTCGCCTCGCTCCCGAGTGGTGCCTCGGTGCTTTTCGCGCTCGAGGCTCGAAGCGGCAGCTTCAAACGGGTGCCCGGACGGCCTGACCGTTACACGCTGGCCCTGCGGGGCGTCGCGCGCGAGACGACGTGGTTCACCGATCGGCCGCAACGCGAGGCGGGCCGCGTGACGACGCGCTCCCTGCTGGGTTCCTGGAGGCGCCTGGGCTTCGCCGCGGAGCCACCTAACGCCGCCGCCATACTCGACGACGGGCGCAGGGCGAGGGATACGGTGGCGCTTGAGCTGCGGCTGCGCAGCCGCGACAACCGGCGCCGGACGGCGCGATTCAGGGTCCGGGTGCTGCGAGGGCTCGGCCCCGGTCTCTCGCGCCTAAACCGGCGCCTCGACCGGCGCCTGCCCCAGCACTTTGCCGGGGCCTCGGTGTTCATCGACAGCGTCACGTCCACGTCGTGCACCATCGGGCAGCCCCGGCTCTTCGGGTTCTCGCGGGTCGCCGACGAGTCCTCGTACATCCAGGCGGACGGTCGGCTCCTGCAGATCGCGCAATACCCGGCGCTGTTCAAGCTCTACGGGACGCAGTTCGGCGGCGACGGCCAGCAAGGTTTTCGCGCGCCCAGCCTGCCACCCCCGGTGCCGGGCATGTCTTGGCAGGTGTGCGCGCAGGGCGTGAACCCGAACTTCCGCCGGATGCCGAACTGCCCGACGGGAGAGCTGGTCCTCTGGTCGCTGGGCGACGCGCCCGTGTCGGCTGTCGACGACGAGCACTGGCTTCCGGCCGACGGGCGGACCGTGGCCGCCGCCGACTACCCCACCTTCGCCGAGCGCTACCTCGCCGGCTTCGATCCTCCGTCGACGTTCGCGCTTCCGGACGTCGCCGCCCCGCCGGGCTTCGTCTACCTCGCCTGCGTGGACGGCAACGACGACACTGGACCCCTCGTCGAAACGCCCTATATGGCACAGGTCGACCTTTTTCCTTTCCTGGGATACCCCCGGAACCGCGGGCCCGGCGGCGAGATCCTTCCCATCTCCCAGAAGTCGGCGCTTTTTCAGCTGATCGGCACCACCTACGGCGGCAACGGCAAGACCAACTTCATCACGCCCAACCCGCCGTCCCCAATCGCGCAATACAGCTACCGCACGGCGCTCTACGGGATCTTCCCGCCGGGCTGAGCCCGCAAACGGACCCGAGGGGGCTAGCCACACCTCAGCCGGTGGGTCTACCCCATGGGCGTAGTCGCTGCCTGCGCTCAGACTTCGGTCATGAAGCCTCTGCTCACATTCGGAACGCTCTTCCTCGTGCTGTCCGCAGCCCTGGTGCTCGCGGGCTGCACCATCGGCGACGACGGGCCGAGCACCACGCAGTCGCGCCAGGTCGCCGCCTTCACCCGCATACACAACAGTGGCTCCGTCGACGTGCGGCTCCGCGTCGGCGAGCCCCAGCGCGTGCGCGTCCGCGCCGGCGAGAAGGTGATCGACGACGTCGGCACCGAGGTGCGTGACGGCACGCTGCACCTCACCTTCGATCACGACGGCTTCGGCGGCGGTGACGTCGTCGTCGAGGCGTCGGTGCCGAAGCTGAACGGCATCGACGTCTCCGGGTCGGGCGACATCGACGCCTACGGCATAGACGCAGACGCCTTCGAGGTCCGCTCAGACGGCTCGGCCGACATCGCCCTCGAGGGCACGGCAGAGCGGCTGGCGCTCGAGCAGGACGGTTCGGGCGACACCGATCTCGCCGGCCTGGCGGCGCGCGAAGCCCGTGTGCTCGTGGGCGGATCGGGGGACGCCGACGTGTACGCCGACGCGCGGCTCGACGTAAATCTCGACGGTTCGGGCGACGTACGCTACCGGGGCGATCCCGAGCTCACCCAGCGCCTCGACGGGTCGGGCGAGCTCAGCCGCACCGACTGATGGCCCGGCGCGACTGGTCGATCCTCGCTGTGTTGAGCGGGGCGATCTTCCTCGAGGGCATCGACGTTTCCATGATGGGAGTCGCGCTTCCCGCGATTCGCACTGATCTCGGTTTGTCGACGGCATCGCTGCAGTGGGTGGTGAGCGCGTACGTGCTCGGATTCGGCGGTTTCGTGCTGCTCGGCGGAAGGGCCGCAGACCTCTTGGGGCGGCGGCGGATGTTCCTCACCTGGCTCGCGATCTTCGTCGTCTTCTCCGGACTGGGCGGAGTCGCCTCGGAGGGTTGGATGCTCATCGTGGCCCGCTTCGTTACCGGCGTCAGCGCGGGATTCATGGCACCCGCCGGGCTGGCCATCATCACCACGACCTTCGCCGAAGGCAAAGCGCGAAACCGCGCGCTGCTCGTGTACACCGGGCTCTCCGCCGGAGGCTGGGTGCTCGGGCTCGTGGCCGGTGGCCTGCTGACCGCGATCGGTTGGCGCTGGGTGTTCTTCGCCCCGCTCGTGATGGCGGCGGTGATCCTGCTGGCCGCCGTTCGGCTCGTGCCGAGGGACGCGCGCCCGCCAAGCTCCCTGCGCGATTTCGACGTGGCCGGAGCCGTGCTGGTCACGGGCGCGATGCTGGCGCTCGTGTTTGCCGTGGTCAGGGCGCCGGAGGTCGCTGTCGGCTGGACCTTGGCCGCGCTGACCGCCGGGAGCGCGCTGCTCGCGGCGTTCGTAGCGGTGGAGCGGCGCGCGCACACGCCGCTCGTGCGCCTCGGCATCCTCCGTTCGGGCCCGCTTGTGCGAGCCAACCTCGGCGCGCAGCTGTTCGTTGGCTCCTTTGTCGCCTTTCAGTTCGTGGTTGTCCTCTACCTACAGGAGCTGCGCGGCTGGTCCCCCGTCGAGACCGGGCTGGCACTCTTGATTGCGGGCATCGACGCCGTACTGGCTCCCACGCTCACGCCGCGACTGATCGAGCGCTTCGGGACCGTGGCGGTCATCTTCGCCGGCATGGCCCTGGCCGTCGCCGGCTATGCGCTCTTCCTCCCGGTCGGAAGCGAATGGACCTACTGGGCCATGCTGCCCACGATGATCCTGCTGGGTCTCGCCTTCTCGCTGGCCTACGGGGCCCTGACCATCGCCGCCACCGATGGCGTCGACGAGCACGAACAGGGTCTCGCCGGTGGCCTGCTCAACGTCTCGTTCCAGTTCGGCGCCGCGATCGGGCTCGCGGTCGTGAGCGCTGTCTACGTCGCCGCCGCAAGCAGCGACGGGTCGCCGCAGGCTTCCCTTGACGACTACCGGGCCGCGTTGATCGTTCCCTTCGCCGGCGCCGCGCTCGGGGCCGCCGTCACCTCGCTCGGCCTGCGCCGAGCCCGCCGGCCCGTGCCCTCCGCGTGCGCGCCCGCCACCGACTGCGCCGCGGCATGACGAGGCGCCCTGCTGCTCCCGGCGCTAGCCCGTGTTGCGCATGCCGGCCGCGATTCCGTTGACCGTGAGCAGCAGGGCGCGGCTCAGCGCGGGATCGGGTTCCCGGTTCGCGTCGCGGTCCGTGCGAGAGCGCTTGATCAGCGCAATCTGAAGCTCGTGGATGGGCTTGAGGTAGTCGTCCCGCACACGCAGGGTCGTGGCCAAGACGGGGTTGGTTGAAAGAAGCTCGTCGTGTCCGGTCACGCGCAGCAGCTCCGCGACGGTCAGCTCGTACTCGGCGCGGATGATCTCGAAGAGGCGATGCAGCGGTTCGGGCACGAGCCGGGCGACGTACTGGCCGGCCAGGTCGAGGTCGGTCTTCACGAGCGTCATCTCGACATTGGCCAGGAAATTGCCGAAGAACTGCCAGCTCGAGTGCATGGCGGACAGCCTTTCGCCGAGTCCCGCCTCACGGGCCGCCGCCAGCCCCGTGCCCACGCCGAACCAGCCCGGCACGATCTGGCGAGATTGAGTCCAGCCGAACACCCACGGAATCGCGCGCAGGCCGTCCAGCCCGTCGCCCGAGTCGGCGCGGCGGACAGGACGCGAGCCCAGGTGGAGCTCGCCCAGAAGCTCGACGGGAGTGGAGGCCAGGTAGTACTCCGGCAGATCGGGGTCCTCCACCAGCGACCGGTAGTGCGCGAGTGCGGCCGACGACACCAGCTCCATCGTCTCGGTCCAGGCCGCCAGCGCTTGTGGCGACATGCGCGGCCGGCGATGGAGCACCGTCGACTCGAGCGCGGCGGCCAGCATCAGCTCGAGGTTCTCGCGGGCCAGCCCGGGCAGCAGGTACTTGTCCGAGATCACTTCGCCCTGCTCGGTCAGCTTGATCTCGCCGTCCAGCGTGCGCGGCGGCTGGGAGAGGATGGCGTCGTGGGTTGGCCCGCCGCCGCGGCCGACCGTGCCACCGCGCCCGTGGAAAAGGCGCAGGCGCACGCCGAAGGCCTGGGCGGTGTCGCGCAGGCGCTGCTGGGCGCGGTGGATCTCCCACTGGCTGGTGGTGACCCCCGCGTGCTTGTTGGAGTCCGAGTAGCCCAACATCACCTCCTGCATATCGCCCCGCAGCCCCACCAGGCGGCGATAGGCGGGGTCTTCGAGCAGACCGGCGAGGATGGTGCCCGCGGCGCGCAACTCGACCTCGGTCTCAAGCAGGGGCACGAAGCCGATCCGAGCCATGCCGCCGTGCAGGTCGACTAGCCCGGCCTCACGGGCCAGCACGACCGCGGCGAGCACATCGTCGGGGCCTCGGCACATCGACACGATGTAGGACTCCACCACGCTCGGGCCGTATCGATCCTGTGCGCGCCGGATGGCCTCGAACGCGCCGAAGGTGCGCGCGGACGCCTCGCTCAGCGGCGGCGGCTGGCGAGCCAGGGGACGACGTGAGCTGAGCTCGCGAGCCAGCAGCTCACCGCGCTCGGCGGCGGACAGGCCGGCGTAGGCCGGACTCTCGTCGCCAAGCCGGTCGAAGAGCTCGCCCACCGCGCGATGGTGTGCGCCGGCGTGCTCACGCACGTCCAAGGTGGCCAGTTGCAGGCCGAAGGCCGCGATCGTCCGTATGGCTCGTTCGAGGCGCCCGCGCGCGATCAGCTCGCCGCGGTGCTCGAGCAGCGAGTCGCGCATCAGCCATAGGTCATCGACGAGCTCCGCGGATCCGTCGTAATCGCGGCCGGGCACGTGCGCGCGGTCGTTGGCGAGGCGTTCGCGGGTGTTCGCCAGCTTCAGGCCGATGCAGGTGAGCTTGAGCCGGTAGGGCTCTTCGGCGTTCAGGCGCCGATAGCGCGGCTCGAGGTCGGGCAGCGCGTCCAGGTCAGCGGCCAGTGACGCCTCCAGCTGCGGCGTGATCGCGATGATGCGCACCGAGGTGGAGAGGTCATTGCGTAGCGCGTCGATCAGTGCAAGCGCGCTCCGGATACCGTGCTCGTGCTGAAGGTCGAGCACCTGCTCGGTCGCATCGGGCCCCACGTTCGGATTGCCGTCGCGGTCGCCTCCGATCCAACTGCCGAAGGTGAGCGGGCGAGCGTCGAGAGTGGGGGCGAACCCGAGGCGCTCGAGCTCCTCGAAGAGGACCTCGAGAACGTCGGGCACCGCGTGACGGTGAAGCTCGTCGAAGTAGTACACGGCGTTGCGGGCCTCGTCGAGCACGTCGGGGCGGGCGATGCGCAGCTCGTCGGTCTGCCACAGCAGGTCGATCAGCTCCTCCAACCGGCGCGTGACGCGGCGCTCGCCCACCGGGTCGCCGTCCACGAGCACGCGTTCGTCGAGCAGCCCCGCGACGTCCCGTATCTTCGCGAGCACCGTCCGCCGCGCGGCCTCGGTCGGATGGGCGGTGAACACCGGCCGCACCCCCAGGCGCGCGAGCTCCTCCGCCAGCTCCGCCGCGGGCACCCCGGCATCGGAGATGCGAGTGACCGCCTGGGCGAGCCAGCTGCCGTGGCGCGCGCGCAGAGCGGCCAGCTCGCGCCCCCGGTGCACCTGCTCGGCGACGTTCGCGAGATGGAAATACATGAGGAACGCGCGCACGAGCTTGGTGGCCGTCTCGCTGTCGAGCTCAGCGAGCACCGAGGCCGACGCCTGCGGCTCTGAGCGGATCGTCTGCCGCACGCGCTCCACGAGCTGAAACAGCTGCGGACCCTCCTGGCGGACCAGGGCCTGGCCCAGCAGCTCACCCAGCTCGCGGATGTCGCGCCGCAGGGGCCGGTGCAGATCGCTCACCCCCACAAGGTAGGGCCCCGGCGGGCCGCGGTGTATGGCCCTGCGCTCAGGCTCGGTACATGTCGGTGATCGCGGCGAAGCCCATCACCGGGAGTACGGGACCGTCCACGCGCAGGACCGCCCAGCGACCGTCTGCCGACCCAGTCTGTTCGGCGGTCATGTCCCAGCGGGCGCAGAACCGCTCCACCTCGGGCACGGCACCGTCGGCGACGGTGACCACGGCGGCGCCCCTGGAGTCGGCACGCCCGGCTGTGTGACGGTCCGCGTAGCGCTCGAGCCAGCCCAACAGCATCGCGTCGAGCTGCTCGCACAGAGTGAGTGGTAGGACGGTGTCAGTGTCAGAAGTGTTCACACCACCCAGGACGCCGGTCCGCAGGAACTATTCCCCATGCCGCCGCGTCTTACGGAATACGGCGCGGCCGGCAAGCGTCTGCACAAGAACACGTCCCAACCCGAGAGGAACTACTCATGCCCAGCAGGGGAAGCCCCATCGTCAAGGCCAAGCCAAACGGCAAGTTCGCTGCCGTTCCGGAAGTCGACGCGAACGCAAATGCGTTCCGGCGAAACGGGCAGCTACACGGGGGCGTGAGGGCTGCGTGACTGTGCGGAGACAGCGGGTGGCAACGCGAACCCCGCGACGTCTCCGCCGCGGGGTCCTGGTCGCGTTACCGGGCCGACGGTCTAGAGGGCGGTGACGACCGACTTCGTCTCGAGGTAGTTCTCGAGCACCTGGCCGCCCATCTCCCGGCCCCAGCCGGACTGCTTGTAGCCACCGAACGGCATGGCGGCATCGAACACGTGGTAGGTGTTGATCCACACCGTTCCCGCGCGCAGCAGCTTCGCGGTGCGGTGGGCCTTGGACACGTCGCTGGTAAAGACGCCCGCGGCCAGCCCGTAGTCCGAGTCGTTGGCGTGGGCGGCGAGGTCCTCGGGCGTCTCGAACGGGATCGCGCACGCGACCGGCCCGAAGATCTCCTCTCGCACCACGGACATGTCGGGTGTGGTGTCGGTCAGGATCGTCGGCTGGACGAAGTAGCCGCGGTCACCTGAGCGGTCACCGCCGGCCACAGCGTTCGCACCGTCCTTCTTGCCGGCGTCGAGGTAGCCGAGCACCTTGTCGAACTGCTCGTCGGAGATCAGCGGGCCCATTTCGCTGTCCTCCTCGTTGCCCGGGCCGAGCTTGATCTGCTTGGCCGCGTCGGCCACCCCGGACACGACCTCGTCGAACGAGTCCTTCTGGACGAACAACCTCGTCCCGGCGTTGCAGCACTGGCCGTGGTTGAAGAACACAGCGTGGGCCGCACCCGCGATCGCGCTTTCCGTGTCAGCGTCGGAGTAGACGATGTTGGGCGACTTGCCGCCCAGCTCGAGGGACACCTTCTTCAGGTTCCCCGCCGCCGCCTGGACGATCAGCTTGCCGACCTCGGTGGAACCGGTGAAGGCCACCTTGTCCACGTCATCGTGCGCGGCGATATGCGCACCCGCATCGCCGAAGCCGGTGACGATGTTCAGGACGCCGTCGGGCAGCCCGGCCTCCTGGATCAGCTCGCCGAGGCGAAGCGCGGACAGCGGTGTCTGCTCGGCGGGCTTGAGCACGACGGTGCAGCCGGCCGCCAGCACCGGCCCCAGCTTCCACGCCGCCATCAGCAACGGGAAGTTCCAGGGGATGATCTGACCGACGACGCCGACCGGCTCGCGCAGTGTGTACGCGTGGTACTGGCCGGGCGCAGGGATCGCAGAGATCGGCACCGTTGTGCCGTGGATCTTGGTCGTCCAGCCCGCCATGTACCGGAACAGGTCCGCCGCCAGCGGGACATCGGCGGCGCGAGCCACCGCGAAGGGCTTGCCGTTGTCGAGCGAGTCGAGCATCGCCAACTCGTCGGCATGCTTCTCGATGAGCTCGGAGATCTGCCAGATGACGCGGCCGCGATCCGAGGCGTTCATGGTCCGCCACTCCGAGCCTTCGGCGAAGGCCTTCCGCGCTGCCTGGATGGCCCGGTCGACGTCCTCGGCCTCCCCATGGGCAACCTCAGCCAGCTTCTCCTCAGTTGCCGGGTTGAGCGTTTCGAAAGTCTTCCCGGACGCTGCCTCGACCCACTGACCGTCGATCAGCAGCTTGTGATCAGCAGCAACAAAGCTCTCGGCCTGGGGCTCGCGTGCAACAGCTACAGCCATATGTCCTCACTCCCTGGGCCCGCGCGGGTGCCGCGAGCCGGTATCTCGTGTACCTCAAATGTTCCCGAAACCAGAGTTCCTAAGCCATGCTCTACGCGCCAGGCAGCGCTCGGGACAGCTTGGTCAGCGGCAGTCCGAAGACATCGGCACGGTGATGACATAGCTGGTGGGATGTAGCGGGCGCGGGTTCTCCTTGCACCAGGCGAGCGTTCCCGCCGGCAGTTGCGCCCGGGCGCTGAACCGATATCCCGATGTGTATGTCCGTCCCACCGCTTGGCGCCGGCCGATGGCGACGAAGCAGTTGTAGTTGGCGCCCAGCCGGCTGCGGGCTCTGACCGGGTCGCAGCTCGTGTCGATCACCGGCCCATCGAGGACGCCTGCCTGAACGCGGTTGCGGACGTCGCGCGCTATGGCGGTCTGGAGAAGACCGCCGACAAGAGCGGCGGCGGCAGGTTCGGTCAGGCCGTCACCGGTGCTCACGCGCGCGCGAACGCGGGTGGGAAGCGTGGCCCGCCGCGGGCGCTGGTCCTCGGCGATCGCCTGGCGCCGGGCCGCCCGGCTCTCCGTTGCCTCCCGGGCCCGTTCGCGCTCGCCGGCCTCCCGTGCGCGCTCCACCGAAGGCCACGAGACCACGAGCGCCACCAGGCCGGCCGCCGCAACAACAACGAGCACAATCCGGCCGCGCCTACCAAGCCTCTGCCAGCCGTGCCGAGGGAGATGGAGAAACGCCGGCAGGGGGTCGTAGCGCCTGCCCGTGCCTGGAGGCGACCAGGTCTTGTTCGGGGGCTTCATCGGCTGTTCGCATGGTAGACGCGCCGAGCGGGGCGGGACCCCACCGGCAGCTGGCGCGTGATATCAGGGTCGTGTGAGCGAGGGGGCCCTGGGAGTCGATGTCGGTCTCACCGGAGTGCGGGCGACGGTGGTCCGACGAGACGGCACGCTCGCGGCCCAGGCCCGCCGTCGGCATCAGCGAGCGCAATTGGGTAGCGGTATCGCCGAGCACGATCCACGAGATTGGGTGGAAGGGATGGCTGCCGCGGGGCAGGAGGCCGTGGCGGGCGCCGAGGACGTGCGCATCAGCGCGATCGGCGTGGCCGCGCTGGGGCCCGCCCCATTGCTGGTCGACGCGACTCTGGCGCCGCTGACCAAGGCGCCGCTTTTCAGCCTCGACCGCCGGGCCGAGCATCAGCGTCGCCGCATGACCCGAGGCATGGCCGCCGACGAGGCCGCGGGCACCATCGACAATGCGCTGCCGAAGCTCGCTTGGTGGCGCGACCATGAGCCGGCCCTGAGCGAACGCGCCGCCTGGGCGCTCGACGCCACGGGCTTCCTGGTTGCCTCGCTCACCGGTGTCCCGGTGATGGACACGGTGACAGCGGCGGACTACAACCTGCCTGGCGTCGACTCAGCCTTCCCGCTTCCCGTCCCGGCCGACCCGCTGGCGGTGGCCGGCGAGCTCGCAGCCGGCGCGGCCGAGCGCTTGGGTCTCCCGGCCGGGCTGCCGGTGGTTTGCGGCACCTACGACTCGTTCGCCGACATCGCCGCTGCGGGCGTGCGCGAGCCGGGCGACGCCGGAATGGTGCTCGGCAGCACGATGATCGTGTGTCGCGCCGCCGAAGACGCGTATCCGCAGGACGGGCTCGGGGTCTCGGGCTACCCGGGCCGTGGACTGCTGCTGGGCGGCTGGACCCTCACGGGTGGGCTGGTGCTCGAGTGGTTTGCCGACGGCCTGGGCGGAGGGCGATCGCAGCACGAGCTGGCCGGCATGGCCGCGGAGGTCGATTCGGGGGGTGTTGTTGCGTTGCCCTATGTCGCCGGCGAGCGCACGCCGATCTGGGATCCGGACGCCCGCGCCGCGCTGCTCGGACTCGGCCTCGACAGCGGGCCGGAGCATGTGTACCGAGCGCTGATCGAGTCGCTGGCGCTGGCGGTGCGCGATCACACGGAGCGGATCGAGCGCGTCCTGGGCCCCTGCCCGGCTTGGCGGGTGACCGGCGGCGGAACGCGAAACCGCGTGTGGCTCGAGGCCACCGCCGATGCCGTGCGAGTGCCGCTGGAGGTGGCGGCTGACGCCGCG
This sequence comes from uncultured Thermoleophilaceae bacterium, assembly GCA_963789705.1. Classification (GTDB taxonomy): domain Bacteria; phylum Actinomycetota; class Thermoleophilia; order Solirubrobacterales; family Thermoleophilaceae; genus JACVRW01. The sequence continues at coordinate 37,982 of CAWBLN010000019.1, forward strand.
GAAGCCGTGGGTCCCGCACTGCTGGCCCTCCGCGCGCTCGGCTTCGACCCGCAGCGCGAACCGATCGAGACCATCGAGCCCGATCCCGCGAGCGCATCGCGCTTCGCCTCCATGCTGGCGACTTTTCGCGGTCTCGCACCGCTGGCCAAGGAGCTACGAGCTTGACTGCGCCCTCGATGCGCGCGGCCCGTCTGCACGGCATCGGCGACCTGCGGGTCGAGTCGGTGCCCGTACCCGTGCCCGGGCCTTCTCAGCTCCTGGTGAGAGTGGAGGCCTGCGGAATCTGCCCCACCGACGCCCGCAAGTACGCCATTGGGATAGGCCACGGCGGCTACCCGCTCAACCCTGGGCACGAATGGGTGGGACGGGTGGCGGCCACCGGCCAAGCGGTGGGGAGCTTTCAGATCGGCGACCGGGTCTACGGCGACACCTACGCCGGCTACGCCGACTTTGCGGCCATCGACACCCAGCCGGCGGACTGGTCGCGCGGCGCCCTGCCCATAGGCGACCTGCCCGTGCAACGAGCCGTGTTCGTGGAGCCGCTGGCCGACTGCCTGCACGCGGTGCACGACCAGGGCCAGGCCGGCCCGGGCCACCGGGTGGCGGTGATCGGCGCGGGCTCGATGGGGCTGCAGATGGTGGCAGTCGCGGCGCGGGCGGGTGCGCGCGTGCTGGCGGTCGAGCCGCGTGAGGATCGCCGCGTGCTGGCCGAACGCTTCGGAGCCGAGCACGCGCTCGGCGAGAAGAGCTGGTCGGGCGCGGTCCGCGAGTGGGCCGGGGGCGCCGGCCCGGAGCTGGTGATCCTGACCGTCCCTCGCTCCGAGCTCGTGGCCGAGTCGATCGGGGCCTGCGGCCCGGGTGGGCGGGTCGTGCTCTTTGCCGGCTTCGGCGACGAAGGGCCGGCGGTCGTCGACCTCAATCGCCTCCACTACGAGGAGATCGCGCTCGTTGGCAGCGAGTGGGTCGGCGTTCCACCACGTCAGCGCTTCGATCGCTACGAGCAGGCCCGCGAGCTCCTGGCCGGCGGCACGCTCCCACTGGAGGAGCTCATCTCGGACGCGATTGGCTTCGACGGGATCGAAGGCGCACTGCGGGCGGTGCGGGAGGGGCGCAGCCTGAAGACCATCCTCTATCCCGGGACGGGTCCGTGAGCGCCGTTCGATCAGCGGTGGCCGATCGCACCGCGCTCGTTACCGGCGCCAGCCGCGGAATCGGGCGGGCGACGGCGCTCGTGCTGGCGCGCGCGGGTGCGCGAGTGCTGGCCGTGGCCCGGAGCACCCAAGCGCTCGAGCAGCTCGCTCACGAGCCGCACATCGAGCCGATAGTTGCCTCGATCGACACTCCCGAGGGGTGCGCGGGGGTTGTGGCCGAGGCGCACCGGCGGGCTGGTCCGGTGACGATTCTCGTCAACAACGCCGGGCGCGCGGGCTACCACGATCGTCCGATCTGGGAGGAGGACCACGAAGGGTGGCGGGCCACGATGGACGTGAATCTCGACGCTCCCTTCGAGCTGACGCGCCTGCTCGTGAGCGACATGCTGGCTGCGCGATGGGGCCGGATCGTGATGATCTCCTCCACGGCCGGCCAGGTGGGCGCGCCGGCCATGTCTCCCTACTGCGCGTCGAAGCATGGGGTGATCGGACTGATGCGCTCGGTGGCTCAGGACGTGGCCGCACACGGCATCACGTGCAACGCGATCCTTCCCGGCTGGGTGCGCACGGAGATGGCCGACCAGGACGCTCGGCAGGAGGGCGAGCGCCGCGGGCTCAGCGCCGAGGCCGTATGGGCCGAGCGCGCGGCGGAGAACCCGGCGGGGCGGGTGGCCGAGCCCGAGGAGATCGCCGACGTGGTCGCCTACCTCGCCTCCGACGCGGCGTCCGCGGTCAACGGGGAGGCGATAACTGTCTCACTCGGCAGCCCCTGGTGAGTCAGCCGAGGGACAGCACGACCATCCCCACCAGCACTCCCCCCACCCCGACCAGCTGATACCAGGCCACGCGCTCGCGATAGGCGATCAACCCGACGAGGATCGGGATCAGGGGGTAGGAGGAGGCCGCCGCGCTGGTGATTGCCACCTCGCCGAGCTCGGCCCCGCGGTTGAACATCAGATAGCCGAATGCGTCGAGCGCGCCCGCGGCCACGCACGCCAGCGCCATCGCCCGGCTCAGCGGGCGCCGGTCTCCGTCGGGGCGGGTGGCGAAGAAGGCGGCCATCAGAGCGACCGCCACCGCGCGGGTCAGCAGGATCGGCAGGAGCCAGCCTAGGTCATCGGTGAGCGTGGTGAGCGCAAACAGGTAGAGCCCGAACACCAACGTGGCCGCGAGCGCGAGCCGGATGCCGCTCGAGCCCGAGACGCGCTCGGCTGTCGGCTCCACGGCCGCCAGGACGATGAACACCAGCACCAGCGCGATCCCGAGGGCCTGCACCGCGGTCAGCGACTCGCCGAGCACGATCACCGCCAGCACCACGATCATCGCCCCGTTGGACGAGGCGATGGGGCTGACGATGGCGATGGGGCCCAGCTCGAGCGCCTTGTAGAAGCCGACGTAGGCGCCGATCGAAAGCGCGCCGAGTCCTGCGATGGCCGCCCACTGGCCGCCGCTCAACGACGGGTCCTCCCCCAGCAGCACCGCGAGCAGGGCGAGCAGCAGCACTCCCGACACTTGGACGATCAGCAGGGTGCGAAAGAAGCCCACCCGGCGCGAGGCCTGGACCACGAGGATGTCGGCCACTCCCCACACGAGGGCGGCACTCGCCCCCAGCGCGAATCCGCTGTTCACGCTCCGGCGGTGGCGGGAACCAGCTCGCGCAGGCGCCGCAGCGCGCCGCGCAGGCGCTCGACCTGGTCGCGAACGTCTCCTCGGTTGTCGAGGCCCTCCACCGCCAGCGGCAACTCGCGACCACCCAGCCCCGCCGCCAGCGCGGACCACACCGCGGGGAGATCGGCCACGCCTTCACCCGGGTAGCGGTAGAGCACCGAGAAACCGCGGCGGTGGTAGCCATCGTCGTTGTGGATGGACTCGAGCACGAAGTCCTTCACGTGGCCGGCTACGGCGAAGGGCGCGAGCTGCTCCACCACGGGCACGGGATCTTCGAGTGCGGCCACCGGGTTGATCACATCGAGGAACATCGCCGCGCGCTCGTCGGCCACCGCCTCGAGGATGGAGCGGTACTCGGCGGCGGTGAAGTCGGAGTGGTTCTCGAGCGCCAGCGTCACGCCGGCCTCCCGCGCGGCGGGCAGCGCGGCACCAAGAGCCTCGATCGCCCAGAGCCGCTCGGCCTCGATCGCCCCGGGGATCCCGCCCAGATCGGCCCGGTAGAAGCTCGAGGTCACGCGCAGGATCGGGCTCCCGAGGGCCACGGCGCGCTCGAGCCACCCGGCCACCCGATCGGCCGCGGCTTCCGGAGGGTCGCCGAACCGGGCCCCGCCCAGGAAATCGCCGGACGCCAGCACGCGCATCCCGAGGTCTGCGGCCCGGCCCTTCAGGCGCTCGAGATCCCCGAGTGTGCGCCCGCGCGCGTGATGAAGCGTCAGCTGTACGTACTCGCCCTCCGCCTGCGAGGCCTCCTCGAGCAGGTCCTCGAGCGACAGGTCGCCGGCCTCGAGACGCAGGTGCCAGCACAGGGTGTCGACGCCCAGCGTCAGCCGCGGCGCCCCGCTCACGGGCGAATCACCGTGCCCCCGTCGGCCACCAGCGCGGCGCCGGTCACGAAACTGGCCTCGTCGGAGGCCAGGAACAGGATGCAGTTGGCGATCTCCCGCGCGGTGCCCAGTCGGCCCATCGGCGCCACCGCGGCGTACTCGGCCTTCAGCGCGTCGGCGTCCTCGGCGTCGGCCAGGAACTGGTCGGTCAGCGGAGTGTCGATCACGCCGGGGCAGATGCAGTTGGCCCTGATGTTGCGGTCGACGACATCGAGCGCCACCGAGCGGGTCAGCTGCAGCACCGCGCCCTTGGACGTGGTGTAGGCGCCGTCGTTCTCCCAGGCCACGAACGAGTTGATCGAGCCCACGGTGACGATCGACCCGCCGTCGGGCATGTGGCGAAGCGCGGCGCGCACCGCGTAGAACATCCCGTTCACGTTCACGCCCATGATCCGGTCCCAGTCCTCGTCGCTCGTGTGGGCGATGTTGGGTGTGTGGAGCAGCTCGATGCCCGCGTTGGTCACCAGCACGTCGATGCGCCCGTGCTCGCCCGCCGCTTGCTCACAGGCCGCGTCCACGGCCGCGCTGTCGGACACGTCGAGCTGGATGCCCGAGCGGCCGCCGGCCGGCCGCGCGCTCCACGGCGTCGCAGCTTTCCTCGACGTTGGCCGCGGTGCGCGACGTCACCACCACCTCCGCTCCCTCCTCGGCCAGGCGCACGCAGGTCTCGCGCCCGATGCCGGTCCCGGCGCCCGTGACAAGCGCGACCTTGCCCTCCATGCGGCGAGTGCTCAAAGAGTCTCCTTGCCGAACTCGGAGTACATGCCCGCGTCGACCAGGCGCACCGGGCCATCGCCGCCGTCCAGGTCGCGCGCGATCTCCTCCAGCGCGGCCCACGAGGGCAGGCCCCACACCGCGATGCCGCGCGGGTCGGGGCCGAGGCGGCCGATGCGGTCGAGCAGCACGTTGAGCTTCAGGTCGCCGTGGCCACCGGCCCGCTGCTCATACGCGGCGCGGACCTCGTCGCGCCCCACGCCCTCGGCGAAGTCGAAGAACTCGAGGTAGCAGCGCTCGGTGTCGACCGGCACCGGCTCCAGCAGCGCGTCGTAGGAACCTCCGCGTTCGATCCGCGCCGCGAGACGGAAGGGCTCCTCGAACTGCTCGGCCACCCCGGAGCGAAAGATGCGCTCCCAGTCGTCGAAGCGGTCGAGCCCCTGGCCTTGCGAGTACCAGAAGGCGATGTACTCGGGCTCGGGTCCCGTGCGCCACGAGCGACCCAGGTTGGCCAGCAGGATGTCCTCGGTGTTATCGCCCGCCCAGCCCGTCTGGCCCTGGCCGGCCACGGCGTGGAACTGCTCCAGCGAGACGCCGGGCCGGCGGCTGATGAACTCGAGATAGACGAGGCTCAAGTGGTTCCTCCTGGAACGGTCGTGTCTACGTTGCGGCCGAAGCTGGCGCCCTGTCCGTGGGTGGAGTAGCCGCCGTCGACCACCAGCGTGTGGCCGGTGACCCACGCCGACCGCACGGGGTCGCACAGGAAGGCGACGGCTTCGGCGATGTCGCTGGTCTCCCCCACTCGCCCCAGCGGGCTGGCGCTCGCCTCCGACTCCTCCACGCCGGGCAGCGCGAGCTCGCCCTCCGTGGCCGGTGTGCGGACGGTGCCGGGAGCCACCGAGTTCACGCGCACTCCGCTCGGTCCGAGCTCGTAGGCCGCGCCCTTCACGAGGCCGTCGATGGCGGCCTTGGAAACCGTGTAGTGCGCGGACTCGTCCCACACGAGCCACGACGCGGTGGAGGAGATGAACACCACGCTGCCCGTGCCACGCGCGGCCATGGGCGCGGCCGCGAGCCGGCAGACGTTGAAGGAGCCGTCGAGGTTCACGTCGAGCACGAGCCGCCAGGCGGCCGGATCGAGATCGAGGAAGTGCACGTTGCGATAGACGCCGGCCACCTGCACCGCCGCGTGAAGGGGACCCTGGTCGCGCTCGACAGCCGCCACCAGCCGTTCGACGGCCGACCAGTCACGGATGTCGCACTCATAGGGCACGGCGGCCGCGCCGACCGAGCGAATCGCCTCGGCGGTCTGCTCGCAGGACCGCACGTCGGCCACCGCGAGCTCGAAGCCGTCGTGCGCGAGCCGCAGGGCCACGTCCGCGCCCATGCCGCGTCCGGCACCCGTGACGAGCGCCACCCGGGCGGCCGTGTCGTTCACGCTCCCCGCTCCGGGGAGGTCTTCAGGTCGGGCTCGGCCTGGATGGGCGACGGGGGAGGCGCGGTCTCCGAGGCCTCGCGCCCAAGCAGCCAGCAGGCGTCGCTGTCCCATTCAACCGCCACCGGCTCGTCCACCGCGTGGGGGATCGCCGTCGCGCGGGTCTCGGCCTTCACGTGCACGCCGAGCGTGGGCAGCTCGATGCGATAGGAGAACCCCGCTCCGCGGAAGGCGACATCGCGGACGACACCCGAGAGCGCATCGGGAACCCCGTTGGCCGCGGACCCGGCCACGCGCACGGCCTCGGGACGCAGCACGAGCCATGCGGGACCCGCCTCGGATCGGGCGCAGGCCACACGCATCCGGTGACCGCCGAGCGCCAGCAGCGTGTCGCTCGTGCCCGGCTCCAGGACCTCGGCGGGAAGCACATTGGCGTCGCCCACGAACTGGGCGGCAAAGACCGACGAGGGGCAGCGGTAGACCTCGGTGGGCGTGTCGACCTGCTCGACGTGTCCCGCGTTCATCACCACGAGGCGGTCGGACAACGCCATGGCCTCGCGCTGGTCGTGGGTCACGTAGACGAAGGTCGCTCCGGTCTCGCGGTGCACGCGCCGCAGCTCGACCTCCATCTCGAGACGGATCTTCAGGTCGAGCGCCGACAGCGGCTCGTCGAGCAGCAGCACCGCGGGCCGGTTCACGAGGGCGCGCGCGAGCGCGACGCGCTGCATCTGGCCGCCGGAGAGCTCGTGCGAGCGGCGCTTCTCGTAGCCGTCGAGGCGTACCAGCGCCAGCGCCTCGCCCACGCGCCGGCGCTGCTCGGCCTTGTCCACCCGGGCCACGCTGAGGCCGAAGGCGACGTTGCCGAACACGTCGAGATGTGGGAACAGCGTGGGCCGCTGGAAGACCAGGTTGGTGGGCCGCTTGTGGGCGGGCAGCGAGGTCACGTCCTCGCCGTCGATCAGCACCCGGCCCTCGCTCGGGCGCTCGAAGCCGGCGATGATCCGCAGCAGCGTCGTCTTGCCGCAGCCCGATGGCCCCAGCAGGGTCAGCAGCTCGCCGGGAGCGATGTCGAGGGCAACGTCGTCGATCGCGGTCACGTCGCCAAAGCGGTGGGTGATGTCCTCGGCCCGCACGCGCGGCTCCACGGCGTTCATGCGGCGCCCTTCACGGTCTCGCCCGGCGCCAGCGCCAATGGGTCCTCGGCCAAGCCGCGCCCCCGCCGGCGACGCTCGCCCCAGGCGGTCAGCGTGAAGGTGATGACGAACAGCACCATCGTGAACAGCAGCAGCAGCGAGGAGATCGCGTTGATGCTCGGATCGATGGTGCGCTTGAGGCTCGACCAGATGTACAAGGGCAGCGTCGAGTCCGGCCCGATCACGAAGAAGGTGATCACGAACTCGTCGAAGGAGAGGGCAAACGCCAAACAGGCCGCCCCGACCAGGATGGGCCAGACCTGCGGGATCGTCACGCGCCGAAAGACCGTCCAGCGGTTGGCCCCCAGGTCGGAGGCCGTCTCCTCCAGAGCCGGGTCGAGGCGATCGAGCGCGGAACGGGCGATCAGGAAGAAGAAGGGGAAGACGTACACGAGATGGGCGATCGTGACCGTGACGAGTGACAGTGTGACCTGGACGCGCGAGAAGGCCACGAGCAGCGCTATCCCGATGAACAGCCCGGGCAGCGTGATGGGCAGGAAGAAGAGCAGCGCCAGCGGAGCGCGCAGGCGCGAGCTGGTCCGGGCCAGACCGTAGGCCGCGAGCGTCCCGAGCAGGAGGGTGATGACGGCCGACGAGGCGGCCACCACGAGCGAGTTCTGAGCCGCCAGGCGAATCTCCGCCGACGAGAAGACCTCGTCGTACCAGCGCAGCGAGAAGCCCTGAAAGGGAAACGTGAGCGAGCCGGTGCTGTGGAGGCTGAACAGGACCACGAGCAGCAGCGGCACCCACAGGAAGACGATCCCGAGCAGGGTGAAGGCTCCGGCCATCGGACTGCGTCCCGTGGCGCTCACGTCACGAACCTCAGGCGATCGAGCCGCGTCAGGCGCAGCGCAAGGGCCACGAGCGCGTAACACACCAAGAAACCGGCGAGCATGGCGAACGAGATCGCCGCGCCGGCGGCGTAGTCACCCGTGCCCACGAAGCTGATCTGGACCTGTACCCCAAGCATCGCGCCGTTGGTGCCGCCCAGGAACTGAGGCGTCACGTAGTCGGCCGCGGACAGCACGAACACGAACAGCAGGGCGCTGGCCGCCGGGGCGGCCACCAGTGGGAGGATCACTCGCCGCCAGCGCTGCAACCAGCCCGCGCCGAGGTCCTGGGCGGTCTCGAGGTAGGAGGGCTGCAACGGACCGAGACCGGCGTAGAGCACGAGCACCACGTAGGGCAGGTAGATGTGGACCAGGGCGATGATCACCGCGAAGCGGTTGTAGAGCAGGAAGTCCAGCGGCTTGTCGATGATGCCCAGCTCGGTGAGCCCGCGGTTGATGAGCCCGTTACCGCCCAGGATCGTTCGCCAGGCGTAGATCCTCACCAGGTAGCTGGCCAGAAAGGAGGCGACGATCAAGAACAGCACGATCGCCCGCCAGCGCCCGGCCGCGTAGCGCAGCCAGTAGGCGATCGGGAGGGCGAACGCGACCGCGATCACCGCCGCCAGCGCGCCCACCACCAGCGAGTTGCGCCCGAGCTCGCGGTTGAGGTCGGAGGCGACGGCCTCCGTGTAGTTCTCGAGCGTGAGCGGCGGCTCGACGTCGTAGAGCGACCCGGTCAGGAACGAGTACACCGCGAAGGCGGCGAGCGGGGCGATGAGAAAGACGAGCAGGCCGACGGTGGCCGGCGCCGCCAACGCGAGCGGACCAGCCCGCGGCCGTCGTGCCGTCACTCGCCAGCCTCAGCTCGGGGCCTGGGCCTTGACCTCCTGCCACCCCTTCTGGACCTCCTCGAACGTCACGAACTCGTCGGACTCGACGGGAGGGTTGTTGTAGAACGGCGAGCGCTCGAGCAGGGCGTCGAGGTCCTCGTACTTGTAGAGCCCGGCGATGTCTGGCCGGCAGGTTCTTGACCGCCGCCTCGACGGTCACGCCCCCCACCAGGACCACCGCCGCGTCGGCGTTCACCTTGGGATCCAGCGACTCGTTCATCCAGGACAGGGACGAGTCGACGTTGTCCGCGCCCTTGGGCAGCGCATACGCATCGCAGAAGGAGAAGCTGCCCTCCTTGGGCACCTGCGTCTTGAACGTGTCGACCCCGGCGTCGGCGGCGAACTGGTTCATGGCCGCCCAGCCCTGCCAGCAGATGTCGGCGTCCCCGGAGGTCATCTTCGTCGTGGCATCGCCGAAGGTCGGCGCGATGCCGTTGCTCTGGGCGATGATCTGCGACAGGAGATCGAACACCTTCGCGTTGTCGGCCTTCTTCACCTGAGAGGGGTCGAAGCCCAGCACGTGCGAAGCCAGTGTGTAGGAGCCCACGGGATCGTCGGGCAGCGTCACGCGGCCCTTGAACTCCGGCTCGAGCAGGTCGTACCACGATGTGGGGGTCTTCTTGACCCGGCGCGTGTCCCAGGTGATCCCGATCGAGCCCCAGGTCCAGGGAACGCCCGTGCGCGCGCCGTCGGGATCGAGCCAGAAGTCCCCTTCCTCGCTCGCGAAGTAGGGGAAGAGATTCTTGAGGTTGGGCAGCTTCTGCTCGTCGAGCGGCTCGATGATGTCGAGCTCCTGGTAGAGCGGCTTGTAGCCCTGGTAGTAAGTGATGATGTCGTAGCCGCCCGCGCCGCCGGACGCCTTGAGCTTGGCCTGGATCTCGTCGTGGTTGGCGATGTAGGTGGCCTTGACGGTCACGTCGTTGCTGCTCTTCCAGCCCTTGAGCGGATCGGGGATGTCGTAGCCCTCCCACGACAGGAAGTCCACACGACCGCTGGCCTTCGGGGCCTTGGCCGGCCCGCTGGCCGCGGTCTCGGCCGGCTCCTCGTCGTCAGAGCCACATGCGGCCAACAGCGTGGGCCCCGCGCCCACCGCCATCGTCACGAAGCCCGCTCTCCTGAGAAACTGGCGCCGCGTGTTGTACTCGCGGATGTAGCGCTCCCAACCCCCGGACATATACCTCTCCTCGTTTCTCACGATGCGAACAGGCCAAGCCAGCCTGCGATAACTTACTCCGGTGAGCGTGGTCGAGTCAACCGGTCCCGTTGGGGTGGGCGTGATCGGAGCCGGCAACGTGCTGCCCGCCTATCTCCAGGCGCTCGACCGGCTCACGCCCCGCGGCCTCGCCCTGGAGGGCCCCGTCTGCGCGCGCCGACCTGAGATCTGGCCCGAGCTCCAGCGCCAGCGGCCGGGCATCCGTCTGGTCGAGCGGCCCGAGGAGGTCTTCGGTGACGACGGCGTCGACCTGGTCGTGATCCTCACAGCGCCGGCCGCACACGCCGATCTCGCCCGCGCCGCGCTGGAGGCCGGGCGCCATGTGCTGGTGGAGAAGCCGCCGGCCGCGAGCGCCCGCGAGGCCGCCGCCCTGTTCGATCAGGCCGAGGCCGCCGGCCTGGTGCTGATGGCGGCGCCCTTCGTGCAGCTCAGCCCCACGTTCCGGCGGCTGTGGACGCTCGTCCGCGACGGGACGATCGGCTCGGTCCACGCCGCGCGGGCTCACTACGGGAACGCGGGGTCGACCTGGGCGGCCTGGTACCACCAGGATCGGGCCGCGACGCTTGGTGACGTCGGGGTCTACAACCTGAAGTCGCTGGCGGCGCTGCTCGGCCCGGTGACCGCGGTCACGGCCGTCTCGGCGACGGCGGTTCCCCGCCGGGCGATCGGCGGGGCGGAGGTCGACGCCCACGATCCCGACACCTGGCAGCTCGTGCTGCGCCACGAAGGCGGGGCGCTCTCCTCGGTCCTGGCCTCGCACGTGACCCGGCGCTACCGCCGGCCCGGGATCGAGCTCTACGGCACCGAGGGCAGTGCCAACCTGCTGGGCGACGACTGGGATCCCCACGGCATCGAGCTCTTTCGCGAGCGCACCGGCAGCTGGGAGCTGATCGAGCCCGACGACGCCACCTGGCTGTGGACCGACGGCCTGCGCGAGGCCGTGGCCGCCATCCGCCAAGGGCGAGCGCCGCTGGGTGACCCGCAGCTCGACGTGCACCTGCTCGAGGTGATCGAGGCGGCCACGCGGTCCGCGGCCGAAGGGCGGACGGTGGAGGTGAAGAGCCGCTTTGCGCCGCTCGAGGGGTTGCGTCTTGAGGCTGCTGGCGGCGGGCACGTGCACGATCGGACCCGGCCGGCGGCTGAGCAGTAGCGCCGGCCGGCGCTCAGTCCGCGCCCCCGGGATACACCCGCCGCGGTGGGATCCGCATCTCCGGGACCTCGATCAGCTCCGTGTAGATGCCGAAGACGTCGCGCGTATCGAAGTAGGCGAACCCGCCGTCGCCCTTCTCGCCGTAGCCCCGGCCCCACTGGACGGGCTCGTGGCCGTCGCGTGCCATCTCGGCCACGCCGGCGCCGAGATCCTCCACGTACACGCCGATGTGGTGCAGCCCGGGGCCGTGCTCCTCGAGCCACTCGTGGTAGATGCTCGGTCCGCGCACGGGCTCGATCAGCTCGATCTGCGGGCGCTCGCCCCAGAGGGCGATATTCATCTCGTAGCTCGCCGGCTCACCGCGCAGGCCGAGATCGGGCACTGTCTCGGGACCGTAGGTCCAGCAGCGCCAGGGAGCGAGGCCCCACTCCTCGGTGTAGCGCGCGAGCGCGGCATCGAGGTCGTCGACCAGGATGCCTATCTGACCCGGCGGGCGCCCCGCCATCGCGGAGAGCCCGGCGCTCACGCCGCGACCGGGCGCCCGCCGCCGACCGGGTCGAAGCCGAGCCCGCGTGAGGTGTCGCGCGCCGCCGTGATCATGGCCTCGATGTTCGCCTCGCGGCGCTCGCCCAGCACGCTCGGCTTGGGGCCGCTGAAGGAGATGGCTGCGCGAACGCTCCCGCGATAGTCGAAGATGGGTGCGCCGAGCGCCGCCATGCCCACCACCACGTCCTCGTCGCTGACGGCGTAGCCGCGCTCGCGGGTCAGGCGCAGGTCGGCCAACAGCGCATCGGGGTCGGTTATCGAATGGGGCGTGAAGGGAGCGAGGTCGCCGCCGGCCAGGTACTCCATCCACGCGTCTTCGCCGAGGAAGGCCAGCAGCGCGCGTGGGCCGCCGCCGATGTGCAGGGGCAGCCCGCCGCCCAGGGTAAGGGCCATCGACTGCACCCAGCGGCCCTCGATGCGCTCGATGCAAACCGCCTCGCGCCCGCGCAGAACGCTGAGGAACACGGTCTCCTCGGTGTGCTCGTGGAGGCGCTCCATGGCCGGCAGGGCGGCGCGCCGCTCGTCGAAGCGCGAGATCACGGCGCCCGACAACCGCAGGAGCTTGATACCCAACCGGTAGGTCCCGTGCCGGCCCCCGGGCTCGACCAGCTCGGCTTCGCGAAGTCCGGCGAGCAACCGGTAGACCGAGCTGCGCGGCTCCTCCGCGGCCTCGGCCAGAGCCTGGACCGTCATGTCGCCTCCCTCGGCCAAGAGGTCCAGCATGCGTGTGGCCTTGCCGAGAACGCGCACAGGGTTTTCCTGCGCACCCATGGACGGCGATGTTATCGTGATCCGGCTTTGGCGTCCACGGAGTGAGAATCGAGGCGAAAGCAAGATGACCACCAGCACCGCCGGACCGAACCCCGAGACCGATAGCGCCGAGTTCGAGCGCTTGTTCGTGGCCATGGCCCGCATTCGCAGCTTCGAGGATGCGGTGATGCGAGCCTTCAACTCGGGAGAGATCCGCGGGACCACGCACCTCTGCAGCGGCCAGGAGGCCACTTCGGTGGGCGTCTGCGAGGCGCTCGGCCCGCGCGACGTGGTGGCCGCCACCTACCGCGGCCACGGGGCGGCTCTGGCCCTCGGCTGCGATCCCGAGGCGCTTTTCGCCGAGTTCCTCGGCCGGGAGGCCGGGATCTGCGGAGGCCGCGGCGGCTCGATGAACGTGATCGATCTCGAGCACCGGCTGCTCGGCTGCTTCGGGATCGTGGGTGGCTCGATCGGGGCCGCCACCGGGGCGGCGCTGGCCGCGCAGCTCACCGCCGACGGCACTGTGGCGGCCGCCTTCTTCGGCGACGGGGCGGTCAATCAGGCCTACTTCCACGAGTGCCTGAACTTCGCGGGCATCCGCGACCTCCCGATCGTCTACGCCTGTGAGAACAACCTCTACGGGGAGTGGACGCACATGTCCGAGGTCACGGCCGGCAGCGGACTCGTGTCGCGCGCCGAGGCCTACGGCATCCGCTCGGAAACCGTCGACGGCAACGACGTGCTCGCCGTCCGCGCGGCGGCCGCTGAGGCCGTGGAGCGCGCGCGGGCCGGAGCGGGACCCGCCTTCCTGGAACTGCTCACCTACCGCCACCACGGCCACTCGCGCAGCGATCCCGGCAAGTACCGCCCTCGCGAGGAGGTGGACGCGTGGATGACGCGCGACCCCCTGCTGAGGATGGGAATCGCACTTGACGATGAGACCACGCGCGACCTGCGCGCCCGCGCCGAACATGAGATGGAGGCCGCGCTCGAGGCCGCCCGCGCACGCCCGCCCGCAGACCCCGGCCGCCGCGCCACGGCGCTGAAGGAGCCCTCATGACCGAAATCGCCTACCGCCAAGCCGTGCGCGACGCTCTGCACGACGAGATGGAGGCCGACGAGCGCGTGGTGCTGCTCGGCGAGGACGTGACCCAGGGCGGCGTGTTCAACGTGACGCCCGACCTGTGTGAGCACTTCGGAGAGCAGCGGGTGGTGGATACGCCGATCTCCGAGCTCGCCTTCACCTCGGCGGCCTTCGGCGCCGCGGTCCGCGGCCTGCGCCCGGTGGTGGAAGTCATGTTCGGCGACTTTCTCGGGCTGGTGCTCGACACGCTGGGCAACCAGGCGTCGAAGTACTGGTACTTGTCCAACGAGCAGAGCTCGGTGCCGCTCACCGTACGCAGCGCGGTGGGCGGCGGTGCCAGCTTCGGCCCCTGCCACTCCCAGACCCCCACGGGCTGGTTCCTGGGCGAGCCCGGCCTCAAGCTCGTCGCGCCTTCGACGCCGGCGGACGCCTACACGCTGACCCGGGCCGCGATTCAGGACCCCAATCCCGTGGTGGTCTTCGAGCACAAGGCGCTCTACGCGCGCAAGGGCGAGCGCAGCGAGAACGGCACCGCGCCCGACCTCGCACGGGCGGCGGTCCGCCGTCCGGGCTCAGACGTGACGATCGTGGCCGCCCTGGCCATGGTCGAGCGTGCCCTGGAGGCCGCAGAGGCGCTGGCCGCGGACGGCATCGAGGCGGAGGTGATCGACCTGCGCTCGCTGCGGCCGCTCGACTCCGAGACGATCGGCGAGTCGGTCATCCGGACCGGGCACCTCGTGGTCGTCGAGGAAGGCCCGCCGCAGGGCGGCTACGCGGCCGAGGTGGTGGCCCTGGCCGTGGAGGCCGCCGGCCCGATCGCCGCGCGCCGGGTCACGATGCCCGACCTGCCGATGCCCTTCGCCCCCACGCTGGAGGCCGCCGCGCGGCCGGACGCGGAGGGAATCGTGGCGGCGGTGCGGGAGGTCCTCGATCCCTGATCGATCGCGCTACCGCTCCGCCGCCACCAGCGCCGCGCCGATCAAAGCGCCATCCGCGCCCTTGGCCGCCCCCACGATCTCGACCCCCCGGGTTTCCTCGGCATAGATCAGCGGCCGCGCGGCCTGAGCCACCGCGTCGCGGTAGGCGGGCACCGAGCCCAGGCCGCCGCCCAGCACCACCACCTCGGGATCGAGCGCGTTGACCAGCACGGCCAGCGTCTCCCCGAGCCGCGCGGCGGCCTGCGCAACCGCCCCAGCGTGCCCCGGATCGGCCAGCGCCTCCTCCGCGGACTCCACACCCGCGGCGCGCGCCAGGCCCAGGCCGCTCGACCACGTCTCGACGGGAGGAGCGCCGGTGACGATCGCGTTGCCGCGCGCCCCGGCCAGCGGCCGGCCGCCGACCAACATGGTGTGACTCACCCCGCTCCCCACGTTCACGTAGAGCATCGACTCCCGCTCACGCCCCACGCCGAAGCGCGCCTCGGCCAGCGCCGCGGCCCGCACGTCGGAGTCCACCACGGCGGGCGCCACATGGGAGAACGCGGCACCGACGTCGAGCCCGGTCCAGTCGACGCTGACCGAGCTGGCGATCGAGCCGTCCGGGCGCACGAGCTCGCACAGCGCCACGCCCACGCCCTCCAAGTCGGGGCGGTGCAACGCGCCCGCCAGGCGAACGCAGTCGTCCAGCACCGCGGAGCCGTCGCGGGCGGTGGCAACGCGCTCCCGCTCGAGAACCTCGCCGCTCTCGGTGTCGACCAGGCCGGCGGCGACCTTGGTGGCGCCGACGTCGATGCCGACGCAGAGCATCAGGGCAGATAGCCGGGCGCCACGCCCTTGATCGCCCGCGTCATCGCGCTCCCGTAGTTGGCGTACAGATGGGTCGCGCCCTGGGGCAGGTAGCAGGCGTCGCCGGGACCGAGCTCGAACACCGAACCCTGGTCGCCGGCCCAGGCCCGCACGTGCAGGGTCCCGTCGACGACGTACACCAGCTCGTCGCCGCCGTGGGAGTGGACCTGAGAGACCTCCCCCGGGTTGAGCTCCAGCCGCATCGCGGTGAGCTGAGCCGTACTGGAGAGCACACCGGCGAGCACGCCGAGATCGCGGCGCCAGACCACGTTCTCGTCGCGAACCACGGTCAACGTCGGCGGCCGGGGCTCGGCGTCGGGCCAGGTGCCCAGCAGGTTGTCGTCCGCGTAGGAGGAGGTCTCGAGATATTCCTGCTCGCGCGCGTAGGCCCCGGTGCTGCCGGACGAGGGCGGCGGCGCGAGAAATTCGAGCACCCGCAGGGCGTCGGGCCCGTGGGCGAACGCGTGGTGCCAGGTGCCCGGACCGAAGGTCACGCTCTGGCCGGTCTCGATCCTCTGCACCTCGCCGGCCTCCGGATTGGCCAGCGCGAGCGTGCCGCTCAGCACGGTCAGCACCTCATCGGCGCCGAAGATCGTCCGGTACTCAGGCGAGTGCGTGAACGAGCCTCCGGGCGCCAGCCCGAAGACCAAGCAGTGGATTCGGTCGGTCGACGCGAAGATCCAGTCCGCGACCTCGCCCGATTCCTCGTCGCCCCAGATGTGCCTGGTGACCGTCTGGGCCGATATGAGCGCCGGACCTTCAAAGGTCGGGCGGGGAGAGGGCGAGTAGGGGCGGCGCGCCGCCTGGCCGTCCCCGGACACGACGCGGAGTCTAGACCGCTACGGGTGTCGTGTCCTCCTCCTTCTTGCTCAGGGCGACGTGGGCGCGGCTGTCGCTGCCGCGGATCAGCACCAGCGTCAGCACCAGCCCGATCACGGCGATCGCCGCGGCGCCGAGGAACGCGGACTGGAAGCCTTCGACCAGCGCCTCCGGCAGCGCCGCGGGGTTGCCGCCCGCCGCGGCGACGACGTCGTCGGTGCGGGAGGTGGCCACCGTGGCCAGAACGGCAAGCCCCAGGGCGCCGCCGATCTGCTGGGAGGTGTTGATCAGGCCGCTGGCCAGCCCCTGCTCGCGGTCCTCGATGCCTGAAACGGCCGCGATCGTGGTGGTGACGAAGGCGAAACCCAGTCCGACGGCCGCAAGCAGCGACGGCCCGAGAATGTCGGTGGTGAAGCCGCCATCAACCGAGACCTGGCTGAACCAGACCAGCCCGGCCGCGACCAGCGCCAGCCCAGCTGTGAGCACGGGCTTGAAGCCGATCTTCGTCACCAGCTGGGAGGCCACACCGGCAGAGAGGATGATCGCCACCGAGAGCGGCAGGTAGGAGAGGCCGGCCTTGATCGGGCTGTAGCCGAGCACCTGCTGCATGTACAGCGTTATGAAGAAGAACATCGCGAACAACGAGCCGCCGACCATCAGCCCCACCGCGTTGGCGCCCGTGAGGGTGCGTTTGCGGAAGATGCTGAACGGCACCAGCGGCGCATGCGAACGCAGCTCGACGGCGGTGAAGACGCCGAGCAAGCCGATTGCGACGGCGAGTAGACCTAACGTCCGCGTCGAGCCCCACCCCGCGCTTTCGGCGTCCACGATCGCGTAGACGAGCAGCGAGAGTCCGGCCGTGACGGTCACCGCACCGGCGACGTCGAAGTGGCGCGCCTGGGACTCCGAGCGGCTCTCGGGAATCAGCTGCGGAGTAAGCGCGAGAACGATCAGGGCGACCGGCACGTTCACCCACATCACCCACTCCCAGCCAAGGCCGTCGGTGAGCACCCCGCCGAGCAACACCCCCGCGGCGCCGCCCGAGCCGGCCACCGCCCCCCAGGCCCCTAACGCCTTGTTGCGCTCGGAGCCGTCCCGGAAGATCGTCGTGACGATCGAGAGAGCACTGGGCGCGATGATCGCCGCGCCGAGCCCCTGCGCCGCGCGAGCCGCAATCAGGACGCCCTCATTGGGAGCGAAGCCCGCGAAGAGCGAGGCGACCGCGACCACGATGAGCCCGGCCATGAAGATTCGGCGCCGGCCGAGGAGGTCGGCCAGGCGTCCGCCGAGCAGCAGGAAGCCGCCGAAGGTGAGCACGTAGCCGTTGACCACCCAGGACAGGTTTTCCTGCGAGATGCCGACGTCCTCGCCGATCGAGGGGAGCGCGATGTTCACGATCGACGCGTCGAGCACGACCATGAACTGCGTCATGCAGAGCAGGGCCAGGGCCCACCAGCGCCTCTCCAGATAGTCGCGTTCGTCAGTCATTCAGGCACCTCCAGCGCTTTCTCGCCCGCTTTTGCCCCTATAGTGGAAGCGGAGTTCCGGTTCATGTTGGTCACTATACGGAACTCGAGTTCCGTTTGGACGTCTTCTGACCGACGGGACGGAATGGGAGCAACATGACGCCAACCGCATCCGGTCCACCCAGCCTCGCGGCCGCGGGGATGATGCGAGCGGACGCGAGACGCAACCGCGAGGCGATCGTCTCCGCCGCTCGTGAGCTCTTCGCCGAGCAGGGCATGGACGCGCAGATGGACGACATCGCCCGCCGCGCCAACGTCGGCGTCGGCACCGTCTACCGGCACTTCCCGGCCAAGGAAGACCTCCTCGACGGATTGATCACACGCCGTTTCGAGCGGCTCGCCGAGCGCGCCGCGGAGGCGGTTCGCACGGCTTCGCAGGGGGAGCCGTGGGAGGCCTTTCGTGGCTTCATCGAGTGGTCAGCCGGACTGCAGGCCGGCGACCGAGCCCTATCGGAGGCGATGGCCAGCCGATCCGAACGCATGCACGCCGCGGCCGTGGCTTCGGGCCTGATCACGCAGCTGGAGCTCTTGCTCGAACTCGCGAAGCGGGCGGGCGCACTGCGCGAGGATCTCGTGGTGGAGGACGTCCCGGCGATCGTCTGCTCGATCGGCTCGGTGGCGGTGGCCGCAGCCGAGAAGCCGCACTGGCGCTGGGACCGGGTGCTCGCGATCTGGCTCGATGGAGTGCGCGCCCCCGGCACGATCGCGCTGCCGCCCCTGAAGAACTGACTACGCTGCATGCCGTGACCGGCGTGCTCGAGGGGCTCAGCATCGTCGAGGGCTCCGCATACGTGGCCGCGCCGCTGGGGGGAATGACGCTCGCGCAGCTCGGCGCCGACGTCATCCGCTTCGATGACATCCGCGGTGGGCTCGACCACAGCCGCTGGCCGCTCGCTCAAAACGGGGAGTCGCTGTTCTGGGCGGGCCTGAACAAGGGCAAGCGCTCCCTGCGGGTGAACCTGCGCTCCGATGAGGGGCGCGAGCTGGTGTCGGAGGTCATCGCCGCCGCCGGAGCCTTCCTGACCAACTTCCCGGCCCGCGGCTGGCTGAGCTACGAGACGCTGCTCGCTCGCCGCGAAGACCTGATCATGGTCCACCTCAAGGGCAACCGCGACGGATCGAGCGAGGTCGACTACACGGTCAACCCGGCGACGGGCTTCCCGTGGGCCACGGGACCGCGCAACCTCACCGAGCCTCTGAACTCCGTGCTGCCGGCGTGGGACATCGCGATGGGCGAGCTCGCCGCGATCGGCCTGCTCGCCGCGGACCGCCACCGCACGCGAACCGGACAAGGACAACTCGTGGAAACCGCCCTCTCGGACGTCGCCTTCGCCGTCACCGGGCATCTGGGTCGCGTGGCCCAGGCCCAGCTCGACGCCACCGACTCACCGCGGCGCGACGGCAACTACCTCTACGGCGCCTTCGGTCACGACTTCGTGACCCGCGACGAACGCCACGTGATGGTCGTGGCCCTCACCGACCGCCAATGGCAATCGCTGCTCGACGTGACCGGCACACATGAGCAGATGGCGAAGATCAACGAAGCCACCGGCGTCGACCTCGACACCGAGTCCGGGCGCTTTGAGGATCGCGACCTGATAGCAGCGATCCTGCGGCCCTGGTTCGAGTCGCGTGAGCTCTCCGAAATCCGCGCGGCGTTCGAGGGGACCGGCGTCTCCTGGGGCATCTACCAGACCTTTCGCCAGCTCGTGGACGACGACCCGCGCGTCGCCACGGAGATGTGGGAGGACGTCGAACACCCGGGCGTCGGCACCTACCGGATGCCCGGCACGCCGCTGGACTTCTCGGCCATCCCCCGCCAACCTGTCCGCCGCGCCCCGCTCCTCGGCGAGCACACCGAGCAGATCCTCGCCGGGATGTTGGACCTCTCCCAGGCCGAGATCGGTCGCCTCCTCCAGGCCGGTACGGTGGCCGCCGCGGGCTGAGCCCAGCCGCCGGCTACGAAGCCTTGAGCCAGCCTGCGTCGACCACGAACTCGGCGCCCGAGGTGCTCGCCGAGCGCGGCGAGGCGAGCAGAACGACCACGTCGGCGATCTCCTGAGGATCGACCAAGCGCCCGGTTGTGAGCTGCATCATCTCCGGAACCACGGTGCTCATCACCGCGTCCCGGTCAGTGCCCATCTGGACCGCGAGGATGTCGGCGGCGCCCCCATCGTCGGTCCACCACGGTGTCTTGACCGGACCCGGGCACACGCCGTTGACGCGAATCCCCTGCGGGCCGAACTCCTCGGCGAGCGCCTTGGTGAGGTTGATCATCGCGGCCTTCGCCGCCCCGTAGTCGACGTTGATCGCCGACGGTTGGCGGCCGTGGCCCGACGAGACGTTGATGATCGCGCCGCCGCCGCGCTCGATGAGGTGTGGAAGCGCGGCGCGACTGGCGCGCACGGCCGAGAAGAGGTTGAAGTCGAACATCGCCTGCCAGTCGTGGTCGGCGAGCTGCATGAAGCCGAACCGCGGGAGCTGCGCGCCGGGCGGCGGACCGCCGGCGTTGTTGACCAGGATGTCGAGCCCGCCGAAGGCCTCGACCGCGCCGGCTATCACCTCGGCGGGCCCGTCCGGATCGGTGAAGTCCGCGGCTACGTGGAGCAGGTCGCCGTCGAGCGCGTCGAGCTCGGGGGCGCGGGTGCGCGACGCGGCAACCACCCGCGCCCCTTCGGCGAGCAGAGATCGGGTGACGGCGAGACCAATTCCCTTGGAGCCGCCGGTTACGACCGCGACGCGGCCATGAAGATCGAGATTCATGATGTATGAACGTGCGCAACGCGCCTCATGTGAGAGCGTTCAGGGGCTGTTCTGCCGGCTCTTCGCCTTTAAGGCATCCCGGTTACCTGGGTCGCCGAGAACACGGTCCCCGCGGGGTCGGCGAGCACGGCCTGCCGGAGCGGAGTCCCGGGGACGTCGTAGGGCTCCTGAAGGACACGGCCCCCCAGCTCCCCCATCCTCGCCGCGGCCGCGTCGATGTCGGCGATCCAGAAGTCCGCGCTCCAGTGTGGGGGCTCGCCTTCATCCGCGGTCGTCATGGTGGCCACCACCTCGCGCGAGACGGGCTGCTCGGGCTCACCGCCGACGTACCCGGGAAGGCGCCACAGCCACACCTCGCCGCCGCCCATCTCGAGGGTCTCCGTGGTCCAGCCGAAGAGCGCACCGTAGAAGGCCTTGGCCGACTCGGGATCCCGGGAGCTCAGGGCGCTCATGCTCCACGCGCTCGGCTCGTTGACCAGCTGCGCCCCGTGGCGCTCACCGGCCTCCCAGAGGCAGAAGGCGGCGCCGTCGGGGTCCGCGAGCACAGCCGTGCGACCGGCGGGGAGGACGTCGAACGGGGCCGCGATCACGGTCCCGCCCTCGTCGCTGGCCCGGCGGGCCGACTCGTCGGCGCTGGCGACCGCTACATATGACGTCCAGGCCGGCATTGCGGGGGCGCCCTCGGGCGGCTGTGGCCGGATCCCGGCCACGTCTCGGCCGCGTAGGCGCGCCACGAAGTAGTCGCCCGGACCCGGCCCTACGAAGTCCCAGCCGAACAGCTCGCCGTAGAAGCTCATCGCCCCCTCCTGATCCGGCTGAGAGGTGTCGACCCAACACGGGACGCTCGGTTCGTATCGGTCGCGCTCGCTCATCGGCGAACCGTAGCAAATAGTTGGAAACTCCAACTATCGAAGTGGAAACCAGGATCGGGCAGTAGACTGGGCCGAATGGCCGGTCCGCGCAGCTACCGCGACCGCTGCGGGATCGCCCGCGCACTGGACGTGGTGGGCGAGCGCTGGGCCCTCCTGGTCGTCCGCGAGCTCCTGCTCGGCCCCAAGCGCTTTACCGACCTACGCGCCGGGCTTGCTCATCTCAGCCCCGACGTGCTTTCCCAGCGCCTACGGGAGCTGGAGGAGGCGGGCATCGTGCGGCGGCGGACGCTCGCACCGCCGGCCGCCTCCCGGGTGTACGAGCTGACCGACCGTGGTGATGAGCTCGAGCCCGTGCTCCTCGCCCTCGGGCGCTGGGGCAGCGTCGCGCCCTTCCCGGCCGGCGAGGCCGGCATTAGTCCCGACGCCACCGCGATCGCGCTGAAGGCGCTGTTCGACCCGGAGGTTGCCGACGATCTCGAAGCTCGCTACGGGCTGCGCCTCGGTGAGGACAGCTTCGGAATCGAGGTGGCCCGCGGCGAGCTCAAGCTCGCCCGTGGGAGCGCCGACGACGCCACCGCGACCATCGAAACGGACCCCGCCACTCTCGGGCAGGTGCTGTGGCATGGCCGTCGCTTGACCGAGGCCGAGCGTTCGGGCGATCTCGCAATCCGAGGCAGCAGACAGGCGGCGAAGCGCCTGCTCGCCCTGTTCCCCCTACCGGAACCCGCATAGCCTGAAGCGGTCATGCCGGTCGACGAAAGGCTCATCAAGGCGCTGCACGTCGAGGCCCTCCGCCACGCGGAGGTTCACGCCGAGCATGAGCCCCACGTGATCTTTCAGACCTCCACGATCGACGCCCTGCTGGAGGGCGCCTACGACGGCGACGTCTCGTTCGCCGAGCTCCGGCGGCACGGGGACCTCGGCCTCGGCACGCTCGAGGCTTGCGACGGAGAGATGATCGCGCTGGACGGGGAGTTCTTCCAGGCCGCGGCCGACGGGACGGTGCGCCGCGTGGCGGACTCCGAGCGCACCCCGTTCGCGCTGGTCGTGTTCTTCCAACCCGACGATCGCATCGCCATCGAAGAGCTCCTCGCCCTGGAGGCCCTCCAGGGCGCGATCGACTCCCGGCTCTCCACCACCGACGCCTGCCACTCGCTCAGGATCGACGGACGGTTCGAGCGCCTCAAGCTGCGCTCGGTGCCGCGCCAGCACAAGCCCTACCCGCCGCTGGCCGAGGTGGCCGCCCGCCAGCGGATCTTCGACCTGCACGACGTACACGGCACGGTGGTGGGCTTTCGCTTTCCCGACTACGCCCAAGGCATCGATGTGCCCGGCTACCACCTCCATTTCATCGCCGACGACCGCTCCGCCGGCGGCCATGTGCTCGACTGCGTGATGCGTGAGGGCCGGCTCGCGCTCGACCACTCCTCCGAGCTCCATCTCGAGCTCCCCCCGGGCGTGGAACTGCACATGGCAGCCGAGAGCGCGGACAGCCGCCGACTGATCGATGAGATCGAGCACGACCCCTCCGCACGAGGAGACCGTCCCGCGTAGGCGGGCAGCTTCGCGGGTATTGGTGGGGCAGTGCCAACGCGAACCAAGCCCAAGAGCAAGTCGAGCAGCGACAGCTCTCGGTCGAACGGAGGCGCCCCGCGCCGCGGCGCGGCCCCCGCCCTTGACGCGATGCTCACCGACGCGGTCATGGGTCCCAGCCGCCGCTGGGTACCGGGCCTGGCGGGGGTAAAGGCCGTGGCCAGGCTGGCCACGCGTCCGCGGACGGTCGCGCGCCGCGGCGGCGGCCTGGCCGCCGAGCTGGCGAGGATCGCCGTCGGGCGCTCCGAGGTGGCCCCCGACAAGAGCGACCGTCGCTTCAAGGACCCCGCGTGGTCGGGCAACCCGGCCTACAAGCGCCTGGGCCAGTCCTACCTGGCCACGGCCGAGACCATCGACACGGTCCTCTCCGAAGCCGGCCTCGAGTGGGCCGACGAGCGCCGCGTGCGCTTCACCGCCGAGAACCTGGTCGACCTCGTGGCGCCGAGCAACTTCCCGGCCACGAACCCGGCCGTGCTCAAGGCCACGATCGACTCGGGCGGGCTCAACTTCGTCAGGGGCGCGCGCCGGTTCGTGTCGGACATGTCGAGCCGCCCGCGGATTCCGACCATGGTCGACGGCTCGGAGTTCGCGGTGGGCGAGAACATCGCCGTCACGCCGGGCGCGGTGGTCCACCGGACCGACGTGTTCGAGCTGATCCAATACCAGCCGCAAACCAGCAAGGTGCGCAAGCGGCCGCTGCTCGTGGTGCCACCGATGATCAACAAGTACTACGTCACCGACCTGGCGCCCGACCGCAGCATGATCGAGTACCTCGTGAAGGGCGGTCAGCAAGTCTTTGCGATCTCCTGGCGCAATCCCGACGAGCGCCACGCCGATTGGAACCTCGACACCTACGTCGAGGCCACCCTCGAGGCGCTCGAGGCGATGGAGAAGATCAGCGCGAGCGAACAGTCGCACGCGCTGGGCCTGTGCGCCGGCGGCATCACGCTGGCGGTGGCCGCCGCCTACCTCGAGCAGAACGGCGAGGGTGACCGGCTCGCCGGCATCACCCTGGGCGTTTGCGTCCTCGATAACGACCAAGCGGGTATGGCCAGCGCCCTCACCGACCGCAACGTCGCCCAGCTGGCGGTGGCGGAGTCGGCGCGCAAGGGCTATCTCGACGGGCGCGCGCTCGCGGGCGTCTTCGCCTGGCTGCGCCCGAACGACCTGATCTGGAACTACTGGATCAACAACTATCTGCTGGGCAAGGACCCGCCCGCCTTCGACGTGCTCTTCTGGAACTCGGACGCCACGAACATGCCCGCCGCCCTGCACCGCGACTTCATCGAGCTCTCGCTGGAGAACTCGCTGGTCGAGCCGGGCGGCGTGGAGGTGCTGGACACGCCGATCGACCTGTCGAGCGTGACGAGCGACTCCTACGTCGTCGCCGCGATCGCCGACCACATCGTGCCGTGGCAGAACTGCTACGCCACCACGCAGCTGCTCGGCTCCGAGCCCCGCTTCGTGCTGTCCACGAGCGGCCACATCGCGGCCATGGTCAACCCACCCGGCAACGAAAAGGCGAGCTACCAGACGCGCGACGGAAACCCGCCGACCGCGGACGAGTGGCTGGAGGGCGCGTCGGAGCTGCGCGGCACTTGGTGGGCCGATTGGATCGAGTGGCTCGGCGAGCGCTCGGGCGACGAGAAGCGGGCCCGCAAGACACTCGGCGGCGCCGGCTACAAGCCCCTGGAGAAGGCACCCGGCAAGTACGTGCTCGCCGAAGCCGGTGATTAGGGCGGCCGGATGCCATACGCGCTGAGGCGCCCCCGGCTCTGGTACGAGCGCAGCGGCCAGGGCGAGCCGCTGCTGCTGATCACCGGGTTCACGATCAGCTCGGCGGTCTTCGACCCCGTTCTCGAGCTCTACGAACCGCACTTCGAGTGCATCCGCTACGACAACCGCGGCTCCGGGCGCTCCGATTCCCCGCTGCGGCCGACGTCGATGCCGGAGCTGGCGCACGACGCCGTGCGCCTGCTCGACGCTCTCGGAATCGAGAGCGCGCACGTGTATGGCGTCTCGATGGGCGGGATGATCGCCCAGGAGCTGGCCATTCGCCATCCCGAGCGGGTGCGTGGCCTGGTGCTGGGCGCAACCTCGCCCGGTGGCCCGCGCGCCGTCCGGCCCGCGGGGGCCGAGCTGGCCGCCCTGGGCATCAACGCCACGAGGGCGCTCTCTGAGCCCGGCAGGCCGTGGCTCGGGGCGATGCTCTTCTCTCCCGAGTTCCGCCGCGATCGGCCGGAGCGCGCGCGTGAGCTGCTGCGCCACTTCGCCGCACACCGCGCGCGGCCTTCGGGGATGGCGGCGCAGTGGTGGGCGTCGGTCTATCACGACACCGTGTCGCGCCTGGGCCAGATCCAGGCACCGACGCTGGTGATGCACGGCGCGCGCGACGCCATGTCGCCGGTCGCGAACGCCCGGCTGCTGGCGCTGCGGATACCGGATGCGGAGCTCGCGCTGGTTGCGGGCGCCGGTCACGCGTATGCCCTGGAGCGGCCTCGCAAGTCGCTCGAGTTGATGACGCGCTGGCTCGGCTCGCGCGAGCCGATCCCCGCCGGCAGGGCGCATACTGGGCTCACTGCCCGCGCCGAGCCCGTGACCCGCACACTCGGCCTGCCGATCGGAGCGCTGCGGACGGGAGCCAGCCTGCTCGCTATGGGGGCAGAGAAGATCGACCGAGGGAGAGGCGATGTGGCGGCTGACAGACGAGCAGCGTGAGCGGCGCGAGCGGATACGGGAGTTTGCCCTCGAGGAAGTGCGGCCGCGCATGCTCGAGATCGACGAGACCTGCGACTACCCGTTCGACGTGCATGATGCGCTCAAGCGCGAGCAGCTGATCGGTCTCGCGATACCGGAGGAATACGGCGGCGCGGGCACCAACAGCGTCACGTTCTGCTCGTATATCGAAGAGCTGGCCAAGGTCTCCGCGACCGCGTCGCTAATGGCAGCGTACGTGAAGCTCACGGCCCTGCCGATCATCCTCGCCGGCAGCCAGGAGCAGAAGAAGCGCTTCCTGCCCGGGCTCGCGTCCGGCGACGTGCTCGGCTCCTACGCGTTGACCGAGGCGAGCGTGGGCTCCGATCCGGCCGCGCTCCAGGCGCGCGCCGAGAAGCGGGGTGACGTGTGGGTGCTCAACGGCGAGAAGCGATTCATCGGCAATGCCGGCCTGTCGGAGCTCTACGTGGTGTTCGCGCGCACCGGCGAGCCCGGCTCCAAGGGCATCAGCGCCTTTGTCGTTCCGGGCGACGCCGACGGGCTGAGCATCGCGCGCCTACAGACCATGGGGATGCCCGGCTGGCGTCTCGGGGCGCCGCGGTTCGAGGATGTGGAAATCCCGCAGGAGAACCTGCTGGGAGAGGAGGGCGCCGGGTTCAAGATCGCGATGACGACCTTCGATCACTCCCGCCCGACGGTGGCGTCGCAGTCGGTAGGCGTCGCCCAGGGCGCGATCGACCTGGCGCTCGACTACGCGCTGCGCCGCCATTCATTCGGGCAGCCGCTCTTCGCCCATGAGGGGATCCAGCTCAAGCTCGCCGGTCTTGAGGCGGAGGTGGCGGCCGCCCGCGCGCTCGCCTATCAGGCCGCCACGTTCGTGGACGAGGGCGACCCACGAGTCACGAAGATCTCGGCTGCGGCCAAGCTGTTCGCGTCCGACGTGGCGATGAAGGCAGCCACCGAGGCGGTGCAGGTGCTCGGCGGCAACGGCTACCTGAAGGACTTCCCCGCCGAGCGGATGATGCGAGACGCGAAGGTGCTGCAGATCTACGAGGGAGCCAACGAGATACAGGCGCTCGTGATCGCCCGCCAGATGCTCAAGCAGGCGAGCGAGCGCGATCCGATCTGGCCCGAGTCGATGCCGGGTGCCCAGGGCATCGCCAGCGGCGAGCAGGCACCCTCACCGGAGGAGCAGCAGGAACAGGCGCGCGCCACGGCCTAACGGCCGGCGGTCTCGCGGGCGAGCGTCTCGCCGAGCTCGCGGTACACCTTGCGATTGAAGGCGAGGCCCACGTGGCTCCCGCTCACCTCGACGCAGCGGGCGTAGTCCACGAGGCAGGCGCGCCAGCGCACCACGCCGTCGCCCTTGGAGTAGATCGAGGTGAGCGGCACCTCCTCGGTGTATGCGGCGCTGTAGTCGCGGGTGAACTGGCAGCGGCACTCGGCCGTAAAGCAGCCGTTTCGGGCCAGCCGGTCCCCCGTCCTCGCATGCACCCCGCGCACCGCGGCGACCGCTGCCTGGGTGGGCACGCTGATGTCGAAGGGCGTGTCGAGCCCGGCGCCTATAGACACGGCCGATGAGACGAGCTCGTGACGCCGGTTGGCCAGCGCCTTTACGAAGTGGGCGCCGCGGCTGTGCCCGACCAGCGCCACACGGCGCTCGGCGCTCCGGGCCAGCGCCTCCACGCGGCGCTCCAGCGCGTTGACCGCGCGATCCGCGCAATCGACGTTGGAGAGGATGCCCGAGCCGCGGGCCTCGTAGCCCATGCGGCGGAGCCAGCCGCGCATCACTGCAAGCGAGGAATCGCCCGCGAGGAAGCCCGGGATCAGAACCACAGGCGCTCCGTCGCCGCGCGGAACTGCGTCTCCTCGGTAGACCGGGTCCACGAGCAGCCGCGCCAGCTCGAGCTGCCAGCGCATCTCCCCGAGGTGATTGCCCCACCAGCGCTCGGCGGGCGCCGTGGGCGCCGGCGGGTGGACCGGGTCGAACGAAGACTCATCCACGGCCTGACGGACCTTCCCTTCCACGAGCTGGAGGCTAGATGACCCCCGCCGGTGCAACTGCTCGGGAAGGTCGGCGCGTTGCGTCGGCCGCGATCATTCGCTCAGCTCACACAGGTCGGCCAGGTCTGCAACGGCCCGGCCGAGCTCGCCGCGGGCCTCGCGCCCCCCTGACGCGAGCTGCGCCCCCATGCGCGACTCGGGGAGCCGATGAACACCCCGGGCCATCCACCTCGACTGACGGCTGTCGGGCGGATCGGCGCCCGACTCGCTGTGAGCCGGCCCGGAGCGGTTGAGCACCAGCAACGGCGCGTGTCCGAGTCTTGCTAGGCAGCCGGCACCCACGCCGGCCAGCGCCGGCTCGACCGCCGGGGTGGCCACCAGCAGCACCCGGTCGGCGACGGCGGCGGGGGCGCCGCCCAGTGCCGACGACCCCGCGTCGAGCACGAGCGGGGCCCGCTCCCGCATTGCCTCGCTGATGGCTGTCCGTTCCGCTCCCTCGACCAGGCAGAGCCTGCCCACCGCGCGTGTATCGGCGCCCGGAAGCTCTGCCAGAGCCCGCGCGAGCTGGCCCGCCGCCGGGGTGGCCAGCGGTATGCCCGCCGCGCGAGCCTCGCAGTGCACGGCCGCCGCGCCGGCGCTGTCGCGCCGCGCGAGCTCGGCGGCAAGGGCTCTCGCCACCACGGTCACGCCGCTGCCCCGCGCCAGCCCGAAGACAGCGATGACCGGACGCGGCCGCCCGGGGGCTACGTGGACGGGCTCCGGCTCTGGCGCCGCGGGTTCGACCAGCCAGCCGCTCGCCGCGCCCACCGCGCCCGCGAGAAGGCTCCTGCCGCGAGTGACTCGGCCTCCGGACAGCACTTCGAGATTCGTGGCGGGCCACGCCGAGCTCACGGCGCCTCCACCGCGGCCTTCGCGCTCACCTCGAGCCGGTCGGCCAGCGCGCGAAGAGGTGACGGCGGCCGCAGATGCACCTCGACCTGGCCGCCGGAGACCGCCACTCTCGCCCGGGCCCGCGACCAACCCGGAAGCGCTTCCTTGGCGCCCGCGCGGGCATCCGCGCCCGCCGCCAGCGCCAGCGCACCGGCCTCGGCGGCCCCGCCGGCGAGTACGGCGGCGTAACCCGCGGCCAGGAGCTGAAGCAGGACTAGGCCCACAACCACCATCGCCGGGAGAAGCCCGATGAGTTCGATGGTGGCCTGTCCCGATTGGGCCTCGCCCGGGGGCGGCGGATCAGGCGGCAGCACCCTCACTTCTCTCTCCCCAGCGAGGAAGTGGCCGCCACCCTCACCGGCGCGCGCCAGCGCAGCAGCAGCGGCAGGCGCACCGATACGCGGACCCCGCCCTCGCGCAGGCGTTTGACCAGGAGATCTCGCTCCATCGAACGCGGCAAGGCGCTGCGCGCGGCGTCCGTGACATCGCGGCCGACCGTGTCAGCCCGCGCGGCCGCTCGGGCCGCGTGGGCGGTCAGCCACGCCGTGTGACCAGCGAGCGCGAGCTGCCAGACGACCGCCCCCACGAGCAGCACGAAGGGCACCATCGCGACCAGCTCGACCGAAGCCTGTCCGTGTTGAGCTCGCTTGTCGGCGCGTGTTGCCATCGCTCGCGGACGTTGCCGGGCGGCGAGTTGCCGTACAACACGAGCGAGTTACAAAGCCGCTACGGCGATGCGACGAACCGGCGCGTGCAACGTCAGCCGTAGCTGCGGTAGCGCGTCCAGGTCCAGTAGAGCCCGTACGAGCAGAGCGCAAGCAGCGCGAACCAGAGGAGCACTCCCAAGCCGCCGGCATCGAAGAGGCGGTTCGTCCCGACGAAGGTGATCACCGCCAGCCCGATCGACCCGTACAGGGCGAGCCGCACGTTCGGCTCGAGCGTCTCGATGTCGAAGGAGTACTGGCGATAGAGCCGGTAGCCGAGAAAGGCGATGGCCGCGAGAAAGGTGATCGACAGCAGCGTGAGGATCACGTCGAGCGCATTGCCGCCACCGGGCAGAACGACGATCACCAGCGCCACCAGCATGACCACGCCGATCTTCCAGGCGAACTGCATGGCGGCGCCAAGGCTGGGGAAACCGCGCCGCAGACTCGGCAGGCGGTCGATCGGCGGAACGCTCGGGACGCCGCGTGGCCGCTTCGGGGGCGTCAGTCGATCGTGCCGGCGCTCACCAGCACCAGCACCAGGGTGCCAAGAACCACGCGGTAGACCACGAAAACCACCGTCGAGTGGGTGGCCAGATAGCGCAACAGGAACGCGATCGCCGCATAGCCGCTTATGAAGGCGAAGAAGGTCGCGATCACCAGGGCCTGTGTTCCCACGTTCTCGCCCTCCTCGCCGCTGGCAATCGAGCCCAGCTCGAGCAGGCCGCTCAGCACCACCGCCGGCACGGACAGCAGGAAGGAGAAACGCGCGGCCGACTCCCGATCGAGGCCGAGGAACAGCCCGGCGGTGATGGTGGCCCCCGAGCGCGAGACACCCGGGACCAGCGCGAGCGCCTGGGCGAAGCCGAGCGTCACGCCGTCGCGGGTGGTGATCTGCTCGATCGAGCGCTCACGCGTGCCCACCTTCTCGGCTAGGAGCAGGACGAGGCCGAGAACGATCAGCGCCGTGCCGATGAGGTAGAGGTCGCGGGCGCCTGTTTCGATCTGATCCTTGAAGGCGAGCCCGAACACGCCAATCGGGATGGTGCCCAGCAGGATGTACCAGCCCAGCCGGGCATCCAGCTCGCGGCGGGCGGACCGGTCACGCAGCGAGCGCGTCCAGGCGCGCGCGATCCGCCAGAGATCCGCGCGGAAGTAGAGAAGGACGGCCGCCATCGTCCCCAGCTGGGTGACGGCGGTGAAGGCCGCGCCGGGATCCTCCCAGCCGGCGAAGGCGGGAACGATGCGCAGGTGCGCGGTGCTCGAGATCGGCAGGAACTCCGTGACTCCCTGCACAATCCCGAGGACGATTGCCTCGAAGACCGACACGGCTGCGCCAGCCTAGTGAGCGCCGAAGAGCGCGACCCGAACGGGTATCGTTGAGGCCAATGCGCCTCCTGGCTCCCCTCGCCATCCTCGTGACGATGTTGCTCACGGCGGCGCCCGCCCTGGCCGGCGACAACGGCGAGGGCCTCGTGGGTGAAACCGACGACAAGATCATCACCTTTTTCTCCCTCGGGGTGATCCTCTTCTTCACCGCCGTGATCATCCTCGGCTCCGTGATCCAGGGCCGTCTCGAGAAGCGCAAGAACGCGCGCAAGGCCACCGAGCTGCGCAAGCGCGTCGGCTGGTAGCGGCTCTCGCACGCCGGCCCAGAATGGCCGCGACCCCGCCGAAAGCGGGGCCGCGGGCGCGAGGAGGGATCTGCAGGACCCACTCTGGCGAGCCGCGCGAGGCATGGTGTGAACAGTCTGAGAAGCTTCGCCGCCGAATGCCCGATCCCGTGACCTACGAGCGCCGCGGCACCGCCGCTGTGCTGACCATCGACCGTCCCGAGCGCCGCAACGCCATCGACGGCCCGACCGCCGAGTTGCTGACCGAGGGCTACCGCTCCTTCGTCGCCGACGAGGAAGCCCGCGTGCTCGTACTCACGGGCGCCGGTGAGCTTGCCTTCTGCGCCGGAGCCGACCTCAAGGCGATCGAGAGCCTCGGGCCGCGGTTGGAGCTCGAAGACGGTCCGCTCGGCTTCTCGCGACTGATCTCCCCCAAGCCGACGATCGCCGCAATCTCGGGCTGGTGTCTCGCCGGCGGCCTGGAGCTGGCGCTGTGGTGTGACCTGCGCATCGCCACCGAGGGGGCGAAGCTCGGCTTCACCGAGCGGCGCTTCGGCGTGCCGCTGATCGACGGGGGCACACAGCGGCTGCCGCGCATTGTCGGCCTCGGGCGCGCTCTCGACATGATCCTGACCGGTCGCATCGTGGAGGCCGAGGAGGCGCGCCACATCGGCCTGCTGACCGAGATCGTCGCGCCCGGGGAACACCTGAGCCGCGCGCTCGAATACGCCGAGGCTTTGGCCGCATTCCCGCAGGACACCATGCTGGCCGACCGCTCCGCGGCGCTGGAGGGAGTCGGGCTGCCCTTGCGCGAAGGCATGCGCCTCGAGGCCCGAGCGGCCCAGCCCACCCTGGCCACGGCCTGGGCGGGCGCGTCCCGGTTTGCCTCCGGCGAAGGGCGCGGGGGCGCAGGGGCCGGCGTCTAGCCTCGAATCGGATGTCCACCATCGAGGTCAGCGACCTGCGCAAGTCGTACGGGAATGTCGAGGCCGTGCGCGGGATCTCCTTCTCGGTCGAGCGCGGCCAGGTGTTCGGCCTGCTCGGCCCCAACGGCGCCGGCAAGACGACCACCGTCGAGATCCTCGAGGGCTATCGGCGCCGCAGTGGCGGCGAGGTGCGGGTGCTCGGCCAGGACCCCGAGCAGCGCGACCGCGGCCTTCAGGAGAGGGTCGGGATCGTCCTGCAGAGCTGTGGCTTCTACACCCGGGCAACGGTGCGCGAGGCCGTAGAGCACTTTGCCAAGGCCTACCCCGAACCCCGCGATCCTCGGGAGACGATCGCGCTCGTTGGTCTCGAGGACAAGGCCGACGCGCGCACGAAGGCGCTCTCCGGCGGCCAGCAGCGCCGCCTCGACCTGGCCCTGGCGCTGGTGGGCGACCCCGAGCTGGTCTTCCTCGACGAGCCCACCACGGGCTTCGACCCCGCCGCCCGGCGCATCGCCTGGGACGTGGTGCGCCGCCTCAAGGAGCTCGAGAAGACGGTTCTGCTCACCACCCACTACCTCGATGAGGCACAGGAGCTGGCCGACCGCGTGGCCATCGTCAAGGACGGTCTGGTGGTGGCCGAAGGCCCGCCCGAAGAGCTCCGCCCGGGCACGGCCGGCTACCGCGTCTCCTATCTGTCCGAGGGCCGCCGGGTAGAGCACCAGACCGACGACCCGACCGATCTGCTTCACCGCCTCACCCGTGACGCGTTGGCCCGCGGCGAGCGCCTCGAGGGCCTCGAGGTGGCCCGGCCCACGCTCGAGGAGGTCTACCTCGAGCTGACCCAGGAGGCTGACTCGGTATGAGCTCCACCGCACTGGCCTGGGAGCAGTTTCGCTTCGAGCGCAAGCTCTTCTGGCGCAACCCGAGTGCGGCCTTCTTCAATTTCCTGCTTCCGCTGCTGCTGCTGGTGCTCACCGCCACGGCATTCGGAGTGGACGAGGAAGGGCTCGAGATCCTAATCCCGGGAGTAGCCGGTATGGGGGTGCTGGCCAACACCTTCACCGCGCTGGCGTTCAACCTCACGGTCCTGCGCGACGACGGCGTGCTCAAGCGCATTCGCGGCACGCCGATCCCGGCCGGGGCCTACCTTGCGGGGCTGATGGGCTCGGTCACCTTGAACGCCCTACTGCAGGTGGCGATGGTCGTGGTGATCGGGAACGTCGCCTACGGGGTTGCCTGGCCTGCCGATCCGGCGCTGCTTGTGCTGTTCACGTTGCTCGGCGTGGCCTGCTTCGCCTCGCTCGGCGTGGCCTTCTCGCACGCGATCCCCAACCAGGACGCCGCGCCGGCCTACACCAACGCGGTATTCCTTCCCCTGATCTTCATATCCGGCGTGTTCTACTCGACGAGTGAGCTGCCCGAGGCGCTCAAGGTGATCGCCGAGGCGCTGCCGCTCACGCACCTGATCGACGGCCTCTCGGCCGCGATCGTGGGCGGCACGGGCGAGGTCGCCGTGTCTGCGGCCCTGCTGGGCGCGTGGACGATCGCCGGGCTGGTGCTCGCGGTGCGCTTCTTTCGCTGGGAGTAGCCAAGGCCCGTCTCGACAACGGCTAACGGTCGGTCTGCGGCCCGGCTAGCTGTAGGTCTGCCAACGTACGACGCGGCCGCGAGACCCGGTGCAACGGATGTCGCCGGCCTCGTAGCCGGTATCTCGGTAGTTGCAGTAGAGCCCGCGCAAGCGACCGTCGCCTCCGCGATCGGCCAGTTGATTGACCCACCCTCGTACTACGCGACGCGCCT
The DNA here is from genome assembly GCA_963789705.1 of uncultured Thermoleophilaceae bacterium. Taxonomy (GTDB): domain Bacteria; phylum Actinomycetota; class Thermoleophilia; order Solirubrobacterales; family Thermoleophilaceae; genus JACVRW01. The sequence continues at coordinate 71,539 of CAWBLN010000019.1, forward strand.
CGACGCACCTCACCGCGCGGGTCGTGATGTTGTAGGCGTACCGGTGCGCCATGTCGCCGCACTCTCGGATTGGCGCCGCCTCTGTGGCGCCGGGAGAAGCAAACGTGTACGCGAGACAAGTGACGACAACGATTCGGCGTACCCAAGGCATGGGACAGAGCCTATGACGGCCGCTCACTGTACGGCAGGAGCCCTGACTGCGAAAGGTCAATTCGACCCCTATGTGCTGTTGAATTGACCTCTCGCGTTAGCCGGCGCGCCGAAGAGCGTCACGCGCGCTACAGCCGCAGCGCGTGCCCGTGCCGGCGCAGCCACGCTTCGTGCGCCTGCCAATCGGGACACCGGGACGCGAGCAGGCTCCAGAAGCGGGGCGAGTGATCGAGCACCTCGAGGTGCGCTACCTCGTGCTCGACCACGTAGGCGAGGATCTGCGGCGGGGCGAGCAGCAGGCGCCAGTTGAAGCTCATCACGCCCGCCGAGGAGCACGAGGCCCAGCGGGTGCGCTGGCCGCGGATCTGCAGTCCCGCGTAGGCCGCGTCCGCTCGGGCGCAGGCGGCGTCGAGCAGCGGGGTCACCTCCTCACGGGCCCGGCGGCGATACCAGCGCTCGACCGCGGCCCTCAGCTCCGCCTGCGGCGGCAGCGCCACCCGCAGCGTGTGTCCGCGCAATGCGGCGTGCTCGCGCACGCGCCCGGGCTCACGGCGCACGGCGAGCGTCAGGCGCCGGCCCAGGAACGGCAGCTCGCCCCCATCCGCCAGCCGCGCGGGCGGCAGCTCGAGCTCGGTCTCCTGCATGCGCCGCAGCGTGCGCTCTATCCAGGCGCGCTTTTCCTCGACGAAGGGCTCGACCTCGGAGAGCGGAAAGCGGCGCGGTACCACGACTTCCACCCCGCCTCCGTCCACGAGTATGCGCGCACGGCGCGCCCTGGGGGAGCGCCGGATGCGGTAGGGAATGGATGTCAAGGCTCGGTCAGAGTACGGGCGCCCGCGGACGGTGGCTTGCCCTCCGCCACCTCGCGGTAGACGTGCCCCAGGCCCCTGGCAAGCGCGGGCCACGAATAGCGCCCGCGGGCCACCTCGTAGGCGCGCTCTCCCCTGCGGCGGCGCTCGGCGCTGCCGTTCACCGCCTCGACGAGGGCCTCCGCCAGGGCCTCCTCGTCGTCGGGGGGCACGAGCCATCCGGTCTCGCCGGCGTCGATGATCTCCGCCGGCCCGTACGCATTGATCGCCAACGCGGGCAGGCCGCACGCCATCGCCTCGACGATCACGGCGCCGAACTGCTCGCGCACCGACGCCAGCACGAGCAGGTCGGCCGCGTTAAGCCCGTGCGGCAGGTCGTCGTGGCCCCGCCAGCCGGCCAGGAACACGTCGGGGTCGCCGGTCTCGCGCACCACCTCCAGCGGGTGCTCGCCCTCCCACTCCCCGGGAAAGCCGCCGAGCAGCACGAGCGGGGCGGGCTCCTCGAAGCGCTCGCGCGCGCGGGCGTGGGCGCGAATCATCAGGGGGATGCGCTTGACCTCGGTGTACCGCCCCACGTACAGCATCACAGGGCCGCCTCCGCGAAAGGGCTCGAGCTGCTCCTCGGTGTAGGCCACACTGCCGGGCTTGCCCGACTCGTCCCAGCCGCGCGGCTCCTCCACGAGCCAGCGCCGCCATTGAGCCAGGCGCGCCTCGCCGTCCTGCGGGCGGCGGTCGAAGCCGGCCGGGTCGAACCCGTTGGGGGCCCAGACGAGGCGTTCTGGATCCACCCCGAGCAGGTCCGGCACGCGGCGAATGGCGTCGGGCGAGAGCACCAGCAGGCGCTCACAGCCGCGCGCCCAGCGCCGCAGTCGTTCGGCCCACTCGGCGGCGTAGCTCCAGTGCTCCGGCGGGCCTTCCTCGATCTCCTGGAGCATCAACAGCTCGGTGCCGTGCAGGTGGCCGATGCGCGGGACGTCGGGAAAGCGCCGCTCCGCGGCCTCGTTGATGGGCGTGAGGTGATGAAGGTGGAGAACGTCGGCGTCGCCGGCACCGGCGAGCTCGAGTTGCTCCTCCCATACGACCACGAGACGCTCGTAGTCGTCGTCGTTCACCGTGGTGAAGACCTGGTCGGGCTGGCCGGGGCGGTCCTCGAAGGAGGGCTGGAAGGGAGGGTCTGCGGCCAGCGGGTCGGGCGCCGCGGCGGCCTCCGTGTAATCGAGCGCGCACACGTTCACGTCGCGGTAGAAGGTTCCCGCGTTGGACTCCTCTCCCGGCGCACCCAGCGATCCGGTGGCCACGGTCGTGTCCCAGCCGTCATCGGCCAGGGAGCGCGCGAGATAGCGCGCCACCTGGGCCGAGCCCCCGCGCGGGAAGAAGATCAGGCCCATCACGACCTTGCTCATCAGAAGTTCACCGGCACGGAGCCGCCATCCACCGACCAGCTCGCGCCGCTCACGTTCGATGCCCGCCCCGAGCACAGGAACACAACGGCCGCGGCGATCTCGTCCGCCGTGCCCATGCGGCCCACCGGCAGCCTCGAGCGAGTCGACTCGAGCACGTCCTCGCGGTCGATCTCGCGTCGCGCCGCGATCTGGTCGGCCAGCCCGCCGGGGTCGGTCCACAGCTCGTCCTCGACCGGACCCGGGGCAACGGCGTTGACGAGCACGCCCTCCCCCGCCCAGAGGTCGGCGAAGACCCGGCTTAGCGAGAGCTGGGCGGCCTTCGTGACCGAGTAAGAAGCGTCGAGGTTGGAGGACGGGCGCTTGCCCGACGAGGAGCTGATATTGACGATCCGGCCTCCGCCCGCCCGCGCCATTCGTGGCGCGATGGCGCGCATGAGGCGCATCGGGGCCATCACGTGGAGCTCCCATTGGGCCTGCCAGTCGGCGTCGGTCAGCTCGTCCACGGGGCGCGCCTGGCTGGAACCGGCTCCGTTGACCAGCGCCCATGGCGTTTCGGCACAGGCGTCGAGCACGCGCTCGGCGGCGTCGGCGGCCGTCACGTCGAGTTCCAGGTCGGCCCCGTGGCGCGCCACCGTCAGCACGCGCGCGCCGTCTTGCGCGAGCATGCGTGCCGTGGCCGCGCCGATCCCGCGCGTGCCACCCGTGACCACGCAGACCTTTCCTTCGAGATCGAGGTTCACCGCCCGAATGAAATCGCATACGCGCTACATGACGTTCAACACAGACGACCGACGCGAGTTCGTGCGCATCACCGAAGACGTGCAGCGCGCCGTGGACGAGTCGGAGATCGCGGAGGGCATGGCGCTCGTCTCGGCGATGCACATCACCGCCGGCGTGTGGGTAAACGACGACGAGCCCGGCATCCAGGAGGACGCCATGGAGTGGCTGGACAAGCTCGCGCCCCCGACCTGGAAGCAGCCGATCAATGCCACCGCCTCCTCACTTTGGCCTCAGCCCGGTGACTATCGCCATCACCGCGGCGGCGAGGACAACGGGGACGCCCACCTCAAGAACCTGCTGATGCATCACCAGGTGATCGTGCCCGTGACCGAAGGCCGCCTCGACCTGGGCCCGTGGCAGGCGATCTTCTACGTGGAGTTCGACGGCCGGCGCGACAAGCGGCTGATCATCAAGGTCCTGGGGGAATAGCGCTTGCTCAACTGGCCTGGTTGGGCATCGGGTCGCCGGCCAGGCCGGCCAGCAGATTGTCCACGGCCATGTCAGCCATTCGCTCACGGGTGGCGTGGGTGGCGGACGCGATGTGAGGCAGCACCAGCAGGCCCGGCGCCTCGAGCAGCGGATGGTCGCCGGGCAGCGGCTCGGGGTCGGTCACATCGAGGGCGGCGCCGGCGATCTCCCCCTCGTGCAAGGCGCGGGTGAGGGCCTCGGTGTCCACCACCGGACCGCGGGCGGTGTTCACCAGGTAGGCCGTTTCCTTCATGCGCTTCAGCGCGGCGTCGTCGATCAGCCCGCGGGTATCTGGGGTGAGGGGGCAGTGCAGCGTGACGAAGTCCGACCGCTCGAGCAGCTCCTTCAGGGACACGCCGCCGGAGCGGCTCGTGTACAGAACCTCGCAGCCGAACCCCTCCAGCCGCCGACAAACCGCCTGCCCGATGCGCCCGTGGCCGACGATGCCGACCGTGGACCCGTGAAGGTCGCGCCCGAGCAGCAGCCCGGGCTCCCACGTGCGCCACTCTCCGCTTCGCACATAGGCGTCACCCTCGGCGAGACGACGCGAAGCCCCCAGCATCAGCGCGAGCGCCAGGTCGGCGGTCGACTCGGTCAACACGTCCGGGGTGTTACCGACCGGGATGCCGCGCTCGCCGGCGGCTTCGAGGTCGACGTTGTCGGTGCCGACCGCGTAGTTGGAGATGGCCCGCAAATCCGGCGCGGCGTCGATCAGCTCGGCATCCACCGGATCCGTGAGCAGCGACAGCAGGCCCTCGAGCCCCCGGACGCGGGCCAGCAGCTGCTCCCGCCCCGGCGGTAGCTGCTCGGGCCACACCTCGACATCGTGCTCGGCGGACAGACGATCGAGTGCGGAGCCGGGCAGGCGGCGGGTCACAAACACACGAGCCATGACGCGCGGACGCTAGCGTCCCGCGGCAGTGGAAGTTGCGCTCGTGGCCAACGCCGGATCCGGCGCCTGCGATCCCGACCAGTGCGCCGAGTGGCTGCGCACGTTCGGGGCCGAGGTGGAACTTTTCGCCATCGACGAGCTCGATCGCGCCGTCGCGGCGGGCGCCGAGCGGTTGGTGGTGGCGGGCGGAGACGGCTCGATCGCCCCCGTGGCGGCGGCGGCCGGGCAGGCCGGAACGCCGCTCGGCCTGCTGCCCGCGGGCACCGCGAACGACTTCGCGCGCGGGATGGGCATTCCGCCCAAGATGGGCCCGGCCGCCCGGCTGGCGGCCCGCGGCACAGAGGTCAAGCAGCTCGAGCTCGGCTGGATGGACGACCGCCCGTTCGTGAACGTCGCCAGCGCCGGGCTGCCGGGACCGGCCGCCCGGACGGCCAAGGCCTGGAAGAAGCCCCTGGGGCCGCTGGGTTACGCGGCCGGCGCCCTGCTGGCGGGGATCACGGCCCGGGCGGTGGGAGTCGAGGTCTCGTGCGACGACGGCGGCCTTTTCGAGGGCGACGCCTGGCAGGTGACGGTGGCCGCCTCCGGCGCCTTCGGCGCCGGCTCCCGCATCGACGAAGCCGACCCGCACGACGGAAAGCTCGAGGTGATAGCCGTCGAGGCGGGGCCGCGTCCCGGCCTCGTAGCGCTGGCCTACCGGCTGCGCGCAGGCAGCCTGGGAGAGCACCAGAGGGCGAAGCACGCGCGTTGCGAGCGAGCGGCCCTGAGGCTCGAGGGCCGCACCGAGTTCAACGTCGACGGCGAGGTCGTGGAAAGCGGTTCGGTGCGGTTTCGCGGCGAAGCGGACGCTTTCTCGCTCGTTGTCGGCTGAGTCCCGCAGCAGGGCGTGTGGCAGGATCTCCGCCGTGCGATTTCGACCATGGATGGTCGCTGCGGTCCTAGTGCTGCCCGCGATCCTCGCTCCAACGTCGTCGGCCCAGAGCGGCGGCACGCCGGTGCCCGGACCGGGCGACCCCTGCCCGGCGGCCTATCCGGGCGACGACGCCGAGCAGAAGGCGATCGCCCGCTGGATGGCCCGTGGAGCGGCCATGCGCAACCTGCCCCAGGAGCTGCCGGTGATGGCCGGCCTGGCCGAGTCGGGGTTGCGCAACCTGCGCCATCCCGGTGGATCCTTCTTCGGCTTCTTCGGCATGCACAGGTCCCTAAACTCCGGCCCCTACCGGGGCTTTCCCAAGAACCCCGAGCTGCAGCTGCGGTGGTTCGCCGACACCGCCGTCGCCGTTCGCCAGCGGGCGATCGCCGAGGGCGACGAGGACTTCGGCGACGACTCCGACGGATACGGGCTGTGGATCGCCGACGTGGAGCGCCCGGCGCCCGAGAACCGCGACGGCTACCAGCCCTACTTCGACGATTCCGATGCCCTGCTCAATCGCTCCTGCCGGCCCGACGACCACACTCCCGACAACCAGGCGCCGACGCTGCGGGTGCGAGCCGCGCGCCGCCAGCGCGACGCCATCACGCTGAAGGTGCGATGCCCCCTGGAGGCCTGCGTGGCAGGAGCACAGGCCGAGCCGCGCCGGCGCGTTACCCGGGCCGCTGCCGTGACCGTCGAGGACAAGCCACTCACCCTCACGCTGCCCGCCCGCGCGGCGCGCGGCGCGCGCCTGCTGGTCACGATCACCGCAGTGGACGAGGCAGGGAACGCCACGCGCGTCCGGCGGCGGATCACCCTGCTGCGCTAGCCGATGGCCTCGGACGTCCTCATCCACGGCGACACGCACAGCTCCGCGGCCCTGCGCCACGAGCTGCCGCTGGGCATCATCGACCCCTTCTCCTACTTCGAGGTGTCGGGCCGGCGGGTGGTGGTGATCGCGTCGATGGAGGCCGATCGCGTCAAGCGGGCGGCGCCGGACGTGGACGTGATCGACCCCTACTCGCTCGGACTCGACGAGCTGATCGCCCGCGGGTTGCGCTGGCACGAGATCGACATCGAGCTGTGTCTGCGGGGCGCCCGGGAGCTGGGTGCGCGACGGCTCGTGGTTCCCGGTGCCCTGGCGGTCGCGGTGGCGGACCGCCTGAGAGCCGAAGGGATCGAGGTGGTGCCGGATGAGTCGGTGTTCGTCGGGCGGCGTCGCCGCAAGAACGAGGCGGAGCTGAAGGGCATCCGCCGGGCCCAGGCCGCCGCCGATGCCGGCATGGCGGCTGCCGCGGAGATGCTCCGCACGGCCGGCGTCGAGGACGGGACGCTCACGCTGGACGGTCGGCCGCTTACCTCCGAGCGGGTACGGGCGCGCATCCGCGAGGTCTGCGCGCGGCACGGCGCTCCCACGGACGAGGACATCATCGTCGCCGCGGGTGCCGCCGGAGCCACCGGCCACGAGCAGGGCTCGGGGCCGTTGCCGCCCGGCACCCCGATCATCATCGACCTGTGGCCGCGCGACGAGCGCAGCGGCTGCTGGGCGGACATGACGCGAACGTTCGTCGCGGGGGGCGGACCGGCGCCGGACGTGAGCCGGTGGCATGAGCTCAGCCACGGCGCGCTCGCGGGCGTGCTGGAGGCAACGCGCCCCGGCGTGACCGGCCGTGAGCTCTTCGATACCGCCTGCCACTTCTTCGAGGAAGCCGGCGAGCCCACCCAGCGCACCAAGCCGGAGGGCGAGCCGCTGAGCGACGGCTTCTTTCACTCTCTCGGACACGGAGTCGGGCTCGAGGTTCACGAGGAGCCGGCGCTCGGGCTCATCGGCACGGACGAGTTGGTGGCCGGCGATGTGGTGGCCATCGAACCCGGCTGCTACCGCAAGGGCTACGGGGGCGTGCGCCTCGAGGACCTGGTGCTCGTGACCGAGGACGGCTGTGAGGTCATCACCAAATTTCCATACGAGCTCCTCCCGTAGCGCGCTAACTTCAAAGCATGGCGCCGCGCGACACGGGTCTCCCCCAAACCGACGCCCAGTTCGACTTCGGCCGGGCGCGGCGAAAGCGCGCGCTTTCCCAGATCGCGGCGCGGCTGCGCCGCGAGGGCGACCTGAGCGCCATCCTGCCCTTCGAGGAGGTCGTGCGGGCGCTGGGGCAGCGCGGCGAGAAGAGCCTCGGGCTGCAGACCATCGAGCTCGACTCGATCGTCGGGACGGTCGACCGCGGCCGCGAGTTCGATCGCAGCTTCCGTCCCACCTCCGGTCGCGTGCGCCCGCGCTGGGAGCGAATCAACACCGCTCAGCGCAAGGGCCAGGAGATGCCGCCCATCGACGTCTACCGGATCGGCGAGCTGCACTTCGTCAAGGACGGCCACCACCGGGTGTCGGTGGCCCGGGCGCTGGGATTTCGGCGTGATCGACGCCTACGTGACGGAGATCGTCACCGAGCTCGGCGCGGGCCGCGAGATCCGGATGACCGACCTTGCGCTCAAGAGCCACCAGCGCCTGTTCTTCGAGAGGGTGCCGCTACCGGCCGACGCCCGAGCCGAGATCAAGCTCTCCGATGAGTGGCGCTACGCCGCGCTCGCGGAAGCGATCGAGGCGTGGGGCTTTCGCGTGAGCCAGGACCGGGGCGAGCTGCTGAGCCGCTCCGAGGTCGCCGAGCAGTGGTACGACGAGGAGTACCGCCCGGTCGTCGAGATGCTGCGCGAGGCGGAGCTGATCAGGCGCGGAATGACCGACACCGAGGCCTACATGCGCGTGGCGCACCTGCGCTACCTGCTCCTGCGCACCCACGAGTGGGACGACGAGGTGATCGAAGCGGTGCGGCGCGACCTCGCGGCCCCCGGCGTCGAGGAGGACACGATGGTGCGCACGCTGCGCAAGGAGCTCAAGTAGCCAGCGGGCGCCGCCCGGCGTCCATAGCGGGTCCCGCCCGTGGCGCCCGGCGCGGCGTCGCCGTCGCGAGTCGCCGCCAGCCGCGCTGGGGTCTGGTTCGCGCCCAGACGCTTCCTGCCCGCCGGTAGCAGCCGGCCCCTCGTGCTCGGTCGTCAGGTTGCGACCGTCCTCGGGGTCGAACAGGATCAGGCGCGTGGCGTCCACCCACAGCTCGGCGTCCTGGCCCTGGGTCACCTTGGCGGCAGGGTCCAGACGAGCCACGATGCGGCCCTCCTCGCCTGCGCTGGGGACCTCGCCGCCACCGGCGTCCTCGGCCAGCTCTCGCAGCTCGGCCGACTCGATGCTCTGGTCGGAGTCGACGGTGAAGTGCGCGTACAGCTCGGAGCCCATCGACTCGACCACGTCGATGTGCGCGTTGAAGGTCATGCCACGGTCGCGCGCCTCGCCGGTCAGCTCGGCGGCCTCGAAGCTCTCCGGCCGCACGCCGGCGATCAGCTGCTTGCCCTCGTGGCTGCCGATGCGCTCGCGCACGTCCTGCGGCAGCTTCACGTCGCCAATCGGCAGCTTGACGGTGTCGCCCTCCAGGGTGGCGGGCATGAAGTTCATCGCCGGCGAACCGATGAAGCCGGCCACGAACAGGTTGACCGGATCGTTGTAGAGGTCCATCGGGCTGCCCACCTGCTGCAGCTCGCCCGAGCGCATCACGGCCACCCGGTCCCCCAGCGTCATCGCCTCGGTCTGGTCGTGGGTCACGTACACCGTGGTCGTCCCTAGCCGCTGCTGGATGCGCGACACCTCGGTGCGCATCTGCACGCGCAGCTTGGCGTCGAGGTTTGAGAGCGGCTCGTCCATGAGGAAGGCGGAGGGATCGCGCACGATGGCGCGTCCCATGGCCACGCGCTGGCGCTGACCTCCGGACAGGTTGGCGGGCCTGCGGTCGAGGTGCTGCTCGAGGTCGAGGATGCGAGCCGCCTCGCCCACCTTCTCGTCGATCTCGGCCTTGTCCACGCCGCGCAGCTTGAGCGCGAAGCCCATGTTGTCGCGCACGGTCATGTGTGGATAGAGCGCGTAGTTCTGGAAGACCATCGCGATGTCGCGATCCTTGGGCGCCTTGTCGTTAACGACGTTGTCGCCGATGCGCAGCTCACCGTCGGTGATGTCCTCAAGCCCGGCGATCATGCGCAGCGCCGTCGACTTGCCGCAGCCAGACGGGCCGACCAGGATCACGAACTCGCCATCCTCGATCTCGAGGCTCATGTCCTTCACTGCCTCGAAACCGTCGGGGTAGCGCTTCGTGATGTTGTCGAGCGTGATCTGGGCCATGCGTTGAGAACCTCCTGTGGCTAACCCTTGACCGCGCCGGCGGTGAGGCCCGCGACGATGCGGCGCTGGAAGATCAGGACCATGATGATGATGGGCACGGTGACCACCACCGAAGCGGCGCAAACGGCCGCAATGGGCTGCTCGAACTGCGATGCGCCGGTGAAGAAGGCCAGCGCGGCGGGCACGGTTCGGGCGGCGTCGGTGGAGGTGAGGGTGTTGGCGAAGATGAAGTCGTTCCAGGCGAAGATGAACACCAGGATCGCCGCCGTGAACACGCCCGGCGCGGCCAGCGGAACGATGATCTTGCGGAAGGCCTGGAAGGGCGTGGCACCGTCCACCTGGGCCGCCTGTTCAAGCTCCCACGGGATCTCCCGGAAGAAGGCCGACAGCGTGTAGATGGCCAGCGGCAGGGTGAAGGTCATATAGGGGATGATCAGGCCCGGCCAGGTGTCGTAAAGGCCGAGCGAGCGCCACATGTCGAACAGCGAGCCGACGATCGAGATGGGCGGGAACATGGCCACCGCGAGCGCGCCCGACAGGATCACGACCTTGCCCGGGAAATCCAGGCGGGAGGTCGCGTAGGCCGCCATCGCCGCGAGGACGATCGAGATGAAGGTGGCGATCGCCGCGATGCCGATCGAGTTGATCAGCGCAGCGATGAACTGGTCGTCGGAGAAGATGACCTCGTAGTTCTCGAACGAGAAGCCGGAGAAGAACTTGCCGTCGCCGACCTGTTCCGGTGTCTTAAACGAGAGCGACGCGATCCAGGCCACGGGGATAAGCGCGTAGAGGAGCACGACGAGGATGCCGATCGTCCAGAGCAGACGCTGCTTGTTGGTATGCCCTTCCACCTCAGGTCTCCCCCCTCTGCTGAGCGGTGCTGGCGCCGAGGCCCTTGACGAACAGGACGGCGATCAGGATCACGCATATGAAGATCAGGATCGAGATCGCGGAGCCGAGCCCCAGGTTGACGCGGTTGATGAGCACGTTGTAGCCCAGGATCGACACCGTTTCGGTGCCCAGCGCCCCTCCCGGTTGGATGATGAAGGGCGAGTCGAAGATGCGGAACGCGTCGAGCGTGCGGAACAGCAGCGCCACGAGGATGGCCGGCCTCATCAGCGGGATGGTGATGCGAAAGAAGCGCTGAATGGTGCTCGCGCCGTCCACCTTGGCCGCCTCGTGCAGCTCATCGGGCACAAGCGCCAGGCCGGCCAGCAGCAGCAGCGCCATGAACGGCGTGGTCTTCCAGATCTCGGCCAGGATGACCACCACCAGCGAGCCCTCTCGGGTGTTGAGGGGCTGCGCGGTGTCGGAGATCAGCGGCAGGCCGGCCACGAAGCCGCTGGTGGGGTCGAACGCGTACTTCCAGGCGAAAGCGGCAACCACCGTGATGATCCCGTAGGGGATCAGGATGGCCGCGCGCACCGGACCGCGACCGAAGATGGCCCGGTGCATCACCAAGGCGATGGCCATGCCCAGCACCAGCTCGAAGGACACCGAGACGACAGTGATGATCACCGTTGTCCAGACGTCCCCCCACCACGTGGTCGACGAGAGCACGTCGCCGTAGTTGGCGAGTCCGACGAACTCCCTGTCATCGGGAAAGCGGAGGTCGAACTTCTGGAACGACAGGTAGAGCGCGTAGCCGATCGGATAGCCGGTCACGATCAGCATTGCGATCACGGCCGGGGCGCAAAGCATCCAAGCGAGCTTGCGCTCGGCCTTGGTCTTGTCGGTGACCTTCTTCTTGCCGGGCGGAGCGGTGGTGCGGGTGGCCGGTACCTGGGCGGCTTCCATCAGAAGATGCTCCCCTCGCCGGCCTTCTCCATACGGTCACGCAGAGTCTCCACGATTCCGTCCGGCTCGACCGCCTCGGGTGGATGGAACGACTTCTGGATCGCCAGCGAGATGTCGCTGTAGGCCGGAGTCACCGGCCGCGGCGCGGCGGCGTCGATCGACTGGCGCAGCGCGTCGGCGAACGGGAACGCCTTCTGGACCTTGGGGTCGTCGTACACGGACTCAGTGGTCGGCGGCAGGCCGCCAAGCTCGGCGGCGATCGCCTGGTTCTCGGGACTCGCCAGGCATTCCGCGGCGTCGAACGCGAGCTCGGGCTCCGGCGCGAAGGCCGAGACTCCGATGTTGATCCCGCCAAGCGGCGGACGGCTCTCCTGGTCCTTGACCGTGCGCGGGTAGCGCGCCCAGCCGATGTTCTTCTGGAAGTCCTCAGAGACCTCCGCGGCGCTCGGGTAGATGAAGGTGTAGTTCGCCTGGTAGTCGGAGCGGCCCGACTCGAAGCCGAGGCGCGCCTGATCCTCGCGGTTGGTCGACATGCCGGGCGGCGCAGCGGGCGACTTGCCGAGCTTGCTCGTGATCTCAGCAGCGCGCTGGGCGCTCTGATCGACCTTCACGTCGCCGTTTTGGTCCACGACCTGCCCGCCGGCCCCCGCGATGAGCGAGTTGATCCACACGGTCAGGCCTTCGTACTGCGCGCCCTGGACCTCGACCGAGGTTCCGTTCTCTGCCGCCTGGTCGATCATCTCATCCCAGGTGAAGTCCTCCGGTGGCGCGTCCACGCGGTCCTTGCGGTACCAGAGCAGCTGGGTGTTGCTCGTGAACGGGATGGCCCAGATCTTGTCCTGGTACTCGACGGTCTTGAGTGGTCCCTCGAGCTTGTCTTCCTCGGCCACCGTCACGGCGCTCACCCTCCCAGGGGAGGATCCAGCCGGCCTCGGCGAGCTCGGCGGTCCAGATCACGTCCATGCCGACCAGGGTCAGCGTGTCGTCCTCGGCGGCCAGTCGGCGGACGATCAGCTCACGCTGCTGGTTGGCGTCCGTGGGCAGCTTGACGTAGTTGATCTGGTACTTGCCGCCGGCTTCCTTGTTGCAGTCGGCCACGGCCTTGTCGAACGCCCCGCCGGGCTCGTTGAACACGTACCAGTTGATCGCCCGGGCTCCGGTGCCGCCCTCGTCGCCGCCGACTCCGCAGCCCACGGCCAGCGCGCACGCCATCGTCGCAACCAGCGCAACCAGCGTGCGAGTCCAGCGGCTCGTGCCCTCCTCGGCCATCACCTGAGGTGGACGTACCCACTAGGGGCGGCGTTGAAGCCAAGCTCGGCCCGCGCACGCGAAAGTGCACGCGCATTGCGGCTTGGGGCGCTCGCCTGCATGCTGCCGTTCTCCCTCCTCCTGGCCCCTGAGAGCCTCGAGACAACGTTCTCTGCACCCTAGACAGAAGCGAGGCGCGGTGTCAAGGTTTGCTTGGAAAAACGTTTTCTGGCCATGAGCGAAACAACCTCAGACGCCGCGCCGCGCGAGCGCCGGCGACCGACCATGATCGACGTGGCTGCGCTCGCCGGCGTCAGCCTCAGCACGGTCTCGCGCGTGGTCAACGGCGAGGGAGCCGTCCGCGCCGACCTGGCCAAGCGCGTGCGCGAAGCCGTGGATCTGCTCGGCTACCGGCGCGACCTCACGGCCAGCACGCTGCGGCGAGCGGACCGGACATCCGCCAGCGTCGGCCTCGTGTTCGAGGACGTGTCGAACCCGTTCTTCGCCTCGATCCATCGTGGGGTCGAGGAGGTGGCTCGAGCACGAGGGGTGCTGACCTTCGTCGGCAGCTCCGATGAGGATCCCGCGCGCGAGCGCGAGCTCGTGCACGGTCTCTGCGAGCGGCGGGTGGACGGCCTCGTGATCGCGCCCATCGAGCACAACCATTCCTACCTGCTGCGCGACCTCGAGGCGGGCATGGCCGTTGTGTTCATCGATCGCCCGCCTCAGGCCATCGATGCGGACTCGGTGCTGATCGACAACGCCGGCGCCGCCGCGACGGCGGTCGACCACCTCGTCTCCGCCGGGCACCGGCGCATCGGCTTCCTGGGCGACCGCGAGCAGATCTACACCGCACGCGAGCGGTTGAGCGGCTATCGCGAAGCCCTCCTGAGGCACGGCCTGACCGACGATGACGAGCTGGTGCGGATGGAACTCGACAAGAGTGCCCGCGCGCTCTCGGCCTCCAATGACCTCCTGGGGCTTGCCCGGCCGCCGAGCGCCCTGCTCACGAGCCAGAACTTCATCACGATAGGCGCGGTTCACGCGCTGCAGGCCCTCGGCCGCCAGCACGAGATCGCGTTGGTGGGGATCGACGACGTGACGCTGGCCGACGCAACCGAGCCCAGGCTGACCGTGGTGGCCCAGGACCCGTTGGGCATGGGGCACGCGGCGGGGGAGCTGCTTTTCGCCCGGCTCCACGGGGCGGCCGGGCCAACCAAGCGAGTGGTGATCCCGACCGAGCTGCTGGTGCGTGGATCGGGCGAGATCCGCCCACCGGGCGAGGATCCGGGCTAGCTCGGGACCACCGCGCCGGCGTGCGGAGCAAGCCGCCGGTCACGCAGCGCGCCCGGCTGCGTCTCCAGCCGCGGCTCGCCGCCGAAGGGCACCGGTAGCGCCTCGGCGGTGGTGTTCACGGCCACGGTGTGGTCGCCGCGCCGGTAGGCGACCACTCCCTCGCCGGCCTCGAGAAGCTCGAACCCCTCGCCCAGCACGCGCCGCAGCGCCAGCAGATCTCGGACCATCGAGAGAAAAGAGGCGGGATCCTCGCGCTGGGCCTTGACGTTGTGCTCCTGCGGGTCGACCGCCGGGAGCCAGGGCTCCCCTGTCGTGAAACCGCCGCCCGCCGACGCGTCCCACTGCATCGGGTGGCGGTAGCGGTCGCGCCCGGCGCGGTCGAACACCGATTCGCCGGGCGGGCCGTCGGCCTGTCCGATCTCGTCGCCTTGATAGAGAAAGGCCGGGCCGGGCAGCGTCAGCAGCAGGAGCGCCGCCGCGCGGGCGTTCTCGGCGCCGAAGCGGCTGGCCAGGCGCCCGAAATCGTGGTTGGACATCACCCACGCGGCCTGCCCCGGTATGCGTGTGCAGGCCTCGATGGCGGCGCGCAGCGCCTTCGCCTCCCAGGGCGCGTGCAGCAACTCGAAGGCGAACACCGCGTCGAAATGGTCGGAGTAGGGCTGCCAGCGCGCGGCCGGCAGGTAGACCTCGCCCACCAGGAACGTGGTGCGTCCGCAGGCCTCGCGGATACGAGCCAGTGCCTCGCCGGTGTCCGGCGCGTTGCGCGAGTGACTTAGGGCAAGCCGTCGCTCCGTCCTCGCTAAGTGGCAGGCCGAAGGGCTCGCGGCCGGCCGGAGGGTCGTCGCGCAGCTGCGGGTCCTTGAGAAGGCGGTCGATGGCATCGATCCGGTAGCCGTCCACCCCGCGCTCGAGCCAGAATCGCAGCACGCCCTGCATGGCCTCGACCACGTCGGGGTTGCGCCAGTCGAGGTCGGGCTGCTCGGGGTAGAAGGAGTGCAGGTAGTAGCGCTCTCCGAGCTTTTCCCAGGCCGTGCCGCCGAAGGCCGACAGCCAGTTGTTGGGGCGATCGGCCCAGATGTACCAGTCGGGATGCTCGCGAAACCACGGGTGCTCGATCGACGTGTGGCAGGGCACGACGTCGAGCAGCAGCTTCAGGCCGCGCGCGTGCGCCTCCTCGGTGAGCGCGTCGAAGTCGGAGAGGCTGCCGAACACCGGGTCCACCCCGGTGTAGTCCGAGACGTCATAGCCGAAGTCGGCCATCGGCGAGGGATAGATCGGCGACAGCCAGAGCGCGTCCACGCCCAGCCAGGCCAGATAGTCGAGGCGCGAGCGGACGCCCGAGAGGTCGCCGATGCCGTCGCCGTCGGAGTCCTGGAAGGACCGCGGGTAGATCTGGTAGACGACCAAGTGGCGATAACGCTACGGGAAGAGTGGTCTCGGACGCCCGTCCCAGCCGCGTCCCAGCGCGAAGGCGGCGCCCACGGTCCACGCCTGCACCCGGTTGGCGAACGGGAGCGCCTCCGGCCCTCCCGGACCAACGGCGTAGCACTCGACCGGATCGCCCAGGCGAGCCAGCGCGCTGAGCACCCCGCCGCGCAGCCGTTCGGCATCGGCCGTGCGCCCGGCGGCCCGCATGCCGCCCCACCCGAGCCAGGAATCGAAGGGCCAGACCGCCCCGCGGTGGTAGGCCGCCGGGTGGTACTGAGGCTGCCCCTCGGCCAGGGTGCGCAGCCCAAACGCGCTCAGCACGTCGGGGCGGCACAGCCGCTCGGCCGCCGCCGCGGCCGCGGGCGGCCCCAGTGCCCCGGCCCAGAGCAGCCAGCCCAGCTGGGAGCCCGGTCCCGCCACCTCCCGGCCATCGGCCTCGATCGCCATCGTCTCCGGCCCGAAGCTGCTCTCGATCCGCGCGCGCAGCGACTCGGCCTCCCGGCGGTGAGCCGCCTCTCCGGACAGCAGCGCGAGCGCCCGGAGCGCCACGAGGGCCACGGCCTGGGTGTCCGTATCGGCCAGCGGCGCCACCGGCAGCGAGCCGTCTGCGCGCAGGATCCCGTTCCCGTGGGTCTCGGGGTGGATCGGATCGCTGCTGTCGCGCCAGCCCTGCTGCGCCAGGCCGCCGCCGTCTCGGGGTCCGTAGCGGACAAAGCCTCCGCCGAGCTCGAGCGCGCGTTCCAGCCAGCCCCCGGCCGACCGCCAGTTTTCCGCCAGCTCGCGGGCCAGGCCGTCATCGTCCAGGGCAGCCAGGACAACGAGAAACCAGCAGGTCGAGTCGGCCGAGCCGTAGTAGCGAAGCTGCCCGTTGCGTACCGGCCAGCCCATGGTGGCGAAGCGCTCCGCGCCTTGGGGCCAGTACTCGTGAACGATCTTGCCGGGCTCCTCCTCGGTGTACGGGTCGTCGCTGCGTCCCTGAAGCGCGGCCAGCGCCCGCAGGGTGGACCGGGCAACATCCGGGCGCGCGTCGAGCAGCTGCAACGCCGTGATCAGCGAGTCGCGTCCGAACAGTGCGTTGAAGCGGCCCGGGTCGCGGGCGTCGACCGAAGCGGAGCTGGCATAGCACCAACCGCCGGGGGCGAGGACGTCGTCGAGGTGCTCGACCTCGCGCATCCGCACGGCCTACCCCACCGAAGCGCCGCCAAAACGACGGCGAGGCGCCGGAAGCGCCTCGCCGCGGGTCGGGGGGCGGGCCGGCGCTGCCTGCGCTCACAATCGGCTGACCGAATGCGGGCGACTTCGGCATGGTGGCCGGCACCGCGTCTGCCGAACCGCCCATCGCGACGGTCCCGCAGATACCAGCCGTGTACCAGGAAGCGGGTGGTTATAAACGGGTCACGTCTGGGGAAACGAGGCGCACATGGCCTCGGTCGCACGCAAGAGCCCCTTCGTAACCAAGCCGACCGAGCAGCTGCTCGAGACCGCCGAGGGCAGCACCCTGCACAGGGGTATCGGAGCCTTCGACCTCACCGCCCTGGGCATCGGCGCCATCATCGGCACGGGCATCTTCGTGATCGTCGGCGAGGCGATCGGCGAGTCCGGCCCGGCGCTGGTGCTCTCGTTCGTGCTCGCGGGGGTGACCTGCATCTTCTCGGCGCTCGCCTACGCGGAGCTGGCCTCCACGATCCCGGTGTCCGGCTCGGCCTACACCTATGCGTACGCGACCATGGGCGAGCTGCTCGCCTTCATCATCGGCTGGGACCTGATCCTCGAGTACGGCGTCTCCGTGGCCGCCGTGGCGGTCGGCTGGGGCGCGTACTTCGTCGAGTTGATGGACTCGCTGTTCGGAGTCACGCTGAGCGATTCGATCACGCTGCCGCCCGGTGACGGCGGCAAGTACAACATCCCCGCCTTCCTGCTGGTGCTGGCCGTGGCCGCGGTGCTGATCGCCGGAGTCCGCCAGTCCGCGCGCTCGAACACCGTCATGGTGATCACCAAGCTGGTGGTGCTGGCCTTCTTCATCGTGGTCGCTCTATCGGCCTTCAACGGCGACCACTTCTCGGACTTCGCCCCCAACGGGTGGAGCGGTATCGAGAACGCCGCGGCCCTCATCTTCTTCGCGTACATCGGCTTCGACGCGGTGTCCACGGGCAGCGAGGAGAGCAAGAACCCGGGTCGCGACCTGCCGATCGCGATCGTCGGCTCGCTCGTGATCTGCACGATCATCTACATCCTCGTCTCCACGGCGGCCGTGGGCGCGCTGCCCGCGGACCAGCTGGCCGGTCAGGACGCGCCGCTGGCAGTCGCCCTCTCCGAGGGCGCCGGCATCGGTTGGGGCGCGGACATCGTCACCTTCGGCGCGCTGGTGGCGATCACCAGCGTGGTGCTGACGATCCTGTACGGGCAGACGCGCGTGGCCTTCTCGATCTGCCGCGACGGCCTGCTTCCGGGTGGTCTGGCGACCGTGTGGGAGAAGACCCACACGCCGGTAATCCTGACGCTCGTGTTCGCCATCCCGATCGCGATCCTTGCCGCCTTTGTGCCGCTCAAGGAGATCGCCGAGCTGGTGAACATCGGCACGCTGTTCGCTTTCTTCATCGTGAATATCGCGGTGATCTGGCTGCGCCGGACCAAGCCAGAAATGGAGCGAGGCTTTCGCGTGCCGCTCGTGCCGCTGGTGCCGATCATCGGCGCGCTGCTCTGCGTCTACCTGATGACGAAGCTGCCGGGCACCACATGGGTCCGGTTCGGCCTGTGGCTGGTGCTCGGGCTGGTGATCTACGCGCTTTACGGCTACCGCAACTCGCGGCTGCGCAAGGACGGCGGCGATGACGGCCGCGAGCCCACCAGCACTTCGATGGCCTAGCAGCCCCGCACCGGCCGTACCCACTCGCGATGGCCGTGCTGCTCGCAACCGCTGCCGCGACTCTGTTCATGACCGGGGTGGGCTGGTTCGTGCAGGTGGTGCACTACCCGCTGATGGGGGCCGTCGGCGGTGCGGCCTTCGAGGACTATCACCGCGCCCACTCCCGCCTGACCGGCCGTGTGGTCCTCGGCCCGATGGCGATCGAGCTGGCCGGGTCGGCGCTGCTGGTGGCCCAGCGCCCGGCCGGAGTCGGCGCGCTGGTGGCCGGAAGCTGGCTGCGCACGCTGGCCTGGACGGCGCACAGCAGGGTGGTGCTGGGAATGCTGGCCGCAGCGGCCTGATCACGTCGTTATGGTGAGTCGGGATGGCTTCTTCGCGCACAACCGAGCGCGAGGAGGAGCGGCGTTTCAACCTGCGGACGCTCGTGATCGCGAGCTCCGCCTCCGCCACGGCGGCCGTCGTGACCTCGCAACTTTGGATCGCCGGCACATGGATCGCCGCGGCGGCGACCCCTGTGCTGGTGGCGCTCATCAGCGAGCTCCTTCACCGGCCCACCGAGCGGATCGCCGAACGCCTGACCACGGACAAGCCGGTGTTGCGCCCCGATCGCAAGAAGCCCGAGCCGCCGCCCGACACCGCCGAGCCTCCGCCGCCGCCATCGCCGGAGCCCGACTCCGGGCCCGACTCGGCCCCCGTGCGCGTGTACCGGAGCGGCTCGCCCGCCCCGCGTCGGCGCAAGATCGCCGTTGGAGCCGTGTTCGGCACCGGTGCGCTCGCCCTGCTCATCGCGGTCGTCGTGCTAACCGTGCCCGAGCTGCTGGCCGGGGGGGCGATCGGCGGCGGCAAGGACAGCACCACGTTCTTCTCGCGCGATCGCGACCGCTCGAGCTCGGACCGAGACAAGCAGCAGGAGCCCTCCGACAGCGCCGCCCAATCGGCGCCGGCCACCGAGCCGGAGACCGAGCCGTCCAGCGAGGAGGAGACCGCAACCGAGCCCACGACCGAGACCGAGACCGAGACCGAGACCACACCCACCACGCCGGCTCCAGCCGGAGAGACGGCCACCACGCCGGCGCCGGCCCCTGAAGAGCAGCCCTAGCCCGAGCGCATAGGCTGCGCAGATCAAGCAGCTCGCCCCCGACGTCTACCGGCTCACTGGCCGGCCTCCGAACGTGATCAACGTCTACCTCATCGAGGACGTGCTGATCGATGCGGGTACACAGCTGGCCCGCAGGCGAATACTGCGCCAGGTGAAGGGCCGGAGCGTCAGCACCCATGCGTTGACCCACGCCCATATCGACCACTACGGCTCGAGCCACGCCGTCTGCGAGGCGCTCGGGATCCCGCTCTGGTGCGGCGAGCGCGACGCTCACGTGGCGCAGGGCGCTCGCCCCGCCCCGGGCGAGGGCCGCGCGGGGATGCTGGGGACAAAGCTGCCGCTGCCGGACCCGCACGCAGTCGAGCGCAAGCTCAAGGAGGGGGACGAGGTGGGAGGGTTCACGGTCATGGACACGCCGGGCCACTCGCCCGGCCACATCTCGTTCTGGCGCGACTCCGACCGCACGCTCATCTGTGGCGATGTCTTCTTCGGGCTCAACCCGCTGACCGGACGGCCCGGGCTTCACGAACCGCCGCGGCCCTTCACCTACAACGTCGAGCTAAACCGCGAGTCGGCCCGCCGGGTTGCCCGCCTCCAGCCGGCTCTCGTGTTGTTCGGCCATGGCCCGCCGCTGCGAGACACCGAGCGCTTGGTGCGCTTCGCGCAAGCGCTGCCCGGCTGAGCGGCCAGGCGACCCGCACCCCTGCCACCATTGAGAGCCGGTGGCGGGCCACCATCATCATCACCAGCACGGTCACGCTCACGCGGCCACCGCGAACGGGCGCCGGCTTGGCATTGCCCTCGCGCTGATCCTCGTCTTCATGGCCGTCGAGGTCGTGGTCGGCATCCTGGCCTCGTCGCTCGCGCTGCTATCCGACGCCGCGCACATGCTCACCGACGCGGGAGCGATCGCCCTGGCCCTGGTGGCGGCGAGGCTGGCCGGCAGGCCGGCTCAGGGCGGCTACACCTTCGGGCTCAAGCGGGCCGAGATCCTGTCGGCCCAGATCAATGGCGTGACGCTGGTGGCACTGGCCGCGGTCATCGTCTTCGAGGGCATCCGGCGGCTGATCTCGCCCCCCGATGTCGAGGGCGCGGCGGTGGTCGCGGTTGCCCTGGCCGGCATCGTGGTGAACCTGCTCGCCACCTTCGTCCTCGCCGGCGCCGACCGCCGCAGCCTCAACGTCGAGGGGGCCTTCCAGCACGTCCTCACCGACCTCTACGCGTTCATCGCCACGGCCGTCGCGGGCGTGATCATCCTGGCGACGGGTTGGGGGCAGGCCGACGGCATCGCCGCACTGCTCGTGGCCGGTCTCATGCTCCGGTCGGGCTGGGGCCTGTTGCGAGAGTCCGGGCGGGTCCTGCTCGAGGCCGCGCCGCGTGGAATCGACCCTCAGGAGATAGGCCGCACGCTGGCGGCCGAGCCGCACGTGGTGGAGGTTCACGACCTGCACGTCTGGGAGGTCACCTCGGGCATGCCCTCGCTGTCGGCGCACGTGACGGTGGGCGCCGGCTGCGACACCCAGTCGCATCGCCGCCGGCTCGCCGAGCTGCTGCACGAGCGCTTCGGCATCGACCACACCACGCTCCAGGTCGAGGCGCGCCACGAGGGCCCGCTGGAGATCGAGCCGCTGCGCCCGGGGAGGGTGTGAGTGCCTCGATTCGTTATCCAGCAGCACGACGCAACGTCGATGCACTACGACTTCCGCCTCGAGGTCGAGGGCACGTTCAAGTCCTGGGCGGTGCCCAAGGGCCCCTCGACCGACCCACGCGACAAGCGCCTGGCCATGGCAGTCGACGACCACGCGATCTCGTGGGGTGACTTCGAGGGCGTGATCGACGAGGGGCAGTACGGCGCCGGGCCGGTGATCGTGTGGGATCGCGGGAGCTACCAGAGCCTGCGCGATGAGCCGATGGCCGACTCGCTCGACGCCGGCCACGCCTCCTTCTGGCTCGAGGGCCACAAGCTGCGCGGTGGCTGGGCCTTGAGGCACACCGACGGCCGCCGCTGGTTGCTGATCAAGCGCCGCGACGAGGAGGCCGACGCGCGCCGCCGCCCCACGAGCACCCAGCCGGAGTCGGTGGTCAGCGGGAGAACGATCGATGAGGTGGGCAGCTGAGCTCCTATGTGCCGATGAAGGCCGTGCTGTCCGACGAGCCCTTCTCCGACCCCGCCTGGATCTTCGAGCGCAAGCTCGACGGCGTGCGCTGCATCGCTCATCGCGACCGCGGCGGCGTGCGCCTGCTCTCGCGCACGGACCGCGACATGAGCGCGCAGTACTCGGAGGTCTCCAAGGCCCTGAGGTCCGATCCGTGCCCGGATTTCGTGGTCGACGGCGAGGTGGTGGCGCTCGACAGTCGCGGGATCACCAGCTTCTCGCGGCTGCAGCGCCGTGGTAAGGAGCGGGTTGCGATCTACCTCTACGTGTTCGATCTGCTCCGGCTCGAGGGGTCCGACCTGCGGGATCTCCCCCTGCGCGAGCGCAAGCGGCAGTTGCGTGCGGCGTTGCGCTTCGACGATCCCATTCGCTTCACCCCGCACCGCAACGAAGTGGGGGAGCGGCTCTACGAGGAGGCCTGCCGCAAGGGTCTCGAGGGCGTGATCGCCAAGCGCGCCGACAGTCCCTACCGGGCAACTCGCTCGCGCGACTGGCTCAAGCTCAAGTGCCACGCCGAACAGGAGCTCGTGATCGGAGGCTTCACCGCACCGCAGGGCTCGCGCACCGACTTCGGCGCGCTGCTGGTGGGCCACTTCGACGGCGACACGCTGCGCTATGCCGGCAAGGTGGGCACCGGCTTCGACCGGTCGACGCTGGCCGAGCTCGGCGGGCAGCTACGAGACCTCGAGAGCGAGGACAATCCCTTCGCTGACGTGCACCCCATACCCCGAGGCACCCATTGGGTCGCACCGCAGCTGGTGGCCCAGATCGGCTTCACCGAGTGGACGCGTGACGGGCGCCTCCGGCACCCGCGCTACCTCGGGCTCCGCGACGACAAGCCCGCCCGTCAGGTCGTGCGGGAGGCCCCGGCATGAGCGTTGAGATCAGCCACCCCGACAAGGTCCTGTTTCCCGACGACGGCATCACCAAGGGCGAGCTGGCCGAGTACTACGAGCAGGTGGCGGAATGGATGCTGCCCCACATCAAGGGCCGCCCACTCAGCCTGCAGCGTTTCCCGGCGGGCATCGGCCAGCGCGGGTTCTTCCACAAGGACGCCCCCGACTACTTTCCCGCGTGGGTCCGGCGCGTGGAGGCGGCCAAGCACGGCGGGAGCGTGACCCATGCGATCGCGAACGACGTTCGCACGCTGGTCTATCTGGCCAACCAGAACACGATCACACCCCACGTTTGGCTCTCGCACGCCGATCGCATCGACCGGCCCGACCGCCTGGTGATCGACCTCGACCCGGCGCCGAAAAGCGACTTCGCCGATGTGCGCCGCGCCGCCCGCGACGCCGGCGACCTGCTGCGCGAGGTGGGACTCGAGCCATTCGCCCAGGTGACCGGCTCGAAGGGGATCCACGTGTGGACGCCGATTCAGCGCCGTGCCGACTTCGATCACGTCAAGGAGTTCGCGGATGGCCTGGCCGAACTGCTGGCGGCGCGCGATCCCGACGCTCTGACCACCGAGTTCCGCAAGGCCCAGCGCGGTGGGCGGATCCTGGTCGACGTGCTGCGAAACCGCTACGCCCAGACGGTCGTGCCGCCCTACGCGGTGCGGCCTCGAGCCGGAGCGCCGGTGGCCACCCCGATCGAGTGGGAGGAGCTCTCGAACTCAAAGCTGCGCCCGGACAAATGGACGATCCGGACGGTCCTGCGCAGGCTCGACAGGAAGGGTGACCCCTGGGCTGAGATCGGGACCCACGCCCGGGGTCTGTCCGCGCCCAAAAAGCAGCTGCGTGCGCTGCTGGATGCCCACAGCGCCGTTTAGCCCCCACCCGCAGGGGTAGAGGAAAACTATGCCGCCGACGACGGACGATTCCGCCGAGCGCCGGCTCGAGGCGCTGATCGAACGGGGAGGGGACAGGGACTGCGTAAACCTCTCCGACTTCTCGGAGCTGGCGGCGGAACTGGGCCTTTCCGACGAGGAGAGGGAAGCGCTGCATGACCGTCTGGACGCGCGCGGGGTCGAGGTGAGCGACGACTGTGGCAACGGCGCCCCGCCCGGGCCCGCCTACCACCACGACGAGCTCGCGGTGATGACCAGCGACACGCTGCAGCTGTTCCTGCGCGATGTCCGCCGCCATCCGCTGCTGACCGCCGAGGAGGAGGTCGAGCTCGCCCAGCGCATCGAGCGCGGCGACCTCGAGGCCAAGGAGCGGATGGTCAACTCGAACCTCCGCCTGGTCGTGTCGCTGGCCAAGAAGTACCAGGGCCATGAGCTGGCGCTGCTCGACCTGATCCAAGAGGGAATCCTCGGGCTCATCCGGGCTGCCGAGAAGTTCGACTGGCGAAAGGGCTACAAGTTCTCGACCTACGCCACCTTCTGGATCCGCCAGGCGATTCAGAGAGGACTGGCGAACCAGGGCCGCACGATCCGCATCCCGGTGCACATCGGCCAGCGCGAGCGCAAGATCGGTCGTGTCGAGCGTGAGTTGGCCGCCCGGCACGGACGCCCACCCACCGACGAGGAGATCGCGGCGGCGGCGGAGCTCACGATCGAGGAGCTGCAGGAGACACGCGAGGTCATGCGCACGATCACGAGCCTCGAGCGCACCGTCGGCGAGAGCGGACAGACGGAGCTCGGCGACCTCCTGGCCAGCGACGAGCCCGAGCCCCACCAGGAGGTGGAGATCGGTCTGCGCGACCAGACCGTTCGTGAAGCGCTGAACCAGCTCTCGGCCGACGAGAGCCGAGTGATCAGGCTCCGCTACGGCATCGACGGCAACGACCCCACGCCGCTGCGCGAGGCCGGCCGGCAGATGGGCCTGTCGCCCGAGCGGATAAGGCGAATCGAGCACAAGGCGCTCGCGCGGCTGGCCGAGATCCGCGAAGTGGCCGCTCTTTCCGAAGCCGGGTCTTAGGCGCGTACGGGTAAGTTGCGGCGGCTTAAGGGCCGCTGGGGAGGGTATGACCCTGGTCATGGAGGGAACGACAGGAGTCAGCGAGACCAGCAACGATCGTTCGGCCGGAGACCTCGTACAGCAGCTCTCCCGCCAGACGGCAGACCTCGTTCGCCAGGAGATGCGTCTGGCAACGGCCGAGCTTCAAGAGAAGGGCAAGACGGCCGGCATCGGGGCGGGCATGTTCGGCGGTGCCGGAGTGGTTGCGCTCTATGGCGTGGGCGCTCTGATCGCGGCCGCCGTTCTCGGGATTGGCACTTTTCTCGAGCCTTGGATCGGCGCGGTGATCGTGGGCGTCGTGCTGCTGGCGATCGCCGGCATCCTGGCTCTGACCGGCAAGAAAAAGGTCGAGCAGGCCACGCCACCGCTCCCCGAAGGAGCGATGGAAAGCACAAAACGGGACGTCGACGAAGTGAAGAAGGCGAGGGCGCGCGCATGAGCGAGCAGGAGCAGCAGTCCCCCGAGCAGCAGCAGGCCGAGCTGCGCGAGAACATCGAGCGCACCCGCACCGAGCTCGGAGAGACGGTGGAAGCTCTCACCCAGAAGGCCGACGTCAAGGCCCAGGCCCAGGAGAAGGCAGACCAGGTCAAGGCGCAGGCCAGGGTCAAGGTCGACGAGGCGAAGGCTCAGGCGCAGACCAAGGCGCAGGAGCTACAGCAGAAGCTCCCGGAGCAGGCACGCGACAAGCCGCTCGTGCCGGTGGCGGTGGGAATCGGTGTGGGTCTCGTTGCGCTCTGGCTGATTCGGAGGCGCTAGCCATGGCTCGATCAGACGGCGGTCCCGACGCCCCCACCAAAATGAAGGGCAAGTCCTGGTTCGGGGTGCTCAAGCGCACGTTCACGGAGTTTCAGGACGACAACCTGACCGATTGGGCCGCGGCGCTCACCTACTACGGCGTTCTTTCGATCTTCCCTGCGCTGATCGTGCTCGTGTCCGTGCTCGGCCTGATCGGCACCTCGGCCACCCAGCCGCTCATCGACAATCTGGGCAGCGTCGCCCCCGGCCCCGCCAAGGACATCTTCACGGACGCGATCAAGAACCTCCAGGGCAACTCGGGGGCCTCAGGGGTTTTCTTCGTCATCGGCCTGCTCGGCGCGATCTGGGCGGCCTCGGGCTACATCTCGGCCTTCATGCGCGCGTCGAACGCGATCTACGACATGGAGGAGGGGCGCCCGATCTGGAAGACCCTCCCCGTGCGCGTCGGGCTCACCGTTCTGCTCATGGTGCTGACCTCGATCAGCGCGGTTGCGGTCACGCTCAGCGGGGGCCTGGCCCAAGAGGTAGGCGGTCTCGTGGGAGTGGGCGACACCGCCGTACAGGTGTGGAACCTCGCCAAGTGGCCGGTGCTCATCCTCTTCGTGAGCTTCATGTTCGCGGTGCTCTACTGGGCCGCCCCCAACGTCAAGCAGCCCGGCTTCAAGTGGCTCTCGCCGGGATCGGTCCTGGCGGTGATCGGCTGGATCATCGCGTCGGTGGCCTTTGCCTTCTACGTGGCGAATTTCGGCTCGTACAACAAAACCTACGGGGCGCTCGCGGGTCCGATCATCTTCCTGGTCTGGCTGTGGATCTCGAACATCATGATTCTGCTTGGAGCCGAGTTCAACGCCGAGCTGGAGCGCGGACGCCGGATCGAGGCGGGGATGCGGCCGGAGGACCAGGAGCCCTTCGCCGAGCCGCGCGATACGCGCAAGATGGAGAGCAACAAGTCTTGAGCGTCGACACGGACGGGGCGCGGATCGGCGGGGCATTCGAGGGGTACGCCCCGCCGGAGAAGCGCCCACATTTCGAGGCCTATGCCGCTTTCAGTGCGCTGTTCAACGCCGGCCTGGCCGCCGGAGTGGTCGCAGCGCACAGGGCGGGCCACGAGTTACCGGAGCGTGTGGACGGGCGAGACCTTCTGCTCACCGGCGTGGCCACCCACAAGCTGAGCCGGCTGATCGCCAAGGACAAGGTCACGGCCTTCCTGCGCGCGCCGTTCACCGAGTACCAGGGGAAGGGCGCGCCGGGCGAGGTGGAGGAGCGCGCTCGCGGCGAAGGGTTCAGGCGCACGGTGGGAGAGCTGCTCACCTGCCCGTACTGCCTGGGGATGTGGATGTCGGCCGGTTTCCACCTCGGCCTGATGACCGCTCCGCGCTCGACGCGCCTCCTCACCTCGGTCCTGTCCGCCCTCACGATCGCCGACTTCCTGCAGATCGCCTACAAGGCCGCCGAGAGACACGGGCTCGAAGGCTCCTGAGGCTCGAAGCGCGATCGGCCGCGCTGCGCGTAGCCTGAAGGGCCTTGACCCCGGCGCCGCCCGACGCGGACATCGATCGCCTCTACGGCCTGCCGCTCGACGAGTTCGTGGCTCAGCGCGACGCGCTGGCCAAGAGCCTGCGCGCGAGCGGCGACCGAGAGGGCGCGACCGCGGTCAAGGCGCTGCGCAAGCCCACGGCCGGGGCGTGGGCGCTCAACCAGGCGGTACGACGGCGTCAGCAGGAAACACAGGCGCTGCTGGCCTCCGGAGAGCGACTGCGGGAGGCCCACAAGGCCCTGCTGTCGGGCGGGGGCCGCGAAGAGCTGCGGGAGGCGATGGAGCGAGCAACGCGAGCTGACCTCGATCCTGGCCGACTGCGCGGAGGCCATCGCCAGCGAGACGGGAAAGAGCGGACCGGCGCTCAAGGAGCGGGTGCGCTCGACCCTGCACGCGGCGGCACTCGACGAAGGAGTACGCGAGGAGCTCGCCCGCGGCCGGCTCGTGCGTGAGCACGAGGCGGTGGGTCTGGGTGGAGCGTTCGACGCCCCTGGCGCAGTCGCAGCGGCGCCCAGCGCACCCAGCCGGCCCTCCAAGCGCTCGCCGTCGGCGGGCGAGCGCAAGCGAGCGGCCGACCGGGCGAACGCAGAGCGGGAGCTGGCCGAAGCGGTGGCCGCCCTGGAGCAGGCCGAAGCCGCGGAGGACGAGGCCGCGGCGCGCGTGGACAGCGCTCGTGAAGCACTGAGCGAAGCCGAGGCGGCTCAGCGGGAGGCCGCCAAGCTGCTCCGCGCCCGCCGGCGCGAGCACGAGAAGCGCGAGCGCGGATTGCGCCGACTTCAGGACTGACTGCTTCGCGCGGCCGGAACCCGGGTAGGAGTGCGCGATGCGCTACTGGGTGCAATTGGCGACGGAGCAGTTTCCGCCGAGCAACCTGATCGAGCAGGCGGTCGAAGCCGAGCGCGCCGGCTTCGACGCCGTCAACGTGAGCGACCACTTCCAACCCTGGTGGGAGCCCGGGCATTCGGGCATGGCATGGGCGCTTCTGGGGGCAATCGGCCATGCGACCGAGCGCGTGGAGGTCGGGACCGGGGTCACCGCTCCGGTGCATCGCTATCACCCCGCCCTGGTGGCTCAGTTCGCGGCCACCATGGAGGAGATGTGTCCGGGCCGCGCATTCCTCGGGATCGGGTCCGGGGAATCGCTCAACGAGTCGCCCTGCGGCATGGACTGGCCCGATACGGCGGAGCAGGTGGCGCGCATGGACGAGGCGCTCGAGGCTGATCGGCCGCCTGCTCGACGGCGAGCGGGTCGACCACGAGGGCCGTTTCTTTCGCACCAAGGGCGCCTACCTTCACACGCGCGGAGAGCGGCGGCCACCGATATACGTATCGGCGTTCGGCCCCGATGCCGCCGCGGTGGCTGCTCGACACGGCGACGGCCTGTGGACGCTGGCCGACCCCGAGACGGCCCCCGGCCTGATCGAGGCCTACCGCTCGGCTTGCGACGACGCGGGGCGGGAGGCCGGCGAGATCATCCTTCAGGCAGGCTTCTCCTGGGCGCCGGACGACGACAGCGCCCTGGAGGGTGCCCGCGTGTGGAAACCGACACAGCTCGACGAGAACTTCACCGACGACCACCACGATCCCAAGACGATGTACGAGAAGGCCGAGCGCGAACTCTCCGACGACGAGTTCAAGCAGTCGTACATCATCGGCTCCGACCCGGCGCACCACGTCGAGCGCATTCGCGAGATCGAGAAGCTCGGAGCCGACGGTCGTGTGCCTTCAGAACGGCTCGGGCGCCGATCCGCTCGGCGCGCTACGCACATACGGGAAGCACGTGCTGAGGGCTTGAGCAAAAGCGCCAGTCTTCGTTTAGTACTCCAGAAGAAGGGACAGAATGTTTCTGGGGGACGACGCGTGGCCACCTTGGTCGGCCGGCCACGAATCGGACCTGTCGTCAGGTTAAAACCGACGGAGGTCTTACAAATGAACGCAGTTGCACGCGCCCCTGGGGCGGTGCTGCAATTCCATCGCCGTAAGGACGTGACCCGCGAGGACGTCCAGGAGACCGAGCGGGAGCTTCTCGTCCGCTACCACCATCACGGGGATCTGGCCGCCCGCGACGAGCTGGCCGAGCGCTTTCTGCCGCTCGCCCGGGACCTTGCCCTGCGCTACTCCTACACCGACGAGCCCCACGACGACCTGCTGCAGGTGGCGAGCCTGGGCCTGATCAAGGCCATCGACCGCTTCGAGCCGGGCCGCGGCACGAAGTTCTCGAGCTACGCCGCGCCCACCATCCTCGGGGAGCTCAAGCGCCACTTTCGCGACAAGGGCTGGGCGCTGCACGTGCCCCGCGAACTGCAGGAGCGCGCCCTGGCGGTCAACCGCGAGACCGAGCTGCTCTCGAAGTCGCTCGGCCGCTCACCGCGCGTCCGTGAGGTCGCCCAGGCGCTCGGCTGCTCGGTCGAGCAGGTGCTCGAGGCCCAGGATGCGGCGGCGAGCTACGAGGCAGCGTCGCTCAACGCCCGCACCTCACGCGACGACGACGAGGCCGCCGAGCTGGTCGACCTCTTGGGCGCTGAGGATCACGCCTACGAGCTGGTCGAGAGCCGCGACGCCATCGCGAGCACCTGGCGCGCCCTACCCGAGATCGAGCGCCAGGTGGTCGAGCTGCGCTTCATGCAGGACCTGACACAGCGAGAGATCGGCGAGAGGATCGGCTACTCCCAGATGCACGTGTCGCGATTGCTGCGCCGTGCGCTCAAGCGCCTGGAGACCGCCGCAGCCGCCGCCTGAGCGCCTTCGCGTTCTCCACCGCGAAGCCCTCCCAGTCGTTGTTGAAGTAGACGAGCACCTCTGCCCGGCTGCGCCAGTTCGCGATGCGCCGGGCCCACTCGTCGATCTCGGTGCGCGAGTAGTTTCCGCGCCGGCCACGATGCCCGTGATGCATGCGCACCAGCGTCCAGTCGGTCGTCAGCTCGCGCGCCTGAAAGGGCCACTTGGGGTGGTCGGCGATCACCAGCGCCGCCCCGTGGCGGCGCAGGGCCGCGTAGACCTCGGACGAGAACCAGCTCTCATGGCGAAACTCGAAGCAGTGGCGCCCACCGGGAAGCAGCTCGAGGATCGCGGCGAGCGCATCGTCGTCGCGCTGGAAGTTGGGCGGCAGCTGCCACACGATCGGTCCCAGCTTGGATGACCTGACGAGCGGCTCGATGCGCTCGTAGTAGCGCCGGATGCCCTCCTCTACGTCACGCAGGCGGCGGACGTGCGTGAGGTAGCGGCTGGCCTTGGCGGCAAACACGAAGTCGTCCGGCGTGTCCTCGACCCAGCGCGCAACGGCATCCCGCGAGGCCAGCCGGTAGAAGGTCGAGTTGACCTCCACCGTGTCGAAGACCTCGGCGTAGCGCCTCAGCCAGCGCGCCTCGCCGAGGCCTTCGGGATAGAGCCCGCCCCGCCAGCTGTCGTAGTTCCAGCCCGAGCATCCGACGCGCACCGGGCGCGGGGTCACGGTCGAGGCAAGCGGCTCGTGTCCACGACCTCGAAGGCGCTGCCCGGCACTTGGTGCAGCGAGTGCAGGTCGTCGTTGTTCCAGCCCGGATGCGGCGCGCCGCTGACGAACCAGGGCGCCCCGTTGTCGGCGAGGATCATCCCGTAGCGCTTCAGCGCCCGCAGGACGATCCGCGTCTGGCGCGGGAAGCGCGAAATGTCATAGCCGCGCTTGAGGCGCACGCGCTGGCCCATCGCCGGCAGATTGGGGTCGGTGAGATCAGAGGCGAAATGCCGCGCCGGATAGATGAAGGCGCGACGTGTCTGGGAGGCGGTGAACCGCAGCGCGTGATCGATGCGCCCGCGCTTGACCTCGTCGTAGCGAGCGAGGCCGGGCAGGATCGGCAGCCCGGCGGCATCGGCCGAGGTCCAGCTTCGCGGCCGCAGGCGATTGGAGCGCAGGTTCCAGATCGCTCCCGAGCCGGCGCTCCAGCGGGCCCCGCCGTCCTGGGGGTAGGCGGCGAACAGCTCGTAGAGCCGGCAGCGCGACCTGTCGACCACGATCACGTGGCGGTCGCCGTCGGCGTCGCGCCCGCCCTCGATCGGAGCGTTGGGTGGAATCGGATAGGGCCCGCGGTCCGATTCGCTTGCGTATTCGAAGGACACCGGCACGCGCCGGCGACCCTTGGCGACGGTGACGAAGGGGATGCCGATCGGGCCACCCTCGTAGAGCCCGGAGCCGAAGTCGGCGTGCATCGTCTCGCCGACCCCGATGGAGCGCACGATCGCGTCGGAGTTCGGATGCAGCGGCAGGCGGTCGACGCGCTTGTTCCAGTGGTTGTTCTTGGGGAAGACCGGGCAGCCCCGAGCTCCGGGCAGCCGGCTGCCCTGGGTCGCCGGAACGAGCAGGGCGGCGAGGAGCAGCGCAGCCGCAAGCAGTAGAAGAGCGCGCCGCACCTAGCTGGACGCGCTGAAGCGGCTGGTGTCGCCCTCGGCCAGCTGGCCGTCACGGCCGACGTATCCGTCCTTGCCGCCCACGACGACGTACACCGCCGGAGTTTCACCCACGTTCTTGACCTTGCGGATGGTCGCGGCATCGACCCGCGCCAGCCCGCCCGGCCCCAGGACATGTGCCGAGTCGTCGTTGAAGGTCATCTCCAGTCGCCCCTCGTGAACGAAGTAGAGCTCCTCCTGCTCGTCGTGATAGTGGCGGCCCGTCTCGTGGCCGGGCGGAATCTCGATCGCGTTCACTCCGAAGGCCGTCACGCCCAGCTCGCGGCGGATCTTGCGAAATCCAGGACCCTCGGCCAGCGCGTCGACGTTTGCGACGGCGTAGCCCTCGCCCTGCACGACATCGTGAGTCTCTTCAGCCATTCGCGCAGAGGGTACTGTCAGGCGACCCGCTCGGCGGAGCGTAGCCCGCCGCGAGCCCAGAGCAGGCTGACCGCCGCCAGCAGCACCGCAACGCCGAAGGCGGGCAGCACCTCGATCGGATCGCCCTCCAGGAAACCGCGCACCGACTCGAGCACAAGGGTGATCGGATTGAACGACGCCGCGGCCTGGACCCATCCGGTGAGCAGGTCGTAGGGGACCCAGACCGGCGCGAGGAAGAGCAGCAGGAACATCGGCATCTGCATGGCCGGTCCGGCCTGCATGGTGCGCAGCCGCATGGCCACGCCGGTGGCGAACAACACGGCAGCGAAGTTGAGCAGCACCGCCAGCGTGTAGAGCCCGAGCAGATCAACCGGCCCACCGCTCACGTCCAGGCCCGCGATCAGCGCCACCCCCGTGATCAGCGCGACCGTGAACAGCGCGCGGACCAGGGCCGAGAACCAGTAGCCGGCCACGATGCCGCCGCGATTGGTCGCGGCGAGCATGAGCCGCCGCGAGAAGCCGGACTCGAAGTCGCGGGCCACCGAAAAGCCGGTGAAGATGCCGCCGAACATCGAGGCCTGTAGCAGCACGAAGCCGTAGACGAAGGTCGTGTAGCCGGCCGCGTAGTCGAAGCCCGGGACCGAATCGACGCGAGAGAGCCCGCCCGCGAAGGCGGTGAAGAAGAACAGGGGGAAGAGCACCGCCGGGATCACCATCGCCGGGTTGGTGAAGAAGTTGTGGATGTTGCGCCACGCCACCCCGCGTGCAACCGACCAGAACCCGCCGCGGCTCATGTGCGCAGCATCCTGGTTCGTAGAGCCGAGCTGGCGGCGGCCAGCGCGAGCAGCGCGAGCCCTCCCGCGCATGCGAAGCCGAGCGCGAGCGCCTCGCCGTCCCAGCCGATGATCACCAGCGAGCGGATGCCCTCGAGCATGTAGGAGACCGGGTTGTAGGTGGCCACGGTCTGAAACCAGCCGATCTCGATCAGGTCGCGCGGCAGCGCCATCGAGGAAAGAAAGAGGGCGGCGAAGAACAGCGGGAAGACCCCCTGAACCGCCTCACCCGTCCCGCTGCGGAGCGCCACGAACGCGCCGATGCAGCCGAAGGCCAGCGAGATGGTCAGCGAGAGCAGCACGATCACCACCGCGCCGCCCACCCCGGCAGCGATGCCGGCGCCGAAGAGCACGCCGACGCCGAGGAAGGTCAGAGCCTGGATCAGCCCGAGTGCCACGATGCCGGCGAGCTGTCCCATCATCAGCGCCACGCGCCTCAGCGGGGTCAGGGAAAGCCGGTTGAGAAAGCCGCTCTCTATGTCGTTGGCCACGTTGGTGCCGGCGCTGTTGGCCGAGAAGAGCGCCCCCTGCACGAAGGCGATGGCGAGCGCGAACTCGAAGTAGGAGTTCGTGGGGAAGCCCGGGATCTGCGTGGTCGAGTCGAGACCGCTCGAGTTGATCGCGAGGAGCATCAGCGGGAACACGATCGACGGCACCACCATCGCCGGCTGGCGCAGGGTGCGTATGACCGAGCGGCGCGCGAGCATTCCGACCTGCAGGAACAGCTCGGTCACGCCGCCACGGGCTCCTGCGCCTCCGTTCGGCCTCCGCCTTGTCCGCCTCGCCCTCGAGCGAGCGCCCGGTCTTCTCCAGGAACACGTCGTCGAGCGTGGGCGCATGCAGCTGAAGCGCCTCGACCGAGACGCTCTCGGCGTCGAGGGCGCGAACGACCTCGGCCAGCTGGGCGTCGCCGCCGGCGAGCCGCACCGCGGCGCCCTTCGGGGAGGCCGTGGCCGACTCGCCGAAGCGCCCCAGCACTTCCTTCATGCGCGCGAGATCGCCGGGCTCGGCGGGAATCACCTCCACGCTCGGGCGGCCGATCTCGGCCTTCAGCGCCTCGGGGGTGCCCTCGGCAACGATACGGCCGTGGTCGATGATGCCCACCCGATCGGCGAGCACGTCGGCCTCCTCGAGATATTGCGTCGTCAGGAAGACCGTGACGCCACGATCGGCAGCCAGGCGCTGCACCTCCTCCCACAGCGCGGTGCGGCTCTGTGGGTCGAGGCCGGTGGTCGGCTCGTCGAGAAAGAGGATCCGGGGGCGATGGACGAGCGCCAGCGCCAGATCGAGGCGGCGCTTCATGCCGCCCGAGTAACCGCCCACCCGGCGGTCGGCGGCCTGGGTGAGTCCCACGCGCGCGAGCAGGGTCGCGGCGCGCTCGCGCCCCTCGCGGCCGCGCATGCCGTGCAGCGCGGTCTGCAGCTTCATGTGCTCGGCGCCGGTCAGAAACGGGTCGAGCGCCGCCTCCTGGAGCGCGGCGCCGATCGACGCTCGCACCGCCGAGCCCTCCTCCACGACGTCGTGGCCGGCCACGCGCGCCGTGCCCGAGGTGGGCGGCAGCAGCGTGGTGAGCATGTGGACGGTGGTGGACTTACCGGCGCCGTTGGGGCCCAGGAAGCCGTACACCTCGCCGGGCTCGACGCGCAACTCGATTCCGTCGACGGCGCGCGGCCCCTTCTTGAACTCGCGGACGAGGTCGGTGGCTTCGATTGCGGCTTCACTCATGATGGCCACGCTACCAGAAAATGCTTGAGGTTGCTAAATATCGGCGCCTTAGACTATGATGAGCATCGATCATGAGCATTCGTGACGATCCGGCCCAAGAAGCGTGGGAACTGCTGTGGCGAGTGATGCAGGCCAACAAGCCCCGATTCATGGCCCTCGCCCAGGAGATGGGGCTCGCCCCCATGCAACTGCATGCGCTGCGTCTGATCGAGCCCGGTGACGGCGTACCGATGAGCTCATTGGCGGGCAAGCTGTTCTGCGACGCCTCAAACGTCACCGGGATCGTCGACCGGCTCGAGGCACGTGGCCTGATCGAGCGACGCCCCTCGGCTACGGACAGGCGCGTGAAGCTGCTGGTGCTGACCGACGAAGGCGCCCGCCTGCTCGAGACGGCGTACCGCCAGATGACCACGCCACCACCGGAGATCGCCGCACTTTCGCTAAAGCACAAGCGGGCGCTGCGCGACGCCCTGCGCGAAGCGGCCGGCGCCGCCGAGAGCGTGCCGGCCGCGCGCTGACCCAGGACTAGCCTGCGGTTTCCTCCTTGGTGGCGCGGGCCGCCCGATCGTGCAGGAGGCTCTCGACCCCGGTCACACCGTCGACCCTCGAGGCCGCTTCGCGCAGACTCTCGGCGGCAGCGGGATCGTCGAGCTCTCCGCGGAGGTAGACCACGCCGTCCTCGACGTTCACCGAAACCTTGTCCTTCGGGGCATCGTCGGCCCGGAAGATCTCGCTCTCGACCTTGGCCTGTAGGCCGGGTCGTTGAGTCGCTCGCCGGC
>CAWBLN010000020.1:0-468658 GCA_963789705.1 uncultured Thermoleophilaceae bacterium
CACCACGCCGGCCTCGGTGGAGGAACGGCACGTTTGTCTGTAACGGCACCGCCGGAGACTACTTCGATGCGAATACGGCACGCTCGAGCCGCTCGCACTAATTCTGGAGATTGAAGCAGCGTCTCTACACATCCGCCAGTGCGATCTCTTGGATCTACAAGAGGACTTATGGGCCTACACGCATCCCAGACGCCGACACCAATGATCGCGCTCGCATTCAAGCCTCATCTGGTCTCCGCGAAATGATTAGGACCTGCGCCAGGACGGAAGATCACAGGCATGCACATCGCGTTCAGCGATCCCTTGGCAGGCCGGACCGTGCGGCTCGTTCGTCACGGCGCCGTCAACATCCTGAGCGCGCGTGCGACGTCTGGATACGACATTTCGGTGATCGAGGGGGGCCAATACCTGCTCGAGAATTTCGGCCTGGTCGACGGGCCTGGCGTTTCAGGTTCGCCCACAGTTTGAGGCCAGATAAGCCTCCCAGCGCGAGCAATTCCTCCCCACA
Organism: uncultured Thermoleophilaceae bacterium; assembly: GCA_963789705.1. Taxonomy (GTDB): domain Bacteria; phylum Actinomycetota; class Thermoleophilia; order Solirubrobacterales; family Thermoleophilaceae; genus JACVRW01. Next base: position 509 of record CAWBLN010000020.1, read on the forward strand.
TCAGGTCTTTCCAGGATGGCGGGACGTAGCCACAGCTTGCCGGATTCGTCCAGGTCGTTGATGGATACCCCTTTTTTGCAGCTTCCTGACGTCGTACCCAGAGAAGCGGCTTCTCTTGCCGCGACCTCAAACCAGTCAGCCATGGGAATCTCACTGGCTGTCCTTGTAGGGTGGTGGAAGATCGCCACGTCGTCCACGGGTATCCGAGGGTCGAAGGTGTCATCTCGTACCATCCCGTCCATGAACCGTCTCAGGTCGTAGACACCGACAGCGCGTAACAGCGTTTGACCCGGTGCGGATAGCGGAAGAGCGCTGTCGGCCGCGTGATACGCGCCAAGCGACGCGCCCATCGTCGCAATCGGAATGCCGTCGGTTGGCACGCGCGTCGATGAACGGGAAGACCTCTTCGCGGATGTACTCGTCGAACAGCGTTGGCGCACAACTGCGATGAAAGGGTGGGCACTGCTGTTGAGAAACGATTGATGGTTGTTCGACCCGACGCAAAAGCTTCACCCTGCCACCGTCGATGAACTCCGCGAGCGCGTCAGTCATCCCATGTCGCTGAAGCCCATTCGTCACCGTGGCTGGTTGGAAACGCCAGGCAGCGGTGTTCCCCAGTCGCCGAAAGACGGCCACGCCCATGTCGTGACCGAGCCGCGGCGAATACCAGAAGCCATGCTCGGTGCGCATGAGCTCCTACGTCGTGAAACATTGTCCGTGTTTGCGTGTTATCCGGGCGCCACTTGCGCCCGCGCCCCAGAGGGCCCGTCCGGGCTTCACCCCGGTATGCTCGCCGTCCTTGAGCACTTGCACACCGTTGACCAAGACGTCGGTCATTCCCACGCGTACTGGTGCGGCCTGATCGAATGTCGCGCGATCGGCGATCTGCCCGGATCAAGACGACAACGTCGGCAAACATGCCTTCGCGGAGGATTCCCCGGCCGGCGAGCGCCAGGTTCGTGGCGGGCAGGCCCGACAGCCGGTAGACCGCGTCTTCGAGCGGGATGAGCTTTTCGTCTCGGACGTAGCGTCCCAGGAGCCTGGCGAAGTTGCCATAGGCGCGCGGGTGCGCCGACGACCGGGTGAACGGCGGTTCCGGCGCCATCGAGGCGGCGTCCGATCCGAACGACACCCACGGTAACCCGATCTCCTTCCTGATGTTGTCCTCCGACATCATGAAATAGACGGTCCCGACCCGCGAGCGATCTTCGAGCACCAGGTTCATGATTGTGTCGGTGACTGATTCGGCCGCGCTCCTTCGCCACCGCGGCGAGCGTCTTGCCAGTCAACGGTTTGAGCGCCTCGGACTGAATTCGACGAGCAGGACGCGGTCCGGCGATCCGGCGGCCAGGAAGAGGTTTTCCCAATCCTTCGACGGCGTCATGATCGCGTGCGCGATCTTGCGGCGAGTGGCGGGATCCTTGAGCCGTTTGAACGCCGCTTCGTAGCCGCCGTCGAGCACCCACGGCGGCATCGCGGCATCGAGGCCGGTGGCGCCGGCGGTGATACGTGTACATGTCGGCAGTGATCTTCAGGCCGCTGGCCCGCGCCTTCTCAATCATCGCGATGACGGTGTCCATCTTGGACCAGTTGGCTTTGCCTGCGGCCTTGAGGTGGTAGATCTCTGCTGGAATCTTCGCCTCACGGCTGATCCGAATGAGTTCGGCGACCGCCTCGACGAGACGATTGCCTTCGCTCCGGATGTGCGAGATGTACTTGCCCTGATACTGCGCCGCGACTTTGCAGAGCTCGATCAACTCTTCGGTCGACGCTATAGAACGCCGGTGCGTAGATGAGCGAGCTGCCGATGCCGAGCGCGCCCGCCTCCATCTCCTGCCTGACGAGCTGCGCGCATCTCTTCGAGGTCGGCCGCCGTCGCGCGCTTGTCTTCCAATCCAATCACGTACTCGCGAATCGTCGTCGCGCCGATGAACGAGGCAACGTTGGTCGAGATGCCCCGCCGTTCGAGCTCCTTCAGGTACTCGGCGAGCGTCGTCCAGGTGATGTCTACTTGATGTCGCCCATCTCCTCGACGATGCGCTTCTTCATGGTGTCGTTCAGAGGGCCCATCGAGCTGCCCTCGCCGAAGATCTCCAGGGTGACTCCCTGGCGGATGTCGCCCTGCGACCGTCCGTCGGCAAGGAGCGATTCGGTTGCCCACGACAGCATGTTGATAAAGCCCGGCGCGACCGCGCGGCCGGCGGCGTCGATGGTGGTCGGAGCCGTGTCTGCCGAGAGGTCGCCGACGCGCTCGATGCGATCGCCCTTGATGCCGACGTCGGCGCGGCGTCCCGGCGCTCCCGTGCCGTCGTAGACAGTGCCACCCCTGATGATGACGTCCATGGTTGGCGGCGGCTGCGTCGGCGCCGGCGGTGAACAGCCGATGCATGCGACGAGGACCGCACAAGATGGTGGCGTAGGCAGGGCGCATGGCGTAGATGATACCTTGCTGGGTCCCGCGGTCCCGATGACGGCGCCGCGTGGTACCATTCGGCGCCATGGACGCTCGCGAACTGCTGGTGGACACGATTGCGCACATTCGCCCCGCACACGCCGTCGAGCATCTGACCCCGGAGGACGCCGAGCGACGCGTGCCCGGCGCGAATCACTCCATCGCCGAGATCGTCGCGCACCTGAACTTCTGGGCCGGATGGTTCTGCGACCGGTGCGAGGGTATCCACGCGCCGATGGTGACGAGCGCCGCGAGCGGCTGGCCGGCCGTCGCGCCGCGGTCCTGGCCGGAGCTCCACGGCCGGTTCCTGACCACGCTGAATCGAGCCGTCGCGCTCGGCGACGACCCAGGTCGGCTCGCCTTGCGGCTTACACCGGCGATTGAGTTTCCGCCGCTCGCGAACTACACGATTCGTGACGCGCTCGTCCACATCGGCACGCACAACGCGCATCATCTTGGACAGGTCATCATCCTGCGTCAGGTGATGGGCCTCTGGCCGCCGCCTTCCGGCAGCTGGACGTGGTAATGGAGGTGCCGATGGATCGACGACTGTTCCTCTCGTTGACCTTTCCGGTGATCGCGGCGGCACTGCTCTCGGCGCAAGCGCCGTTCAGCGATGCCGTTCGCGCCTACATCAAGGTCGATGCGCCGGTCGTGGCGCTGACCAACGTCAGGCTCATCGACGGAACCGGCGCGCCCGCGCGCCCCAACCAGACCATCATCATCAGCAACGGCACTATCGACCGCATCGGCGACAGCGCCAGCGTGGCTCCTCCGGCCGGCGCCACGACGCTCGACCTGTCAGGACGAAGTGTCATGCCCGGGCTCGTGATGGTGCACGAACACCTCTATTACCCGACCGGCCCTGGCGTCTACGGTCAGCTTGGCGAGAGCTTCAGCCGCCTGTACCTCGCCGGCGGCGTGACGACGATGAGGACCGGAGGAAACGTCAACGGCTTCATGGACCTGAAGCTGAAACGCTTGATCGACGCCGGACAGAAGGCCGGCCCAGCCATCGACGCCACCGCGCCCTACTTGAATGGCGTGAACACCTTTTCACAGATGCGGGACCTGAAGAGCCCGGAGGATGTCAGGCGGCAAGTGGCGTACTGGACCGACGAGGGGGCGACGTCGTTCAAGGCCTACATGCAGATCAGCCGCGAGGAACTACGCGCCGCGATCGACGAGGCCCATAAACGCGGCCTGAAGATCACCGGCCACCTCTGTTCGGTCACCTACGCCGAAGCTGCTGACCTCGGCATCGACAACCTGGAGCACGGCTTTCTGGCGGCCACGGACTTTGTGACCGACAAGCAGCCGGACGCCTGTCCAGGTCAGGGTCGCGGACAACAGACCGTGGCGGCGCTCGACGAGAACGGCGAGCCCTTCAAGGCCCTCGTCAGGAAGCTGATCGATCGCCGTGTCGCGCTGACGTCGACGTTGACCGTCTTCGAGACCTACACGCCCGGCCGTCCGGTGCCGCCCGGCGTCGATGTCCTGCTGCCGCAGCTCAAGGAGCAGTTCCTCCAGAACCACGCGCGCACTGCCGGCAACCAGCAGTCGATCTACATCAAGCTCTTCCCGAAGGCGCTCGCGCTCGAGCGCGCGTTTGCCCAGGCCGGAGGGCTGCTCATTGCCGGAACCGACCCAACGGGCGGCGGCGGAGTGGTCCCTGGCTACTCCAACCAGCGCCAGCTCGAGCTGCTCGTCGAGGCCGGCTTCAGCCCGCTCGAAGCGATCAGCATCGGTACGTCGAACGGCGCGAAGTATCTCGGCCGCGACACCCGCATCGGCACAATCGCGGTTGGTAAACAGGCGGATCTGGTCGTGGTGAATGGCGATCCCTCGACGACGATTGGCGACGTGCGGAATGTCGAAGTCGTGTTCAAGCAGGGAGTCGGGTTCGATCCTGCGAAGCTGATTGAATCGGTCAAGAGCAAGGCGGGATTGTGGTAGCCCCGAGGAACCAAGCCGAACTCACCAACTTTGCGACTCGGTACGCGGCTGCCTGGAGCAGCCAGAATCGAGCCCGACTCGCATCCGTCTATGCCGGATGCGCCGCCGGTGAAGTGATGCTTTGCAGTTTGAGATGTGTGCTTAGCTGATTGATCTTCCTGGTTGGCACTGATTGCCGTGCCATGACCGCGAAAGCGAGGCGTGATGAAGCCGCGTGTGACGTCGTTTGCTCCGCAGTTCCTCGTCGACGACCTTGAGCGCTCGATTGCGTACTATCGGAAGCTCGGTTTTACGTTCGGCGAACCATGGGACGGTTTCTATGCCATCGGGCATCTGGACGGGCTGGAACTACACCTGAAGGAAGCGCCCAAGAACCAGGCGGAGCGCCGCTACCGGCGTGACAATGAGCACCTCGACGCCTCGGGAGGCGTCGACGGTATCGAAGCGTTTTACGAGCAGTGCGTCACCAACGGTGTCACGATCCTCAGGCCGCTCACGGCCACCGCGTGGGGTACTAAGGACTTCTACGTTGAGGATCCCGACGGCTACATCGTCTGCTTCGGCGGTCGTCCAGCGGCAGGCTGATGAGCCCGACAAAGTCTGCGCCAATTCAGGAGAGGCTCGCGACCGCCGCTCCGACGACGACCAACGCATAGAGAGTTATGCAGGTCCAGACCACTCGTGACGGAGTGGGCTCGGCCCACTCCGTTCTCGAGATCAGCCATGCCCGAATGAGAGGCCGAACGTTGTCGGCTTACGTGATGAAAGCGCGCCTTCCCAGGAGCCACCGCTGATCAGCAGGATGCCAAGGTGGGGTGAGGCCGCTCAAGATCAGCAGGGCGCCCACCAGGTAGGCGGCGCGTTCGACGGTTTTTACTTCGCGCTCCGGGGCCACGTCTGATCTGTGTATACGTTGTCCAACAGATCCGCGACTTTCGAGATGGCAACGCTGAAAAATACGCCAAAAAGCCTGGACGATCCCTTCAGGTTGTAGGATCCTGATCTGTGCCTCGCTTCAGATTTCTGTCGTGATGGCGTCGAGCTCAGCCGCTGGCCGTTTCTGAAGCTTGGAGGGCGGCAGGAGGCGCATGTCCGAGCAAGAACTACGTCACACGGACGGGCGCCCGCCAACGCATGTCGGCGATCCTCAGCACGGAGCGCTTGACGACATCACCGCAGCCTGGCAGCAGGCGAAGGATGCGTTCGAACAGAGCGAGAGGCGCTACCGCAACCTCGTTGAGCACAGTCTGGGTCTCATTTGCACGCACGATCTGGACGGTCGTCTGCTGTCGATCAATCCGGCTGCGGCGCGCTCGCTCGGGTATGAGGCCGAGCACGGGATTGGCCGCAATCTGGCCGAATTTCTTTCCCCCGAGACACGCCATCTTTTCGATGGCTACCTCCAACGCATTCGTGACAATGGGCAGGATGCCGGGCTGATGCGTGTGATCGCCCGCGACGGGGGGGCCCGTGTGTGGATGTACCGTAATGTGCGGTACGAACAGCCGGGGGATCTTCCATACATCCTCGGCCACGCCATCGACATCACCGAGCGGATCGTTGCCGAGCGAACGCTCCGCGAGAACGAGCAGGCCCTGCGGCGTGCGCACGACGAACTGGACCGACATGTGAAAGAGCGCACGGTCCAGCTCGAGCGGGCGAACGACCAACTGCGGGTGGAAATTGCCGAACGGGAACGCGCCGAGCAATGTCGGGAGCGCGCCCTCATCGAGCAGCGAGATACGCTGGCATTTGTGGCGGCGGTCTCCGAAGGACTGGCGCCGGTTCTGACGTTTGGTGAGCTGGTCGACATCATCCGAACCCTGCCCGTGCCATTCGCAGCGGATTGGACGATGCTCCACCTCATAACCGAGGAAGGCAGGATTTGCTCGGAAGCCGGCATTCATCTCGACCCCGCGCGCGCGCCCCTTCTAACCAGCCTCGCCGCCGCCACCTCAGGCTCGTTGCCACTTGACTGCCTGATCGCCCGCGTGATTGCGACAGAACGACTGCTGATCGTCAGCGACACTGGCGACCTTACGACTCGGTTCGCCGGACCAGGCGACGCAGTTCCGGTACTCGAGCAGCTCGGGATCGGCAGCGTCGCCATTCTGCCTCTGGTGGCACATGGGCAACTGACGGCGGCGCTTTCGTTAGGCGCGGCCGACGTCGACCGGTTCGACGGTTCCGGCGGTATCCTCGTCGAGGACCTGGCGCGCCGCGTCCGCCTCGCGCTGGATCGGATTCAGCTGTATCGCGAGGCGCAGGAAGCGAATCGACTGAAAGACGAATTCCTCAGCACGCTTTCGCACGAGCTGCGAACGCCCCTCAACGCGGTGTTCGGTTGGGCCCGGATCTTACGGCTCCGGCAGCTCGACGTGACCACCGCCCACGCGGTGGAGGTGATCGAACGCAACGCCGAGGCGCAGATTCGGCTGATCGAGGACGTCCTCGACGTCTCGAGGATCATCACGGGCAAGATGACGCTCTCGATGGACTCTGTCGATGTCGGGACCGTTCTCGGCGCGACAGTAGACGCCGTGCGCCCGGCGATGGAGGGGAAAGGGGTGCGGCTGGAGGCAGATCTCGGTCAAGACGTTCCCTCTGCCTTTGCAGACCGGTACCGGCTGCAGCAGGTGTTCTGGAATGTTCTTTCGAACGCGGTCAAGTTCACGGGAACCGGCGGCCTAATTACAGTCACGCTACGAAGGGACAACAATTGCGCGGAGGTTCGGATTGGCGATAGTGGCGCCGGCATTCGACGAGACGTGTTGCCGTTCGTGTTCGATCGTTTTCGCCAGGCGGATTCGTCCCCGACCCGCAGGCATGGAGGGCTCGGTCTGGGTCTCGCCATCGTTCGTCACCTCGTCGAGTTGCACGGCGGAACCGTCGAGGCGGACAGTCCGGGTGAGGGACATGGCGCGACGTTTACGATACGCCTGCCCATCGATCGCCGGGCGAGGGCTTCGACCGCGTCGGAGACTTCGGCGCTCGGCCTCTCGATGTCAGGCGGACTCTCTCGTCCTTTGCATGGCCGCAAAGTACTCGTCGTTGAAGATCACGACGATGCCCGCGACCTGGTCGCGTGCGTGCTCGACGCCGCCGGCGCAGAGGTGACCACCGCCGCGTCCACTCGCGAAGCGCTCGAAGGCATCGTTGTCACCATGCCGGATCTGTTGCTCGCGGATCTGGGTCTTCCAGACGAAGACGGCTACACACTTCTGCGGCGCATCCGAGCGATACCAACGTTAGACACACTGCCCGCGGTCGCCCTCACCGCGTATGCTCGAGCGTCGGATCGAGAACGGGCACTTGCAGCAGGATTCCTGGATTACGTGATCAAACCGGTCGATCCGCAGGAGCTCGTGAAAGTGATCGTGTCGGTCATCGAGGCGCGCCACTGAGATGAGAAGCGGGTCTTCGTCCACGATCGACTGACTCGCCCAGCGCGTTGTTTACTAGCGCACTGAGCATTGCGTCAGGACGACATGACGCTGTCGGTCATCGCGGTTTCGGCGGGGCGAATCGATCGGTCGCGAGTCCGAAGCTGACGGATGGCCTCCTCCACGCGTTCGGCTCGCTCGCGCTCGTGGTGGAGGGCGCGCATCGTGTTCTGTGACTGCTGGATCGAGAACTCGAGGCGCGCCACCTGGTCGGAGACGTCCTCGATCTGTGCCTTCTGGGCGGCCACCATGTCGAGGTTGGCGCCGATGTCCTCGAGCAGGTTGGCGATCATCTCGGTCCTCGACTGCACGTCTTCGACAAGCGCGCGCCGCGCCTCGATGGTCGAGAGACGCTCGTCAGTGTCGCCGAGTGCGTGAACGAGCATGTCGAGCCGGGTTCTCAGCGCCTGCAGCTCCTCGCGGCGCTCAACGATGGCTTCAACGTCGCTCTTCGTGGCGGCCGCGACGTCCCGCACCTGATCCACTTCCGCCTTGATGGCCGCGACCATCACCTCACGGCCGGCGATCGCTTGAATCTTGACATCGGTGTCAGCAGCGAGTCGCGCGAGATTCCCGATCTGCGTCTCGAAAGCGGCGATCTGCTGCTCGGCAACAGTCAGCGCCGACTGCCGGTCGTCGAGCTGCTGCCGGAGCGCGTCCACGCGTTTCAGCTGTTCTTCGGTCGCAGCCATGCGCGCGGCGGTTTCGTGATGCTGCGCCTGCACGCGCGACAGATCGGCGACGAGCTCGTTCCTGAGCAGGCTGCCGCGGTTCAGTTCCTCCGCCAGCGCTTCGACATGCGTCGTGCGTTCGGCGATCGCGGCCTGCTGTTCGCGACTCGCGGCGACGAGCGCGTCGAGCCTCTGTTCCTGGTCGGCGAGGTCCGTTTCGCTGCGCCTCAAGCCGTTCATGCGCGTTTCGAGCTGTTCGATGTCGCGGCCGAGGGTTGCTGCGCACTCCTGAATGACCGGCAGCTTCTCCTGTGCTGTGCGAATCGCGCCGAGCCTCTGGTGCGCGTCGTTGATGTGCGCGCTGATTTCGTCGGTGCGCGTCCGAATGCCTTCCAGATCGGCGCGTCGCAAGAACTGCTCCTCCATGCGCCGCCCGACTTCCGTGTTCAGCTTGTGGAGCCCGTGCAGGCGTTGCTCCACTTTCTCGACGAACTGGAGCTTTTCGCTCGACCGTGCCAGCGTTGCTTCGAGCTCGCTGACGGTCTCCCTCGTTCGCTCCGCCATGCGATCGGCGTCGTCGAGGATGCGGAGTTTCTCGAGAACGGCGTCGAGTTGATTCTCGATGGCGGGGGCCTCGACGACGAACCGCGCGATCTTCTCACCGGCAATCTCGAGCGCCACGCGATCGGCGGTGAGCTGGGTGCACAGCTCCGCCGCCGAGTTGCGCGACGTGTGGATGGCCTCGAGCCCGATGCGCAGTTCCTCGACCTGCTGCCGGCCGGATTCGAGCCCCGCTTGCCGCGCCTCCACTTCGCGTGCGGTCGCTTCCACGCGCGCGAGGCGTTCTGCCAGTGTGTCGACCTCGGTGCGCCGGCGTGATACTTCGCCGAGCTCCGCCGAGAGCTGCCGCATGGTCTCTCCAAGCACCTCCGCCTTCCGATCGAGGGCGCCTACTGCATCCTGCCGGCCGAGGACCACCTCGAGCTGACGCTCGGCGGTGTCGAGCGCGGCCTGCAGGTTGGCAATGCGCTGCTCGTGGGCATCGAAGCTCTGGCCCTCGATCGCAAGGCGCTCGATCTGCGCGCGCACCGTCTGAATCAGCTGGGCGCCATCCCGCTCGATTCTGGCCGTCTCACGCCTGAACAGATCACGTCGAGTGGTCGCCCCGTCGAGCTCGTCCTGGACCTCCTCGGCGAGCTCTTCGGCCTGACGCAGTACGGCCTCGGCGCGGGTGACGTGACGGGTTCCTTCCTCTAGCTTTCCGATCTGCGCTTCCATGGCCCAGACCATCTCGTTCAGCCGGCTCGCCTCGGATGTGGCGTGGTCGATGGTGATCCGCTGGGTGTCGAGCGCCTTCGTCTTGACGGTCACGTGCTCGGCCAGCGCATTCAGTGACTTGAGCCGCTCGTCGGTCGTCGCCGCGAGGTCGTGGAGCGTCCCCAGGGAGGCGATCTTCGATTCGAGATCCTTCACCGTGCGACTGACGTTTGCGGTGTTGTCCAATACCTGTTCGGCGATCCTGCCGATGGTCGCTTGATCGTTTGCCAGCGCCGACGCCTGGCTGTGAAGCTGATTCGAGCTCACGTTTGATGCCGGCTGCCTGATCGAGGGCGCCGCGCAGGTCGGCATGGGACCGCTCCAGCTCCGCGTGCGCGCCAGTCACGATCTGGCGCTGAGCCCCCAGCGCTTCGATCGCTGCCCGGGTCTCCTGGTATTCGACCGCGAGCTGTTCCATCGCCTCGCGGTGCTTCTGGAGCTGTCCCGCCGAGTCGGTCATGAGCGCGGCCGCTTCCTGGGCCTGCCGCACGATGTCCGTCATCTGGGCAACCTGCGCGCCAATCACCTCGAAGCCTGCAAGCCGCGTATCGAGATCCGCGATGCGCGCGACGATCGTTGTCAGCTGCTCGGACGCGTCAATGGCCCTGTCCTTGACGTGCTCGACCGTCGTCGACACCTCGGCGAGCCTGCCGCGGCGTCCGTCGAGCTGTTCGAACAGCGCCTCGAGCGCATCGCGCTCGTGACGAGCGTCGAGCACGATCGCGTTCAGTTCGTCGGTACGTTTCTTCGCCTTGGTGCCGAGGGACAACTGCTCGAACATGTGCGTCTCCAGTCGGCACCGAAGGGCCGACGCGGCTACGAGACCGTGTGATTGACCAGAATGGCGGGGATCAGCGTCTCGATCGGTGCAAAGCAAATGCCGGGGCGTCTCGGCGACGGATCCCTGCACACGGCTCCCGTTCCTCGAAGGATGTGGGCCTGTCGAAAGTACAGTTTTCTACTACGCTCGCTCCAATCTGTGACTGAACCGCGAAACCGCTCAGCGATTTCACCATCGAAAGTCATCTGAGACTTCGAGGCGGGAGGCAGGATTGTCGTGTGCGCCCTGCGCGGCTGCTTCTTCTGTCATAATCCGGTCCCGCTAACAGGAGAACGCCAATGATCTCGATCCCGCGGCGAGTCTCGACCAACATCCTAACGGTCCTGGTCTCATGCGCTCCGCTCTTCGTTTCATCCTTTCCACTCGTTGTTTCACCCGCTCCGCTCTGGGCCCAGACCCCAGCACCGCCCGCGGGCGCGAACACGGTCGATACCGGGGTCATCAACGGCGCTCCTTACTACATCGAGATTCCGGCCCAGTGGAACAAGGGGCTGGTAATGTACGCCCACGGCTATACGCTCGTCGGCAGTCGTCCTCCGGCTCAGGATTCACCGCGCATGAAGGGAGTGCGCGACGCGTTCCTGTCGCGCGGCTTTGCCTTTGCCGCCTCCGACTACAGCGTCCAGGGATGGGCGGTAAAGGAGGCCATCGAGGAAACCGAAGCGCTGCGGCGTTACTTCGTCGCGAAACACGGCGCGCCCTCGGAAACCTACATCATTGGGCATTCGATGGGCGGCCACATCACGATGGCCATCATCGAGCGCTATCCCGAGGTCTACCAGGGCGCGATGCCGATGTGCGGTCCGCTCGGGCCGGCGGTCGACTTTTTCAACACTGGCCTTTTCGACATGCTGGTCACGTTCGAAGCGATGTTCCCAGGCTCTATCGGCTCGCCGTACGAGCCCAGTGCCGAGACTGGGAGCAAGGTGAAAGCCGCGATTGCCGCCGATCCGGCGCGGGCGGCGACATACGCGCAGCACTACGGCCGCACCGTCGGCCAGTTGCCGGGTACCCTGTCGTTTTACCAGGTCATCGCCGCCGAGTTGAAACAGCGCGCGGGCGGCGAACCCTTTGACAATCGCAACCGCATCTACATCGGCTTCGGCGACGACGTGACCCTGAATCGATCGATCAAGCGCTACGCGGCCGTGCCGGCCGCGCGTGAGTACTTACGCCAGTACGCCACGCCGTCCGGCCGCATTTCAGATCCGATGCTCACGATTCACACCACGTCCGACGCGCTAGTGCTCGGAAACGACGTGACCGCGTACGAAGTCCCCGCGGCGCTCGCCGGGACATCCGACAAGTTCGTGGCCAGGTTTGTCGACGCCAACGGCCACTGCAACTTCACGCCGGCGCAGACCGGCAATGCCTTCGACGCTCTTCTCGAGTGGGCGCGGCAGGGCAAGCGCCCGGCGGCGGGTGAGCAGAAGTAGCGTCAGCGATCGCGAAGGTGTCCTGAAGTGATCGTTCGCCCGGCTCCTGACGGGATCCACCTGATCACGCAGCCCGATCACGCGCATCTCGCGCGCAGGATCATGGAGCACTCGGTCGCGCTCACGGGCCGGCCTCGTCGGGATTCGATTCTCCACGCGATTGGCGAGCACGACAACGGGTGGGCCGAAGCAGACGCCGCGCCAATCGTGGATCCCGAAAGCGGCAATGTCATGGACTTCGTGAGCGCGCCGCTCAGCGTCCGTCACGGCGTCTGGCCCCGAGGCATCGGACGCCTTGCTGACGATCCCTGGGCCGCAGCCCTGGTCGCACAGCATGTGCTGACGGTCTACGACCGCTATCGCTCCGATAACACGTGGACGGCATTTTTTGGGGAGATGGAGGCTGCGCGCGCGCGCATGCTGCGCGCCGCGGCGATGCCCCTCGCCGATCTCGAGGACGACTACGTGTTCGTTCGCCTTGGCGACCTGATCTCCCTGACGTTCTGCACGGGCTGGACCGACGAACAACGCTTTGGCGCATCGACCATCCAACTCTCAGGCTGGCGCGTCGTCGTTACCCCGGATCCGTTTGGCGGGGTGACCATTCCGATCAAGATCGCGGCGCGGGCAGTGCGCAACCCGCCGTATCGTTCGGATGCGGATCTCCAAGACGCCTGCCGTGAAGCGACGCTGGTGACGCTGCGAGGAGAGGTCGCCGGAGCCGGATAGGGTCCAAGCGAGCGCGGCAAGGCCTGATGCGGCGACGCGTGGTTTTGTGGCGATGTCGAGAAATGGCTGCCAGCTCCGACTGACTCACAAAGCGGGGAAAGTGCCCCGCCTGGCGTCAAAAGGAGCCGTCATGCCAAAAATTACCCCGTTCCTGTGGTTTGACACGCAAGCTGAAGAGGCGATGAACCTCTACACCTCGATTTTCAAACCTTCGAAGGTCATTTCGGTCAATCGCGCGCAGGGCAGAGTGATGTCCGTCCAGTTCGAGCTCGAGGGGCAGCAGTTCATGGCGCTCAATGCCGGCCCGATGTTCACGTTCAACGAGGCCGTCTCGTTCTTCGTGGGCTGTGAAACTCAGGAAGAAATAGATGAGTTGTGGGCCAAGCTGACCGCCGACGGCGGATCGCCGAGCCGCTGCGGATGGCTGAAGGACAAGTTCGGGCTGTCGTGGCAGATCGTGCCGACGGCGTTGACGCGGATGTTGAGCGACAAGGACCCAGCCAAGTCGTCACGAGCGATGAACGCGATGCTTCAGATGGAGAAGCTCGACCTGAAAGAGCTCCAGCAGGCATACGAAGGGACGTAGCGAGAGCAGCGGCGAGCCGCACGGCGAGCGCCTAACGGCGCTTCGTCTTTCGAGTGCCACCGCGTTCGCGACGGCGCCGACCGCTCGAGCTGCGTGACGACGTTGACGGCCTCACCGCTCACGAAGTCCTCCCCCTGCGAAGGGTCTCCGACGATCACCTCGCCGGTGTTGACTCCCGTTCTGGCCTGCAAGACGAACACCCCAACGCACGTCGAGCTGCTCGTTCAGCTCGCGGAGAGCCGCGCGCATCTCGTTCGCGGCCCGGACCGCGCGCAGGGCCGTCGTCCTCGTGCACGGTCGGAATGCCGAAGACGGTCACAACGGCATCGCCGATGAACCTCTGGGATGCCCCCTCGTGGCGCATGAGCACTTCGCTCATGGCGTCGAAGTAGCTGGCCAGCACCTGGCGCAGCGTCTGCGGACTGAGCCCCTCCCCGAGCTTGGTCGAGCCAACCAGGTCGGCGCGCACGATCATAACGATCTTCCTGAGGCCCTGGGCCGTCGGCGCGGTGCCGAGCGCGGTTCCGCACACGGGACAGAACCTCGCTTCGTCGGGCGCCTGCTCGCCACAGCTGGGACACGCGCGCACAGGCTGAGTCTACGGCCGGCTGGTCGTGCGGCCGCTTGATAGCGCGCGCGACGTTCGACTGCGAGGCGATGGGCGGGGGGCCGCCTTGACGAAGACCCGGACGGCGAGGGCACGGTCGGTCCCGGGACGCGAAGCCTGGCCTGCGGCAACGCCGGGACCGCCGCCTGCGCCGGCCTGAGCGGTCCCCCGACCGGGAGCTGCCAGTGGCGCTGATCGCGCCCGGCCACACGGGCGACACAAATCACGACAGTCGCCCGAGGTGCCATTCGTGGTTCCATGTTGAGCTGATCAGGGCTGATCTGAGAGCACCTGACCCGCTCTGTCGTGCGGCTGCAGGCCTAGGGTGACGGCGTTCGGGCGATCTCATAACCCGAAGGTCGCGGGTTCGAATCCCGCCCCCGCTACTTCCGAAGCCCGCTGGAACGGGGGGTTTCTTGTCATCTTGTCGGCTCATCGCTGAAGAGCCGTGGGGCAATATGGGGGCAATTCCCCCGGCAGGGGGTGGCCAAGTCCGCTTTCGCGTTTCGCGCAAAGGAGAAGCGGGCAGCGCCTCGCCCGCGGCGGGTGCCCTAGCTCAGGGGCAGCTAGTGCTTCAGCGCCGAGCGGAGCTGGGCGAGCATGTCCTTCTTCATGCCTCGCCTGGCGCCATGCGCCTGGCGTGGAAACCCATGAATCCGCCCTCCTTCGCGGCGTCGGCGGCACGTTGCGCGCACTCCATCATCCAGGCGCGGAACGCGTCTGTCTCCTCGGGGCTCGCCTTCGCGGTGACGATCTCGTTGGTGCGTGCTATCTCGTCGAGGATCTCCTTGCCGGCCAGTCCCCCGCGGGGCTTGAAGTCTCCGAGCGGGCTCTTGCGCTGCTCGGCGAGCTCCCGGACGTCGCGTGCGAGCTCTCCCACGAGGTCGTCGCGCTGGCGGCTCGGAGCTGGTACGAATTTGAGGACGGCGGACGTCTCCTTCACGACCTCGATCGGACCGCCTGGGTCGGCCAGCGTGATCGCCGCGCCGGCCACCATCGGTGAGCGCACCAGGGTAGCCCACTCGTCCTCGCTGAAATCGGCCTTCGTGGTCATCTGTCGCCCTCCTTGTCTGCGGTGGCGCGCCCAGCTTGGGCAGGACCGATGGGCTCAGGCTAGCTCAGCGCGTTGTTGGTTACCCGAACAACTATTGGCCACATATCACCCAGCCGGCGCACGTCGATTGGATGAGTGACGCTGGCCGGTGTCGATGTGCCCATCGAGGCTGTCCGTCGCAGGCTGCGCTCCGACAGCCGCACTGCACGCCACGGCAGGAGACCAACTCGCGACGCTTGGCGGTCTATGCGATCTGCACGGCCCCTTGAGGGGGCCCTCCGGTCGGGCGTGGCTGGAGCAGTGAGTGGCGCAACGCGAAAGCGGAGTCCGTCTCAGCCGACCGATGTAGCGCTTGCTGGCAAGTGCCGCAATCTCGAACCTGCACGGCCTCCGGGCGTTACCACCCTGGCCGAGTGAGATCCAGCGGGCTCATAACCCGAAGGTCGCGGGCTTCGACTTCGCCCGCTATGCCCGTAACGGTGACCAGGAGGCCCTCCGCTCGGAGGGCTTTCTCGTTTCGAACCGGTCCAGGGCGGCGAGACGGCGACCGCCGTAGAAGCGAGGGCGATGGAGCTCGCGCGCGGGGTTCGCGAGCTAGCCGGTGCCCGCGGGCGTCGACGGCGAGGCAATGGTGCTAACGACGCCGGTCCGCTTCCGAAGCCGGCCGGCCTCGCAGCGCGTGCGCATCGCGCCGGGACACCCCGGCGCCTCTCCGTCGGCCACGCGGCCGGAGAGCATCTGGGGAGGCCTGCGGGCACTGGTTTCATCGCGGCGGGTCGCACCGCGCTGCCTGATCCGTCGCGGACGAACCGGCGAGAGCCAGACGCGCGCAAGTCCGCCCGCTCCTAACACCGTGCGTTTACGCAACCCAACGCGAGCCAAAATTCCCGCAATTTGCGGATTCTTGGGAATTGCCTCCTAAACCAGCAACTGCATTTCGAGTTTAGGTTCGAGAGTGCCGTTGGCCAACAGTGCCCCAGGACAGTGGCTAAGAGAACGCGTTTGAGCGAACGCAGTAATAGCGGCGCCATCGGCCGCGGCAGCGGCATGCCTCTGGTTGCGTTGATCATCACTGCTGTCTCCTTTTCGCTGCTGGTGTCGCCCGCGTCGGCCCAGGTAGCTGTGGTCGACCCCGGGGTCGACGCGCCTACTTCCCCGGAGGCCCTAGCACCCGGTACAGACCCGGGGCTACCCGCTTCCGAGGAGCCGCCGGTCCCGGCGCCCGCGCCGGTGCCGGTGGTGCCGGAGCCGACGCCCGCGCCGGCGCCGGAGGTCACGTCGCCGCCGGTAGTCGAGCCGGCGACTGATTCGGTGCCGGCGGTTCCGGAGCCGACGCCCGCGCCGGCCCCGAGCTCGCGTCGCCGCCGGTAGTCGAGCCGGCGTCGGTCCCGAGCCCGGTGGTCCCGGAGCCGACGGTCGACCCGCCGGCACCCGCTCCTCCGCCTGAACCGTCCGGTGAGGAGCTGGCGCCGCCGCCCGACCCGACGCCCGAACCGACCCCCGTACCCGCACTCGAGCCGACGCTCGACCCGCCGACGGTGGAGCCCGCGCCTACGCCCGAGCTCACGCCCGCGCCAACCCCGACACCCGAGCCGACGCCAGCGCCGACACCTGAGCCGACGTCCGAGCTCGCGTCTCCGCCGACCCCCGAGCCCGCGCCGGCGCCGGAGCCGAACCCGGTGGTCCCGGAGCCGACGCCCGCCCCGTCGCCTGAAGTTTCGTCTCCGCCGGTGGTCGAGCCCGCGCCGACCCCCGAGCCCGCGCCGACGCCGGAGCCGAGCCCGGTGGTCCCGGAGCCGACACCGGCCCCGACGCCCGAGCTCGCTTCTCTGCCCGTGGTCGAGCCCGCGCCGGTCCCGACGCCGGAGCCGAGCCCGGTGGTCCCGGAGCCGACACCGGCCCCGGCGCCCGAGGTCGCGTCTCCGCCGGTGGTCGAGCCCGCGCCGGTCCCGGCGCCGGAGCCGAGCCCGGTGGTCCCGGAGCCGACACCGGCCCCGGCGCCCGAGCTCGCCCCTCCGCCGGGTGAGCCCGCGCCGGCCCCGGCGCCCGAACCGAGCCCGGTGGTCCCGGAGCCCACGCCCGCGCCGGTCCCCGCGCCCAAGGCCGAGCCGGCTCCCGAGCCCACGCCCGCGCCGGCCTCGGTGGCCCGACGCCCGAGCCGATTCCCGCGATCCCGGCGCCCACGCCTGAGCCCACGGCCGCGCCGACCCCGACGCCCGAGCCGACGCCGACAGCTGACCCGACACCCGTGCCGGTCCTCGAGCCCACATCGGGCCTGACCCTCGAGCCGACGCCCGCGCTGACGCCGGAGCCGCGCACGGCCGCCGGCGGGCGCCCCAAGCCGGTTGCCAGCACTCCGGCGCGCCCCGTCACGCCAGCGGAAGCGGCGTTGCGCGAGGCGCTCAAGCTGATGGACCGGCCTCCGGGGTTGGAGACCGCGTTGGCCGTATTGGCGGCGGAAGGCAAGGCGCGCGCTGCTGCCGAGTCGCGCTCGCGGCCGGATTCCGACCCGGCGGCCGACGACCCGTCACCGGCTCCTTCGCCCTCGCCGACTCCGCTGACCGGTGGTGCGGCGTCGGGAGCAGCGGGAGCTGCCTCGTCCGGCGGCGGGTCCGCCCTCTACGCCCTCTTGCTTGTCGCTGCCGCGTTCGCCGGCGGACTCTGGAGCCGGTTGCAACTGGTTCCGGTTCGCTGGCGGTCCGTGGCGATCGTCGCTCTGAACGAACGGCCCGGCTGAGGCCTCACAGCCCAGCCAGTCCGACCCGTGCGCCGTAGGCGCGCGGGTACACCGTTCGATTCAGGAGTAGGACATGAAAAGGAAACATTGCGTGGGGGTCACGCGGGCAGCGGCGGCGAGCATCATGGCTTGCCTGGCGCTGCTCTGCCTGCCGGCCATGAGCATCGCGGCCGCGCCCGGCGACTCTCGCGCGGAAGCCGCAAACAGCGCGAGCGCACTGCTCGCCCGCGGAGCCGGCTACGGAAAGCCGCAGGGCGAGCCGCGTGTGCGGACGCTTCAGCGCAGGCTGCGGGCGCTCCGGCACCGGCCGGGACCCGTTGACGGCCTTTACGGGCCGCTGACGGAGGCAGCGGTTGAGCGCCTTCAGCGCGACACCGGCCTGTCGGCCGACGGAATCGTCGGACCGCAGACCCGTCGTGTGCTGAACACCGAGACACCGCCGCTCGCCCCGGGTGCGGGGTACGGCGAGCCCGGAGGCTCGCCGCAGGTGCGTGACGTCCAACGACGGCTGCGTGCCGCGGGCCAGCGGCCCGGACCGGTTGACGGCCGCTACGGCCCCCGTACGCGGGCAGCGATTGAGCGCTTCCAGGGCACGGCCGGGCAACCCGCCAGCGGCGTGTTGTCAACTGCGACGGCGGTGGCCCTCGCGCGCGCCGACCGTGACCAGCCGGCCGAGCGTGCAACCGACACGCGTGGCGGCAACGAGCGCAGCCAGCGAGCCCAGCGTCTGGCGAGCCGGGCCGGCGCTTCCGGCCCGGATGACCGGCCCGGTAGAACCACCGGCAGTGGGCCGGCCGGGGAATCGGACCAGAGCAGGACGCGAACCCCGGCAGCCGGGGATCGCGCTGAGGAGACGGATGGCGCCGAGTCGACGTCCCCCGTGTTGTTGGTTGTGCTGGCGCTCGCTGTTGGGGCGATGTGCGGCGTGCTTGCGGGCTGGCTCATGGAAAGGCGTCGCACACCGGAGCCCACCGGCGCGGCGGACCGCCGGGTAGGACCCGGGCCCATGCCGAACGGCGTCAGGGAGGCGGCGAAGCCGACCGGTGGGTCAACGGTCCGGTGGAGCCCAGAGCCGCGCGGTCCGCGGGACGGGGTCGCTGCGCTCGGCTATGTGAGCGCCCGTGCGCCCGAAGCGGTGGACGGACAGGAGCTCCGCGACCAGATGGCCACCATCGGTACGGCCTGCTGTGAGCGTGGCCTGGCGCTCGACGAGGTCATCGCGGACCTCGTGCAGGTCAAGGACACGAGGTCAGGGCGCCCCGGCTTGGAGTGCGCCCTCCAGCGACTCGAGGCCGGCGAGGCGTCATGCCTGGTCGTCGCGGAACTGGGGCGGCTGAGCGGATCGGCCCCGGAGGTCGGCGACATCGTCGAGTGGCTTCGGCGGCGAGAGGCGCGCCTCGTGGCGGTCGAGGACGGGCTCGACACGGGTACGAGGACCGGCGGTGAGGCCGCCGCCATGGTTGTGTCGCTCGGTGCCTTCGCCGGGGAACAGCGTTCGCCGGCGCGAACCGGCCACCTCCATCCCGTGCCCGAGCAGCGACCGACCGGGAGGGCGAGCGCCGGCAGCGGGCCGGCGAGACGCTACGCCCCAGCGGTGAGGGAGCGCATAAAGGCGATGCGCGCGAGCGGGATGACCCTGCAGGCGATCGCCGATCAGCTGAACGAGGAGAAGGTGCCAACGCTTCGGGGAGGGGCGATGTGGCGACCCTCCGGGGTCCAGGCGGCGGCCGGCTACAGCCGGCCGGGCCGCGAAGCATCCGAGCTGGGTAACGGGCGGGAGCGGGACGCCGACGGCTCATCCGGGGAAGGGCGCGAGCGGTCGCGGCGACCTGTCGTCAGTCACGGGGAAGGAGCTACCCGATGAGCGGGAGACCGGTCGGTTTTGGGGGGCGCCGCACTGACGGTGGGTGCGGAATGAAGCGGGAGACGTGGGTGCCGGCCACACCCGCCGGCGCCCGAACCGCGCGTGCCATCGTTCGCGAGGCGGCCGCCGAGGCCGGTCTCGAGGGCGACCCCGCATGGGACCTGACGCTCGCGACGACCGAGGCGGTCACCAACGCCGTGCAGCACGGCAAGGCCTGGCCGAACGACTGCATCCTCCTCGTGACCGAGCCCTCTCCCCGGGGCATGTGGGTGCAGGTCTGCGACCTCGGGACCTTCGACAGCGCGCTCGAGCCCGCCCCGCTCGAGGCCACGTCGGGCCGCGGGATGCAGATCATCGCGGCGCTCGTCGACCGCCTCGAGGTGAGGAGCCGGAACGGGCGCACGCTCGTGCGGTTCGAGAAGCACCGAGCCCGGTCTCACAGGCAGTCGATCGCGAGCTCGAGCTGGAGGCGCGAGTGGGCGGCGTGAACGGTGCCGCCGGCACGCCCTGGGAATCCGGGAATCAGCGGTTTCTCAGCTCGTCGACGATCCAGAGTCCCCAGCCGCAGGCGGTGTTTGGGCCCGCCCGTCAGGGCGACACGGGACGGGCGGGAACCACTTTCGACGCAACGAGGTGTCCATAGTTGAGCACGGTCCACACGATCTCGCCGCTACCAAGGAACAGGTAGAGCTGCACGTCGCCGTACTGGATGTTTCCCGGCAGCGTGACAGTCAAAGCGAACAGGGGGAGAACTACCTGACCGTGGACATCGATATCGCGGAAGCCGACGGTCGTCGATGTCGGCGACCAGAGCGGGTCGTTCGCGTAGGGGATGTCGATCTCAGGCCCGTCGTTGACCGTCCGCGTGAGTCGCGTGGAACTGGAGTTGAAGATCGTGATCGGTGCCTGGCTCAGCCGGCGCGCCCGCGCGTCGTAGTGCCAGGTGCGCAACTCCACTCCCATCAGCAGCTGGCCGCGCTTCGAGGCGGTGGCGTTGACCGCGGCGTTGGGCGCCGGCGAATCGCCCGCGAACAGCGCTCGCAGCATCGGCCGCACGGCAACCGTGGCGACCTTTCGAGCTCCGAGACCCAAGGGGAGCCATGAACGGTGAGCATCCTCACCGACAAACGGCAGACAAGGACGCTCAAGGATTTCGAGCACGCGCCGATGAGGACAGATGCTGACTCGCACAAATGGACCGGTCGCCCCGCGATATCGGCTCGCCCTGGCGCTCGCCATCGTGGCCGCCTCGGTACTAGCCGCACCGGGGACGTCGGTCGCCTCTCCGGCCCGATCTGTCGTGACTCTCAAGACCGTCAAGGTCGGAGCCCCGGGTAACCCTTCGGTCGGGATCGTTCCGTTCACAGACGCCATCTATGCGTCCTGTGCCGACGCGCCTCAAGCCAAGCCCGCCTGCCAGGCGGTCGGTGGGGTCAAATACCGGTACGGCATCGGTCATCTCGAGGTCACGGTGACCCAGTGGGTGGCGTTCCTGAACACGGTAGATCCCGCCGGGCGAAACAAGCACCACCTCTACAGCGTCGACGAGAGCTCATCGGCCTGGCCCAAGTACGGGCAGATCAATTTTTCCTCGGGCGCCTCCAGGGGCCGGCATTACTCCGTGGCCTCTCCGGAATGGGCCGACAAGCCCTATGGCTTCGCCAACTTCTTGCGCTCGGCGCGGTTCGTCAACTCGCTCTACAACGGCCGCCTGCTCTCCAAGCAGGCCGAGAGCGACGCCGGGTTCCGTTACGTCACGTACCGGGTTCGGCTCTCCAGGAAGACCGAGCGGGGGATGTACGACATGCGCAAGCGTGCGGCTACGCGGTCCCATGAGTCTGGCTTCGTCGTACCCAGTCAGAACGAGTGGGTCAAGGCGGCCTACTACGACCCGAGCGGTGGGGGCCAGTACTCCTACTGGAAGTACCCGACGAATCCGGGTGTGTTCGGAGACGGCACGGCGACTGCTCCCTCGACGACGACGCTCGACCCCTCGACCGGCGACGTCACCAACGCCGCGACGCAGCCGCTTGCGACCTTCCATGCTTCGAACGTGCCGGCTCCGAGCTGGTGCCCCGCGGCTGCCGGGAGCGACGCCTGCTCGACGGTGAACCCCTTTGGAATCGACCCGACGACCTACGCCAAGATCTACCAGGGCAGCCTCAGCACGGTGGGCCAGGCAAAGACCACCTCGCCCTGGGGGACCCTCGACCAAGGTGGCAACGTCGTCGAGTGGACCGACACCATCACCCCGCCTCCGTCGGGCCGAAGCGGTGGGCGGACCTGGAGACGCCTACACGGCGGCATCGCCAATGCGCCCGCCTATCAGCTGTGGCTCTCGGCGGTTGGGCTCCAGCCGCAGGACAACACGCTCTTCACGGCCACGTATCCGTGGCTGGGAATCCGGGTCGGAGTGCTCGGCCACCTGAAGACGAGCAAGCGCTGAGCTGGACGAAACCCACGGGCAACTCTGACCGTCACGTCGTCATGGGGTCTCGTTGCGACGGGCGCCCGCGGCCGACCCCCGCGGGGCGCGCTAGGCTGGTGCTACGGGTCGAGCGTCCGTTCGACCAAAGCAGTGCCCCGCGTTTTCGCAGTCGTTGCCTTTGAGCACCCTCCGCGTCTCGCAGTGCACATACCCCGGAGGGGACAACGATGGCAACAGGAACCGTGAAGTGGTTCAGCGATGACAAGGGCTTCGGATTCATCACACCGGATGACCCGGGCAAGGACCTGTTCGTGCACCACAACGCAATCCAGGGCAGCGGCTTCAAGTCGCTGACCGAGGGCGCGAACGTGAGCTACGACGCTGAGCAAGGCCCCAAGGGTCCGGCGGCCGCGAACGTCCGGCCGCTCTAAGGCCCACCGACCTCGACGGGCAAAAGAGGGCTCGTGCGCGGGCCCTCCGTCGAAAACTCCACAACTCGAAGGACAGGCATGGCCTCAAGCGGCAAGAGAAAGACCACGATGGCAAAGCTCAACCGTGAGCGCAGGCTCCTCGAGCGTCGGCTGGAGAAGAAGGCGAAGAAGGACGCGAGGAAGCTGGCGGCGGCACAAGATCCCGGCCCGCCCAGCGACACGCTGACCCCCACCGACCGCTGAATCAGCCGGCCACGTGCCGACCAGCCGCTCTGACAGCGGGCGGTCGGCCGCATAAGGGAACGCTGAGTTCAGCGCTGGACCCGGTAATGCATGTGGGTGACGCCGCCCTCTCCCTCGATGATTCGAGTGCGCTCGAGCTCGAGCTGCTCGGGATCGAGGTGGTCGAAGAGACGGCGCCCTTGGCCGAATAGCACCGGGACGAGATGGATCTCGAGCTCGTCGAGGACGCCGGCAGCGAGTGCGAGCCGCGCAACTCCGGCGCCGTGGACCAGCACGTTCTTGTCGCCCGCAGCCTGCTTGGCCTGGGTCATCGCGGTCCCGACGTCGGGCACACAGCTGACCAGCGGCCACTGCCCCGTATCGATGTCGAGCACCTGGCGGGCGAGGATGAAGATCGGCACGCCGTCGTGGTGGTCGCCGCCCCAGCCGCCGGCCGGCTCGAAGGTCCCCCGGCCGGCGACCACCGCCCCGGTTGACATGAACTCGTCGAACACCTCGCCGTTGACGCCCGGCGGGCGGCCCGGTACTCCCGAGTCGTAGGCGTCGGCCCCGGCAAAGACCCACTCGTGCAGGCGGTGACCGCCGTCGCCGAGCCCGTTGTCAGGTCCTTCGTTTGGTCCGGCGATGAATCCGTCGAGGGACATGGACATGTAAAGAACGGTTGCGGACACGGTGGCTCCCTTTTTCGCCTGTGTCGATCGACTTTCTACACGTACGTCGAACGAGCCCAGGCGGAATCGACCGGCCCGCCGCGCAGTCATGATCGACTTCGCCCAGTTAAGGAGGCAGCATGAAGAGCTACATGGCGAGTGCCACATGATCGCGCGCATCTGGAAGGGCGTCGTGCGGACTGCCGACGCCGACTCCTACGCCGAATACATCCGCACTACCGGGTTCTCGGAGTACGCCGAGACCGCAGGCAACCGCGGCGCATGGATGCTCCGCCGCGACGAGGAGGGCAGCACGGAGTTCATCACGTTGTCGTTCTGGGAGTCGATTGAGGCCATCCACGCGTTCGCAGGCGACGACATCGAGGCGGCAGTCCTGTACCCGGAAGACGAGCGTTACCTTCTCGGCGAGTCATCGGTCACCCACCACGAGGTGGCCGACCAGGCCGAATCCCCTGGCCACGACCAGCCAGGCTTCCAGCTGACACCGGTCGGAACGGTCGAGTCTCCTTTGCTCGATCCGGGGTCGGCACCGAAGCAGGGCGACGAGGGGGCGCCGGATGCCTGGCTCGCCTTCGACCCGGCGGTGCTCGACGGCCTCGACGGTATCCGGGTCGGGGACGAGGTCATCGTCATCACGTGGCTCAATCGCGCGCGCCGGGACGAGCTGCGTGTTCATCCGCGCGGTGATGTGTCGAGGGCGCAGCAGGGTGTGTTCAGCACCCGCTCCCCTCACCGACCTAACCCGATCGGCCTTCATCGGGTGGAGGTCGCTTCGATCGACGGCGACAGAGTCCAGGTGCGCAACCTCGAAGCGGTGGACGGTACGCCGATCATCGACGTGAAGCCGGTGCTGAGCAGCGACGTCCGCGAGCGGTGAGAGCGAGCTACGCCGCCTGGCGCAGCTCCTCGAGCTCGTCGCTCTCGGCCAGGCGGCGCAGGGCCTGCTCCTCGAGTCGCCGGGCGCTTGAGGTGCTCAGGCCGAGCTGCGTCCCGGCGTCGCGCGCCGAGGCCGGCTCGTCGCCCGTCAGTCCGAAGCGGAGCGTGAGCACGTCGCGCTCCTCTTCGGGAAGCCGCCCGACGAGCTCGCGCACGCGCGCGTTGCCCAGGGCGTTCACGACCTCTTCCTCGGGCTCGGGGCGCTCGCTCGGCAGTAGGTCGCCGAGCGGGGTCTCGCTGTCCTCGGTGACGGACTGGTCGAGGCTTGCCAGGTGCCTGGTCAGCTCGAGCGCTTCGCGCACCTGCTCCTCCGGCAGCCCGGTCGCCTCCGCGATCTCCGCGTCGGTGGGCTGGCGCCCCAGCTTCACGGCGAGCTCACGCTCGTTCTTCTTCACCTTGCGCTCGCGCTGCCCGATGTGCACCGGAATCCGGATCGTGCTGCCCGAGTTCGCCAGGCCGCGCTGAATCGACTGCTTGATCCAGAGGACAGCGTACGTGGAGAACTTGAAGCCCTTGCGCCAGTCGAACTTCTCGACGGCTCGGATCAGGCCCAGCATGCCCTCCTGGACCAGGTCGCCCATCGGGAGCCCCTGGCCCTGGAACCGGCGCGCCTGGGAGATCACCAGACGCAGGTTCGCGTTGATCATGCGCTCCTTGGCCTCGAGGTCGCCGCGCTCGATCCGCTGGGCGAGCTCGACCTCTTCCTCGGCGGTGAGGAGGGGGTAGCGCGCCGCCTGCTTGAAGAACAGCCCCAGCGCATCGCCCGCGGCATCCGCCGACTTCGCCTCGGCGTGCGCCTCGCGGCGCCGGCGCTGACGCTTGGTTTCCCTACCGTCATCCGCAGAGGCAGAACCTGCTCTGCGAGAGACGTTGCGTGTGTTGGTACTCAAGTCTGCTGACTTTCCTTTCGATCTTTCGCTTACGATCGAATTATAGTCTAAAATCAAGCGTGTGACAACACACACCAGCATGATCCCGCTCGGCTTCGGGAAGTTCGTTCGGGCCGATGAGATCGTCGGTCTGATACCGATCGACCGCGACGATCGCGGCGGCGGCCGCAGGACATACGTCCACACGGAGACGCTCTCCGAGCCCCTCGTGGCGTCTCGCTCGGAGAAGGCGATCCTGGCCGACATGGAGACGGCGCTCACGGCGCCGGAGGCGCCTCATCGCCGCCGGCTCTTCGGACGGCGCGCACCCCACGAGCCGCGCCGGCTACAGGCCGCCTGAGCGGCCGTCCTGGTATCCGCCGCCGCTCGGCCAGAGCCGCCAGGCCACCTCGCCGAACGCGAGCCCGATGAGGATCCCGAGCGAGCTGTCGGCCACGCGCTCGAGGCCGATGTCGTCGCCCTGGAAGTCGACGGCGCTCAGCATGAACAGGACCGTGGGGGTGATCAGGACCACGAGCCAGAAGTAGCCGCGCTCGTCGAGCGCGAACAGGCCGAAGGCGGCCACGGCGGCGCCCGCGGCAAGCGCCCAGGGCTCGTGGGTGGCCAGGGTGATGGCGATTATCAAAGCCGCGCCGGCGAGGGTGCCGACGGCACGCTGCACGCTACGCACGCGCGTCGCGTGTTCGCCCGGCTGTAGGATCGCGAGAGTCGTGAGGGGCACCCAGTAGCCGTGGGCGAGATCGATCGCGAGGTAGAAGAGCGTGCTCGCCGCCACCGCGAGTCCCAGCCGCGCCGCGTGGGCCCGGAGAGCCGAGTCGGGGCCGGTGACGGCCTCACGCACCGCCCTCAGTGAGTCGCGCACCACATGCTTCGAGGGCTCGGTCCCCTGCGGGCGGCGACCATCAGGACAAGGCCCCCGACCGCTCCGACCGAGAACCAGAGCAGCCGCTCGTGAAACGGCTCTGGGCTCGCCGGGATGCCGGCCAGGACGACGAACACCGCCGCGGTCGCAAAGCCGAGAATGCCGCCCGCCCGCCCGGCGGCGCGGGCGAGAGCCCACGCGGTCACCCACAGGAGCGTCGCCACGATCACCGCCCAGTCGTGGTCTCGAACGAGGTTGGCGAGCGCAAACGCCGCCACGGCGCTCACGGCCCCGAGCGAGCCCCACCACAGCCGTGAGCGCAGCCCCGCCCCCGGTACGCACAGCGACGTGTTCAGCCCGCCTATCCCGGCGATCAGGCCCAGCACGGCATCGCCGGAGGCGATCCCGATCGCCAGCGGCCCGATCGAGGCGACCCCACCGGCGATGCCCGCTCGCCATTCGACCCCATGCTCCTCCGTGCGAAACGCTTCCCTCACGAGATCCCGCGCGGCGGACATCGCGTGCGATCTTCTCCGATTCTTAGAGCCGGTGGGCGCAATCAACGATGAGGTCTCGCCAGGCTCGTAACGCGCACCGAGGGAGCTGGCTTGGCGGAGCTTCACGATGCGATTGCTTTTGGGCTCGATCCCCTCGGACGATCCCGGCCCTTGCTCACATGGTCAACGGGTCTATGGGCCCCTGCGGTCTGCCGCGGGCGGGCGTGCCGAGGGCTGTCGTGTCGAGGTTGCGCGTGACGGATATCGGGGTAGGACCGTGGCATTGAAATCGGCTTAGTCGAGGAGGTTTGCGGTGGCGAACTGGGGCGGTCGAGTCCTCCGAGTGGCAGCAAGACGATTTGCGGCCGTGCCTGCCGCCCATCGGACGGTCGCCGCTGCCGCCGGCCTCATCGCTCTCGGTATGTGCGGAACGGGGATCGCCGCCGCGGCGGCGCCAAAGGAGTACGTGGTCCTCTTCGACCGCGACGCTGGAGTGAGCGCGGCCCGCAACGCGATCCGCGATGCCGGTGGGCGCGTGATTCGCGAGAACCGCGCGGTCGGGCTGGCGACGGTCCGCACGAACGCCCCGAACTTCCGCGCCGCGGTGTCCGGCGTCCGAGCGATCGACGGTGTCGCGACCAACCGCGCCATCGGACGTGCGCCAGCCGATCGCCGCAAGAGAGATCTGACCAACCTCGACCCGAACACGGACGGCGGGCTGACGCAGCCCATACGACCGCCGCTGAACCCGGCTATGGACCCGTTCTCCACCGTCCAGTGGGACATGGCGATGATCGACGCGGACTTCATGGGCTCATATCGTTATGAGCAGGGTTCCCATGACGTGCTCGTGGGCGTAATCGACACCGGGATCGAGGCCAGCCACCCCGACATCGCGCCGAACTTCAATCGCGAGCTCAGCCGCAACTTCACCGTCGACGATCCGGTGGTCGACGGTCCGTGCGAGCAGGATCCCGACCAGTCTTGCGAGGACCCGGCGGACGTGGACGAGGGTGGTCACGGGACCCATGTCGCCGGCACCATCGGGGCCCCGCTCAATCAGGTTGGAATCGGGGGCGTCGCCCCCCGCGTCGGGCTCGTCAACCTTCGCGCTGGCCAGGACTCGGGCTTCTTCTTCCTACAGCCGACGGTCGATGCGCTCACGTTCGCGGGCAACCACGGCATCGATGTCGTGAACATGAGCTTCTTCACCGACCCCTGGCTATACAACTGCACCGCCAATCCCGCGGATTCGTTGGCGGAGCAGGCGCAGCAGCGGACGGTCATCACGGCGACCCAGCGCGCGCTGCGCTTCGCCCGCCGTCACGGGGTCACGCTGGTCTCAGCTCTCGGCAACGAGTCGACCGACCTCGGCAATCCCACCGTGGACACCATCAGCCCGGACTACCCACCGGGCAGCGAGCGGAACAGAACCGTGGACAACTCGTGCTTGACCATGCCGACCGAGGGTGAAGGTGTCGTCGGCGTCAGCGCCGTAGGCCCGAGCGGCCGGAAGGCGTGGTACTCCAATTACGGCTTGGAGCAGAATGACGTCTCGGCTCCAGGCGGGGACGCGCTTGATTTTCCGGGCACGGCCGCGTACTCGCAGCCTGAGAACCGCATCCTCAGCCCGACGAGCGAGGTGTCTCTGCACGAGCGCGGGTTCCTCGACCCCGCGAACCCATCGAATCGGGTGCGCAGCGAAGTCGTCGACGGCAAGACCTGGTACTGGGTCTATGACAACGGCACCTCGATGGCCTCGCCTCATGCGGCCGGCGTGGCTGCGCTAATCGTGTCGCGCTGGGGGAGGCGCGACGCGGTCCACGGCGGGCGGACGCTCAAGGCACGTATCGTCGAACGGTTGCTCGCGCGGACCGCGCTGGACGTCCCCTGCCCGGAGCCGCGGACCTACATCTACCCAGCGGCCCCAGAGTTAGAGCTACCGGAGTTGGAAGCGATGTGTGAGGGCTCGCCAGCCTTCAATGGGTTCTATGGCCACGGCATCGTCAATGCGCTTCGGTCCGTAACGCGCCCCTGAGGGCTACGGTACGCCGCGAGTATCGGTCACTTTCGGACCTCACGACGTCCTCAGGCCCGGCTCTCGCCGCCGACGGGAGGACGTGTGCGGGGGCCTCGACACACAAACACCACGTCAGCTGAGTGAACTGAGGTCCGCCTTGGCGGCGCGAGGGCTCCCGCGGGCGATCTCCTCGCTGCTCATCCCGGCCGCGTACATCTGCGCGATGTTGAGGAAGGCGCTCATCCGGTCGAGGTCGCGTGGCGGCTCGAGGGTGTCCGTGGGCTTGTCCTCGGTGGGCCCGCCGCCGACGTTGATGATGATCCAGCCGTTCGCTAGCGCGACGATCGTCGGCTCGCCCTCGAGCACGACCTCGCCGCCGAGAACGTCGACGTAGAACCGCCGCGCGCGCTCAACGTCCTCGGAGACGGTGAAGTGGGTGAGCACGAATCCTTCAGAAGGCGCGGGGAACTCGGCCATGGGGCCTCCATTGGTCTGGGGATCCTCGATGGTCGCAGGGACGCAACCCGCCTAGCCACTCACGTTTGCCTCGCTGTCTACTGGGGGATAAATCGCCCGCGGGACCGGATAGCCAGCGGAGGTCACCTCATGAGTGGAACGCGTCGTCGTCTGCGAGCGCTCGGCATTGCAGCCGTCCTGTTGAGCGTTGCCGTCACGGCGTCCGCGCCGGCCGGAGGAAAGCCGACGCGAGATCGCGTCGCGCTCCAGGCCGTGAAGCAGCTAGAGGACCGAAGGATCGAGCGTCGGATCGACTCGCTTCTCCGCCGCATGACCCTCGACGAGAAGCTGAACCAGCTCACGCTGCTGTCCGACGGCCAGATGAAGGAGAACCCAGCGGAGGCAAGCAAGCCCGTCGGGGCCGTCTTCAGCGAAACCGATCCCGCGCTGATCAACAGCTATCAGCACGACGCGGTCGAGAACTCGCGGCTGGGCATCCCCATCCTGTTCGCCTTCGACACGATCCACGGCTTCCGCACGATCTTCCCGATCCCCCTCGGCGCGGCGAGCAGCTTCGATCCCGCAGTCGCAGCGGCCGACCACCGCGTCGGGGCCTTCGAGTCGGCGGCTGTGGGTCTCAAGCAGATCTACAGCCCGATGGTCGACCTCTCGCACGAACCGCGCTGGGGCCGGATCGCCGAGGCCGCCGGCGAGGATCCCTACCTCAACTCCGTGATGGCCGCGGCGCGCGTGAAGGCCGCCCAGGGCACTGACTACAGCGCGCCCGACAAGGTTGTGACGAGCGTCAAGCACTTCGCCGCCTACGGCGAGCCCGACGCCGGCCGCGACTACAACACCACGGACATGTCGGTTCAGCGGCTCTGGAACTTCTACCTGCCGCCGTTCAAAGCCGCGATCGACGCCGGCTCGGACACGCTCATGTGCTCGTTCAACGCGATCAACGGCGTGCCGGGCTGCGCCAACCGCCCGTTGGAGACGACGGTTCTCAAGCGGCGCTGGGGCTTCGACGGCTTCATCGAGAGCGACTACACCGCGGTGGCCGAGCTGCGCTCCTGCCCGGGCGAGAACCCCGCCGGCGGTCCGTGCGGTCATGGGGTGGCGGAGGACGGCCGGGAGGCCGCCCGGCTGGCTTTGAACGCCGGCACGGACTCCGAGATGGTGTCGACGAACTTCCGCGACTTCGGCCGCCGGCTCGTCGCGAGCCGTGAGGTCTCGATGCGCCGCATCAACGAAGCGGTGCGGCGGATACTCAGGGTGAAGTTCCGCGCCGGCCTCTTCGAGAACCCGTACGTCGACGTCGGCCAGGCCGAAGGCAAGCAGCTCCTGCCACGGAACCGGGCGGCGGCGCGCCGGGCCGCAGGGCGCTCGATGGTGCTGCTGAAGAACGAGGGAGCGGTCCTGCCACTCGACCCGTCCAAGTCGACGGCGATCATCGGGCCGCTCGGCGACGATGGCCACGACATGCTCGGACCCTGGTGGGGCCGCGGCGCCGACGCGGATGTCGTCACCGTCTTCCAGGGGATGCGCGCACAGAACCCCAACACCACGTTCACGCCGGGGTGCACGCTCAGCAACGAGGACCTGTACGACCCGGAGAACGAGTGCGCATCCGATATCGGCTTCGAGGATGCCGTGACGGCCGCGCGGGGCGCCGAGCAGGTCGTAGTGGCGGTGGGCGAGACGCGCGAGATGAGCGGTGAGGCCGAGTCGCGCTCGATGCTCGACCTGCCCGGGCTCCAGGAGGAGCTGATCGAGGCGATCAAGGGGACGGGCAAGCCGTTCGCCGTGGTGCTCTTCAGCGGGCGCCCGCTCACGCTCGAGGACGTCCACGGCGACTCGCCCGCGATCCTCGAGGCCTGGTTCCCGGGCGTGGAGGCCGGTAACGCCGTGGCCGACGTGCTGTACGGACGGGTCAACCCTGGAGGCAAGCTGCCCGTGAGCTTCCCGCGCAATGTCGGCCAGGTGCCGATCTACTACAACCACAAGCCGACGGGCCGCCCGTGCAACATCAACGAGAAGTACAACTCACGTCACCGGGACATCCTGAGCTGTGGCCCGCTGTATGAGTTCGGCTACGGCCTGAGCTACACGACGTTCAACATCTCGGCCGCCCGGCTCAGCTCGACCACGATGGACGCGCGCCGCGGCAGCGTGACGGCCAGCGCCGACGTCACGAACACGGGCACGCGCGCCGGCGACGAGGTCGTGCAGCTGTACGTCAACGATCCGGTGGCGAGCATCTCGCAGCCGGTGCGTCGCCTGCGGGGATTTGAGCGCGTGAGGCTGCAGCCCGGGCAGACGAGGACGGTCAGCTGGACACTCGACCGCGACGACGTCGGCTTCTATGACAATCGCAGCCGCTTCCGCGTCGAGAACGGTCGCATCAACGTGTTCGTGGGCAACACGTCGAGCGAATCGCAGAACAAGCAATCCTTCAAGGTCACCGGAGGCAGGCCGGCGAAGGTCAGCCGGCGCGGCGGGAGGTGATGAGGACGGTACACCGGGGTGTGGCCCGCTGGGCACTGATCTGTCTCGTTGCGCTCGCCGCGACGGCCATCGGCGGCTGCGGCGACGAGGAAGACGACGGAGCGGGCACGAAGGCCGAGGGCAAGACGCTCACGATCTACTCGAGCCTGCCGCTGCAGGGCGCCGCCCGTGTGCAGTCCCAGGACATCCTCAGGGGCGAGAAGCTGGCGCTGAAGCAGGCCGGCGGCAAGGTCGGGCAATTCAAGATCCGGCTCGTCTCGCTCGACGACGCGACGGCGCAGGCGGGCACCTGGACCCCCGAGCAGACCGCGGCCAACGCCCGCGAGGCGCTCGGGGACGATTCCACCATCGCCTACCTGGGCGAGTACAACTCCGGCGCGAGCGCCATCTCGCTGCCGATCCTGAACGAGGGCCTGGTGCCTCAGGTGAGCCCGGCCACGATCGCGACGGGGCTGACGACGACCGGCCCGGGCGCCGACGAGGGTGAGCCGGACAAGTACTACCCGACCGGGGACCGCAACTACGTACGAGTGGTCCCGCGCGACGCCATCCAGGGCGCCGCGCTGGCGACGCTGATGCAGGACGAGGGGTGCGAGCAGGCCTATCTGATCAACGATCAAGAGGTGTACGGCGAGGGGCTCGCGGCCAGCACCGAGGCCGCGGCCAAGAAGATCGGGCTGGAGGTGATCGGCAACGAGGGGCTCGAGAAGACCTCCGCGAACTTCCGCTCGACCGCCGACAAGATCGCCTCCGAGGGCGCCGACTGCGTCGTCTTCACGGGAATCACCGCGAACGGCGCCGTCCAGCTGTTCAAGGACCTTGCCGCGGGGTTGCCCGACGCCAAGCTCTTTGGCTCGAGCGGCGTCGCCGAGGCGGCCTTCACCGATCCCGCCGAAGGCGGCATCCCGTCCGCGGTGGCGGAGCGCGTGGTCATCACGGCAGCCACCCTGCCCCGGGACCGCTACCCGCCCGCGGGCCAGAAGTTCTTCCGCGACTTCGAGCGCGAGTACGGCGAGGAGAACCCGGCGACCTTCGCGATCTACGGCTACGAGGCGATGGCGCTCGTGCTCGACGCGATGAAACGCGCCGGGGCGCAGGCCAACAACCGCGAGGCGGTGCTGAAGGAGCTCTTCGCCACGAGCGGGCGGGAGAGCGTGCTCGGCACCTACGACATCGACCGCAACGGCGACACGAGCCTCACCATCACCGGCACGAACACGATCCAGGACGGCCAGCTGGTCGCCGAGAAGGCGATCGAACCGAAGGGTCTCGGGCAATGAGCATCGCGACCCAGGACATGTCCCGGCTGGAGCCAAGGGAGCTGCGCCGACTCGCCCGCTCGGGCGAGTGGCGCCGGCCTACGACGGGGCTCTGCCGCGGTGCCGCCCAGGCGAACCTGGTGATCCTGCCCGAGGCCGACGCGTTCGACTTCTTCCTCTTCGCGCAGCGAAATCCGCGCGCCTGCCCGCTGATCGAGGTCACGGAGCCGGGCGTGACGGAACCGGACGGCGTGGCGGCGGGAGCAGACCTTCGCAGCGATCTGCCCGAGTACCGCATCTACGAGCACGGCGAGGAGGTTGCGGCCGTGCCCGACATCTCGGGGCACTGGCGCGACGATCTCGTCTCCTTCTTGATCGGCTGCAGCTTCACGGCGGAGGCGGCGCTGCTGGATGCCGGCGTGCGGCTGCGCCACCTGGAGCTCGACCGGGCGGTGCCGATGTACCTGACCGCGAGAGCCTGTCGGCCCGCCGGGCGGTTCCACGGGCCGTTGGTCGTGTCGATGCGGCCGATCCTCCAGACGCAGCTGGTGCACGCCGTGCAGGTGACCTCCCGTTTTGCGCTCGCTCACGGCGGCCCGGTCCACGCCGGCGATCCCGACGCGCTCGGCATTGCGGACCTCGGGAGCCCCGACTGGGGCGAGCCGGTGCCGGTCGAAGCCGGTTACGTACCGGTGTTCTGGGCATGTGGTGTGACCCCCCAGGCGGTGGCCCGCCAGAGCCGGCCGGAGCTCATGATCACCCACTCACCCGGGCACATGTTCGTCACCGACGTGCCCGATCGTGAGCTCGCGGTCTTCTAGCCCGACACCGGTTGCGCGGGCGCCGTGGCGAATCGCCGCCGACATCGGCGGCACGTTCACCGATTTGGTCCTGGTGGATCCCGCCGGGCGCTCCGTGGCGGCGGGCAAGATCCTCAGCCGCAGGCGCGACCCCGGGTCGGTAGTCGTCGAGGGAGTGACCGCGCTGTTGCGCGACGCGGGACTGCCCGCCGGAGAGCTCACGGATCTCGTTCACGGCACCACGCTCGTGACAAACGCGCTGATCGAGCGCAGTGGGGCGCCGACGGGACTGATCACGACCGAGGGCTTCCGCGATGTGCTCGAGATCGGACGCGAGGCCCGCTACGACCTGCACGACCTCGACATCGAGCTCCCCGAGCCGCTCGTGCCTCGGCGTTGGCGGGTGGAGGTGCGGGAGCGTGTTCTGGCCGACGGGGAGGAGCGGCTCGCGCTGGACCTCGACGGCGTTCGCAACGCCGCCGCTCGGCTGCGGGACGAGGGGGTGGAGTCGGTGGGCGTGATCTTCCTGCACTCGTACCGCCACGATCGCCACGAGCGGGCCGCGGCCGAGGTCATCGCCGAGGAGTGCCCCGGGATGGAGGTGACCACGTCTTGCGACGTGTTGCCCCAGATGGGCGAGTTCGCGCGTGCGTCGACGACGGCGGCGAGCGCCTACGTGCGGCCGCTGGTGCGAGGCTATCTTCGCTCGCTGGAGGAGCGGGTGCGGGAGCTCGCGGGCGAGGCGGCGGTTTCGCTGGTCACCTCCAGCGGGCACGTCACGCCGCTCGAAACGGCGGTGGAGGCACCGATCCGGCTGCTCGAGTCCGGCCCGGCGGGCGGCGTGCTGGCCGCGATCGCGGTGGCTCGGCTGGCGGGAGCGGAGGATTGCCTCGCGCTCGACATGGGTGGCACCACGGCCAAGGCGAGCTACGTCGTCGGCGGCCGGCCGCGGTTGAGCTCGTCCTTCGAGGCCGCGCGAGTACGCCGCTTCGCCCGGGGCAGCGGACTTCCGATCCAGCTTCCGACCATCGAGCTGATCGAGATCGGCGCCGGCGGCGGCAGCATCGCCTCGATCGACGGGCTCGGGCTGCTCCGGGTGGGGCCGCGCTCGGCCGGCAGCGAGCCGGGGCCGGCCTGCTACGGCTTCGGCGGTGCGGACCCAACCGTGACGGACGCCGATCTGGTGCTCGGCTATCTCGGCCCGGAGTCGTTCCTCGGGGGCGAGATGAGGTTGGAGCCGGAGGCGGCGCGGCGGGCGCTCGCGAGCCTCGGGCCGGACGCGCCCGAGGAGATGGCTGTGTCGGTGCGGCGGGTGGTCGACGAGCAGATGGCCGCCGCCGCGCGTATGCATGCGGTGGAGCAGGGCCTCGATCCGCGCGGCTTCGCCCTCGCGGCAACCGGCGGAGCCGGTCCGATGCACGCGTGCTCCGTCGCCCGGATCCTCGGCGCGCGGCGGGTCGTCGTGCCCGGGCGCGCCGGAGTGGCGAGCGCGCACGGCTTCCTCGGGGCCCCGTTCGGCTTCGAGGTGGCTCGCTCCGCGCCGGCGCTGGTATCCGAGCTCGACTGGTCCGTGACGCGACCGCTGCTCGCTGAGCTCGAAGCCGAGGCGCGCGACGCCGCGCGCGGGCGCGCCACCGACGCCGGCCGAGTCGAGGCCGACCTCCGCTATCGCGGGCAGGGCGACGTGGTGACGATCCCGATCGACGGCGCCGTCGTGGCCGATGGCGATTCGGAACGCTTGCGGCAGCTGCTCGCCGACGAGTACCGAAGGCGCTACGACCGCGTTCCCGAGGGGGTGCCGGCGGAGCTCTTGACCTGGCGGGTGACGGTGTGGGGGGCGCAGCCGGCCCTGTTGCCTATGGCGGCAAGGTCCTCGGGCCGGGCGCGGTCCGAGCGCCGGGTCTACTTCGAGGAGCTGGACCGCTTCGTGGCCACGCCGGTGGTGGAGCCGCGGGAAGCCACGGGGGAAGGGCCGATGATCGTGGAGGACCGGGAGTCGACGCTGGTGGTTCCCCCGGGCGCGCGCGTCGAGGTCATCGACGACTGCGCGATGGTCGTGGACCTGTGACCGCCGCGGCCACGCTCGAGGTCGCGTGGAGCCGGTTGGTGGCTGCCGCCGACGAACAGGCCGCCGCGCTCAAGCGGACCTCGTTCACGCCGGTTGTTCGCGACTCGGGCGATCTGTCCGCCGCGGTGTTCGACGCGCGCGGCTGGATGATGGCTCAGGCCGTGACCGGCACGCCCGGTCACATCAATTCGCTCGCCGCCTCGATGCGGCACTTCCTCGCCGCGTTCCCGGAACCGGATCCGGGTGATGTGCTGCTCACCAATGAGCCTTGGCTCAGCTCCGGCCAGCTCAACGACTTCACGGTGGTAACCCCCATACACGCGGGCGAGCAGGCGATCGGCTTCGTGGGCTCGACCTGCCACGCCGTCGACATCGGCGGTCGCGGCCTCTCGGCCGACGCGGCCGAGGTCTTCGAGGAGGGGTTGCGCATCCCGCCGATGCGTCTCCACAGCGCCGGGTCGCCGAACAGCGAGCTGCTGGAGCTCATCGGAGCGAACGTCCGGACACCCGAGCTCGTGCTCGGGGATCTCCACGCCCAGGTGGTCGGCAACGGGGTCGGAGTCGCGCGCGTGCGCGAGCTCGTCGAGGACCTCGAGCTGGGGGATCTGGACTGGCTCTCGACCGAGGTCTCGGCGCGCTCGGAGCGGCGACTGCGGGAGGCGATCATCGCCCTGCCGGACGGCGTCTACCAGTCCGAGGTCGTCAATGACGGGCTCGAGGAGGCGGTTCGCATCCGCTGCGCGGTCGAGGTGACCGGGGACCGCCTGATCGTCGACTACGCCGGCTCCTCGCCGCAATCCGAGCGTGGGATCAACGTCGTGATGAACTACACAGAGGCCTATACGACCTATGCGGTGAAATGCGCGCTCGCGCCCGACGTGCCGCACAACGCGGGGACGTTCCGGCCACTCGATGTCCGCGCACCGGAGGGATCGATCCTCAACGCCCGCTTCCCGGCGGCGGTGGCGGCGCGCCACGTGGTCGGCCAGTTCCTGCCCTTCGCGGTGCTCGAGGCGCTGGCCCCGGTGGCGCCGAACGCCGCCATGGCTCAGGGCGCTGGGAACATCTGGCTGACCACGGTCCGCGGCCGGCAGAGCGGCGAGCCGTTCGTGGCGGTGTTCTTCGCCTCGGGCGGAATGGGCGCGCGGCCGGAGCGCGACGGTCTGAGCACCACGAGCTTCCCGTCGGGCATCGCGACCACTCCCGCCGAGGTGGTGGAGACCACGTCACCGATCGTGGTCGAGGAGAAGTCGCTTCGCCCCGACTCCGGAGGCCCCGGCCGGCGGCGCGGCGGGCTCGGTCAGCGCATTCGGATCTCGGTGCGAGAGGACGCCGACTGGACGGTTGCGTGTCTCGGCGACCGGCTGCGCCACCCCGCGCCGGGTATGGCGGGCGGGGGCGAGGGCGGTCCCGGCGGTTTCTCGATCTGCGGCGAGGCGGTCCCCCAGCCGAAGCTCTCGCACACCGTGCCTGCCGGCGGTGAGGTGTCGCTCGACCTTCCGGGCGGCGGCGGCTTCGGGCCGCCGGAGGAGCGCGACCGCGAGCTGGTGGAGGCGGACCTCCGGGACGGCCGGATCACCGGCTGGCCGCGGCCCGCTCAGCGCACCGCGCTCTGACACCGGCGCCCCGAGCAGCGCGTCAGGTCGCCGAGGATTCGGCGCAACGTCCGCAGGCGTACCCGCAGGCGCGGGTCCCCAGCCACAGAATTCAGCTGGGCGGGGTCGCGCCTGAGGTCGTAGAGCTCTCGCTGGCTCCCCTTGTAGTCCACGTACAGCCAGCGTGTCGTGCGCACCGCGCGCCACGCGGGGACGCGCGTCTGCTCCTTCCTCGCACCGCCTTCGCGCGTGTTCGTGCGACCGCGCGCAGGATTGCCGGCCGTCTCGTGCAGCAGCGGTCGCAGGCTGCGCCTGCGGACGTTGCGAGCGAAGGGCAGGATCGAGCGTCCGTCGACGAGGCGGCGCCGAGGCGCCCTCGCCGGCGTCGCATCCAGGATCGTCGGAGCGAGGTCGATGTTGCCCACGAGCGCCTTCGTCTTGCGCCCCCGGCGCACGCCCGGCCCGCGTATGAGCAGGGGGACCTGGGTGGAGGGGTCGTACGGAAGCATCTTGCCGAGCGGCACGCGGTGCTCGCCCTGCATGTAGCCGTTGTCGGAGGTGAAGATGACATAGGTGTCGTCGAGCTCTCCGGCGCGCCTGAGCTGTCCCACGATCGCGGCCACCGCCTCGTCCACCGCGAGCAGCGACTCCCATCGCTGGCGCATGCGCGTCTGGATCGCGGCGTTGCGGCGTGGCGTCAGCGGACGATTGAAACGCCCGATGAACCGGGGCTTGTCCGACAGGTCCCGCTCGTTGTAGTTCGCCGGCCGTCGAAGACGAGCGCGCCGAAAGCGCCCGCGGTGGCGAGGCGCGGGACGCACGAGCTTGCCCGTCAGGCTCTGCGTGTGCCCCGACTCGTGGTGCGGTGCGAGGAACGCGACGGACAGGAAGAAGGGGGCGCTGTCGGGCGCACGCCGGCGGATGAAGCCGACCGCCTTCCTGCGGATGACGTCGGTCTGGTAGAGGCGCGGGCGCTGGCGCAGAACGCGACCGTAGGTGCGTCGTCTGCCGTTCTCGTACATCGTGTAGCCCCACATCCGGTAGGTGGAGTGGTCGACGAGGCCGTACCACTCCGTCCAGCCCCTCGGGATGTCGGGCGGGCGCTCGCGGCCGTATCCGTTCAGGAACTTGCCGATGTGGGCGGTCACGTACCCCGCGCGCTCGAGCCAGACCGGCAGGTACTCCCGCTGCTTCAGCTTGCCGTAACCGCCGCCGCACCAGGGGTAGAGGCAGCGCACGTCGTTGTTGTGCGCGTACTGTCCCGTGAGGAAGGTTGCCCGCGAAGGGCAACAGACGGGGTAGGAGACGAAGGAGCGGGTGAACGTGACCCCGGCCCGCCCGATCAACCGGCGCGTCCGGCGAAGCGGGGTCATGTCGCGGACGGTCTGATCGTCGGTCATCAACATGACCACATTCGGTCCCTGAGACGGCCCGTCGGGACCGGGCTCCTGCCCGGACGCGGCGCCGGCGGTCATGAGAACGACGACCGCAACGGCGAGCCCCAGCCGACCGTCTCACCCGCGGCGCCTTTGGAAAACCGCGATCGAACCGAGGTACACGTCCTCGGACGCCACGTAGACGTTGCGGCCGTCCCGGCTCACCGCCACGGCCACCGCCACCGTCAGCCCCCGGCCTTCGGGACAGCCGAGCCCGCCCGCGCGGATGAAGCACCCATACCGGCCGGGCAGCTGCGCGAGCCTGCCGGTCGACCGGTTGCGCGCGATGGCGCTCAGCATGTTGACCCGTGCGGAGACGGCGTAGAGGTTGCGCCCGTCCGGGCTCAGGGCGACGCCCCACACCTCGTCGAGCCCGCGACCGGCGACACAACGCCCGCCGCCGCCGTTCTGGCTTATGCAGCCCGCACGGCTCAGAGACTGGGTGAGCGCGCCCGTTGCCCGGTCACGACGAAGGATCGCCACCCCGTCACTGACCGAAGATGCGACGTAGATGCCCCGGCCGTCGGGCGTGAGGGCGAGGTCCACGGGTCCGGCCAGTGCCCGCGCCCGCGCACAGCCCTCGGCGCCGCGCCTTGGCGATGCATCCGGCCTCACCCTCGGCCTGCGAGAGCCCGCCCGGACCCTGGCTCAGCACGGCGATGGCGTCGCTGCGCGACCCCGCGACGAGCACCTGACGGCTGTCGGGAGTAACCGCCACCTCCTCGGGCGCCGAGATGCCCCGCGCGGGAGCGCATCCGCTTCCGCCACGGTGACTGATGCAGCCTGAGACACCGGCCGGCTGCGTCAGGCTGCCGTCGGACGCGCGCTCGAGGATCGCCACGCCGCTCGGGAAGCGCCTGCCCGTCACGTACACATGTTGGCCGTCCGGGCTCACGGCGACGCTGGTCGGCTCGTTCAGCCCCCGGCCCACGACGCAGCCGCCGCCTGGGCGCTGGCTGAGGCAGCCGCTCGCTCCCGGAAGCTGGCGCAGGGCGCCGGTTCGCCTGTTGCGGGCAAAGACGCTCAGCGCGTCGCTGCCGGCGGAGGCCACGTAGGCGTTCGCACCGTCGGCGCTCAGGGCGATAGCGGTTGGGTTGGCGAGGGCACGCGCTGAGGAGCAGGAGCCGCCGCCCTCGTGACGGACGCAGCCGCGACGGCCCGAGAGCTGCTCGAGCTCACCGGTACGGCGATGGCGCGCGAAGACGGCGACCGCGTTGCTGCCGTAGGCGGCAACGTAGACGTGCCGCCCGTCCGGGCTGATCACGACATCCTCCGGGCTCGTCACCGCCCGCGCGCGCTCGCAGCGGTTGGTGCCGCGGGCGTGGACGCAGCCGGCTTCGCCCTTGGGCTGGAGGAGCCACCCGGGCGGCGGCGCCGCCGCGGCGGCGTCACGCCGGCCGGCGGCCGCGATCATGATCAGGACGAGCAGGACCAGCAGCGCCAGGGTCAGCGTCGCCACAGACCGGCGAGTGTCCGAAGCAGATAGCACCGGGACCAACTCTGGGTGCACCTTAACGCGAAGGCGAGCGCTCGAGCACTTCCTGGACGAAGGCGAGCACTTCAGGGGCGGCCGGGTCGATGAGATGATCGCCGGCGACAAGCGCGGTGCGGGCGTTGGGGAGCACGCCCGCCATCGCCTCGGTCATCTCGCGCTGCTCGGGCGGGGACTCGGATGCGGCCACCAGCAACGTGGGCTTGTCGATCCTGGCGAACGCGGCGGCGTCGGGGTTCTCCTCGTCGACATACCCGAGCTCGGCCAGGAGCGCCGGGCCGTTCTGGCTGAGGATCCGCCGAGCCTCATCCGGGAACGACTCCCAGGCGCCCTCACCCAAGACGTGCGGCGATCAGCGCCTCGTAGACCGCGTCGACGCCGTCCTGCGCAGCGACCGCGCGGAGGCGATCGGCGAGCGTCTTGGTCCACTCGAACCCCGCGGGCGAGAGACCGAGCGCGTCGCCCTCCAAGAGGGCCAGCGCCCGCACACGGTCGGGGTAGCGCAGCGCGAGCTCGATGGCCACCGCTCCCCCGTAGCTGCGGCCGATGACCACCGCCGGGGTCGCCGCCAGCGCGTCGAGCAGCGCGGCCGCGTCGTCGGCCTGCTCGGCCACGCTGGTGTGCTCGTAGGGTTCCGGTCGCTCGCTGCGCGTGCAACCGCGCCGGTCGTAGGCGATCACCCGGCCGAGTCGCGCCAGCTCCTCGACCGCGTCCGCCCACATGAGCGCGGTGCTCCCGCCCGCGTGGATGCACGCAATCGGCGCTCCCTCGCCGTGCTCCTCGTAGTAGAGACGGATCCCGTTGACCTCGGCCGCGGGCACGTGGACAGCCTATGTCGCGGCGGAGGCCAACCCGCGACCGGCGACCTATGCTCCGCGGGTGACGCACCTTCACCGCATCTCGCGCTTCGGACTGGTCAACTGTGACCTCGTCGCCGAAGACGACGGGCTGACTCTCGTCGACACCATGCTGCCCGGCAGCGAGAAGCGGGTTCTGGCGGCCGCGAGAGACCTCGGCCGGCCGATCCTGCGGATCGTCCTGACTCACGCTCACGGTGACCACGTCGGCTCGCTGGACGCGCTCGCGGGAGTGCTGCCCACGCCGAGGTGTCCATCGGCGCGCGCGACGCGCGGCTCCTGGCCGGCGACATGACGCTCGACCCGGGCGAACCCGATGACAAGCTGCGTGGCAGCTATCCCGGCACGGTACACGTCCAGGCCGCACTCTCGAGGCGGGCGAACGGGTGGGATCGCTTGAGGTGGTGCCGGCGCCGGGGCACACGCCCGGGCAGGTCGCCCTGCTCGACACCCGCGACCGAACCCTGCTCTGCGCCGATGCCTACTCGACCCTCGGTGGCGTGGCCACCACGGCGAAGTGAACCCCCGCTTTCCTCTACCCGCGCTGTCCACGTGGCACAGGCCAACGGCTCTGGAGAGCGCCAGGGCGCTGCTTGCACTGCAGCCGAGTCGTCTGGCCCCGGGACACGGCAAGGTCGTCGAAGGACCGACGGCGGCGATGGACACCGCCATCGCCAAGGCGTCCTGAGGGATCAGGCGCCGGGCTCATCCCAGAGCCGGGCCTCGGGGCCCGGCCCTGGAGATGCGTCCCGCCTGACGTCGGGTCAGTTGCCGGTCAGGTAGCCGGTCAGCAGGCAGGTGCCGCCCTGCTGCGCCCTGCCGACGACACCCGAGACGGCGCTCGCTCCGTTATCGCTCACGCCGGTGAACGCCTGGGAGACGTTCGCGTTCGTGATGTCGACGGTCGTGTTGGCGGCCAGGTTCGCGAAGGCGGCGTTCAAGCCGATCGACCGTTGCGAGTCCAGGTCGCCGGCCTGCAGTTGAATCGGCCCGCAGGTCCCGGCGCCGTTCGTCGCCGAGCTGACGGTGAAGTTGCCGATCGTCTGCGTCTTCGTCTGATTGGCGGACAGCCGTTGACTGAACGACACGAGGGTCGCGCCGCCTCCGCCTCCGCCGCCACCGCCACCGCCCACGTTGAGCGAGCCTTCGTCGATGTCGGCGCCGGTCAGCGAGTCGTTCTGGACCTCACTCGACCTGACCGCGCCGCTCTTGATCTCCGAGGCGCCTACGGCGTTCTTCTTGATCTCCGAGGCGCGGACGGCGTTCTTCTTGATGTCGTCGGCGGCAACGGTGTTCTTGCCGACCAGGGCCACCGCGCTGCCGGTACCGAGCGCGGCTACGAGGGCAATGAACGCGATCACCAAAGCGGGCGACGGTAGCGTCTTTAGCCGTTTGAGCATGTCTGACTTCCTTCCTTGTTACGGGGGGCCAGTTGCTCCTCGGGCATCGCGGGGCCATCGAGCCCAAAGGACAGGCTCTAACCGTAACCGCGACCAGCCGGCGCGGTCAACGGTCAAGCGTCAGGGTCCGCTGTCGGCTGGGATGGCCGAGCGCAGCGGTGGAAAGTCCGACAGCAGGCCCGGCGCTTCCACCTGGAAGAGGACCACCGGCTCGCGCAGACCGCGAAATCGCCAGGCGCCGAGGCTCCTCAGGCCGACCCCGTCGGCGAGCGACTCGCCGATCGCCGCACGCACGGCGGAGGACATCACGATCTGACCGCCGTGCGCGGCGAAGCAGATGCGCGCGGCCGCGTGGACCGAGAGCCCGACGTAGCCGGTGTCGGTGAGCGCGGGACGCCCGCGATGCAGGGCGATTCGCAGCCGCACGTCGATCGCTCCCGGCCAGGGGCCGGCGCTCATGGCCCGCTGGATCGCGAGCGCGGCCTCGAGCGCCCCCGGGGCGCTCTCGAACACCGCGAAGACATCGTCCCCCCGGGCAGACACCTCGTGGCCGCCCGCCGACCGCACCGCGCGCCGCACCAGACGGCGGATATCGGCGAGCAGGGGGGCGTACCCGTCGTCGAGGCGTCTGAGCAGTCCGGTCGAGCCCTCGATATCGGCGAGCAGGAACGTGACCGTGCCTCTCGGAAGCTTGCGCTGCGGCTCCAGCTGTGCGCTGATGAAGCCGATCGGCATGATCCCGTGCTTCTTGGCCGCCCGCAGCAGCCGGCTGCGCGCGCGATCGCGCCCCTCGTCGTCCTCGAAGGCCACCTGGCCGAACCGCGCGAGGGCATTGCGAACGTGCGCCGCGTCGTGGATCGGGAGACGACGACGGCCGGTCGAATCGATGTATGCAAAGGCGCTGTCGGGAAGCTGCGCACGCTCCTTCGCGCCGAGCCGTGCCATGTCCGCATGATCGCAAGAACGGATCGCCGCCTGGCGGTCAGCTTTCGGACCGCCGCGCCAGCACCCAGAGATAGGCGACCTCGTGCTGTCCTAGAAGGCGGCGATCGCGTCGAAGGGTCCTCCGAGGCTCACGTTCATGAAGTCGCCCTGAAGGACTCGGCGTGCGGGACGTTGCGGCGCGCTCGCTCGACCAGCTCGGCCGACACGTCGATTGCCGTGACGCGGTGAGCTCGCGCGACCGCCCGGGTGGCGGGTACGCCGTTGCCGCAGCCGACCTTCAGCACGCTCGAGTCGTCGTCGAGGAGCGCCAGGAGATCGGCCGCGGCGCAATAGACCCGCGCTCCTCGAGTGGAGGAGCCGCAGACCCGCCTGAACTTCGTCCTCGAGCAGCTCGGGCGCCGCTGCGAGC
Source organism: uncultured Thermoleophilaceae bacterium (assembly GCA_963789705.1). GTDB lineage: Bacteria > Actinomycetota > Thermoleophilia > Solirubrobacterales > Thermoleophilaceae > JACVRW01. The sequence goes on from CAWBLN010000020.1 coordinate 44,405, forward strand.
TGCGATCGGTCGAGGACCACCCGGACGAGCTGTTCTTCGACATCACGTTCGGAGACTGAGAGAGAAAGAAAGGAACCCACCACGATGGCCGACATCAGGACCTGCATCGACCGGATCCTCCCTTCGGAGCTCTTCGAGGAGGCCGCGGGGCGGGCGACCGAAGAGGACGCGGCGAACGTGCCGATCGTGCCGCTTCGTCCCGCCCTCGGAGTCGCGCCCCCGACGCCGGCGGAGATGGCCGGCATCACGGGCAAGAAATGGATGAACGGGCGCACGCTGCGGGTGACCTTCCTCGACGGCGACCCGGCGGTGCAGACCAAGGTCGAACACTACGCGCGCCTCTGGGAGCCGCACGCCAACATCTCACTCGACTTCGTCGGCGCCGCGGATGCCGACATCCGGATCTCGTTCGAGGAGGAGGGGTCCTGGTCGTACATCGGCACCGACGCGCTCACCATCGACAGCGCCGACCCAACGATGAACTTCGGCTGGTTGACGACCGAGAGTGAGGACGACGAGTACGAGCGCGTGGTCGTGCACGAGTTCGGACACGCACTCGCCTGCATCCACGAACATCAGAATCCGGTCACGAACATCCCCTGGGACAAGGAGGCCGTGTACGCCCACTACGCGGGGCCGCCCAACAACTGGAGCCGCGCCAAGGTCGACCAAAACCTGTTTCGCCGCTACAGCAAGACGATCACGCAGTTCTCGGAGTTCGACCGCGAGTCGATCATGCTCTATCCGATCCCGAACGAGCTCACCATCGGGGACTTCGAGGTCGGCTTCAACCGCCGCCTGTCCGACACCGACAAGGACTTCGTCGCGACCATGTATCCCGGGCGCGCCAAGCCCGAGGTTGAGATCGCCATTGACGGCGATGCCGTCGAGGCGTCGATCGGAGCCAACGGGGAGGAGGACGCCTTCCGCTTCGAGGTCGTCAACGGGGGCCTGCACACGATCGAGACCGAGGGAACCACCGACGTCGTGGTTGGCCTGTTCGGCCCCGACGACGATACGGCGCCCGCCGGCGCGGACGACGACAGCGGGCAGGACCGCAACGCCAGGATCGAGACGTCGCTGTCGCCCGGCGCCTACCTCCTTCGCGTGCGCCACTTCAGCCCCGCGCGTACCGGCGACTACAGGATCTCGGTCAGGTCGGCGGCCGCCTAGGAGCGCAGCCGGGCGACCCCCCGCGCAACCGGCGCGCCGGCCCGAAGGAGCGGCGAGGCTTCGACGCGCCCGTCGCGGATGCGGACCATCTGCTTCGGCGGCCTGCCGAGCTCGAAGCGGATGCGGTCGATCGCCTTGGCGGGAGCGAAGATCGCGGGCTCGCTGAGAGGCCAGACAGCGCACCGCGGGGCGTCCGAGCCGGCGGCTGCGAGGATCCCGTTCACGGCGCGCCGAGCGGCCTCGTTGGCTCCCTCCATCGTGGCCAGGTCGGTGTGCGTCCGCACGTAGTCGGAGGCCAGGAACAGGTTGTCCACCCGGGTCACGGCATCGGGGCGGTCGCTCCACGAGCCCGCGGTGTTGATCAGGAGCGGCTCGAGGTTCGCCGCCTCGTTGGGATTGGGGAAGACGATGCTCGGGTCGAGAAACCAGGCGAGTACGTTGGCGTCCTCCAGCACGTCGATGCCGGCATCGTTGAGGCCGGCCTCGAGCTGACCCCAGACCTCCTCGCTCACCTCATCCTTCGAGCAGAACATGGCCTGTTTGTTGTGCAGGGTGCCCGGCCGCTCCCAGTCGGAGACGTCGACCGACAGGATCCCTTCGACCCGACCGTCCCCCATGCGCTCGAGGTCGAACTCGCCCCAGAACTGCGCCTGCGAGATCGAGGTGAGCGCCCAGGGCGAGTCGATGTAGATCGTGTGTCCGCGAATCAGCGGGACGTCGCGGTCGAGGTAGTACATGATCCCGTTCATCCAGCGCGTGCGAAGCCGGTGCAGCCGCGCGAGGCGCGGCTCGGCCTCCTTGAGCTCGTCTCCGGCCAGGAGCCGCATCACTTCCACCGGCAGCGCGGCCACGTAGAAGTCGGCGGCCTCATCCAACGTTCGGCCGCCGGCCACCACCGTGACGCCGGTGATCCGCCCGTGCCGGCAGTCGATGGCCTGCACCTGATGCTCGCTGCGGTAGTCGACCCCCAGACCCCGCAGGTACTCGAGCCAGGGGTCGATCCAGACGTCGTTCGTCGGCCCGTTCAGAACGCGGTCGGCCTGACCGCCCGGCTGCGCGAGGTCGAACAGCAGCTGCAGCAGGATGTAGCCGCCCGTTCGGGCGCTCATCTCACGCGCCTTGGCCGCCACCAGGCTGCGGGTCAACCCGTCGGCCAGGAACTTCTGGTAGCCGGGTGAGCGGCCGGCGGCCCCGGCGAACTCCCACCAGCTCTGGTTCTCGTACTCGGCGAAGCGCCGCTTGTCGCAGCTCGTTAGCAGCAGGAGCAGGCGATCGGCGAAGTGAAGCTGCTCGGCCGCGGCGATGCCGAGGTCGGTGGCGTAGGCGAACAGCGACGCGAAGGCGAGGTCGAGGTCGCGCAACGACGCCGGGAAGTGCGCGGGCGAGACGATCTCCGCGCCGCCGTCGCGAGCTATCTGCACGCGGGTGGCGCGCTCCAGGTTCGTGAACACGCCGCCCGGCCGCCCCTTGTACGGGATCCGCTTCATGGTGTCGGGCAGGTGCCGGTAGAAGCCCGGGAAGAAGCGGAAGCCGTGCTCGCCGGGAAGGTCACGCCGACCGCCCACGCCCGAGCCCGGGAACGGCATGCTGCGGGCCTTGCCTCCGGGAATCGGACGCGTCTCGTAGACGGTGACGTCGAAGTCGCGCTCGGCCAGCTCGTGCGCCGCGCTCAGCCCGGCCACGCCGCCGCCGAGCACGATCACCTTCTTCTTCGTCACGCCACCGGGCTTAGCAGATCGGTGGCGGCCCGGTCAAGGACGCCGACCCCGGCGGATCAAGCCACCACCGCCCCGGCCGATTACGGAGGCATGACCCCTGTCGCCAAGCGCATGCTCCTGACCCTCGCCGTCGTTGCGGTCCTCCCGCTCGGCGCCTGCGGCGGCTCCGACGAGGACGACGTTCGCTCGGCCTCCGAGGACTTCGTGTCGGCCTTCAAGGACGAGAACTGGGAGGAGGTCTGCTCGCTCATGACCGACAAGTCGAAGGTCCAGCTCGAGCGGGCCGGCAAGACGATCGGAGCAGACGGCGGCTGCGAGGACGTGTGGGAGAAGGCGTCCAAGCTGGTCGACGACAGGGCCAAGGAGCAGCTCGAGGACTTCGAGATCGAGAGCGTGAAGGTCGACGGAGACACGGCCACCGTCACCACCGCCGAGGCCCAGGGCAGCCCCACGCAGCTGCGCAAAGAGGACGGCGAGTGGCGCGTGGACTTCGAGGGCTGAGTCAATTTCGAACCGCCCCGCCCTCCGGAGCGTATGCCTCGGCGAAGGCAGCTCCCATCAGGAGGTGAGGGATGAAGGGACGTCTCAGGCTGGCCGTCGCCGTTTCCGTGGTCGCCGCACTGGCGGTGGTCGTGACCACGGCGATCGCGGGCGGTGGCAACGACATCCGCGAGCGGCTCACGGGCTACGAGGAGGACCCGACGACCGTGTCGACCACGGGCAGGGGCGACTTCGACGCCCGGATCGACGAGTCGAAGCCGGCAGATCCGCTACGGCTCTCATACGACGACCTCGTGGGTAGGCGTGACCCAGGCGCACATCCACTTCGGCGGGCGCCATCAGAGCGGCGGGATCAGCGTCTGGCTCTGCTCCAACCTGGACAGTCCCCCGACGCCCCCGGGCACGCAGGCCTGTCCCGTGCGCTCCGGGACCGTCACGGGAGTGATCGAAAGCGGAGCACGTCGTCGGCCCCGACGACCAGGGAATCGCGCCACGGCGAGTTCGCCGAGCTCGTCGACGCGATGCGGGCCGGGGTGACCTACGCCAACGTGCACACCGACGAAGTTCCCGGCGGGCGAGATCAGGGCCCAGCTCGACCGCGACTCCAAGCACGGGCGCGGCAGCGACAAGCGCTGACGTAGCAGCGCCCCATTGAGGCGGGGCGGGCCACGGCCCGCCCCGCCGGGGCGCTTCCCTCCGGACCTGATGCGAACATACGTTCGTGTCAGGCAGGGCCACGATCCTCCACGCCGACCTCGACGCCTTCTACGCCTCGGTCGAGCAACGAGACGATCCGCGCCTTCGTGGCCGACCCGTCATCGTCGGGCCGGGAGTCGTCCTGGCGGCCAGCTACGAGGCCAGGGCGCACGGCGTCCGCTCGGCTATGGGCGCCTCGCAGGCGCGCCGGCTGTGCCCCCAGGCGATCGTGGTCAAGGCCAGTTGGGAGGCCTACGTCGCCGCCAGCAAGGCGGTCTTCGACGTCTTCGCGGATACGGCCCCGGTGGTCGAGAAGCTGTCCATCGACGAGGCGTTCCTGGATGTAACCGGCTTGGAGCGGATCTCCGGCCGGCCCGCGGAGATCGCCGCTCGCCTGCGCCGGGAGGTGCGGAGACAGGTGGGGCTCCCCATCACGGTCGGGGTGGCCCGGACCAAGTTCCTCGCCAAGGTCGCCAGCGGCGTGGCCAAGCCCGACGGGCTGCTCGTTGTCGCGCCCGAGCGCGAGCTGGCGTTTCTTCATCCTCTCGAGATCGAGCGCCTCTGGGGCGTCGGGCCGGCCACGGCCAAGAAGCTCCACGACCGCGGCATCCACACGGTCGGCGAGGTGGCCGAGCTGGCCGAGGCGGCTCTCGTCCGGATGCTCGGGCGGGCGTCCGGCCGTCGCCTGCATGCTCTCTCCCACAACCGCGATTTCCGGCGCGTGCGCGCGAGCCGCCGCCGGCGCTCGTTCGGGGCGCAGTCCGCGCTCGGCCGGTCGCGGCGATCGCCGGACGCTCTCGACGCCGTGCTCGTAGGCCTGGTCGACCGCGTGACCCGGCGGATGCGGGCGGCGGGCCGGTCCGGCCGCACGGTGGTGCTTCGCCTGCGCTTCTCGGACTTCTCGCGGGCGAGCCGGTCCCACACCCTCGCCCACGCTACAGCGGCCAGCCACACCATCCTCTCGACCCTGCGGGGGCTCCTCAGGGTGGCCACGCCGATGGTCGAGCGTCAGGGCCTCACCCTCGTGGGGGTGTCAGTGACCAACCTCGACGGTGACGGCGCCGGCGTCCAGCTCGCGCTGCCCTTCGAATGTCCGGGCGGTGTGGCCATCGACGCCGTCCTCGACGAGGCGCGCGAGCGCTTCGGTCCCTCCGCTCTCACGCGGGCGGCGCTGCTGCCCGGCGGCGGGCGGGCGGCGATCGGCGGGCTGCAAGAATCGCCGCCGGTTCTGCATGACTGACACCGCCGGGACAGAGGTGCGCAACCTGCGCCGGGACGAGGTCCGGGACGCGGTGGGCGTGTTGGCGCGCGGCATGCGGGACAACCCGCTGCACGTTGCCGCCTACGGCCACGATCCCGATCGCCGTTTGCGCTGCCACGCGCGACTGATGCGCGGCCTGTTCAGCGGCTTCACGGCCCAGCAGCCGATCTGCGCCGTCCGCGACGGCGTGCTCGTCGGGCTGACCGGGGTGGCGCCGCCCGGCACCTGCCAGCCGCGTCCCGCGCAACGCCTGCGCCTGCTGCCGGCCTTTGCCGCGCTCGGCCCGCGCACCGCGGCTCGGGTGGGCAGGTGGACGTCGCGCTGGGCCAGCCGGGACCCCGACGAGTCCCACGTGCACCTCGGCCCGCTCGCGGTGGATGCTCACCTCCAGGGCCAGGGCATCGGGTCGCTGATCATGGAGGAGCACTGTCGCCGCCTCGACGCCGCCGGCGAGACCGGCTACCTCGAGACGGACAGGGCCGAGAACGTCCGCTTCTACGGGCGTTTCGGCTTCGTCGTCATCGGCGAGGAGCGGGTGATCGGGGTCCCGAACTGGTTCATGCGCCGAGAGGGCCGCCCCCGTCGATGGGAGAGCTAGACCCGCTCGACGGTCGTCCACCGTCGCCTTCGCTCCCAGCGATTGGCCGGCGGGCGCTTCGAGCGGCCGGGCGAGGCCGTCCACTGGCTCGGGGCCATGCAGGCTCAGGAGTTCGCCGAGGCCAAGTGGTCGGTCGCCGAGCGCGTGGAGAGTTGCACCGATGCCGATGTGGAGGACGCGTTCGCGCGCGGTGAGATCCTACGCACCCACGTCCTGCGGCCTACCTGGCACTTCGTCACCCCCGCCGACATCCGCTGGCTGGTGCGCTTGACCGCGCCTCGGGTGCACGCCGCCAACCGCTACTGGTACCGAAAGCTCGAGCTCTGCAGCCCCACGCTCGAGCGCGGCGGCGAGATCATCGCCGCGGCGCTCGGCAGCGGCGAGCCGCTCACCCGTACGGAGCTCCGGGGCGCGCTGGCGCAGGCCGGCATTGCCGCCGACGGCCCACGGCTGGCCTACATCCTCATGCATGCGGAGCTGGAGCAACTGGTCTGCAGCGGCCCCCGGCGAGGAAAGCAGCACACCTATGCGCGACTCGACGACCGGGCCGCCGAGACACCAGCGCTCACGCGCGACGAGGCGCTGGCCGAATTGGCGCGGCGTTTCTTTAGGAGCCGCGGCCCGGCGACGGTCACGGACTTCACGACCTGGTCGGGCCTGACGGTGGCCGACGCCAAGGCCGGGCTCCAACGCGCCGGGACGGCGCTCGCCACCCGTCAGGACGAGAACGAAAAGGTCTGGATCGCCGACGCCGGCGATGCCGCCGCCGGAGACGGCGCGCGGGCCCCGGGCGCCTACCTGATCCCGATGTACGACGAGATGGGGATGGGCTACAAGGACCTGCGCGTGGTCCTCGCCAAGCCGCCACCGCGGGATGGAATGCTGAGCCGGCCGGTCGTGATCGACGGCCGCACGGTGGGAAGCTGGAGGAGAAGGCTCGACAGGCGCGCGGTCGCGATCGAAGCCACCCTATTCACCGCGCCGACGGCCGCGGAGCGGTCGGCCCTCGAGACGACGGTCGAGCGCTTCGGGCGGTTCATGGGGCTGCCGGCCACGCTGGAGCTGTCTCCTTAGTCGTATCATCGGCCCCGACGATCGCCGAGGGAGGCCGTGGCCATGGCCAGGCGACAAGACAGCTCAGCTGGGACTCGCACCCGCGCCCTGAGCGCGTGGGATTCCTTTGTTGGGCGCGAGCGCGAGCTGGATGAGCTTCAGGGCGCCCTGGATCAGGCGCGGTTGGGGCGGGGGCGCTTCGTGCTGCTGGCCGGAGAGTCGGGAATCGGCAAGACCGCGCTCGCGCGCGTGCTCGCCGAGCGCGCCGCCGGGCAAGGCGTTCGGGTCGTCTGGGGGCATTGCTGGGAGGGCGGGGGCGCGCCGCCCTTCTGGCCCTGGGGACGGATCGTGGACGAGCTGTGCCGCCAGGGCGACGGGGGATGGACCGAGCGAGAGCTTGCGCCCGAGACGCGACGGCTGGGGTTGATCGCACCCGAGCTCGGCGAGCGCCTGGAGGAGGCGGGCGCGCCGGAGAGCGAGTCCGACCAGGCTCGCTTCGCCATGTTCAGCTCGCTGGCCGGCTTCCTGCGCGCGGCAGGGGCCGACGGGCCGCTTCTGCTGGTGCTGGATGACGTCGACGTCGCGGGCACGGACGCATTGCTCGCGCTCGAGTTCGTGTCCCACGAGCTGCGTGACGCTCCCGTCCTCGGCCTGGCCACCTACAAGGAGCACGCCATTCGGATGCGCCCCGAAGCCGGGGCCGTCATGGGGGCGCTGGCCAGCACCTGCCGCAGAATCGTGCTCGGTGGAGTGCCGCCGAGCGACCTGACCCTGATGATCGAGGAGGTCACGGGCGCGCGCCCCGATCAGGAGCTCGTGGAGGCGGTGAGCTCACTCTCCGCCGGCAACCCGTTCTTCGCGGCGGAGATCGTGCGCACGCTCGCCTCCGAGGGGGAGCTGGGGGGCGCCCTGAGCGTTCCCGCCACGCAGTTGCCGCTGCCGTCGGGGGTGCGCGACGCCATCGCCCGCCGGATCGCCTCTCTGCCGGACGTCGCCCAGCAGGTGCTCTCGGTCGCCGCCGTGATCGGACTCGAGTTCCGCGTGGCGACCGTGCAGCGAGCCGGCGATTTCGAGCGCGAGGCGCTGCTCGAGGTGATCGACCAGGCGCTGGAGGCGGGGCTCATCGAGCCGCGGCCGGCAGCGGCGACCGTCTTTCGCTTCTCCCACGGGCTGGTGCGGGAGACGCTGTACGCCGACCTGTCGACCGTCGAGCGCGGCCGGCTGCACCGTGCGGTCGGCGAGGCGATGGAGCAGATCTACGCCGGGGAGCTCGACCGACGCCTGTCCGAGCTCGCCCATCACTTCTTCGAGGCCGCGGTGGGTGGCGATCCGGCCAAGGCCGTTGACTACGCGCTCCGGGCCGGACGTCGCGCGTCACGGACCCTCGCCTGGGAGGACGCGGCCCGGCTCTTCGAGCAGGGGCTGACGGCCCTCGAGCTCGAAGGGCCCGATCCGGCCCGCCGCGCCGAGCTCCTCGTCGAGCTCGGGCGTGCTGAGGTACACGCGGGCGCGCCGAGCGCACGTGAGACGCTGCGAACGGCGGCCGACGCCGCCGCGATGGCGGGGCGGACCGATCTGCTCGCCCGCGCGGCGCTCGACTTCGGCTCGTTCGCCCTCTCCCCGGGCATCGTCGATCAGGAGCTCGTCACGCTGCTCGACCAGGCCCTCGCCGGGCTCGACCCAAGCGACAGCCCGCTGCGCGTGCGACTGCTCGCCCGGCTGGGGGTGGCGCTCTACTGGTCGCCCGAGGAGGAGCGGCGGCTGCGGGTCGCCGACGAGGCGGTCACGATGGCGCGCCGGCTCGAAGATCGCGCGGCGCTGGCCTACGCGCTGGCCAATCGCCAGGGCGCCACCTCGTCACCGGATCGCACCGAGGAAAGCGTGCAAACGGCCATCGAGTTGTTCCGGCTCTCCGAGTCCGGCAGCGACCTGGAGCTGGAGCTGCCCGCTCGAGTACGCCAGATCGGATATCTGCTCGAGCTCGACGACCTGCCCGGAGCGGACGTCGCGCTCGAGACACTGGCGCGCCTGGCTGACCGGTCGGGGGATCCGAGGGCCCTGGCCTACCTGCCGCTCGAGCGGTCGCGACGCCTGGCGATGGAGGGCTCCTTCGAGGAGGCCGAGCGCCTCAACGCGGAGGCGGCGAGCCTGGGCGCGCAGCTGCGCGACTCCACGATTCCGCTCCAGGCCGGGGCGCAGCTGCTAGGGATGCGCTGGATCCAGGGCCGCATCGGCGAGATGCAGGCCGAGCTCAAGCGCTTCGCGGACGGCTACGCGGCCATGCCGGTCTTTCGGGCCGCGCTGGCGGTCGCCTACTGCGAGGCCGACTGCCCGGCCGACGCCCACCGCGAGCTCCGCCTGCTGGCGGCGCGGAACTTCGATGGGCTGCCGCGCGACAGCCTCTGGCTGCTCGCGATGGCGTTCCTATCCGAGACCTGCGCCTACCTCGGATGTGACGAGCATGCGGCGGTGCTCTACCCGTTGCTCGCGCGCTTCGACGGTCGCAACGTGGTCTCGCCGAACGCGATCTTCGCCGGCCCGGTGTCACGCTACCTCGGTCTCCTCTGCGCGGCTCGGGAGGACTGGGAGGCGGCCGACCGGCACTTCGAGGCCGCGTGGGAGCAGGCCAACCTGGATGGCTCGCGGCCCATGATGGCGCGCACTCGTCTCGATCACGCGCGGCTGCTGCTGGCCCGCGGCGAGCAGGCCGACGGGCCCCGGGCGATCGATCTGCTGAACGAGGCCGAGACGCTGGCCGATGAGATCGAGCTGCCGGCGCTGGCCGAGCGGATCGCCGCCGCCCGGCCGGACGAGACGGCGCCGGCGGCCGCGCCGATCGGCCCGAGATCGGCCGCGATGCGCCGCGAAGGGGAGGTATGGCGCTTCGACTACGACGGGCGCGTGATTCACGTGCGCGACAGCAAGGGGATCCGGCACGTCGCCGTGCTCTTGGCCAGCCCGGGAGTCGAGCTGCCGGCCGCAGACGTCGAGACCCGTGCCGACGGTGCGTCCGGCCTGGGCGACGCGGCCGCCGCCGACGCCGGGCTCGTCGTGCAGGCCTCCGTCGATTCGGCGCTCACCGGGCTCGACGCGACCGCAAAGAGCCAGTACCGGGAGCGTCTCGAGGAGTTGCGCGAGGAGCTGGAGCAGGCGGAGGCCTGGAGCGACCCCGAGCGCGCGGCTCGCGCGCGCGAGGAGATCGATCTGATCGCCTCCCAGCTCTCTGCCGCGGTCGGGCTCGGCGGCCGCGACCGCCCACAGGCCTCCGGCGCCGAGCGGGCGCGGCTGCGCGTGACACGCGCGATCCACACCGCGATCCGCCGCGTGGGCGAGCAGGACGAGGCACTGGGCTACGAGCTGCGCGCGACAGTGCGCACGGGCATCTTCTGTTCGCACGAGCCCGACCCGCGCCGCCCGGTGAGCTGGCGGATCGAGGCGGGTTGAGATGTCCGCGCCGCGAGCCGATAGCTTCGACGCAGTGGTGGTGGGCTCGGGCTTCGGGGGCGCCGTGACCGCCTGTCGCCTGGCCGAGGGGGGCCTGAGCGTGCTGGTGCTCGAGCGCGGCAAGCCCTACCCACCGGGCGCGTTTGCGCGCACTCCGCGCCAGCTGCAGAAGGCCTTCTGGGACCCCCCGAGCGGGCTGCATGGCCTCTTCGAGCTGTGGCGCTTCAGCGGGCTCGACATGCTCTGCGCGAGCGGCCTCGGGGGCGGCTCGCTCATCTACGCGAACGTGATGCTGCCGAAGGACGAGGACACGTTCGTGCGCGAGGACTTGGCGGCGGGCGGCAGAGAGCACTGGCCCCTGAGCCACGGCGACCTCGAGCGCCACTACGACCATGTGCGGGCCATGCAACGTCCGCAGCGCTATCCGGCCGAGGTCGAGCCCTACGCCTCGACGGCCAAGGCCCGGGCGATGGAGGATGCGGCCGCGGCCCTGGGACTGGAAGCGGAGCGGCCCGAGCTGGCCGTGCTCTTCGCCGCTTCCGAGGGCGACGGTCCCGTGCCCGGCGCGCCGGTGCCCGGTGAGGACCTGCACGGACTGCCGCGCACGACCTGCCGCCTGTGCGGCGAATGCGACATCGGATGCAACTTCGGGGCAAAGAACACGCTCGACTTCACCTACCTGAGCGCTGCGCAGCGAGCGGGGGCGCAGCTGCGCACGTGTTGCGAGGTGTGCACGATCGAGCCGCTCGAGCGCGGCCGGGAGGGCTACCGCGTCGGCTACCGCCAGCACCTCGAAGCCCGTGACGGGCACCGGCCCGAGCTGCTCGACCCCACCGACGAGCCGGCGCGCACCGTGCGGGCGGGGCGGGTGATCCTGGCCGCGGGAGCCGTCGGCTCGACGCGCCTGCTGCTGGCCAACCGGGCCGCCCTGCCGGGGCTCGGCCGTGCGCTCGGGACGCGCGTGTCCGCCAACGGAGACGCGATCGGCATGATCCGCGACGCGCGACGAGCGCGGTCGAACGGGGCGCCGCGTTACCTCGACCCCAGCCACGGCCCGGTCATCACCACCTCGATCAAGGTGCCCGCCGACCGCTCTCCCAGCGGCCGGGTGCACCAGATCCAGGACGGCGGCGCGCCCGTGCTCGCGGACTGGCTCTGGGAATCGCTCGAACTGCCCAAGCTCCCATGGCGCATGCGCCACACGATCGCCCGCGAGATCCGCGGTGCGCTGTCGGGAAGGCGCGACACGAACCTGGGCGCACAGGTGGCGGGGCTGTTCAGCGACCGGTCGGCCCCGCTGATGCCTCTGCTCGCCAACGGGCGCGACACACCCGACGGGCGCTACGTCCTGGAGAACGGCCGGCTCGACCTCGACTGGGAGCCGGCGCCCTCGGAGGAGTACTACCAGGGCGTCGAGCGCGGCTTTCACGACGTTGCGGCCACGCTCGGAGGCAAGTACCTCGAGGCGCCCTGGCCGCGCATCAATCGCTCCGTGACTATCCACCCGCTCGGGGGCTGCCCGATGGCCGGCGACGGCCGCCACGGCGTGGTCGACCCGTGGGGCGAGGTATTCGGCTTCCCCGGCCTCCACGTGGCCGATGGGGCGGCCATGCCCGGGCCGGTGGGCGTGAATCCGAGCTTCACGATCGCCGCCTTCGCCGACCGGGTCGCCGAAGCAATACTCGAAGGGCGCGGCGAGGCCGCGTGACGCCCAGCGCCCCCGACCTGCGCTTCCGCGAGCACATGCGCGGGCCGATCTCCTTCCACACGCGCGACTACAACGGCGCGGTGGTGGCCGGCCGGCGCGAAGGCAGCCGATGCTCGATCGACCTGACGATCACGATCGACGACCTCGACCGCTTCCTGAACGGGCCACAGAGCCCGGCGCGGCTGGACGGCACGGTCCGGTGCCCGCGTCTCGGAGGCCGCCTCGAGGTGCAGGAGGGCAGCTTCGACCTCTTCGTGCGGGCGCCGGACGGTCGCCGGCGTCGCGTGCTCTACCGGCTCTTCCTACGCGACCCCGAAGGGCGTGCGCTCACGCTCAGCGGCTTCAAGCTGATCGAGGACGACCCGAATCACGATCCCTGGCGGGATTGCTCGCGGCTGCTGGTGCGCCTGATCGCCGGACACGTCTCGCACACCTCCGAGGAGGATGACGATCCCCGCATCGTCGCCACCGGCGTGCTGAAGATGAACCCCCTGCGCTTTCTCGGGACCGCGCTGGCGATGCGCGGTGGGCCCGGCCGCCGACTGAGTGCGCCCGTCCGCTACCAGCTGGCGTTCGTCAGGCAGCTGCTCGCCGTCTACGGCGGGCGGGTCCTCACGGAGACGCAGTTCGACTTCCCGACAGTCAGGCCGGGAAGGACGCAACTGCAGGGCCGGCAGGCGGGGGGCTGGCACGCGCTGCCCGGCCGGCCGGCGCTTCGGCGGCGCATCCTGCCCTTCGACGCCGGCGACGGCTGCGAGATCAACCTGCATCACCTCCAGGCGCGCGACGAAAGTCCAAGTCGTGGCCCGGTGCTGTTGATCGGAGGGCTGGCGATGCGAGCCAACAGCTTCTACGACACGCCCTCTCGCCCGAGCCTGGTCGACGCCCTGGTGGCCGCGGGGCACGACGTGTGGGTCGAGAACTGGCGCACGTCGATCGACCTGCCGGCGAAGGACTACACGCTCGACCGAGCCGCCGTCTACGACCATCCCGCGGCGATTCGGAAGGTCCGCGAGGAAACTGGGTGCGAGCGCCTCGACGCGGTGGCTCACTGCATGGGCTCGGCGAGCCTCACGATGTCGGTACTCGCCGGGCTGGCCCCGGACCTGAGCACGGTGGTGTCGAGCGCGGTGTCGCTGCACATAGCGCTCGATCAGCGCTCGCGCCGGCGGATCGCCTGGCTCGTGCCGCCCATGTCGCTCGTGATGAGCGGATTCGATCCGCAGTGGGCGGCGCGGGCCCCGTCGGCCCTGGCGGGCGGGCTGGCGCGCTGGGCGCGCTTCGCGGGGCGGGGATACTCCGACCCCGTCACCGCCGCCACGACCTACTTCTACGGGGGACAGCCCGAGGCGCTGTGGCAGCGCGATAACGTCGATGCCGAGACGCTCGAGTGGCTCACCCGGGAGTTCGGCTACGCACCGTTGTCGTTCTTCAAGCAGATGGGCCGCAGCGCCGAGCGCGGCTATCTCGTGCCGGTGGAGGGCCTGCCCGAGTTGGCGGAGGACCTGCTGGCCTCCGGTCCGCCTGCCGGAACGCGCTTCACCTTCCTGGCCGGCCTGGGCAACCGCTTCTTCCTCCCGCAGGGCCAGCGTCGTACCTGGAAGCACTTCGACGATCTGCAGCCGCAGAAGCACTCGCTCGTCGAGCTCGAGGGCTTCAGTCACCTCGACCTGCTGGTGGGACGCCGGGCCAACCGAGAGGTCTTCCCGCGCATCCTCGAAGCCCTCGATGGCCGTGGCAATGGCCGCGTCTAGCGCCAACCGGATCGCGCCCATCACGCTGATCACGGCGGTCAGCCGACCCTGGTCGTGGTGGCTTCGGCTCACCTGGCCCCGCGCGGACCGAAGCGTGTTCATCAAGCGTCCGCTGCTGCGGCTGAGCTTCATCCACGTGGCCCACTGGGCGCTGATCGACCGTATCCCGGCGTCGGCAGGCCGGCGGCGCGCCCGCCGCCTGCCCACTCCCTACGTGGTCTTCCAGAGCAACTTCGACGGTCCGGCGGCCGAGTACGCCGAGGCCTTCGCGCTCGAGATGCCGTGGCGCATACGCGGGCTCTGGGGCGGGGCCCACGGGTTTCCCGGTCCCCGCCCGGCGAACGACTTCGTGCGCTACGTGATCGACCACGCCATCGACGAGCCCTACCACTACCACTGCCGCCACCCGACGGCGACCGTGCGCACTGTGAACGCCGCGCTGCGGCTGCGAGACGGCCTCGAGCGCTTTCGGCGCGAGACCGCCGAGCTGGGGCCGCAGGAGTTCGCCGCGGCGTGGCGGCGCTTTTTAACCGTCCACCAGCGCGACCTGTGAACGCGGGGATCAACCATGAGGGATTCGCGGCGCTGCTGGCGCTCAAGGAGGGTGAGGAGGAGCGGATGCGTCACACCCTGCGGACCCTCCCGCAGGGCGAAAGGAGCCCCTTCGCGCAGCTTCCGGGCACGCACTTCGCCCGCCTGACCCTGGTGCCGCCTGTGCGCGACCGCAACGACCGCCCGGCTCCCGGCCTGCCCTTCTGCCTCTTCTTCGCCGCAGAGTTCGACATGCTCCCCGGCGGCTACCTGGAGAACCTCTGCACGCGCGTGCCCGGTCGGGCCGAGGAGATGTTCGAGCGGTGCATCGGCTTCCCCGGCACCGGGGCACCGGCGCGGTTCGTGAGCTGGATGCTCGACCACCGGGTGAGGGCGGGCTTCTCGGCACACGGGTACCCCGGCGCCACCGCCGGCGAGGTGGAGAGGTGCCTCGAGCTGCGCGATCGCATCATCGCCTTCGCCCTCGACACCCGAAACCTCGCGCCCGACGCACTCCGCGAGCGCTGGGCTCACCAGGACTGGGGGTTGGACGGCGCGAGATGACCGACGTGGTCCAGGCCGACCTGCAGGGCAACATCCTCTGCGGCTACGGCCGCAACTACCCGCACGCGCTGTTCCTGTTCCTGCGCGTCGAGGACGGCGCGCGGGCCCGCCGCTGGCTCGGAGAGCGGCTGGCGGAGATCACGAGCGCGCTGCCCTGGAGCGAGGCGCCGGCCCACACCCTGAACATCGCGTTCACTTTCGCCGGCCTGCGCGCGCTCGGCGTACCGAACGCGATCCTGGACGAGTTCCCGCACGAGTTTCGGGAGGGCATGGCGGAACGCTGGGCTCGGCTGGGGGACACCGGGCCCAGCCACCCCGACCGCTGGGTGCCCGAGCTGCGGCGACTCCACCTGCTGGTGACGCTGAGCGCGCGCGTGCGCTCGGTCCGAGACGGACGGCGCCAGGAGCTCGAGGCTCAGGCGGCACAGGGCGGCCTGGCCGTGGCCGCGGCGCTGGAGACCGACGTCATGGCACACGAGCGCGAGCCCTTCGGCTTTCGCGACGGTCTCTCTCAGCCCGCCATACGGGATCCGCGGGCGGGCCCCTGGCGGCGAACCACGAGCGATCCGCCGGTGGCGCCCGGGGAGTTCCTGCTCGGCTACGAGGACGAGGGGGGCAGCGTGCCGCCCGCGCCGCCCGAGCTCGGCTTCAACGGCTCCTATCTGGTGGTGCGAAAGCTCGAGCAGGATGTAAAGGGCTTCTGGGAGTTCATCGCCGAGGAGGCGGGGCCGGACCGCCATCGCCGCGAGTGGCTGGCCGCGAAGATCCTCGGGCGCTGGCGCGACGGGACGCCACTCACGCTCTCGCCCGAGGCGCCACGTCCGGATCGCCGCGATGACCTCGGCTGGCTCAACGACTTCACCTACGCGCAGGACTACGACGGCTTCGCCTGTCCGATCGGCGCGCACATTCGGCGCACGAACCCACGTGACTCGCTGGACCGCGACTGGCGCTTCAGCACCCGCCACCGGATCATCCGCCGCGGCATGCCCTACTCCTCGAACGGCGACGGGGGCGAGCGGGGGCTCGTGTTCGCCTGCTACCAGGCGAGCATCGAGCGGCAGTTCGAGTTCGTGCAGTCGCAGTGGTGCGGCGACGGCGACGCGCTCGGCCTCGGAGCCGACCCCGACTTCATCGCGGGTGGCCACGAGGGCAAGATGACGATCCAGGGCCGGCCGCCCGTGTTCGTGCCGATGAGGCAGTTCGTGACCACTCGGGGAGGGGACTACTTCTTCGCGCCCGGTCTCGCCGGGCTGCGCACCCTGGCCCGTATCAGGCGGTGAGCCCACTCGCGCAGTTCGTGGGATCACCGCCTGTCACGGGTTTGTTCGGGAAGCTGCGAAGACCTCGATCGGAGAGGGAATGTTCTTCATGCTCAGCGGGCCGAGGCCGAGCACCCTCGTCTCCTGCATGTCGCCGGCGGCGCACCTGGTGGCGTCCGTGAGCAGAAGCTGACCAGCCGATGCCGCCGCGGCCACACGGGCCGCCACGTTGACGGTGCCGCCCCACCAGTCGTTCGCCCGCCTCAGCGCGGGGCCGGTGTGAAGGCCGATGTGAATCGGCGGAAGCTCGGGATCGCCCTCGTAGTCGGCGAGGAGGTCCAGGGCCAGCGCCACGGTGGCCGCGGCGTCGCGGGCGTGCACCATGACGGCGTCGCCGAGCGTCTTGATGACCTCGGCGCCGTGACCCTTCGAGAGCCTCGAGGCCCGGCTCGCGAAGTCGAGCGCGACCTCGGCCGCGGCCTCATCGCCGGACATCTCGGCAAAGAGCGAATAGCCCGAGATGTCGGCGAACATGAATGTGTGGGTTTCCACGACCATCTCGTGAACAGAGGCGTGATTTCGGAGGGAACATCGTTACGCCGGGCCTCTGTGATGAAGATCTCAGTGGGCTTCGCGGAGCATCGGTAGAACATCGGTCGATTCCAATTCATGGCCTCCCTGCCCTGAGGCGCGCAGCCCGTCTTCCCAATCGGTCGCCGGGCTCTCGGTTGGCGGGCCCTCCCCAGGAGGTAGACCCATGAACTACGCAGCTCAGCTACCGAACACACGCAAGATGCTGGCGCCGGTTGTGGCGCTGGTCATCGGAGCGGCCGGCGCGATCGGCGCCTACACGGTGATCGACGACGCCGACGTGGCCGTTCCGTCCCCGAAGGTGATCGTGACCGAGGCGCCGGCGCCGCCCAGCGAGGGCGTCGCGGCCAAGGACGAGGCGGGCGTCGCGGCGGCCGTCGCCGGCTCGAAGGCACCGGTCTCGAGCTTCGGCAAGGACGAGGCCGCCATCGCGGCCGCCATCGGCGACGGCTCCACCTCCCCGCCGACCAGCCGGATCGACCCGCACGGCAACAAGCAGCCCCTGCCTCGCTAGAACGTCCGGTCAAGGGGGCGAGCCCGTGATGGGCTCGCCCCCCGGCAGGTCAGGCGGTTACCACCGCCAGCGGCACCAGCAGGTACTCGGCGAAGAACAGCGCCCAGACCCGCAGGTAGAAGCGGCTGAAGCGGGCCGGGTCGTGGACGTCGACGCCCGCCGCCAGCCACAGGAGCACCGCCAGGCAGCCGAGGTGGCCGATGGCGAGCACCCACCCCGAGGCGTCGGCGATCAGCAGCGGGCCGGCGATCGCCATGCCCAGATAGCCGGCCACGAGGGCCGCCATGCCCATCAGGAACGCCCGGCGGGCCCCCAGGCGCACGGTGAATGTGCCGATGCGAAAGCGCCGGTCGCCCTCGGCGTCGGGCACGTCCTTGAGCACCGCGATGGCGAAGGAGAAGGGCAGCACGAACAGCGTGAGCGCCACGATCGCGTCCGGCAGCGCGCTCAGCCCGGGACGCCCGCCGAGGGAGGCGGCGAAGTGCAGGTAGACCCCGATGTTGACCACGAAGGCGCGAACCAGCGAGATGCTGGCCGCGGCGAGCGCGGGAAAGCGCTTGAGCCGGAGCGGGGGCGACGAGTAGGCGGTGCCGATCGCCAGCGCGCTCCCCACGGCCACCGTCTCTACCCAGCCCTGGCTGACGGCGAGCGCCGAGGCCAGGAGCGCGCAGGCCACCACGATCCACCAGGCCCCGCGCACGCTCAGGCGTCCCGCCGCAATCGGGAGCCACGGCTTGTTGACGCGGTCGATCTCCACGTCCTCGCATTGGTTTAACCCGACTATGTAGAGGTTGACCGCCGCGCCCGCGAGCAACGTCATCGCCAGATCGCCCAATCCGTCCCCCACCGCCACGCCGGGGAGGCTGGAGGCGGCGATGACGTAGATCCCCACGATGCTGACGCAGGTGACGATCAGCGTATGGGGGCGCGAGAAGCTCCACAGGGTCGCCAGCGCCGCGAGCGGCGATGTGGTGCCTGCCGTGCCCGCGCGCGCCTGGGCCACGTCTAGGGCTCAGCGCTCGCCGGCGCGGCGGGCGCGCAGGTTCAGGACGAGGCCGACCGGCACGAACAGCGCTCCGGCGAGCGCTCCCGCCGCGAAGCGAAGCAGGCGCCGCGGGGTCCAGGGCTCGTCGACTCGCTCGGAGGGTGCGGCCGCACGGTGCGGCGGGCCGGCGTCGGTGGCCCGCCCGGCCACGGCGACGGCGTAGGAGCGCCGGCCCGACTCCCCGTTCCAGGGCGCGGCCAGTCGCAGGACCTCGATGTCCTCGAAGCCCGCTGCCGCGAACCATGCGCGATACTCGGCCTCGGCCGGAAACAGCATCCAGGCATCGGCGAGGAGCCGGGCGAGTCGGTCGGTAGGGGCCAGCGGGCCCACCACGAGGGCCGTGCCGCCCGGGCGCACGACGCGGTGGGCCTCGGCGACGGCGCTTGCCGGGTCGGGCCAGTACTCGATGCTGCCACAGGAGACATAACGGTCGAACGAGTCGTCGGCGAACGGCAGCTGCTCGGCGTCGCCCAACACCTTGGAGCATGCGGCCAGCTGCGGCTTGCGTGCCGCGCGGCCGAGCTGATCGGGGCTCTGATCGAGCATCGTCACCGCTTCGGGGCTCACCCGCTCGACGATGCCCGCCGTGGAGAACCCGGTGCCGGCGCCCACATCGAGCGTCCGCAATCGCGGATCGTCGAGACGAGCCAGAGCCAGCGCCTCGTCGCGAAGGGGCCGAGTCCAGAACAGGGGGTTGACCCAACGGTCATAGAGCGGCGAGACGAAGCGGTAGAACCAGAGGGCCTCCTTCTTGTGCTGTATCAACCGCAAGGATGTGGCCTTCCTCTTTCGGCTACGCGTAACACTTGGATATGGCTCTCCCCCGTTTGGACGGTTGGCTGGCGGACGCCGCCGTGCGATCCT
Source organism: uncultured Thermoleophilaceae bacterium (assembly GCA_963789705.1). Taxonomy (GTDB): domain Bacteria; phylum Actinomycetota; class Thermoleophilia; order Solirubrobacterales; family Thermoleophilaceae; genus JACVRW01. The sequence goes on from CAWBLN010000020.1 coordinate 63,682, forward strand.
GTCACCGCCGAAGCGGCCTCGTCGGACCCGACGAGCTCTGGAGCGTGGCGCAAACCGTACGCCTCGGCGACACCAGGGCGCTCGGCCGCCTCGTGCGATGGCGGATTCCCGGCACCCCGGCCGAGCAGTCCTTCGGCGAGCTGTTTCGCAGCTATCCGTTCACCGTGCTCGAGGAGGGGCCGCGGTCGCTCGTCTCCGGGTTGTGCGGGCGCATCTGGACACTGAGCCGCGACTACCCGGCGCTCGCCGGCGAGGACGCCTTCCGGCGCTGGAACGAGAAGGGCACCGTCCGCGTGCTCTTCGCCCACTGGGTCCAGGCGCACGATCACGGCAGGAGCGAGCTGGTGTCGGAGGCCCGAGTGCAGCCCACCGACGGCCGGGCCGCTCTACGGCTGCGCGCGCTCTGGGCGGCGGTCGGGCCCTTTGAGCGCCTCGTCGGAGCCGAGGCTCTCACCGCGGCGGTCCGGCAGGCCGAGTCGCAAGCGGCTCGCCGAGCTCGAGGCCGGCGAGTGGCGAGCTCGCGTCGATGAGGGTGCGCCGGCCTCGGCGCAGGCACAGCCGGATCTGACCCGCAAGCAGCTGGCGGGAGCGCATCTCGACCCGAGGCACGCCGACCTCGGGCACCGGGAGGAGGTGAGGAGCGGCGCCGTCCGCCTCGCCCTCGAGCTCGAGCCGATGGAGCGGGGAGCGCATCCGCAGCCTCCAACGCCCGTCGCCGACGGCCACCCTCGTGCGGGCCGTGGGCGGGCGAAGCGCCAGCACCCGTGACCCGAGCCGCACGACGACCGCGGTGGGGGCGGGGTCGGCGCCCAGCAGAGGCAGGTGCCCGCCGGCGAAGGCCACTCCGATCTCGGGCTGCGGAAACGCGGCGGCGTGGCCCCACCACCAGCGCCCGGCAAAGCCCGGACCCCAGTTCTTCTCGGCGTAGACCCGTGACCCGTCGAGGCGACGGCGCCGGCCTGCCACGCAGGCCTCGCCGGTCACCTCCCCGTCGAGCAGCGCGGGGTGCCAGTACTGAGCCAGGCCTGGGACCAGGTGGGCAGCGCCGAGGGCGCCGAAGACGCGGCGGGGCCAGCGGACCCGCGGTCGCAGCTCGACGTCGATCCAGTTGTCCGCGTCGAACCGGGCCCGAAGATGCTCGAGCGAGCCGTCGAGAACCTCGCCGGCCACGACCCCGAAGCGCTCGGGGTGACCCTCCGCCGGCTCGACTAGGGCGTGGCGAACGAGGCCGCCGGGGTGCGCGGCGAGCGCCACCAGCGCCCAGCGGCCCACCACTCCCTCGCACACCCCGCACAGCACCACGAGCACCCGCCGGCCGGGCACGTCCACGAAGCGCCAGTAGTAGCCCTCCATCGGCGCTCCGTGGTCGCGGCCGGGATCCGCGAAGGGGCCGTCGGCGCCGGCCCCGCGGTAGCTGACAGGGAAGTCCCACACCGAAGCCAAGTGTGACGTCGCTCCGAGTGTGACGCAGGTCTCTCAGCTGGTCGGCGCGCGGACATAGAACACCTCCATCAGACGAATCCACTTGGAGGCATCCCGATGAACGCAGCGACTTTTCCTCTCAATCTCTCCCGCCGGTCGGGCCTCCCCGTGGCCCTCTCCGCCCTGCTTGCCGGTGCGGCCCTGTCGGCCGGGGCCATGGCCATCGCCGACTCCGAGGAGGGCGCGAGCCCACCGGCCAAGATCATCGTGCTCGAATCACCGGGCGAGGGAACCCTGGCCAAGGACGAGGCCGGCGTGGCCAGCGCGATCGCCCTCGGCCCCGAGCTGCGCGGCTCGAAGGCCAGCGCGACCGGGACCATCCCGAGCGCGCCCGCGCCCACCTCGAGCGCGCCCGAGGCCGACGATTCCCGGCCGGCAGGCCCGCGCGGCTTGGCCGCGGGCCTGAGCGGTCAACGATGAGCGCCCTGGAGGCCCGCAACCATCTGAGCGCGCTCGAGGTCGAGCGCGCTCTCGCCGGCTCCACCGCGCTGGCCGGGGTCGACATCTACATGGCCGATCTCGAGGAGGAGATCGCCGCCTGGCGAAGCGTCTACGTGGGTGCTGCCGTCACCGAGATCGCCACACTGCGCGGAGAGCTGTTCGGCCGCCAGGAGGGCTGAGCGCCCAGCTCCCCGGGGGACCGAGGCGCCGGCGCTCGCGGCGGGTACGCTGCGCCCCGTGGAGCGCGGTGGGCGCCAGGGGGGAAACGGTCGCAGCGTCGTCGTGGTAGGCGGCGGCGACCTGAGCCGGGAAACCGCGCGGGCCCTCGAGGCGTCCGGAGCGGACGTAAAGCACCTCAAGGAGCCCGAGGACGACGACGTTCGCGAGGCGCTGGAGGGAGAGGTCGACGCCGTGGCTGTGGTGGGGCGCGCGGACGCGGTGGTCTTGCGGCACGCGCTGATGGTGCGCGACGTGCACGAGGACGTCCCCCTGCTGCTGACCATCTTCGATCCCACGATGGCGGAGACGATGGAGCGCGAGCTGCCACACACGCGCGTGACCTCGCTGGCCGACATCGTCGGCTCCCTCGCTGGCCGGACCGTGCATCGAGGAGCGCTTCACCGCCGTCAGCGTCGAGGACGACCATCCGGTCGGGCTCGTGGAGGATGGTGACGACGTCCGCGAGGAGCCGATTCCGCGGCCCAAGGCCCGCCGTGCCGAGGCTCTGGCGCGGGCGTTGTTCACGCCCTACGACAAGACCGCCGGGCTGCTCTTGTTCGGGGCCATCGGGCTCGTGGTGGTGTTCCTGATCGAGACGATCACCGCCGTCTTCGTGCTCGACGACAAGATCGTCGACGCGGTCTACGGATCGGCGAAGACCCTGGTGACGGTCGATCCGAACCTGAAGGTCTCGAAGGGGCCGGGCTGGTACAAGGTCTTCACCTCCGCCACGATGCTGATCGCGCTCGTGTTCGCCGCGGCCTTCACCGCGGGGCTGGTGGACCGCGTGACCGGCCGGCGGCTGACCGGGCTGGTCGGCCGACGCGCGGTCCCGCGCCGCGACCACGTGGTGGTAGTCGGGCTGGGCCAGGTCGGGCTGCGCCTGTGCACGATGCTGCGCGCGTGCAAGATCCCGGTGGTCGCGATCGAGCGCGACGAGGACGCCGAGACCGTTGGATTGGCCCGCGAGATGGGCCTACCGGTGGTGGTCGGTCGGGGGGCCGATCCGTCGGTGATGCGGCGCCTTTCGCTGAGCCGCGCGCGGGCGGTGGCCGCTGTGACCTCGGACGATCTGGTGAACATCTCGGCGGCCATGAATGCCCGTGGCGTCCACGACCAGGTGCGCGTGGTTCTGCGGGTCGGCGACGGCGAGGTGGCCAACGAGACGCGCTCGCTGCTGACGCTCGGGCTCGTGCGTGACGTCCATCGCATCGCCGCCGCGCTGCTCGCGACGATGGCCCTCGGAGAGGGTGCCGACAGCGTGGTCTGCCTGGGCGACGATGCGCACCTGCGCTTCCCCGACGGGCGGCTCGAGCGCGCCGAGTTCGACACGCTGGCGAGCTGAGGTCCGGCGTGTCTATGGTCTAAGCGTGAGCAAGCCGCTACCCACCCCGGACCGGCTGGTGGCGCCCCGGGCCCCTTTCCCGTCGTCGCGTCCCCGCTTTCGCGGCGTGGTGCACCAGTGGTCCTTCTTCGTGGCGCTGGCCGCCGGCGCGGGACTGGTCGCCTGGGCGCCCGCGGGTCGCGCCACGGCCGCCACCGCCGTCTACGCGGTGGCGCTCGCCGGCCTGCTCGGCACGAGCGCGCTCTACCACCGCATTACCTGGCGCCCCGCCGTGAGGGCGTGGCTGCGCCGCCTCGACCACTCGATGATCTTCATCCTGATCGCCGGCACCTACACGCCCTTCGCGGTGCTCGTGCTGGACGAGCCGCTCAACGTCGTGGTGCTGGCCGGCGTATGGGGCGGTGCCTTGGCCGGGATCGTCTTCACCCTGCTGTGGATCGATGCCCCCAAGTGGCTCAGCGCCGCGGCCTACGTGGCCCTGGGCTGGTTCTCGATCATCGCGATTCCGCAGATCACCGAGCGGGCGGGCGCCGGAGCGTTGGTGCTGCTCGCCGCCGGCGGCGTCGCCTACACGGCGGGCGCCGTCGTCTATGCCCGCCGGCGCCCCGATCCGCGCCCGGCGAGCTTCGGCTACCACGAGGTGTTCCATGTGCTGGTGGTCGTGGCCGCGGCGGCGCACTTCGCGGCCGTGGCGGCTTTTGTCGTGCCCAGTGTGGAATAGTCAGACGTATGGGCGATCTGGCTCCTCGCTCCGGCGGTCCCCCCTCGCGGCGTTCTCGTGAGCAGCGGGCCTACCGCCTGGTCGTGACCGGCGGCGTGGCCGCCACCGTGGCGGTGGCGGGAATCGTGCTGGCGGCCGTCGGCGTGCTCGGGTGGTGGCTGCCGATCCTGGCGATCATCGTGGCCGCGGTCTGCGGGCTGCTCTTCAGGCGCACGGTCGCCTAGACGCCCGCCGCGGCCCGGTCGTCGCGGTCGACCGGGAAGCGCCCCCCGGTACGCTCGCCCTGCGTGCCAGCCTCCGAGACGCTGCCCATCCGCCGCAACACCGTTCTGCTGTCCGCCGGGCTGGCGGCCAACTCGGCGATGCTGCAGCTGTCCGCGGCGGTCGCCTCCCTCACGCTCGTGCTGGTGCTCGAGGTGAAGGGTCTGCTCGGTCTTGGCCCGGCGATCGTGCTGGCGTCCGGCGCGCTCGCCGCGTTGCCGGCGGGTCGCGCGATGGATCGCTTCGGGCGCATCCCCGTGCTCGCCGCGGGCTACGTCCTGGGCATGGCCGGCTGCGGGCTCGCCGCCCTCGGGAGCGCCCTCACCTCGGCCGCGGTGGTGCTGCCCGGTCTCGTGGGTGTGGGAGCGGCCAGCGGGATCGCGCTGCTCGCGCGCACCGCGGCGGGCGACATGTATCCCCCAGAACGCCGTGCCCGAGGCATCGCACTCGTGCTCTTCGGGGCGGTCTTCGGCGCGTTGCTCGGGCCCCTGGTGTTCAGCCCGCTGCTGTCGGGCAAGGACCTGGACGGCGACTCGCTCGCCCCGCTGTGGCTGGCCGGCGGCGCGTTCATGCTCGTCGGCCTCGCGCTGGTGTCGGCCGTGCGCCCCGACCCCAAGCGGATCGCCGAGCTGCTGGACAACGAGCCGATCCAGTCCGACAGCCCCGCGGCTCCTCTGCGGGAGCTTCTCGGCCGGCCCGGTGTGATCCCCGCCCTGCTGGCCGCCCAGGCGAGCTTCGCGGTGATGGTCGCGGTGATGACGCTCACGGGCCCCGTGGTCGTCGACTACCAGGGTCACGCCGCCCACCACGTATTTCCGATCATCGCCGCGCACGTCGTGGGGATGTACGCGTTGGTGATCGTCGTCGGAGACGCCATCGATCGAATCGGCCGCACCCCGGCGCTGGCCGGTGGGCTCCTGGTGATGGCGGCATCGGTGATCAGCCTCCTCTGGGTCGAGAGCGTCGTGGCCACCGCGTTCGCGCTGTTCGGCCTCGGCTTGGGCTGGAACTTCTCCTTCGTGGCCGCGACCGCGGAGCTCGCCGACAGCACGCACGCGAGCGAGCGCGGGCGGCTGCTCGGGTTCAACGACCTCCTCTCAGGCGCCACCGGCGCGGCGCTGGCCCTGCTCGGGGGACTCGCGCTCGACGTGCTCGGCGTGGCCGCACTGGCCATCGGGGCAGGCGTACTCGTGACCCTCCCGGCCGCTTGGATACTCCGTGCCGGACGCCCTACCGCGGCAGCGGAGCCGGGGACCGGCTAGAGCCGGTCCCCGACGTCTCGCGCTCTCCTCCTACTGCAGCCAGGAATCGACCTTGTCGCGGTTCTTCGCGATCCAATCCTGAGCGGCTTCCTCGGGGTCTTGCTTGTCGCCGGCGATTGCTCCGGCAACCTGCTCCTGATCCTCGTTGGTCAGCTTCATCTTCTTCAGCACGGCGTAGGCCGGCGAGCCACTCTCCGCGAACTCCTTGCTGAAGAGCTTGTTGATGATCTCCACCTTGTACTCACAGTTGTATTTCTCGGGGTCGCCGCCGGCGTCCGCATTCTCCAGACACCCGGGATTGTCCTCGAGAGGCGGCAGCTTGACCTCGGCCAGGTCGTACTCCTGGTTGAGGTACTGCGGCGTGTACCAGTAGAAGATCACCGGCTTCTTCTGTTTGTAGAGCTGGGTCCAGCGCGCGATCTGCGCCGGCTCAGCGCCGGCGGTCACGTGCTTGAAGTTGAGCCCGAGCACCTCGATCAGCTCCTTGTCCTTCTGGACGTAGGAGGGATCGCCGCCGAGGAACATGCCCTGGTCTCCGGACTCCGGAGTCTTGAAGAGCTCCTCTTGCCCTTTCAGGCCCTCCCAGGTCTTGAACTCGGGATGCTCGTCCATCAGATACTTCGGGATGAACCAACCGATGTGGCCCTCAACGCCGAGCGGGCCGCCATCGATGACGGTCTTTGCCTCATCGACGTACTTCTTGTGCTCATTCGGGTGGTCCCAGTCCTCGAGGACGGCGTCGACCTTGCCGTCGGCCATGGCTTGGTAGACCGGGGCCTCAACGACCTTGGTGATCTCGATCTCGCAGCCGAGCTCCTCCTCGAGGACCGCTTTGGCGATGTAGGTGTTGGCGGTCGAGCCGGCCCAGGCCTGCTCGTTGAGCACGACCGTCCCGCAGTCCTTGCCGCCGGCGGCGCTGCCGCCGCCGCCCCCGCCACTGCTCTCTTCCTTCTCCTCGCCGCACGCGGCCACCAGCAGCGCGAGTGCGAGTGCCAGCAAAGCGACCAACGCGAACCGGGGACGCGTGGTCGCCGGCCGCAAGCGGCCGGCTCGGCCGGCTGCGCGCGGATCGACCATCTGCTCTCCCATTGGATACCCCCTCATCGTGGTTGAACTTTCCTCCGTCCTTGTGTCACTCGATCGAGCGCGATGCCCAGCGCGAGGATCGCGAGCGATGCCACAACCCCCAGCCCGAACTCGCCGCGCTGAAGGCCGAGCGCGACCTGGTACCCCAGCGCGCCCGAGCCCACCAGCCCGCCGATCACGACCACCGCCAGGACCATGATGATGCCCTGGTTGACGCCGAGCATGATCGAGTCGCGGGCAAGCGGGACCTTCACCTTGGCGAGCACCTGCCGGCGCGAGGCGCCGAAGGCGGAAGCGGCCTCGACGGCGTCGTGCGGAACGTTGCGCAGGCCGTTGGTCACGAGCCGAATGACGACGGGGATCGCGTACAGCACGGAGGCGACCACTCCGGGGATCCGCGAAACCGGCATCAGGTAGATGAAGGGGATGATGTAGACGAGCTGCGGCAGCGTCTGCAGCGTGTCCAGCACGGGACGAAGCAGCCGATCGACCCGGGGGCTCTCCGCGGCCCAGATTCCGATCAGCAGGCCCACCGCCACCGCGAGCGCTGTGGCGACCACCACCTGCGAGGCCGTGTCCATGGCCGGCTCCCAGACGCCCATGATCCCGATGATCGCCAGCATTACGAACGTGGTGATGGCGGGTCGCGTTCCGCTGAGGACGAAGGCGATCGCCGTCAGACCCGCCAGGACCACGAACCAGGGCGTTTCAACGAGAAACACCCGCAGCGGCTCGAGCAGGTGCTGGAGCATGAAGTTTCCGATCGGCTCGGTGATCCCGAAGATGAACGAGCTGGGATCCTGGACGTAGTCGAGCACGTCCTGGATCCAACCCAGCACCGTGTCCTCGATCGTCGCCGTGTAGACGAAGCTCTCGGTCTCGAACTCGTCCGGGTAGACACCGTCGGCGCCGAGAGCCTTGGCCACCAGCACGATCGCGGCGATGCCCGCGAAGGTGGCGAGCATCGTGATCCGGGCGCGGCGCTTGCCGACCTCGGTCAGGTGACGGCGCGTGGGATCCGTTCGGTCGGCGATCGCCGCCGTGGAGCGGTCGAGCGCGATGGCCATGATTACGATGGCGATGCCGGCAAGCAGTGCGAGCGCGGCGTTGGAATAGAGGCCGTTGGTCACGACGTCGCCGAGCCCGCGGCCGCCTATCAGGCCGGCGATCACCACCAGCGAGAGGGCGAACATGATCGTCTGGTTGACAGACAGCAGGACCTGCCGGCGTGCCAGGGGCAACTGGACCTTGAAGAGCGTCTGGGGCTCGGTGGCGCCGAGCGCCCGCGAGGCCTCGACGGAGTCGGAGGTGACCCCGCGGATGCCGAGAGCCGTGATCCTGACCGCGGGTGGGATCGCGTAGATCATCGTGCAGATCACCGCCGCCGCCGGGCCGACCGAGAACAGGATCACCACGGGCATCAGGTACGCGAAGGCGGGCACGATCTGCATCGCGTCGAGCCCGGGCGTGATTGCACCCATGAAGCGCTCGTTGCGCCCCGCGATCACCCCGAACGGCACGCCGATGGCCAATGAGAGCGTCACCGCCGCCGACATCAGCGCCAGCGTCTGCATGCTCTCCTCCCACAGACCCAGGAGCGCGAAGGAGATGAGAGCGCCCGCCACCACGAGCGCGGGGCGCCAGCCCCCGAAGCGCAGGACGATGAGAATGCCTGCCGCCATCACCCCCGGCCAGGTGAGCCAGAGCAACGCGTCGTCTATGGCGATCACCAGCCAGTCGGCCAGCGCGCGGAAGCCGTCGAAGACCGCGAAGATGATGTTGGGATTCTCGGCCGTGCGCTCATCGAGGAGCCATTCCTGGAAGCTGTCGAGGCGCTCGGGAAGGGCCTGCCACGTCAGGGAGGTCGGCCAGGGAAGCTCGTTACGAAAGAGCGCGAAGCCCACGAGCATCAGCAGGAGGATTCCCGCCACCAGAGCGGGGCGACCGCGCCAGCGCGAGGTCGGCGCGGCGAAGGCGGGCGCCGCGAGCCGGCGGCTAGCTACTGCCACCCGCGGTTGCCTCGGGCGTCTCGGCCATCGCGTTCAGCACGGTCTCCCGATCGACCACTCCGACCGTGCGGCCGTTCTCGACCGCTCGCACCGTGCCGTCCGTGGCGGCCACGAGCGGCACCGCATCCTGGACCTTGGTCTGGACGTCGAGCTCGGGGCCGCGGCTGTCCTCGCCCGGCCGCGGGTCACGCATTATCCATCGCAGGGTCAGCACGTGTGTGCGCGGGATGTCGCGAACGAAGTTCGCCACGTAGTCGTCGGCGGGCGAGCCCACAAGCTCCTCCGGTGTGCCGAGTTGAACGATCGCGCCGTCGCGCATGATCGCTATGCGGTCACCCACCCGCAGGGCCTCGGGAAGATCGTGGGTGATGAACAGCATCGTCTTACCGGTCTCCGCTTGAAGGCGGATGACCTCGTCCTGCATGTCGCGCCGGATGAGCGGGTCGAGCGCGCTGAAGGGCTCGTCGTAGAGCATCAGCTGCGGGTCGACCGCGAACGCGCGCGCCAAGCCGACGCGCTGCTGCATGCCGCCGGACAGCTGGTCGGGGAACTGGTTGGCCGCGTCCTCGAGGCCGACGAGCCGCAGGACGTCGCCGGCCTTGGCCAGGCGCTCCGACTTGTCCATGCCCTGGATCTCCAGCCCGAAGGCGACGTTGTCGATCACTCGCCGGTGGGCGAGCAGCCCGAAGTGCTGGAAGACCATCGAGACCTTGTGCCGGCGCAGGTCGCGCAGCTCGCCGGTGTCGGCCGCCATCACGTCCTGGCCGGTGATCGCGATCGCGCCGGCGGTGGGCTCGATCAGCCGGATCAGGGTGCGGACGAGAGTGGACTTGCCCGACCCCGACAGGCCCATGACCACGAACACTTCGCCGGGCTGGATCTCGAGCGTGACGTCGCGGACGGCGATGACGTTGCCGGTCTTCTCGCGCAGCTCCGCCCGCGAGAGCTCGGCATCCGGGGTGCCGATCACGCGCTCGCCGTGTGGCCCGAAGACCTTCCAGACTCCCTCGGCGCGAACTACCGGCTCGCCGTTGGACTTGCTCTCCGGCGGCCCCTCCACGGTCTCAACGGCAACGCTGCCGTCATCGTCGCTCATCCGCGGGCCATGATATATCAGCAGTTCGGCCGCCGGAGATTAGGCTTCCACTAAGGAGCGCCGGGCGGGCGCGAACTACACCAGCACCTCCAGCGCCGCCTCAACCACCCGCGCCGCGGCCGCCGCGTCCTCCAGATCAACATGCTCGTCGGGCGCGTGACTCACTCCGGTCGCATTGCGAATCAGCACCATTCCCGCGGGGCGGCGCTGCGCGACCACGCCGGCGTCGTGGCCTGCGAAGCAGACGATCTCCGGAGCTCGCGGGCCCGCCCGCGTCGCGGCCGAGCTCAGGGCGCCTCGCACCGTCTCGTCAAACGTGATTCCGCGGTTGAGGGAGGCCACCAAGGCGCGCACGGCGACGCCGGTCGCGGCCTCGAGGTCACGGGTCGCCACCTCGAGGCCCTCCCACCAGGCGTCGAGCTGCTCGGGCTGCGGGGCCCGCGCATCGAGCCACAGACGTACGCGCGAGACCACGGTGGTGGGGGCGTTGGGCTCCGCCAGGATCCGTCCGGCGGTGGTGACCATCTCGGGTCCCGCGAGCTCGTCCGCCAGCACGATCAGACGGGCGGCGGCGAGCAGCGCGTCGCGCCGCTCGCCCCTGGGGGTCGTGCCGGCGTGATCGGCCGCTCCGCTCAGGTCCACCTCCACGCGCATGCGCGCGGCGAGCCCGAGGACCGGCGCGCAGGACACGGCCAGCCCGGCCACCTCGCGGCTCTGGTCGATGTGCACCTCGATGACGCCGCGCAACCGGTCGAGCCAGCCGGGCGCGCCGGCAAGCCCGCCGGGGTCCACGCCGGCGCCGCGCATCGCGTCGCCCAGGGGCACGCCGTCGGCGTCGACTCGGCTCAGCACGTCCTCGACGTCGAGCGTCCCCACGAGCGCCCGGCTGCCGAAGGTCGGGGTGTTGAAGCGCGCGCCCTCCTCGTCGGCGAAGGCGATCACCGCCAGCGGAACCGGGCTGCACCGGGCGATGGCGAAGCCGCAGACGACGCCGAGCGCGCCGTCGAAGCGACCGCCCTCCCGCACGCTGTCCACGTGCGAGGCCACGGCCCACCACGGCCCCGGGGCTTCGGGCAGGGCCCAGCGGTTGCCCGCTGGATCGCGCTGGGTGCTGAGGCCGGAATCCGACGCGGCTCGTTCAAACCAGGCGCCGGCGGCCTCGTCCTCGGAGCTCCAAGCCAAGCGGGTGGTACCGCGCTCCGAGCGCCCGATCGGCTCCAGATCGGCGAGCAGCTCGGCGAGGTCCTTGGCGCCGATCACTCCGGCCGGCCTCAGGCGAGGGCTTGCTCGGTCAGCGATTTGCCGAGCATCTCCTCGACCTCGGGATAGACCGACGGCTCCTTGACCCCGGCGCCGAGCGGGACACGCGACTTGTCGACGGCCAGCACGGCGACCTCGTCGCCCTCGGCGATGTCCGCGATCGAGACCGGCCGCCCGTCGCGCTCGCTCAGCGTGGTGATCACGTCGGGGAAGGTCGCCAGCCGCTCGCCCGCCGACTCCACGGTCATGTACTCGTTCACGAAGCCGAGCTCGAGCTCGCCCGCCTCCAGCCCGCCGATGTCGAAGCCCCCCTCGGTGCGCAGCCGCTTGTCGCGCACGACGCCGCGCCCGGCGACCCGCCCGCCCAACGCGGTCGCGATCGCCTCGATCACGCGCTCCGGCCCCGACGGCTCGGCGGCGAGGATCGCCTCGCCCAGCTCGAGCGCGAACGAGATCGCGCCCACCGCACCGTGCTCGCGAACGTAGGACGCGGGCAGCGGGTTCCGCGCGGCGGCGATGAAGCCGCCCGAGGCCACCGCGGCGGTCCGCAACACCTCGGCGGTATGGCGCACGGGTCCCCGCGTGACGACCTCGAGGTAGCGATCTTGGCTGCGGTTGCCTCCGGCCGCCGCCTGGACCGTTCGGTGGTCGGGGTCCGCCGCCAATCCCATCGAGCCCATCTTTCCGGTGGGGTGCGCGCGCCCGTCGCCGGCGGCGTCGATCACCAGGGTGCCCAGCACAGCCGACTGAACCCAGCCGTTGCAGGTGGTGCTGGACCCGTTCTGGGCGGTGATCGTCCCGACGACCCGCTCGTCGAGTGCCTCGATCAACAGCCGCAACGCACGCACGTAGTCGCCCGGCCGCATCTCCCAGTCGCGCGCCGCCGGGGCGCCGATCGCACTCACCGTGGCGATGGTGGCGTCGTCGGCGATCTCGTCGAGCGTGGCGAGCCGCGGCGACCCGTAGCCGACCGCGGTGGTTCCTACGAGATAGCCGTGGTGGACCCAGCCGCCGCCTCCCGCGGCCAGCACCGAACCGCCGGCCACGGCGGCATCGACCGCGTGTCGGTCAAGCTCACGCATCGCGCTCCCCCGGCAGGCCGAGCCCGAACTCTCGCGCGCACTCGATCGCCTCCTCGTAGCCCGCATCGGCGTGCCTCAGCACTCCGAGCGCGGTGTCGGCCTCGAGCGCTCTCTCCAGCCGCAGCTCGGCGGCATCGGTCCCGTCGGCGATCACGGTCACGCCCGCGCTCGCCGAGTAGCCCGCGTAGCCGCCCCCGCCGGAGTGCAGAGCCACCAGGTCCGCGCCCGAGGCGGTCACCAGCAGGGCGTCTAGCAGCGGCCAGTCGGCCACGGCGTCCGAGCCGTCCTTCATTCCCTCGGTGATGATGTAGGGATGGGTCATCGCCCCGGCGTCCATGTGGTCGCGGGTGAAGGCGACGGGCCCGGCGACGCGGCCCTCGCGCACGGCGGCGTTGGCGGCGCACGCGAACCGGGCGCGCTCGCCGTGTCCGAGCCAGACGATGCGCGCGGGCAAGCCCTGTGGCGGCACGTGGCGGCGCGCCAGCTCGATCCAGTCGGTGATCCTGTCCACGCCGTCGAACATCTCAGCGCACAGGTCGTCCAGCACGGCCTGGTCGGCGGGATCGCCAGAGGCGCAGATCCAGCGAAACGGGCCGATGCCGCGACAGAAGAGTGGCCGCAGGTAGCGCTGGGTGAACACGTCGAGCTCCAGCGCCTCGGGAAGCCCGGCCTCCGCCGCCTGCGGGCGGATGTTGTTGCCGTAGTCGAACACGACGGCTCCGCGGCGGCGCAGCTCGAGCATGGCTCGCACGTGCCGCACGACCGACGCCCGGCCCAGCTCCTCGAGGCGCTCCGGGTGGTCGTCGCGAAGGGCGCCGGCACCGGATGTGGTGGAGCCCGCCGGCACGTATCCGTAGCGCAGGTCATGGGCTGCGGTGAGGTCGGTTACGACATCGGGCGTGATCTCGCTCCGGACGAGCCGCTCGAGCAGGTCGACCGCGTTCGCGGCCACGCCGATCGAGAGCGACCGGCGCGCGGCGACCGCGTCGAGCGCCCAGGCGCACGCCTCGTCGATGTCGGCCGTCGCCCGTTCGACGTAGCCGTCCCGGCGCCGGCGCTCCAGCTTGTCCGGGTCCACCTCCGCGCACAGCAGCACGCCGCCCAGCATCGCCGCGACCGCGAGCGGCTGGGCCGAGCTCATGCCTCCGAGCCCGGCGCTGACCACCAGGCGTCCGGCGAGGTCCCCGGCGAAGTGCTCGCGGGCCACCGCGGCGAATGTCTCGTAGGTGCCCTGGATGACTCCCTGGGCCCCGATGTACTGCCAGGCGCCGGCGGTGAGCCCGCCCCAGGTGATGATGCCCGCCTGCTCGAGCTCGTAGAAGCGCTCGGGCGTGGCGAAGCGGCCGACGAGGTTGCCGTTGGCCATCAGAACCAGCGGGGAGCGCTCGCCCGTGCGCAGCACCGCCTGCGGCTTCCCGGACTGGACCACGAGGGTGTCTTCCTCGCCCATGGCCTGGAGCGTCCGCACGATCCGCCCGTAACTGTCCCAGTCGCGCGCCGCCTTCGCGTGGGCGGCATAGACGACCAGAGCGTCGGGACGTTCGGCGAGCTCCAGGACGTTCTCGAGCAGCCGCAGGATCACCTCCTGGCGCCAGCCCCGGCAGCGGAGCTCGGGCCCCGTGGCGGCGCGTACCGGCCGGCGCACGGTCGACTCAAGCATGCGCGCGCTCCACAGCCCGCCCACGCCCGGGCGTGACGTGCTCTCCGCGGCCCGGCTCTCCCAGGACGCTCTCGCCGTCGAAGACCTCCTCGCCGCGCGCGAACGTCCGCTCCACCCGCCCGCGCAGGCGCCGGCCGCCGTACGGGCTCCAGCCCGCCGGGGAGATCATCGCCTGCGGGTCGACGGTCCAGTGCCGCTCGGGATCGAAGACGACCAGGTCCGCGTCGGCTCCCGGCATCAGCGCGCCCTTCCGCGGCCAGAGGCCGAAGCGCCGGGCGGGCGCCTCGCAGAGCAACCGCGTGAGCAGGGCGAGCGGCAGGCCCCGCTCGGCCATCGCGTCATGCACCAGCGGGAGGATCAGCTCGACCCCGGGCGCACCCGAGGCCAGCTCGAACACGTCGTCGCCCCGCTTGCGCTCGGCGGGCCACCCCACGTGATCGGAGCTGATGAGGTCCACCTCGCCGGCGGCCAGCCGGAGCCAGAGCGCTTCGACCTCGGCTCGGGGCCGAAGCGGGGGATTGATCTTGGCCTGGCCGCCCCGGCGCGCCAGCTCCTCCTCGTCGAGCACCAGGTAGTGCGGGCAGGTCTCCACGCTCACGTCGACGCCGTCGGCTCGGGCGCGGCGCGCCAGCTCCACTCCGCGCTCCACCGTCACGTGGCACAGATGCAGGCGAGCCCCTGCCGCGCGGGCCAGCTCCAGACAGCGCGCGATGGCCTCGGTCTCGGCCACCGCCGGACGGGACTCGGCGTGGGCCGGCGCGTCGCGGCGGCCGGCGGCGCGCAACGCGCCGATCCGGGCGCGCACGATCTCGTCGTTCTCGGAGTGAACCCCGGCCAGCCCTCCGGCCCGGGCGATGGCCTCCAGCGCGGCGAGCAGCTGGTCGTCCGGCACGCGCGGGAAGCGCCGGGGATCGGTGTCGAAGGTCGAGAGCTTGAAGGAGCAGGCCCCGGCCTCCACCAGCTCGCTCACGTGCTCGAGCGGACCTCGCGGCGGCACGGTGGCCCAGAGCGCCACGTCGATCACGGCCTCGCGATCCACCTCGTCCGCCTTTGCGGCGAAGGCGTCGGGGTCCGCGACCATGCGGTCGTGGTCGTAGGGCATGTCGACCACCGTCGTCACGCCGCCGCCGGCCGCCGCTCGCGTGCAGGCGGCGATCCCCTCCTCGGCGGCGCTGGACGTGTGAACGTGCACGTCCACCACGCCGGGCAGCACGAGGGCGTCGCCGCAGTCGAGCTCGCGCAGCGCCGGCAGTGTCACCTCGGGAGCGGCGACCGCCGCGATGCGGCCGCCCGATACGCCCACCTGTCCCGGAGCGGGCTCGCGCCCGTCGAGCGTGAGCCGCCCGCGCACCACGAGGTCGAGTTCCTCGAGGTCGCGTCTCTCACCTGTCGAGAAGTTGTCGATACGATGCTCCTTTCCCATGCAAGCTACCACCGACTCCGTCTCGAAGAGTGAGAAGGTCGTCCAGCTGACGGGCGACACGCTGACGGTCGAGGAGGTGGTGAGCGTGGCCCGCGAGGACGCCCGCGTGAGCGTCTCCGAAGCGGCGCTGCAGCGCATGCGCCAAGCGCGCAGCGTCGTCGAGCGCGTCCTGGCGCGCGGCACGCCGGTCTACGGCACGAACACCGGGCTCGGGTCGCTCTTGCGCCACCAGATCCCGCTGGAGGACCTGGAGAGCTTCTCGTTTGCCACGGTGGCCGATCAGACCGGCTCCTACGGCCAGCCGCTGGCCGCGGACATCGTGCGCGCCATGATGGTCGCGCGGGCCAACGGGATGGCCAAGGCGGGCGTGGGCGTGCGCCGCGAGCTCGTTCTCCACCTGGTCGGGGCGCTGAACGCGGGCGTGCATCCCGTCGTACGCCGGCTGGGATCGGTGGGCCAGGGCGACCTCTCGGAGATGTCGGACATCGGCAAGGTGATGATCGGGCGGGGTCTGGCCGAGGTCGGCGGCCGGGTGCTCCCCGGTGACCAGGCGCTCGCCGCGGTGGGCATGGAGCCGATCAGCCCGGCACCCAAAGAGGCTCTGGCGCTGGTGAGCTCCAACGGGGTGACCCTCGGCCACGGCTCGCTGGTGCTGGTGGACGCCGCCGATCTCACCGAGTCCTTCCAGATCGCGGCGGCGCTCTCGATGGAGGGGTTCGCCGGCAACCTCTCGCCCATTCACCCGGCGGCCGCGCGGATGCGTCCCCACGCGGGCGAGATCAAGGCGTCCGCACGCCTGCGCGAGCTGCTGACGGGCTCGTACCTGTGGGAGCCCGGCGCGGCGCGAAATCTCCAGGACCCGCTCTCGTTTCGCTGCGTCGCGCAGACGCACGGGGCGCTCAACGACGCCCTCTCGTTCACCCGCGGCGAGATGGACGTGGAGCTCAACTCGGCCAGCGACAACCCGCTCGTGGTGGTGGAGGACGAGGCCATCATCTCGGTCGGCAACTTCGACGTCGTCGCCCTGGCGATCGCCTTCGACCTGCTGCGGCTGGGCCTGGCGAGCGCCCACAAGGTGGCCGATGAGCGCGTCCAGAAGCTGCTCTGGAACGCCTTCAGCGGGCTCCCGACCGGGCTCGCGCCGCGGGATGGGCCGACCGGCGGCCTGCGTCCGCTGGGCCGCTGGTGTGCGGCGCTGGCCGCCGAGGCCAGCCATCTGGCGAATCCGGTGTCGCTCGCACACGGGGCTCAGCTCGCGGAAGGAGTGGAAGACCACGCGAGCATGGCGCCGCTGTCGGTGCGCAAGACCTCGGAGCTGGTCTCCCTGGGGCACCGGATGGTGGCCCACGAGCTCATCTGCGCCGCGCAGGCGATCGACCTGCGCCGCTGTGGGCCGCTCGGGGAGGGCACGCGGGTGGCCTACGAGTGCGTGCGCGAGTGTGTCCCGCGCCTGGTCGACGAGACCGCTTGGGAGCCGGACATCGCCCGGCTGGTCGAGCGGATCGCGAACGGTGAGCTGGCGGCCCGGGTGGCCGCCGACGCCGGCGAGCGCGAACCGCTGGAGGCGCACGAGGGGCCCGGCGTCGCGAACCCCGAGAACGGCGGCGGATCCGAGGCGCCATGAGCGCGCGAGCCGACCGCGGCACGCGCGTGCTGGACCGCTCGCTCGCCATGTTGTTCGAGCTTGGCGATGCGGCCGGCCCGCTGCCGCTGGCCGAGCTCGCCCGGAGGGCCGACCTCCCGCCGAGCACGGCCTATCGACTGGTCGACGGGCTCGAGGGCCACGGGCTCATCGAGCGCGACGACGGCGGACTCGCGCTCGGGCTTCGCATGCTCGAGCTGGCGCGGCGGATCGAGGATCGCCTGGCGCTGTCGCTGGTCGAGCCCGCGCGGGGCATCATGCGCGAGCTGGCGCACGAGCACGACGAGACGGTGTTGCTCACCGCGCCCGGCCGGGCCGTTCGCGATCGGGATCGATTCGGTCGAGCCTCCGCGAACGGTGCGGCTCTCACTTGGGCGCTGGCGCGTCGCTCCGATGTACCTGGGCGCGTCCGGCAAGGTTCTGCTCGCCTTTCTGCCGCCGCGCTCGGCGGAGCGAGTGTTCGCCGGGCTCGACCACCCGGTGACCGCGGCCGGGCAGACCGTCGAGCTGGAGGGCCTGCGCCGTGACCTCGCGGAGGTGCGCCGGCGCGGCGTGGCGGTCACCCACGGCGAGCTGGACCGCGGCATGAGCGGCGTAGCCGCACCCGTGCAGGCAACGGGTGGCCGTCCGATCGCCGGTCTCACGCTCGCGGGGCCCACCGATCGACTCGGCCCGGAGACCGACCGCCTGAGCCAGGCGGTGCGCGAGGCGGCCGGCGCAATCGAGCGAGCTCTCGAGCGCCCGCGTGACTGACGCCGGTCTCGAGATCCGCTTTCTCTCGGGGAGCGACGTCGCAAGAGCTGTCGCTCTCGCCGGCCGACGTGCTCGCCTCCGTCGAGGCCGCCCTGCGCGCCCAGGGAGAGGGCGAGGTGGTGCTCGAGCCGCGCGAGCACCTCGTTCCGGACCCCGAGTTCCACGGTCATTTCAATCTGCTGCGCTCGTACGTGCGGCCGCTCGGCGTGGCCGGGCGTGAAGGTCGTCGGCGACTACGCGGACAACTATCGGCTGGGCCTGCCCTCGGAGCTCGCGCTCCTGACCCTGTACGACCCGCGAACCGGCGTCCCGCTCGCGATCGTGGACGCCACCGAGATCACCGAGCGGCGCACGGGGGCCGTCACCGCCATCGGCGCGCGCCATCTCGCCCGGCGCGAGCGCCAAGGTGCTCGGGCACATCGGCGCGCGGGGCACGGCCTTCTCCAACGTGACCATGCTGGATGCCGAGTTCTCCTTCGACGAGATCCGCGTGACGAGCCGGCGCCCGGAGTCGCGCGAGGCCTTCGGGGCGGCGCTGGAGCAGTCGCTCGGCAAGTCGGTGCGCGTGGTGGACTCGATCGAGGAGGCGGTGCGCGGGGCGGACATCGTGGTCGAGGCCACCCGGCTCATCGAGCCCGCGCCGATCCTGCGCACGGAGTGGATCGGGCCCGGGGCCCTGGTCGTGCCCTACGGCACGATGAGCGCCGTCGAGCTCTCGCTCACCGCCGCGATGGACAAGATCGTCGTCGACGACTGGCAGCAGTGCCGGCAGGGCCGCTTCGGCTCCCTGCGCCCGCACGTCGAGCGCGGCCTGCTGAGCGAGGCGAACCTGCACGGCGAGCTCGGGCAGATCGTCGCGGGGAAGCTCAGCAGGACGCGAGCACGACGACGAGCGCATCCTGTTCTGGCACCGCGGCCTGGCGACGACCGACCTGGCCGTGGGCGACCTGCTGCACCGGCGCGCCGTCGAAGCGCGGGGTGGGCACGGTGCTGCACTACCGTTGAGGCGGTGATCGTCCTCGAGCGGTACGACCAGCTCGACCTCGACGAGTACCGCCGCATCGTCCGTGAGCACGAGCCGCTGGAGCTGGCCGCTGGGCTGGAGCGCCACGTACAGGACCGCCGGAGT
The DNA here is from genome assembly GCA_963789705.1 of uncultured Thermoleophilaceae bacterium. Taxonomy (GTDB): domain Bacteria; phylum Actinomycetota; class Thermoleophilia; order Solirubrobacterales; family Thermoleophilaceae; genus JACVRW01. The sequence continues at coordinate 82,553 of CAWBLN010000020.1, forward strand.
GCGATGGAGCGCATGCTCGCGGGTGGCGTCTCCGCCTACGGGGTCACCACCGGCCTGGGTTACCTCGCCGCCCGGTCGATCGCCGCCGACGACCGGCTCGCCCTGCAGCGCTCGATCCTCGTCGGCCGCGCCGCGGCCGTGGGAGAGCCGCTGCCCGAGGAGGTGGTGCGTGGCGCGATGCTGCTGCGCCTGACCGGCTTTCTCAGCGGTCACGCGGGCGTGACACCGGCTCTGTGCCGTTTCATCGCCGACCGCCTCAACGACGGCTGGTATCCGGTGGTCCCGGCCAGCCGGCCGGGCACGGCGGGCGAGACGATCCCGCTCTGCCACCTGTTCCAGACCTTCATCGGCGAGGGCGAGGTGCTCGTGGCGGGCGAGCGCGTGGCGGCCGCGACGGCGCTCGCCCGCCACGGCGCTGCGCCCTACGAGCTCCAGCTCAAGGAGGGCCTGGCGCTGGTCAACGGCGCCCCGCTGGCGCCCGCGCTGGCGGTCTCGCTGGCGGACCGCGCGGAGCTGCTCCTCGAGCAGGCCACGCTGCTCGGTGCGATCGCCGCCGCGCTCGTCGGGGCGCCGGGGCGACCCTACTCGGCGCGCATCGGGCGGCTCAAGGGCGACCCCGGCCAGGGGCGCGTGCATGCCCGCCTGGCCGAGCTCGCCGCGGGCGAGCCGCCGGTCGAGGGGCCGCAGGCGCCGGTGTCGCTGCGTGTGCTTCCCCAGGTGCACGGCGCCGCGCACGACCAGCTCGACCACCTGCACGCGCAGGTCGCGCCGCGAGCTGCGCGCCGTCACCGACAGCCCGCTCTACCTTGCCGCCGAGGGCGAGGAGCCGGAGGGCTTCTACCCGAGCGGCAACTTCCACTCCCAGGCGTTGTCGCTTGCCCTCGACGCCCTCGCGATTGCTCTCGCCCAGGTGGCGGCACTCGCGGAGAAGCGGCTGCACCGGCTGCTCGACAGCCGGTTCTCGGGGCTGCCGGAGCAGCTCTCGCCCCATCCCGAGCGCGGCGAGTGCGGCCTAGTCGCGCTCCACAAGGCGGTCGTCGGGCTATCGGCCGAGAACCGGATGCTGGCTGCCCCGGCGTCGGTGCACGCCGGCGACACCTCCGCGGGGCAGGAGGACTTCCAGGCGTTCACCGCGCTCGCGGCCGACAAGCTGGGGCGGCTGCTCGACAACCTCGAGCTCGCGCTCGCCTACGAGCTTGTGGCGCTTGCGCCAAGCTCGCGAGCTGAGCTCCCGCACGCTCTCGCCGGCGCTCTCCGCGGTGATGGAAACGGTGGTCGCCCACATCGAGGCCGTGGACTGCGACCGGTCGCTGGCGCCCGACGCCGAACGGGCGCGCGCGCTCATCCGATCGCGCGAGCTGCTGGCCGCCGGGCGGGCCGCCCCTTCGCGATAGGCCCCGACAGGTTTGGGGTAGGCTGCCGCCAGAGGAGCGGGAATGGACCCAAACCAACAGCGGGTCGACGAGATCCGGGCCCGGAGTACCGAGCTCGAGAACCACCTGATCGACGAGCTCCGCGCCCGCAAGATCGACCGGCGCGAGTTCGTCCGCCGCGGCGCCATCGTCGGCATGTCGATCCCCACGCTCGGGTTCATCGCGTCGGCGTGCGGGGTGCAGCACGGAGGATCTCGAGGAGAAGGACAAGCCGCAGACCGCCAAGCCCAAGCAGGGCGGCACCCTCCGCGTCGGTCAGCAGGAGCCGCCGGGGGCGGTCGACCCGGTCACGGTCAACAGCCAGGCCGGCCTCACCATACTCAGCCAGACCGGCGAGTACCTGATCTGGTCCGATCGCAAGCTCAACCCCGAGCCGCGGCTAGCGGAGAGCTGGAAGCCGAACGCGGACGGCAGCGTGTGGACCTTCAAGCTGCGCAAGGGCGTGAAGTTCCACGACGGCAAGGTGATGGACGCCGAGGACGTGGCGAGCACCTTCGACCGTCTCGCCGACCCCGACAACGGCTCGAACGCGCTGTCGGCGTTCACCGGGGTGCTGTCGAAGGGCGGCGCGAAGGCGGTGGACGCCTCGACCGTGGAGTTCCAACTCGACGCGCCGAACGGCAACTTCCCCTACCTCACGAGCTCCGACAACTACAACACGATCATCCTGCCCAAGGACTACGACGGCGACTGGGAAAAGACGTTCATCGGCACCGGTCCCTGGAAGCTCGACCGCTTCGAGCAGGGGGTCGGCATCACGCTGGTGCCCTACCGCGACTACTGGGCGCCCGGCCGCAGGGCCCTGGCCGAGCGCCAAGAGGTCGTGTTCTACACGAACGAGCAGAGCCTCGTGCTCGGCTTCCAGGGCAACGAGGTGGACGTGGTGGTGCAGTTCTCGGTCTCGGGCGGCAAGGCGCTGCTGACCGACTCGACGGTGATAACCACGGAGCTGCAGTCCGCCGCGCACCGGCAGGTCCACCTTCGGACCGACAAGGAGCCGTTTCAGGGACAAGCGCGTGCGTCAGGCGATGGCCCTGCTGGTCGACCGGCGCGCCCTGGTCGACGGCCTGCTGGACACGAAGGCCGACTACGGCAACGACAGCCCCTTCGCACCGATCTACCGTTCGACTGCGGAGGTCGAGCAGCGCCAGCAGGACGTGGCCAAGGCGAAGGAGCTGTCTGGCCGCGGCCGGCAAGGAGCAGGGCTTCAGCGTGCCGCTGTCCGGCTGGCAGGGTTTCGAGATGCCCGACCTCGCCCAGCTCATCCAGCAGGACGTGCGGGAGGCCGGCATCCGCATCGCCCTCAACATCACCGACCAGGCCACCTACTTCGGCAAGGCGGTCTACGGTCAATCGCCCTGGCTCGACTCCACGATGGGGATCACCGAGTACGGCCACCGCGGCGTGCCCAACGTGGTGCTCGGAGCGCCGCTGAAGAGCGACGGCACCTGGAACGGCGCCCACTTCAAGAACAAGCGCTACGACAAGCTGGTCGAGGACTACGTCGCGTCGCTCGACCTCGACGAGCAGCGCCGGTCGGCCAAGCAGATCCAGGAGCTGCTGCTGGACGAGGTGCCGATCATGTTCACCTACTTCTACTACTTCCTGTCGGGCGCCAAGGACTACGTGGCCGGCGTCGAGACGAACGCCATGGGGCACACCGACGTCAGCCGCGCGGGGCTCACGTAGTGGGACGCTTCATCCTCAGGCGTGTCCTGTTGAGCATCGTCACGCTGCTGATCCTCAGCATCATCGTGTTCGCGTGCGCGCAGGTGCTTCCGGGTGACGTCGGCCGAGCCATCCTCGGGCCGTTCGCCGCTCAGAAGTCGGTCGACGCCCTCAACGAGGAGCTGGGCGCCAACGACCCGCTCCCGGTTCAGTACTGGGACTGGATCAGCGGCGTGTTCACCGGCGACCTGGGCGACTCGCGGGCCTTCCGGCAGCCGGTGGAGGACGTGATCGGCCCGGCGCTGGTCAACTCGGCCAAGCTCGCGCTTCTTGCGTTCATCATCGTCGTCCCCCTTGCCATCGCCGGCGGCGTATGGGCGGCGCTCAAGGAGGGCAGCTTCCGCGACCGGTTCGTCTCGGTCGGGGGCCTCTCGGCCACCGCGGTGCCTGACTTCGTGTGGGCCGTTCTCCTGATCATCATCTTCGCCCTCACGCTCGGCCTCTTTCCCTCCACCGCCACCGCCCCTCCGGGGTCCGGCTTCTTCGACCAGCTCTGGTACCTGATCCTGCCCGCACTGTGTCTCGTGTTCGTTCTGTTCGGCTACATCGCCCGCATGGCGAGGGCGGGGACCATCGAGTCGCTCGACGCCGACTACACCCGCACGGCGGTGATCAAGGGCCTGCCGCAGCGGACGGTCGTACGCCGCCACGTGCTGCGCAACTCGCTGCTGCCGACGATCGCGGTGGTGGCGACGCAGCTCGGCTACCTGATCGGAGGCCTGGTGGTGATCGAGTTGATCTTCAACTACAACGGCCTCGGGCAGGCATTGCTCGAGGCCGCGCAGGAGAAGGACTTCCCGATGCTTCAGAGCGGCGTCCTGATCGTCGGCGTCGTCTACCTCGTGGCGACGCTCTGCGCCGACATCGCCTACTCGGTCCTCAACCCACGCGTGCGCCTAGGGAGCGAGCAATGAGCACATCAGCATCTGGAGCGGACGTCGCCCCCGCAACGCCCGCCGCCGCTCCCCCGGCCGTCGGCCGAGCGGACTGCCCAGAGGGAGCGGCTGCGGCTTCTCCTGCGCTCCAAGACGTTCATCGCGGGCGCGGTGATCGTGGGCATCTTCGTGATCTTCGCGATCTTCGGCGAGGCGCTGGCGCCCGACGACCCCTTCGCCACCGACCCGATCGACGACCTCGCCGCCCCCAGCGGCGAGCACTTGTTCGGTACCGACCGCGTGGGACGCGACGTGCTCTCGCGGGTGATCGTCGGCGCGCGCGACATTCTCATCGTCGCGCCGGCCGCAACGCTGCTCGGCACGGTGCTCGGCACCGCGCTCGGCCTGGTGACCGGCTACTTCCGCGGACCGGTCGACGACACTTTGAGCCGCTTCATCGATGCGATCCTCGCCCTCCCGGTGGTGATCATCGGGATCCTGGCGATCATCGCCCTGGGGCCCTCGAAGTTGACGCTGATCATCGTGATCGGCCTGGTGTTCGCGCCGATCATCGCCCGCACCGTCCGGGCGGCCGTGCTGCAGGAGCGCGAGATGGAGTACGTGGCCGCGGCCCAGCTGCGCAACGAGAGGACGCCCTACATCCTGTTCGCGGAGATCCTGCCGAACGTGATGGGACCGGTGATGGTCGAGTTCACCGTCCGTCTCGGCTATGCCATCTTCACCGTGGCCACGCTCAGCTTCCTGGGCTTCGGCATCCAGCCGCCGTCGCCGGACTGGGGGGTCCAGGTGTACGAGCACTACGGGCTGATCAGCGGCGGCTACTGGTGGCCGGTGCTATTCCCGGCACTCGCCATCGCCATCCTCGTGGTGGGCGTCAACCTGCTCGCCGACGGGATCGCCGGAGCGTTCGAGCGATGACCAGCGCGCCAGTGGCAACTGCACACGCGCTCGAGCTCGAGGACGTCGAGGTCGAGTACCGCGTCCGCGGCAACTGGAAGCGAGTCCTGCGCGGGATCAGCCTCCACATCGCCGAAGGCGAGTCCTACGGTCTGGTCGGGGAGTCCGGCTGCGGCAAGTCCACGGCCGCCTTCGCCGCCCTGCGCTACCTGCCGCGCAACGGGCGCGTGAGCAAGGGCGGCATTCGCGTGGCGGGCGAGGACCTGCTGGCCATGAGCGAGCGCGACGTGCGCGAGCTCCGAGCCCGCCGAGTCTCGATGGTCTACCAGAACCCGACCTCGGCGCTGAACCCCACGATTCACATCGGCGACCAGGTGGCCGAGGTGTACACGCTGCAGGGGGTGGGCGACGACGAGGCCGGCGATCGGGCGCGGGAGATGCTCGAGAAGGTGCAGATCTCCGACCCGACGCGGGTCATGGGCCGCTACCCGCACCAGCTCTCGGGCGGCATGAACCAGCGCGTGGTGATCGCCATGGCGCTGGCCAAGGACCCCACCCTGCTGATCCTCGACGAGCCCACCACCGGGCTCGACGCGACGGTCGAGGCCGAGGTGCTCGACCTGGTCGCCGCCCTGCGTGAGGAATTCGGGTCGAGCGTGCTCTTCATCAGCCACAACCTCGACGTGATCCTCCGAATGTGCGATCGCGTCGGTGTGCTCTACGCCGGGCGCGTGGTCGAGCAGGGGTCGGCGGAGGAGGTGTTCCATAACCCCAGGCACCCCTATACCGTCGGGCTGCTTCGCTGCATCCCGCGCGCCGGCGCGCGCAAGGACCAGGGCAAGCTCGACACCATCCCAGGCTTTCTGCCGGGCCTCGGGGCCGAGCTGCAGGGCTGCGTGTACACCGACCGCTGCGCGCTCGCCCAGGACATCTGCCGCCGCGAAGAGCCGGATCTCTTCGACCTCGGCGGCGGGCACGCGAGCCGCTGTCACTTCCACGAGAAGGCCCAGTCGCTCCCACGCGACACGGCGCCCGAAGCCGTCGTCGCCGAGCGCAAGGACCAGGGCAACGGAATTCCCGTGATCAGCACGCGCAACGTCCGCAAGACCTTTCACCAGGACGGCCACGAGGTGCGCGCGGTGGAGGACATCACGTTCAACCTGGCCCCGGGCGAGACGCTCGGGCTGGTGGGTGAGTCCGGCAGCGGCAAGACGACGCTGGCGCGCCTGCTGCTGGGCCTCACCCCGGCCGACGAGGGCTCTGTGGTCGAGCTCGAGGGGACGCCGGTCGAGCCCGAGATCCACAAGCGCGACCGCGAGCAGGTACGCGCGGTCCAGATCGTCTTCCAGAATCCCGACGCGGCGCTCAACCGGCGCTTCACGATCCAGCGCATCATCGCGCGGGCGCTGCACATGCTCGTCGGAGGTAAGCGAGAGGAGATGGACACGCGGTTGCGTGACCTCGCCCACTCCGTGCGCTTCGACACGCGCCTCATCCGCGCCAAGCCATCCCAGCTCTCCGGCGGCCTCAAGCAGCGCGCAGCGATCGCGCGCGCGTTCGCCGGCGACCCCAAGGTGGTGGTCTGCGACGAGCCGACCTCCGCGCTCGACGTGTCGGTGCAGGCGGCGATCCTCAACCTGCTCGCCGAGCTGCAGGTCGAGGAAGACACCGCCTACCTGTTCATCTCGCACGACCTGGGCGTGGTGCGCTACCTCTCGGATCGCATCGCCGTGCTGTACCTCGGTCGCCTGATGGAGCTGGGTGGCGCCGAGACCGTCTACTCCTCGCCTCACCACCCCTACACCGAGGCGCTGCTGTCGACCGTGCCGGAGGAGGAGGGGAGCGAGCGGCCGCGCATCAAGCTGCGCGGCGAGATCCCGAGCCACGCCGATCCGCCCTCGGGCTGCGTGTTCCACACCCGCTGCCCGCGCTACATCGGCGACATCTGCCACGAGCAGGAACCGGAGCTCAAGGAGGTCGAGCCCGGGCACTTCTGGCGCTGTCACTACTCGGTGGAGGAGCTGCGCGAGCTGCAGAAGACGGCGCCCCCCGAGCGCGAGGACGGGGATGAGCAGCGACCCACGGGGGAGGGTGAGCAGCGCGTCCTGCGGGTCAGCAACAAGCCGGCCCCGGACCCCTCCGAGGACAAGAGCTGAAGCTGCGCGCCGCGGTTCTCGAGCGGGTGGGGGCGCCGCTCGAGGTGACCGAGTTGGAGCTCGAGCAGCCGCGGGCGGATGAGGTGCTGGTGCGCCTGCAAGCGAGCGGCGTCTGCCACTCCGACCTGAACGCGATCGACGGCACCGCGGAGACGCCTTGCCCGGCGGTGCTCGGCCACGAGGGGGCGGGCGTGGTCGAGGCGGTCGGTCCCGGAGTCGCGCTCGCGCCCGGGACTCGCGTGGTGCTCTCGTGGCTGCCGGCCTGCGGCCGTTGCTCCGAGTGCTTGCGCGAGCTGCCCCACCTGTGCGAGACCGCCTGGGCGGGCATGATGGCCGGCGGCCTCCTCGACGGCACGTCGCGGCTCTCGCGTGAGGGCGAGCCCGTCTTTCACTACTGCTTTCTGTCCTCCTTCGCCGAGCGCGCCGTAGTGCCCGAGCGCTGCTGCATCCCGATCCGGCCGGACGTCCCGTTCGACATCGCCGCGCTCGTCGGATGTGCCGTCACCACAGGCACCGGCGCCGTCTGGCGCACCGCCGGCGTGCGGCCCGGCGAGCGTGTGTGCGTTATCGGCTGCGGGGGAGTGGGGATGAGTGCGATCCTGGGAGCCGCCGCGGTGGGCGCGGCCCCGATCGTGGCGGTTGATCTCGACGACAACAAGCTGGAGCTGGCGCTGTCGCTGGGGGCCACCGACGCCGTCCGCTGGAGCGACGGCCCTGAAGCGACCGCGGAGCGCGTCCAGGCGGCGAGCGGCGGCGGCGTCGACTACGCAATCGAGGCCACCGGGCGTACCGAGGCAGGCCTGGCCGCGTTTCACTCCACCCGCCCACACGGCGCGGCGGTGCTGATCGGAATCCCGCACGCCGATGCGGTGCTTTCGCTGCCGGCCCAGCTCATCCCCCGCTCGGAGCGCCGGGTGCTCGGATCCCTCTACGGCTCGGCTCGGCCCGACCGCGACTTCCCGGCGCTGCTCGACCTCTACCTGCGTGGACGATTGCCACTCGACCGCTTGATCTCGGCCCGCGTGCCCCTCGAGGCGGTCGAGGAGGCTTTCGACGAGCTCCGCGGCGCCACGGCGCTGCGCACCGTGCTGGACCTGAACGGGCCGGCGGCGTGAGCGACCGGCTCGACGGAGCGATCGGGGAGGCCTGGTCGGGTGAGGTGCCCAACGGCAGCCACATCAACCTGGTGCTCGCCCGGCGCGGCTCACCCACCGCCGCGGCGGCGGCCGCCGTGCTGGCCAGTCCACGGCCGGGGCACCTGCCGATCCTCGCCTGTCTCAAGGGCGCCGGCACTCCGGTCCGCCCGGCGACGATCGTGGTCAACAAGGTCACACTCGACGACGACCGGCTGCGGCAAATGACCTGGGGGGCCGCCCAGCTGGGCATCGCGCAGGGCGTGCTCGACGCGGTGGCGGACGGTCTGCTCGACGCCGAGGAGGCCGGCGATGTTCTCGTGCTGGTGGCCGTCTGGGTGGATCCCGACGCACGGGACGAGACGGCGGTGCGGAGGGCCAACCGGGAGGCAACGCGCAACGCGATCGCGGACGCGCTCGAGCCGCCCTCCGCCGAGGCCGTGCGAGCGCTCGCCGAGCAGCGCGAAGAGGCGACGAACGACTTCTATTCGGGTGATTGACGGTGGAGATCGCGCGCGTCGAGGTCCGCCGCTATTCGTTCCCGCTCGATCCGCCCCTCCGGGTGACGTGGGATCCGCTTCCGCGCGCGACGCAGGAGGCCAGCCTCGTCATGGTCTCGTCCGACGACGGGCTGACCGGCTACGCCAGCGGGGACCACCTGCTCGACGCGGACCTGGTCGAGCGGCTGCTGGTGGGAGTCGACCCGCTGCGCACCGAGGTGGTGCGCGAGTTGTGCGAGTCCGTAGACGTCCACGGCGGACGCCCATGGACCGCCGAGGTCGCGGTCTGGGACCTCGCCGCGCGAGCCCTCGACGTGCCCCTTTGGCGCCTTCTGGGTGGGCGCTCGGAGCGGTTGCTCGCCTACGCCTCGAGCGGCGAGCCGGTCGACTCGGACGAGCGCACGCGCCGGGTGGTCGACCTTCGCGGACGGGGTGTGAAAGCGGTCAAGCTGCGCTTTGGCCATGACGACTGGCGGCGTGGCGTCGAGCTCGTGGAGCAGGTCCGCGACGCGGTGGGAGCGGACGTGGAGCTCATGGTCGATGCGAATCAGGGATGGCGGTCGGCGGGTGATCGCGAGCCGCGCTGGGATGTCGCCACGGCGAGCCAGTGCGCACGGTCGCTCGAGTCGCTCGGCGTCTACTGGCTGGAGGAGCCGCTTCGCACCGACGACATCGATGGCTACGCGGCGCTGCGCCGGCGCACCTCGCTGCGGATCGCCGCCGGCGAGATGGTGCGCGGGGGGTTCGAGGCCCGCGACCTGATCGTGCGCGGCGGCGTGGACGTCGTTCAACCCGACGCCGTACTGGCGGGCGGGTTCGGCGGCTGCCGGCGGATCGCCGCCCTGGCCGACCTGTACGGCCGGGCCTTCTCCCCGCACACCTGGTCGAACGGCCTCGGCCTGGTCGCCAATCTGCACATCGCCCTGGCTGTCTCCACCTGCCCCTACGTCGAGGTGCCGCTCGATCCGCCGGCGTGGACGGCCGATCGTCGCGACTGGCTGCTGCCCGCGCCTCTGGAGATCGCGGCCGACGGCACGATCGCCCCGCCGCCCGGTCCCGGGCTCGGAGTCGTTCCCGACCTCGATGCGCTCGAGGACTACCGGGTCGGATGATGCGCGTCAGGGCCGCAGTTGCGCACGAGCCGGGGGTGCCGCTCGCCGTCGAGCAGGTGCTGTTGGAGCCTCCACGCGCCGGCGAGGTTCTGGTGCGCGTGGCCGCGGCCGGCGTCTGCCACTCGGACCTGCACCTGGCTGACGGCCACCTCGGCAGACGGCGCTTCCCGATCGTCCTCGGTCACGAGGGCGCCGGGGTCGTCGAGGCCGTCGGGGCCGGTGTGGACCACGTGGTGCCGGGCGATCGCGTCGCTTTCTGCTTCGTCCCCGCGTGCCGGGCGTGCCGGGCGTGCCGGGCCGGGCGCCCCAATCTGTGCGAGACGGCGGCGGCCCACTCCCTGACCGGGACGCTGCTCGACGGCACGACGCGTCTGAGCCTCTCTGACGGCGAGGAGCTGAAGCACTTCCTCTTCGTCTCCTGCTTCGCCGAGCGCTGCGTGGTCCCAGCCGCGGCGGCGGTGGCGCTTCCGCCGAGCTCCCGCTCTGGCAGTCCGCCCTGCTGGGCTGCGGTGTCGTGACCGGGGTGGGCGCGGTGCGCAACGCCGCACGCGTCGCGCCCGGGGAGAGCGTGTGCGTGATCGGCTGCGGCGGGATCGGCCTGCAGATCGTGGCCGCCGCGAAGCTGGTGGAGGCGGGCACGATCATCGCCGTCGAGCGCGACCCGGGCAAGCGCGAGCTGGCGCTGGCCCGCGGCGCCACGCACGCGGTCGACGCGTCGGACGGGGACCCGGTCGCGGCGTGCTGGCCCTGGCGCCCGGCGGCGTGGACCACGCCTTCGAGGCGATCGGCACGCCCGCCACGATCCGGCTGGCGTGGGACGTGCTGCGGCCGGGCGCAACGGCGATCGTCGTCGGCCTCTCGCCGCTCGGGGCCGAGGTGTCGCTGCCTGCTCTCGAGTTCCTCCTGGAGAAGGGCCTGAAGGGCTGCTATTACGGCTCCGCGAACGCGGCCGAGGAGCTTCAACTGCTCGCGCGGCTCGTGGCCGACGGGCGCTTCCCGGTGGCGGACGTGGTCAGCGATCTCACCGACCTCGACGGGATCGAAGCCGCCTTCGGGCGCCTGCGTCGAGGCGAGGGAGCGCGTACGGTGGCGATTCTCGATCCGGAGCTGGCGGGCGCTCCGTGACGGCGCCGCGCCTCCATCTCAGCTCCGCCCGGGTGATCGACGGCACGGGCGCGCGCCGTCGATCGACGCCACCGTGATCGTCGAGGACGGCCGGATCGTCGCCATAGGCGACGAGAGCGACGCCCGTCCCCGAGGGCGCCTTCGAGGTCGACCTACAGGGCAGGACGCTCATGCCGGGCCTGGTGGACGCCCACGTCCACGTCACCGCGTTCGACATGCCGCGCGCGCGCAAGGGCCAGGAGCCGATCGCGCCCGAGGTGCAGGCACCACCTCGTCGCCGGCGGGCTGCGGCGGATGCTGCGGATGGGGATCACGACCGTCCGCGACGTCGGCGCCTTCGGCGACAACCTGCTGCACGCGCGCCAGGCCGTGCGCCTCGGCGCGATTCCCGGCCCGCGCATCCTGGCCTGCGGGCGGATCGTGTCCGCCACCTCGGCCGGGGGCCGCCAGTTCGTCGGGGATGTACCGCGAGGCCGACGGCCCGGACGAGATGCGCAAGGCGACCCGCGAGCAGTTTCGCCGCGGCGCCGACTTCATCAAGATCATGACCACCGGCGCGCGCTCCTGCGAGCTCGAGAACAGCTCGCCGCTGCAGATGACGCGGGCGGAGATGGCGACGGTGGTGGAGGAAGCGCATCGCATGGGCTATCGCGTGGCCGCCCACTGCGAAGGGCTGGACGGGACCCGGCTGGCGATCGAGGAGGGCGTCGACACGATCGAGCACGGCCTGGAGCTCCACCGCGCCCCCGAGCTGCTCGAGGAGCTCGCGCGCTCGGAGCGCGTTCTCGTTCCCACGCTGTCGTGCTTCTTCCACGTCGCCGAGAACCGCGACGACCGCTGGGCGCCGCCGGCTGGTCGAGCTGGCCGAGCGCCAGCGCGACGAGGCCCACCGCACGGTCGAGGCGGCGCTCGGCGGCCGGCGTCCGGCTGGCCATGGGCTTCGACTCGCAGCCGCACGGCCAGAGCGCGCTCGAGCTGGTGCGCATGTGGCGCGCCGGGCTCACGCCGATGCAGGCGATCGTCGCCGGCACGGCCGGGAGCGCGGCGGCGTGCGGCCTGGCCGATCACATCGGCTCGATCGTCCCGGGACGGGTGGCCGACCTGGTGGTGGTCGACGGCGACCCGCTCGCCGACCCCGAGCTGCTGCTCGACGAGGAGCGCATCTGGCTCGTGATCCAGGCCGGCGGGCCGTCGGCCGGCGCGGCCTGGACAGCGAGCTGGCCGAGCCTTCCGTCTCGCCGGGAGCGGCGCGGATCCCGTGCCGGCCCTGGCCGGCAGGCCGATCTGCCTGAGGCGCCAATGGCGTCTGACCGAACTCGAGCGCGAGGTGGTCGAAGATCGTAGCCGCCGGCGCGACGGAGCTCGTGGACTTGCTCCGCGCGCTGGTCGCCTTCGACACCCGTGACCCGGACCCCGGGTCACCGAGCCACGCGAGGAGGCGGCGCTGCAGCGCTTTCTGGGTCGCCGGCGGCCGCGCGAGCCGGCCTGCAGGTCCGCGTGGGAGCCCGACGTCCGCGCTCTGGCCGGCCATCCGCTACGGCTCCCGGACGGCTACTCACTTCGCGCGGCCGCCCGCAGCTCGTAGCGCGCGTCGCCGGGGCCGGGCGGCGGGCGCAGACGCTGCTCCTCAACGGCCACATCGACGTGGTCGGCGCCCGAGCCGCGCGAGGCGTGGTCGGTCGATCCGCTTCGCGGCCGGATCCGCGACGGCGCGGCTCTACGGCCGCGGCGCCTGCGACATGAAGGGCGGAGTGGCGGCATGGTGCTTCGCGACCGAGGTGCTGGCCGAGCAGGGCGTTCCGCTGCGCGGCGACCTGATCGTCAACACGGTGACCGACGAGGAGTCGACCGGCGCGGGCGCGCTGGCCGTCGGCACGCACGGCGTCGGCGCCGACGGCGGCGATCGTGCCGGAGCCCACGCGGCGTGACGGCGTGGCTCGGCACGCGCGGCTCGCTGATGCCGAGATCACCGTGGAGGGACGCGCCGGTCACGCCGGCTTCCCGCACGAGCATCTGGACGACAGGCGGCGCCGTCAACGCAATCGAGAAGACCGCTTACCTGATCGAGGCGATTCGCCGGCTGCGGGAGGAGTGGCGCTGCGGCCTCGACATCCCCACCTCTGCGCCCGGGCCGATCGTGCCGACGATCATCGACGGCGGCCAGTGGATGGTCAGCCATCCGGCGAGCGCCGGCTCGACTGTCACGTCGAGTACCTCCCGGACGCGACCGACCCGGCGGGCGACTCCGGCGCGAGCGTGAAGCGGGAGTTCGAGGAGTGGATCGCACGCGGCGGCCGCGCCGACCCGTGGCTGCGCGAGCATCCGCCGCAGGTGGAGTGGCTGGCCGGCGCGGTGCCCCCCGCGGAGATCTCGCACGAGGAGCCGGTCGGTCACGCCCTGCTGAGCGCCGAGGCCGACCTCGGGCGCACGGGCCGCCTGGGAGGGCTCGACACCTGGCACGACGGCGCGACGTTCATCGTCGAGGCGGGGACGCCCACGATCTGTTACGGCCCCGGCGACGTACACCTCGCGCACGGCGCCGACGAGTTCGTGCCCATCGACGACCTCGTGGCCTGTGCCCAGGGCATCGCGGTGGCGGCCATGCGCTTCTGCGGCCTGGCGACGCTAGAGGTCCCCGCCCTCGGCGACGAGCCGGTCCAGCTCGCGGCTCAGCAGCGCCAGCCGCGCCTCCTTGACGAGCGGCATCTCGCGCCGGCGGCGGCGGACGTTGGCCAGGTCGAGCTCGGCGGTGACCAGCGCCGGCTCGTCGTCCGGCGCCTCGCGCCACGAGCTCGCCCCACGGGTCATAGACGTGGGAGCCGCCCCAGAAGGAGAGCTCGCCCTCCTCGCCCACGCGGTTCACGAAGACCACGTAGGTCTCGAGCATGCGGGCGTAGAAGCGGTTGATGTCGCGCCATTCCTGCTCGATCTCCGGGCGCCGCCTCGTGCTGTCGGCGGGCACGATCAGCACGCGCGCCCCGTCCTGGACGGCCAGCACCGCCAGGGCGGGCTGCCAGGCGTCGCTGCAGATCAGGATCGCGACCCGGCCGATCTCGGTGTCGAACGCGCGCATGGCGTTCCCCGGCGGTGAAGTGCTTGCGCTCCTCCCAGATGTCGTAGGTGGGGAGGTAGAGCTTGCGGTGGACGTGCCGGACCGCGCCGCGCTCCAGGTAGGCGGCGCTGTTGTAGGTGTGCACCGGCCCGGCCTCCGCGAAGCCGACCACGCAGCCGAGCCCGTCGGCCGCCTCGGCCAGGTCGGCGATCTCCGGGTCGCTCGGCCGAGCACGAGACGTCCTCGGGCACCCGCCCGAGCGAGTAGCCGGTGAGCATCAGCTCGGGCAGCACCACCAGGTCGGCCCCCTCCGACCGCGCGCGCGCCGACGACCTCCCGGCGCGGCGCGCGTTCTCGGCGCACGTCGCCGAGCACGGGCTCGAGCTGCGCCAGGGCCACCCGCACGATCCGGTCTCGCGAGCCGCTCACGCCGGCGAGCCTACTGCCGCTACAGCCGCTCGGCGTACTCGTGGTAGTCGGCCCGCAGCGTCGGGTCGGTGCCGAGGTAGGCGTGCTTGGACATGTCGGCGCTGTAGCGGCTCGCCGGCGGAGTGCGCCCGAGCGCCTCGGCCATGCTGCGGATGTGATGCGGGGCCGCGCCGCAGCAGACGCCGAGGTAGCGGACGCCCAGGTCGTACGCCGCCCGGGCGAAGTCGGCGATCTCGTAGCGGTTGCACGTGAACGGGTCGAGCGCGGTCGGGAACGCGCCGCCCGCCGGGAGCGCCGGCGCACCGCGGGTCCTCGCAGCGACTGGAAGCTCGGCTGCCCCTCGGTCGTGCGGTAGGGCACGGGCAGCGCGGCCACGGGCACGGCCACCGCTTCGCGGATCTCCTCGAGCAGCGGCAGCATCGTCCCCGGCCCGCGGCTGCAGTTGAGGCCGACGACGTCGGCACCGGCCGCCTCCAGGCGCTTGCAGGCCTCGGCCGGGCGCCACGCCCTCGCGCATCTCCGGATCCTCGTGGGCGGTGAGCGTGACCACGGCCGGCAGCCCGGCCTCGCTTGATGACCTCGGTGGCGATCAGCGCCTCGCCGAGCCAGGAGATCGTCTCGGCGATCACGAAGTCGACGCCGGCCTCGGCCGCCCAGCCGACCTGCTCCTCGAACATGCGCCGCACCGTGTCGCTCGACTCCGTCGCCGCTGTAGACGTTGGTGTTGCAGACGTTGCCCGCCACCAGCGCGCCGCTCTCGGCGGCCACGTCCTTGGCGATCCGAGCGCCTGGCGGTTGATCTCCTCGAGCAGGTCCTCCTTGCCGATCAGGCGCAGCTTCTCGCGGTGGGCGTAGTAGGTGAAGGCCTCGACCACGTCGGAGCCCGCGTGCACGAACTCGCGGTGCAGCTCGGCGACCTTCTCGGGATGCTCGAGCACGACCTCGGGCACGAAGCCCCCGGCCTGCAGGTAGCCGCGGCGCTCCAGCTCGAACAGGTAGCCCTCCGCGCAGATCACGGGACCGTCGTCGAGGCGGTCCAGCAGTTCAGCCATGTCCTCCGTCTTCCGTTTCATCGGGTTGCGTCCCAGCCGCCCGACAGCTCGTCGGCCGCGCGCCTGACGCTCGGGCCCGCGGCCTCCAGCCTCTCCCCCAGCCGGAACGTCGGTCCCGACACGTTCAGCGCGGCCACGATCTGGCCGCGAAAGTCGCGCACCGGCGCCGCGGCGCCCACCAGTCCCGGCTCGAACTCGCCGTCGACGGCCGCGTAGCCCAGCTCGCGGGCGGACGATGTGCCGGCTCAGGCGCTCGCCGAGCGCGGCGCGCTCGGCATCGCAGCAGCAGCGCGCGGCCCGAGGAGGTGCAGTGCGCGGGGACCCTGCGGCCGCTCCAGTCGCTCGCCTGCACGACTCGCGGCGAGCGTTCGGAGAGCAGCGTCAGGACCTCGTCGCCCTCGCAGGACCGACAGGTGGGCGGTCTCGCCGAGCTCCGTCGACGAGCCGCCGAAGGTGCGCCGGCGCCAGTGGCCAGCAGCCGGCTGCGCCCCGTGCGCGCGGCGAGCGTGTACATGCGCCAGCCGAGCCGGTACTCGAGCGTGTCCGGGTCGCGGTCGACGAAGCCTGGCGCGGCGAGCGTCTTGAGGGTGCGCGAGACCTGGCTCTTCTCGCGGCCGAGCAGCGTGGCGATTCGCACCACGCCGAGCCCGCCGTTGTCGGCGGCCTCGTCGTCGCCCAGCGCCAGCAGGACGTCGAGCGCCCGACCCAGGGTTCCACTCTGAGCAACCACAGTTGGTCATTATGCACCATCCGTCACGGCCGAAGCAGCAGTGCCCGGGCCGCCTCGATGTCCTCGCTCAGCGCTCGGTCGCTCAGGTCGGCGTCTCAGGCGCTCGGCCGCGGCGGCGAACAGCTCGCCCGCATGCCCGCCGGATGGGGCCGAGGCCGCGCATGCGCAGGGCCCGGACGGCGACCACGAGCTCGGTGGCCACCGCGACGGCGGCCGCATCGAGGGCCTCTGCGCGTACGCGGGCCGACAGCGGCGCGAACGACGCGTGGGACTCCACGCCTCCGCCGACGGTGACCGTCTGGGCCGCCACGGGGGTCGCCCGCCAGCGCGCATCGGCGGCGGCGGCGTGCGCGGTGTACTCGAGGATCATCGCGCCCGAGTCCTGGCCGGGCCGCTCGGCCAGGGCGGCCGGCAGCCCCATCAGCCCCGGGTCGAGGAGGGCGCTGACCCGTGCGGCCACGAGCGAGGCCGACTGCGCCAGCGCGGCGCGCAGCCGGTCGAGCGCCAGCGCGAGCGCCCCGGCGTGGAAGTTGGCGTTGGGCAGGGCGTCGGGCGGACCCGGGTCGATCAGCGCGTTCTCCCCGGCGGCGTTCAGCTCCACCGCCAGCACCGCCTCGAGCGCTCCGAGCGCGTCCAGGGTCGCGCCCTCGATCTGGGCGATGGCGCGGAAGGGGTACGGGTCGTGGACGGCCCGCTCCGAGCCGCGCGGCGGCCGCGTCGAGCGCCGGGCCCGAGGGCCTCGGTCAAGCGCGCGGCGATCGCGACCTGGCCCGGATGGGCTCGGGCGGCATGCACGCGCGGGATCGAGCACCGCCGGATCGGCGCCGGCCGCCAGGAACGACAGTGCCGCCACCGCCAGCCCATCGCGAGCAGGCGCTCCGCGTCCACCGCCACCAGCGCGCCGTCTCCGATGCTGGCCGCGTTGCTGCTCATGAACGCGATCCCGTCGCGCGGTCCCAGCCGGGGCGCCGTCAGACCGGCTGCGGCGAGCGCGCTCCGTCCCGGGACCGGATTCCGGCCCTGCCACGCCAGGCCTTCGCCGAGCAGCGCCAGCGCGATGTCCGCGAGCACCGTCAGGTCGCCCGTGCCCAGCGAGCCCAGCTCGCGCGTGAACGGCACGAAGCCCGCGTTGAGAGCGGCCACCAGGGAGTCGAGCAGCTCGTCCGACACGCCGCCGCCGCCGGCGCCGAGCTGGTTCGCGCGCACGACCATCGTCGCCCGCACCTGCTCGACCGCGAGCGGCCGCCCCGCGCCGCAGGCGTGGCTGCGCAGCAGGCGCAGCTGATGATCCTCGCGCTCGCCGGGCGGCACCTTGCGCGACCGCAGCGCACCGACCCCGGTGGTGACGCCGTAGATCGGGGCGCCGCGCTCCGCCAGCCGGGCGAGGGCTTCTGCCGCCGCCGCGTTGCGAGCCCGAGCGGCGTCGTCGAGTCGCACGGTACGGCCCGCTCGGGCGACCGTGGCGACCTCCGCCGGGGTGAGGCTACGCCCGTCGAGGACCGTGGTCTCGGTCGGCTCGGCCACGACGCGAGCTCACCCCGCCGCTTCTGCGCGCGCGCCGCGCGCCACGGTGGTGGCCACACTCACCGCGGCCCGGGCCATCCGGCCGTCCGCGTCCAGCCCGGGGTCATAGGAGGTGAGCGCCGCGGCGGCCACCTCAAAACGCGCGGATACGAGCTCGATCGCCTCCTCGAGTGCGTGGAGGCTCAGCCCGCCGTCGGCGGCGAACGGGTTGGCGCGGCCCTCGGAGGGATCGAGGGCATCCAGGTCGATGTGCACGTAGACGCGCGCCGTCCGCGTCCGGAGGTCGTCGAGGGCGGCGACCAACTCGGCTCGCGCGAACGAGGGCCCGGGCAGGACTCGCATGGCGGAGGCCTCCAGCGGCGCGCGCTGATGTGGCTCGAGGTCGCGAACACCGATCAGGATGACGTCGCGCTCGGCGATGGGCGCGAAGCCGGGGATCGTGTCCCGCAGCAATCGCCAGCCGTTGCCGGTCAGAATCGCCAGCCCCATCGCGTCGATGAAGCCGAGGCTTAGGTCGGGGGTATCGAAGTCCGCGTGGGCGTCGAACCAGACCACGCCCAGCGGAGCGGCTGCCGGTTCGAGGCCCGCGGCGGTACCGAGGCAGCTGTTGCAGTTGCCGGCGAGCACCAGCGGCAACGCTCCTTCGCCGACGGCGCGCCGGACCTGCTGCGCCAGCCGCCGATCCGCCTCAGCTATTCGCACGATCTCGGGATCGCCCGGGTCGGGCGCGTCGATCGTCTCGCTCCCCACTTGGAGTCCCAACGCCTGCAGCTCCCTCGAGAGCGCCGAATCGGCGGTCAGGCGCAGGGGGCCCGCTCCCATTCGCACCCCCTCCAGCCCGTTGTGAAAGGGGTGAATGAGGAGCCGAAGCTGGCGCGGCACCCTCCCGACCTTATCCCCAGAGGACGTGGAGCGTCGGCGGCTTGCGAAACACGAGGCCGCGGGGCGCGGCCGGGCGGGCGCGATCGAGGCGCAGGCCGGGCAGGCGGTCGAGCAGTCGCGCGAGCGCGGTGTGCGCCTCCAGGCGCGCCAGGTGCATTCCGATGCACACGTGCGGCCCGTGCGCGAAGGCGATCTGCAGGCGTGCGTTGTCGCGCGCGACGTCAAAGCGATCCGGCTCGGAGAAGACGTCCGGGTCGCGGTTGGCGCCCGCGATCGAGATCGTCACGAGCTCGCCGCGTTCGATCGACGCGCCGCCGAGCTCCACGTCGCGCGTGGCGTAGCGGTCGATCACCGCGGCCGCGGGCTCCAGTCGCAGCGACTCCTCGACGGCGCCCGCGAGCAGGTCGCGATCGGCCTCGACTCGCGCGAGCTGCTCGGGGTGCGAGAGGAGATGGAGGATCGCGTTGCAGATCATTCCCTCGGTGGTCTCGATGCCTCCGAACAACAGCACCGCGACGTTCGAGACGACCTCGCCGGGCCGGAGGTCGCCGCCCTGGCCCGCCGCCGCGACCAGCGACGACGCGAGATCGCCGGCCAGGGTCGGCTCCACGCTCGCGCCCAGCGCTGCGAAGGCCTCGCGTCCCGCCGGGCTAACTCGCACCTCCGGCGGCCACCCGGGTGACCGCGTCGACGATCGCGTCGTACCAGGCGAGGATCCGGCCCGTGTCCGTGCCCTCCAGGCCGAGCGCCTCCGCCACCACGGTCGCGGCGAGCGGACCGGCCAGGCTACGGCGCAGCTCCGCGCGTCCGTCGGGTTCGATCGCGTCGATCAGCCGTTCGGTCTCCCCTTCGACGAGGGCCGTGTAGCGCTCGCGCACCGCGCGGAGGCGAAACGGCCGCGCGAACGGGTCGCGGTGGCGACCGTGCTCGGCGCCGTCGCGGCTGAGCATGCTCGGCCCCACCACTCGCCCGGTCGAGAAGCGGGGGTCGTCCACCGTGAACGTGTCGGAGTCGCGCATCGCCTGCAGGGCCAGCTCGCGCTTGGTGACCAGCCAGCCGCCGAGGGCGGGAAGCCACGAGACCGGCTCGCGCTCACGCAGCCGGGCGAGCAGCGGATGCGGATCCCGCTCGAGCTCCTCGATGGTGGCGGCGGCGCCGACGGGAAAGGACATCTCCCGCCGGCGCCGCTCGCCTGCGTCCATCGCCGGCCGGCTAGAGCAGGTTGTTGGCCTCGAGGAAGCTGCGTGCCACCTCGGCCTCATCCTGCTTGTCGATTGCGACCGCCTTGTTCATCGTGATCATCGCCTCGTTGGTGAGCAGCGCGCTCACCTCGTTGATCACGTCGAAGTAGGCCTGGCCGCCGAGCTCCTCGTACTTGTCCTTGTTCATGACCATGGCCACGTGCTGGTAGCCGAAGATGCCCTTCGGATCCTCGAGCACCGTGTACTTGCCGCTGGCCAGCTGGGCGTCGGTCGAGAACACGTTGGCGCTGTCGACGTCGCCCGAGTCGAGCGCCTGGTACTGGATGCCCAGCGCGAGCTGCTTGAACTGCGCGTTGGTCAGCCCGTACTCGCTGCGCATGCCCTTCAGTCCCTGGAAGCGGTCACGGAACTCGGGCCGCGCGCCGACCGTGAAGCTGTCGAGCTTCTTGAGGTCCGCGACCGTCTTGAGCCCGTTCTCCTCGGCGAACTCCTTCGTCGTCGCGATCGCGTCCACGTCGAAGAACGGCGTCTGCTCGCTGATCACCTGGCCGCGGCCCTCGTAGAAGTCCTTGGCCAGGTCGTAGGTCTGCTTGTCGCTCTTGGGGACGATGTCCTTGCCGGCGACCACCGCCACCGACACGCCGAGGTACTCGGGATAGCCGTCGATCTCGTCGCTGGTCAGCGCCTTGTCGATGATCTCGGTGGCGCCGATGTTCTTCTTGAGGTTGACCGTGTAGCCCTTGGCCTCGAGCGCCTGCTTGTAGAGCTCGCCGAGCACGAACTCCTCGGTGAAGTCCTTGGTGCCGAGCGTCACCGGCGGCTTGCCCTTGCCGGGTTGATCGGCGGACTGGGCTTCCTCCTGACCGCCGCCGCCCCCGCCGCCCGAGTCCTCGTCGTCGTCGCCGCACGCGGCGAGCGCGAGGCTCGCGAGCAGGGCCAGCATGAGCAGCAGGCGAAATGTCGCTGATCTCATTGCTTCCTCCTCATTGGTTGGTAGCTGGTGTGATCGCGGGCTCCAGCAGCGCGCTCTCAGAGCGCCTGCGCAGCCCGCGCGGTGTGACCAGGTACTGCAGCAGCGCGAACACGCCCTCGGTGGCAAACGCGAGAACCGCGATCGCGATCGAGCCGGCCACGACGCCCTCGTCCCCGTAGGTCGCCTGGTTGACGATGATGTCGCCCAGGCCGCCGCCGCCGGCGAGGGCGGCGAGCGTGGCCGTGGCCACGACGTAGACGGATGCGGTCCGGATGCCCGCGAACGTGAGCGGCAGCGCCAGCGGCACCTCGACCTGCAGCAGCACCTGGCGCGGACGCATGCCCATCGCCTGGGCCGCCTGGACGGCGTCCCTGTCGACCTGGTCGACGGCGACGTAGGCGTTGGTCAGCATCACCGGGGCGGCCAGGATCACCAGCGCCACGAGCACGTTGAGAAAGCCCACCCCGAGAAAGGCCAGCCCGATCGAGATCACGGCGAGGCTCGGCAGCGCGCGACCGACGTTGGACACGTTGATGGCCAGGAACGAGCCGCGGTGCAGGTGGCCGAGCCACACGCCGAGCGGGATCGCCACGACCATCGCCACGCCGATCGCCGCGCCCGAGAGCACGAGGTGCTCGACGGTCTTGTCCCAGATGAGCCCGGTGTTGTCACCGGAGGAACTGGATCGCGTCGACGAAGGTGTTCACCTCAGGCCCTCCTCGCCCTCAGCCAGGGCGCCAGCCCCCGCTGCACCAGCACGAGCAGGCCGTCGACCACGAGCGCGAGCAGCACGGCGAGGATCCCGGCGGCGACGAACTGCGTCTTGAAGCCGCTCTGGATGGCGTTGAAGATGGGCTGACCGAGGCCGCCCACGCCGATGAAGGCCGCGACGGTGGCGAGGCTGATGATCGTTACCGTGGCGATCCGGATGCCGGCCATGATCGCGGGCAGCGCCAGCGGCAGGTCGACCCGCCACAGGATCTGCCAGGAGGTCAGACCCATCGCCCGGGCCGCCTCCCGCGCGTCCGCCGGGACCTCGCGCAACCCGGTGATGATGTTGCGAAAGAGGATCAGCAGCGTGTAGGAGACCAGCGCGATCTCGGCGCTCGTCACGGTCAGCCCGGTGATCGGGACCATCAGCTGAAAGAAGGCGAGGCTCGGGATCGTGTAGAGGAGCGCGGCGACGATCGCGAACGGCGTCTCGAACCACCCGAACCTGTACGCGGTGAGCGCCGCCACGAACGCGATGACGAAGCCGATTCCGACGGCGATCGCCGTCAGCTCGATGTGCTCGACCAGGCGCGGCGCGAACACGCGGTCGAAGTTGTCGACGAACCAGTCGAAGCAGAACTGCCCGTTCTCGCGTACGCAGTCGCTCCCGCGCTCGAACTCCGGTATCACCGGGCCCTGCTGTGCGACCGGCGTGATCATGTCCGCACCGCGGGCTCGTCGGGGCCGATGAGGCGCGTGATCGTCCCCAGCGCGACCGCGCCCTTCACGCGGCCGTCGCCGTCCACCACCGTCAGGCGCTCGACTCCCTCGGTCAGCATCAGCGACAGCGCGTCGCGCAGGGTCATGTCGTCGCGCGCGGTCGGAGCGGAGGGCTCGCCGGACGCCTCCTCGAGCGGCGTATCGCGCAGACGCCACACGACCAGGCGCTTGAGGCCGCGGTCGGCGCCCACGAAGTCGGCGACGAACTCGTTCGCCGGAGCGGCCAGGATGCGATCCGGGGTGTCGTACTGGACCAGCTCGCCGTCGCGCAGGATCGCGATCCGGGTGCCCATCTTGATCGCCTCGTCGATGTCGTGAGTCACGAATACGACCGTCTTGGGCATCTCGGCGTGCAGGCGCAGGAAATCGTCCTGCAGGCGATCACGCGCGATCGGGTCGACGGCGCCGAAGGGCTCGTCCATCAGCATCAGCGGCTGGTCCGCGGCCATCGCGCGCGCCACGCCGATCCGCTGCTGCTGGCCGCCCGAGAACTCGCCCGGGTAGCGGCCCATGTCCTCGTCGGGGTCGAGCCCGACGAGCTCGAGCAGCTCCCTGGAGCGGTCGCGTATGCGTTCCTTGGACCAGCCGGAGAGCCGCGGCACGGTGCCGATGTTCCCCTCCACCGTCATGTGCGGGAACAGGCCGATCTGCTGGAACACGTAGCCGATCCCACGGCGCAGCTCGGTCTCGTCGATGTCGCCGATGCTGCGCCCGTCGATCGTCACGTCGCCGGAGCTCATCGGGATGAGCCGGTTGACCACCTTCATCGCGGTGGTCTTCCCGCTGCCCGAGGGGCCGATGAGGACGCAGATCTCCCCGGCCGGGATCTCGAGCGACAGGTCGGAAACCGCCGGCTCCCGGCGGCCGGGATAGACCTTCGTCACCCCGTCGAAGACCAGCGTCGCTGCTCCTTCGCGAAGAGGCTGGTCCGCGTCAGGCATCTGCGCGGGGATGATAAATCAGCCCCCCGGCCGGCCCGGCGAAGGGTAATCAGGCGTTAATGAGAACCGTCTGGAGCTCGGTCAGCGTGTCCATCGGATACCGGCCTCCGACCCGGCCGATACCGCTCTCCGAGCGCGCGCTGCCGCCCCAGGGGAGGTGGGGCTCCCAGTAGTTGGTCGTCTCGTTGATGTTCACGAGGCCCATGTGCACGGAGTCGGCGAAGCGCAGCCCGGCCGCCAGGTCGGCGGTGAAGATCGCCGCCATCAGCCCGAAGGTCTGCGCGTTGGTCTGCTCGATCGCCTCCTCGAGTGAGCCGATGCCCACGATCGGCGCGATCGGGCCGAAGGTCTCCTGGGTGACCGCGATCGAGTCGCGGGGAACGCGGTCGAGCACGGTGGGCTGCCAGTAGAGGCTGGTCGGAAAGCCGCCGGCGCGGTCCCCGCCCGTGACCACCGTGGCGCCGCGCTCCACGGCGTCGGCCACGTGCTCGTCCATCTTGAGCGCGCCGGGCTCGTTGTTGACCGGTCCCATCGTCGTGGCGGCGTCGAGCGGGTCGCCGAGGTGCACCTCGCGCTCGACCTCGCCGGCCAGCAGCGCCACGAAGTCCTCGCGCACCGCCTCGTGCACGAGCAGGCGCTCGGCGGCCGAGCAGCTCTGGCCGGCGCCCAGGAAGGCGCCGACCCGCGCCGCCTCGGCGGCCGCCTCCAGGTCGGCGTCGGCCATCACCACGAACGGGCCGTTGCCGCCCATCTCGAGCAGCTGCACCTTGCCCGCGGCCTGCCTCGCGACGGTCAGACCGGTCTCGGTCGAGCCCGTGAAGGCCACGGCGTGGGTTCCCGGGTTGGCCGCCAGCTCGTCGCCCACCTCCGGTCCCGGGCCGAGCACGAGGTTGAAGACTCCCGGCGGCAGGTCGGCCTCGGCCACGCATTCGGCCAGCACGCCGGAGCAGACCGCGGTCGAGGGGGCCGGGGTCCAGACGACGCAGTTCCCGCAGGCCAGCGCGGGGGCCAGCACCTCCGCCGGCATCGTGTAGGGCCAGTTCCAGGGGGTGATCAGCCCGAGCACGCCAAGCGGCCGGCGCAGGAGCAGCACGCGCCGGCCGGGGGCGGCGCTCTGGGGAACGATCCCCTCGACGCGCTTGCCGTCCTCGGCGGCCATCCGGAAGAACTCGATCAGCTCGCCGACCTCGCCCTCGGCTTCGGCCTTGAGCGGCTTGCCCTGGTCGAGCGTGAGCACGCGAGCCAGCTCGTCGGCGCGGCGCTCGCAGGCGTCGGCCACTCGGTGCAGCAGCTCGGCGCGCTCGAAGCCGGTGCGCGCACCCCAGGCGCCGAAGGCGGCGTTGGCCGCGGCGATGGCCCGCCGGGCGTCCTCGCGGCCGCCCTCCGCCACCGGGCCCAGCGACTCGCCGGTGGCCGGGCTGGTGGCCTCGACGGTGGCTCCATCGACGGCGTCGCGCCATTCGCCGTCGATGAACATTCGCGTGCTCACGTCTTGGCCGGCTCGGGAGCCGGAACCGCGTCCGAGGGCGATTCGAACGCGTGTGAGGCCAGCACCCCGGTCTTGTGACGCTGCACGAACCAGTAGTACGCGAGCCCCCCGAAGAAGACGACGGAGATGAACAGGATCGCCCCGTACTGGAGGTACCAGTGGAAGGGCTCAGTGGCGTTGTAGACGTCCTTGCGCGGCCAGGCGAGGTTGATCGACATGCCCGCGCCCCACACGACCGCCAGGATGTTGATCGGCAGCCCGAGCTTCCCGAGTGAGAAGTAGCCCTTCCCTTTCGCGTCCTCAGGCGGCCACTCCCCGCGCAGCCGGCTGAAGAGCATCGGCACCGTCACCAGCAGGTAGGCGATGTAGATCATGATGATCCCGATGCTCGTGATCACCGTGAAGATCTGCGGCTGCCTGATGTTCACCACGAGGATCAGGAGCGCGAGGACGCCGATGAGGACAGCGGGGACGATCGGGGTCTTGGTCTTCGGGTGGACCTTCGCGAGTCGCTCGCCGGCGGGGAGGTTGTTGTCGCGGGCCATCGCGAACATCATCCGGATCGTGGCCGTGTGCACGGCCAGGCAGCAGACCGTGATCGCGATCGCGACGCAGATCAGGAAGATCTTTCCGATGGTCTCGCCGAGCACGTCGAGGACGACGAACTGCAGTCCGCCCGCGGCGATCTCGGGGGAGTTGATGTTGCTCACGGAGAGGATCGCGAACAGCAGGATGAGTCCGCCGAGCAGGAACGAGGCGATGACCGCGCGCATGATCGCCGTCGGCGCGGTGCGGCGCGGGTCGACGGTCTCCTCGCCGAGCGAGCTGGCGGTGTCGAAGCCGTACATCACGTAGGCGGAGGCCAGCGCCGCGGTCAGGAAGGCGCCGAGGTAGCCCCAGTCGTGGCCCTCGCCGGTGCCCTGCGTGTCGAACAGCACGTCGGGGCCGCGCGTGATGTTGGCGGCGAGCAGGACGATCAGCAGCACGGCTGCTATCAGCTCGATGAACACGCCCGCGCTGTTGATCCGCGCCATCAACTTCACGCCCAGGGCGTTGATGACGGTGGTGAAGACGATCAGCACCGCGCCGAGGAGCACGGCGTTGACGGCGTAGTCGTATTTGCCGGTCCCGTCGCCGACGAACTGGAACGCCGACGTGATCTGGGGCAGGGTGTATTGATAGGCGAGGGCCACGGCGGCGAGCGTCACGATCGACGCCGTGAGCATCATCCAGCCGCCCAACCACGCGACCGTGGCGGTGCCCATGCGCTTGGCCCAGTTGTAGATCGAACCGGCCACCGGGAAGTTGGCGGCCAGCTCGGCGAAGGTGAGGGCAACCATCAGCTGGCCGGCGAAGACCATCGGCCATGTCCACCAGTAGGCCGGACCGCCGAGCGCAAACCCGAAGAAGAAGAGCTGGAAGACGCCGGTCAGGATCGAGATGTAGCTGATGCCGGCCGCGAAGCTGGCGAACTTCCCGATGCTGCGGTCGAGCTCCTGCTTGTAGCCGAACTCGGCGAGCTCGTCGGAGTGGCCTTCAGCCGCTTCCGTCGCCACGGGCGCGCTCCTTTCTGCGGGTGATATATCTCGACGCCGGACGGTCCGTTACGAGACCCATGGCCGCCAGACGTCGGGGTTCTGGTCGATCCACTGCTCCGCGGCCTGACTGATGGACAGACCCTGCGCATCCACCTGGAAGGCGATCTCCTGCTGGTCCTCGGTCGTGTATTTGAACTTCTCGAGGAACCGGAACGCCTCCGGTGCCTTGTTCTCGAGTCCAAGCCACCCCATCTTGAAGAGGACGTCGTTGGCGTAGTCGCAGTCGTAGCCCTCGCCGTCCCGCTCGCGCGCCGCCTCCTCGCACTGCTCGTCGTAGGCAGGGAGCTGGACCTCGGTCAGGTCGTACTTCCGATGTGCCCAGTGCGGCGTGTAGAAGTACGCGAGGAACGGTTCCTTGGCCTTGTAGGCCTCGTCGATCGCTTGGATCAGGGCCCGCTCCGAGCCGGTGTTGACGACCTTCAGGTCGAGGCCGAGGCTCTTGATGATCTCCCTGTCGTAGGAAACGAAGGTGGGGTCGCCGGCGAGGAACTCGCCGTTCACCAAGTCCTCCCTCCCCCGGAGGCCCTGCCAGCGGGCGAGCTCGGGATGTTGCTCCACCAGGTAGGTCGGGATCCACCAGCCGATATTTCCGATCAGGCCCAGGTCACCCTCGTCGATGATGCCCCCGTCGCGGAGGGGACCGCCCCGTCGGCCCGTGATGTAGCGGTTGATGTCCGCGGCGTGGCCCGAGGGCCAGACTTCGAGCGAAGCGTCCAGCCTGTCGGAGGCGATCTCCGGGAACTGGCTATTCTCGTCGATCTCGACGAGCTCCACGGTGTAGCCGAGCTCCCGCTCGAGGAGGATCTTCGCGACGTTCGCGTTGACCGCCGATCCGGTCCATGGGTTGACGGCGATCCTGAGCGTGACGCCCTCGCCGGAGGACTGTCCCCGCGACGGCTCGTCGTCGTCGCTGCCGCAGCTGGCGGCGAAGAGTGCCAGCGCTGCCGCAATCGCAGCGACGCCGGTGCGTGCTCTCGCCCCTCTCGCCAGTTCAGGCCGCGTGGCGACCTCCTTGTCTTATCGCTCCGGGTTCGGTGGGGTGAACGTCACGCCCATGGACCGGGATGATCCTCACACCCGGTCCTGACGCTGTCAAGAGTGATATATCGGATCCGCCATGCATGACATCGCCGAGTTTCTCGCGCGCCACCCGCCCTTCGACAATCTGGACGCGGGAACACTCGAGGATGTGGCCGCGCACGCCGAGATCGAGTTCCACGCCGCCCACACCGCGATCCTCGAGAGCGCGGAGGCCACCGCGGAGTTCGCGTACGTCGTGCGCCGCGGCTCGGTCGAGCTGGTGACCGACGGCCGGCTGCTCGACGTGCTCGGCGAGGGCGAGATGTTCGGCTTCGCGTCGCTGCTGGAACAGGGCCCGCTCGGCTTCGTGGCGCGCGCAGCCGAGGACACGCTCGTCCTCCGCTTCGGCGCGGAGGTCATCCGGCCGGTGCTCGAGCGCCCGGCGGCGGCACGCTTCATCGCCCGCTCGATGAACAAGGGCGTGCGGCTGCTCGCCGGTCACGACGAGCGGCCCGCGCCGTCACCCGGCGGCCGCCAGGTGCGCGAGCTGATCCGCGCTTCGCCGCTGCGTGTGCCCCCCGAGCACGAGCGTCCAGGAGGCGGCGCGCGGCGATGGTCGACGGGGGCGTGACCTGCGCGGTCGTGGACCTCGGCGACCGGCTCGGCATCGTCACCGACCGCGACATCCGCACGCGGGTCGTGGCGAGGGGCGCCGGCCCGGAGACGCCGATCTCCGAGGTGATGAGCGCGCCCGCGTGGACGGTGGCGGCCGACAGCACGGGCACCGAGGCGCTGCTCACGATGCTCGACCACGGCGTGCGCCACCTGCCCGTGCTCGATCCCGGCCGGCGCCTGATCGGCGTGCTCGACGACGTGGACCTGATGGCCAGCGAGCGACGTGCGCCGTTTCGCCTGCGCGCGACGATCGCACGCAGCCCCGACGCCGAGGCCGTCGCCCGGGCGGCCTCCGAGCTGCCCGACACCATCATCGCGCTGCACGACGCCGACCTACCCGCGGCCGCGGTCAGCCGGGCGATCGCGAGCATCCACGACACCGTGACCGCCCGGCTGATCGACCTCGACACCGAGCAGCACGGGCCACCGCCGGTTCCCTACACCTGGCTCGCGATGGGCAGCTTCGGGCGCTTCGAGCCCTTTCCCAGCTCGGATGTCGACTGCGCCCTGGCCTGGGACGGGCCCGACGACGAGGATCTGCGGGCCGAGATGCAGGCGCTGGCCGAGCGCGTCCTCGCGGGTCTGGCGAGGAGCGGGTTTCGGCCCGACACGCACGGGGCGGTCGCTTCGAAGGCGCTGTTCGCCCGCTCGATCGAGGCCTGGGAGGAGTCGGCGCGCGCCTGGGTCGAGCAGCCGGACCGCCGGCGCGGGCTGATGCTGCTGTCGGTGGTGGTGGAGAGCAACCCGGTCTGGGGGGCGACCGCGGCGGCCGAGCGGATCGCCGCCGCCTTCGCCCGCACGCCCAACCGCGAGGTCATGCTCCGGCGCCTGGCGGGCGCCGCTCTGTTGGAGCGCCCGCCCACGGGCTTCCGGCGCCACTTCGTCCTGCACTCGAGCGGCGAGCGAAAGGGCGAGCTCGACATCAAGCGACGCGGGCTCCACCCGATCGAGAGCCTCGCCCGCTGGAGCGGCCTGGCCGCGGGCGTCACCGCGGCGTCGACTCGCGCGCGGATCGACGCATCCGAGCATGCCGGAACGCTCGACGGCGAGGACGCCGTGATCCTCCGGGACGCCTACGAGCTGCTGTCCGCCCTGCGGATGGAGCACCAGGTCGAGCAGCTGCGGGGCGGCCTGACCCCAGACGATCTGATCGACCCCCGGAGCCTGGCACCGCTCACCCGCACGTCGCTCAAGGAGGCGTTTCGCGGTGTGGCGCGGGTGCAGCGCGGCATCCGGCTCCAGCTGGGCCTCGCGGCGCGTTGATCTCGCTCGGTCGCGGCTCCTGGCGCTCGGCCCGCTTCGTGGTGGTCGACACGGAGACCACCGGGCTCGATCCGCAGGCCGACGAGGTGATCTCGTTCGCGGCCCTGCCTGTGGAGGGCGGGCGCATCCTCGTGGGCGAGCTGGTTCGAGGACTCGTGCGCCCGCGCCGTCCGCCCGCGGCGCGAGTCGGTCGAGGTCCACGGGCTGCGCGCCGCGGACCTCGAGGCCGCGCCGGCGGCGCCCGAGGCGCTCGAGCCGCTGGCGGCCGCGCTCACCGGGCGGACGCCGGTGGTACACGCGGCCTGGGTGGAGCGAGCCTTCCTGCGCCACCACCTGGCCGCCGTGGGCGCGCTCCTGGCCGAAGCGCGTGGTCGACACCACGACCCTGTTTCGGCTGCTGTGCCTCGAGCGCGGCGAGCGGGACCCGGGCCTCTGCTCGCTGGGCGCGGTCGCGAGCGCGCTGGGGCTTCCCTCCCACCGCCCCCACGTCGCCGAGGGGGACGCGCTCACCACGGCGCAGGTCTTCCTGGCTCTGGCCACACACCTCGAGGCGCACGGTCACCGGACGCTGCGGGCCCTTACGGGAGCCGAGCGGCGCCTCAGGGAGCGGGAGCTGTGGCTTCCCCCTGGCTGAACGCGGCGAGGATCTCGCGCTGGAACTCGAGGATGTGCTCGCGCATGATCGTCCGCGCCCCGGAGCCGTCGCCGTCGAGCAGCGCCTGAAGCAGCTGCGTCTGGTCGTGGACCGCATGGCCGAGCCCCGGGACCCGGTCGAGCACCAGGTACCAGATGCGCAGCGAGTGCGTGAAGTAGCGCTCGAGGGTGTCGATCAGGTACGGGTTGCCGGAGGCGTCCCAGGTGAAGTGGTGAATGCGCTCGTCGAAGCGCATGAGCCACTCCTGGTCGTGAGCGCCGCCCAGCTCCTCGACCTCGTGCAGCAGCTTCTCCGCCGCGGCCCGCTCCGACGGCCCCATCCGCTCGGCCGCGAGCTCCGCCGCGTAGGCCTCGAGCTCGGCGCGGACCTCGGTGATGTTCGCGATGTCGGCGGCCTCGACCGGCGTGACGAACGTGCCGCGCCGGGGCTGAACCGCCACGAGGTTCTCCAGCGCGAGGCGCTTGACGGCCTCGCGCAGCGGGGTGCGCCCGATGCCCATCTCGCGCATCAGGTCGTCCTCGCGCAGCACGGTGCCGGGAGCCAGCCGCAGGGTGACGATCCGGTCGCGCAACTCGTGATAGGCGTGCTCGGCGACGAGGCGGGGAGAGGAGCCGTCCTGGCGCTCCGTGCGTTCTGACTCGCGTATGGTCGAAGCCGGGATGGCCATCGTCGGCGTTCAGATATATCAAGTTTCCATGACGCTGGTAGGCTGATATATCAGTGAGGGGCGCGGTTGAGAGCGGGCCCACGAGGAGCGGCGAAGCGCACGCCGTCGCCGATCTCCTGCGCGGCTCGCGCTTCGAGGTCCTTCCTCTCGAGGGGATCGAGGACCAGGTTCTCACCCACCTCGATCGCGACGTGACGATCACCGTCACGGCTTCGCCCAGCCGGGGCCTGGACCCGACGCTCGCGCTGAGCGAACGCCTGATGCGCGCCGGATACACGGTCGTGCCCCACGTTTCGGCGCGGCTCGTGCGCGACGAGTCCCACCTCAACGAGCTGCTCGACCGCGCGCTCGCGGCGGGGATCCGCGCCCTCTTCGTCCCCGCCGGCGACGCAGCCGCTCCGGCGGGATCCTTCGAGGGCGCGGCCGATCTACTGGAGGCGATGGGCGCGCGCCGCGCCGAGTTCGAGGAGATCGACATCACCGGCTACCCCGAGAGCCACCACCTGATCCCCGACGAGGAGACGATCCGGGCGATGTTCGCCAAGGCGCCGATGGCCACGCACATCATCAGTCAGATCTGCTTCGACGCCGGGACGATCGTCCGGTGGATCCGTGAGGTCCGCCGCCGCGGCACGCACCTCCCGATCTGGATCGGGATGCCGGGAAGCGTGAGCCGGGCGAAGCTCGTGAAGATCTCGATGCAGATCGGGCTGGGCGAGTCGGCGCGCTTTCTGAGACACCACGGGAACTGGCTCTCGCGCCTGATGGGACGGCGCTTCGCGCCCGACGAGCTGGTCGACGAGCTGACCCCGGCCGTGGCCGATCCGGCCCTGGGCGTGGCGGGCTTTCACCTCTACTCGTTCAACGAGATCGGGCGGACCGAGCGCTGGCGGCGCGCGACGCTCGAACGGCTCGAGGGCTGATGTCGGAGGGACTTCGCGATGTGGGCGAGGAGCCCGACCCACGCTTCACCTTCGCCAACGAACGCACCTTCCTCGCCTGGAACCGGACGGCGCTGGCCCTGATCGGGGGCGGGCTCGCGGCCGCGGAGCTGCTCAAGTTCGACGTGGCCGCGCTTCGGTTGGTGGTCGCTCTGCCGGTGATCGCCCTCGGTACGGTGCTGGCGGCGCTCAGCTATCGGCACTGGGCCAGCAGTGAGCGGGCGCTCCGAAGGCGAGAGCCGCTCGGCTACCCGAGGCTGATCGGGGTGCTGGCCGTGGGCGTGGCGTTGACCGGTGTGGTGGCGGCGATCCTCGCGCTCGTGGACGTGATCGGTGAATGAGGGGCTGGATCCGACGAGGGCGAGCGAGCGGACGCTGCTCGCCTGGAATCGCTCCGCGCTGGCGATCGCGGTGGTCGCGGCGCTCGCAATCCGGGCGGGCGCCGTGAGGGACTCGGCCGGCGCCTACGTGCTGGGCGGTCTCATGCTCATCTTCGCGGCGGTGACACTCGCCCAGGCGGGGACCGCCTACCGGGCGAGTCGCCGGCAGATGGCCGCGGGGGAGGGGGTGTCACGACCGCGGGCGATCCGCGCCATCGCGGCGGCCACCGCGGTCACGGGCGTGGCCGCGTTCGCCGTGGCGCTGCTGAGCTAGGTTGCCGCCGTGGTGCCCGCCTGCTGACCTACGCCCCGGAGGAGGAGGAATGGCGAAAAAGCCGAGTAACCCGTTCGAGGGAGTCACGGACTTCTTCAGTGAGCTGAGCCGGATGCGGGAGACCGGCACCGGCCGCGAGCACGGCCACGAGAACAGACAGCGAACGCACGCGAGCGCATGGGTCCCGGCCACCGACATCTTCGCCCGGGACAACGACCTGGTCATCCGGATCGAGGTCGCGGGGGTCAGGCCGGAGGACGTGGAGATCACTTTCTCGCACGGAGTGCTCACCGTCTCGGGCGAACGCAAGACCGAGCTGGGAGCGGGCGAGGAGGCCATGTTCTACGTCCGCGAGCGCTTCTACGGCACGTTCAGGCGCGCCCTCAACCTCCCCGAGGGCACCAGTGACAGCCAGATCGAGGCCGAGTTCGACAACGGGCTGGTGGAGATCACCGTCCACGACAGCGTCAGCGGCGGCGAGCTCAAGCGGATCCAGCTCCGCGACCGCTCGACCGGCGCGACGACCCGTTCACTGGGTTGAGCGGCAGTCGGCCTTGTAGGCCTCCCAGTCCCAGCGTTCGAGGAACCCCTGCGCCGCCTGCCCGCCATTGCGGATCAGCCCCTCGCGCCTCGCTTCCTCGACATCGAACTCGACGATGCCGACCGACCGGGTGTCGACCTCCATCGTGCGCCGGCGGACACAGGGCCGCTCGAGGTGCGTCTGGTCGTGCCCGACGATGGCGGTGGCTACGACCTGCTGGAGCAGCCTGACGGCCGGTAGTGCGGGAAGCCCTAGTACCGGGAACAGCTGCCGGGCGTCGTTCGGTAGAGACGGAATGACCTTGACCCCGAAGGTGGGCCACCGCGGAGGCTCACCGTCGGTACGGTCGAACGCCTCGATGGGGAAGTTGGACAGCAGGCCGCCGTCGACGAGCGTCAGGTCCTCGCGGGTCGTGGCGTCCCGCAGCGTCGGTGGCTCGAAGTAGAGCGGGATGGACATCGACGCGCGCACCGCGTCGGCCACGAGCTGCTCGTCCGCGTTCAGCCCGATCAGCTCGTAGTCCCACGGCAGCCGCAGCAGCCGGCCGCGCGTGACGTCGCTCACCATGACCACGAGCTTGTGGCGCAACTCCCGGCTTCGGTTCTTGTCGTCGCCCGGGTCGGTCCGCCGCAGCGACGCGAACGTCGTAACGCCCAGATCCGCAAGCTCGTCTCGCAGCCAGCGGTGGATGTAGTCGCCCGCGTAGGCGCCTCGCTCGAACAGCAGGTTGAAGGTCTCGGCCACCAACGGCAACCCGATGCGGCCACGATCCGACACACGTTCGAATTCCAGGCGACCCATGATCGCCGTGATCTCCTTGACGCCGGCGCCGCCCGCCACGAGGGCCCCGACGATCGACCCGACCGACGTCCCGGCGATGCGCTCGAATGTGTAGCCGGCCTCCATCAGGCGCGTCACCGCGCCGACCAGCCCCAGGCCCTTGACGCCCCCGCCCTCGAGCACCAGATCTGCCTCAGCCACGACGGCTCCAACCCTATTCCAGCGCGCGCCGCCGGCGGGCGGAGGCCGGGTAGCGTTGAGTCGCGTGAGCGAGCTCCACGCAGCTGCCGCACCGCGCGCCGAGCCGGATTGGCCGCGCACCCTGCATTGCCTGGGCGACCTCCACGCCGGTGCCATCACCGACGTTCGCCTGGGCGCGGTCACATCGGATCTGGCGGGACTCAGAGCGCCCGCGCGGCATCTCCAGGTCGGCGACACGACCGAGGCCGGCCTGCCGCCCGAGGACGTGCTCGCCATGACGTTTCTGGACGGCTTGCCCGGCCGGTGGACGACGGTGTTGGGCAATCACGACATCATGCACAAGTCCCGCAGCGTCAAGGCCTGGGCCGGCGCATACCGCCAGCCGGGCCAGAACTTCACCGTCGAGCTGGGCTTCGCGCGCTTGATAATCGTGGGCCCGAGCCGGAGCGAGCCTGGCGGGCATTCGGGGCACCTGGCGGATTCCACGCTGTTGTTTCTGGACCGCGAGCTCGGCCGTCGCGACGACGAGTGCTGGGTCGCCTGCCACTGGCCTCTGTTTCGGACGGTGATGGGTAACCCCAAGCGGCATTTCACCTCCGCCATGTCGGCCTTTCACGCCAAGCCCGACAAGCGCATCCGCGCTGTCCTGGCCCGCCACCGCAACGCCAAGCTGTGGATCTCCGGACATACCCACTCGCCGCTGAGCGCCCCCGGCCTGATCAAGCGAGCGGAGCTCCCCCGTGGGCGCTCGATCGTCGCGATCAACATGTCGGCGCTCGTCGGAGTCGGCAAGACTCGCGACCCGCGCGACCCGCTCTGCTCCCTGTACCTGACCCACATCCGGGAGGGGATCGAGGTGCGCTGTCGCGACCACCGCGCCGGGGCCTGGCGCAAGCTACGGGGCCGGCGGGTCGTCACGGTCAGGCTCTGAGCGGCCGCTGACCGTTCGCGTACCCTGCCCTGTGTGGCCGACCTCTACCTGGTCGAGCGAGGCAAGGGCCCCGCCTGGGATCACTCGCGCCGGCGGCGCGAGCAGGCGGGATGGGACGAGCACGCCGCGTTCATGGATGCCCTCGTCGAGGAGGGTTTCATCGTTCTGGGCGGCCCGATCGGCGACGGCGACGGCGAGAACACCCTGTTGGTGATCGACGCCGACGAAGAGGCGACGGTCCGCGCCCGCCTGGCCGAGGACCCGTGGCCCGAGGAAGTGCTGACGATCGAGAGCATCCGGCCCTGGTCGGTCTGGCTCCGCGCCTCACCGGCGGCGTGACCCGCTCCGGGCGCCTAGTCGGAGGCCGAGTCCAGCGATTCCGCCAGCAGCGTCGACACGTCGACCACACGTAGGTCGTCGCCGCGCTGGCGCACCCCGTCGTCCAGCATCACCGTGCAGAAGGGGCAGGCCACGGCCAGCGTGTCCGCGCCCGTCTCCGCCGCCTCGCGGGCGCGCTCCTCGTTGATCTTGCCCGCCCGCTCCTCCATCCACATATGCGCTCCGCCCGCGCCGCAGCAGAAGGTCCGCTTGCCGCTGCGCTTCATCTCGATCGGCTCGCCAACCGCCTCGACGAGCTCGCGCGGGTCGGCGAGCACGTCGTTGTGGCGGGCCAGGTAGCAGGAGTCGTGGTAGGTCACCGTGCCGGCGTCGCCGTCCGCGCGTAGCCGGCCCTCGCGGACGAGGCCGGCCAGCAGCTCGGTGTGGTGGACGACCTCGTAGTCGCCTCCGAAGTCGCCGTACTCGTTGCCGAGAGTGTTGAAGCAGTGCGGGCAGCTCGCCACGATCTTGGTCACGCCCGCCTCGTTGAGCGTGCCCACGTTCTGCTCGGCGTGCGCTTGGAACAGGTACTCGTTGCCCATGCGCCGCGCGGGATCGCCCGTGCACGACTCGCGCGGGCCGAGGATGGCGAAATCCACGCCGGCCGCCTGCAGCAGCCTGGCGGTGGACTCCGCCGCCGTGCGGGCGCGTTCGTCGAAGGACGCGGCGCAGCCCACCCAGTACAGGACGTCGGGCGCGGGATCGCCCGGCTCGAGCACCCGCACGCCCAGCTCCTGGGCCCAGTCGGCGCGCTCTGACTGGGCCTTACCCCAGGGGTTGGAGGCGCGCTCGACGTCGCGCAGCATCGGCTCCGCCTCGCTGGGAAAGCGGGCGTCCATCATCACCAGGTGCCGGCGCAGGTCGACGATGTGGTCCACGTGCTCGATCGAGACCGGACACTCGCGCACGCACGCCCCGCAGGTGACGCAGTCCCACACCACGTTGTCGGTGACCGCACCGGGTACGAGCGGCGCCGGCTCGAACCCCTCCGTGCCGCGCACCAGCGCCGGCCCCTCCTCGAAGACCTGGTCGCGCAGGGCCATGATCAGCAGCTTGGGCGACAGCTCCTTGCCGGTGGTCCAGGCCGGGCACACGTCCTGGCAGCGCCCGCATTCGGTGCAGGAGAACGTGTCGAGCGTCTGCTTCCAGGTGAGGTCGGCCACGGTTCCGGCCCCGAAGCGCATGTCCTCCTCCGGGCCGTCGAAGCGCAGCGGCTCGAGCCGCCCCGGCGCGCGCGTGTGACCGAAGAAGACATTGACCGCCGCGGTGGCGATGTGCAGGTGCTTGGAGTGGGGCAGATACGCGAGAAAGCTGAGGATGATCAGGACGTGCGCCCACACGAAGGCTCGCTCGGCCGCCTCCGTGGTCGTGTTGTCGCCGAACAGCCCGGAGAGCGCGTTCGACACCGGCGACCAGCCGGCGGGCCACTCGTTGAGCCCGAGCGCGATCCGGGCGGAATGCCACAGCAGCAGCGTCGTGACGATCCCCGCGATCAGGGCGAGAATCAGGTCCGCCTCACCCAGATGGCTGCCGGCAAAGCGCGCCGGGCGCACGACCTTGCGGATGTAGGCCGCCCCGAGCACCCCGAGGAGCACGAGCACACAGAACACGTCGACGATCAGCGCGAACCAGCCCTGATGCCCGAGCCACGGCAACGTGGCCTCGCCGTCCACGGCGCCGATCATCGCGATGACGATCGTGGGGAAGAGGATCACGAACCCCCAGAAGATGGCCGCGTGGATCAGGCCCGGCACGAGTCGCTGCAGCAGCTTGCGCTGCCCCAGGACGATCTCCGCCTCGTTACGGACGCGCTCGGGCACATCGCCGGAGCGGTCGCTGGGCTTGCCGAGCCGCACGAGGTCGACCAGCAGCTTGGCCCGGCGGGTGAACACGAAGCCGCTGACGGCGAGGGCCGCCGCGAGGGCCAGCGCTCCCAACAACACGTCTATGGCGCCCGACCCTTTCGCAGCTCGGCGGTGATGGCGGGCACGATCTCCTGAAGGTCGCCGATCACCGCGTAGTCCGCGCTGGCCAGGATGGGCGCCTCGGCGTCGGAGTTGATGGCCAGGATCTTCTTGGCGCCCTTGCAGCCGGCGATGTGCTGGGTGGCGCCGCTGATGCCGCACGCGATGTAGAGGTCGGGCGAGACCTTCGTGCCGGTCTGGCCGACCTGGTCGGTGTGCGGGCGCCAGCCCGCGCTCGTGACCACCCGCGAGCACCCCACGGCGGCGTGCAGCAGCTCGGCCAGCTCCTCGAGCATCCCGAAGCCGTCGGCCGAGCCCACCCCGCGGCCGCCGCTCACCACCACCTTGGCCTCGGCCAGCGAGATGCCGGAGGTGACGGTGTCGACGTGCTCGGACACCTTCACTAGTAAGTCGCTTTCGTCGAGCGCGGGCGCGATTGGCTCGATTGCGGGGGCGTCGGCTCCGTTCACCGTGGTGGCGGCGACGGTGTGGGGTGCGACCGACAGCAATGCGGGCGCGCCGTGCACACGCGCCTGCTCGAGCAGGCTGCCGCCCCAGCGCACGCGCGTTACCTCCAGGGGCGAGCGCTCTCCGATGGCGGTGCAGTTGGCGGCGAAGGGGAGTTCGAGGCGAGCGGCCACGCGGCTCAGCACCTCGTTGCCGCGGTTGGTTCCGGCGGCTACCACGGCATCGGCGCCGGTGCGCTCTATCGCGTCCGTCACGACGCGCGCCCAGGCGCCGGGTGCATAGGCGTCGAGCCGCTCGTCCTCGGCCACGAGCGCGCTCGCGACGCCGTGGGCGCCCAGCTGCGCGGAGGCATCGCGACCACCGTCACCCACCAGCAGCGCGGTGAGCGGCTCTCCGGCCGCGAGCTCGCGGGCCAGCGCGAGCGCCTGCAGGGACAGCTCGTCGACCTGGCCGTCCAGGTGCTCGACCAGAACGAGCACGCCCATCACGCCACCCCCAGATCGCGCATGACGCCCACCACCGCGGGGGCGGCGTCGGGACCCTTGCCCAGGATCTCGGCCTGCTTGCCCTGGCCGGGCGGCACCATCAGCCGAAGCTTCTCGAGTCGCGACTCCGGGCGCTCGGGCGTGCGCCTGTCGATCGGCTTCTGGCGGGCACGTAGCTTCGCCGGGACGGAGGGATAGCGCGGCAGGTTGATGCCCTCGAGCACGGTCACGACGGCGGGCAGGGGCACGAGATAGACGTCGCGCCCGCCGGCCACCTCCTGCTCGCAGCGCGCGCGCCCATCCTCGATCGCCAACCCCTTGAGCCCGGTCACGACCGGCCTCCCGAGGGCCTGGGCTACGCGGATCCCCACCTGGAAGTTGCCCGCGTCGGCCGACTCGTTGCCGAATACGATCAGGTCGAAGTCGCCACCCTCGGCCTGCTCGGCCTCGATCGCGGCCAGGATCGCGCCGGTGGTGGCCTGCGGGTCCCACTCCTCGCCCTCGGCGGCCAGCAGAATGCCCCGATCGGCGCCGATGGCCATGGTCTCGCGCAGCTGCTCCTCGGCCTCGGGCGGACCCAGCGTCAGCACGGTGGTCTCGCCTCCCTGCTGCTCGACGATCCGCACCGCCTCCTCCACGCCGCATTCCTCGTGAGGGCTGATCGTGAAGCCGAGATGGCGCGTCTCGATTGCCTGCTCGTCGGCGGTGAGAACCATCCGCCCGCCGGTCAGCGGCACGCGCTTGACGCAGACGAAGATCCTCATGACCTGACCCTGAGATTCTCGGGATCGAACAGCGGCGTGGAGTCGGTGGTGGCCACTGTGACCGGGTAGCGCTCGCCCATGTACTGGACGGCGAGCGTGTTGCCGACGCTCGCCTGGTCGGGCGGGAGGTAGGAGAGCAGGATGTGCTTGCCCACCGAGGGACCCGCGCCGGCGCTCGTGACGAACGAGCGGCGGCCCTTGGCGTCGGTGAGCGGGGAGCCGTCGGGGGCGAGCACCGGCTCGCCGCCGAGCATGTAGCGCCGCGGTCCGCCGTTGACGCTGTGCTCGTCGACCGTGAGCGTGCAGAGCACGGCCGCCGGATCCTCCTCGCGGTGGCGCTCGTACGCCTGCTTGCCCACGAAGTCCTGCTCTTTGACCTTCCCCCACGCCATTCCCGCCTCCACCACGTTGTATTCGGCGTCGAGCTCGAAGCCGAAGGCGCGATAGCACTTCTCGAGCCGGCCGGTGGTGGCGTACACCCCGATTCCCGCTGGCACGATCCCGTGGGGCTCGCCTGCCTCCCAGACCATGTCCCAGAGCCGAGCCCCTTGATCGATCGGGGCGTAGAGCTCCCAGCCGAGGTCCCCGACATAGGAGATTCGGGACGCGAGCACGCGCAACGCCCCCATCTCGATTGTGCGACAGGTGGCGAAGGGAAAGCCCTCGTGCGAGAGGTCGGCACTCGTGGTGCTCGCGAGGATGTCGCGTGCGCGAGGGCCCCACAGCCCGAGGGTGCACATGCTCGAGGTGAGGTCGAAGAGCTGGGCCCCGCCGTCGCGGCGCAGGTGGTCGCCGAACCACTTCAGATCGGCCATGCCGTGGGCGCCGCCGGTGACCACGCGGAAGTGCTCGGGTCCGAGGCGCATGATCGTCAGGTCCGAGCGAAAGCCCCCGTGCGGCGTGAGCACGGGCGTGTAGACCACCCGGCCGAGCTTGACGTCCATCTGGCGGACCGCCACGCGCTGCACCGCTTCCAGCGCGCCCGGGCCGACGATGTCGAATACGCAGAAGGCGGTGAGGTCGAACATCGCGGCGCGCTCGCGCATGGCCAGGTGCTCGGCGTTGATGATCGGCGACCACCAGCGCGAGTCCCACTCGGCCTCGCGGCCGTTCACCGACTCGGCGTAGCGCTCGAGCAGCCCTCGGTTGGACTCGTACCAGTGCGGGCGCTCCCAGCCGGCGGCTTCGTAGAAGACGGCCTCGAGCTGCTGCTCGCGCTCGTAGAACGGCGAGAGCCTGACCTTTCGGCTCGAGCCCCACTGCTCACCCGGGTGCACGATGCCGTAGGTCTTGTTGAACCCCTCGGCCGCACGCGCCCGCACGTGGTCGACCGACTTCTGGTGCTCGTGAAACCGGGCGATGTCGGACGCCTGGAGGTCGATCTCCGGCTCGCCCTCGACCATCCACTC
Source organism: uncultured Thermoleophilaceae bacterium (assembly GCA_963789705.1). Lineage (GTDB taxonomy): Bacteria > Actinomycetota > Thermoleophilia > Solirubrobacterales > Thermoleophilaceae > JACVRW01. Next base: position 122,692 of record CAWBLN010000020.1, read on the forward strand.
GGCCACCGCCCGGCCGATGCCCGGGCCCTCCTTGACCCACACCGCGGACGCCGACCACAGTCCCCTCACCTCGGACGTCTCGCCCAGGATGGGCAGGCCGTCCGGCGTGAGCGAGAGCAGGCCGTTGATCGCGTACTTGATGCCCACCGACTCGTCGCCGACGATCTCCGGCATCAGCTCCAGCGCGTGCTGCATCTGCTCCACGAAGTCGTCCTCGGTGAAAGGAAGCTCGGTGGGCGACAGCGCCGACTCGTCGATCGAGGGGATCTCGTCGGGGTCGTGCAGTATCGGGCGGTGGGCATAGGAGCCGACCTCGAGCCCGGTGCCGTCCTGACGCTCGTACATGTTCGTGTCCATGTCGCGCACGATCGGGAACTCGATCGCGCTCTTCGCCCCGGCGAAGCGCGGCACCGGCCCGATGTCGATCATCTGATGCACCGCCGGCGTGAGCGGGATGGAGGCGCCGGCCATGCCCGCCAGGCGCGGGCTCCAGACCCCGCAGCAGATCACGACGGCCTCCGCCTCGATGTCGCCGCGGTCGGTGCGGACCCGCTTGACGCGGCCGTGCTCGACGTCGATGCCGAGCACCTCGGTGTTGGCCGACACGGTCAGGGCTCCGGCGTCCCGGGCCTGCTCGCGCATGAGCGTTCCCGCGCGCAGCGAGTCCACCACGCCCACGGTCGGCGAGTAGAAGCCGCCGATGATCACGTTCTCGTCGATGAAAGGCACCAGCTCCTTCACCTCCGCGGGCGTGACGAGCGAGACCGGCTCGACCCCGAAGGAGGCGGCCGATGACATCCGCCGGCGCAGCTCTTGCATGCGCTCCTCCGTGCGCGCCACCTCGATGCCCCCGCAGGTGGTCAGCACGCCGAGCTCCTCGTACTGGCGCAAGCTGTCGAGCGTCAGCGCGGTCATCTCTTTCGAGTGGTCGACGGGGAAGATGAAGTTCGACGCGTGGCCCGTCGACCCGCCCGGATTGGGCAGCGGGCCCTTGTCGAGCAGCACCAGGTCGCCCCAGCCGAGCCGGGCGAGGTGATGCACGAGGCTGTTTCCGACGATGCCGGCGCCGATCAGGACGGCGCGAGCCGAAGGCGGCAATCCGGATGAGTTTTCCACCGAGGGCACCTCGCGGTTGGGAAGGGTCGGAGGGTCTGATATATCACACTGGTGCACTCTGCGCGGGAGCTCCGCAGCTCGTTCTTCGCGATCGAGGTGGCCGGCCGGCGGGCGGCGCTCCATGAGCTCTTCGAGGGTTTCGGCGCGCACGACCGGCTCGGCCTCGTGATGAGCCGCCCCTGTGGGGCGGTCGGCGTGAGCGCTCTGCTCTGCGCGAGCATCACCGCGTTCTACGACATCCAGCGCTCCCGCGGGCCCGACTTCTTCATCTATCCCGACTATTACCTCTTCCACGTCGGGCGCCCTCTCGGCGACCACGCCCGGCTCGATGTGTGGCCCCGGCGCAAGGAGGTGGTGGTCTCAAACGAGCCCCAGGAGATCCTCGCGGCGATCGACGATCGCGCGATCACCCGGCTCCTCGTGGAGGACGGCACGCCCGCCCGGCCCAGCCTGGAGGCCGAGACACTGGCCAGCGCTCGGGCGAGGATCGTCAGCTGCCTGGCCTATTCGGCCACCGGCCGCGTGCCTGACGCCGACGTGCGCATCGCCGGCCACCCTGTGACCGAGGGTTACGTCGAGGACGTCCTGGAGCCCGAGGCGCGCATGGCGAGGCTGAGGACCGAGGGGGGCCATGACGCGCGCGTGGAGGCGATCGCGCTGCGCGCGGGCGAGGTCGAGCCCGACGTGCGCAGGAAGATCAGGCTCGCGCGGCGACAGCTCGTAGAGGACGGCGTTCCGGTCGAGACCTACCGGCGAATCGACCTGGACGAGGCGCTCTCCCTGCTGGTGGGTTGACCCCCTACCCCGCAAACTGATATATCACGACTGCCCGCGCGGGCGCCCGCAGATCGATCTGGAGGTAGACGTTGGCAGCTGTGAACGAGAACCCGGGGATCCTGCTCTACCCCCGGATCAAGAGGTCGCCGTACTTCTACGCGTCGCGAAGGCACGGGGTGGAGCTGTACAGCGTCTACAACCATCACTACCACCCGCGCCACTACGGCGATCCGGTGGAGGAGTACTGGCAGCTGCTCAACGGAGTCACGCTCTGGGACGTCGGCGGCGCCGAGCGGCAGATCGAGATCAGCGGCCCGGACGCGTTCGACTTCACCAACCTCATCGTCGCGCGCGATCTCCACAAGTGCCAGGTGGGGCAGTGCAAGTACGTGTTCAACACGCTCCCCGACGGCGGAATCATCAACGACCCGGTGCTCTTGCGCGTGGAGGAGAACCGCTTCTGGCTCTCGCTCGCCGACAGCGATGTGGAGCTCTGGGCCCGCGGCGTCGCTCACGGCTCGGACTACGACGTCACCGTGAGGGAGATCGACGTCGGACCCCTGCAGGTGCAGGGACCGAAGTCGAAGGACGTGATGGTCGACCTGTTCGGCGAGGAGATCCTGGAGATCCCGTACTACTTCGTCCGGCCGTTCGAGGTCGACGGCATGAAGGTGCTGGTGTCGCGGACCGGCTACACGGCCGAGCTGGGCTACGAGATCTATCTGTACGAGGCGAGCAAGAACGGCGTCCGGCTCTGGGATGCGGTGCTCGAGGCGGGCAAGCCACACGACCTCGCGGTGATCGGGCCCTGCCACATTCGCCGCATCGAGGGCGGCATCCTCGCGCTCGGCTGCGACATGTGGTTCGACACCAACCCTTACGAGGTCGGGATGGGCTACGACTGGATGGTCGACCTCGAACAGGGGGCGGACTTCATCGGCAAGGACGCCCTGCACAAGATCAAGGAGGAGGGCCCGAGGCGCCAGCTGATCGGAGTCGAGATCGGTGGCGCGAAGCTCGGCGCCTTCAACGACGGCTCGATGATCGACGTCTTCGGTGTCCACAAGGACGGGTCTCGGATCGGAGAGGTCACCTCGGCCTGCTTCTCACCCCGCCTGGAGAAGAACATCGGTTTCGCGATGGTGCCGACCGAGCACTCCGAGCTGGGTACCGAGTTCGAGGTCGAGCGGCCCGACGAGACCGTTGGCGCGGTGGTGGTGGAGAAGCCGTTCGTCGATCCCAAGAAGGACACGCCCAAGCAAGAGGTCACGGCGGGCACCGCCGAGTCCTCCTGAGCACTGCCGTCTACGTCCTCTCCGGCCCGCTCGAGGAGGAGCGGCGCAGCGAGCTGATCTTCCGCGGGCACCTGCTTGTGTTCAAGCGGGTCGCCGCGCTCGTAGAGGCGGCGGCCGTGGGCGACGAGCTGATCCCGGCCGCGCCGGGCGAGGACGAGATCAACGACGCTCAGAGCCGATTCCGGGAAGACCCGCGGATCGATCGCCTGATGCGCTCGGCCCTCGACCAGGTGGGAGTGGCGACCGACCGCACCTACTGGGACGCGCCCCGTCTGCGCATCGTTCCGCCGGGTCCCGAGCGCCAGGTCGGGACGATCGGCTTTCACAGGGACACCTGGGGGTCCAACGTCCTCGCGCAGACGAACTGGTGGCTGCCGCTGCGGCCGCTCACCGACGAGCGCACGATCGCCTTCTACACCGAGTACTGGTCGAGGCCGATCGCGAACACGAGCGCCGACTGGGATCTCGCCGAGATCCGAGAGCGCCGCCGGGCCGGCGAGCCGATCGGCGACCTGCCGATCGTCCCGGTGCCCAGCGAACCCGTCTCCACCGCCTCCGAGCTGCGGATGGTGGTCGACCCCGGCGACCTGCTCTGCTTCTCGGGCGCGCACCTGCATGCCAGCGTGCCCAACGCATCCGGCGCCGCGCGGGTGAGCGTGGAGCTCCGCACGGTCAACCGCGACGACCTCGAGCGCGGCCGCGGCGCACCCGACCTCGACGGACGCGCCCCCGAGACGCCGTTCCACTGGTTTCGTTCGATGGTGGACGGCACGGCTCTGAGCGGCGAAGATACGAGGCCGACATGACCACCTATTACGACTTCATCATCGTCGGCGGCGGCTCAGCCGGGAGCGTCTTGGCCAATCGGCTCTCGGAGGATCCGGCCAACCGCGTCCTGGTCCTGGAGGCCGGGCGCCCGGACTGGTCGTGGGACGTGTTCATCCACATGCCCGCGGCGCTCGCCTTCCCCATCGGAAGCCGGTTCTACGACTGGAAGTACGAGTCCGAGCCCGAGCCTCACATGGGCGGCCGGCGCGTCTACCACGCGCGCGGCAAGGTGCTGGGCGGCTCGAGCAGCGTCAACGGGATGATCTTCCAGCGCGGCAACCCGATGGACTATGAGCGCTGGGCCTCGGGCGAGGGCATGGAGTCCTGGGATCACGCTCACTGCCTGCCCTACTTCAAGCGGATGGAGAACTGCCTGGCGGCCGCGCCCAACGATCCTTTCCGCGGCCACGACGGCCCGCTGGTGCTCGAGCGCGGCCCCGCTCGCGGCCCGCTCTTCGACGCGTTCTTCGCGGCCGTCCAGGAGGCCGGCCACCCGCTGACCGACGATGTCAACGGGTATCGCCAGGAGGGCTTCGCCGCCTTCGACCGCAACGTCCACCGCGGCCGGCGCCTGTCGGCCGCGCGGGCCTATCTGCATCCGGTCATGGATCGCCCGAACCTGACGGTCGAGACCTTCTCCCTCACCACGCGGGTGCTGTTCGACGGCTCCCGCGCGGTCGGGGTCGAGTACGGGCGACCGGGGCGCCGCACCCGGGAGGCGAAGGCCGACGAGGTCATCCTCTGCGGCGGCGCGATCAACTCGCCGCAGCTCCTGCAGCTCTCCGGCGTGGGCGCCGCGAGCGAGCTGCGGGCGCTGGGCATCGACGTGATCAGCGACCTGCCGGGAGTCGGCGAGAACCTCCAGGACCACCTGGAGGTCTACGTCCAGCACTCCAGCACGCAGCCGGTCTCCATGGCGCCCTACTTCGCGATGAAGAACCGGCCCAAGGTGGGCCTCGAATGGCTGTTGCGAAAGAGCGGCCCGGGCGCCACCAACCACTTCGAGGCGGGCGGCTTCATCCGCTCCAACGAGGATGTCGCCTACCCGAACCTCATGTACCACTTCCTGCCGATCGCGGTTCGCTACGACGGCACGCTTCCGCCCGGCGGCGGGGGACATGGCTACCAGGTGCACGTGGGCCCGATGTACTCCGACGTGCGCGGCACGTGCAAAGTGGTCAGCCGCGACCCGCGCGAGCATCCCGCGCTTCGCTTCAACTACCTCTCCACCAAGAACGACCGCCGCGAGTGGGTCGAGGCGATCCGCAAGACGCGCGCGATCCTCGACGCGCCCGCCTTCGCCCCGTTCAGCGGCGGCGAGCTGTCACCGGGGCGAGAGGTCGAGACCGACGAGCAGGTCCTCGAATGGGTGGCCAAGGACGCGGAGACCGCGCTGCATCCATCCTGCACGGCGCGGATGGGCACCGACGAGCTCGCCGTTGTCCACCCCCGGTCGATGCGTGTCCACGGAGTCGACGGGCTGCGCGTGGTCGACGCGTCGGTGTTCCCCTACGTGACCAACGGGAACATCTACGCGCCGGTGATGATGACCGCCGAGAAGGCGGCCGACCTCATCCTCGGCAACACCCCGCTTGCGGCCGAGCCCGTGGAGTTCTACCGGCACGGGGCCTCGACGGCCGACGAGCGGGAGCGAGCGGCGCACTAGCCGAGCGCCGCTTCGGCGGCGCCCGCGCCGGTGCGCACCGCACCCTCCATGTAGCCGCAGACCCACTGGTCCGAGCCGCACACGTAGAAGGGCGGCTCGTGCTTGCCGTGCAGCGGTCCGACGGCCATCACGTCGCCCGGGCGCCACGAGGTGATGTAGCCGAGCGTCCACGGGTCCGAGCCCCAGCGGCGCACGTAGAAGGCCTGCAGCGTGCGCGCCTGCTCGCCGAAGGCGCCGGCCATCTCCTCGATCAGGACGTCCTCGAGCTCCTCCTCCGGGGTGGCCAGGAACGGCCCGAAACGCTCGGGCGGCACCAGCGTGGACATGATCCCCTCGCGCTGGGTCCAGGTGCCGCCGATCAATCCCGTCTCGAAGTAGACATCGCCGTTCTGGCCGTTTCGCTCCCAGAACGAATCGGCCCAGACGAACACCGGCTTGGCCACCAGCGCGTTCTTCTGGCGGTGGAGCGAGCCCAGGCGCTCGGCGGACACGCCCTCCACCCTGACCCGGCGCAGGGGCCCGACCGGCAGCGCACATACCACCGCCTCGCTCTCGAAGCGCTCGCCGGTGGCGGTGAGCACGGTGCACCCCGAGGAGCCGGCCCTGACCTCGGTGACCGGCGTGGCGTAGCGGATGCGGTGCCCCAGCTCGGCGGCCACCCGTAGCGCCACCGTGGCCGAGCCCTCGGCCACACGCTGACACTCCCAGACGTCGTAGTCGTAGAAGCCGTGCGCCCCGGCCGCGGCCTCCTTGCGCAGGTCCGACAGCAGCGAGGTGCGCTCGTTGGACTCGGCGGCCAGCGCCCCCGCCACCAGCTCGCGTGCCCGCACCACGTTCCGGGTCGCACCCTGCGCCCGCAGCCAGTCCGACACCGACACCGAGTCGAGCTCGCCCGCCCGCGCGTGAGACCACGGGTCGTCGGGGTCGACGCCCTGGGCCAGCGTGCGAAACGCGCCCTCCGCGGCTTCGTAGCTGCGCAGGTCCGCTTCGTCCAGGAACGGAAAGCCCGCGCCCAGCAGGCGCTCGCCGCCGGGGAGCACGAAGGTCTCCTCGCCGGGCAAGGAGGGGAAGGCGGGGACGAGCGTGAGGCCGAGCTCCTCGACCAGCCTGGTGTAGGCGGTGTGGAAGGGCGCAACGACCTCGCCGCCGAGCTGTACGAGGCGCCCGTCGCCCAGCTCCGTCTGCTCCACCCGTCCGCCCGGGCGCCCGCGCGCCTCCAGCACCACCACGTCGGTGCCGGCGCGGGCCAGGCCGCGGGCCGCCGTCAGTCCGGCCAGCCCGGCTCCGAGCACCACCACGTCATGCCGCAAGGGGTCCTCCTTCGTAGCATGCCCCCCATGTCGGTCGGGGCCCAACGGGATCAACACACCAGCACGTTCGCCGACGGCGTGCGTGCCGGCCTTCCCTTCGCCGTCGCCGCGGGCCTCCTGTCGATTTCGTTCGGGGTCGTCGCCCAGGAGGCCGGGCTCTCGGCGCTCGCGGCCATCGTCATGTCGGCGATCGTGTTCGCCGGCTCGGCTCAGTTCGCCGCCGTGGCGATCCTCGCCGGGGGAGGGACGGTCGGGGCGGCGGTGGCCGCCGCGGCGCTCGTGAACTCGCGCTTTCTGCCGATGGGCGTGGCGCTCGGGCCGTCCCTGCCGGGCCGCGCGGCCAGCCGCGCGGCGCAGGGACAGGCGGTGGTCGATGCCTCCTGGGCGCTCGCCGCGCGCGAGGACGGCAGCTTCGACCGGATGGTGCTCTTCGGCTCGTCGGCGGTCCAGTACGTCGCCTGGACGGGGGGCACGGTGATCGGCGCGATCTGGGGCGAGAAGCTCGGCGACCCCGAGGCGCTCGGGCTCGACGCCATCTACCCCGCATTCTTCCTCGCTCTGCTGCTGGTCGAGATCAAGAGCCGGCGGGCGCTCGGGGTCGCTGCTCTGGGGGCGCTGATCGCCCTCGCGCTGGTGCCCTTTGCGCCGGCCGGCGTGCCCGTCCTCGTGGCCAGCCTGGCGTCGCTGGTCGGCCTCCATCGCACCCCGCGGTGAGCAGCACCGTCGTGCTCATCGGCGGTTGCGCCCTGGTCACGGCGGCGATCAAGGCCGTAGGGCCGATCGCGCTCGGGGGACGCGAGTTGCCTGAACGCTTCACCGGGGTAATCGCGTTGATGGCGCCGGCGTTGCTGGCCGCTCTGGTGGTCACCGCCGCGCTCGCGGACGGCGACCGGCTCGCGGTCGGACCGGACACGGCGGGCGTGGCCGCCGCCGGCCTGGTGGCCTGGCGCACCGAGTCGATCATCGGCTGCGTGGTTGTGGCCGCGGCAGTGACTGCCGCGGTGCGCGCGATCTCCTGACCGCCGCCGGCCGCTGTGACGCGTCCCCTGCCCGCGCGTAGAAGCCGCATGTACGCCCATCACGTGGTCAGGTCCGCCGTCGTGGCGTGGGTCGTTCTCGGCGTCTTCGCGGCAACCGCGAGCGCGGCCGGCGACGCCGAGGCGCCGAAGCGCACGCGCGCGGCCAAGAAGGTGCGGCTCGAGTCCTTCACCTCCTGCCACGCCCTGGTTCGCTACGGACGCCGCCACGCGCCCCGCGGGCCGGTTCCATCGGCTCCGATGGCACTGGAGGATCAGGCCGGCGCGGGCGGCCGTGCGGGCGGCGACTCGGACACCAACATCCAGGAGGCGGGCGTCGACGAGCCCGACATCGTCAAGGCGGCCGACGGGCGCATATTCGCCGTGACAGGGGACCGCCTGCACGCGGTCGACGCCGCGGGTCCCAGCATGCTCGACTCCCTCGACCTCAAGGGCTGGGGTCACCAGCTGCTTCTGTCGGGCGACCGCCTGCTCGTGATATCTCAGGCGCCGCCGCTGGGCACCGGAGGGGCGCATCGCCCAAACGAGTTCACCGACGTGACGGTCCTCACCGAGGTCGACGTGAGCGACCCCACGGCCTTGAGTGTTCTGCGCACTGAGCGCATCCGGGGGGTGCACGTGACCTCGCGTCTGACCGGTCACACGGCCCGGGTGGTCGTATGGTCACGCCCGCGCGCCGCGATCCAGTCTGCCCTACGCTCGCGCGTACGCGGCTGGCTGCCGCGGCGGGTGCTGCGCAGCAGGGTCACGCACCGGCGCAGCGTGCGCCAGGCGGCGCGCTGCGACGGGGTGCTGAGGCCTGCGAGCTTCTCCGGAACGGACACGCTGACCGTTCTGACCGTCGATCTCTCGAAGGGCCTTCCGGCGGTCGACTCCGACGCCGTGCTCAGCGGCGGCCGGATCGCCTACGCGTCGGCCACGAGCCTGTACCTGGCCACCCCGGCCTGGACTCCCGAGCCGCAGCGCTCCCAGGCTTCGCCCGAGGACTCCGGCACGCTGATCCACCGCTTCGACATCAGCGACCCGGACAGCAGCGCCTATCGCTCCAGCGGCCGGGTGCCGGGCTACCTCCTCAACCAGTTCTCCATGTCCGAGCACGGCGGCGTCCTGCGGGTGGCCAGCACGGAAGAGCCGTCGTGGTGGCCGGGCGGGACGGACCCCGAGAGCGAGAGCCGGGTGACCACGCTCGACGAACGCTCGGGGGCGCTCGTGGAACTGGGACACGCCGGTGGGCTCGGCAAGGGCGAGCGCATCTACGCAGTGCGCTTCATCGGCGAGCGCGGCTACGTGGTCACCTTTCGCCAGACCGATCCCCTCTACACGCTCGACCTCTCGAATCCCTCGGCGCCAAAGGTCGCCGGCGAGCTGAAGATCTTGGGCTACTCGGCCTACCTGCATCCGGTCGGCGACGACCTGCTGCTCGGCGTGGGCCAGGACGCGGACGCTCGCGGAAGGCTGCGGGGGACTCAGCTCTCGCTGTTCGACGTCGGCGATCCCGCCCACCCCCGGCGCCTGCACCGGCGGACGGTCCAGCGCGACTCGAGCTCCGACGTGGAGTACGACCATCACGCGTTCTTGTGGTGGGGCCCGTCGAAGCTCGCCGTGCTGCCCCTCCACTCCTACGCGTTCGAGAGACATGACGAGCCGCCGTTCAGCGGCGCGATCGGCTTCGGCGTGGACCGCTCGGCCGGAATCACAGAGCGCGGCCGCGCCTCGCACGATCAAGACGAAGAAACGCTATCCGTGGCCGATCGAGCGCTCCTTCGTGCTGGGCGGCAAGCTGTTCACGCTGTCGCAGCTCGGACTCGAGGCCAACAGCCTGGACGACCTCTCCGAGCAGGAGTTCCTACCCTTCCCCAGGTGAAATTGGAAACGGCCCGCCACGAGTCGTCCCAGCTCTCGTGGGAGTGGGTGACCCGCGACGCCGGCCGCGACCTGCGCGGCCTGGTGCGCAACTACACCGGCTATATCGAGCGCAGCGCGGCGCCGCTGTGCCGCCGGGAGGTACCGAGCGGCGACGTCACCCTCATCCTCAGTCCCGAAACCGATCTGCGCCTGCCGGGGGGCCGCCATCGGTCCTTCGTGGCGGCCCTGCACGATTCGCACACGCTCGTGGAGCACGACGGCCACCAGGAAGGGATCGAGGTCCGGCTCACTCCGCTCGGCGCGCGCTCCATCTTCGGGCTACCCATGCACGAGCTGACCAACCGGGTGGTCGATCTCGACGACCTGCTCGGGCGCCGCGGCGATGAGCTGATCGAGCGCCTGTGGGAGGCCGGCCCGTGGGAGCGCCGCTTCGCCGTCCTCGACGAGGCGATCGCCGCGCGGGTCGAGCGAGCGCCACGCCCGGAGTCGGAGCTCGCGTGGGCGTGGGGACGCCTGCGAACGAGCGCCGGGCGGGCGAGCGTGAGCGGGCTGGCCGGTGAGCTGGGCTGGAGCCACCGCCGCCTGATCGCCCGCTTTCGCGAGGGCATCGGACTGGCACCGAAGACACTCGGACGGGTACTGCGCTTCGAGCGCGTGTCGCGGCTGCTGCAGCAGGTCGAGGAGCCGCGGCTGGCCGAGGTCGCGCTCGACTGCGGCTACTACGACCAGGCTCACCTCAACCGCGACTTCCGCCAGTTCGCGGGGACGACTCCCGGCGCGTATCTGGCCCGGCGCCTGCCCTCCGGCGGCGGCGTCCAGGGCTGAGTCAATTTCGTCCAATACCGTCGTCACGGACGCGCGTAGCCTGCTCTTCATGCAGACCTTCCATCCGGTTCTTACATACGAGGACGCCCACGGCGCCCTTGACTTTCTCGAGCGGGCCTTCGGCTTCGAGCGCAAGGAGGTCCACGAGGGCTCGGGCGGAGGCGTGGCGCACGCCGAGCTGGCTTTCGCCGGCGAGGTGGTGGGCCTCAGCTCGGTGAGCGAGGGCGATCCGCGCTTCAATCAGGGCGCCGGACGCACGACCGTCTACGTCGTGGTCGACGACCCCGATCCTATTTTCGCCCGCGCGCGCGAGGCCGGCGCGGAAGTTCTCATGGAGCCGACAGACCAGGAGTACGGATCGCGGGACTTCGCGGTTCGCGACCCGGAGGGCAACATCTGGGCCTTCGGGACCTACAGCCCGGAGGCGTGAGAAGCGGCCGCGCCCCCACGGCGCGGCCGCCCCCGACCGAAAACCGATCGCGTCCTAGAAGACGAAGGCGATCAGCAGGACCAGGATCAGGATCAGGACGATGGTTCCGATACCGATGTACACGAAGGCCTCCTTTCGCGGCGCGGATGACGCTCACTAATTACCCGGACGGGCGCCCGCGAACCTATTTCTCGCCGGCAGCGAGCCCGACCGGGCGATCCGCCTGAACACACGAGTGCCCGGGCGCTCGCGCCGGCCAGGCCGTTCTCGGTCACGTACACCGACTTGCCGTAGCCGCCGGCGATGCGGAGCACCCTGCGGACCCCTCGTGCCTGGGCCGCGCCGGCCAGGATCAGCATCAGCGTCACCGGGGCCAGGCGGCGCACGGTGCCGGGGAGGTCTAAGTGCACTACAGCGCGGCGAGCACGGGTAAGAGAGCGGCATGGAGGCCGTGGTGAAGATTGACGAGGTCCGCACCTTCGAGACGCGTGGGGGGAACGTGCGTTACGTGGTCAAGGACGCCGACGGCAACGAGTACACGACCTTTCGCGAGCGGATCGGAGAGCAGGCGAAGAGCCTGGAGGGGACCCGCGTGCAGATCGAGTATCACGAGAACCAGCGGGGCCAGTACACGAACGTGTACCTGGACAAGGTGGAACCCGCCCCGGCCAGGACGTCGGAAGCGCAAGACGGCAGTACCGATCCCGACGAGGCCGCGTGGCGTACGGCGGTGGAGGCGGCCCCGTGGCTCGTGGGCGAGTCCGAGCCGCGCGAAGAGGTGCCGCCCGAGGAGCTGTACGAGAAGCTCAGGCCCTTCAAGGAGAGGGTGGCCGATGACATCAAGGGAGACGAAGAGGAAGCCTGAGCGGCCAGTTGCGGCCCCGTCGGGTGCAGAGACGGCGGTGGGCGGCCGACTACATGAGGGTGCGGCTTGGCAGGGTCCTCACACTTCTGTGCGCCTGCGTGGCGGGCGTCGGCGTGGCCGCGGCGCCGGCGGCGGCGGACCGGTCGTTCGAAGGTGAGTTGACCGGCGTCCACGCCGACCACTTCGCGTCCGGTCGGTCCGACACCGACTGGCGCCTCGACACGGGACCGCGGACGCTCCGCGTGCTGCCCACGCGGCTGCCCGCGCTCGGGCCGGGCCAAAATCACGTCAAGGTGAAGGGGGAGCAGGAGGCCGGCACGATCGTCGGCGCCGTGCAGCCCCCCGCACTGGCGTCCACACCGAGCCTCGGCGGGCGCCGGCTGGCCGTGATCGTCGTCAACTTCGCCGACGACACCCGCCGGCCCTGGACGCCGGGGGCGGTGCGCGGGCGGATCTTCACGGGCTCGGACTCGACGAGCGCCTTCTTCCGAGAGGAGAGCCACGAGCAGCTCTGGCTCACCGGGAAGGCGGGAAACCTCGACGGCGACGTCTATGGCTACTACACGATCCCCGCGGCGGGCGGGGCCTGCAACTTCACGAGCTGGGCGAGCAAGGCAAAGGCGGCGGCCGTCGCCGACGGCTTCGTCGCCGCCTCCTATCAGCACGTGATGTACGTCTTCCCCCGCCAGAGCGCCTGCGGATGGGCCGGGCTCGCCTACCTGCCGGGCACGGAGTCCTGGATCAACGGGGACCTCACGGTGCGCGTGACCGGGCACGAGCTCGGCCACAACCTGGGTCTCAACCACGCGGGCAGCTGGGACTGCACGAGCGCAGGAGCGGCGGTCACGCTGTCGGGCAACTGCAAAGTCAATGAGTACAACGACCCCTTCGACAACATGGGCGCCTACGGAGATCGCCACAGCCACGGCTGGCACCTGCGGCGGCTCGGCGTCCTCGACGCGATGAACGTCCAGACGATCACAACGCCTGGTACCTACACGATGACCTCGGCCCTGGAGCCGACGACCCAGCCCACGACGCTGCGCATCCCTCGTACTCACGGTGCGAACGGCAGCGTGCTCGATTGGTACTACCTGGAGATACGTGAGCGGGGCGGGGTCTTCGACGACTTCTCACCCGCGGACCCGGTGCTCGGCGGAGTGAGCATCCGCGTGAACGACGACCCGGCCTGGAGCACCCGCTCGAAGCTGCTGGACACCCACCCCGGCGCGGGCGGCATCGCGAACGCGCCGCTGGCACCCGGCGAGAGCTTCAGCGACGGCCAGGTGGGCGTGACAACCGTCTCGGCGGGTGGCGGCTCGGCCACGGTCGAGGTCACGTTGGTGGGCGGCCTGGCGGACTCACAGGCACCGACGGTCCCGGAGGCCGTCGGCCATACCTTCACAGCCGGTGGCGCGGTACGGCTCGCCTGGAACCGGAGCGCCGACAACATCGGCGTCAGCGGCTATCCGGTCTTCCGCGACGGCGTCCAGATAGCGAGCACCAAATCGGCCCACTTCGAGGATGCCACCGCGGCGCCGGGGCCGCATGTCTACAACGTCTACGCCGAGGACTCGTCGGGCAACCGCAGCGGCGCGTCGTCGCCGCACACCGTGGTGACCGGGGCCGGCCTGCGGGTGGCCGGCGTGCGCCGGGCGGTCGCTCGCGATCGTCGCGGGCCGGTGATTCGCCTCAGGAGAAAGCGCGCGCGCAACGGGTCCCCGATACTCGTCGCCCGCGCCCGGGATGAGGGGTCGGTGAGCCGGCTGGTCCTCCGGGTCGACGGCCGCCGGGTGGCGCGAACGCGGGGCGAGCGCCTGCTTCACCGCTGGGACGGACGTGCCGGGCGCCACCGAGTGAGGATCGTCGCGGTGGACGGCGCTGGCAACAGCTCGACTCTCGCGCTGCGCCTGCGACTGTCGTCCTAAGTGCTCCCCGCCGTAAGTACCGCCGCGTTTGGCGGCTGCAAACCTTCGCCGGCCGTCGTCCTCGGTCGCGCGCGTACTTTTCAAGTACGCCGCGCTCCCTGCGTCCTCGGCCGACTCGGTTTTCGCTCGCCAAGCCGCGACGGAACTTACGCCGGGAAGCACTGAGCGCATACGATCGCCCGGTGACGCGCGGAACCTGGCTGGCCCTGGGGGCCATGGCGGTGTCGGTGTTCGTCGTGGCCAACGACCTGACGGCGCTCAGCGTGGCGCTGCCCCAGATCGAGGAGGACCTCAACTCGGACGTCACGACCATCCAGTGGGTGGTGAGCGCCTACGCGCTGATCTTCGGCGTGCTGATCGTCACCGGCGGGCGCCTTGCCGACATGCTCGGCCGCCGGCGCATCTTCTTCATCGGCGCGGCGATCTTCGCTGCATTCTCGGTATTGGGCGGCGCGGCGCAGGGCGACATCTGGCTGATCGTGTGCCGCGCGCTGATGGGAGTCGGCGGAGCCATGATGTGGCCGGCGATCCTGGGCATGACGTACGACATCCTGCCCGCCGATCGCGCCGCCCTCGCCGGGGGCCTGATCATTGGCTCGGCCGGCTTCGGCAACGCTGCCGGGCCGCTGATCGGCGGAGTGCTGACCGACGTGCTCAGCTGGCGCTGGATTCTGTTCCTCAACCTTCCGATAGCGGCCCTCGCGTGCTTCGTCACCTGGCGCAGCGTCCGCGAGAGCAAGGGAGCGGGTGCGGATGAGGGCGTGGACGTGCCCGGTGTGGCCACACTTTCGGTCGGTCTCGTGGCGCTGTTGCTCGCTTTGGACCAGGTGACCGACTGGGGCTGGACCGACCCGCGCATCCTTGCCCTGTTCGCGGCTTTCGTGGTGCTGCTGACCGCGTTCGCCTTCATAGAGCGGCGGGCGGGAGAGCGGGCGCTCGTACCGCGCGAGGTGATGGCAAACCCGGCCTTTCGGGCGGCCTGCCTGACGACCCTGTTCATGTCGGCGGTCTTCTTCGTGGTGATCCTGTTCTTGCCCCAGTTCATGCAGAAGATCCTCGGCTACACGCCGCTCCAGGCGGGAGCGGGCCTGCTGCCGCTGATGGGCGTCTTCGCCATCACGTCCTTCGGAGCCGCACCGCTGTACGAGCGTGTGGGACCGAAGGTGGCGGTGAGCCTGGGTGCGGGGCTCGTGACGATCGGGATGTTCCTGATCTCGTTGATCACGCGCGACTCGGGCTGGGCGGCGCTCCTGCCCGGCATGGTCGTTACTGGGGTGGGCATCGGCCTCTTCTACTCGTCGATCACCACGGCCGCCGTGACGGCGGTCGATCCGTCGCGCTCGAGCCTGGCCGGGGGCATCGTCTACATGTTCCAGGTGGCCGGCGGCTCTGTCGGCCTCGGGCTGACCACCACGGTGTTCACCACCGCCTCCCAGGATCGCCTCCAGCGCGACGCGGCAAGCCTTCGCGAGGCGGAGATCGAGGAGATCCAGGGGGCGCTGGCCGGAACCGAGTCGGCCGCTGAGATCATCGCGCGCCAGGGCCGCGCGGCGGGCGACCGGCTCATCGAGGTGGTCCGCGAGGCCTTCGTCACGGGACTCAACTGGTCCTTTCGGCTGGTGGCTGTGCTGGCTCTCGCCGGGCTGGTGGTGGCGGTGCTGTTCGTGGGCGGCAGGCTGCTGGGCGCCCGCGGCGAGAGCGAGATCTAGCCGGGCGGATCGAGCAGTCCGGCGGCCGCGTCGCGCACCGCGCGGATGCGGGCCAGCGTCCGGGTGTCCACCTCGTCCGGCGCCTCGACTGTCGTCCCCCGGCGCGTGTCCCATCGGCGGGCGATTTGCTCGGGCGGCTCGCCGCTCAGGCAGGCGGCCGCCTGCGCCGCCGCCCCGATGGCCACCAGCTCCTCGGCGTCGGGCACCTGCACGGCGCGGCCCGACAGGCGGGCGACGGTCCGCTGCCAGGCCGCGCCGCGCGCGCCCCCTCCGATGAGCACCACGGGCGCGTCGGAGCTCAGGCCCGAGCCCACGGAGGCGAGGAGCTCGAGCGCCTCGATCAGCGACCCCGCGGCGCCCTCGTAGGCGGCCAGCAACAGCTGCTCGGGAGTGGTGTCGTGGCGCAGCCCGGAGATCGTCCCGGCGGCGCGCGGCAGGTTGGGCGTGCGCTCGCCATCGAGGTAGGGCAGGACGGTCACCTCGGTGCTATCGGCCACCGCCTCCCGCTCCAATCCCAGCCACCCCGCGATGCGATCGACGGCGAGGGTGCAGTTGAGCGTGGCCGCAAGGGGTAGGAAGCCACCGGTGGCGTCGGCAAAGCCCGCGATCAGGCCGCTGGGGTCGACGGCCCGCTCGCTCATGGCCGCATAGGCCGTGCCCGAGGTGCCCAGGCTGATCACAGGCTCTCCCGGCGCCAGGCCGAGGCCCAGCGCGGCGCCCATGTTGTCGCCCGTGCCCGGCCCGACAGGCGTGCCCTGCGCCAGGCCCAGCTCGGCCGCCGCGGGCGCCTGCACCGATCCCGCGGGCTCGGTCGGGCCGAGCACTGTGGGAAGCACCGCCGGGTCGAGCTCGACCCCGGGCAGGTCGAGCACGTCGTCGAGGTAGTCCTCGTCTCGGGTGGACCACCAGCCGGTGCCCGACGCGTCCCCGCGGTCGGTGGCGCCGCGCCCGCAGAGGCGCTCCGTGAGCCAGTCGTGGGGCAGCCGGATCGTTCGCGTTCGCCAGGCCAGCTCGGGCTCCGTGCGCCGAAGCCACGCCCAGCGCGTGACCGTGAAGGACGGCACGGGAACGAGGCCGACGCGCTCGGCCCACGCTTCGGCGCCTAGCTGATCGCGGAGTCGCTCGGCGTCGGGCGCCGACCGGGTGTCGTTCCACAGCACAGCGGGGCGCAGCGGCCTGCCGTCGTCGTCGCTGACCACCAGGCCGTGCTGCTGGCCGGCGATCGAGATCGCCGCTAGCTCGCGGGCCCGTCCCGTCTTCGCCAGCGCCAGTCGCAGTGCCTCCCACCACACGTCGGGGTCGGTCTCGCGGGCCCCGCCGCTGCCCGTGACCTCATGGGGGGCGTGTCCGGCTGCCACGACCTCACCGTCGGCCGGATCCAGCACCAATACCTTCGTGGCCTGGGTCGAGCAGTCGACCCCCGCGACCAATTGCTTTTCGACGGCCACGGGGCTAGTTTGTTGGGCTCCCCAACTAATTGCAAGAGGAGAGAGACTTGCCCGACCTGACGCCTCGCCCGCAGGACAAGTTCACCTTCGGCCTGTGGACGGTCGGGCACAAGGGCAACGATCCGTTCGGAGTCGAGACCCGACCCGGGCTGAAGCCCACCGACAGCGTGCGCAAGCTGGCCGAGCTGGGCGCCTACGGGGTCTGCTTCCACGACGACGACCTGATCCCGCCGGGCTCCGACGACACCGAGCGCGAGCGCATCACGCGCGAGTTCCGCGGCGCTCTCGACGACACCGGGATGAAGGTGTCGATGGCCACCACGAACCTGTTCACCCATCCGGTCTTCAAGGACGGCGCCTTCACCTCCAACGACCGGGAGGTGCGGCGCTACGCCCTGCAGAAGGTGATGCACGGGATCGACCTGGGAGCCGAGCTGGGCGCCCCGCTGTACATCTTCTGGGGCGGCCGCGAGGGGGTAGAGGCCGACGCGGCCAAGCCGGCGCGCGATGCCCTGGAGCGGTTCCGCGAGGCGCTCGACTTCCTCTGCGAGTACGTGCGCGACCAGGGCTACGAGATGCGCATAGCGCTCGAGCCCAAGCCCAACGAGCCTCGCGGCGACATCTTCCTGCCCACCGTCGGGCACATGCTCGCCTTCATCGAGCGCCTCGAGCATCCCGAGATGGTGGGGGTCAATCCCGAGGTGGCCCACGAGACGATGGCCGGCCTGTCGTTCCTCCACGCGGTGGCGCAGGCTCAGTGGGCGGGCAAGCTCTTCCACATCGACCTAAACGGCCAGCGCATCGGCCGCTACGACCAGGACTTCCGCTTCGGCGCGGTCGGCCTGAAGGACGCCTTCTTCCTGGTCAAGCTGCTGGAGGACTCCGGATACGACGGGGCACGCCACTTCGACGCCCGGCCGCTGCGCGTGGAGTCCGAGGAGGGCATCTGGGACTTCGCGTCGGGCTGTATGCGCACCTATCTTGCCCTCAAGGCTAAGGCCGAGCAGTGGCGCTCGGACGCCGAGCTACAGAGTGCGCTCGAGCAGGCGAAGGTGCCCGAGCTCGGCGTAGAGACCGTCGGCGCCTACTCCAAGGACAAGGTCGACGAGCTGCTGGCCGCGCAGTTCGACCTCGACGCGCTGGGCGCGCGCGAGACCCGCAACGAGCGCGTCGACCAGCTGTCGGTCGACCTCATTCTCGGCCTGAGATGAACGTCCGGCGCCACAACCTCCGCCTCGTCCTGCGCCAGATAGCCGAGCACGGCCCACGTTCGCGAGCCACGCTGGCGGTCGAGACGGGGCTCAACAAGAGCACCGTGTCGAGTCTCGTGGCTGAGCTGGTCGAGGCAAACCTGCTGCGTGACGCAGACCCCGACGAGTCGCCCACGGGTGCCGTCGGGCGCCCACCCCAGAGCGTCGAGCTGCACCCGAAGGGACCGTTCGTGCTCGGCCTCGAGGTCAACGTCGACTACCTCGCCGCGTGGGCCACCGATCTGGCCGGAGAGCTGCAACACCGCGCGTTCGTGGCCAACGACAACCGGGCCGAGCGGCCGGGCCAGGTGATCGGGCGGCTGGCTCATCTGGCCATGCGGGCGCTGGCGCAGCCCTTCGCGGAGACGCGCACGCCGTTGTCGGCCATCGTCGCCGTGCCCGGGCTCGTGGATTCGCAGGGCGGCCTGGTCGTGGCCCCGAACCTCGGCTGGACCGATGTTCCGGTGGCCGGCCTGCTGCGCGAGGCGCTCGAGCAACCGTCCTTCGACCTCCAGGTGGAGAACGAGGCCAACCTGGGGGCCGTGGCCGAGCTGGTCGATGGAGCGGGGCGCGGCCTGCGCGATTTCGTGTACGTGTCCGGGGAGATCGGCATCGGCGCCGGAGTGGTGCTCCGCGGAGAACTGTTTCGCGGTGCCTCCGGCTTCGCGGGCGAGTTCGGCCATCTCACCATCGATCCGTACGGCCCGCCGTGCGGCTGCGGCGGCCGCGGCTGCCTGGAGCGGCTCGCCGGTCAGGACGCCCTGCTGCGACTGGCCGGCTGGGATGCGCGCATGCGCTGCGCCGGCTCGCGCCCGGAGTGGCCGGGGGCGATGCTGGCGCAGAGCGCGCGCGAGGGCCACGCCAAGACACTCGAGGCGCTCAGCCAGGTGGGTCACACGCTCGGGATAGCGATCGCCTCACTGGCCAACCTGCTCGATCCCGAGGCGGTGTTGCTCGGAGGCTATTTCGCTCCGCTCACCGATTGGCTGCGCGAGCCGATCGAGGCCGAGCTCGAGACACGCGCGCTGGCGGGACATCGCGCGCGATGTCACGTGCTGGCCGCCGAGCTGGGCGGCGAGGCCGCGGTGCGCGGAGCGGTAGCCCTGAGCCGCCGAGCGGCGCTCGAGCTCGCTCAGCCGGCCGCCGCCTTGACCTGGCCGACGAACCCGCGCACGTCCGCCGCGGGCTCCGAGTAGGCGTCGCCCAGCGCGGACTCCACCGCGCTCATGTACTCCTCCGTCCAGGCCGGGAACTGGTAGTCGATCCCGCGCAGGAACTCGAGCGTCGCCGCCCAGCGCATGTCGGCGATCGACGGATGGTCGCCGCCCACGAACGTCCGCCCTTCGAGAAACCAGGTACGGAAGGCTTCCAGCGGCGCGGCGAGCGCCTGCTCGGCGTCCCTCTGGGCCGTCGCCTTCATGTCGTCGCCGGCCTCGGAGGTCGCCACCTCGCCGGCGTACTGGGGGAAGCCCAGGGTGGGGTAGGTGGCGCGGGCGACGAGCGGATAGAACGTGCCGACCAAGTAGAACATCGCGCTGTCGACCATCGCCCGCTCGCCCGGGTCCGTGGGATAGAAGCGCTCGAGACCATGCTTGTTGCAGAGGTACTGCATGATCGCGCAGCTCTCCCAGAGGGAGCCCTTGGGAAGTCCCTTCTCCTCGAGCAGCGGGGTGAGGTCGGCCGGATCCTTCGACAGGAACTCCGGGGTGCTCTTCTTGCCCCACACGTCCAGCTCCTCGAAGTCGAGCCCGGCGGCTCGTACGAAGATCCGGGCGGTCAGGTTGTTCACGCTCGGCATCAGGACGCTCAGCGTGTTCTCAGCCATCCTCTCCTCCTCCTACGGGTAGGGGTTTTTCGGCGATCGGTCGTCCGACAGCGACGCCCGTGATCGCAAGACGAGCGTCTCGATGGCGTCCGCGAGGTGGACGCGGTCGATGTTGTAGTCGCCGCGCTCCACACGGATTCTGTGCGCCTCGAGCAGCACGTCGGCGTGCGTATGGCCGAAGGGCGGCTCGAAGCGGTACGACGCGAGCTCGATCAGCAGCCCGAGCGGATCCTCGAAGTAGATCGAATCCATGAAGCCACGATCCTTCACTCCGCTGTGGCCGATCCCGCGCTCGTCGAGGCGCTCCACCGCCTGGTGGAAGGTGGCCTGCGAGAGCGAGAACGCAATGTGGTGAACGCAGCCGGGCTCGGTCGAGGTGCGGGTCGGGTCGCGCTCGCGCCCCTCGTCGGTGAAGATCGTGATGACTCGTCCGTCACCCGGATCGAAATAGAGATGGCTCTCCGCCTCGTTGTCGAGGTTGGGCTGCTCGAAGACGAAGGGCATGCCCAGCACGCCCTCCCAGAAGTCGACCGACGTCTGGCGGTCGGCACCGACGATCGTGATGTGGTGGACGCCCTCGCTCTGAAGCTTTCGCATTTGCCTCCCTCGGCCTATCGCTCGACGAGTTTGGACTTGTACTCGCTTCGCTGCAAGGTGCCCCACGGCACGAGATCGACGCGGGTCTGGACGACGAGCACGTTGCGCAGTCTCTCGCGAATCGCCTCCGCGAGGGCGGGTTCGTCGCCGGCGCCTTGCGCGAGCTCCACGCTCAGGGGAAGCGGCGGCTCCTGCGTGACGCCCGCCGCCCGCGGCTGGACCAGGATGTGGCCGCTGACCCTCGGGGCGAACCCGCCGACCACCTCTCGGATGGCGGAGGGAAAGACGTTGACGCCGCGGACGATCAGCATGTCGTCGGTACGCCCGATACATCGCACTCGCGGACCGGTGCGTCCGCACCGGCACGAACTCATCCGGACCTCGACGTGATCGCGCGTGCGGAAGCGAAGGAGGGGCGCCGCCTGGTGCGACAGGTGCGTCAACACCAGCTCGCCGGTGGCCCCGTGCTCGAGCTCGAGGGCCACGCCCGACTCGGGATCGATCAGCTCGGCGTGGACGAAGCCACGAGCGCCCAGGTGCATCCCGTCCTGTTCCTCGCACTCCCCCCAGAGCGATACGCCGATGTCGCCGATGCCCATCGCCTCGGTGACCCGCGCCCCCCAACCCTTCTCGAGCTGCGCGCGGAAGCCCGCCTCGCCGCCGCCGGGCTCGCCCGCCACGAGCACGCGCTCGACGCTGGATCCGGCCAGGTCGAAGTCCCGCTCCGCAGCCCATTCGACCAGATGGGCGGCATAGGAGGGCGTCAGCACCGCGGCCCGAGGACGCAGGACCTCGATGGCTCGGATCAGGCGCTCGGTGTTGCCGGTGCCGACGGGGATGTGGCAGAGCCCGAGGCGGTCCAGGGCCGCCAGGGCCGCGCCCGCGACGAACGGCCCGGCGTTGTAGGTGCTGACGATGCCCTGCCCGGCGGCGACCCCGGACGCCGCGTAGCTGCGCGCGGACCCCGTCACCCAGTGGTCGAGGTCGTCCGCCGTCAGCGGGATGAAGCTGGGCGCGCCGGTGGTTCCGCTCGTCGAGTAGATCCGGACGATCTCGGCCGGCGCCGCACAGAGGTGCGCGCCGATCGGATTGTCCGGCGTGCAGGTCGCCCTGATCTCGCGCTTCTCGGTGAAGGGCAGCCGCGCTATGTCAGCGAGCCCGCCCGCGTCCTCGGCGGAGGCCGATCCCAGCTTGTCGCGATAGAAGGGCGAGCGCTCGAGCAGGTAGGCCACCTGACGGCGATAGGACATATCGTCGGCGACGAGCTGATCCGCCCACGGCCGCGTCTCGTCCTCGAAAGGGGCCATCAATCCGGTCCGGGCTCGTACTCCACGGCCTCCTCCGCCTTGGCCGCCATGAAGAAGCCGAGTGCGTGCTCCCGCTCCTCAGCCAGGTGGGCGAGCAGGCCCGCGGTGCGCGCGAGGATCGGCACAGCCTTCACGGTGGCGGAGGAGAAACCCAGGTCGAGCATCACCGCGGCGATCGGCATCGCGACATTCATCGTCAGCGGCTTGCCCCACACCTCTGCCGCACCGGTGCGAAAGCAGCGCGCGAGAAGGATGTGCGGCCCGCTCACCCCGCGCTCGCCCGCGAGCTCCAGGATGCGCTCGGCGCGGGGGTCGAGTGGCCGGTGCACCGGGTGTCCGAAGCCCGGCAGTCTGGCGCCGGAGCCGTGGACCGTCCGCGCGAGGTCCTCGGCCACCGTCTCGGGGTCGCCGCCGGCCGCCACCTTCTGCTGGGCCTCCTCGAGCAGCGCCGCGCAGGCCTCGGAGGTGCCGAGGATGACCGGGCCCGCGCCCAGGATCCCGGCCGCGACGGCGCCCTGCAGTGAGCCGGGATCGGCGGCAAGCGTCATGCGGGCGGCGACGTTGGTGGGCATCATCCCGTGCTCGGCGATGGCGACGAGCAGCAGGTCGAGGAAGTAGCGCTGCTCCTCGGTCGGCTCTCGGCCGGTGAGCAGGAGGTGGAAGTACTCGGTGAAGCTCAGCCGGCCCATCAGGTCGCCGCACAGGTCGCGTCCCCGCACCTCGACCCGGTCGGGATAGGCCTGGCTGACGCGGGTTACGGGCGACCGGCCCGTGCCGATCTGCATGCGGCTCCTCTCGTTGCGGCAGGCAAGCGTATGCGCCCCACATCTCAGCCGTCGCCTTCATCCGGTCATCCTCCGCAGGCGCGAGGGGTCGTGACCCGAGGATCCGGCGTCGGGCCGGAGCGCCCGGAGATCTTGCAGTACGCGTAGCGCCCGCTCTCGAAATCGACCTTGGCCCTATAGGGGTGAGCCCAGCGCTCCGCCGACGCTGGCCTCGCTGCGCTCGAACTCGGCCCTGACGGCGAGGCAGGCGTAGCGGCCGCCGCGCCGGGAGAGCTCCCGGTCGGCTCCGACGCCCGCGAGCGTGCGCGGAAACGGCTCGCACCGGACGCGGAGGATGGGACCCTCGAGTACGCCGCGGCGGACACGGCGGCGGGCATCGGCCTCGACCGCCGCCGACAGCGTCATCGCATCAGCCCGGCACGTGCCTCCGCGCGCGTGGGCGCGTCCGGCGCCGGCCGGTGCCACCGAGCGCGAGCGAGCCCGAAAGCGCGGGCGCTGCTCGACCTGGATCCGTCGGATCGCCGCCTCGCGCTGCGCGCCCCGCTCGCGCCGCTCCTGGGCGACTCGCTCCTGCTTTCGCGTCGCCAAGGGCCGGCGCCAGGTGGCCAGCGCTCCAGCCACGGCGGCCAAGCAGCGCCAGGACGAGCACGACGCGCAGACGGGGTCCCAGCTTGCGACGGGCCCACCCCGGCAGCGGTGGGCGACCCCGGGAAGTGGCCTGTCGTAGCGCTCGGTGGGCGGCTCGCGTCGGTCGACCTCGTCGACCGGTGGCAGCTAGGTGCGGGCGGCCGAGCGCAAGCACAATCCACCGATGATGTACCGGCGAGCCGCTTATCGCCCAGAGCTGAACAGGCGAATGCCGGTGTACGACGACTGCACCTCTGAGCGAGCTGTCGCGATCTCGGGGCACGATGCGCCCAGGTCGCGAAAACCGTCGGCTACACGCCCTCCGCGCGTGCTCGCAGTCGCTCGCGCAGCTGAACGCGAGGGCCGCGGATCGTCCTGCTGGAGCGTGACGGGCGGCGCGTGCGGCTCACGCCCGCCGCAACGGGCTCGTGACACGCACCGAGCGAGTGCTGGCCGAGCTCGACGCCGCCGAGGCGGAGCTGGCGGCAGGGCAGGAGGCCGTGCGCGGAAGCATCGTAGTCGGCGCGTTTCCCAGCGCCTCCGCCGGCCTTGTCGTTCCCGTCGTCCGCGAGCTCGGCGAGCGCCATCCCGAGCTGTCGTGCTCGGTGCGCGAGCACGAACCCGAGGACGCGTCCGCTGCTTCGGTCCAGCGAGCTCGACGTCGCTCGTGTCCGAGAGCTACGACGACATCGACGCCCCGGCCGGCGCGGCTCGAGCAGCGCCTACTCATGAGCGAGCCGCTCCTGCTCGTGCTTGGCGTGAGACCACCCGGCCCGGGAACCGAGTCGAGCTGGAGCGCCCTGCCGCGAGACGCTCCTGCGAGGTCGGGCTTGGCGGGGACGCAGTTCGCCGCGGTGCTCGAACACGCCTGCCGCTCCGCCGGCTTTGCCCCGCGCATCGTCCATCGCGCCGATGACGCCGTCCTCCAGCACGCGCTGGTGGGGTCGGGCCTCGGGGTGGGCCTGCTTCCCGCGCTCGCCTGCATGGAGTCGGAGAACGTGCGCTTTGCGCGCATCGCCCCGCCCGCACCGAAGCGTCACCTGTCGGCACTGCTGCGCCGCGGCGCCGCGCGCCGGCCCGCCTTGGCGGCGGCGCTCGACGCGCTCGCGGCCGCCCGTCAGTCGCCCAGCCAGGTGATCCCGTACTTCTCGGAGACGCGGGCGTAGGCGTCGGGCCCCAGGTCGCCTGCGCGATCCGCCTCGGCGAGCTCGAAGAAGAAACCATCGAGGCCGCCTGGAAAGGTGAGCACCACCTCTCTGCCGGTGCGCGGCACCACCCGCCGCTGCGCATGCGGCACCCCGCGGGGCGCGAACACGACGCCGCCGGGCCCGACCCGGAATTCCTCGTCGCCGACCCGAAAGACGTGCTCGCCCTCGAGGACGTAGAACAGCTCGTCCTCGCGCTCGTGCACGTGCAGCGGGGTGTCGGCCGGATCGACCTCCTCGAACAGCGAAAACGCGCCGCCCGTGTCCTGTGCCTTCGCGCGGACGATCACCTCCACGTCGCCGAAACGCACGCGCTCACCGCTGCCGGGGTCGAGCTTGAAGCCGGGCGTCACCGCCCCGATCCGTCCGTTCGCGAGCCCTGCGTAGCCATGCGCGGCGAGCTGGTTGGCTGCGATCTCGATGGTGCGAGTCATGACGGCTCCTCCTGGCTGGACATGTATCGCGAGCCTATTCGGGATCCTCCGCTCGCCGGGGCCGGGCCGCCGGAGCGCGCCGACGCGGCGCGCAACCGCCCGAGAGTGCGGGGGCTCTTGGCGCTGCGCGAGCCGCCGTGTGGCGGGGTCGGCGTCTTTACGACAGCAATGAGGGGTGGGTAGCTACGGGGTGGCGAGCCGTCACCGTTGTCGCGGTGCTGTGACATCGGGCGCTTGGGCGGGGCGCCGCGGCCGCGAAAGTCGGCACTGTCCTGCTTTGTGGCCCTATAGGGCGGTCAATCCAGGACAGTGGCCGCGAGACCGCGTTACGGCAGCGTGACAAGGCAACCAACCCGGCCGCGTCCACCTTGGTTGCGGCCGTTCAGACGCCGGCCTCAGCGGGCGGCAGCTCGCGCAGCGCCGGGCCGGCCGGCCGTCGGGCGCCCCTCAGGCCCCGGCCGGCACCAGAATCCCGCGTCCCTGCAACCGCCCCTGATCGAGGTCGGCCATCGCGTCGTTGATGGCGTCGAGCGGGTAGGTGCTCGTGTGCAGGGTCACCTGGCCCTGGGCGGTGAGCGTCATGAGGTCCTGCAGGTCGGCGTAGGTGCCGACGAGGTTCCCTATGAAGGAGATCTCGCGCGAGATCACGTCGATGGTGGGGATGTCGATGTTCTGTCCGTAGCCGATGACGTAGTAGAAACCGCCGTCCTGGATCATCGCGACGCCGTCCTCGACGGCCCCGTTCTCGCCGACGAAGTCGATGACCGCCTCGGCGCCAAGCCCGTCGGTGAGCTCCTGCACGGTCTCGATGTGGCTCTCGCCCTCGACCTTGACCGTGTGGTCGGCGCCGAGCTCGCCCGCCAGCGCGAGCGCCTTCTCGTTGGGGTCGACGACGATGATCTCGGTCGGCGTCATCGCCTTCAGGCACTGGATGCCGATGTGGCCGAGGCCGCCCGCGCCGATGACCACGGCGCGTGTGCCCGACCCGAGTACGGGGATCGCCTTCTTGACCGCGTGGATCGCGGTCAGGCCCGCGTCCGCGAGCGCCGCGATCGAGGCCGGCTCGAGGGACGGGTCGAGCTTGACCACCGACCGCGCACTGGTGAACAGGAGATCCGCGAAGCCGCCGTCGCGATCGATCCCGGGGAACGAGCCGTTGACGCAGTGCATGTCGTCGCCGCGCCGGCAGGGCCCGCACAGCCCGCAGGAGATGAAGGGGTGCACGATCACGGTGTCGCCGACCTCGACGTTCGTCACGCCCGAGCCGACCTCGTGTATCCAGCCCGCGTTCTCGTGGCCCGGGGTGTAGGGCAGCTCGACCCCGGACTTCTCGGCCCACTGGCCCTCCTGGATGTGCAGGTCGGTCCGGCACAGGCCGGCGGCACCGATCTTGACCACGACGTCGAACGGTCCGACGGCCGTGGGCTCGTCGACCTCGTCGAGCTTGAGCGCCTCGTGGTAGGCGTGGAGCCTCGCGGCCTTCATGCGGCCACCTCCTCGGGGTCGGATAGGTCGTAGCGGACCGCCAGGAGCGAGCGGCAGATTCCACCGTTGGTCTCCAGGCTCAGGCGAATGAGGGCGGCGGTGCGCAGCCAGTGACGCAGGTCGCCCGCGGCGATAGGCGCGCCGTCCGGCAGCACGAACGCCGGGGCGTCGTCGTGGCCGCGGGATGCCAAGCTGATCGCGCAGCTCGAGGCAGCGGCGCGCCTCCGCGCCGTCCGGGAGGTCGGCCACGTGCAGCGCCGTCACCTGCTCGGGGCTGGCGCCTTCGGCCAGCATGGCCTCGCAGAGTCGCGACTGGCGGGCGACGAGCGCCTTGCGTTGAAACAGCTCGCGCAGAGCGTCCAGCTCGCCCTCGGTCTCCCCGGGGAAGGCCTGTGCGAACGCCTCGCCCCTCCCCACGGCGGCGTTGATCTCGTCGCCGGTGAAATGGTCCTCGAGCAGGACCGTCACGTCTCGCACCTCCGGCAGCCGGCGCACGGCGCCGCGCGCGTCGGCCGCCATCAGGAAGGCGAAGTTCGGCGCGCACTGCGGGGTGGGCAGCCGAAGCCGGACCTCCACGTCGCCGTCGGCCGACACCTCGCAGGAGGTGACGAACCGAAGCGACGTGATCGGCTCGTCGAGCTCGGGGTCGTATACCTCCCCGAGCGCCTCGAGGACGCGGGCGCGGCTCGTCACAAGGAGTCCTCGACCAGCTCGGCGTCCTCCCTGGCCGCCGGGGTGCCCGCGTCGTCGGGGAGCCGCAGCTCCTCCGGCACCTCCACGCCGTAGAGGGCGGCGGCGTTGAGGCCCATGATCTTCTTCTTCGACGCCGTCGTGTAGTCCGGGTAGTCGGAGAAAGTCTCGTCCGGATAGTTCCAGTCGATCATTCCCTCGACCTGCCACCTGGGCTCCCAGATGCCGTAGTCGCTGCCGAACAGCATCTTGTCCTCGCCCACCCAGAACAGCAGCTCGCCCATCACCTTGGCGAAGAAGCGCGGCCGGGCGTGCATCAGCGCGCCGACGACGACGGCGAGGCCGGCGTAGACGTTGGGCTCCTGTGTGGCCATGAAGCAGAAGTCCTCGATGCGCGGCAACCCCACGTGCTCGACCACGAAGTTGAGCTCGGTGAAGTCGGTGGCCACGTGATCGACGTCCGAGACGTCGAAGGCGTCCTTGTCCAGCGGCCAGATCGTCGGGCCCTTGTGGACATGAATGTTGCGGATGCCGAGCTCTCGGCACAGCTCGAAGAACGGCACCGCCTCCGGGTCGGTCAGTTTCCAGCCGCGCGAGCCGTTGCGCCACTCGGCCGTGTAGAGCTTGACGCCCTTGAGTCCGTAGCGCTTGGCGTCCTCCTCGAGCTGCTTCAGGCCCGCTTCGCCGTCACGCGGATCCCAGCGACCGTTCACGATCAGCTTGCCGGGATGCTTCTCGGCCATCAGGGCGTTGCGCTCGGCGGTGTTGAAGCCGTCCGCGTACCACTGCTTGAGGTAGGTCGACTGGAACACACCGACGTCGACATAGCCGTCCTCGAAGACGTCCTTGACGAAGTCCTCTTCGGAGTACTTCTGGAACTTCTCGATCGGCCAATGCGTCTCGGGCGGGCCCAGCCCCATGTACGCGTGAAAGCACTCGATCCAGCCCTTGGCGTACTGCTCCTGGCCCTTCACCCAGTTCTCGGGACTCGCATCCCAGAAGTGGATGTGGCTGTCCATGACGAAGTACTTCTCGCCGTCCTTCTCGTACATGCTCTCCTCCTGGGCGCAGACGCCGGGTCAGAGGGTTCATACCCGACGCGGTGCGCCGGCACAACCTCTTATGGCGTGAAGACCACCTTGCCGAACAGGTCGCCCTCGAGCATCTCCTCGAAGCCCCGGCGCGAATCGCGCAGCGGGAGCACGGAGGAGACCTCCGGCCGGACGTCGGTGTCGGCGCAGAAGCGCGTCAGACGGGCGAGCTCGTCGCGGGTGCCCATGGTCGAGCCGACGACGGACAGCTGGAGGAAGAACACGCGGTTGAGCTCCGCCGGCGGACTCGGCCCGCTGGTCGCGCCCGAGACCACCAGCGTCCCACCGGGCTTGAGCGAGCGCAGCGAGTGGCCCCAGGTCGCCTCGCCGACAGTCTCCATCACGGCGTCGACTCGCTCCGGCAGCCGGGCCCCGGGCTCGAACGCCTGGTCGGCCCCGAGGTCGAGCGCCCGGGCGCGCTTGTCCTCCGAACGGCTGGTCGCCCAGACCCGCGCCCCCGCCGCCCGCCCGAGCGCGATCAGCGCCGTGGCCACCCCGCCGCCCGCCCCTTGCACGAGCAGGGTGGCGCCCGGCGCGACGCCGGCGCGCGTGAACAGCATGCGATAGGCGGTCAACCACGCGGTCGGTAGGCAGGCTGCCTCCTCGAAGGAAAGCTCCGCCGGCTTCGGCACCGTGTTGCCCTCGGGCACGGCCACCCGCTCGGCGAACGTGCCCGGGTGCTGCTCCGACAGGAGCGATCGCTTCGGGTCGAGCGTCTCGTCCCCGCGCCAGCCCGAGCTCGAGATGACGGAGTGGACCACCACCTCGTCGCCGTTCTCGTCGAGCCCGGCGGCGTCGCAGCCGAGGATCATCGGCAGCCTCTCCTCGTCCAGTCCGACCCCGCGCAGCGACCACAGGTCGTGATGGTTGAGCGCGGCGGCCTTGACGGTCACGGTCGTCCAGCCGTCCGGCACTTCGGGATCGGGCCGCTCTCCGGATTCCAGTCCGGACAGCGGATCGTCGGCGTTGATGCGGGCGGCGTAGACGGCGAACAGAGGGGGCAGCCTATCCGGCGTCCCGGTAGGAGACCTCCTCGCGCCCGCCCGTCTCCGCCGAACGCAGGATCGCGTCGCACACCTCGGCGCAGCGGTAGCCGTCCTCGAACGTGGCTCCGTGCGGGGCCACGTCGAAGTCGTCGCGGATCGCGCTCAGCAGGTGCTGCAGCTCGTGGACGAAGCTGTGCTCCCAGCCGATGATGTGGCCGTGCGGCCACCACCACTCCCAGAAGGGGTGGTCGGCCTCCGACACGAGAACGGTTCGGAAGCCCTGCGCCGACTCCGCCGGGGTCGATCCGGCGATGTGCACCTGCAGCTCGTTCAGCCGCTCGAGGTCGAAGGCGATCGAGCCCTTGGAGCCGTTGATCTCCCAGCTCAGGGCGTTCTTTCGCCCCGTGGCGAAGCGCGACGCCTCGAGCGTGCCCACCGCGCCGTCGTCGAAGGCGACGACGGACTCGAACGCGTCGTCGACCTCGCGCCCGGGCTTGAAGGTCGCGGTGGTGGCGGCCACCGACGCGATCTCGCCCACGAGGTAGCGCGCCAAGTCGATCACGTGCGCGCCGAGGTCTCCGAGCGCTCCTGAACCCGCGGCCGCCTTGTCGAAGCGCCAGACCTCGTCGTCGACCGTCCCCCACTCCTGTAGGTAGCGTCCACGGAAGTGGAAGATCTCGCCGAGATCGCCCGCCTCGATCATCTGACGCGCGAGCCGGACCGCCGGCACGAAGCGGTAGTTGAACGCGCACATGTGCTTGACCCCGGCGGCGTCGACCCGCCGCCACGTTTCGTGGGACTCGGCCGCGTCGCGCCCCAGCGGCTTCTCGCAGATCACGTGCTTGCCGGCCTCCGCGGCCGCGATCGACGGCTCCGTGTGCAGGTTGTTCGGCCCTGAGTTGTCGAACACCTGGATGCGCTCGTCGCCCACCAAGTCGCGCCAGTGGGTCACGTAGCTCTCGAAGCCGTAGCGCTGCGCGGCCTCGGACACCGCCTCCTCGTTGCGCCCGGCGATGGCCACGAGCTTCGGCACGTACGGCGGCGGCCAGGCCATGTACGGCAGCGTCTTGTAGGCGTTGGAATGGGCCTTGCCCATGAAGGCGTAGCCCAGCATGCCGATCCCGATCTCCTCTACGTCGGCCATCCGCTAACCCTCCCTCGCGAAGGCGGCGTCGAAGGCCACCGACGACGGCGCGAAGTCGGTGCGCCGCACGAAGGCGAGCGCGTCGGGCGCGCCCCAGTCGCGGTCCATGCCCGAGTCCTCCCACTCGATCGAGAGCGGGCCGTCGTAGCCGATCCGGTTGAGCACGCGGAAGACGTCCTCGAAATCGACGTCGCCGTGGCCGGGCGAGACGAAGGTCCAGCCGCGCTCGGGCTCGCCGAAGTCGATATGCGAGCCGAGGATCGAGCGGCGACCGTCGAGGCGCTTCCTCGAGTCCTTCACATGCACGTGGTAGATGCGGTCGGCGAACTGCGCGATGAAAGCACCCGAGTCCAGGAACTGGTGGGCGAAGTGGGAGGGGTCGAAGTTGATCCCGAAGCCCTCGCGCCGGCCGATCGCCTCGAGCGTCTTCTCCGTGGTCGGAAAGTCGTAGGCGATCTCGGTCGGGTGCACCTCCAGGCCGAAGCGAACGCCCTCCGCGTCGAAGACGTCGATGATCGGGTTCCAGCGCTCCGCGAACTCCTCGTAACCGCGCTGGATCTCGTCCCAGTCGTTGGGCGGGAAGGAATAGAGCATGTGCCAGACCGGCGAGCCGGTGAAGCCGGTGACCACCCCGACCCCGAGCTTGGCCGCCGCGCGCGCGGTGTCCTTCATCTTCTCCGCCGCGCGCTGCCGCACGCCCTCGGGGTCGCCATCGCCCCAAACGTCCTCGGGCAGGACGGCTTGGTGGCGGGCGTCGATCGGATCGCAGACCGCTTGGCCGACGAGGTGCGTACCGATGGCCCAGCACTCCAGCCCGTGGCGCTCGAGCAGCTCGCGCTTCGAGCGCACGTAGCCGTCGTCGGCCAGCGCCTCGTCGACCTCGAAGTGGTCGCCCCAGCAGGCCAGCTCGAGGCCATCGAAGTTCCACTCTCCGCATTTCGCGGCCAGCTCCTCCAAAGGCAGGTCGGCCCACTGGCCGGTGAACAGCGTGACTGGTCGTGCCATCGTCGTTCTCTCTCTCAGTTCGCGTTTTGGGTCTCGCCGGCAACCTCGATGGGTACGCCGGCACGGCGATATTCGGCGACCGTCGCGACCGGCAGGCCGGGGTCGACGATCAGCAGGTCGAGCTCGTCGGCGCGCGACATCGTGAGTAATGAGGAGCGCCCGAACTTGGTCGAGTCGACCAGCGCCACGCACCGATGCGACACGGCCCGCGCGGCGTTGACCACGTCGGCCAGCGGCCGGCGCGAGGTGGTGAGGCCCTGCTCGAGCGTGATCCCCGCGGCCGACAGGAAGGCCACGTCGATGTTCAGCTGCGATAGGAACTCGTACGCCCAGCGCCCGCCGATCAGCCGCATGTGCTGATCGACCTCGCCGGGAGTGACGATCACGTGTATCGACTCGGCCGACAGCTCGAAGGCGATCGCCGGCGAGTTCGTCACGAGCGTGACCATCTGAGGCGGGTCCGCCTCGAGGGCGCGGGCCAGAGCGAGGCAGGTCGACGACGAGTCGAGGAAGATCGTCGCGTTGTCGCTCACCAGCTTGGCGGCGTGCGCGGCCATCGCCGCCTTGGCCTCGCGGCCCTGCGCCACGCGGCCGTCCCAGGCGGTCTCGATGCGCTCGCCGCTCGTCCGGCCGTTGATCGCCCGCGCCCCGCCGTGCACCCGCTCGATCAGGCCCTCGGCCGAGAGCTCGGCCAGGTCGCGGTGGACGGTGATGGTCGATACGTCGTGCCTATGGGCCAGCTCGGCGATGGACACGCCGCCCTCGCGGCGAATCCGCTCCAGCATCTGCGCGCGGCGCAGAGCGGGTGGCACCGTCGGGCTCACCTCACACGCGGTCCTCGAACTCGCGGCGCTTGATGTCGGCCTCCAGCGGGCGAAACTCGTCGATGGCCGCAACGAGGTGGTCGGCGAAGCGGTTGAGCGCCTCTTCTCCCTTCTCGCGCGTCGCGGTCATCGGGTTGCCGATCACGCCGGTGCGCGAGAACTCGTTGTGGTCCATGGGGAAGACGAAGTACTGGTAGCCCTGGAAGGCCACGTCCGGTGCGCCGTCCTGCTTGATGAACGACTGCGGCAGCCACTTCGGCACCTGAGCGCGGTCGTTGACCGCGCGGTCCATGCGCACCAGGGCGTCGTTGTGGGCCATCACCTGGGAGGTCTCGAGCTCGGAGGCGTGCCAGCCCGGCGTCTCGTCCGGCGGGTTCTCGAGCAGGTCTTCGAGCATGCCGATGTAGCGCTCGGCGTAGGGCTTGTAGAGCCCCACGATCGCGCCCGTGTCGTACTTGACCCGCCGCAGCAGCGGATCGATCACCTTCGTGTTCGAGCCGTGCCCGTTGACGAGGATCAGCTTGTTCCAGCCGTGGTGGATGAGGGAGCGGCAGATGTCGTAGAGCGCCTCGTTGAGCGTCGAGGCCCGGAAGGTGATCGTTCCCACTCCGGTCTCGGGCTCGCGCATGTGCTGGGGCGAGTAGCCCGCCCAGAACGGGGGCGCATAGGGCACCTCGGCCTTGTCCGCGGCGCGCTTCGAGACCTCGAGCGCGGTGATCGTGTCGGTGCCGAGCGGCAGGTGCGCTCCGTGCTGCTCGCACGACCCGATCGGTATGAGCACGATGTCCGAGCGCTCCCGAAACCACGCGATGTCCGGGGGAGCCAGGTCGAGCAGGCAGTTCGATACGGGTCTTCCGTTCTCAGACATTCGCGGTCTCCTTGGCCAGGGTGAGGTAGCGCTCGGCGACGAGGTCGGCGAACTCGGGGTCGTCCACGTGGGCGTCGACCTCTTCGAGGGGGATCTCGGGAGGCAGCGCGTCGCGCAGGGAGTCGATGAAGGCGGCGTCCGCCTCGGGGTCCCACAGGTCGCCGCCGGGCACGTCGGCGAGCGAGAAACCGCCCGTAGGGCAGATCACGCGCACCGGGCCTCGCGCGTCGGAGAGGCGCTCCGCGACGACTCGGCCCAGGGCGGCTTCCTCTTCGGCGGTCAGGCGCACCAGCGTGGCGACGGGGTTATGGAAGTACTGCTTGCGCTCGCGGTAGCGCTCGGGCAGCTCCTCGCGGGCGCCCTGGTTGAAGAAGTCGACGCAGCCGGGCACGACCACCTGGGGCAGTCCGTGGTCACCGGCGACGGTCAGGCGGCGCGGTCCGGTGGCGTGGATGCCCGTGGGGTGCATCGCGTTGGCCAGCTCCGACAGCGTGAAGTCGATCACTCCCGAGATGGCGCCCCCCTCGATCAGCCGCTCCATGGCGGGACCGCCGACGCCGTTGGCGTGGAAGACGACCGGCTGGTGACCGCCGGCCTCGAGCGCGGGGAGCATGCGCATCACGGCGGGAGTCGTGTGCCCGAGCATCGTGATGCCCACGCAGTGCTCGCCCAGCGCCTCGGCCGGGCGGCCCGCGTCGCGGGCCATGCCCACCACCGCCGCGGCCGCATTGTCGAAGATCGCCCGTGAGATCGGATTGATCCCCAGGATGTCGATCACCGAGTGCATCACGAGGGTGTCGCCCTCGCCCACGAACGGCCCGAACGGCCTGCGGCCCGAGGCCGAGGGCGACACGATCAGCTTGGGGACTCCGACGGGCAGAGCGGCCATCGCCGCTGCGCCGAGGAGCGCGCCCTCCGCTCCTCCCAGACAGAGCGCACCATCCACCCGGCGCTCGGCCCACAGGCGTTCCAGCACCGCGCGCACGCCCTCCTGCATCTGCTCGACGGCCGCCCCACGCGAGCCGGCGGCGCGCACGTCGTCGAGATCGTGCCCCCCCGCCCGGGCGACGTCCGCGCGCGACACATCGGGCTCGCATCCTGCGGCCTCGCCGAGGATGCCGGAGTCGATCACGACCGCTTCGCCTCCGAGGGCGCCGATGCGATCGCGAACGTACGCGGTCTCGTCGCCCTTGGTGTCGAGCGTGGCGATCAGCGCTATCCGCGGCGATCCGCTCAAACGGCCTGGCCCACGGACTCGGCCGCCTTCTTGAGCCGGTCGATCGAGTCCTGCACGTACTGGTCGTAGAGCTCCGCGGGCACGGTGCCGGTGCCGTGGTCGCGCAGGAACTGCTCCATGCCCTGCGAGCCCTCGCTCTCCGAAGCGTCCGTGATCTCGGTGCGCTCGGAGATGCGGCTGCGGTCGACGGTGGCCACGAACTCCACGGTCACGCAGCCGTCATAGCCGACCTCGTCCAGGGTCTGCATGAGCAGCTCCCAGTCCACGGCCCCCTGCCCCGGCGGCATGCGGTTGTTATCGGCCACGTGGAAGTCCACCAGCTTGTCGCCCGCGTTGCGGATGGCCTGAGGCCAGTCGGCCTCCTCGATGTTCATGTGGAAGATGTCGAGGCTGACCCCGCAGTTGCCGCCCACGTCCTCGGCCAGCGCGAGCGCCTGGTCGGTGCGGTTTACGAAGTACGTCTCGAAGCGGTTGAGCGGCTCGAGCCCGATCCGAACCCCGATTTCCTCGCCGTGAGCCCGGCATTCCTTGAGGCCCTCGACCGCCCACTGCCACTCGTCCTCGGGCGAGCCCATCGGCACGACCTTGCCCACGGTGGAGGGGACTATGGTGATGATCTCGCCGCCCCAGGCGGCGACCTGGCTCATCGTGTCCTTGACGTAGTCGATCGACCCCCTGCGCACATACTTGTCCTCGTGCACGAGGTCGCGCCCGCCGGTCATGAGCGTGACCGAGCCCCAGCAGCCGACGCCGTGCTTGTCCATCAGGCCCTTGACCTCGTCGGTGTCCCAGACGGCGGGCTCGCCGGAGATCTCTATGGCGTCGTAGCCGCTCTTGCCGAGGCGCTCGATCGTGTCCGCGATCGGCTCCGCGCGCATCCAGTTGTGCATGGCGAACTTCAAATCCCTCTCCTCACAATCCGAGTTTTCCTGGGTTGAGAATCCCGTCAGGATCGAGCGCCCGCTTGATGCGGCGCATCGCGTCGAGCGAGGCGCCGTGCTGGCGCTCCATGTAGGGCGCGAGCTTGAGTCCCACGCCGTGGTGGTCGTTCATCACGCCGCCCGCCCCGAAGGCCGCCTCCAGCCCCTCGGCCCAGATGCGGTCGTGCAGCTCCACCGCCCCGGCTCCACCGCCGCCGTCGGGGACCACGAAGCGGGCGTAGATCATGGTCCCCCAGGGGTACCAGTGCGAGAAGTGCATCCGCAGCTGGAGCCCGACGTCGGCGAAGGGCTCCTTCACCGCCGCGCGCAGCGCGTCGTAGACGCCTTCGATCTTGGCGTACGTGGCGACGACATCGATCGTGCCCCACACCGACGGCAGCACCGGCTGGTGCGGGGGGACGTAGAAGTCGTAGCGCCGGTTCCACCAAGTCTCGGCGAGCGCCGGGTCGAGCTCGGTCGCGCCGCCGTCGTGGGCGAGCGCCAGCGTCGCGGCCTCCTCGGCCTCGGCGCTCCCCGGTTCTCCCTCGAAGCAGAGCGCCGTGCACACGCCGTCGAGCGGCTCGCCCACCACCGGTGAGAGAGCGAGCCGGGTGGCCTCGTCGTCGTACATGCGTATGACCGAGGGGCGAACTCCCACCGCGAGCGCGCGGCGCATCGAATCCACGCCCGAGCCGATCGTCGGGAAGCGCACCATGGCAAAGCGCCGCACCGCCGGCAGGGGCGCGATCTGCAGGGTGACCTGCGTGATGATCCCGAGCGTCCCCTCCGAGCCCACGAAGAGCTGGGTCAGCTCGGGGCCGACCGCGTGACGGGGCACGGGCACGGTCTCGATCACCTCGCCGCCCGCGAGCACCACGCGCAGGGACAGCAGCAGGTCCTCGATCTTCCCGTAGCGGGTGGAGAGAACCCCGGAGCCGCGCGCGGCCACGTATCCGCCGACCGTGGCCCACTGCGACGACGCCGGGTAGTGGGGAAGCATGAGGCCCCGCGCGTTCAGCTCGCGTTCCAGACGGTCACCGTTCACGCCCGCCCCGCATGTGACCGTGAACGAGCGCTCGTCGATCTCCACGATCCGGTCGAGGCCGGTGAGATCGATCACGAGGCCGCCGCGCACCGGCACCGATCCGCCCTGAGTGCCCGACCCGCCGCCCCAGGCCACCACGGGCACGCCGTGCTCGCCGGCCACGCGAATGGCGGCTGACACCTCGGCCTCGGTCGTCGGCCGGGCCACGAGCTCGGGTCGGCCCAGCGGCGTGCCCTCGGCCTGTGCGTGAAGGGCCAGCCAATATGTGTCCGTCACATACGCGTCCAGGCGATCGCGAGAATGGGCGACGACGTCGTCGCCGAGCTCGCTCTCCAGGTCAGCGCGGAACCCCTCGGTGACGGTGGAGGTGGACAGTGTTAAGGACTCCTTTGCAATACCCGTCATGTGGCGTCAGGACTTGACAAGGAACATTGCATTAGTTTTCAATACGTGTCAAGTCTATGCGTCTACCGCTTCGGCGTAACCAAGCTGCGACCGCTGATCCCTCTGCGAACGCTCTGTCCGGGACCCAGAGCGTGCCCGGGGTCCTCGGCGGCGTCGCGGCCCTTCTGATCGTGGGCTGGCTGCTCGTCAAGGGCGCAGAAGACCTCAAGCTGTTCACGACCGTCACGCTCAACGGCCTCACGCTCTCCGCCCTCTTCTTCGTCGTGGCGAGCGGCTTCACGCTCATCTTCGGGCTCATGCGCGTGGTCAACATGGCGCACGGCTCGCTCTACCTTCTCGGCGGCTACCTCGCCTTCGAGATACAGAAGGGCTGGTTCGCCGAGGAGACCCAGGGCCTCAACCTCAGCCTCGCCTCACCGAGCGGCTCCGCAGGCGAATACGACCTGCTCGGGTGGCTCCTGCCCGTGGTCCTCGCCGCGCTCATCATTGGCTTGGTCGGTGTGGTCATCCAGCAGCTCTTCTTGCGTTGGAATCAGGGCCAGGACCTGCGCCAGGCGCTGATCACCATCGCGATCTCGGTCATCCTGGCCGACCAGATGCTCGCGCAGTTCGGCGGCATCGCCAAGGACGTTAAGACACCGACCAGCTGGCCCGAGAGCGTGACGATCTTCGGCGTTCAGTACGGCTTCTTCCGCCTGGTGATCGTCACCGGCGCGGCGCTGCTGATTGGCCTGTTCCTGTGGTGGCTGATCAAGCGCACCCGCTTCGGCCTGATCGTGCGGGCGGGAGTCGATGACCGCGCGATGGTCTCGGCGCTGGGGATAAACATCCCGGTCGTGTTCGGGGCCGCCTTCTTCATCGGCGCGATGCTCGCCGGCTTCGGGGGCGCCCTGGGCGGCACGATGCTGTCGCTCCAGCCCGGCGAGGACACGGCGTTCCTGCTCAACTCGCTGATAGTCGTGATCATCGGCGGCATGGGCAGCCTCGGCGGAGCCGCCATCGGAGCGCTTCTGCTCGGCCTGGTCGACGCCTACGCGGACGTGTACCTGGTCTTCGGCGATACCGACCTGACCAACTACTCGATCCTGGTCACCTTCGGCCTGCTCGTGGCGGTGCTGGCGGTGCGGCCACTCGGGCTGTTCGGGAGGCCGGCTTGACGCAACGGCTCGGTCGCGTCGACGTGGTGTCGTGGGGGATCGTCGCGGTGGCGTTGCTGCTCCTGGTGTTCGCCCCGCTCATCTTCACGGACTTCTTCGTCGGCGTCATCCTCACGAAGGCGCTCTGGCTGGGCATCGCGGCCGCCAGCCTTATCTTCCTGGCCAGCTACGCGGGCATGGTCTCGCTGGGCCAGGTCGGTCTCTACGCCATCGCCGGCATGATGTTCGCCAATCTGGTGGCCGCCGACGGCGGGCTCGACGCCGCCTGGAACCCGTGGGTGGCGGTCATAGTGGCGCTGCTGTTGGCCACGCTGGCGGGCCTGTTCTTCGGCGCCGTGGCTGCGCGCAGCGTGGGCATCTACTTCCTGATGATCACGCTCGCCCTCGGCGTGCTCGTCTATTACTTCTTCGCCCAGGTGACCCAGCTGTCGGGCTTCGGCGGCGTCAACGACCCGCAGCTGCCCGCGCTCATCGGCAACCCGGGCCTCGATCCCATCCCGCTCTTCTACGTCACGCTGGTCGCCTCGGTGCTGATGTATCTGGGTATCCGCTACCTGGTCCGCACGCCCTTCGGACTGACGATGCAGGGCCTGCGCGACGAGCCCGACCGCATGCGTGCGCTCGGCTTCAACGTCACGCTGCACCGCACGCTCGCGTTCGCCGCCGCCGCCTTCATCGCCGGGGTCGCCGGGGTTCTGTCGGTCTGGTACAACCAGCGCATCTCGCCGGGCTCGATCTCGCTTGGTCAGACCATCGACATCCTCGTGATCGCCGTGATCGGCGGTCTCTACCGGCTCGAGGGGGCCTGGGTGGGCGCGATCTTCTTCGCCCTGCTCGACAACTACTCGCGCGAATACACGCCGGAGATAGGGGACGTGCTCGGGCCCGAGCGGTTCAACACCTTGATCGGAATCGTCTTCCTGGTGATCGTGCTCGTCTCCCCGGGTGGTCTGGTAGGCCTCTGGGAGAAGGCGAGGGACCGGATGGGACCGTCGTCCCCCGGTGGACGACGATCCCGGGCTGGACCGGGGGGCGGCGAGGAGTCGTCGCAACCGGAGCCGCTCGGCCCGGGCCCGGCGGCAGGAAGCTCAGGAGTGTCGTAGTGAGTGTCAACAGGAGAGGAAGGGAGATCTATGAGTAGCGACAAGCGGCGGTGGACCCGCCTGCTGCTCGCGGCCTTGATGGCGCTGTGCGTGTCCCTCACCGTCGCCGCGTGCGGCGACGATGATGATGACGAGGGCGGCGGTGGCGGCGGGGGCGGCGGTGGTGGCGAGACCTCCGACAAGGGCGGCACCATCAAGCTGGCGGTCCTGTCCAACTGCGAGGGCGCGTTCGGCGCCTTCTTCGAGCCGGACATCGCCGGGGCGCAGGTGCCGTTCATCAACCGCGGCGCCAAGGCCAAGAACCCGAAGAAGCCCAGTGACGGCATCACCGGCGCGGAGATCGCGGGCAAGAAGATCGAGTTCGTCGGTTACGGCTGCTCGGACGGCACCGCCGACAAGGCCATCGAGGAGACCCGCCGGCTCATGGAGCAGGAGGGGGCGGACATCCTGATCGGCCCGCTCTCGGGCGACGAGAGCATCGCCGTGGCCAACTACGCCAAGGAGCACCCCGACCAGACGTTCGTCAACGGCGCCGCCGGCGCCCAGGATGCGTCGCTGAAGGTGCAGGCGCCGAACTTCTTCCGCTACAACACGGACGGCGCGCAGTTCTCGGCCGGTCTAGGCGACTATGCCTACAACGAGCTCGGCTGGCGTACGGCGGCGGTGATCGGGGACGACTACGCGTTCCCGTACACCTCGCTGGCCGGCTTCATCGCGGAGTTCTGCTCGGTTGGCGGCAAGGTGACCAAGCGCGTTTGGCCGCCTCTGGGCGAGAAGGACTACTCGTCCTACATCTCCCAGATTCCCGAGGACGTCGATGGGCTGTACGTCGGCGTTGGCGGCACGGGCCTGATCTCGTTCATCAAGCAGTACGAGCAGCAGCGGGGCAAGATCGACACCAAGAAGATCATGGGCAACGTCTTCTGGCCCGACCCGCTGGTCCTAAAGGAGGTCGGAGACCGGCTGGTCGGCGGCGTGACCGCGGGTCCGACCTCGGGTGACTCGACCGACCCCGCGGCTAAGGAGTACGTGGGTGAGATCGAGTCGGCGTATCCGGAGATCGGTCCGCTCTCCTCGTCGGTTTTCGTCTACCACTACTACATCGCCTCTGAGGCCCTGATTCTGGCGTTGGAGGAAGTCAACGGAGACATCTCCGGCGGCCAGAAGGCGCTGCAGGAGGCGCTTTCGGGCGTGGAGTTCGACGCGGCCTACGGCCACATCGCGCTCGACGAGAACCGCAGCGCGATCAGCAACAACTACGTCCAGCGGATCGTGCCGGACCTCAACGGGGACAAGGTCCCGGACGCCAAGACGATCCGGGTCCTCACGGACGTCGACCAGCAGTTCGGCGGCCTCTTCAGCGAGGACGCCCCGGCGCCCGACCGCGAGAACCCGAAGTGCGTGAAGGGCAGTCCGCCCGAGTGGGTGGGTAACGCCGAGGAAGTCGGCTGACCCTGACGGAGCCCATGTGGCCCATGTAGCCCAAACCACCGAAGCCGCCGCGCCGATCCTCCGCTTGCGGGGGGTCGGCCGGCGCTTCGGCGGCGTCCACGCCGTCAAGGAGGTGGACCTCGAGATCCGTCCCGGCGAGCGCCGGGCGATTCTCGGCCCGAACGGCGCCGGCAAGACCACGTTGTTCAACGTGATCTCCGGCGAGTTCCCCCCCACATCGGGGTCGATCGAGCTGTTCGGGCACGACGTGACGGCCGAGCCGGCGCGCAAGCGCGCCCGGCGCGGCCTGTCGCGCACCTTTCAGACTTCGAAGCTGTTCCTCGGGATGACGGTCGAGGACAACCTCTACCTCGCGCTGCTTGGCGTACGCAACGGCCACCTGCGCCTCGTGCGCTCGCGCACGGACAACGAGCTGCGCGAGCGCGCGCGAGAGATGGCCGCCGTGGTGGGGCTCGACGGCGTCCTCGATCGCGAGGTCGGCGAGCTCTCGCACGGAGAGCAGCGCCAGCTCGAGCTGGGCATGGCCCGGGCCACGGACCCCAAGCTCATGATGCTCGACGAGCCCGCGGCCGGCCTCTCGCGCGCCGAGCGGGTACGCCTGACCGAGCTGCTGCGCGATCTGGATTCGCACATCACACTGATCCTGATCGAGCACGACATGGACGTTGCGCTGGGCGTGGCCGAGTGGGTGACGATGATGCACAACGGCAGCGTGCTCGTGGAGGGCACGCCGGATGAGATCCGGAGCAACCAGACCGTCCACGACCTCTACCTGGGGAGCGGCGAGGCCGGCCATGCCTGACGCGCTGCTCGAGGTCGAGCTGCTCAACGGCTACTACGGGCCGGCGCACGTGCTGCAGGACGTGAGCTTCTCGATGGGCGCGGAGCCCGTGGCGGTGATCGGCCGCAACGGCATGGGCAAGTCCACCCTGTGCGCGGCCCTCACCGGGCTGCTCGGCTCCGCCCGCGGCTCGGTGCGCTTCGAAGGCCAGGAGCTGATGGGCAGACCGGCCTACAAGGTCGCCTCCGCGGGTATCGGGTTCGTGCCGCAGGGCCGGCGCCTGTTTCCCTCGCTCACGGTCGACGAGCACCTCAAGCTGGTGGCGGGGCGCGGCAACGGCAGGCGCTGGAATCCCAAGCGCATCTACGAAACGTTCCCGCGCCTGGCGGAGCGCAAGGACAACGGCGCGGCGCAGCTGTCCGGCGGCGAGCAGCAGATGCTGGCGATTGCCCGCGCGCTGCTGCTCAACCCGAAGCTGCTGATCATGGACGAGCCCTCGGAGGGGCTCGCCCCGACGGTGGTCGAGAGCCTGCTCGAGACGATCCGCAGGCTGCACGAGGAGGAGGCGACGGCTCTGCTCGTGGTCGAGCAGAAGCTCGGCGTCGCCACCGCCCTCGCCGAACGCCAGCTCGTCATGATCGCCGGTCGGATTGCCGTCGAGACCACCGCGACCGAGCTGAACGCCGACGCGGACGCTCAGCGTCGCTACCTGGGAGTGGAGCCTCTTTCCTGATGAACGCAGTCGACCAGAACGCAAAGCCGGTCCAGTCCTTCGACTGGGGAGTGATCAAGTGGTACGTGAGCCCCGACGACACCGAGGGCGCGAACCTGACCTTCGGCGAGGTGGTGCTGCTGCCCGGCAAGGGCCACGACCGCCACAACCACCCCGACGCCGAGGAGATCCTCTACGTGCTCGCCGGCGAGGGCGAGCAGATGCTCGACGACGGGGGTGAGAACCGCTTTCCGATCAAGGCGGGCGACACGATCTACGTTCCGACCGCGATGTTCCACTCGACCGTCAACACCGGCTGGCAGCCCCTTCGCCTGCTGGCCATCTACAACCCGGGCGGGGCCGAGAAGGCGCTGCGAGAACTGCCCGACTTCCGCGAGGGCGACGGACCCGACTGGAACCTGA
This sequence comes from uncultured Thermoleophilaceae bacterium, assembly GCA_963789705.1. Lineage (GTDB taxonomy): Bacteria > Actinomycetota > Thermoleophilia > Solirubrobacterales > Thermoleophilaceae > JACVRW01. The sequence goes on from CAWBLN010000020.1 coordinate 165,150, forward strand.
AGGCTTGAGCGCCGTGAGCGCCCCGACGGTCCTGCTGATCGGGACCCTCGACACCAAGGGCGACGAGTACGCGTTCCTGCGCGACCGCCTGCGCGCGGCGGGTGTCGAGGTGTTGCTGGCCGACGTCGGCACGCTCGAGCCCGCGCACGGCGCCGAGCCGGACATCACGCGCGAGGAGGTGGCCGCCGGCACCGGCGCCGACCTCGCCGCGCTGGCGGAGGCGCGCGACCGCGGCGCCGCGGTCACCGCCATGGCCGACGCGGCCGCGGTCCTGGCCCGGCGCCTGCACGACGAGGGACGCATCGACGGCGTGCTCGCCGCCGGCGGCTCGGGCAACACCGCGATCGCCACGCGGGCCATGCAGGCGCTGCCCGTCGGGGTGCCCAAGCTGATGGTCTCGACGATGGCCGCCGGCGACACGCGCGACTACGTGGGTGCGCGCGACGTGGCGATGATGGCCTCGGTGGCCGACGTGGCCGGTATCAACGCGGTGTCGGCGCGAGTGCTGGCCAATGCCGCCGCGGCGATGGCGGGCATGGTGCAGGCGCCGGCGGTGGAGCTGGCCGAGGAGCGCCCGCTGGTGGGCGCGTCGATGTTCGGGGTCACCACCCCGTGTGTCACCGCCGCGCGCGAGGAGCTCGAGCAGCTCGGCTACGAGCCCGTGGTCTTTCACGCGACAGGGGTGGGCGGCATGGCCATGGAGGGCCTGATGGAATCGGGCTTTCTCAAGGGCGTTCTCGACGCGACCACCACGGAGCTGTGCGACGACCTGGTGGGCGGGGTGCTCTCCGCCGGACCCGACCGGTTGGAGATGGCGGGCCGGCTCGGCCTGCCGCAGGTGGTGTCGGTGGGCGCGCTCGACATGGTCAACTTCGGCGCCCGCGACACCGTGCCCGCGCAGTTCGAGGACCGCAACCTCTACGTGCACAACCCGGTGGTCACGCTCATGCGTACCACGAAGGAGGAGAACGCCGAGCTCGGCCGGCGGATTGCGAGCAAGCTGTCGGCGGCCACTGGCCCCACGGCCCTGTTCGTGCCGCTGCGCGGCGTGTCGATGATCGACGCCGAGGGCCAGCCCTTCCACGACCCCGAGGCCGACGCCGCGCTGTTCGAGGAGCTGCGCAAGGTCGGCGACGGCGTGGAGCTGGTCGAGCTCGAGATGAACATCAACGAGCCCGAGTTCGCGCATGCGATGGTGGCCAAGCTCGACGAGTACATGGCGTGAGGCAGCCGCGTGACCGGCGACGAGGCGCGGCGCAAAGCTGCACGCGACGATCGACTCGGGCGGCGTCATCATCGGCGCCGGCGCCGGCACCGGGCTCTCGGCGAAGTGCGCCGAGGCGGGCGGCACCGATCTGATCATCATCTACAACTCGGGCCGCTACCGAATGGCGGGACGCGGATCGCTGGCCGGTCTCATGCCCTACGGCGACGCCAACGCGATCGTCATGGAGATGGCCGCCGAGGTGCTGCCCGTGGTCGAGGACACGCCCGTGCTGGCCGGCGTGTGCGGCACCGATCCGTTCCGGCTCATGCCCAACTTCCTGCGCGAGGTCGACGAGGCCGGCTTCGCGGGCGTGCAGAACTTCCCGACCGTCGGGCTCATCGACGGCACCTTCCGCGCGAACCTCGAGGAGACCGGCATGGGCTACGACCTCGAGGTGGAGATGATCCGTGCCGCGGCCGAGCGCGGCCTACTCACCACGCCCTACGTGTTCGGTCCGGAGTCGGCCGAGGCCATGACGCGAGCCGGCGCGGACGTGCTGGTCCCGCACATGGGGCTGACGACGAAGGGCACGATCGGCGCCGAGACCGCCAAGACCCTCGACCAGTGCGTGGAGGAGATCCAGGCGATGCGCGACGCCGCCGTGGCCGTTAACCCCGACGTGATCGTGCTCTGCCACGGCGGACCGCTGGCCGAGCCCGAGGACGCGGCCTACGTGCTGGAGCGCACCACGGGCATCGCCGGCTTCTTCGGCGCGTCCTCCATGGAGCGCCTGCCCACCGAGGTGGCGATGACGGAGAACATGAAGCGCTTCAAGGCGCTCGCGCCGAGCGGTTGAGCGCCGGGCTAAAGGTGCTCGGAGTTCCCACCAGCGCCGGCCGAGCGATCGGCTGAGTGCGTTGACGATCACGGAGCTCAACCCACTCCACGGCGCCGAGGACGGCCCAACGCTCGAACGCTTTCTGGCCGGGCTGGCTGAAGCGCTTCAAGGCGCGCGGTAACGTCGGGCCGCCAGCCGAGACGAAACGGCAGGGGCGGGCGGGGAGATCGGAGCACGACATGCCGGACGTTTACGCCACGATCGCCACCGCGGACGAGACCGTCCAGGAGCGACTCGCCGAGGTGCTCGAGCTGCGCGCCGCCGATCCTCAGCAGCGAGCGATGCTCGAGGCCTATCTGAAGGACCTGGCACCCGCGGGCGGCGCACGGGTGCTCGACGTCGGCTGCGGCACCGGCGCCGTGGCCCGCACCCTGGCCGCGCTCCCGGGGGTCCGCGAGGTAGTGGGCGTCGACCCGTCCAGCGTGTTCATCGCCCAGGCCCGCCGCCTTTCGGAGGGCATCGGCAACCTTAGTCTCCGGGTGGGCGACGGACGCGCGCTCGACGTGCCTGACGACTCCTTCGACGCCGTCGTGCTGCACACGGTGCTGTGCCACATCCCCGGCCCCGAGCGGGTGCTCGCCGAGGCCCTTCGTGTGGCTCGTCACGGCGGGCGGCTGGCCGTCTTCGACGGCGACTACGCCACCACGACGGTGGCCGGGCACGAGAACGATCCGCTGCAGGGCTGTGCGGAGGCGACGATCGAGGCACTCGTGCACGACCCGTGGCTGGCCCGGCGGCTGCGCAGGCTGGTGGGCCAGGCAGGCTGGCGTGTGGCGGGCATGCGCAGCCACGGCTACCTCGAGACGACCGACCCCGGTTACTCCATGACGCTGGTGGACCGGGGAGCGGACTCCCTGGTGGCCGCGGGCCGGCTCGGCGCCGAGGCCGGTGAGGCGCTCAAGTCCGAGGCGCGCCGCCGAGTCGAGGCCGATGAGTTCTTCGGGCACATCGCCTACGTCAGCCTGATCGCGGAGAAGCCAGGGCTGAGCTGACCGGGCTGACCTATGCTGCGCCGGTGCGTCAGCGCCTGCGCGAGCTCGGCTACACCGTCGGCCGCTTCCCTGCCGGCGAGCGCAACGCGCTCGTGGACGTGCCCGGTGTGCTGGTCGGGCACTGCACGCTCAACGAGGGCGAGCGCCTGCGGACCGGCGTCACGGCGGTTCTTCCCCACGGCGGGAACCTGTACGCCGAGAAGGTTCTCGGCGCCTGCCACGTGGTCAACGGCTACGGCAAGGCGGCCGGGCTCTCGCAGCTGGCGGAGCTCGGCACGATCGAGAGCCCGATCCTGCTCACGTCGACCCTGTCCGTGGGCCCGGTGTGGGAAGGGGGGCTCATGCACCTGCTCGACCAGAATCCCGGAGCGGCGCGCGACCGCGACACGATCAACGTCGTCGTGGGCGAGTGCTTCGACGGCTGGCTCTCGGACGCTCGCGCCCTGGCCGTAAGGCCCCGGCACGCGCGCGAGGCCATCGATGCCGCGAGACCCGGTGACATCCGAGAGGGTGCTCTGGGGGCGGGCACGGGCACCACCACCTTCGGCTTCAAAGCCGGCATCGGAGGCGCCTCGCGGCTCACCGACGCGGGGATCCTCGGGTGCCTGGTGAATCCGAACTACGGCGCGCGGCGTGACCTCCACATGCTGGTGGGTCCCGCCGCGACGGGGCTCGATTCGCCGACGTCCGAGCCGCCGGCCCAGGGCGGCTCGGTGCTGGTCGTGCTCGGCACGGACGCCGCGCTCTCCGAGCGACAGCTCGCCCGCCTGGCGGCGCGCGGGACCTTCGGGCTGGGCCGGGCCGGCTCATTTGCCTCCAACGCAAGCGGGGAGTACGTGATCGCTTTCTCCACGGCCCAGCGGATCCCGCACGAGGACGAGTCGGCCGAGTTGCGGCTGCGCCTGCTGCGCGACGACTCCGTGGGGCTGCGTCAGCTCTTCGAGGCCGCCGGTGAAGTGGTACACGAGGCGATCCTCAACGCGCTCTGCTGCGCCGAGGCGATGGCCGGGCGCGACGGCAACCGCGTGGAGGCCTTCCCACACGAGCTGCTCGCCGGCGCCCCCGGAGTGCGAGCGGATCCACGGTAGCTCAAGAAGGCACGGCCGGTGCCGAATTCCGGGGGGTGGGCGACCGAGGGAGGGAGCCGTGGGGCTTCTCGGGTAGATGAAGGACGCCATGGGCCAGGCCCAGGAGTGGCAAGGCCAGCACGCTGCCGCGGGCGGCATGGACATGGGCGGCGCCGTGGCCGATCGCGATTCGCTGCAGGGCCAGGCGCACGAGCAGAACCGCATCCTGTCCGTGGGCGGCGCCGGCCAGGCGCTGATCAAGAGTCACGTCGACACCGGGGAGAACGTGGCCGGCAACCCGGTATGGATCAGCGTGCGCGTGGACGCGAGCGATCCGACCAAGCTGGTCATCGGCTGATGCGATCGCTGATCTGGGCGAGCTGGCTCAAGGGCGAGACCGAGCTGCACCGCTACGGACGCCCCGCCAACGCCACCGTGCGCAAGGTCGAGGACTCCCGGCTCGACGCGCACGGTACGCGCACGGCGAAGCTCTCGCTGCACGTGACGCCGCGCAACGAGAGCTCCTATTCCACCCGCCGGCGGGTGGCCCTGCCCGCCGGGCGCATCCCCACGGTGGGCGAGCGGGTCACGATCAAGTTCGATCCCCAGAGGCGACGCGACTTCGTGCTGCTGGAAGTGAACTACGACGTGGAGAGCTTTCGCACCTCGTCGAGCATGCTGCGCCCGCCGATCTCCACGTAGCCGTTCTCCACCGGGCGAGCCAGGATGCGCGACCCGCGTCCTTGGCGGTTGTCGATGGCCCGGCCGAGCCGTCCGCCGAGCTGCACCGCCGCCGCCCCGGTCGCCTCGTCCTCGGCGATCCCGAGCCGCACCGGAAACACCCGCGAGCGCAGGACGCCGGCGGACTCATCGATCCAAGCCCAGGCGCCGAACAGGTCTCGGCCCTCGGGAGGACCCTTCAGAGCCTCGACCTCTGCGGGCGAGCCGAGCTGCTCCCACTCGTAACGCGGAGGCCATTCCGGGCGTCCGGCCACGAAGGACATGCCGTTCTCGTAGCGCACCGCGACATCGCCGGCGGGTGGTCGTAGGAGCTCCACCGGCGCGCCCTGCTCGGCCAGGAGCCAGGCCGTTCCGACCGTGGGGTGCCCGGCGAACGCGAGTTCGACGGCCGGGGTGAAGATCTGGATCTCGCCGCGCTCGGCGTCGTCGACGAAGACCGTCTCGCTCAGTCCCAGCTGCGCGGCCACGCCCTGGCGCGCGTCGCGCGGAACCTGGGCGCCCTCGAGGAAGACGGCCAGCGGGTTGCCGCCCGAGCCGCCGGCGCCGCAGAACACGCGCAGCAGGTGGTAGTGCGACATGAGGGCAGAGTAGGTTGTCGCGATGCTCCGCGCTTCGCTCGCGGCAGTCGCGCTCCTGATGGCCGCGGCCGCCGCGCCCGCGCAGGCCGCCACCGAGCTCTCATCGGTCTTCGAGTCCGTGACGCGCACCGCCAAGGCGCTCCACGTGGAGCCGGCGCAGCCCGTCGACTGGTTCCCGGTGCGAGGCATCGTCGAGTTCGGTGAGGCCGACGCGCGCTTCGGCGCGTGGCGGGGCGGGCGCCGGCACGAGGGCCAGGACGTGTTCGCCAAGGCGGGAACCCCGGTGGTCTCGGTGCGCGCCGGAATCGTGGTCGAGACCGGCTACGACGGCGGTCGCGGCAACTACGTGGCCATCTGGAGCCCGCAGCCGCGGCTGACGTTCGTGTACCTCCACATGCGGGCGCCGGCCCGGCTGCGAAAGGGCGATCCGGTCGACGCCGGCCAGCGGATCGGCGCCGTGGGTTGCACCGGCTCCTGCTGGGGTGACCACCTGCATCTGGAGATGCGACAGGGCCGGGGAGTCACCGCCAAGCCGCTCGACCCGCTCCCCATGTTGCGGGTGCTCGCCGGACGGGCGCGTTGAGACGGGCCGCTCGCGTGGTGGGTAGCCTGGGCGGCACGTGGACCAGATGCAGCTGCGCAACCGCCTGGTGATGGCGACCCAGATGTGGCGCGAGGCGACGGACGAGCCCCTGCCGCGCATGGCTCCGGGCGAGCCCGCGGTGCAGTTGCAGGCCTTCGAGCTTCACCTCGTCGACATGCTCTGCGCCCAAGCAACCCCACAGACGGCACGCGACGTCGCCGACAAGACGTGGGACCTCGTTCACGACCGGACCGACGAAGATGCGGTCAAGCGGCGCGTGATGGAATGTCACGAGGCCCTGGCGCGCCTGTCCGCGCGCGGCAGCGGGCTCGACTCGTAGCTTGAGCGAGCTCCCGGAGCTCTTTGACTCACGCCTGAAGGCGCGCTCGCTCGCCTACCTGTTCTGCGCCGGCGCGCTGATGGCCGCCCTGACGATCGTCCTGCCCCACGCCTCGTCGATCGACGAGCTGGGGCTCGGGGTGACCGGGCTGGCCGCCGCCGTCCTGGGGGCCGCGCTGCTCGCGGTGGCCGACCGCGCTCGGGCGTGGCAGTTGCACGCCGCCCTCGTGCTCGGCACCGCGATGATCGCGGTGGCCAACGAGTTCACCGGCCAGACCGCCCTCTTTGCGCTGCTGTTCAGCTGGCCGATCCTGTACGCCTTCTACTTCTTCAGCCGTCCCGCCGCCCTCGCCCACGTGGCACTCGCCGCCCTCGCGTACGCGATCGTGCTGGTGCTCGCCGAGCCGGCGAGCCCCTATGTGCGGTGGTTGCTCGCGATCGGCACCCCCACGGCGGCGGGTCTGTTGATCTGGACGCTGCTCGACCGGGTGCTCGCCGAGCGGGTCGCCGCGCGCGAGCGTGAGCTGCTGCTCTCACAGAACGAGGCTCGCACGCGAATCGTGCTCGACAGCGCTCCGGATGCCTTCGTCGCGATCGATCGCGACGGAGTCATCCGCACCTGGAACGCCGCCGCCGAGCGCATGCTCGGGTGGTCGGCGTCCGAGGCGGTCGGCAAGCCGCTGCGCGCTTTGATCATCCCGCCCGAACAGCGCGAGGCCCACGACGAGCGCCGTCGCACGCTGCTCGATCCGGCGGCGCACGATGCCACGGGATCTCTGGAGCTGGAGCTCCAGAGTCGCGACGGCCGCCGATTTCCGGCGGAGGCGCGCGTGTCGCGGGTGACCATTCGGGGTGAGGTCTTTGCCGCCGGCTTCCTGCGCGACGTGTCCGATCGGTTGCGGCGCGAAGCCGAGCGCGAGGCGCTCCTGCGCGAGCAGGCCGCGCGGGCGGAGGCCGAGCGGGTCACGGACATGGTGAGCGGCATGCAGCAGTTGGTCGACGCCGCTCTCGCGCACCGCACCCTGCGCGCGATCCTGCCCGTGCTGGTGACCCGCCTGCGGGCCGTGCTCAGCGCCAACGCCGCGGCCATCTACCTGTCCGAGGACCGCAAGCGACTGGTGCTCGGAGCGGCCTCGGGCGGCGCGCCCGGCGGCGGCGATCGTGCGCCCCTCGACATCGGTGAGGGATTCGCCGGCCGCGTCGCCGCGGCGCGCGAGCCGATGCTCACCGAAGACCCCGGGCCCGGCGAGGAGCCGAGCGACTCGATGATCGGGGTGCCGCTGCTCGCGGGGGGAGAGCTGACCGGCGTGCTTGTGGTATGCGCGTCGGCGCCGCGCCGGTTCACCCCCGACGACCTCAACCTGCTTCGCCTGGCCGCCGATCGCGTGGCCCTCGCCATGGATCACGCCGGCCTGTACGAGCGCGAGCTCAGGATCGCCGAGACGCTCCAGCGCAGCCTGCTGCCGGAACGCCTGCCGCAGGTGCCCGGGCTGCGCGTGGCGGCGCGCTACCTGCCGGCGGCGGCGGAGGCCGAGGTGGGAGGGGACTGGTACGACGTGCTCTCCATCCCGGGCGGCGGGCTCGGGCTCGTGATGGGCGACATCGCCGGCAAGGGTCTCGCGGCGGCTTCGATGGTGGGCCGCCTGCGCAGCGCCTTGCGCGCCTACGCCCTCGAGGGACACTCGCCTGCGCTCGTGGTCAGCCGGCTCAATCGCCTGATCTGGACGGAGGCGCAGGAAGGCCAGATGGCGACCCTGCTGTTCCTGGTGGTCGATCCCGCCAAGGGGCGCGTCGGTTGGGTGAACGCCGGGCACCCCCCGCCGCTGCTTGTGTCCGGCTCCGAGCGCGCGCATTTCCTCGAGGGTGGGACGTCGGTGCCGCTGGGCGTGCTGCCTTTCCCCGACTTCCAGGAGTCGGCGGTGACGGTGGCCGCCGATGCCACCCTCGTGCTCTATACCGACGGTCTCGTCGAGCGCCCGGGCGAGAACATCGACCTGGGGCTGGGGCGGCTGACCGAGCTGGTGGGCGATGCGTCCGACGATCCCGAGGCGCTCTGCGACCGGCTGCTCGCAAGCCTCATCCCCGACGGAGCTCCCTCCGATGACGTGGCGCTGCTCGCCCTTCGCCTGATCCCCATGTCCGACCGCTTCGAGGTGGAGTTCGCGACCGAGCCCGAGACGCTCGCGCCGATGCGGGCGCTGCTGCGCCGCTGGCTACGCCACCTCGAGGCCGGCGAACGCGAGCTGGCGGACATCGTGATCGCGTGCGGTGAAGCAGCCACGAACGCGATCGAGCATTCGGGGACGGGCGGTGGCGTTCCGTTCGAGCTGGGCGCACGACTCAGGGGAAGAACGGTCGAGCTCACCCTTCACGACCACGGCCTCTGGCGCCCACCCACCGATGGCCGCGGCGGGCGCGGCCTGCGGCTGATGCGCGCCTTGATGGACGAAGTGGACGTGACATCCTCGTCGCAGGGCACTACGGTGCGGCTGGCGCGCACGCTGGACTAGACAGGCAGCGATATCCTGATCGGAGGGGTCGTCTTGGAACTGGTCGGACTCGAGATCGAGGAGCGGGGAGACATCGTCATCGCCAAGGTGAGCGGTGAGCTCGACATCGTCGGCGCTTCGTCCACCGGTGAGGCCATCGGCGAGGGGGTGCCCGCCGAGGCGCGTGCGCTCGTCATCGACCTGACCCGCCTGGAGTTCATCGATTCCAGCGGGATCGCGATGTTGTTCAGCCTCGCCCGCCGGCTCGGCGGCCGCCGGCAGGAGCTCCGCGTAGCGGCCCGTGCCGGGGAACCGGTCCAACGCGTGCTCGAGCTCGTGGAGTTCGACCGTGCGGCGCCGATCTACGAGACGGTCGACGAGGCGCTCGCCGAGCTCGCGCGCGACTGATCGTCGATGAACTCCAGTACGAGCCGGTTGAACTCCTCGGCTCGCTCGACATTGGCGCCGTGCGGGCAGGCGTCGATCACGCTCAGCCGCGCGTCCGGAATCAGCTCGGCGAGCTCCCGCGACTTCCATACGGGAACGAGCAGGTCGTGCTCGGCGCCGATCACGTGGGTGGGCATCGCCAGCGCCGCGAGGCGGTCGCTGGTGTCGTGACGGCTTGACGCGCCGAGCTGGCGGCTGAAGGCCTCCGGTGGCTGGGGATTCGGATTTTCGAGCATGAGGCCCCGCAGCCACGCAACGGCCTCGGCGTTCTCGAAGAAGGCCTCGGACAGGGTCAGCAGCATCAGCTCGTCCACCCGCTGCTCGCGTGACATCTGCTCCACCCGCGCGCTCCACAGCTCGCTGAGCTTGGCCGCCCACGCGCCCCCTCTGGGCCAGGTCGTGCCGAGGGTCAGCGTGCGAACGCGTTCCGGCGCGGCCAGAGCGAGTTCCTGGGCGATCGCGCCGCCCATCGACACGCCGACGAGGTGAAACGACTCGAGCTCGAGGGCGTCGGCGAGGGCGAGCGCGTCCTGCGCCATGTCGGTGATCTCGTAGGGACCCTCGGCCAAGGAGGACCGCCCGACGTCACGGTTGTCGAAGATGATCGTCCGGTACTGCTGCGAGAAGGCCGGCACCTGCAGCGCCCAGGCCAGCGTGTCGGCCGCCAACCCCATGACGAGCAGCAGCGGGTCTCCCTCGCCGTGAACCTCGTGATAGAGCGTCTGGCCGTTGGCTCGGGTGGTCGGCATGATCGAGACCCTAGTGTCATCCGATCGAAAGCTCTCTGGCCAATGATGTGAACAGATGGTCCTACTGACCCTGTTCGCGTTCGTGGCCGGCGCCGGCACCGCTCTGACGCCGTGCGTGCTTCCCGTGCTCCCCGGCCTGCTCGCCTCGGCCGGCACCGGCGGGCGACGCCGGCCGCTGGGTGTGATCCTGGGCCTCGCGATCACCCATACCGTGGCAATCGTCGCCCTGGCCTCGCTGATCGACGGCGTGGGCCTGCCCGACGGCGGCGTACGTACGCTCGCCGTGGTCGTTCTGCTCGTCTTCGGCCTGTCGCTGGTCGTGCCGTCGCTGGCGGCGCGCCTCGAGGCACCGCTCACGCGACTGGCGCGCTTCGGTCCCCGTGGGCGCGGCGAGGGCTTCTGGTCGGGCCTCGTGGTCGGCGGCGGGCTGGGTTTCGTCTATGCGCCCTGCGCCGGTCCGATTCTCGCCGCGGTGGTGTCGGTCTCGGCCACCCGAGGCGCGTCGGGGGAGCTCCTCGCGGTGGCGCTGGCCTACGCGACCGGATCGGCGCTGGTGCTGCTCGTCATCGCCTACGGCGGGCGCCGGCTGATCGACCGCCTGCGCGCGGCCGGACGCGGCCCCGCAGTGCAGCGGATGCTCGGAGTGGTCATGGTGGCCACGGCAGTGGCCGTGGCCACCGACCTCGACGTGCGCTTCCAGACCGCGCTGGCGGACGAGCTGCCGGCCTTCGTCACCAATCCCACGCGCAGCATCGAGCGCTCGGCTTCCGTGGAGAACCGGCTGGCCGAGCTGCGTGGGCGCTCGCGCTTTCGGGAGTCCCCGGGGGTGTCGGCCGGCCTGCCGGTGCTGGGCACGGCCCCCGACTTCGCCGGCAACGGGCGCTGGTTCAACACGCCTGCCGGGGCTCCGCTTCGCCTCGGGCAGCTGCGCGGCCGGGTCGTGCTCGTCGACTTCTGGACCTACACCTGCATCAACTGCCTGCGCACGCTGCCCTACCTTCGCGCCTGGGACGCGCGCTATCGCAAGCGCGGGCTGACGATCGTCGGCGTCCACACGCCCGAGTTCGCGTTCGAGCGCGAAGCGGACAACGTCGAGTCGGCCATCGCCCGGAACCGCTTGCATTACCCGGTGGCGCAGGACAACGACTACGCCACCTGGAGCGCGTGGGGCAACCAGTACTGGCCGGCCAAGTATCTGATCGACGCTCGCGGCCGGGTGCGCTACAGCCACTTCGGCGAGGGCGCGTACGAGCAGACCGACGCGGCGATCCGCGCTCTGCTGGCGGAGACGGGCGCGGACCGGCTCGGGGCTCCGGCACGGGCGAGCGTGGAGACGCCCTCGAACGGCCTGGCCACGCCCGAGACCTACCTCGGCTACGAGCGGGCCGAGCGCTTCCTCCCCAGCCCGCTGCGGCGGGGGACGGCCCTTTACCCCGGGGTGGACGAGCTGCCCCCCTTGCATTTCGCGCTGTCGGGTACCTGGAACGTGGCGGGGGAGTCCGCGACGGCATTGGACGGAGCGGCCATCGACGCGCGCGTGACCGCACGCAAGGTCTTCCTCGTGCTCAGCTCCGAGGGTGGGCGACCGCGCGAGGTCGAGGTGCTGCTCGACGGAGAGCCGGTCGGCGCCGCCGAGGCGGGCGCCGACGTCCGTGGCGGACGCGTGCGGGTAAGGGAGGAGCGTCTGTATCGCCTGGTGGCGCTCGATCGCGTCGAGGACCGTCGTCTCACCCTGCGCGTTCCGCGTGGCGTTACCGGCTACGCGTTCACTTTCGGCTGAGGGACCGGAGCGGGCTACCACCGATCGGGGATCCCTCCTCGCCTCCGGATGCCGAATGCGGGGGTGGAGAGCTGCCATGAGCGCCTTGAACGAATCACCGGCCGCCGGACCCCGACACCGGGCCCTGATCGAGGCCGTGCCGGTCGGGATCCATCAAGCGGATTCCGCCGGCGAGTGCGTGCTCGTCAACCAGCGCTGGCGCGAGCTGTCCGGCCTGAGCTCGGCTGACGCCGCCGGGCACGGCTGGGCGGCCGCGATCCACCCCGACGACCGCGAGCGCGTGATGGCGGAGTGGCGTGCGGTGGCCAGCCGGGGCGGCGAGTCCGGCGAAGTGGAGTATCGGTTCCTGCGACCCGACGGCACGGTGGTCTGGGTGGCGGGTAGCGTGGCCGCGCTGCGCGACGCCCGCGGATTCCTGACCGGCTTTATCGGCACATGCGTCGATGTGACCGAGCGGCGTAGGGCGGACGCGGCGCTGCGCGAGGGCCTGCGATGCGCCGAGGAGCGGTTGAAGGCCTCGGGCTCCGACCTCGAGCGCCTCGCGCAAGTTGCGTCGCACGACCTGCAGGAGCGGCTGCGGGTGGTCGCCGGCTTCCTGGAGCTCCTCGAGCGTCGCTACGGCGATCGCCTCGACGACGACGGGATGCAGTTCGTGACCGCCGCGCTATCCGGCGCCCAGCGGATGCAGAGGCTGATCCGTGGGATGGTCGAGCTGTCGCGGCTCGGCAGCGAGGAGCCGCGCTACCGGACGGTCGACGCGACCGCGATCGCGGCCGAGGCCGTGCGTGACCTGGGGGCGGCGATCGATGAATCCGGCGCCGCGATCACGATCGGCGAGCTGCCGGTGGTGCGCGCCGATCCCGAGCAGCTCGCCCGCCTCTTGCGGCACCTCATCGCTAACGCGATCAGGTTCCGGGCCGACGACCCGCCGCGGGTGACGGTCGAGGGACGCGAGCGAAGCCCCGGCAGCTGGGAGCTCTCCGTCACCGACAACGGCATCGGCCTCGATCGCCGACAGGCCGAGCGCGTGTTCGAGATGTTCGGAAGCCCCCACCCGGGCGAGGCCCCCGCGGGGGCGGGCGTCGGCCTGGCAGTGTGTCGGGGAATCGTGCAGCGCCACGGCGGCTCGATCCGGGTCGAGCCGGCGGCGCCGCGGGGAAGCCGCTTCGTGTTCACGTTGGCGCCGCCGCGGGCGACCGGAGGCTGAGGGGTCAGGGGTACAGGTCGCCGTCCTCGCCGGTGACGAAGATCGCGCCGACCGGACAGTTGCCCGCCGCGTCGACGATGTCGTCCACCGACGCTCCGTCGGGGTCCACCACCACCGCCTTGTCCTCGTCGTCGAGCTGGAAGACATCAGGAGCGGTGTCCACGCAGTCCCCCGAGCCGATGCACAGCGCGCGGTCGACCGTGATGGCGACTCGGTTCTGGGCCGACAGCTCCGCCATCTCAGCTACGGCGGCGCCCGAGCAGGACGAGCAGGACAGCCAGGGCCACCAGCACGACGAGGGGTACGAGGGTCCGCGGTTCGGGAACGTCGCTCTGAGCGTCCCGCGGTAGGTCGCCGGCGGGCATCGCGAACTCCTCCGCTGCCAGCACGTCGTGCGGTTCGGCTATCCCCGTGGGATCGGGCGGAAGGCGCTCGTCGCGGGTGCCGATGCCGAATTCGTCTGCGGCCAGGATGTCGTGCGGTGGTTCGTGCTCAGTCATCCTCCCTATCGTTCCAGATCGATGGAGCAGGGCAACCGCACCGAATTGGAGGCCGCCGCGTTCCGGCGGCTGGTCGAGCATTTGCGCGAAAGAACCGATGTACAGAACATCGACCTGATGGAGCTGTCCGGGTTCTGCCGCAACTGCCTCTCGCGCTGGTACCGCGAGGCGGCCGAGGAGCGGGGGCTCGAGCTGAGCGACCCTCAGGCGCGAGAGATCGTCTACGGCATGCCCTACGAGGAATGGAAATCGCGCCACCAGACATAGCCCGCTTCGGCGCGCTCGTCCACTTTCTGGTGCTGTTCGGCTGCGTGGCGGCCCTGGCGGGCTGCGGCCAGGGCGTGGGGGACGAGGCCCACGGCGAGGAGGCCGGCGCGGCCGAGCAGGAAGTGGTGCTCACGCCCGAGACGGCGGCCGAGGGCGCCGCGGGCTGCGCGATGAGCATCGGGCCTCGCGCTCCCAGGCTCGCGTGGTCGCGCTGCTCGGCGCCGGCGCCGCGCCCGAGCTCGACGGGGTGGACCCCTCCGAGGACGCCCCGAGCCCCGGCGCGCCGACCGACGCCGAGGTGCGGGCCGAGCTGCGCGAAGCGCGCGCCTCGCTCGATCGCTTTCGCCAGTACCTGAACACCACCGCCTTCCTGCGCACCGGCCCGCGAGCTCGTGTGCTGCCCGATGGCACGGCGGTGGCGCCGGACTCCGCGCCCGAGGCGGTCAAGCGGGTGATCCTGGCCGCCAATCAGATCGCGCGGTTCCCGTACAAGTGGGGCGGGGCCACGGGGCTTGGCGAGACAACGGCTACGACTGCTCGGGCTCCGTCTCGTTCGCGCTCGCCGGCGCGGGGCTACTCGACCGGCCGCTCACCTCGGGGCTTCTGGCCGGTTACGGGCGCCCCGGCCCGGGCCGCTGGATCACGATCTACGCGAACAGCGGCCACGTCTTCATGATCGTGGCCGGCCTGCGCTTCGACACGAGCGGCTAGGGCCGCGCGGGCACGCGCTGGCAGGAGGATGAGGTCTCCACCGGCGGCTTTGCCGTGCGTCACGTGCCGGGGCTGTAGGGCACGCCACGTCAGCCCAGCTCCGCCGGCGTCAGCTCGACGTCGAGCGAGCGTCCGGCCCGCAGCAGGCGGACGGTCACCGGGACGCCGATCAGGTCGGCCACCATCAGGTGCTGGAGGTCCTCGACGCGGGTGATCTGTGTGCCGTCGACGGCGAGGATCAGGTCCTCGGCTCGAATCCCGGCGCGGGCCGCCGGACTGCCCTCGACCACCTCCACGACCTCGACGCAGCGCTCGGCTCCCGCCCGCCCTCGGTCCTTCGGGGGCACGGGTCGCGGTCCCCCGGCTATCCCGAGGTAGGCGCGCCGTACGCGGCCCTCTCGAATCAGCTCGTTGATCAGCCGCTGGGTGGAGTCGTTGATGGGTACGGCCAGGCCGAGCCCCACGCCCGCCACAGCGGTGCTGATTCCAACGACTCGCCCGCGCGAGTCGGCCAGCGCCCCACCCGAGCTTCCCGGGTTGAGCGAGGCGTCGGTCTGGATCACGTTGTCGATGATCCGCCCCGCACGGCGCGAGCGGGCGGGCAGCGAGCGCCCGAGCGCGGAGACCACGCCGGCGGTGACCGAGCCGCCCAGGCCATGGGGATTGCCGATCGCCACCACGAGCTGGCCCACGCGCAGATCCTCGGCGCGGCCGAGCATGGCGGCCTCCAACGACGAGCCTTCGACCCGCAGCACGGCCAGGTCGGAGAGCGGATCCCGCCCGACGACCGTGAATCGCTCCTCGCGTCCGTCGGCGAAGGTCGCCCTCCCTCCGCGCGCGTTCCGGCCCACCACGTGGGCCGAGGTCAGCAGGTACCCGTCGGGCGTCAGCGCGACCGCGCTACCCGCGCCGGCCGGCACCTGACCACCGCGAACGCGGCGCATCACACCCAGGCTGGCGACCGACGGGCCGACGCTCTCGGCCACGGCCACGACGGCGCGGGAGTATGCGTCGAGCGCCTCGGCCTCGCTGGGTCCGACCGGAGGCGGTCCTTCGAGGACGGCGCTCATGGTGTGGCGGCGCCGGTCGCAAACCGGGCGGTCACGGTGCGCTCGTCGGTCCCGCGCACCACGGTCAGGTCGATCGCGTCGCCCGGCGCGACGCCGTCGAGCACTTCGTACAGGGAGTCCACCCCGGCGAGCTCGCGACCGCCGGCGGCCACGAGCAGGTCGCCGCGCTCGATGCCGGCCGAGCCGGCGGGGCCGCCGTCCTCGACGCCGCGCACGAGCAGACCGTCGCGCTCGGGCAGTCCCACCGCCCGGCGCATGCGGCGCGCCACGCGCGGCGGCGCCACGGCCACGCCCAAGCGAGGGCCGGGGGAGGCCTCGCCCCGGCTCATCGCGAGCGTGCGCTTCTTCACCGACTCGGTGGCCGGCACGGCGAGAATCAGGCCGCCCTCCAGGCGCAGCGCGTTCAATCCCAACAGCCGGCCGTCGGTGTCGACCAGCGGCCCCCCCGACGAGCCGCGAGGCAGCGGTGCGGTGTGTTCGATGGCGCCGCGAATCCGGCGCCCACGCGGGCCGCGGAAGCTGCGCTCTCCGGACGAGACGAAGCCGAGCGTCACCCGCAGCCCGCGTCCGCCGGGATTGGCCAGCGCGAGGACCGGCGCCCCGAGCCCCGGGCGCTCGCCGGGTTCCCAGGCGATGGCGGGTGACGCGCCGGTGTCCACGTCGAGCACGGCCAGGTCCAGATCCAGGTCGGTGGCGACGACCTCCGCGCGTGCGCGCCGCTCGTCGGAGAACACGACCGTGGCTTCCTCGCGTCGCAGGTTGTGGGCGCTCGTCAGGACGTGCCCTTCCCCGATGACCACGCCGGAACCGAGGCCCCAGCCCCGTCCCAGCCCGACGACCGACGGACCCACCCGTTCCGCCGTCGCGGCAATCGCCTCCTGCACAGAATCCAGAGCCGCCATGTTCCTCCTCTCAGTCACTTGCAAATAGCAAGTCAGTACCGTACCAAGATGACCGCGAGTAGCCTTTCGTCGGCCGTGACCGAGCCGTCCACACCGCTGGCCGCCGCGCTCGACAGCGTGGGCGACCGCTGGACGCTCCTCCTCGTGGAGGCGCTGCTCGACGGACCCCGCCGCTTCGGGGACCTGCAGAGCTCGCTATCGGGCATCGCACCGAACGTGCTCAGCCAGCGACTGCGGCGACTCGAGGGCGAGGGGATCGTGGTGGCACAGCCGTACTCGGAGCGACCGCAGCGCTTCGTGTACGAGCTGAGCGCGGCCGGCCACGAGCTCGCGGGGACGCTGCGGCTGTTGGCCGACTGGGGCGCCCGCCATCGCGAGGCGGCCGAGCCGGCCCGCCACGAGGCCTGCGGGACGCCGGTCGAGGTGCGCTGGTGGTGCCCCACCTGTGAACGCCCCGTCGACGGCGAGGCGGCCGACCTTCACTACGCCTGAAACGTGGTGCCAAAAGCGGCGGAGCCGCGCTTGCAAGCCGGTGGCGGTCCCGCCCCCAACTGCTACGTTGGGTTGCTCTGGACGACCAGCCCACACGCCGTCTCGAAAGCGGAGGGCGGCCGCCGGGCGGGCCCCCGCGGCGACCTGAGGGTGGCTCTGGAGGCCCAGGCCGGGAGCCGGATTCCGTCTACATGCGCCGCCGCATGGTGGCCGCCGGTGCGGTCGCCGTCGTCCTGCTGCTGCTGATCGTGGTCATCGCCAGCGCGGGTGGCGGCGACGAGGAGCCCCAGACCAACCCGGCCGATCTCGGCGTGCCCACCACCCGGGAGCGCCCCAGCGAACGGATCGACACCGAGCGTACCGACACCGAGTCCGAGACCGAGACGGAGGCCGAGCCGGTCGCCCCGGTGACGCCGCCCTCGAGCGATACCGGTGGGACGGTCATCCCCACACCGCCGACCCAGGGCCAGGAGGGTGGAACCGGGCAGGTACCGGCGCCGGAGCCCGCGCCGCCGCAGGGTGGCGAGGGCGGCGGCGCCGTGGCGCCGCCTTCGCCCTAGTCCTCGCTCGCCCTAATCCTCGACGTCCGGCCGGCGGCGCGCGCGCTTGATGTCGCTTCGCCGGCGCTTGGCGTCCAGGCGTCGTCGGCGGGCCGCTCGAGACGGGCGGGTCGCGCGCCGCGGCCGCTGGACCACCAGCGCCGAGGCCAGGCGGGAAGCCAGCCGCTCGAGCGCGAGTTCACGGTTTCGGGCCTGGCTGCGCGTGTCCTGAGCGCTCGAGCGGACGACCGGTCCCAGTCGTGCCCGAATGCGGCGCTTGTGCTCCTCGTCGAGCGCCTGTGAGGCGTCGACGTCGAACACGGCCTCGATACGCGAGGCGGTCACGTTGGCGTGCTGGCCGCCCGGGCCCGACGAGCGGCTTGCCCGCAGCTCGATCTCGGACAGAGGCA
Source organism: uncultured Thermoleophilaceae bacterium (assembly GCA_963789705.1). Taxonomy (GTDB): domain Bacteria; phylum Actinomycetota; class Thermoleophilia; order Solirubrobacterales; family Thermoleophilaceae; genus JACVRW01. The sequence goes on from CAWBLN010000020.1 coordinate 183,118, forward strand.
GCTCGACGTCGCGTGCGATGTGGAGCCGATCGCTCACGGCGTTCGGCACGTTACGTTCTTTGCTCAGCGGCGACGAAGGCGGGGCATGCGCCGGCGCCGGACCACCGGGCGCGGAGCGCGGCGGGCGCGGTACTGGGCGATCGTCATCCCGTCCGGGATGTCGCACTCGACCGAGCGAAGGGCCTGATCGCGGATCGTCTGGGTGGTGGGGGTCATGCTGTCCTGACCGTTCGGTTCGCTCGGAATTACGGTCTTCCTTCGCGACGGCGGCGCATTCCGATCATCACGAGGGCGTGGAAGACTCCGCTCCTTGCGCGCAGCGGCGGTAGGACATGTCGAGTGGATCGAGTTCGGGCGTGTGGACCACGTCCCGGTGCCGGGCGAGATCGTCCACGTGTCGGAGGCCTGGCAGGAGCCCGCAGGTGGCGGAGCCGTTGCGGCGATGCAGCTGTGCAAGCTGGCGGGCGCCGCAACGCTCTACACGGCGCTGGGCGATGACGAGGTCGGCCACCGAGCCAAGCAGGAGTTGGAGGGCCTCGGTCTGCGGGTGGAGGCCGTCTTTCGTCCCGAGCCCCAGCGCCGAGGCTTCGTCCACATCGACGAGGCCGGCGAGCGCACGATCACCGTGATCGGAGGCAGGCTCGGGCCGCGGGCCGACGACCCGCTGCCGTGGCGGGACCTCTCCGACACCGATGCGGTCTATTTCACCGCGGGCGACGCCGGCGCGGCGCGGGCGGCACGCCAGGCGGGCACGCTGGTGTCGACCGCACGCGGCATGCCGACCCTGGCCGAAGCCGGGGTCCAGCTCGACGCGTTGGTCGCCAGCTCGAGCGACGCGGGCGAGCGCTACTCCCCGGGGGACCTCGACCCGCCTCCGCTCCACGTCGTGCGCACGGCGGGCGCGGCCGGAGGGGAATACGAGACCCTCGGCGGCGAGCGCGGGCGCTGGGAGGCGACGCCCCTGCCGGGCCCGATCAGCGATTCCTACGGCTGTGGCGACAGCTTCGCGGCGGGACTCACGTTCGGACTCGGCTCGGGGTGGCCCGTAGGCGAGGCGGCGGAGCTCGCGGCTCGCTGTGGCGCCGCCTGTTTGACCGGCCGCGGCCCCTACGAGGGCCAGCTGAGGAGCGGGCCCGAGGAAGCAGTCATCTAGGCCTGCGGCCCGGCCACCGTGCCGTCGGCGGGTTCGAGCGCAAGCCCACGCTCTCTCCAGGCCAGCAGGCCGCCCGTGAGGTTGCGGGCGTCATAGCCGGCCGCCCGGAAGGCCTGCGTGGCCAGCGCGGAGCGCGAGCCCGACCGGCAGTAGAACACCACAGGTCGCTCGCGGTCGATCGCGCCCGCTTCGCTCGGCAGGCGGTCGAGCTCGATGTGCAGGGAATCGGCGATGTGCCCCGCTGCGTGCTCGTCGGCCTCTCGGACGTCTACCAGCTGGGCCCCTTCGCCTGCCAGCTCGACGGCTCGCTGGGGCGAGACCTCGTCCTCGATGTCGGCGGCGTCCCTCACCCTGTGAAAACTAGCGCGGACAGTCTCAAGATCCGGGCATGGGGGCCGATAGGGGATAAGTGGTGCCCCCGTTCGCAAGGCTCGGCCTGTTCTCGGCGGCGATCCTGTTCGCGGCGGTCGGCACGCGACGGTTGAGCGAGGCCCGCCGGGCCAACCGCCGCTTTCGCCGTTTCGCCCGCGGCAGCTCTCGAAGGGTCGAGACCGAACGCGCGCTGCGCTTCCAGGCCAAGCTGCTCGACCAGGTCGACGCCGCCGTGGTGGCGACAGATCTGGACGGAATCGTCACCCATTGGAACCAGGGCGCCACCCGCATGATGGGTTGGACCGCCGCCCACGCGCTGGGCAAGCGCGCGGAGGAGCTCGAGGGGTGGGGACCGCGCGCGGCCGCCACGCTACCCGCCGTCCGCAAGCGCGTGGCCGGCGGGCAGAGCCACGATGTGGAGCTGAGGCTCACCCGGCGCGACGGCTCTCGCTTCGACGCCTACGTGACCGCCTCGCCCGTGCGCGACGACGACGGAGAGCTGCTCGGGATGGTCGGGGTGGCCGTCGACATCAGCGAGCGCAAGCGCACCGCAACCGAGCTCGCCAACCGCGTCGAGCGGCAGGCGCGCGTGGCCGAGCTCGGCCGCCTGGTCCTGACCGGCACCAGCACCGAGGCTCTGATGCGCCGCTCGGTGGAGGTGCTCGGGGAGACCCTCGACGCCGAGTATCCGAGCGTGCTGGAGCTCCTCCCCGGGCGCCGGGAGGTCGTGCTGAGGGCGGCAATGAGCGCCGACGCCAAGCTCGTCGGCAGGTTGCGCCTGCCGGCCACGGAAGGGCTGGTGGGTTACACGCTCGCCCAATCGGAGCCGGTGGTGATCGAGGATCTCGCTGCCGAGACCCGTTTCCGGCCGTCCCCGGCACTGGTCGAGCGAGGCGTCCGCAGCGGCGTGTCGGTGACCATCGAGGGAAAGGATGGGCCCTTTGGGCTGCTCGGGGTCCACACGGAGCAGGCGAGGACCTTCAGCGCCGACGACGTGAACTTCGTCTCGTCGGTGGCCAACGTGCTCGGTGCCGCGGTCACTCGTGAGCGCGAGGAGCAGCTCGAGCAACAGCTCCAACGCGTTCGGCGGCTCGAGAGCATCGGCCAGCTGGCCGGCGTCGTCGCTCACGACTTCAACAACCTGCTGGCGGTGATCCTCAACTTCGCCGAGTTCGCCCTCGATGAGGCGGAGGAGGGCTCCGGGCTCCACGCGGACATCGACCAGATCAGGCGCGCCGCCGAGCGGGCCTCGGGGCTGACCCGCCAGCTGCTCGTGTTCAGCCGCCGCGACCCCGTGGACGTGCGGGTGGTCGACCTAAACGAGGCGCTCGCGGGCACGGAGCAGATGCTGCGCCGCACGATCGGGGAGCACATCGAGCTGCGCAGCGACCCGGCTCCGGCGCTCTGGCCCACCCGCGCCGGCGGAGGGCAGCTCGAGCAGGTCCTCGTCAACCTGGCGGTCAACGGCCGCGACGCGATGCCCGACGGCGGGCAGCTCACTATTCGCACGGCCAACACCGAGGTGGCGCCGCCCGACCTGCCGCGCGGGCGCTGGGTGCTCTTGACCGTCGAGGACACCGGCACGGGCATGCCGGCGAACGTGGCCGCTCAGGCCTTCGACCCCTTCTTCACCACCAAGCCGAAGGGCCAGGGCACCGGGCTCGGGCTGGCGTCGGTGTACGGCATCGTGAGTCAAGCCGGCGGCGACGTGAGCATCGAATCGCGCGTGGGAAGGGGAACGAAGGTCTCCATCTGGCTGCCGGCGGCGGAGGAGAGGCCCCAGGCGCCGGCGCTCGGCGGGTGGCGAGTCGCCGGCGGGGCACGGAGAGACGATCCTCGTGGTCGAGGACGAGGATGAGGTGCGCGCGCTGACCAGCCGCATCCTCGGCGACCACGGGTACGAGGTCCTTCAGGCACCAAACGGGGAGGTCGCGCTGGAGGAGTGCGCCTCCGTCCACGATCACATCGATCTGCTGGTGACGGACGTCGTGATGCCCGCCATGTCGGGCGCGGAGCTGGCCGAGCGACTGCTCCGGACGCGGCCGGACATGAAGGTGCTCTACATGTCCGGCTACACGAGCGACGTGGTGCTACGCCACGGCCCCCGCGACCGCGACGCGGCTGTTCTCGAGAAGCCCTTCAGCGCGGAGCGCCTGCTGTCCCGGGTGCGCGAGAGCCTCGAGGCCGAGGTCACCCTGTGAGCTGGGTCGCAGGGTGAGATCGGCCTCCCGGGCGCCACCGAGCGGGTGCTGATAGTCGACGACGAGGAGGCGGTGCGCCAGATGATCGCTCGCATGGTCGCCTCGGGCGGGGAGTGGGAGTGCGAGGCGGCCGCCGATGCGGCCGAGGCGCGCCGGCTGCTCGCGCGCCAGGGGTTCTCGGTCGTCATCTGCGACGTGAACATGCCCGGCGAGTCGGGCACCGACCTGACGCGCTGGATCCGCGAGCACCATCCCGATGTGGCGGTCCTGATGGCCACCGGCATCGACGATCCCCAGCTCGCCCAATCGGTTCTGGAGCTCGGCGCCTACGGCTACCTCGTGAAACCCTTCAAGCGCCACGAGGTGCAGATCAACGTGGCCAACGCGCTGGGCCGGCGCCGGCTCGAGCTGGAGAACCGCGACCACCGCGCGCTGCTCGAGCAACGCGTGGAGGAGCGGACCCGTGAGCTGCGCCGCTCGCGCGAGGAGACGATCCGGCGGCTGTCGCTCGCCATCGAGTTCCGCAGCCGCGAGACCGGTGAGCACGTGGAGCGCATCGGCAGCGGCGCCGGGCTGATCGCGCGCCGGCTGCACCTCGACCCTGGGCACTGCGAGCTCATCCGGCTGGCCGCCCCTCTCCACGATGTGGGCAAGATCGGAATCTCCGACGAGATCCTCCTGAAGTCCGAGGCGCTCACCCAAGCCGAGCGCAAGCGCATGCAGGCGCACTCCGAGATCGGCTACCGGCTGCTGACCGGGTCGGGAAGCGACCTGCTCGAGACGGCGGCCACCATCGCCTGGACCCACCACGAGCGCTGGGACGGCGCGGGCTACCCCCGCAATCTCGAGCGTGAGGCAATCCCGATCGAGGGGCGCATCACCGCTGTGATGGACGTGTTCGACGCGCTGACCCACGATCGCGTCTACCGCCCGTCGATGAGCGTGGACAGGGCGCTCGAGGTCGTTCGCGCCGGGCGCGCGACCCATTTCGACCCGGATGTGCTCGACGCATTCCTGGGCACACTCGACGAGCTCATCGCCCTCGACCGCCCCGAGCGCGCCCGCGCAGCCTCCCTCCTCTGAGTCCGCGCTCATCGGGGGCGGAGCCATAGAGTTGGCCGCCGTGGATGTGCAAGGCAAGACCGTCTTAATCACCGGCGCGGCCCGCGGGATCGGCGCCGAGACGTCCCGTCGCCTGGCCGCGCAGGGCGCCAACGTGGCGCTCGCCGGGCTCGAGCCCGAGGAGCTCGACCGCGTGACCCGCCAGTGCGGCGGGAACGCCGCCTGGTTTCAATGCGACGTAACCGACCGGGACGGGCTGCAGGACGCGGTCGACGGCGCGGTGGAGCGCTTCGGCGGGATCGATGTGGTGGTCGCGAACGCGGGAATCGCGCCGGTGGGCATGACCCGCTCGATCGATCCCTCGGCGTTCGAGCGCACGATCGAGATCAACCTTCTCGGCGTCTGGCGCACGGTGCGAGCCTGCCTGCCGCACGTGATCGAGCGCCGAGGCTACGTGCTCGTGATCGCCTCGCTCGCCGCGGCGATGCACGGCCCGGGCATGGCCGCCTACTCGGCCAGCAAGGCCGGAGCGGAGGCCTTCGCCGACTCGCTTCGCGTCGAGGTCAAGCAGCTGGGGGTGGACGTCGGCGTGGGCTACTTCTCCTTCATCGACACGGAGATGGTGCGCGCCGCAGATACCCACCCCGCGATGGGAACACCTGCGCCAGAGGCTGCCGTGGCCGTTCGCCAATACCTACCCGGTGTCGGCCGTCGGAGAGGCGATCGCCCGGGGCATCGCCGAGCGACGCCGCTGGGTGGTCGTGCCGGGCTGGTCGCGCGCCCTGCTGATCCTGCGGACAGCGCTCGCCCCAGTGATCGACCGGGTGTCCGCCGAAGGCGCGGCCGAGGCCGATCAGCGCTTCCAAGCCGACGTGGAGGAGCGCGGGGCGGAGGACGCGTCCGCGCCGGTGGGCCCGGGCGGCGAGGCGGCGCGCGCCTGAGCAGCGCGGTGAGCTCGGCGAGCATGGCGCCGGGTTTTCGAGCACGTCGCCGTAGGTGTAGCGGCGGAAGTCGTCGCCGCGGGCGTGGGCTTCGCGTTCGACGATCAGCCGGTTACGCGGCCAGCGGGCAGTCCACTCGTGCCCGCCGGCGCGCTGGTTGGTCTGCGGTAGGGACAGGCCCTCGTCGCGCAGCCGGGCGAAGGAAGGCGCGCTCGAGCGTGCTGAGCGTGACGTTGACGTCGCCGCGCAGCACTCGGCGCAGCGTGGTGGCGCCGCGGCGTCGTCGGGCCGCCGGGCGAGCACCGCCTCGACCTGCTTGCGGCGTGGTGTGGTGGCGCACGCCGGCTTCGTGGCAGGCGCGGGCCAGCTCTTGTTCGTTTAGGACAGCAGCCAGGTCGACGAGGGTCTCGGCCACGCTGGTGACCGGGACACCGCGCCAGTGTGGCCTGGCGCTGCCCTCTGCGGGTCCTCACCCCCTTGACGCGTCTGCTCTGTGGCGGCGGTCACTTCGGGCGGCGGCGCCGCTCCTTTGCGCAGGCCGAGCAGGTGCGCGGCGGCCCGGCCGCTGAGCAGCGCCCCATCGCCGCAGGCTCTTGACCGCCGCCAGGTAGTGCGCTTCGAGGCTGGGCGCCGTGTGACCGACGCGGTAGACGCCGCGAAAGACAGCAATCAGGGCACCGGCCCGCAGGCGCCGCTCGATCTCCTTGCCGCTGATCCCGGAGCGCAGCAGCTCGCCGCGGGAGACCCACGCCGTGGGAGCGGCGCGCCAAGCCGAGCCAGCTCTTGCTCCACAGTGCCGACTTTCACCCCTATACGGGGGCAAAGTCAGCACAGCGCCGAGATCCACCCCCTTATTGCCAGCAGTAAGCAATCGGTGACAGCAAACCGGACGAGTCCGGGGCTCCGACTATCGTCCCAAGGACACGCGATGCCCAAGCGCGATCCCCGCATGGTTCCCCTCGGCTACGGCAAGTTCGTCCGCGCCGATCGTGTCTTCGCGCTGGTACCGCTCGAGCGAGCGGAACGTCGCGACGGCCGTCGCACGTACGTGCACGTCGACGGCTTGAGCGAGCCGATCGTGGCCTCGCGCTCGGAGCGGGCCATCATGGCCGACGTCGAGCAGGCTCTGGCGGAGGCGGCGGGCATTCCGCGGCGCCGCAGGACCGCGGCGGCCGGGCAGGAGAGCTTGCTGTAGGGCCGCAAGCGCGGCAGCGAGCCTCCCGGCGGCGAGCCTCCCCTTACAGCTCCTTCACTTCGGCCAAGACCGACGCCACGGATTCCTTGGCGTCGCCGAACAGCAGGGCCGTGTTCTCCAAGTAGAAGAGCGGGTTGTCTATGCCCGCGAAGCCCGTGTTCATGGAGCGCTTTAGCACGATCACCTGACCGGCCTTGTCCACATCGAGGATCGGCATGCCGTAGATCGGCGAGCCCTCGTTCTCGCGCGCCGCGGGGTTGGTCACGTCGTTGGCGCCGATCACGAGGGCCACGTCGGTCTGGGGGAACTCGGGGTTGATCTCGTCCATCTCCTTGAGATGGTCGTAGGGGACGTCGGCCTCGGCGAGCAGCACGTTCATGTGCCCGGGCATGCGGCCGGCCACGGGGTGGATCGCGTAGTCCACCTGCACGCCGCGCTTCTCGAGCTCGTCGGCCAGCTCGCGGACGGTGTGCTGCGCCTGCGCCACCGCCATTCCGTAGCCCGGCGCCACGACCACCTTGGAGGCGTACGCGAGCTGGATTGCCACGTCGGAGGCGTCGGTGGAGCGCACCGGCTTGGCCTCGCCGTCGTCGCCCGCGCCGGCCACGGCCACGCCGCCGAAGCCGCCCGCCAGGATGTTGACGATCGATCGGTTCATCGCTTCGGCCATCTGCGCGGTCAGGATCGAGCCCGAGGCGCCCACGAGCATCCCGCCCACGATCAGCGCGACGTTGTCGAGCGCCATGCCCGCCGCCGCCGCCGAGAGCCCGGTGAACGCGTTGAGCAGCGAGATCACCACGGGCATGTCGGCGCCGCCGATCGGCAGCACGAACATGTTGCCCAGCACGGCCGCGCACAGGAGGATCACGAGAAAGAGCAGCTCGGACTCGGTGCCGGCGGCGATGATCACCGCGCAGCCGATCGCCACCGCCAGCAACGCGATGTTGATGAACTGCTGGCCGGGGAGCTGGATCGGGCGACCGGGCAGGATCTCCTGCAGCTTGCCGAAGGCGATGTTCGAGCCCCAGAACGACACCGAGCCGATGATCGCCGCGAACAGGATCGGGATCAGCGTCTCGAGCTCGGGGTTGAAGCCGAACGAGAGCGACTCGCGGTACTCGACGAATGAGATGAGCGCCACCGCGCCGCCGCCGACGCCGTTGAACAGCGCCACCATCTGCGGCATGGCGGTCATCTTCACGCTGCGCGCCGCGGGTACCCCGACCGCCGTGCCGATCGCGATGCCGAGCGCGATCAGCAGGTAGTCGCCGACGAAGTCGTAGAGCAGCGTGCCCACGACCGCGATCGCCATCCCGATCGCGGCGAGCATGTTGCCCCGGCGCGCGGTGCGGGGATGGTTGAGCAGCCGCAGCCCGAGGATGAACAGGGCGAACGCGGCCAGGTAGAGGACGCGGATGAAGTCGGGGTCCTGCAGAAACGACGCCGTGACCATCAGGCCGCTTCCTTGGCTTCCGGCTCCTCGGCCTCGGCCTTCTGCGGCTCGGGGCGCCGCTTGAACATCTCGAGCATCCGGTCGGTCACCAGGAACCCGCCGACGATGTTGATCGTGCCGAACGCGATCGCGATCACCAGCAGCAACTCGTCGAGGAAGCCGGTGGCCTCGCCGATCAGGAGCAGCCCGCCCAGCAGGACGATGCCGTGGATCGCGTTGGTGGCCGACATGAGCGGCGTGTGCAGCGTGTTCGGCACCTTCGAGATCACCTCGAAGCCGACGAACGCCGCCAGGACGAGGATGGTCAGCTCGGTGAGCAGATCCACTACCGCCGCCTCGGCAGCCTCGCGTGCGCCCTCGTGCACGATCTCGCCCTCGTGCGTGATGCACGCGCCCTTGATGATCTCGTCCTCGAAGTCGAGTGAGAGCTCGCCGTCGGAGACCATCAGCTCGAGCAGCGACTGCACGTTGCGCGCGTACAGCGACGAGGCGTGGTCGGGCATCGTCGAGGGCAGGTTGACCGCGCCCACGATCGTCACGTCCTCGCGCACGATCGTCTCGCCCGCCTCGGTCAGCTCGCAGTTCCCGCCCGTCTCGGCCGCCAGGTCGACGATCACCGAGCCGGGCTTCATGTTCTGGACCGCCGCCGCGGTCACGAGCAGCGGCGCCTTGCGGCCGGGCACGGCCGCGGTGGAGATCACGGCGTCGACCTTGCCGATCTCCTCCGCCAGCAGGTCGCGCTGCTTGTCCTGCTCCTCGTCGGTCAGCGCGCGGGCGTAGCCTCCCGCGGCCTCGGCGTCCTCCAGGCCCATGTCGAGCTCGAGGAAGCGCGCGCCCAGCGACTCGATCTGCTCCTTGACCGCGGAACGCACGTCGAAGGCGGACACCACGGCCCCCAACCTCCGCGCCGTCGCGATCGCCTGCAGGCCCGCCACGCCCGCGCCCAGGACCAGCACCTTGGCCGGGCGCACCGTGCCCGCCGCGGTGGTGAGCATGGGAAAGAAGCGCGGCAGCTCTTGGGCGCAGATCAGCGCCGCGCGGTAGCCGCCGACGGTGGCCTGCGACGACAGCGCGTCCATCGACTGTGCGCGGGTGATGCGCGGGATCGCCTCCATGGCGAAGCTCGTGACCCCTGCCTCGGCCAGCGCCCGCACGGTGTCGTGAGCGGTGAGCGGGGCCAGAAAGCCGACCAGCACCGAGCCGCGGTCCAGCCGTCCGATCTCCTCGGAGCTCGGGGGCGCCACCTTGGCCACCACCGGGCCCGAGAACCCGTCGCCCAGCTTCGCACCGGCCTCCTCGTAGGCCGAATCGAGGTGGCTCGCGCTCTCGCCGGCACCCGCCTCGACGATCACGTCGACGTCGCCCTTGGCGAGGCGATCGACGACCTCCGGCACCAGCGCGACGCGCCGCTCGCCGCTCGCCGTTTCCTTGGGCACTGAGACGTTCATCGGCAAATCGGGAGGCGCGGCATCCTACACTGCGCCGGTGGGGCCGCCGACCTGCCCTGACCGGCGAATGGCGACCCCGCCCCGTGCGCCGCCGCTGACCCGTGTGGGCCGTCTCTGTCGGCGGCTACACTCGAAGCCGGGCCATGGCAAGCGGCCCGTTCATGGACGAGAAGACCCTCGAGAAGATCGATCGCGTGGTCGTCCGGTTCGCCGGCGATTCCGGCGACGGGATGCAGCTCACGGGCAGCCGCTTCACCGATGCCACCGCGATCGTCGGCAACGACCTCGCCACCCTGCCCGACTTCCCGGCCGAGATCCGCGCCCCGGCCGGCACGCCCCACGGCGTATCCGCCTTCCAGATCCACTTCGCCTCGCGCGACATCCTCACTCCGGGCGACTACCCGAACGTGCTGGTGGCCATGAACCCGGCCGCGCTCATCACCCAGCTCAAGGCGGTGGAGAAGGGCGGCGTGGTCATCGTCAACGAGGACGGCTTCAGCGACCACAACCTGCGCAAGGCGGGCTACGGGAGCAACCCGCTCGAGGACGACTCGCTCGACGACTACCAGCTCTTCCGCGTGCCGATGACCTCCATGACCGTGCGCGCGACGGAGGGCGTCGACGGGATCACCTCGCGGGACGCGGCGCGCTGCAAGAACCTCTTCGCGCTCGGTCTCGTCTCATGGATGTACGGGCGTCCGACCGAGCCGAGCATCGGCTGGATCGAGAAGAAGTTCGAGGCCACGCCGCCGCTGCGTGACGCCAACCTGGCCGCCTTCCGGGCGGGCTATAACTTCGGCGAGACGGCCGAGCTGCTCGCCGTCCACTACGAGGTCGACGCAGCGCCGGCCCCGCCCGGGACCTACCGCAACGTCAACGGCACCCAGGCGCTGGCGCTGGGCCTGATCGCCGCCAGCGTGCAGTCCGGGCTCGGGCTCTTCCTCGCCTCCTATCCCATCACCCCGGCCTCGGAGCTGCTGCACGCGCTCTCGCGCCACCGGCGCTTCGGCGTACACACCATCCAGGCCGAGGACGAGATCGCGGCGGCCAATATGGCGCTCGGCGCCGCCTTCGCGGGTCGCCTCGGCGTGACCGCCACGAGCGGTCCGGGGATGGATCTCAAGGCCGAGACCATCGGGCTCGCGGTGGCCATGGAGCTGCCGCTGGTGGTGGTCGACATCCAGCGTGCCGGTCCCTCGACGGGCATGCCGACCAAGACCGAGGCGGCGGACCTGCTGATGGCGCTGTACGGGCGCCACGGCGAATCGCCGCTGCCCGTGGTCGCCGCCTGCACGCCTTCGAACTGCTTCGACTCCGCGATCGAGGCCGTGCGCATCGCGGTCACCCACCGGACACCCGTGATCCTGCTCAGCGACACGTTCCTGGCGAACTCATCCGAGCCGTGGCGACTGCCCGAAGCCGCGCGGCTGCCCGACATCGACCCGGACTTCGCCACGGAGCCCAACCACGACGATGCCTTCATGCCCTACCTGCGCGACGAGAGCCTGGCGCGTCCGTGGGCCATACCGGGCACCCCCGGCCTTCGCCACCGCATCGGCGGTCTGGAGAAGGAGGACGTGACCGGCAACATCTCCTACCAGCCCGAGAACCACGATCACATGACCCGGTTGCGCGCCGAGCGCATCGCGCGAGTGGAGGTCCCCGAGCTAGAGGTCGACGACCCTGACGGAGGAGCCTCGCTGCTCGTGCTGGGCTGGGGATCGAGCTACGGCGCCATCGAGGGAGCGGCGCGCCGACTGCGCCGCGAGGACGGTGTACAGCTCGCCACCGCCCACGTGCGGCATCTCAATCCGTTGCCGGCCAACCTCGAGGCCGTGCTGCGCTCCTACGAGCGCGTGCTCGTGCCGGAGATGAACCTGGGCCAGCTCTCGAAGCTGCTACGCGCCGAGTTCCTGGTCGACGTCGAGAGCTACACGAAGGTCGACGGGCTGCCGATCTTCACCCGCGACGTGATGGAGCAGGTCCGGGGGCGGCTCCTGTGAGCAAGAGCACCAACGGCCATCCGCCGAAGACGCAACGGCGGCCGACGCGGACTTGGGCTTCGGCCAGCCCGGCGAGAAGAACCTCAGCCACGGCCCGGTCGAGCTGCCGCTGTCGAAGACCGACTTCTCCTCCGACCAGGAGACGCGCTGGTGCCCGGGCTGCGGCGACTACGCGATCCTCGCCTCGGTCCAGGGCTTTATGCCCGAGCTCGGCATCTCGCCGGAGAAGATCGTGTTCGTGACCGGCATCGGCTGCGCCGGCCGGTTCGTCTACTACATGGACACCTACGGCATGCACGGCATCCACGGGCGCGCGCCGGCGCTGGCCACAGGTGTGGCGACCTCGCGCCCCGACCTGTCGGTGTGGGTGGTCAGCGGCGACGGCGACGCCCTCTCGATCGGCGGCAACCACCTCATCCACGCGCTGCGCCGCAACGTCCCGCTCAAGATCCTGCTCTTCAACAACCAGATCTACGGGCTCACCAAGGGTCAGTACTCGCCCACGAGCGAGGAGGGGAAGGTCACGAAGTCGACTCCCTTCGGCTCGCAGGACCACCCGTTCAACCCGGTGACCCTCGCGCTCGGCGCCGAGGCCACCTTCGTCGCGCGCACGGTCGACACCGACAAGAAGCACGTGGCCCAGACGCTGCGTGCCGCTGCGGCCCACGAGGGAGCGGCGTTCGTCGAGATCTACCAGAACTGCAACGTGTTCAACGACGGGGCCTTCGACGCCGTGAGGGCCAAGGGCGAGAAGGAGATCAATCAGATCCGCCTCGAGCACGGGCAGCCGATCCGCTTCGGCCTCGAAGGGGAGCGCGGCGTGGCCCGCGCAGCCGACGGGCGCCTCGAGCTGGTCGACGTGGCCGAGGCGGGGGAGGAGGCGCTGGTGGTCCACGACGCGCAGCGCGCCGAGCCCAGCCTGGCCTTCGAGCTCGCCCACCTCGCGGCGCGCCCCACAGGCCCCACGCCGGTCGGCGTCTTTCGGGCGGTCAAGCGGCCGGTCTACGGCGAGGGCCTCGCGGCCGAGCTGGACGAGGCACGCGCCACCGCGGACACCGAGCAGCTCGAGGAGCTGCTGCACTCCGGCGACACCTGGACGGTCGGGTAGAGCTAGGCCGCGAGCTCGAGCAGCAGCTCGTCCACGCCTGAGCCGGCGTGGCGATGCTCGAGCTGCTTGGTGAGCTTCGCCATGAGCCTGTGCGCGGGCACGTTGTCGCTCGCCATCGTGGCGGTGAACCGCCGGATGCCGAGTCGCCGGGCGTCGGCGGCCAGCTGCTCGCTGAGCGTGGTTCCCACGCCGCGGCGCTGCCAGTCGTCGGCCACGACGATGGCCACGTCCGCGACCTCCGGATCGTCGTGCAGGCGGACGAAGCGACCGACCGCGATCAGGCGGCGAACCGGATGGCCGGGATACTCAGCCACCAGAGCCACATGATCGCGGCCGTCCACTTCAGTGAGGTAGCGCAGCTCAGTCCGGCTGAAGCTGCGCTTGGGGGAGAGGAAGCGTCTGTGCACACTCTCGTCGGAGAGCTGCCGCAGCCCGTCCTCCAGCATCCGCTTGTCGTCCGCGCGGATGGGCCGGATGAGGATCAGAGCTCCGTCTGGAAGGCGCTTGAGCACACTGCAAGCCTGACCCGCCAAGCCCCCGGCCTGTGTGCTGTTGATCACGCATGGTGATCGAGCCGGCCGCCCTGGAGCGCTGGGCCGCGGAGCTGCTCTGCGCCCACGGCACCGAGACCGCGAAGGCGCAGCGCGTGGCGGGCGCCCTCGTCGACGCGGATCGCTGCGGCCACAGCTCCCACGGCGTGCGGCAGCTGCCCTACTACGTCGATCAGATCGGCCGCGGCGAGCTGGTCGTCGACGCCGACCCGGTCGTCCTCGAGACGCGCGGCGGCCTGACGGCGATCGACGGGCAGCGCGGCTTCGGCCAGCTGGCGGGGGAGTTCGCCACAGACCACGCGCTCGCCGCCGCGGAGATCCACGCGGTGAGCGCCGTCGCCGTCCGCAACGGCGGCCACATCGGGCGGCTCGGGGCCTACACGCATCGCATCGCGGAGGCGGGCATGATCGGCATCCTGCTGGTCAACTTCCAGGGCGCCGATCAGCTGCTCGCGCCCTTCGGCGCGTTCGAGCGACGGCTGGGCAACAACCCGGTGTCGGTCGGGGTGCCCGGCCCCGCGGTGCTCGATATCGCGCTCAGCGTGGCCGCGGAGGGTCGCGTCCACCAGGCCCACGAGCGGGGCGAGCAGCTGCCCGAGGGATGGATACTGGATGAGGAGGGGACACCGAGCCGCGATCCCGCCGATTATCTGGCCGGCGGGTCGCTGCTCGCGGCGGGCGGGCACAAGGGCTACGGCCTGATCGTGCTCGTGGAGATGGTCGTGGGCCTGTTGACGCTCGGCGGCATGTCCGGACCGGGCGAGCGCTCGTTCTCCAACGCCTTCGTCCTCGTGTGCCTCGACCCCGGGGACGAGCGCCGCGCCGAGTACCTGCGCGAGCTGCCGGCCTTCGTCGACTGGGTCAAGAGCGCGCGCCGGCTGCCGGGCACGGAGGAGATCCTCCTGCCCGGCGAGCTGGAGGAGCGACGGCGGGCCACGTCCGACGTTCTGCGCCTGGATACGCCCACGAGCGCCGCCTGCGTGGAGCTCGCAAAGCAGGCCGGAATCGCCGCGCCCGGCGACTGAGGTCACCCTCGCAGCAGCCAGGCCAGGTGGGCCTGGCGCTCGACCACCGCGGCGGCGTCGAGCGCGCCGGCGGGGGACTCGCCGAGCGCGACCACGCCGTGACGCTCGAGAAGCACGGCCCCGCGGTCGCCGAGCGCGCGCACCGCCGCGGCCGCGATCTCATCCGTCCCGGTGGGCGCATAGGGCGCGGTGAGCACGGCTCCGGCGGCGGCCTGGTCGAGCTCCTCGGTGCCCGTCTCGAGCGGCTCGCCGAGAAAGCTCCATGCGGTGGCGTGGGTGCTGTGGGTGTGGACCAGCGCGCCCGCGTCGGGCCGGGCGGCGTAGACGGCGAGGTGCACCCTGCGCTCGCTCGAGGGCTCGCGCTCGCCCGCGACGACCGCGCCCTCGGCGTCGAGGGTCACGATGTCGGCTTCGCTCATCTCGCCGTAGGGGAGGCCCGCGGGCGTGATGTGGATCCGGCCGGCCTCGCGCGCGCTCACGTTGCCCGAGGAGCCCGCAACGAGGCCGAGACGCAGCATCTCGCGTGCCGCGACCAGGACGTCAGCGCGCGATGACACGGGCGATCGCCTCCTCGTAGGGCGCCCGAAGCACGCCCGCCTCGGTCACGATCGCGCTCACGAGCTCGGAGGGGGTGACGTCGAAGGCGAGGTTGAGCGCCGGTACGCCCTCGGCTACCTCGTCGGGGTCGCGCTCCTCGATCGGGATCTCCGCGCCCGTTGCCGTGTCGGGGTCGAGCGTCGAGACGGGCGCCGCCACGTAGAACGGCAGCCCGTGGCGCGCCGCCAGCACCGCCAGTGGGTAGGTGCCGATCTTGTTCGCCACATCGCCGTTGGCGGCGATCCGGTCCGCTCCCACCACGACGCGGTCCACCAGCCCGCGCGCCATCAGGGACGCCGCGCTCGAGTCGGGCACCACGTGGAACGGGATGCCCGCTTGCTCGAGCTCATAGCTCGTGAGCCGCGCGCCCTGGAGGAGGGGGCGGGTCTCGTCGACCCAGACGTGCTCGAGGCACCCGCGCTCCCACGCTGCATGGAGCACCCCGCCGGCGGTGCCGATCCCGGCCGTGGCCAGCGCGCCGGCGTTGCAGTGGGTGAGAGCGCGGTCGCCCTGCTCGAACAGCTCGGCGCCCAGCTTCGAGAGCAGCCGGTCCGCCCGCTGTTGCTCGCGATGCAGCTCGAGGGCCCGCGCGGCGCGGTCGGGCGCCGCAAGCAGCTGGTCGACGGCCCAGCTCAGGTTCACCGCCGTCGGGCGTGCCGCGCGCAGCAGGGTGGCGGCCGCCGGCGGGTCCTCGGCCAGCGCCATCGCATAGCCCGCCGCGATGCCGATCGCCGGCGCCCCTCGCACGGCGAGCGTGCGGATGCAGTCGGCCACCTCCTCGGGTCGGGTGCAGCGTATCCACCGCTCGTCGGCCGGGAGCGCGCGCTGATCGAGCACGAAGAGCGCGCCCTCCTCGAAACGCAGCGGTGCCACGGTCACCGGCCAAGCCTATGTTGCGCGGCGCCGCCTAGGAGATCGCCGGCGGGGCGGAGAGCCGGGCCAGCCCCTCGTCCAGCAGCGCGAGCTGACGGGCCCCGCTGAGCGCACGCGGCTCGAAGGACGCCTGCACTGCCAGACCGTCGACGAGCGCGACCAATCCGGTGGCCTCGTGCTCGGGGTCGAGCGCGGGATCGACCTGGCCGCGCTCCTGGGCCTCCCTGAGGGTGCGAGCCAGCCATCCGCGCCAGGCGCGATAGGCCTCGCGCTGCGCGCGCGCGAGCTCCGGGCGCGTGAGCGCCAAGCCGAGAAACGCAAACCAGACCCGTACCTCGGCGCGCCGCTCGGCATCGAGGGGCAGGCCCTCGGCCAGCAGAATGCGGGCCAGCTCGAGCGGCTCGGCGCTCGCCTTCGCCGCGGCGGCGAGCCGGCGGCCCACGCGCCCGGCCGTGATCTGGAAGGCGAACAGCAGCAGTTCCTCCTTGTTGCCGAAGTAGTGACACAGCGCCCCGGTGGACCAGCCCGCCTCGGCCGCAACACCCCTGAGCGTCACCGCTTCCAGCCCGTCCCGCGAGGCGAGCCGCCATACCGCCTCCGCCAGCTCGGCCCGGCGCGCTTCGTGATCGACGATCTTCGGCATGAGATGGATTTTATATCAAACGTATGATATAAATACGCCCATGGACGTGAAGTGGATTCTCGCAATTGGGCTCGAGGCCGGGTTCTGGCTGATGCTGGCCGCGTTCCTCGTTCTCCGCTATCGCTACGGGATGGAGGGCGTCACCCGGCTGTTCGTGATCGGCGCGGTGTTGGACACCGCCGGCCTGCTGGGCCTCGGCGTGTGGGACTACCTCGCCACCGGGACCGTGAGCTCGTACACGCTGTTCGTGACCGCTCTGCTGATCTACGCGCTCGTCTGGGGCAAGAAGGATCTACGCAGGCTCGACGCCTGGATGGCCCGCAAGCTGGCGCCGCGACGCGCACGCCGCGCGGTCGCCGGCCGGGCGTGCTAGAGCGCGCCGCGGCGCAGTTGGGGGAACAGGGCGACGCACAGCACCACGCGGTCGTCCTCCTGGGCCCAGCTCTCCTCGGTCGGGTGGAAGTAGAACGTCTCGACCTCATCGGCTCGCGGCGCCCCGGCGGCCGCCGACTCGACCCCCCGTAGGCAACGGCTCTCCGCCTCTCGGGTCACGAACGCCATGCCCGGCCAAGCGCCGGCCGGCAGCTCGAACCGCGACACTGCCTCGGCGTCGTGGGGCTCCGCGCACGGCTTCACGTCCACCGTGAGCTGGACCTCGGTTTCCTCCAGGTCGTTCATGCAGTCGCCCACACGCAGGTCGAAGACGCTCTCTGAGCCCGAGTCGGTGACCTGGCCGCTCGCGTCGCGCTCGGCGCCGGTGGCCAGGGCGAGGACGACGATCACGACGATGAGCAGCGTCCACAGGCCCGACAGCACGAGCCCCGCGATGGCGAAGCCCCTGCCTCCCAGCCCCCGGCGGTTGATCCGCCTTAGGGCGATGATCCCGAATATCACGCTCAACAGCACGCCGCCGATCAACCCGAACACGAAGGACGCGATGGCGAAGCCGCTGGTCTTTCCCTGCGGCGGGGCGGCGTAGGGCGGGGCGGCGTAGGGCTGAGCGGGAGCCTCGGGCGCCGGCCAGGACGGAGTGTCGCCGGGAGAAGACATCACTCCGGTATTCGACCCCGCCGCCGAAAAGTGGAGGGCGGGCGCGGGGCGCGCGGACATGGGTAGTCTGCGATCGGTGACCGGCCCCATCCCCGCGCTGGCCGACTGGCGCCTGCGCGTGGCGCAGCTGTACCTGACGCCGCCGGTCGAGGGTGAGGAGGCCTGGAACGAGTTTCGCCGGCGCCGCGATGAGCTGTTTCGCGAGCACCCCCAGTCGCCCTTGACCGACGAGCAGCGGGCCGGCTTCGAGGGCCTGCCGTATTTTCCCCACGACGCCGAGGCGGTCGCGCGGTGCCCTCTGGAGGCGATCGACGACGAAGGGCCGCTCGAGATCGACACCGGCGGCGAGGACGGTGTGATCCGTTACCGCCGCGCGGGCCGCCTCGACACGCCCTGGGGCGGGCTCACCCTGTTTTGGATCGAGGGCTACGGCGGGGGGCTATTTCTTCCCTTCCGGGACGCCACGGCCGGCGGCGAGAGCTATGGCGGTGGCCGCTACCTGACCGATACGGCCAAGGGCACCTTCGGCCGGGGTCTCACGATCGCCTCCCACGGGAGCGAGGCGTCGCTCGACCTCAATTACTCCTACAACCCGTCGTGCGCCTACAACTCGCGCTGGGCGTGTCCCCTGGCGCCACCCGAGAACCGCCTCGCCGAGGCGGTCGGGGCGGGCGAGCGGGCGTTCCCCAACCCCGTCTAGGGCCGTTGGTCCTCAGGCCGCCCGAGAGGCGCGGAAGCGCACCGCGTCCCGTCCCGCACCGACCTCGGCCTTCTCGAACCCCGCCGCCACCAGCCGTGGGCCCAGGCCCTTGGGATCGATCAGAACCTTCGTGTCGCCGACGTGCAGGAGCGCGAAACCCAGACCGCGCCCGGTGCTGTCGGTGCCGGCGAAGGCAGCGCCGGGACGCAGCACTCTCGCGACCTCGGCGAACAGACGGTCCTGAGCTTCGGGAGACGGGACGTGATGGAGCATCGTGAAACACGCGGCGCCGGTGAAGCTCCCATCGGCGAAGGGCATCGCCGTGCCGTCTCCGTTCACGACTTCCACCCGGTCCCCGAGCCGGTCGCGGAGCGAACCCGCGAGCACCGGGTCGATCTCGAGCGCGGTCACCCTGGGTGCTCTCTCGGCGAGCACCTCCGTGGCCGGCCCGAAGCCCGGGCCCACCTCGAGCGCATCCGTGCCCAGATCGACACCTTCGAGCGCGGCGGGCACGAGATCCTCGCGCACGTGGCGCTTCCAGGCCTCGCGGCTGCAGTACCAGTGGTGGAGACGATTCACGCCCGCCGGCGGGATGCTACTCGCGGCGAGAGGCCGGCTTGCGCGGAGCTCTCCACGCCCTTATCTCGGTCGCGCCCTCGAGACGCTCGAGCTCTCGGCGCAGCTCCTGGCGTAGCTCGTCGACCTGGGCTTCGCCGAGCTCGGGGTCGCGCTCCGCGGTCTCGACGAGCGCCGCCGCCAGGCTTTCGTTGGCCACCCTCAGGCCCTCGCCGGCGCGTTCGGCGTCGGCCGCGCCGCGCAGTTCGAGCGCCTTGTGCTTGAGATCCTCGGCGAGGCCCTCGATCCGGTGCCGCTCGGGCTCCGGAAGCATGTGCCAGCGGCCGTACAGCGACCGGGCGACGCGCACGCCCAGAGCGGCCGTGGCAGCGGCGCCGCCGATGACTAGCTTGGCCGAGGGCATCCGCCCGCCATCGTGGCGGGCGGGGTGGACGGAAGGAGGCGTCTACAGGACGGCGGCGGCCAGCATGTCGACCTGCGCGGGGTCGGAGGACGCGGGGAAGAGGATCAGCTCGTCGCAGCCGGCGTCGGCGAACAGCTGCACCCGCTCTCTCACCTGGTCCTCGCCCTTCGCGGTGCCGTCGACCACCACCCCCGCGTACTCCCCCACGAATGAGTAGTAGTCGCCGATCGTCGCCCGCGCCTGGCCCTCGGGATCGGCGTCGAGGGAGAAGTACGAGAGGGCCGCCGCGACCGGCCTCTCACTGCGGCCGGCGTCGCGGAAGGCGGACAGGACCTTCTCCCGCGCTTCGCTGAACCTCTCGGGCGGACCCCCGCCCATGATCCAGCCGTCGCCGTACCGGGCCGCTCGCCTGAAGGCGGCTTCGACCTGGCCACC
Organism: uncultured Thermoleophilaceae bacterium; assembly: GCA_963789705.1. Classification (GTDB taxonomy): domain Bacteria; phylum Actinomycetota; class Thermoleophilia; order Solirubrobacterales; family Thermoleophilaceae; genus JACVRW01. The sequence continues at coordinate 202,907 of CAWBLN010000020.1, forward strand.
GACGAGTATGGACGGCGGGTCCAATGAGACGTCCGGGCCGATCGCGCCGGCGTGGCCGCGCTCCGCCCCGGCCCAGATCTGCTTCATGTCGTCGAGCATCTCGTCGGCGCGCCGGCCGCGCTCCTCGAACGGCACATCGGCCGCCTCGAAGTCGTCGCGGCGGCCGCCCACACCCACCCCGAGAACGAGCCGGCCGCGCGAGATGTCCTGGATCGTTGCGGCCTGCTTGGCCACGAGCGCGGCGTTCTGGCGGTAGGGGAGGATCGCGATCGCGGTGGCCAGTCCGATCCGCTCGGTCACCGCGGCCGCGGCGGCGAGAGCGATGAAGGACTCGTAGTTGCCATACACGAGGCGATCGAGCGTGCCGAGACTCGAGAATCCCGCGCCCTCCGCCCGCCTCGCCCAGTCGAGCAACTCACTCCCTTTGACGCCGGGAATCGTGGTGGGGAGCCCGATGCCGATCTTCATGCGCTCGCTCCTCTCGTAGTCTCGGCCTCGTGACGTTAGGCGATCTACCCGCGTGGGCCGGTGAGCTGGTCGAGGGCGCGCGCGTGGCGAGGCTCGGCCTGCTCGACGAGCGCGACGAGCCGCGGATCCTGCCGGTGACCTTCGCCGCTCACGAGGACGCGCTTTGGAGCGCGATCGACCGCAAGCCCAAACGCGCGGCCGAGCCGGCCCGCGTGCGCCGCCTGCGCCGGAGCCCGCGGGCGTCGCTTCTGGTGGACGCCTACTCGGACGACTGGGAACGCCTGGCCTGGGTCGAGCTGCGCGGCCGCGTCACCGTGCTGGAGGCCTCCGACGCGCCGGCCGCCCTCGTGGCGCTGGCGGCGAAGTATGAGCAGTACCGGGCGGAGCCGCCGCCGGGGCCGCTGTTGCGCCTCGAGCCCGAGCGGTTTGCGTGCTGGCGCGCCGCCGCGGCGCACTAACTAGTTGGGTGTGGGTTCGCTGGTTGCCGGGGGGATGCTGGCGCTGCGCGAGCCGCCGCCTGGCGGGACAGGCGCCTTAACGGGCGGCAACAAGGGTGGACGCGCCGGGCTGTCACATCTGACACGCTGCTGTAACGCGCTTTCGGGTCGCAGTGGTCGATTTACCCGCGTATAGGGGTGCAAAGCGACAATGCTCCGCACCGGGCGGCCGCGCCACGCCGCCCCCACGGCCGCTGTTACCACACCCCAACAACGGTGACGGTTGCGACATCAGGCCGCTAGATTCGCTCGGATCCACCTCGTTAGCCCATAACCGCGCACAACGCGGGCCGTGAAAATCAATCAGCTAGCCGTCGCCGGTCTCCACTGCCAGCCCGCGCCGCGACCACTCGCTCCAGGACCCGGGATACAGGCTGCCCTCGACCCCGGCGATCTCCGCGGCCAGCAGTAGCGTCGTGGCGGTGATCCCCGAGCCGCAGGAGGCGACGAAGGGCTCTTCCCCGAGCCGCTCCCTGAGCTCATTCTCGTCGCGGAAGCGCCCGCCGGGCGCCAGCTCCTGGGAGGGTGCGTTGAGCGCGCCGGGGATGTGCCCCGCCTCCGGGTCCATGGGCTCCACCTCGCCGCGAAAGCGCTCCGGCTCGCGAGCATCGAGCAGGCGCGTCGAGCGGCGCTCGACGTCCGCCAAGGCAACCGTGTCTCCGCGACGCTCGCGGGCCGTGAAGTCGCCGGGCGCGACCTGCTCGAAGCCGCCCCGCAGCTCGCCGCCCGCCTCCGTCCACGCCCCCAGGGCGCCGTCGAGCACGGCGACCGAGTCGTGACCGAAGTGACGAAGGAGCCACCAGAGCCGGGTGGCGCCGCCCTCGCCGGCTCGGTCGTAGGCCACCACCCTCGACCGTTCGCCGATCCCCGCTCGCCGCGCCGCGGCCTCGAAGTTGCCGGCCTGGGGCAGCGGTGCGCGCCCGCCTTCGCGGCCGCCGTCCACCATGTCGCCCGAGAGATCTCCGGTCACGCTGAGAAAAGCGGCGCCGGGAATGTGTCCTTCGAGCCACCCCCGCTCGCCCGCCGGGGGGTCGCCGAGCGCGTAGCGACAGTCGACCACGACCAGATCCCGCTCGCCGAGATGAGCGCGCAGCCAGTCTGCGTCGACGAGGGGGCCGAAGGCCGGCATGCTCAGCAGCCGTCTGCGGTGCAGCTGTCGCCCTGCGCCACCACCGGCACGGGCGATCTCCGCGCCCAGCCCTGCTCGATAAGGCCTCTCAGGACCTCGGGCGCCTGCGCCCCGGCGGCACCCAGGGAGCGGTCGACGACGAAGAAGGGAACCGCGGTGATGCCCAGCGAGACCGCCACGCGCTCGTCCTCGCGCACCTCCGCTGCGTAACGATCGCCGGCCAGCACTTCGCGGGCCTCCTCCGCCGACAGCCCGACCTCGGAGGCGAGGCGAGCCAGCGCCGCTCGGTCGGACATCAGCTCGCCCTGGCCCAGATAGGCCCGGAGCAGGCGTTCCTTCATCGCGTCCTGGAGATCGCCTTGCGCGGCGTGGTGCACCAGCCGGTGGGCGTCGAACGTGTTCCCGGCGCGTGCTATGTCGAAGCGGAAGTCGAGTCCTTCGCCGGCGGCCACCCCCGCCATGGTCTCTTCCATCTTCAACGCCTCTTCGCGAGTCAGGCCGTACTTCTCGGCGAGGTGAGCGGCGCGGTCACCGTTTCGCTCCGCCGGCGCGCCCGGGTCGAGCTCGAAGCTGCGCCAGGTCACGCGCACCTCGCCGCGGTGCTCGAAGGAGGCCAGCGCGGCTTCGAAGCGGCGCTTGCCGACGTAGCACCAGGGACAGGCGATGTCGGACCAGATCTCGACGTGCACGGGGGCGCTCCAGAGCGGAGGTCCGAGAATAGCGGCGGATAGCCCGCATGTACGCTCCTTGATCATCGACGAGCCGACGACCGCTGCCGCCCCGGATCCCGCCGTGCTGATCGTCGGCGCGGGACCCGTCGGCCTCCTGCTCGCGTGCGAGCTTGCCCGCCGGGACGTCGCGCTGCGCCTGATCGACAAGCTCCCCCGCCCGACCACCGAATCGCGCGCGATCGTCGTCCACGCACGCAGCCTCGAGATGCTCGAGCGCGTCGGTGTGGTCGACGAGCTCATGGCGACCGGCATCAAGATCACGGGCGCTCAATTCCACGCGGACGGCGTGACGCAGGCGGAGATCGCGCTGAACACGGTCGACAGCCCGTATCCGTTCTCGGTCACACTTCCTCAGACCGAGACCGAACGGATCCTGCGCGAGCGGCTCGCGGGACTCGGGGTCACCGTCGAGCAAGGCACCGAGCTGGTCGGCTTCGATCAGGGCGAAGAGCTCGTCCGTGCCCGGGTTCGGCGCGGCGACGGCCGCGAGGAGACGGTTGCGTCCTCCTGGATCGCCGGCACCGACGGCAGTCACAGCACGGTGCGCTCCGCGACGGGCGAGCGGCTGGAGGGGTCTTTCAAGGGCGAGCGTTTCCTCATGGGCGACGTGGAGGCCGACTACGACCTCGACCGCAGCTCCATGCACACGTTCTTCTCCCCGGGCACCGGTCCCATCGTGGTGTTCCCGATGCGCGGCGCGCGCATGAGGCTGATCGCGCAGCTCACGGACGAGGCGGACGCCGACACCGACGCGCCGACGCTCGAGCGGATGCAGGCAGTCGCGGACGAGCGCGCCGGCGGCATCAAATTGCTGGAGGCGCATTGGCTGACCGTGTTCGAGATCCACCACGCCCAGGTCCCGCAGTACCACCACGGACGCGCCTTCCTCGCCGGCGACGCCGCTCACGTACACAGCCCCGCCGGGGGCCAGGGGATGAACACCGGGATGCAGGACGCCTTAAACCTCGGTTGGAAGCTCGCCCTCGCCGCCGATGGGAGAGCCGCTCCCGGCCTGCTCGACAGCTACCACGCGGAGCGTCACCCGATCGCCGCCCGGGTGATCAAGCAGACGACCCGCATGACCACGCTGGCCACGCTTCACGGAAAGGGGGCGAGGGCGCTTCGCAACCACCTCGTCCACCTCGCCGCCGGCCTGGCGCCCGTGCGAGCCGAGCTCGCCGACCAGACCGAGGAGACGAACATCGACTACCGCGACAGTCCCCTCGTGGCGGGCGCCGAACACGCCGCGGGCCCGAAACCCGGCGACGCGGCGCCCGATGTGGCCGGCCTTTCGCTGCACTCGGTGCTGGCCGAGGGGACGGGCCACACGCTGCTTCAGGTCGGCGGAGCGCCGGCGAAGGCCCGATGGGCGGGGCGGATCGCGGTCCGGCGCGTTCTGGTCTCCGACCGCACCAGCTCCGAACCGGATTACGACGTGACGGTCTTCGACGCCGAGCACCGGATTCAACAGCGTTACGGAGTGGCGGAGGAGGGGGCCCTCTTCGCGATCCGACCCGACGGCTACGTCGGCCTCAGGGCGGACGTGGAGGACACGGGAGCACTCGTCGCCTACCTCGGGGGTGTGATGAGCATGTGAGCGACGCGCCGGCGGCGCGGGCGCCTCGTCAGGACCGTCCTACGGCCCCGACCTCGCCCCGCAGCCCGACGCAGCCAATGCACCCCACGCACCCCACGCAGCCGGCGCACCCGATGCAGCCCACGCAGGCCAGGCAGCCGCTGTTGGCGATGCCTCCGACGATTGCCGCGCTCGCCACGATGCCGGCGCTCAGCACCACCCCGGCCGAGCCGATCACGCCCACGCTGCTCAGCGTTCCCGCGCTGCCTATCACTCCGGCGGACGCCACCGTTCCCGCGCTGCCGACAACGCCCGCGCTGGCCGGTGTCGCTGCGCTGCCCACGTTCATCTCATCGGGCATGGCGGCACTCTAGTGGGCCGCCGGGCTCGTTTCGTCTTGCCCCCGATCGCTCAGGCCGCCCGGCGCAGGCCCGCGTACCGCTGCCGGTAGCCCGGCTTGCGGCGTGCCTCGGCGCGCTCGAAGCGCTCCAAGGCGGCGGCCACGGCCCGCCAGGCGGTGGGGTGCACGGCCATGCCGCAATGGCTGGTCGAGATCTCTACGTGCTCGTCGGCGCACGGGTCCAGGCAGGCGCGCCAGTCCACGATGCCGTCGCTGCGCGAGTAGATCGACACGAAGCCGACGCCGTCGGGACACGGAGCGGCAAGCTGCTCCCAGTAGTCGGCGCAGCACTCGCCGTCGAGGCAGGAGCGCTTGAACAGGCCGGGGGCGCCGAGCGAGCCCAGGCGGCTGACCGCCTCCACCTGCAGCCGCACGAACGGGTGCACCGCCAGCGGGTCGATCTGCGGCGAGCCGAGCGTCACGATGCCGTGGATCAGATCGGGCCGCCGTGCGGCCAGCGCCTTGGCCAGACCGCCGCCGCGGCTCTGACCCACCACCGCCGCGCGCTTGTCCTGCTCGGAGACGATCCGCTCGACGCGCTCCTCCAGGCGGTCGAGCGCGGCGCCCGAGCAGTCGACGTTTGCCCGCATCCCCGCTCGCGTGGGCCGATAGCCGGCGCGCTTGAGCCAGCCCGCCATGAGGCCGAGCGAGCCGTCGCCGGCCAGGAAGCCCGGGATCAGCAGCACCGGACGCCCCTTGCCTTCACGCAGCCCCTCGCCCCGGAAGATCGGGTCACGCATGAGCGAAGCCGCCTCCAGACCGAAGCGAACCTCCCGCCAGAGCGGCGGCCGGGCGCTGCGCGAGATGAGGGGCGGTCCCTTCACTTGCGAGCCTTGAGTCACCCTACGTATCGGCCACGACGTAACGGGGATGAGCTTTGTACCAATAAGTTCCCTTCCATGAAGGCCCTAACCATCCAGGATCAGAACCTCGTCGTCGAGGAGCGGCCCGACCTCCAGCCCGGCGTCGGCGAGGTGCTCGTACGCGTGCGCGCGGCGGGAATCAACGCGCTGGACATGCTCCAGCGCAAGGGCGCCTATCCGGCGCCGCCGGGCTCCCCGCCCGACATCCCCGGCGTCGAGCTGGCCGGCGAGGTGGTGGAAGCCGGGCCGGCCGCGACCCGCTTCTCCGAGGGCGACCGGGTGATGGCGGTGGTGGGCGGCGGCGCACAGGCCGAGTTGGCGGTCGTGCACGAGCGAACGGCGATGCCCGTGCCGGGGAACGTCGACTGGCCGGAGGCCGGCGGGCTGCCCGAGGTGTTCACCACCGCCCACGACGCGATCTTCACGCAAGCCGGTCTGCGCCCCGGGGAGCACCTGCTGGTGCACGGAGCTGCGGGCGGTGTCGGCACCGCCGCGGTCCAGTTGGGGCGCGCGCTGGGCGCCCGCGTCACCGCGACCGTACGCCGAGCCGAGCAGCGTCCCGCGGTCGAGGAGCTCGGGGCAACCGCGATCGATCCGGAGGGCTTCGGCAGCCACGGTCCCTACGACGTGATCCTCGAGCTCGTCGGCGCCGGGAACCTGGCCGAGAACCTTGAGTCGCTCGCCCTCCGCGGGCGCATCACAGTCATCGGAGTGGGGGGCACCGGCCCGACCGCCGAGATCAACCTGCTCACGGTGATGCAGAAGAGAGCCCGGATACACGGCTCTACCCTGCGCGCCCGCCCGCTCGAGGAGAAGGCCATCTGTGCCCGCCTGGTGGAGAAGGAGGTGCTGCCACGTTTCGAGGACGGCACCCTCACCGTGCCGGTGGCGGACACCTTTCCGCTCGAGGAGGCGGTCGCGGGCTACGAGCGCTTCACGGCAGGCGGCAAGCTCGGCAAGGTGGTCCTGCTGCCTTAGCCGGCCTGATTGGCGCCTTCCTGCACAATCGGATCGGCTCGCCGGTATAAAGGCCGGGTTCGTGCCTGCCGACAGAAATATCAGGCATGGACCCCTCTGCCACTCCCCTGAATGTGGTGATCGTGGACGATCACGTGGCGCTGCGGCGCGGAATGGAGCTGCTGCTACGTCGTCACGGCCACCACGTGGTCGGCACCGCCAACGACGCCGAATCGGCCGAGTCGGTGATTCTGCGCCGCCGCCCCGACGTCGCGTTGATCGATCTCACCCTGCCCCACGAGAGCGGCGCGGAGCTGACGCGTCGCCTGCTCGAGGAGGACCCGGAGGTGCGCATCGTGCTCTACACGGGGGTCTCCGACGAGCGCCTGCTGCTCGAGGGGCTCGACGCCGGCGCCGCGGGCTTCGCACTCAAGAGCGGTGATCCCGAGGAGCTCGAGGAGGCAATTCGCACCGTCGCCGACGGGGGCGAGTGGATCGACCCGCGCCTGGAGCCGCTCCTGGAGCGCCGCAACGGGAACGGCAAAGGGCACGTGCTCTCGCCGCGCGAGCGCGAGATCCTGGGCCTGCTCAGCAAGGGGCTGTCGGGTGAGGAGGCGGCGAAACAGCTCTTCCTTTCATCGGAGACCGTGCGCACCCACGTCCGCAACGCGATGAACAAGCTCGGCGCCGCCACCCGGGTGCACGCCGTGGCGCTGGCGCTGCAGCGCGGCGAGATCAGCGAGTAAAGCTAGGCCAGGAAGCCGCCGTCCACGCGCAGAGTGGCGCCGGTGGTGAACGACGCCGCCTCCGAGAGCAGCCACACCGCCGCCTCGGTCACCTCGTCCGCCGTCCCGAAGCGGCCGGCCGGATGGAGCCTGCGCAGACGCTCGCGCTCCTGCTCGTTGGTCACCTCGTCGGTCATCCCGGCGTCGATCACACCGGGAGCGAGGCAGTTCGCGCGCACGCCCCGGCCGGCGTACTCGACCGCGATCGTGCGGGTCAACAGCTCGACCCCCGCCTTCGAGGCGTTGTAGGCCACGTCCTCGGCCCAGGCCCGCTTGCCCGCCACCGAGCTGAAGTTCACGATCGCCCCGCCGCCGGCGGCCACCAGGTGGGACAGCGCGAAGCGACAGCAGTAGAACGCGCCCGAGAGGTTGATCGCGATCGTGCGGTTCCACTCCTCCACGTCCATCTCGCCCGTGGGCGCCCAGGCGCAGTCGACGGCTGCGGCGGTGACCAATCCATCGAGGCCGCCGAGCGCCTCGGACAGCTCGGCCACGGCCGACTCGACCGCCGCGGCATCGGCCACATCGGCGACCGCGACCGCCGCGGCGACCCCGTGCGAGCTCACCTCGCTGGCGGCTTCCTCGAGCGACGTCTGCGTCCGTCCCACCACCCCGATCGCGGCGCCCTCGCCGGCGGCTCTTACGGCGATGGCCCGGCCGAGACCGCGCCCGCCACCGGTTACCAGGATTCGCCGACCAGACAGGCGGCCGGTCATGTCTCCACCTTGGGACGAGTCACCGGACCGAGCGCGTCCTCGATCGTCGACCGGATTCGCTCGGCCACCGCCTCCAGCCGCGCGACGTCGGTGCGCATGGCCACGGCTGACACGCTCAGCGCCCCCGACGGTCGCCGGCCCGAGCCGAGAAACAGGGGAAAGGCGATGCAATTGACCCCGAGCTCGCTCTCCTCGCGGTCTACCGCATAGCCGCGCTCGCGGCCCCTGCGAAGGTCGTCGGCCAGCGCCCGGGCGGACACGAGCGTGTGCTTCGTTCGCCGCTCGAGCGGTCCGTGGAGGGCGACGAACTCACGGACCGCCTCATCGTCCTCGAGGACGTGCGCGAGCAGCGCCTTGCCCACCCCGGTCGAGTGAGCCGGGTTGCGCCCGCCGATGCGCGAGCTCATGGTGATGGCCTGCCCGCGCGGCTCGATCTTGGCGAGATACACGACCTCGGCGCCCTCGAGCTGGGCGTAGTGGGCGGTCTCCGAGAGCCAGTCCGAGAGCGTGCTCAGCACCGGACGCACCAGATCGACCTCGTCACGACGCTCGTGATAGTCGAAGGCGATACGCACCAGCTCCGACCCCAGGCGGTAGCGGCCGCGCTCGTCCTGATCGGCGAAGCCCGCGCGCCGCAGCGCGGCCAGCGCCCGGTGAACGCTCGACTTGGGTGCGCCCAGCTCGCGTGAGATCGCGTCGAGCGACACCCCGGACGAGTGGCCGGCCAGGATCTTCAGCGTGGCGAGCACGCGGTCGGACCCGGTGAGCGAGGCGGTCATCAGCGCCCGATTCCCGCGGCCACGGCACGCACCAGATGGCGCTGGAAGATCAGGTAGACGCCGATCACGGGCAGCGTCGAGATGAAGAGTCCGGCCATCAGCGCGGTGGGATCGAGGTTGAAGCGCCCCTGCAGCTGAAGCACCCCGACGGTGAGCGTCTTGGTCTCCTCGCTCGGGAGGAGCAGCAGCGCGAAGATGAACTCGTTCCATGCCCACAGGAAGTTGAAGATCACCAGCGTGGCGAGCGCGGGCCGCGCGAGCGGCAGCATCACGCGCAGGAACACGCCGTGGGCGCCGGCGCCGTCGAGGCGCGCAGCGTCGACGAGGTCGTCCGGCACCCCCCGGAAGTACGCGGTCATCAGGTAGGTGTTGAAGGGCAGGTTGACCGCGCTGTAGATCAGGATGAGTGACCACGGCGTGTCGTACAGGTCGAGGTTGACCATCTCCACGTACAGCGGCACGAGCAGGATCAAGGGGGGCACTGCGATCCAGGCGAGCACGAACAGGTAGACCGCCGAACGGGGTCGCCAGCGCAGCTTGGAGAACGAGTAGCCCGCCATCGAGGCCACGACGATCGACAGCACGACCGTGCCCGCCACCACCACGAGCGAGTTGCGCATATAGATGGGGATGCTGGCCCCCTCCCAGGCGCGCTGCAGCGTGTCGAGGGAGAAGACCGAGGGCAGGCCGACCTTCGAGTCGTCGTAGTCCGCGTTGGTGCGAAACGCGTTGGAGGCCATGAAGTAGAGCGGGAACAACGCGGAGGCCGAGATCAGCGCCATGCCGGCCACCACCGGCGCGCGCTTCCACCCCTCGCGCCTGCTCACGTTGCGCCCCCGCGCGTGAGGATGCGTATCTGCAGCGCGCCGATCGAGGCCGCGATCAGCGTCAGCACCACGCCGATGGCGCAGGCGTAGCCGCTATTGCCCAGGGCGAAGGCCTCCTTGTAGATCATGAACTCCGTCACGTAGGTGTCGAAGCCGGGCGCGCCGTTGGTGATCACGAAGATGTAGGCGAACATGAACGCGAAGGCGGTGACCGTGCTCGTCACGAGCACGAGCTCCATTACGCGCTTCAAATTGGGCGCGACGATCGAGAACAGGACCCGCGCTGGGCGGGCGCCGTCCATGCGTGCGGCCTCGGTGAGCGACGGATCGAGCGCGCTCATGCCCGCCAGGTAGATCAGCGTGTTGTAGCCGAAGTTGGCCCACAGGAGCACGAGCAGCACGGCCGGGATCGAGGTCTCGGCCTTGCCCAGCCAGTCCTGTTGCGCGGACTCGAGGCCGAGCGTGCCGAGCAGCGAGTTGAGCGGACCGTCGAGACGGAAGACGACCTGGGCCACCAGCCCGACCACCACGGTCGAGATCACCGCGGGCAGGAAGAAGGTCGAGCGAAAGAAGCGCCAGCCGGGGATGCGCTCGTGGATCAGCCAGGCCAACACCATCGGCACGACCACCTGGATCGGAACGGAGAGGGCGAACAGCGCGTTGTTTCGCAGCGACGTGCGGAACACGGGGTCGTCGACGAGGCTGGTGAAGTTCTCGAACCCGATCCACACCGGCGGCTCGATGCCGTCCCACTCGGTGAACGCGTGGTAGAAGACGCTGCCGAGCGGATACGCGATGAAGGCGAGGACGAGGGCCAACGCCGGGAGGACGTAGACGACCCCCCACAGCCGATCGCGATTGGCCATCGAGCCGGCGCTACTCGAGCGTGGGCAGCTGCTCGTCCATGGACTGCATCGCCTCCTCCGGCGTCTTCTTGCCCGAGAGCGCCTGCTGCAGCTCCTTGTAGTAGGTGAGCGCCACGGGCACCGGGATCACGCTGTCGAGCACCGGCATCGCCGGATCCTGGGCGGCGTCCACGAAGAACTGCACGAACTCGTCCTTTACGAGGCTCTCGTCCACGTCCTTCAGCGCGGGCGGGGTCCCCAGGATGGTGAGCAGCTCTCCCGCCGCCGTCTCGTCGCTCGCCACCTTGATGAACTCCCAGGCGAGCCCGGGGTTGTCCGACTGCTTGGTGACCACGTAGTTATAGAACGCGTTGCCCACCGAGCGCCCGGCCAGTGGCCCGTCACTCGACTGAGGGATCGCCATGATCCCGAGGTCCTTGCCTAGCTTCTTCATGAAGTCGGGAATGACCGCCGGATACATGAGCACCATCGCGCTCTTGCCCGAGGTGAAGTCCGAGTTGGCGTCGAAGTTCTCGCGCGTGGAGGCGTCCTTGTTGAGGCAGTCCTGCTCGCGCAGGTCGACGAGCTGCTGCAGGGGCTGGACGAGCTTGGGATCGGCGTAGGGGAGCTCGCCGTCGTTGACCTTCTCCACGTCGTCCTCGTCGAAGTACGAGCCGTACATCAGCGTGACCCAGTTGTCGGTCGAGTAGCCGTCGCGATCGCCGAAGGTGATCGGGGTCACGCCGGTCTTCTTCAGTGCCGTGCAGGCGCTGAGCAGGTCGTCCCAGGTCTCGATCGGGGCCTCGACTCCCGCCTTCTTGAACATCGCTTTGTTGTAGAAGAGCCCGTACGTGCCGAAGTCCTGCGGCACGGCGATGATCTTGCCCTTGCCGCCCTCGCAGTCGAGGTTCTCGCAGGACAGGTCCATGCCCGACAGGGAGTCGAAGAAGCCCGGTGTCTTGTCGAAGTACGGGTTGAGCTCGAGCAGCTGATTGATGTACGGCGTGGTGTAGCCGCCCGAGTAGAAGAGCATCATGTCCGGGGCCTTCTTGGCCTGGAAGGCGGCCTGCAGCTTCGCCGCGACCTGCTCGTTGTCGGTGGAGAGCAGGGTGATCTTCACGTCCGACCCCTTGTTGTCGGCCTTGAAGCGGTCGATCTGCGAGTCGAGCCATTTGCGGTATGGCGTACCGGGCGTGGCGCCGGCGAAGTTCCCGCCCACCCACAGCTCGAGGGTGCCCGGCTTGGCCTTGGCGGTCTCGCCCCCGGAGGAGCTCGAGTCCGAGCTCGACTCCTCGTCGTCTCCGCCGCAGGCGCCCACGAACAACGCGAGCAGAATGACGGTCAGGCTGGCCAGGATCCGCAGCTGGGGCATGCTCACTCCTTGTCGCGTTCCGACTATCGGAAAGACGGTTCGGCAATCGGACCGCTGTTATGCTCGCACACCTGTCAATGAGAGCGCTCGTCTGGCACGGAGGCCGCAACCTGGCGATGGAAGAGCTGCCCGATCCCGAGCCGGCGCCCGGCGAGGTCGTGCTCGACGTGGGCCTGGCCGGCATCTGCGGATCGGACCTGCATCCCTTCAAGGGACACCACGGGCCACGCCGCCCCCCGCTGGTGCTCGGACACGAGGTCGTGGGCACGGTGGAAGGCCTGCCCGGGCGCTGGTCGGTCTTCCCGCTGACCGTGTGCGGGAAGTGCGAGGCGTGTCTGGCCGGGCGCGAGAACCTGTGCGAGAGCCGCCAGCTGCTCGGCCTGCACCGGCCCGGGGTCTTCGCCGACCGGGTAGCCGTCCCGCGCGCGGCTCTTCTGGAGGTGCCCGAGGGGCTGAGCGACGATGTCGCCGCGCTGGTGGAGCCGCTGGCCGTGTGCATCGCCGCGCTGGCGCCGGCTCAGCTGGGCCCCGGCAGCCGGGTGCTCGTGCTCGGCTGCGGTCCGATCGGGCTGCTGAGCGTTCACCTCGCAGCCCGGCGGGGCGCCGACGTGATCGCCGTCGAGCCCGTGGCCGGCCGCCGCGCGTGGGCCTCTCGGCTGGGGGCGGCGCGCACCTTGGGCGTGCTCGACGGAGCAGCGGACCTGGAGCGCGATCTGTGCATCGACGCGGTAGGCGCGGAGGCCACGTGGCGGACCGCGATCGCAAACGCGCGCGCCGGCGGTGAGGTCGTGGTCGTGGGCCTTGCTCAGGCCGACGGCGGCATGCCGGTGGCCGACCTGGTCCGCCGGAGCATCCGCGTGCGCGGCCAGTTCGCCTACACGCGCGCGGAGTTCGGCGAGGCGCTCGCGCTGCTGGCCGAGGACCGCCTGCCCACGGAGTGGCTCGAGGTCATGCCCTTGGCGGAGGGGCTCGCCGCGTTCTCACGGCTGGCCGATGCGCCCGACGCAACCGCGAAGATCCTGCTCCAGCCCCAAGCCTGATGGCCGGCGTCCAGCTCCAGGGAATCACGAAGGTGTTCGACGGCGAGGTTCGCGCCGTCGACTCTGTCGATCTCGACATCGAGGACGGGGAGTTCGTGGTGCTCGTCGGGCCGTCGGGGTGCGGCAAGTCGACGTTGCTGCGAATGATCGCGGGACTCGAGGAGGTCACCGAAGGGACGATCCTGCTCGGCGGCGAGGACGTGACCGATGTGCTCGAACGCGACCGCGACATCGCGATGGTCTTTCAGAACTACGCGCTGTACCCGCACATGACGGTGCGGCGCAACCTCGGGTTCGCGCTGCGCATGAAGCGCATTCCCGCGGCGGAGCGCGAGCGGCGGGTGGACGAGGCGGCGCGCATTCTCGGCCTCGAGGAGCTCATGGAGCGAAAGCCGGCGGCGCTCTCCGGCGGCCAGCGCCAGCGCGTGGCCATGGGCAGGGCGATGGTGCGGGAGCCGGCCGCCTTCCTGATGGACGAGCCGCTCTCGAACCTCGACGCGAAGCTGCGAGTGGCCATGCGCGCCGAGCTGGCCCGCCTGCACGAGCGCCTCGGGGTGACCACGATCTATGTGACGCACGACCAGGTCGAGGCCATGACGCTGGGCCAGCGGGTGGCCGTGCTGCGCGACGGCGTTCTTCAGCAGTGCGGCGCGCCCGAGCAGGTCTACGACCACCCGGTCAACCTGTTCGTCGCCGCGTTCATCGGCTCCCCGGCCATGAACCTCGTGGCCGGACGCCTGACGGCTGAGGCGCTCTCCTTCGCCGGGCACGCGCTCGCGCTACCCGGCCGTTCCCCGCTGGCCGGCTCTGACCGAGAGGTGATCATCGGCCTGCGACCCAGTGACCTCGAGCTGCCCGGCCCCTGGTCGGAGCCGTCGTTGCCGCGCGCTCAGCGTGGAGGTGCAGGTGGTCGAGCGCCTGGGCTCGGAGAGCAACGTGATTTTCGCCGTGGACGCTCCGAGGGTCGACACGGAGTCCACGCGGGCGGCGGCCGAGGCGCAGGCGTCCGACGACGATCAACTGCTCGTCGAGGACGATCGCGCCCTGTTCACCGCTCGGCTGGCCGGTCGTCCCGCGATCGCGCCGGGTGAGCAAATCGAGCTGGCGGTGCACAGCGAGCGCCTCTACTTCTTCGACCCCGCAAGCGGCGAAAGCCTCGTCGCGGCCGACGACCCCGCTGGCACGCGCGCCTGATCGTGCTCGTCCTGCGCTCGGACGCCGTTCTCGCCCGAGTCGACCCGGCGCACGGGGCGGAGGTGCTCGACCTGGTCGACCTTCGCAGCGGGCGACAGCTGCTGGGCCGGCCGCCCTTCGGATCGGAGCCGCCCCGCGCCGGCGACCTGGATGAGGAGACCTGGACGGCATCGTGGCGCGGTGGCTGGCAGGCCTGTCTTCCCAACGCGGGCAGCGCCTGTCGAGTGGACGGCGTGCCCCACGGGTTTCACGGGCGGGCCTCCAACGACCCGTGGATCGTGGTCGAGTGCGATGAGCGCTCCTGCCGGGTGCGGTGGGAGGGGAAGGGCCTGGCCGCGGAGCGGCGGCTGACGGCTTCGGACTCCCTGGGCGTCGCGACCGAGGTCACCGCGGTCGAGGATGATGTGCCGATCGTGGCGCTCGAGCACCTCACGCTGGGCCTCGAGCTGATCGAGCCGAGCGTCGAGCTCGAGCTCCCCGGCGGGCCCGCCTCGGAGCTCGACGAGGCGCTTGGGCCGGTCGAGCCGCCCGGGGATGCCCCGGCCTGGCCGGAGATCGGCCTCGCCGCAGGCGACTCCGAGCGCGGCGAGCGCTGGAGCCTCGCCGACGAGCGCGGTCGCGTCTATGTGGTGCGCGAGGTTCCCGAGGGTCGCGCCACCGTCGCCAATCCCGCGCGCGGGCACGGGGTGCATGTCACCTGGACCGCAGAGGCGCTGCCCCACCTGCTCGTTTGGCACGAGGCTCGGGCCAGCGACGGCGTCTGGCGCAACGCCACGGAGGTGCTCTGCCTCGAACCGTGCTCGGTGCCCCACCTGCTCGGCCTCGAGGCCGCACTGGCCGCCGGGCAGGCCCCGCGCCTCGGGCGCGGAGAGACCATGTCTTGGTCGATGGCCGTGCGGGCGGTCTGAGCGAAGATGGCGACCTTCGGTCCCATCGAGGCGGTCGAGACCGTGAGGCACCCCGAGTTCCCTCAGCTCACGCACGTGCTGCTTCACGCGCGCGATGGGCTGAGCGGGCTCGGCGAGACCTACTACCACGCCGAGTCGGTGGAGGCCCACGTGCATGCCGAGCTGGCGCCGCGCGTGGTGGGCGCCCCGGCGGCCAACATCGCCGAGCTGTGGCAGCGCATGGGCGACCCGGCCGACGGGCGCCGGCCCTACAGCGGGACGATGTCGGTGGACTCGAGCGCGACCTCGGCGCTCGATCTCGCCGCCTGGGACCTGCGCGCGCGGGCGCTCGGGGTGCCGCTGCACGACGCGCTCGGCGGGCGGGTGCGCGAGGCGATCCGCGTCTACGTGACCGCCGTCGATCCCGATCACCTGCCCCCGCGCGGCGCCCAGCCGCACGAGCGGGCGACCGCGGAGGATTGGGGTCTGGGCGGGACTCGCGAGAGCACGCACCGCGACTGGACGAGCTCGCTGGAGCGCCCGGGCGAGCTGGCGCGAGAGCTCGTCGACGAGGGCTTCACGGCGCTCAAGCTCTTTCCGTTTGTGCGGCTGGCCGAGGTCACCGGCGGGCTGTCGATCACGCCTGCGCAGCTGGCCGAGAACCTGGAGCCGTTCCGGGCCGTGCGCGAGTCGGTCGGCGGGCGGCTCGACCTCGCGGTCGATCTGGTCAACATGTGGACGCTGGCCCCCGCCATCCAGATCGCCCGCGCGCTGTCTGAGTTCGAGCTGATGTGGCTGGAGGATCCCCTGCGCATCTCAGCGATCGACTCGGTGGGGCAGCTCAGCCGGTCGATGACGATGCCGCTGGCCGGCTATGACTACCGAGCTGGACTGCCGAGCTACGTCGATCTGATCCAGCGCGGCGCCATCTCGCTGGTTCGCATGGACCTGGGCTGGGTGGGAGGGGTGACGGAAGCGCTGAAGATCGCCGCTTATGCCGAGGCGCGCGGTCTCGGGGTGATCATGCACGACTGCGCCGGGCCGGTGGTCTTCGCAAGCGCCGTCCACACCGCGCTGCACGCGCCCAACGCCGTGATCCAGGAATGCGTGCGGCCCTACCTGCGCGACATCTATCCGCAGGTCGTGCGCGGGACGCCGGAGGTGGAGGGCGGAGCGGCGCGTCCCGCGGGCGGCCCCGGACACGGCCTCGAGCTCACCGACGCCTACCTCGGGGACGCGCGGCGGCGTCGCTCCGGCCTGTCGCACGACGGACGCTGGCTCAGCGAGCGGGTCCCGTGAGCGCCGCCGGCGCGACGGCGGCCGGGCTGTCGCGCGAGCGCCTGGGCGCCGCGGCGGACCTCCTGCTCGACTACCCCTTCCGCGTCTGGCACTACGGGGAGTCCGTGGGGTTGGAGGGCCTCCTGCGAGCCGCGCCGCTGCTCGGCCGCCCCGAACTTGCGGCCTGGGTGCACGGGCTGCTGCGAGGCTGGGCCGCTCGCCGGCGACCATTCGTGGAAATCGACAACACGCTGCCGGGCAAGGTGCTGTGCGAGCTCGCCGCGCGCAAAGGCGACGAGCTGCTTCTAGAGGCGGCGCTCGACGCCGCGGAGTATCTGAGGGCACGGCGCACGCTGCACGGGATCGCCGTCCCCTTCGAACGCGCGCCGCTGCGAGAGCCCTTCGGCGGCAGGCCGCTCGATGCCGCCGGTCGCGCGCTGCTCGCCGATTCCGGGCCCGGAGTCTTCGTGGACCCTCTGCACTTCGATCCGCCCTTCCTAGTGCACCTCGGCGCCCTCACCGGCTCGGCGGACCTGGTCGACGCCGGCGCGGCACAGGCCGTGGCACTGGTGGAGCTGCTCCAGGACGATTCGGGCGCCTTCTGGCACTTCTTTCTCGAGCGCACGGGCGAGCGCTACGGGTTGGGCTGGGGACGCGGCCAGGGTTGGGCTCTTCTGGGGCTGGTCGACGTGCTCGAGCGCATGCCGGGCTCCCATCCACGGCGCGAGGCGCTCCTGCGCTCACTGGCGGCACTGGCCGGCGCGCTGCGAGAGACCCAGTGCGCGGACGGAGGCTGGCACGCGGTCATCTTCGATCCGTGCTCGGGACCCGAGTCCTCCACCGCGGCGTTCGTGGCCGACGGGTTCGCCCGTGCGGTGCGTGCCGGCCTGCTGAACCGTGACTGCCTTACCGCCGCGCGCGCGGCGTGGTCATACACAGCCGGTCGGGTGGGGTCGGACGGGGTGCTCGCCGGCGTGTCGGCCAACGTCTGGGCCAGCACGGCGGCGTGGCACCTGTCGCATGTGCCGCTCGGGGCGATCGTGCCATGGGGCCAGGGCCCACTCCTGCTGGCCGCCGCCGAGCACCTGGGCGAGGGACGCTGATGCGCGAGGGGCGCGGAGTGCTCGTGACCGGCGCGGCCAACGGGATCGGGCTCGCCACGGCCATCCGCTTGGCCGAGGCCGGCGCACGGGTATGCGGCGTCGATCGCGAACGGGCGCCGGCGCCGCCGGGCGGCGCTGCGATCGTGGCCGACCTCGCCGAGGTCGAGGCCCTGCCCGGCCTCGTGGCCGAGGCCGAGCGGCGGGTGGGGCCGCTCGACGCGCTCGTCAACGTGGCCGGGGTCTGGGAGCCGCAGGGCACCCTCGAGATCTCCCTGGATGCGCTGCGGCACACGCTGGCCGTCAACCTCGAGGCGCCCTTGCTGCTGGCCGCCGCGGCGGCCTGCGGGATGACCGAGCGCGGTTACGGCCGCATCGTCAGCGTGACCTCCGTGCACGCTCGCGTCTCCGCGAGGAACGGGCTGGCCTACGACGCCTCCAAGGCGGGCCTGGAAGGCGCCACCCGGACTCTGGGCATCGAGCTGGCGCCACACGGCGTACTCGTGAACGGAGTTGCGCCCGGCTTCGTCCACACCCGAATGGCGAGCAAGGGCGAGACGGACCTGCTGCACACCGAGCCGTTCCGACGCGCCTACGTGGAGGAGGGGCGCGTGCCGATGCGACGCAGCGCCACGTCGGACGAGATCGCCGGCTGCATCCTGTGGCTGGCCGGACCGGGCAACACCTACGTGACCGGCCAGACCGTGACGATCGACGGCGGGCTCACGGCGACATTCTGAGTACCGAGCGCAGCCCGCGCGCCGCACGCGCACGGTCGAAGGCGTCGTTGATCTCCTCGAGCGCGAAACGGTCGGCCACCAGCGCGTCGAGCTCGAGCGCCCCCGCACGGTAGAGGTCGAGGATGCGCGGCACCAGCAGCGAGGGAGACAGCGAGCCATACGCGGAGCCCACCACCCGGCGCTCGTACGTGACCAGGTCGAGCATGTCGACAGGCACCGGCCGCCCCTCGGGTGCGAGTCCGACGATGGCGGCAGTGCCTCCCGGCCGTAGCAGCTCGACGCCGAGCGTCATGGCGCCGGCCTGGCCGGTGGTCACGATCGTCCAATCGAGCCCTTCCCGCGGGGCGGCCGCGCGAAGCGCCGAGAGCCGCTTCTCGTCGCCGGCGTCGAGCAGCTCCGTGGCGCCGAAGCGCCGCGCCCAGTCAAGCCTCTCCGGCGACGGATCGATGGCCAGCACGCCCGTCGCGCCCCGCGCACGGGCGCCCTGGATCGCGTTGATGCCCACACCGCCCGCTCCGATCACCGCGCCGTGGCTGCCGGCGGCCACCGCGATGCTCTCGATGGCCGCGCCAACGCCGGTGAGGACTGCACACCCGACCAGCGCTCCCACCTCGTAGCTCACGTCGTCGGGCAGGGCGATGAGGCTGCGCTCCGCCACGACGGCGTGCTCGGAGAAGCACGCGAGCAGCGAGTAGGCGCCGATCGTCCCCTCCGCCTGGCTGATCGGTGAGCTTCCGGTCGTCAGCCGCCCCTCGCCCATGGCCTCGAGCGAGTCCTGACAGCGGATCGGCCGGCCGGCGGAGCAGTGGGCACAGCGCCCGCATCCGGGGGCCGAGCTGAGCAGCACCCGCGCGCCGGGCTCGAAGGCCACATCCGGCCCCACCTCATCCACGATTCCCGCACCCTCGTGTCCGAGCACGGCCGGGAGCGGAAAGTCCCACTCGCCGTCGGCCTGGCCCACGTCGCTGTGACAGACGCCCGCGGCGGCGATGCGTACCAGCACCTCGCCGGGGCCCGGGCGCCGGAGTCGCACCTCCTCGACACGCTGGGGCGCCCCGAACTCGCGCAGGACGGCCGCACGGGTGGAGAGGGGATTCATATAGTGGCCGGCCATTATGAGGATCGGTCGCGCACGGTTAGGTGAGGAGGAGCGGCTCGTGGTCGAGCGGGAGGCCGTCCTGCGGGCGGCGGCGGAGCCCGGCGTGGAGCTCGTCGACGTGATGGGCGGTCATGAGCTCGTCACCGCGGACGCGGGCTCCGAGGAGGTCGCGGCGGACGCCCTGGTGGCTCCGTTGCGGCCGGGGAAGATCGTCGCGATCGGATTGAACTACCGCGATCACGCGCGCGAGGCGGGCCTGGAGCTGCCCGAGCGGCCGCTGGTGTTCGCCAAGTTTCCCTCGAGCGTCATCGGCCCGGGCGCCCCGATCGAGATCGACCCCGCGGTCACGACCCGGGTCGACTGGGAGGTCGAGCTGACAGTGGTGATCGGCCGGCGCACCCGGCACGTGTCCCGGGCCGACGCCTTGGGCGCCGTTTACGGGTACACGGTGGGAAACGACGTCTCGGCGCGCGATGTCCAGTTCGGCGACCGCCAGTGGACACGCGGCAAGAGCCTGGACGGCTTCTGTCCGCTCGGGCCGCTGGTGGTCACTGCCGACGAGGTGCCCGATCCTCAGGCCCTCCAGCTGGAGACGACGGTCAACGGCGAGGTGATGCAGCAGTCGTCGACGGCGGAGATGGTGTTCGGTGTGGCCGAGCTGATCGAGTTCTGTTCCGCGTCCTTCACGCTCGAGCCCGGCGACGTGATCATGACCGGCACGCCCTGGGGCGTCGGAGAGTTCATGGACCCGAAACGCAGCCTGCATCCGGGGGACGAGGTGGTGGTGTCGGTCGACGGGGTCGGCAGCCTCGCCAATCCGGTCGTCGAGGCGCGCCGGTAGGCGCTGGCGCGCGGGCTACCAGGGGCTGCCGAGCGAGACAGTGATCGCCTCTCCGTTGACCGCCGACGCGGCTTCGGAGGCGAGGTAGGCGACCACCTCGGCGATCTCCTCGGGCTCGGCCACCCGCCCGGCGGGGTTGTCGCTCGCCCGCTCGGCCCACACCTCCTCCGCGGTGAGCCCGCGGCGCTCGCCCTCGAGCTCGGCGTCGCGCTCGGCCATCTCGGTGCGCACCCAGCCCGGCAGGACCGCGTTGCAGGTCACTCCGTACCGGGCCACGTCCTGGGCGACCGAGCGCATCAGCCCGATCAGCCCGTGCTTGGAGGCGCAGTAGGGGGACATGGCGGGAGCCCCGAGCTGTCCCGCCGTCGAGGAAATCATCACGATTCGCCCCCAGCGCGCCTTCACCATGTCGCCCACGAGCAGGCGGGTGAGCTCGAAGGGCGCATCGAGGTTGACGTCCATCGAGGCCCGCCAGCCTTCGGTGTCCTGCTCCCAGATCGGGCGATCGTTCCAACCGCCCCGCCCGGCGTTGTTGACCAGGATCGCGATCGGTCCCACCCGCTCTCGCGCCGCGCGGACCGCTTCGGCGCAGCCCCGCGGCGTGTCGATCGACGCCACGATCGGCTCGATTCCCGTCTCCTGGGCGAGTTGCTCGAGCAGCTCGGCACTGCGGCTCACGGCCGCGACGCGAGCGCCCCAGCGCGCGAGCGACAGGGCGGTGGCCCGCCCGATGCCGCGGCTGGCTCCGGTCACGAGCGCCGTCCGCTCAGGCATGGTCGGCCTCGCGTCCCGGGTAGAGGATCGTCTTGAGGCTGTGCCCGTCCCGCCCCGCCCGCAGGCTCGCGGCGACCTCGTCGAGGCCGATCTCGTCCGACACGAGCTGCTCCAGCGCCAGCTCGCCGCCCGCCAGTAGCTCACGGGCCTGCTCGTAGCGCTCGAAGCGCTGGTGCGGCGGGACTCCCACCCACTCGCTCCCCACGAGCGCGATCTCCTCGTAGTGGAGACGATTGAGATCGACCGGCGCGGTGCCCTTCTCGCCGAAGCCGGCGAACAGGACCACCCGACCCCCGGGGCCGCAGGCCGCCACCGACTGGGCCGCCAGGTCGCTGCGTGCCACCGTGAGGATCACCACCTCGGGTCCCCCTCCGCCGGCCCACTCGATCACCGAGCGGGCCCAGTCGCGGCGCTCGAGCGTGGCCTCCGCACCGAAGCGCTCGGCCAGCGCGCGGCGCTCGTCACGGGGCTCGACCGCCAGCACCCGCGCCCCGGCGTGAGCGGCGACGGCGACCATCTGCAGGCCCATCGAGCCGGCGCCGATCACTGCCACCCGGTGGCCGGGGCCGATCTGCCCCTGATCGTGGACGGCGTGCAGGCAGTCGGCCAGCGGCTCCACGAACACGGCGCGCTCGACGGGCATGTCCCCAACCGGCAGGGCGCCGCGTGACCAGCCGCCCGGCTGCGTGGCGATGACCGCGAACTCGGCATAGCCCGCGTAGGTGTCCCCGTAGACGCGCTCACCGCCGTCGAAGCCCTCGACCGCCTCGCCCGCGGCGACCACGCGACCCACCCACTCATGACCGGGATTGAGCGGATAGCTCCCGTCGCCGGCGCCGGTCGCGTACTTGCGGGCGTCGGTGGGGCAGACGCCGCAGGCGTCGATGCGGACGAGCACCTGGCCCGGGCCGGGCTCGGGCACCGGCAGCGATTCGACTCTCACCTCGCCGACCCCGTGCAGGCGGGCGGCCCTCATGGTCGCGGGGATCACGGCCGAGCCTCCGAGGCACGTCGCGGAAGCCCGCGAAAGACGGGAAGCATGGCGTCGAATCGCAGAGCCCGGTCGCGGTCCGGCTCGATCCTCTCGAGCAGAGGCCGGTCGGGGTCGGAGCCCAGGGCGCGAAGGGCGAGCAGGGCGGGGCCCACCGCCTCCGCGGCGTGAGCCGGCACCTCCAGCGGCGTCCCCACCGCATCGGCGGTGCTCTGGAGCCAGAGGCGATTGAGCGTGCCGCCGCCGGTGGCACGCCAGACCGGGGTGGGGCCGAGCGCGCGGTCGATCCGCTCCGTATGGTCGCGGACCACCAGCGCGAGCGACTCCACCAGCGCCCGGTACATGTGCTCGGGGCGGCTGTCGAGGCTGAGCCCGACCAGAGCAGCCCGCGCGCTCGGGTCCCACAGCGGCGTGCGCTCGCCGGCGAGATAGGGGAGGGCGACGATGCCGCCTGCGTCGACTCGAGCGGCGGCATCGGCCAGCTCGGCGTGGGAGCGGCCGCCGCCCAGGGCCCCGGCGCACCAGTCGAGCACCAGTCCGCCGGAGAGGGTCCAGCCGCCGAGCAGAACGCCGTCGCCCGGGTATGCGGAGACCGCGAGCCCGTCGCGCCCCGGGGCCGCGGCGGCCGCGCGGCACACGATCATCGTGCTCCCGAGCACGATTCCGGCCTGGTCCGGCTGCCGAACGCCCGCAGCGGCGATGTCCACGAAGGAGTCATAGGTGCCGGCCACGACGGGCACGCCCGCGGGCAGGCCGAGTTGGTCGGCGGCGGCGGGGCGCAGCTGCCCCGCCACCGCCAAGGGGTCCACCGGCGGCGGAAGCGGGAAGGGCGCCTCGATTCCGGGCAGCTCGTAGTCGCCCGCGGTGACGGCGTCCATGACCGGCACGCCGGTGAGGGTGGCCACGAGCAGCCCGGTCGCGTCCAGGGCCCAGGCCGCCCGCGCCGCGAGCGCCGGTTCGTTCTCCCGCCACCACTCGAGCTTCGGCAGCGCGTTGTCGAGCGTCCCCGCCGCTTCTTCGGGAGCGAGCGCCTCGGTCATGCGCCGGCGCTGAGGCTCGGCGCGGCGGTCCAGGCCGAAGAGCGGCGCCCGCGTGAGCGGCTGAAGCTCGGCGTCTACCAAGACGGGCGCGGGACCCAGCGCGGCGACGCCGACCGCGGCGACGGATACGTCCGCGGCGCCGGCGAGCGCCTCCCGCCCGGCGGCCACCATGCCCTCGAGCCAATCTCGGGGATCGTGCTCGGCGATGCCGTCGCCGCGCCGCCCGAACCGGTGAGCGCGGCGGGCGCTCGCCATGAGCGTTCCGTCGTCGCGCACCACCGTCGCGCGCACCCCGCTCAGACCGACGTCCACCCCAAGGGCCGCCTCGCTCACATACGGTCTGATATCACGCGGCGTTGGCTTCGCGCGCGCGCTCGTCAGTTCAGGCGCTCGACGAGCATGGCCTGGCCCTGCCCGCCGGCCACGCACATGGTCTCCAGGCCGATCGTCCCGTCGTCGCTCTCCAGCCCGTTGAGGAGGGTGGTCATGATGCGCGCGCCGGTCATGCCGAACGGATGGCCGAGCGCGATCGCGCCGCCGTGGCGGTTGAGCTTCTCGAGTGGGATGTCACATTCGCTCATGATCGGGATGACCTGAGCGGCGAAGGCCTCGTTGAGCTCCACCGCGTCGACGTCCTCGATCGTCATCCCGGCGCGCTCGAGGACCTTGCCCACAGCCCCGATCGGCGCCACGCCCATGTACTCGGGCTCGATCGCCGCGGTGGCCGCGGTGACAACCCGTGCTCGAGGCTTCAGTCCCAGCTCGTTCGCCTTGGTCTCCGACATCACGAGCACCGCGGCCGCGCCGTCGTTGAGCGGGCAGGAGTTGCCGGCCGTGACCTTCCCGTCCTCCTTGAAGGCGGGATCGAGCTGCGCGAGCTTCTCGAGCGAGGAGCCGGGCCGTGGGCCGTCGTCCTTGGCCACGGTGGTGCCGTCGGGCAGCGTGACCGCGACGATCTCGCGGTCGAAGAAGCCGTTCTCCTGTGACTCGACGGCCAGCTCCTGGGAGCGCTGGGCGTACTTGTCCATGTCGGATCGGCTGACCTCGTACCGCTCCGCGACGTTCTCCGCGGTCATGCCCATCGAGATGTAGGCGTCCGGATCGCCGTTCTTGCCCTGCAGGCGCTCGTTCTGGTCCTGCGGCCGGGCGCCCTCGATCGCCTCGTTGTAGCGGGAGACCCACTCGACGCCGGCGGCGATGTAGGCGTCGCCCTGGCCGGCGGCGACCGCGTTTGCGGCCTGGCGGATCGTCTCGAGCGAGGAGGCGCAGTAGCGCGAGACGGTGACGCCGTTGGTCGCGACCGGCAGGCGCTCGGACAGTAGGGCGATGATGCGCCCGAGATTGAAGGCCTGCAGCCCCTGCGGAAGCCCGACCCCGCAGAGCACATCCTCCACCATTGCGGGGTCGACGCCCGGATTGCGCTCGAGCAGGGCGTCGACCACGAAGGCGCCCATCTCGTCCGGCCGAAGAGCGGCCAGCGATCCCTTGAAGGCGCGGCCGATCGGGGTGCGAACGGCATCGACGATCACTGCTTCGGGCATGGACTCGTGAGGCTAGCCGAGCGCCGCAGCGGGCGGGGAGGTCCGCGGAGGGGGCGCGTCCAGGCAACGCCCCACTCCGCGAGTGACCCCCGTCCCGCGACGACGGTCGCGAGCTGCAGCTACTCCCGGACCGTCCTGGGGAGATGGTGGGGAGAGCTCGAGACCACACCTAAGACGCGCCGGGAGGACGGATGTTGGAAACAAGCCCGGTTTGGCGCCTCGGGAAAACGGACACCGAAAAGACATGGCAGTCCGCTCGCCGTGGAAGACGGCCCCGCGCCGCTCCCCTGGAGATCTCGAGCACGAGGAGGACCGCAGCCTCGCCGAGCTGGCCGCCGAGGGCGACGAGGAGGCCTTCGCGGCGATCTTCCAGCGCCACCATCGCGGCCTGCTGACGCTCAGCCGCCACATGCTGGGTTCTCGGGAGGAAGCCGAGGACGTCCTTCAGCACACCTTCGCGGCGGCCTACCGCCAGCTCGTGGAGGGCGGGCCCCCGGAGCACATGAGGGCCTGGCTCTACGCGACGGCACGCAATCGCTGCTCGAGCGTGCTGCGGGCGCGGCGTGAGCTGCCTCAGGAGGAGATCACCGCCGCGACCGCCTGGCTCCCGGACGAGGTCGAAAGCCGCAGCGACCTGCGCGACCTGCTGGATGACATCCAGCGGCTGCCCGAAGAGCAGCGCGTCGCGCTCGTGCTGACGGAGATCGAGGACCTCGAGCATGCCGAGATCGCCGAGGTGCTCGGCTGCCGGCGCGACAAGGTGCGTGCGCTCGTCTTTCAGGCGCGCTCGACCTTGGGTGGGTGGCGCGAGGCCCGCGCCACGCCTTGCCGCGAGGTGCGCGAGGAGATCGCGGTCGCGCGCGGCCCCCAGCTACGCCGGGCCTACCTCAGCCGCCACCTGGCCGTCTGCCCCGACTGCACGGCCTACCGGAAACACGTCGACGAGCAGCGCCGGCGCGTGGCCCTGCTGCTGCCGCCGGTGCCGATCGCCCTCACGTTCGAGGAGGGCCTGATCGAGGCCGCGATCGCCGGCTCGTCCACCGGGGCCGCGGGTGCCGCGACCGGCGGCGCTGCGGCGGGCGGCGGCATCGTCACCGCGGCGAAGGTCGGGACCGCCGCGCTCGTCATCGGAGGCCTTGGGGTTGTCGGATTCGGCGGCCTGGGCGGTGGGGGCGAGGATTCCTCGGAGCGCTCCCCTCGGCCGGATCCCCCGCCGGCCGAGCCGCAGGCAGCCGACCCCGACGCCGCCGCACCGGCGCGCGCCTCCAAGCAGCAGAAGCAGAGGGCGGAGAAGCGCTTCAGGGCCCGCGAACGGAACAGGCGGGCCCGCCCGGCCGAGAGGGTCGAGAAGCCGACGGCCTCCGCGCCGGTGGGCGGGACGGCGGCCAGTCAGTCGTCATCCGGCCAGTCGTCATCGCTCCCCGCAATACCGTCCGTGCCCTCCGTGCCGGCCGTGCCCGCCGTGCCAGATACCCCCGAGCCACCTGCGCCGCCCGCACCGCCGCCTGCCCCCGAGGCTCCTCTGGAGGCCGTGCCCCAGCTGCCCGCCGTCGAGGCCGGGGGCGAGATTCGCGCCACGCCGCCGGTCGACCCGCAGGAAGTCCTGCCGTAGATCACGGGCCCCGTCGCGGGTGGCGCTGCGCCAGTCGCCGCCCGCAGGGGCCGGCTTTAACGACGGCAATAAGGGGTGGGTAGCTGCCGGGTAGCGAGCCGTAACGCCTGCCGCGGTGCTGTTGCACCCGCCGCCCGGAGGGCGCCGCACGGCCTGCCGGTTGGGAGCATTGTCGCTTTGTACCCCTATACGGGGGTAAATCGAGCAATGCGGCCCGAAAGGGTGTTACAGCGGCGTGTCAGATGTGACAGCCCGGCCGCGTCCACCCTTGGTTGCCGCGGTTAAGACGCCGGGCCCGCCAGGCGGCGGCTCGCGCAGCGCCAGCCACGGCCCGGCAAGACCAGCGAACCCACACCAAGCCTCGGCCGGTCCCCGTTCAGCGCGGCGGCATGCGCAGGGCGCCGTCGAGTCGCAGCACCTCGCCGTTGAGCATCGTGTTCTCGGCGACGTGACAGGCCAGCTTCGCATACTCCTCGGGCCGACCCAGGCGGGATGGGAACGGGATCTGGGTCCCGAGGGCCGCTCGGGTCTCCTCGGGCAGGCCGGCGAGCAGCGGCGTGTCGAACAGCCCCGGCGCGATCGTGCATACGCGGATGCCCAGGCGAGCCAGGTCGCGCGCGGCGGGCAGCGTCAGCCCCACGACGCCGCCCTTGGACGCCGCGTAGGCGGCTTGTCCGATCTGCCCTTCGAAGGCGGCTATCGACGCGGTCATGACGATCGCCCCGCGCTCGCCGCCGGCGTCGGGCTCGTTGCCCGCCATCGCCGCCGCCGTCAGGCGCAGGACATTGAAGGTGCCGATGAGATTCACCCCGATCACGGTCTCGAACGGCTGCAGAGCCGCGGGTCCGTCTCGGCCCACCGTGCGCTCGGCCCACCCGATGCCGGCGCAGGACACGGCGAAGCGCAGGTCCGGCACGGTCTCCACGGCCGCCTCGAGCTGGGCGGCGTCGGTCACATCCGCCGCGACGAAGCCGGCCGACAGCTCGTCCGCGAGCGCCCGGCCCGCTTCCGCGTTCACGTCGGCCGCGGTCACTCGCGCCCCCCTGCCCGCCAGCTCCCGGACCGTCGCCTCACCCAGCCCCGAGGCTCCGCCGACCACAAGCGCCCCGATGCCGTTCAGCTCCATTGAGCGGGGCAGCCTATCCCCTGCCGGCGGCGACCCTCTCCGGCTCGCGGTGCACCGCCACCCCCACGATCACGAGGCCCACGCCCACCACCTCGGCGGGCGAGGGCACCTGGGCCAGCACCACGATCCCGATCACCGTTGCCGTTGCGGGCAGCAGCGACACCATCAGCGCGTAGGTGGAGCGCGCCAAGCGGCGCATCGCGAGCTGGTCGCTCACGTAGGGGATCACCGACGAGGAGATGCCCACACCCAGTCCCGCCGCCAGCGCCACCGGATCCCCGAGAGCGGGCAGCGCGGCCCAGCCGGCGAGCGGACTGACCGCCACCGCGGCGACGAGCATCGAGGCGGCGAGGCCGTCGATGCCACTGAGGTATTCGAGGCGCGAGACGCGGTGAGCGAGCACGATGTAGGCGGCGAACAGCGCCGCGTTGGCGAAGGCGAAGGCGATCCCCAGGGGCTCGCCCTCCACGCGCACCCCGGTCAGGAGATAGACCCCCGGCACCGCCAGCAGCAGCGCCATGGCGTTGCGCCGGGTGCGTGCGCCCAGGGCCGCCAGCGCGATCACGGGCAGAAACTCGATGGCGGCGACCGTGCCGAGCGGCAGCCGGTCGATGGCAAGGTAGAAGCAGCAGTTCATCACGGCCAGCACCGCGCCCCAGGCGAGCAGGAGGCGCCGGCCGTCCGTCTCCGCCGCGGCCAGCGTTCGCCACGGCCGGCGCCAGAGGCAGAACACGAGTGCCGCCGCGGCGATCCGCAGCCAGGCCACGCCGAGCACGGCCACGCGCGCGAACAGCAGCACCGCGAACGCCGGCCCGAGGTAGTGGAAGATCGCGCTGACGACGAAGTACAGGTGAGGGGGAAGCCGCTCGCCGCGCATCCAGACAGCTTCGTCTGGGCCCTTAGCACCATCCATGGCCTATCGAAGGTAGATTGCGGCGCATGGCTACGAATCTAAGGTCGGAAGCCCTCGACGCCACACACCTGCGGCTCCTCGAGGAGCTCCAGTCCAACTCGCGCCTGTCCAACGCGGAGCTCGGCCGCCGGGTCGGCCTGTCGGCGCCCGCTGTGGCCGACCGCTTGGCGCGCCTGGAGGAGTCCGGAGCGATCGTTGCGTACCGGGCGGAGATCGATCCAAGGACGCTCGGCTACTCGCTGAGCATCGTCCTACGCATCCGTCCGGCCCCACGCGAGCTCAAGAAGGTGGCGGAGCTGGCCCAGCGGACCCCCGAGGTGGTGGAGTGCCACCGCATCACGGGGGACGACTGCTACTTCATGCGCGCTTGGGTGCGCGACGTCGACCACCTCGAGGAGGTCATCGACCGCTTCGCTCCCTACGGCCAGACCACCACCTCGATCGTGCAGTCGTCCCCGGTACCACCCCGAGGCCTGCCCTTCTAGGCGTCTACTCCGAGACGCGCTCGACGAGGAAGGAGATGCGCACCAGCGCGCGCCACTCGTCGAGGTCCCCGCCGCGCAGGCCGGTGGAGACGACGTCCACGGCCTTGATGTTGCGCAACGATTGGCGCGCGTCTTCGAGCGCCGCCTTGACAGCGCCGTCCGAGCTCTCGGGCGAGCTGCCGACAACCTCGATGATCTTGGTGACCGCCACTGATGTCCTCCTCGGGTTTGGGTTGTAGGCAGCCTACCCAGCCAATAGCGTCCCTCGCGTGGAGGCTTCGAGCGCGCAGAGGAGGGCCGACTACCTCGACCCCTCCCGCCTGTCGCCGGGCGAGTACCTCGGAATGGCCGCAGCCTTCCTGCTGTTCGTATCCCTGTGGCTGACCTGGTTCACCACCAGCGCCGACAATCCGAACTCTCGCCTGGCGGGGGCCAGCGGCGGAGACGGCGCGAACGCCTGGCAGGTCTTCGGCACGCTCGACCTGCTGCTGGTCCTGGCCTCCACCGCGCCGTTCATTCTCTCCTGGATCCTCGCTCGAGGCCATCGGTTGACGTGGAAGCCGGGCGAGGTGTCGATGGTCGTGGGGATCACCGCCTTCGTGCTGATCCTCTGCAACGGGATCATCCTCGGCCGGCCCGGCGATTCGGTGGACATCGGCTTGGGTATCGGTTACTTCGTGGCTCTGATCGCTTCCGCGGCGATGCTGGTGGCGGGTTACCTGCGCCAGGCCGTCTACGGCGACGCGCGCGAGCCCCTGGGGACGATCTGATGGAGGGCGACGGCCGCACGGGTCCGGACCGCAACCTCGCCATGGAGTTGGTGCGCACGACCGAGTACGCGGCGCTGGCGTGCGCGCGCTGGATCGGACGCGGCGACAAGGAGGGCGCCGACGGCGCCGCCGTCGACGCCATGCGCATGCTCCTCGACACCGTGTCGATGGACGGCGTGGTCGTGATCGGGGAAGGCGAGAAGGACGAGGCACCGATGCTCTTCAACGGCGAGCACATCGGCGACGGCTCGGCACCACAGGCGGACATCGCGGTCGATCCGCTCGAGGGCACCGAGCTCTGCGCCAAGGGGTTGCCCAACGCCATAGCCACCATCGCTCTCTCCGAGCGCGGCACGATGTTCGACCCCGGGCCATGCGTCTACATGCTGAAGATGGCCACCTCGCGCGACATGGCCCACCTGCTCGACCTCGACCGACCGCTCGGAGAGACCCTGGAGCTGATGGCCAACGAGAAGGGCGTGCCGGTCAACGACCTGGTGGTGATCATGCTCGATCGCCCGCGCCACGAGGACGCGATGGCCGAGATACGGGCCGTGGGTGCCCGCATCCGCCTGATCCCTCACGGCGACGTGTCGGCCGCGCTGGCCGCGGTTACCGAGGGCTCGGCGGTCGACCTCCTGTACGGAATCGGCGGCACCCCCGAGGGCGTACTGGCGGCGGCGGCGATCAAGTGCACGGGCGGGCAGATCCTCGGCCGCCTGTGGCCCCGCTCGGACGAGGAGCGCAGCGCCGCTCTCGAGGCCGGCTACGACCTCGACGAGGTACTCGACCGCGACCGGCTCGTCGCCGGGAAGGACGTCTTCTTCGCCGCGACCGGGGTCACCGACGGCGAGATGCTCGACGGCGTCCACCTCACCCGCGGGGGAGCCACCACCGAATCGGTCTCGATGCGCTCACGCTCCGGCACCGTGCGCACGATCACCGCTCGTCACGACCGGACGAAGCTGCGCGAGATCGTGGGGGAGAGGCTGGCCTAGCCGCCTCGGGGCTGAGCGCTCCGACGTTCGACCTCTCGAGCTCGAGCCTGGCCAGCGAGCGAAGGAAGGCGTAGGTCACGATCTCGTGCAGGCGGCGCTGAGTCTGGTCGTAGACGACTCGGCCGATGCGGGCGAACCAGCCCCAGCCGGCGAGCAGCGGATAGAAGTTGACGACCTCGGATGAGACCGTGGCCGTGGCCTCGAGCCCGCCGTCGGGTTCCGCTGGACGGGACACGACGAGCCGCAGGTAGCCGCGGTCGCGGCCGCTCGGGGCCACCAGCAGGCCCCGCTCGATGCGCCAGGTGACCGAGCCGCGCAATGGCTCGGTCTCATACTCGGGCGCGCGAAAGCGCAGGAGCACGAAGGGACGTGTGACGACGACGACCTCCCGTGACGTATCCGTGTAGAGCACGCGCAGGACTCCGAGCGACACCCGCGACAGAAAGCGCCAGTAGGTGCGCGCGAGGCGCTCGAGGTGCTCGGCCGACCAGATCCGGTCGAGCTCCGCGCAGGGCAGCGTGACCTCCGCCACCTGCTTGGACCCGACGCTGCCGTCGGCCCCGTGGCCCGGCTGCGGTGTCGAGACGATCGACACCTTTGCCCGCGCGTGGCGGCGGCGTACGAGCAGGCGGCGCGGGTCGCGCGGTCTCAAAGGAGCTCCACCTCGACCGGCGAGCCCGGCACGGCCTTGCCCTCACCGGGGGCGACCATCGCGAGGCCGTCCGCTCCCAGCATCGAGGTCAGCATGTGCGACCCCTGCTCGCCCGTGACGGCGACGTGCCAGCCGTCATCCCGCGCGGACAGCCGCACCCGAACGGCCTGCTCGCGCCGCGGCAGAAGAGGGACGGGGTCATCGAGGACGGCGGACACCCGCGTGAGAGGCACCTGCGCCTCCCTGGAGCGCCGCGAGCGCGGGGCGTACGAACAGCTGGAAGGTGACCATCGCCGACACCGGGTTCCCGGGCAGCCCGTAGACCAGCGTGTGGTCGCGGACGCCGAACCAGGTCGGCTTGCCGGGGCGGAGCGCAACTCCCCAGAAGCTTTCGGCTACCCCCAGCTCGTGCAGCGCGGGCTTGACGTGATCGTGTCGACCCACCGACACGCCGCCCGAGACGCAGACCACGTCCGCCTCGGCGAGCGCGCCCGCGAGCGCCTCGCGGGTCGACTCGACGGTGTCACGAACGGTCGAGCCGAGCACCAGCGTCGCGCGAGACCGTTCCACCAGCCCGGCGAGGGCGAACGCGTTCGAGCTGTAGATGCGCCCCGGCCCGAGAGCCTCGCCAGGCTCGGCCAGCTCGTCTCCCGTCACGAGCACCGCGACTCTCGGCCGCCGGGCGCAGGCCAGTACGTCGCGTCCGACCGAGGCCGCCACTCCCAGCTCGGCGGGACCGAGCACGGCGCCCCGGCGCAGGACCACCTCTCCCGCGCGCACGTCCTCCCCGGCGCGGCGGACGTTGGCGCCCTCTGCCGCGGCATCGACCCTCACCCGCCCGCCGGAGCCGTCAAGTGCGCGCGCCTGCTCCACCGGCACCACGGCAGTCGCGCCGGCCGGGAGGGCCGCGCCGGTCGAGATGCGGACCGCGCTTCCGGGGCCGACCTCGGCGGGCGACGGCCGTCCCGCGCGCGACTCGCCGATCACCTCGAGCTCGGCCGGCGGGCCGGCCCGCACGGCAAACCCGTCCATGGCCGAGTTGTCGAACGGCGGCACGTCCCGCGGGCTTTCGATGTCGCTCGCCACGACGCGGTCCAGCGCCTCGGCGAGCGCCACGTCCTCGATCTCGAGTGGATGCACGGCCTCCAGCACCCGGCCGCGCGCCTCGTCGATCGAGATGAGCTCCGCCACGGGCGGCGAGCGCCGGCTATTCGATCAGTCCGTGGCGAATGCCGATGGCCACGGCTTGGGTGCGGGTGGAGGCATCGAGCTTGGCGAGGATCCGCTTGGTATGGGTGCGAACGGTCTCGGTGGAGAGGCCGAGCTGACCGGCCACCGCGTCGGTCTGCATGCCGTCGGCCAGCATCTGCAGGATCTCGCGCTGGCGAGCGCTCAGCGTCCGGTCGCCCTCGTCGAGCACGAGCGTCGAGGACAGCCCCGGATCGACGTAGAACTCACCCGCGCGGGCGGCTTCCACGGCGCGGACGAGATCCTCCGACGGTGAGTCCTTGCGCACGTAGCCCTTCACTCCCGCCTTGAGCGCGTCGCTGAGCATCCGGGCGCCGCCGTCGGACGTGAAGATCACGATCGGCGCGCCGTGATCGCCCTGCAGCCGGCTCACGACCTCGCCCACGTCCACGCCGGCTCGCCAGGGGTCGACGATCACCACGTCCGGAGACTGGCCGTTGAAGACGTCGGCGGCGTCGTCCAGCGATCCGGCGTCGCTGATGTCGGGGCCGGCGAATGCCTTCTCCAGCACGGCCCGAACCCCCGCTCGGACGACCGGGTGGTCGTCCACGATGAGACAGCGAGGTGCTTCCCTTGCGCTGGTCGGCATGGGCGCGGCAAGGATAACCTGAACGACGCTACGGACGGGGTAGGCGCCGGAGCACTTCCCGTGCGATGCCGTGCGCTGCGCGGGCGCCGCCGCCGGCGAGCGAGGTCACCGCTCGCGCGACCCCGCCGACGGATCCGGTGCCCGTGGGCCCCTCCGGGTCGGGCTGCTCGGGCGCCTCGGCGGGCTCCGGGCGAACGCTGCCCGGCGCCGCCGCACGCTTGTCGCTGCGCCGTCCGGGCCGCGAGCGGGGAAGGTTCCCGAGTACGCCTCCGTCGTCCGCCATGCGCGCCCAGTCTAGACGTGACGGGCCCGGGTACACCGGAAAAAGGAGCCGCAGGTAGGGAGGTTTCGGGTACGACCCGGATAGGGGACAACAGCACTGACAGGGACTATCGTGTGAGCAGTCACGGCTCCCGCGCGAGCCCGGAAACTCCGGTTTCGGCCGATTGACTTCGCCGTGTGTAGCTTTAGTGTGTACATCGCTTGTTTGACTGGGCCCGGCACCAGCGTGCCGGGCCCTGCTCCAGTCCAAGGAACAAAATGTCTGTAGCGGAACTGCAAGAGCTCGAAGAGGTCAGACTGCTCCTCGCAAAGGGCAAGCAGACCGGAGTGCTGACCTACGCCGAGGTGGCCACCGCGCTGGCCGAGGTGGACATCGACGAGGGCGACATCGAGGAACTGCACGGCTACCTCGAGAAGAGCGAGATCGATCTGGTCGAGGACGATCCGACCGCCGCGGAACCGCAGGTCGAGCGCGCCGTCGACCGGCGCAGCCGCCGCAAGAAGGCGGCCATCGACCTCAAGCCGGACATGACCACCGACTCCCTTCAGCTGTTCCTGAAGGACATCGGGAAGGTTCGCCTGCTCACCGCGCAGGAAGAGGTCGACCTGGCCAAGCGCATCGAGCGCGGCGACCTCGACGCCAAGCAGAAGATGGTCGAGTCCAACCTGCGCCTGGTGGTCTCGATTGCCAAGAACTACCGCAACCAGGGCCTGCCCTTCCTCGACCTCATTCAGGAGGGCACGCTCGGCCTGGTTCGCGCCGCCGAGAAGTTCGACTACCGCAAGGGCTTCAAGTTCTCGACCTACGCCACCTGGTGGATCCGACAGGCGATCGCCCGCGCGCTGGCCGACAAGGCGCGCACGATCCGCATCCCGGTGCATGTGGTCGAGAAGCTCAACAAGATCGGTCGCGCCGAGCGCAAGCTGGTCACCGAGCTCGGCCGCGAGCCCACCCCGGAGGAGATCGCCGAGCACACCGGGATCGAGCCCGAGGAGGTCGAGTCGATCAAGCGCTCGGCCCAGGCGCCGGTGTCGCTCGAGAAGCCGGTGGGCGACGAGGAGGAGTCGGAGTTCGGCCAGTTCATCGCCGACGAGCGCGCCGAGTCGCCCTACGAGCGGGCGGCGGAGATCCTCACCAAGGAAGCGCTGCGCGAGGCGCTCGAGAACCTCTCCTACCGCGAGCGTCGTGTGCTCGAGCTGCGCTACGGCCTCGGCGGCGAGCACCCGCGCACGCTCGACGAGGTGGGGCGCACCTTCAACGTCACGCGCGAGCGCATTCGCCAGATCGAGAACCAGTCGCTCAAGAAGCTGCAGTCCCTGGCCGAAGCGCAGAAGCTGCGCGACGTCGCCTAGCGCAGGCCCGGGGTCCAGGCCGCAGACCGCGGGCTTCAGCAGGGCGGGTGGCCTGCCGATTCCAGGGGCATGTTCGACATCGACAGCGCCCTCATGATGGTGATCGAGACCGAGGGCTCGGATCTCCACCTCAAGGTCCCCGCCCCCCCGATCATCCGCCGGCACGGGAAGCTGGAGGCGATCCCGGGTGCCGAGCCGCTGCGGTCGGAGGACACCGAGCGCACGCTGTTCCACATGCTCACCGACGAGGGCAAGCTCGAGTCGTTTCATACCGAGCGCGAGGTCGACTTCTCCTATTCGATCCCCGGCGTCGCGCGCTTTCGCGTCAACGCCTTCGTGCAGCGCGGGTCGGTCTCGATCGTCTGTCGTGCGATCCCGTTTCAGATCAAGACCGCCGAGGAGTTGTTGCTTCCCGCCGTGATCGACGAGATCGCCGACGAGGAGCGCGGGTTGATCCTGTTGACGGGCACCACCGGCTCGGGCAAGTCGACGACGCTCGCGGCGATGATCCATCACATCAACTCGAACTACGCAAAGCACATCGTCACGATCGAGGACCCCGTCGAGTTCCTGCACCGGGACGAGCGCTCGATCATCAATCAACGCGAGGTGGGCGAGGACACCGCGACCTTCGCGCGCGCCCTGCGTCGCGTGCTGCGCCAGGACCCGGACGTGATCCTGGTCGGCGAGATGCGTGACGAGGAGACCGTCCGCACCGCGCTGTCGGCGGCCGAGACGGGCCACCTCGTGCTCTCGACGATCCATACCGTCGACGCGGCCGAGTCCGTCAACCGCATCATCGACTTCTTCCCTCAGGCCGAGCAGCGCCAGGCGCGCGCCATGCTCGCGGGGACGCTGAAGGCGGTGGTGTCGCAGCGCCTGGTGCCCACCCCCGACCGCCACGGGCGGGTGGCGACCTGCGAGATCCTGCGCATGACCGGTCGCGTGCGCGACATGATCGTGAACCCCGAGGAGACCGGTCGGCTGCCCGAGGTCATCTTCGAGGGCGCCTACTACGGCATGCAGACCTTCGACCAGGCGCTGCTGGGCCACGTGCAGGCGGGACGAGTGGCCATGGACGACGCGCTCAAGGCCGCGACCCACCCGCACGACTTCAAGCTGCTGGTGGGCGCGGACGGACAGCGCCACACCTCGGTCGACTCCGTGTTCGGCGACGAGTTCGGCGCGGAGGCCG
Source organism: uncultured Thermoleophilaceae bacterium (assembly GCA_963789705.1). Lineage (GTDB taxonomy): Bacteria > Actinomycetota > Thermoleophilia > Solirubrobacterales > Thermoleophilaceae > JACVRW01. The sequence goes on from CAWBLN010000020.1 coordinate 238,600, forward strand.
ACGAGCCGGCGGTCAGCGACCCGACCGGCGCTTCGGCTTGACCACCCGCACGCCCAGCTCGGCGCGGCCGTCGTAGCGCACCTCGTCCGAGCGCAGGACAAGGCGCGGCGAACGGCCGCGAAAGCGAGCAGTGACGCCCCGCGGGCTCGCGAGGGCGGCCAGCTCACGGGCCAGCTCGCGCACACTGCCGGGCTCGGATTGAGCCGTCCGAACGGGCGGCTCGGCCGCGGCCGGGCGCGGGCCGCGGCTCAGCTCCTCGACGATCTCGAAGACGATCTCGTCGCCGCCGAACGAGAAACCGTTGCCCTCGATAACGAGCGTGCGGCGTCCCGGACGCACGTCGCGCGGCACCGGCACTCGGAGGCTCACGGTGCGCCCACGGCCGCCCCGGCGCCGCAGGGCCACGCGCACCCGCATTGTCTGCCCGCTGCGCACCCGAGCCGGAGCGTCGGCCCCGACGATCACGTCGTCGACCACTCCCGGCTCGGCGGCAAGGCTCACCGCGGCGCCGCGAACGGTCAGCGGCGCCAGGTCGAAGTCGTCCACCAGCGAACCCGCCTCGGCCACCGCCGACAGGGCGTCGAAGGCGTCGAAGTACGTGTTGCAGAATCCCATCGGCCGGCGCCGCTGGCGGACCCGGTAGCGCGTGCAGAGCCTGATCGTGGCCGGCGCGAGGTGGCCGAGCAGGCGGTCGAGCGCCGTCTGAGCGGCCAGCGGGGCCACGAAGGAGAGACCCGAGCCGTAGCCGAGCGAGCGCTCGTCGGCGAGGCGCGAGTTGAGCGTCACGGACGAGCCGCCCCCGCGGCGCCGCGCGGTCACCCTCAGGGGGATCGAGGCGGGCGGGCTACCCAGCCTGCCGGAGATGGCCGAGAACGTGTCGTTGGTGATCGCCCCCACATCGTGGCCACCCGAGGAGGTCAGCTTGTAAGTCGACGCGCCGAGGTCCGCGAGGCCGAGCGGGTTGCCGATGACGCTGAACACGTAGGCGTCCTGCATGAACAGCGAACGGCGTCCGAGCCCGTCGAGCGAGTGCCCGAAGGCATAGATCGCGTCGCCGTCTCGATATGCGACCGTGCCTATCGCGCCGATCGCGACGTCGCCGGCCGAGATGGAGGCGGCCACCGTCGACCCGGGCCGCAGGTCCTGCGGGGGGTAGCCGCCCTGGGGACCCGGCGGCGCGGAGAGCACGGACAGCCCGACTCGGCGGGCGGCCCGGGTCAGCAGCCGCCGCGCCCCGAGCGAGATGCCCGAGACGGTGAGCGGTCCGGCCAGCGGGCGGGCGGCGCGCAGGAGGCCGGGCGCCCGGCGCGCGTTTGCGGGTGCCGCCTTGGGGCGAGCGCTGAGGATGGATTCGATCGGAGTGGCGAGCACGACCTTGTTGCCGTACTCGCCGATGCCCTCGGAGATCGCTCCGGCGTTGCGCCCGCCGCAGAGGATCGGAGAGCCGGAGAAGCCGGGTCCCACGCCGGTCGAGTCCACCGCGGGACCCGAGACGCGGATGAGGATGCGCGGCCCGCCGGCGGCCGGGTCGTCGGCGATCACGTCGATCACCTCCACGCCGAAGCTCGCGATCGCGGTGCCCCGGACCACCGACAGGCCGGTGCACTGCATTCCCGGCCGCACCTCGCTGAGCGGCATGATGGGGTCGGCGCCATGCGCGGCAGGAGTCGCGACCGCGAAGCTCAGGAGGACCAGTGAGGCGGCGCGGCGGATCAAGGAGAGCGGAGAGTATCTGGCGCTACAGAAGTGCAATGGTTTTGCCGAAGAGCAAGTAGGCACGAATACATGAGAAGGAGTTGGACGTGCGAAGCACACTCGGTGAGTTCCAAGAGACGCAGTCGGGGGAGGCCTTCGCCCTTCAGAACTCGAAGCTGCTGAAGGTGAGCCTCAAAGAGATCACCATCCAGGCCAAGGCCGGCTCGATGGTCGCCTATCAGGGCGACGTGGCCTTCGAGCACGCCGGCTCCGGCGGCATGAGCCGGATGCTCAAGAAGGCGGTCTCCGGCGAGGGCACCACCCTCATGAAGATGTCGGGAACGGGCGAGGTGTTCCTGGCGGACACGGCCCAGGAGATCCATCTGCTCTACCTCGAGAACGACGCGATCACCGTCAACGGCCAGAACCTGCTGGCGTTCGACTCCGGCATCGACTGGGACATCCGGCGCGTCGAGGGAGCCAGCGGCATGATGGGTGGCGGCCTGTTCAACACCGCACTCCAAGGCAGCGGCTGGGTGGCGATCATCTCCGACGGCCCGCCCGTGCTGCTGAACACCGGTGACGCCCCCACGTTTGCCGACCCCCAGGCGGCGATCACCTGGGCGTCGAGCGTGCAGACGGGCATCAAGACGGACGTCAAGCTCAAGAACTTGATCGGACGCGGCTCCGGTGAGTCGATCCAGATGTCGTTCGCGGGAGCGGGCTGGGTGCTGGTACAGCCGAGCGAGGGGCGCGTCAACGGCCCGGCCTCGAGCAGCGGCTCGAGCGGCGGTAGCGGCATCCTGAACGCCCTGGGCGGCTGAGAGTTTCCTGAAGGACGGGTATGAGTCCCGGCGGAGCGGGAGCCGCCGGGCTCACTTCATTCTGTGAAGCCTTGAGTAGAATGAGAGTCTATGTCGGATCCCACATGCCCCGTCTGTGCCACCGCCGACATCATCTGCGGGAAGTGGACGATTCTCCTGATTCGTGATCTGGCCGAGGGCCGCAGCCGCTTCTGCGAGCTCGAGCGCTCACTGGCCGGGATCAGCCCTCGGACGCTGTCGCTGCGCCTGCGCGGCCTCGAGGAGCAGGGCATCCTCGAGCGCCACACCTACCCCGAGGTCCCGCCGCGCGTGGAGTACTCGCTGACGCCGAAGGGCGAGGCGCTTGTGCCCCTCATCGACGACATGCGCGCCTACGGCAGCGAGTGGCTCGGTGTGCGCGACTGCGCGCCGGCCGGCGCCGCCGCGTAGCTCGGCGAAGCCTGGTCGAGATACCAGCAGAAGGAGCGCTGCACCAGCGTCTCGCGCCCGAACGCCCTGAGACCGGCGGTGAGCAGCCGCGGAGGGAGCCGCGGTATGAGCCTCTGCAGGCCCAGCGCGAGGCCGAAGGCACGGGCGTGCCCGGCGCTGAAGGCGGCGTAGCTCCGCAGCGCATCGTCGCGCGAGCGCTCGCCGGCCAGCACCGCACACAGCTCGCGCCCGCATGCGATGCCGAAATAGAGGGCGGTGCGGATGCCCTCGCCCGAGAGCGGAAAGCAGTGCCCGGCCGAGTCGCCTACGAAGAACACGCCGTCCTGGGCCGCTCGGCGCAGGCGGTGGGGGAACCAGTTGCCCTGGTAGCGCACCGCGGGCCGGCCCAGGCGACCGGCCAGCGCGACCGTGGGTCGCCTCACGTGGTCGCGAGGCTCATAGGAGCCGACCCCGACGCGCTGCTCGGCGCCGGCCGGGACGCTCCACCCGTAGCCGCTGCGGACCAGCGAGCGGTCGATCCACACGTCGAGGTCCTGGCCTCCGCCGTCGGGATGCACCTCCAGGCCGCGCGACAGCGGAGCTTCGGGTGGTTGGTGTCCCTCGCGGGCCAGCACGCGCCGCCAGCCGAGGGCGTCGACCACGAGCGGGGCGTGGAGCTCGCCGCGGTCGGTCCGAACGGCGCCGCCGCGTCGGCCCGCGACCTTGGCGATCTCGAAGCGGGCGTCGCAGGCCTCGAACAGCAGCTCGCAGAGCTCGCGATAGTCGAACGCCCCCCAGCTCCATGGGAGCCGGTAGCGGACCGACCCGTGCGGCGTATGGAAGCTCATGCAGGGAAGCTCCTGACGCACGGCCGCGGTCAACCCGAGCGCCTCGAGCCAGGGCAGCGGCGCCGCGCACGCCGAGGTCTGCCGGTCGCCGATCTCGTAGCGGTCGACGAGCAGGACGTCGGCGCCGCTCCCCGACAGCTCACGAGCGACCGCCAGCCCGGCGAAGCTCGCTCCACACACCAGCACGTCGGCGCTGCGGTCCTCTATCGGGGTGCGCTCCGCGCCGCGCAGGGTGGCCCGCCGGGTCACACGCGTGCCCTCAGCCCCTGTGCGACCGCCTCGGCCATTCGCCACGGCGGCAGCTCGGTACGGTGGCGCAGCACGTCGAAGTTCAGCTGCTCGGCGCGGTCGAGCACGGCGCCGTAGACGCTGCGCGCCATGAGGATCCCGCGGCGCACGCGCGGGCTCACCGCCTGCGCGGCGGGCGAGCTGTCGTCGAAGAGGGCACGCGCCCGGCCGACCTGGAGCGCGAGCAGGGTGCGAAAGCCGGCGCTCGGCTCGCGCCGGGCGATCTCCGCGGTGGACACCCCGAAGCGCTCGAGGTCCTCGGCGGGCAGGTAGACGCGGTCGAGCTCCCAGTCCTGGCGCACGTCACGGATGAAGTTCGTCAGCTGGAAGGCCAGCGCCAGGCACACGAAGCTCTCGCGCTGCTCGCGGGGAACGTCGAGCAGGACCGCGAGGATGCGTCCGACCGAGCCGGCGCTGCCCAGCATGTAGCCCTCGAGCTCGGCCCAGGTCTCGATGCGGACCGAGTCGCAGTCCGCGCGCATCGACTCGAAGTAGAGGTCGAGCTCGCCCAGCGGCAGGTCGTGGCGCTCGGCGGCATCGACCAAAGCGGTGACCACTGGGTCGCGGGAGCGACAGCCGGCCCTGGCACGCACCAGCTCCTCCTCGCAGCGGGCCAGCGCGGCCCGCCGGGCCCGGGGGTCGGGCGGCCGAGCGGGTCCGTCCACGATCTCGTCCGCGGTGCGGACGAAGGCGTAGAGCGCGTGCACCGCCGGCCGCACGTCATCGGGCAGGCGCCGGGTGGCCCAGTAGTAGGTGGGATCGAAGCGGCGGTGGAGCCGCCGGCAGAGCTCGTAGGAGGCGTCGAGCTCGGGAGCGATGGTGCTGCGCGCCATATCGGTTCTACGCACCAGGATGACGGATGGAGGATCACGAGCGGCGGGCGCGAACCCGCCCGGTATGCGGAATCGCCTGCTGCACGACGCGCTGAGGGACTTCGCCCTCGAATCCGCGGCGCTCCTGACCGACGAGCTGCGCGCGGGCGCCGAGGTCGAGTTCGACGTGCTCGGCGAGGGAGGTAGCCGCGGCCCCGCCCTCTATCGCTACAAGCCGCGCATTGCGGCGTTCATATCCGAGCGTTGGGCGTCGCTGCGGGAGCTCGAGGCCTGTGAGCGCGCGGCGGAGGAGCTCGGCGCTGGTGCGGCTCTCTGGCTGCGCGTCAACGGCCTGCGCGGCGAGCAGGCCGAGCCGGCCCTGCAGGCGATGCTCATCCGCCTCTACGAGGACGCGACCAGCTTCGGGTTCCCCGAGGAGCGCTTCGAGCGCGTGTACGGCGAGGTCGAGGCGACGCTATACCGCGACACGGCCACCGTGCAGGTGGTGGCGCCGCTACACGGCGCGGCGATGGAGGCCGACCGCGTCGACCTCGGCGGGGGCCTGGCGCTGGCCCGCGGAGAGCTCGTCGACGCGCCGCCGCAGGCGGTGTGGGCCGAGGACGGCGGCGACCCCGCGGTGCTGTGCCTCTTGGAGCGCGATGCCCCTGCCGGCGAGGAGATATCCGCCGTCGAGGCCGGCGAGCGCTTCGGCGACGTGGTGACCGCTCTGAGGCTCTGGGCGCCGGGGTTCGTCAGCCTCGGAGCGCCGGCCTGGCAGCGCAGGGACGAGGGTGAGTGGCGGCCGCTGCCCGTGGGGCGGGGCATGCAGGGAGCCGACGCCTCGACGTGGGTCCTGCCTCAGGCCGAGGTCGCCGGGTTTCGCGACTTCTTCGCCGTTCTCGACGGCTCCGACCCGCCCCAGACCGTGGCCTGGGCGCTGCGGCGCTTCGAGATGGGCTGCGAGCGCATGCGCGACGACGAGGCGCTCTCGGACTACCTGCTCGGGCTCCGAGCCCTTCTCGACGCCACCAGCGACGCGGGAGCGGCGGGGCTTGCGCCGAGGGTCGCCGCGCTGTGCGCGGAGGAGGGCGCCCGCAAGCGGCTGCAGGCTCGCGTCGAGGCGGCGATGACGCTGGAGCGCTTCGTGATGGGCGGGGCGCCGGGAGCGCGCGGGCCATCCCAGCCGCGGGAGCTGGTGGCCGAGGTGGAGACCCACCTGCGTGCGCTGCTGCGCGACGTGCTGTGCGGCTACCTCGACACCGACCTCAAGGGCGTGGCGGACGACATCCTGCTCGAGGCCGAGGCCGACCCCTCAAGTGAGATAGAGGCCCGGGACCTGCGGCGCGAGCCCGAGCCGGAGCCGGAGCCTCGGGCCGCGCCAGAGCCCGAGGCGGAGCCCGAGCCGGAACCGGAGCCCGAGCCGGAGCCGGAGCCGGACACCTCGGAGCTGGAGCCGGTGGCCTCCCAGCCGCCCCTCGAAGGCGTGACCGCCTCGGCCGACTGGGGCTACGACGATCCCGAGGACTACTCCGCCCCGGTCTGAAACAGGTGCGCCTCCATCCGGCGTAGTCCGTCGAGGTCGTGCACGTCGCCCTGCAGCAGGGGCACCTCGATCAGCGGCTTTCGGCCCAGCCGGCGCTTGAGCTGATCGAGGTTGCGGCGGTCCCGCTCGGCCAGCCCGGCCTCCGCCCGCGCAGCATCGTTCACCTTGCCCGCCAGCTCCGCGCCGACCAGCTTCTCGAGCTCCCCGCTCGTCGCCCCGGCCTCGGCGCCCATATGCACCCGGTTGGCCACCGCCCCGGCGAAGGGGAAATCGGACTCGACCAGGCGACGCTGGAAGAAGCGCGCCTCCTCGATCGAGTCGCGGCGCGGGGAGGTGACCAGCACGAAGGCGCTGCGGTGGTCGCACAGGAGCCGGTTGACTCGCTCCGCGCGTTCGCGAAACCCCTCGGTCATGGCGCCGAAGCTCGCGAAGAAGTCCGACAGGTCCTTGAGCAGATCGATACCGGTGGCGCGCTGCATGATCGAGAAGATCACGCCTGTTCCGCGTCCCAGCACCCGGAGGCCGAAACGCGACGGCGCGAGGAAGAACGCGAGCGCGCGCGAGTCGATGAAGGCGGAGAGCCGCGCGGGGGCGTCGAGGAAGTCGAGGGCGTTGCGGGTGGGCGGAGTATCGAGCACGAGCAGGTCGTAGCGGCCGTCCTGGTGCAGCTCGTGGAGCTTCTCCATGGCCATGTACTCCTGCGAGCCGGCGACGGCGCTCGACAGCTCCTGATAGATGCGGTTGCCGAGCACGGCATCGCGCGTGGCCTCGTCGGGCGCGTGCCACTCGATCAGCTCGTCGAAGGTGCGCTTGGCGTCGAGCATCATCGCCCACAGCTCGCCGGACACGTCCGCCTCCACGCGACGCTCCTCGTTGCCCAGCTCGGGCAGGCCCAGGGCATTGGCCAGCCGGCGAGCGGGGTCGATCGTGAGCACGGCCACCTTCTTGCCGCGGGCCGCCATCCCCAGCGCGATCGCGGCGGAGGTGGTCGTCTTGCCCACGCCGCCCGATCCCGCGCAGATGCACACCTCCTTGCGCTTCAGCCAGTTCTCGATCACAGGCCGGACTCCAGGCGCTCCGAGAGCTCCTTCACCTCGGCGGGGCCGAGATCGGGCTCGAAGAGGAAGGGCAGGGTCACGAGCGGGCCGCCCGCCTTGCGGCTCAGCCGCCCGATCTGCTCGCGTTGCTCGGTGGCGCGACCGTGCTCGGACAGCGCTGATGCGACCGCGTCTCGCGCGGCGTCCGAGAGGCGCCCGTCCAGGGCGGCCAGGCGCTTCGCTTCCGCGACCCCGAAGCGGTCGGGCAAAACCCCGTTGACGACGGTCGCCTGGATGTCCATGCCCATGTCGGAGCGCAGGCTGGCCCGCAGGTCGATCGTCTCGTTCACGGGCATCTCCTCGGGCAGCGCGACCGCCACCACGCCCGTGGTTAGCGGGTCGGCGATGAACTCGTGGATGCTCCTGGCCTGCTTGGCGATCGGCCCCACGCGCGCGATCTGCGCGTAGGTGCGCGGCGCGCGCAACAGCGCCACGCCATGGCCGGTGGCCGGGGAGTCGACGATGGCCAGGTCGTAGGGGCGCGTCCCGCCCACGCGCCTCTCTAGCTGGGCGAGGTCCCAGACCTTGCCGATCGTCACCAGCTCCTCCACCCCGGGCGCGGCCGCGGTGAGGTACTGGAAGATGCGGCTTCCGCCGAGCAGCCCGGCCAAGGCGGAGGATTTGAGCTGATAGCGCAGCCATTCCTCCTTCGCCCGGTCAGGATCGATCGAGATGCCGTGCAGGCCGTCCGCGAGCTTGCCCTCCCGATGACCGAGCGCGCGGCGACCGAACAGCCTCGACAGTCGTTCCTGCTCGGAGACCTCGGCCACGATCGTGCGCTTGCCCGAGCGCGCGGCGGCGAGCCCCAGGGCCGCGGCCACGGTGGTCTTGCCGACGCCGCCCTTGCCGGTCACGACGATGAGCCTCTTGTCCAGGAGCGCGGACACCTGACCCACGATTGTGCCTGGCCGTCAGCCCCGCAGGCGCGCGGTCCAGCGTTTGGTGACAGCGTTCGCACTCCCGTCGACCGCGGTCACGGCGATTCGCGCCCGCACCGGCGCGCCACCCGCGAGCGCTCGGCGGGCGGCACGGCGCGCTCGCGCGCCGAGGGGGAATCGCATCACGGCCTTCTCGCCGGGTTTCAGATCGACCGGCCGCGCGGAGATCCGATAGACGCCCGTGTAGAGCTTCACCGCACCGCGCCCGGTGAGCGAGCAGTCGTCGGCGCCGCAGTCCACCTTCACGGACACCCTGCGCCGCTCGAGCACTCGCCGGGCCCGCGATCCAACCAGGGTCAGCAGGGGCGGAGTCTCGTCCGCAAAGGCGTCTCCCGGGATTCCGGTGCAAAAGGAGCCGATCAACGCGCGCGCCTCGCCCAGTCGCAGCTGGTAACGGCCCCGGTACTGAGCCGCGGGCTTCTCCACGTCGGCGATCCATTCGCCGTACTCGTACTCGGTCGTTCCGAGGCCCTTGGCGATGCGCCGCGAGCGCTCCAGGAGAGCGTGGTCGACGAACCAGTCCAGCTGAAGCTCCGGGTTGGCGGGGTAGCCGGCGTACTCACCCTGGTTCCAGTAGCGCTCGCGCATCTGAAAGAAGCCGAGCGAGTCCCCGTCGGCGTCGGGCACGTTGGCGAGCCCCGACTCCACCAGTGCGGCCATCACGGGCAGCTCGGGCGGGAGCTGGCGTGCGGCCGCGCCGGTGGCCATCCACCGGGCCAGGCTCGTCTTCGAAGCGTCGTCCCCCGGGTAGGGGAGCGGCGGCGGGCAGATGGCCTGCGCGGACGCGGGAGCAGCCACTGCGAAGAGCAGGAATGCGGCGAAGATGACGAGCGCGCGGTACATGGGGTCGGCCCGTCCCGGTTATCGTCGTGCGATGACCGAGCTTGAACGTGCAATCCGTGATCAGCCCGGCGAGCTGCGCCGCCTCGCCAGTCTGGACGTCGAACCCCACGCCCAGCGCCTTACCGGCGCCGATCGGGTTTGGCTGGTGGGCACCGGCACCAGCCTCCACGCGGCCGAGCTCGGCGCGGCGATGTTCGCCCGGGCCGGCGTGGATGCTCGCTTTGCCTCCTCGATGGAGTTCGCGCGCTGGGCGCCGCTGCGCAAGGGCGACGCCGTGGTCGTGCTGACGCATACCGGCGAGACGGCATACGCGCAGGCCTCCCGGCGGCGCGCTCTCGACCTCGGCGCCGAGACCGTGTCGATCACCGCCGAGGGCGTCGGGTGGCCCGAGGCGGTGGAGACCGGCGCGAAGGAAGGCTCGCACACCTACACCCGCAGCTACACGTCGGCGCTCGCGGTGCTGGCTCTGATCGCCGCCGAGCTGGGAGCCGAGGGTCTCGGCTCCGAGGCGGTCATGGCAGCGGCCGAAGCGACCGAGGCGGCCATCGCCGATCCAGGGCTGGACGGGCTACCCGAACCCGCGCGCCTTCTCGTGCTGACCGGCTCGGGGCCAGGATCGGTGACCGCGCGCGAGGGCGCGCTCAAACTGCGCGAGGCCGCGCGCCTGGCGGCCGAGGGCTACGACGCCGAGTTCCTCCTGCACGGGTCGGCCGTCCCACTCGGCTCCGACGACGCGCTGATCGTGCTGGGCAGCGGTCGCGACGGCGATGACTTCCTCGGCCAGCTGGCCAACGCAGCCCGCGCGGAGGGGCTCGACACGCGCGAGCTCGATCAGGCCCGGCCCGAGGATGACCTGATGGCCCAGATCCCGCTCGTCGCCCGCCTGCAGCTCCTCGCCCTGCGTCGCGCGGAGGAAGGCGGGCACGATCCCGACGCGGTGATCGTCGGCCACTGGGAGGACGAGCGCCTATGGGCGACGGGTGCGCCCGACTGAACACCTAAGCTAGGCCCCGTGATGCGCATGGCACGGATCGCCGCGCTGCTGTCGTTCGTCGGCGCCCTGACGGCGGCCTCCCCGGCTCTGGCTCAGCAGCCCAACGGGAAGGGGAGCGATCGCTTCGTCACCGTCGTCGCCCGGGAATGCCCCGCCTACACGGACATCACCGCCAACCGGGCGCGCAACGACATCCAGGAGAGCCTCCGCAACCTCGGGGCGAACACCCGCTACGCGGCCGGCCAGCCGATCGACCCGGCGATCGAGAGCGCCTACCAGCCGAACTGCATCCCCCTTTCGGACTGGACCTTCACGCTCGGCACGGGCTACCGCACGCGGGCCGTCTCGGGCCCGTGGGGGTCGCTGTCGATCGTCACGTCGCCCTACGCCACCAACATCGTCACGCAGCCGCGGGTGCCGCTGCGCGACTACGCCGGCCGCCCGACCGGGCAGTTCATCGACGGCGCGACCACGATCGAGCTGACCCCCGCCCAGGCCGAGCGCGCGGCTCGGACCGGCTCCCTCTGGATCCAGGGCGGGACCGTGACCGACCCGATCCTCAACCAGCAGTTCCCCGGCGAGTTCGGGTTCGGGGCGCTGCGCTGCGCGGTCGACAACCTAAACGGAGACAACGTGGAATGGATCTCCTACCCGCAGGGGACCGAGCACGTGTTCTGTTACGCGTACTACGTGAGGCCGCCCCCCACGAGCGGAACGATCGTGATTCGCAAGGAGATCCGCTCGGACGAGCCGGCGACCCACACCTTCAACTTCGACGGCAATCTCAGCTTCAATCAGGGCGGGCTCTTCAACCTGCGCGTCGACAACGGGAAGGCCGCGAGCCAGACGTTCTACCGCGCCGCCACCGGTCCCACAGACGATCCGTGGACGGTGCGTGAGCGCGTACCGGCCGGCTGGCAGCTGGCCGACCTGAGCTGCACCGCCCAGGGAGCGAGCACAGCCGCCATCGACCTGCCCGCCGGGCGCGCCGACATCAGCCTCGCGGCGGGCGACCGCATCGTCTGCACCTACGTCAACGAGGTCGCACCGGGCGAGCTGTTTCTGCGCAAGCTCACCCGGGGCGGCATCGGCAGCTTCGACTTCACGGTCAGGCCGGCGGGTGGGGGAGACGCGGTGAAGGCAACCGCTACCACCGAGCAGGAGCGGGTGGCGGTGGATGCGCAGCCGAGCCCGGTCACCTTGCCCCCCGGCCGATATCGCCTCGACGAGCGCTTGCCACAGAGTCGCCGCGGGCGGTGGCGCCTCGACGACGTCATCTGCGACGGCCAGGTCCTGCCGAACCCCGGGGAGGCCGAGGTCACGATCACCACTGGCGCCGGGGCCACCTGCACCTTCGAGAACAGCTTCCAGGGCGCCGGGGAGATCCAGATCGACAAGGTCACCCTCGGAGGGGTGACGACTACGGGATTCGTTATCTGGCCCGTGGGAGACCCCGAGACCCGCTACCGCAAGTCCGTGACCACGGAGCGCTCGGGCGAGCCGGCGCGCGCGAGGGGCTCGGATACGGACGATCTGCCGCTCGGCGCCTATGTGATCCAAGAGCTCGAGCCCGGGTCGCTCGCGCGCCGCAACTGGTCGCTCGTCGAGGTGGTCTGCAACGGGCGCACCGTCCCGGCGATCGAAGGTCGCGTCCTCGTGACCCTCACGCGCGACCGGCCGCGCGAGCGCTGCCGGTTCACGAATTCGCTCGCCGCCGTGCCGATTCCCGTCGAGCCGCCGGGGCCCAATCACATCCCGGGCGGCCCGGATCCCGACCTGGTGGTGAGCAAGACCCCCGGCCGCCCCGTGGTCTCAGCCGGCGAGGCAGTCACCTACCGGATCACCGTGCGCAACATCGGCGATGCCACGGCGGAGGGCGTGGTGGTCGCCGACGCCGCCTCTCGGGGTGCGCGCGTGGTCTCCGCGGGAGTGCGCGGAAGGCGGTGCCAGACGAAGATCGTCCTGTACTGCCGGATCGCCAGCCTCCGGCCCGGCCGCAGCGTCACCTCGAAGATCCGCATGCGCCTGACCCGGCCGGGAATCTCGCGCAACCTCGCGGTCGTCTACACGGACTCCCCCGAGCCGAGGGACCGCCGCAATGTCGCGGCCGCCCGAGTGCGGGTGGGCCGCGTACCGCCGGTCTGCGTCAGCCGGCTGGCCCGAGCCGCCTGCTGAGGGCTGCCTCAGAACCCCCTCCGCCATACCGCACCCGCCGGAAGGAATCGCTAGCGCGCGTGCGAATAGGCACTGCGTATGGACCCCCAGGCCAAGGTCATCGCCTTCACGAACCAGAAGGGGGGTGTCGCCAAGACGACCACCACCCTCAACCTCGCCGCCGCCTTCGTCGAGCGCGGCCACCGGGTGCTCTGCACGGATCTCGATCCGCAGGGCAACCTCACGATGAGCCAGGGCATCGATCCCGACACGCTGGAGCTGTCGATGTACGACGTCCTGGTGCACGGGGTCTCGATCCGCGAGGTGATACGCAAGCGCGAGGTGGACGTGGCCTGCGCGTCGATCGACCTGGCCGGGGCCGAGATCGCGATGTCCACGATGATCGGCCGTGAGCGGGCGCTCAAGAAGGCCTTGGCCCCGATTCTCGAGGACTACGACTTCATCTTCATCGACACTCCGCCGAGCCTGGGCCTGCTCACGATCAACGCTCTCACCGCGTCGCAGAAGGTCATCGTCCCCGTGCAGTGCGAGTATCTATCCATGCGTGGCCTGATTCAGCTCCAGAACACGCTGTCGATGGTCCGCGAAGAGCTGAACCCCGACATCGAGATCGAGGGCATCCTGCCTACGCTCGTCGACAACCGGACGGTGCACGCCAAGGAGGCGATCGAGATCCTGGAGGAGAACTTCGGGAACCGCGTGTTCGCCTCGCGCATCAACAAGACCGTTCGTTTCGCCGAGGCTCCGGTGAAGGGAATGTCGGTGCTGAAGTACGACCCGGACGGCAAGGCGGCCTACGCCTACCGTCAGCTAGCCGAGGAGGTCCTGGCCAATGGAGAGCGGTAAGAGGGCGAGCATGCGCGAGGGACCCCTGGCCCAGCTCTTCCGTAAGACCGAGGACGAGGAGCAGGCGGAGACCGAGCGCCGGCGGCGCCCGCCCGCCGAGCCGCGGCAGCCCGAGCCCGAGCCCGAGCCGCGCCCCGAGCGCTCCTTCGACCAGCGCGCCACCGAAGCCGCTCGCCGCGCCGAGGAGCGCGCGCGCCGGCGTGAGCAGGAGGCTCACGCCGAGCGCGGTCTGAGCCGCTACGAGGGCACCCCCTCGCCGGAAGACCGCCTGCGCTCGGTCTTCTCGGCCGACATCCCCGAGAACATCCTCGACAAGGCCCCCGAGCCGGTGTCGGAGCGCGAGTCCTACGAACCCGAGGCGCCCGCGTACGGAATGCCGTCGGCCGGCCGCGTGACCGAGCCCGTGCTGCGCGTCGTGGGCGTCGGCGGCGCCGGTGTGAACGCTGTGAACCGCATGATCGAGGCCGAGATCGAGGGCGTCGAGTTCATGGCCGTCAACACGGACACCCAGTCGCTCGAGCAGTCCGCCGCGTCCCAACGCGTTCACATCGGCAACGAGATCACACGCGGGCTGGGTTCGGGCTCCAACCCCGAGCTGGGGCGCGCCGCGGCGGTGGAGGACTACGACCACCTGAAGAGCCTGCTCAAGGGCTCCGACATGGTCTTCGTGACCGCCGGCGCCGGCGGCGGCACCGGTACGGGCGCGGCGCCCGTGGTGGCGCGGATCGCCTCCGAGGTGGGCGCGCTCACGGTCGGCATCGTGACGAAGCCGTTCTCGTTCGAGGGCGCGCGGCGCAGCGAGCAGGCTGAGGTGGGGGTCGAGGACCTGGCACGCGAGGTGGACACCCTCATCGTGATCCCCAACGCGCGCCTGCTGACGGTGCTCGACCGGTCGACCTCGATGGTCGAGGCCTTCCGGGTCGCCGACGACGTGCTGCGCCAGGGCGTGCAGGGAATCTCCGACCTGATCACGCTCCCGGGGCTCATCAACCTGGATTTCGCCGACGTTCGCACGATCATGGCCGGCGCGGGGCAGGCCCTGCTCGGAATCGGCATGGGAACCGGCGACCAGCGGGCGATGGACGCGGTCGAGCACGCGATCGAGTCGCCTCTGCTGGAGACGTCGCTGGAGGGCGCCCGTTCGATCCTGCTGTCGGTCACCGGCGGCCGCGACCTCTCGCTCTGGGAGGTCAACGAGGCGGCCAAGGCGGTGGCCGAGGCCGCCCATCCCGAGGCCAACATCATCTTCGGGGCCATGGTCGACGAGAGGATCGACGACCAGGCGTGGGTCACCGTCGTGGCGACCGGCTACGGCGACCGTCCGACCCACAGGTCCGCTCCACGCGAGGACTGGAGCGCCGAGTCGGGGCGGTCGCGCATCCCCGCCGACGCCGAGCCGCGTGTGCGACGCGGGCGCTCGGGCGCGCGCATGCTCGCCGACGTCGACGTGCCTGAATTCATACCGCGCTAGCCCGCTACGCTCGCCCACCATGAGAGGGGTGGTCGCAGCCGGCCATCCGCTGACCGCGGAGGCGGGAGCCGATGTGCTCCGCGAGGGCGGAAACGCCGTAGACGCCGCGGTGGCCTGCGTCCTGATGTCCTTCGTCGCGGAGTCGCCGCTCACCGGGCCGGGAGCGGGCGGCTTCATGCTGGTCCACACGGCGGGCGGCGACGATCACCTGCTCGATTTCTTCGTGGCTGCGCCGGGACGGGGACGCAAAGGCCCCGAGCCCGCCGCGTTGCAGCCGATCGATGTGCATTTCTCCGATGACGCGGTCCAGCGCTTTAACGTGGGGCCCTCGTCGTGCGGCGCCTACGGCACGACGCTGGGCCTTACCCAGGCTCTCGAGCGCTTCGGCTCGCTTTCGCTCTCCGACCTCACCGCGAGGCCCGCGAACGCGGCCCGCGACGGGGTCGAGGTCGTGCCCATGCAGGCCTTTCTCTTCAAGGTCCTCGAGCCGATCTTTCGCGCCGGTCCCGTCAGCTCGGAGCTCTATGCACCGGGCGGGCGGCTACTCGAGGAGGGCGAGCGCTTTCGCTTTCCCGAGTTGGGCGCCCTGCTCGACCGCCTGGGCGCCGAGGGGCCGGACTTCGTCTATTCGGGCGATGTGGCCCGGGCGTGCAGCGACTGGGTGCTCGAGCGCGGGGGGCTGCTGACGCGGGAGGACCTGGCCTCCTACCGGGTGATAGAGCGGGACCCGGCGCGTGTGGCCTATCGCGGCCGCCAGGTGCTGACCAATCCGCCGCCTTCCTCGGGCGGGATCCTGATCGCCGACGCTCTGGGCATCCTCGAGCGCCTCGACCACCCCCTCGACCCGGCGCTGATCGCCGAGGTGATGGCCTCCACCAACCGCGCCCGCGACGAGGAGTTCCTCGAGGGCCTGGCCACTGAGGGTTATCTCGAGCGCTTTCTGGCCAAGGACGCGCTCGACACCGTGGCCACCGAGGTGCGCTCGGCCCTCGGGGGGCCCGAACGGCCCGGCTCGGCGGGGCGCGCCGGATTGGGGAATACGACCCACATTGCGGTCATGGATGCGGAGGGCGCCTGCGCGACGGTCACCTGCTCCAACGGCTCCTGCTCGGGAGTGGTGGTACCGGGGACCGGCATGCACCTCAACAACATGCTCGGCGAGGAGGACCTGAACCCGCTCGGGTACCACCTGCACGAGCCCGGTGCGCGCGTGCCCAGCATGATGGCCCCGACCGTGGTACTGCGCGACGGCCGGCCCGAGATCGCGCTCGGCAGCGCGGGCTCCAACCGGATCCGCTCGGCGATCCTGCAGACGATCATGGGGGTGGTCGACGGCGGCCTGCCCGCCCAGGAGGCCGTGTCGCGGCCGAGGATCCACGTCGAGGGCCGCGAGCTGGACGCCGAGCCGGGGGTCGACGAGGACGCGCTGGGTCGCCTGGAGAGCTCGGACTGGGCGGTGCGCCGGTGGTCGGAGCAGAACCTGTTCTTCGGCGGCGTGCAGGCGGTCGCCCGGAACCCTGAGACGGGTGAGCTGAGCGGCGGGGGAGACCCGCGTCGCGGGGGTGCGGCGACGGTCGTCGACGGCTGAGATGGGGCGGGAACGCGCGTTCGCTTTGGACCGGGAACGCGCGTTCGCTTTGGATCGGCTTGCGCTCTTCTTTGCGCCCTGCTTTCCGCCCCGTCCCGGCCTGCTTTCGCCCTGCGCCGGACGTGCGCGTCGGGCGCTCTACAAACCCCCGAATCGCGATCGCCACATGCGGTCAAAATGGAAAAAAGCCGCAAATAGCGACAAAAGCTCTTTGGGCCCTGTTGCGTACGAAGCGTAAATCGTGTTGGCGAATCGCCCGATATCGGGCAAGTTGGTTGCTAGGTTCAGGCGCCGGACTCCGTGCGAAGAGCGCGTTCTCGGCGCCCCAGGCAGCCGCCAGTGAGGCTCTCAGCGACACCCGCAAGCCGACGGAGTCCGCGACTCCAACGTTGTCGTGCGCTTGTGCTGCTCTGGCTCGCCGCTGTGGCGATTGGGCTGACCGCCGCCGGCCCGGCGTTCGGCCAGGGGCTTCCGGTCCCCGCTCCGGTCGAGCAAGCGCTCCCGGCCGCGGTCGCGCCGGTCGAGCAGGCCCTGGCGCCGAGCCCCGCGCCCGCTCCGGTCGAGCCGCCCGCACCCGCCCCGGCAGTCGAGCCGGCGCCCCAGCCCCGGCGGCGCCCGTCGAGCCGCCGAGTGCCCCAGCCCCGGAGCCCGCGGCCCCGGCCGCCGAGGAGCCGGCCGCACCGGTCGAGGAGCCGGCCGCCCCGGCAGAGCCTGCCCCGGCACCGAGCGCTGCGGCCACCGAGGAGCCCGCGGCCCCCGCCGCCGAGGAGCCGGTGGCGCCCGCCGCCGAGCAGCCGGCCGCCCCGGCCGAGCCGGCGTCGAGCCCCGCGGCCGTTGAGGAGACCCTCGCCGCGGTCGTCGACGTGCCGGCGGCCCCGGTGGAGCAGGGTCCGCCGCCGAGCCCCGCCGCTGTCGAGCAGCCCGCGGTGCCGGCGGTCGAAGAGGTGGCCGCGGCGGTCACGGCGCCGATCCAGGACGCAGTCGAGACCGTTGCTCCCGAGGAGCCCGCCGCCCCGGTGACGGCTCCGGTCGAGGATGCGGTCGACGCGGCTCCGGTGGCCGACGAGCCCGCCGCACCGCTGGCGGCGTTGGTCGAGGACACCACGGCGCCGCTCAGCCCGGTGGTCGAGGAAGCGACCGCTCCGTTGGCTCCGGTGGTCGAGGACACGACGGCGCCGCTCAGCCCGGTGGTCGAGGAAGTGACCGCTCCGGTGGCGCCGGTGGTCGAGGACACGACGGCGCCGCTCAGCCCGGTGGTCGAGGAAGCGACCGCTCCGCTGGCGCCGGTGGTCGAGGACACGACGGCGCCGCTCAGCCCGGTGGTCGAGGACGTGACGGCTCCGCTGGCGCCGGTGGTCGAGGACACGACCGCCCCGCTCAGCCCGGTGGTCGAGGACGTGACGGCTCCGCTGGCGCCGGTCGTCGAAGATGTGACCGCCCCGCTTAGCCCGGTGGTTGAAGACGTGACCGCTCCGCTGGCACCGGTGGTGGAGGACATCACGGCTCCGTTGGCTCCGGTGGTGGAGGATCTGACGGCTCCGCTGGCCCCGGTCGTCGAAGATGTGACCGCTCCGTTGGCCCGGTGGTTGAGGACGTGACCGCTCCGCTGGCACCGGTGGTGGAGGACGTCACGGCCCCGTTGGCTCCGGTGGTTGAGGATCTGACGGCTCCGCTGGCACCGGTGGTGGAGGACATCACCGCTCCGTTGGCGCCGGTGGTTGAGGATCTGACGGCTCCGCTCGCTCCGGTGGTCGAGGATCTGACCGCTCCGCTGGCGCCGGTCGTCGAGGATCTGACGGCTCCGCTGGCTCCGGTGGTTGAGGATCTGACGGCTCCGCTCGCTCCGGTGGTCGAGGATCTGACGGCTCCGTTGGCTCCGGTGGTTGAGGATCTGACGGCTCCGCTGGCTCCGGTGGTGGAGGATCTGACCGGCTCCGCTGACTCCGGTGGTCGAGGATCTGACCGCTCCGCTCACGCCGATCGTGGAGGACCTGACCGCTCCGCTTACGCCGATCGTCGAGGACCTGACGGCTCCGCTTACTCCGATCGTCGAGGACCTCACCGCTCCGCTGGCGCCGATCGTCGAGGATCTGACGGCTCCGCTCACGCCGATCGTCGAGGACATCACCGCTCCGCTCAGCCCGGTCCTCGAAGACCTGACCGCGCCGCTGGTCCCGGTCGTCGAGGGTGTCACCACCCCGCTCACGCCGATCGTCGAGGACCTGACCGCTCCGCTGCCGCCGATCGTCGAGGACCTGACGGCTCCGCTTACTCCGATCGTGGAGGACCTCACCGCTCCGTTGGCCCCGATCGTCGAGGACCTGACCGCTCCGCTGGCGCCGATCGTCGAGGATCTGACCGCTCCGCTGGCCCCGGTCGTCGAGGGTACCGTGCACCGAGCTCCGCTGTACGCCGATCGTGGAGGACCTCACCGCTCCGTTGGCGCCGATCGTCGAGGATCTGACGGCTCCGTTGGCGCCGATCGTGGAGGATCTGACCGCGCCGCTAGTCCCGGTCATCGAGGGTGTCACCACCCCGCTGGCGCCGATCGTGGAGGACCTGACCGCCCCATTGGCCCCGATCGTCGAGGACCTGACGGCTCCGTTGGCCCCGGTGGTTGGGGACGTGACCGCTCCGCTCACGCCGATCGTCGAGGATCTGACCGCTCCGTTGGCGCCGATCGTCCAGGATCTGACGGCTCCGTTCGCGCCGATCGTGGAGGACCTCACCGCACCGTTGGCCCCGATCGTCCAGGACCTGACCGCCCCGTTGGCGCCGATCGTCCAGGATCTGACCGCTCCGCTGGCTCCTGTCGTCGATGATCTGACCGGCCCGTTGGCTCCGGCCATCCAGGACGTTTCGGCCGGCCTCGCCGACCTGACCGGCCAAGCCGGCCTTGGACAGCCTGCCTCCCCGGCGGCGGGCGCCTCGCCTCCGCAGATGCCCGCGCCGTCGGTCCCCACGGCCGTCCCGGGCGCTTCTTCGGCCCCGCTCGTCGCGCCGGCCGACGCCCGCTCGGCGTTCGGCCTGGACTCGCCGGAGGTCGCCGGCGGTCAGAGCCTTCCCGCCGCGCCCGGCCACGGTCCGAGCCTCCTCACGTCGCCGGGCCTCTTCTCCTCGCCTTCCGTGCCGAGCGCCGACGCCGGCCCTGCTTCCGCCTCGGCTTCGGCGTCTGGCGTCGCTCCGCCGAGCGGCCCGCAGCTCCCCGCCCCTTCCGGCGCGTCTGCCGGTAGTGGTGCGGGTGGTGTGGCTAGCGGTCTTTTCTTCGCTCTTCTCTTGTCGCTTGCGGCCTTTGGGCTGTGGCACTTCACGCGTTTGTCGCTGACGTCTTTCGCGTGGCGTCCGCAGGCCTTTGTGGCCGTCATCGAGCGGCCTGGCTAGCCCGACCGGGCTTTAGACCAGGACCTGTCCCGGCGCAGGACGCGTCGGGGTCAATTGCTCGATGAGGAGTCAACATGGAGAGAACACACCGAAGGTCCGTTCTACGGGCTGGATTGGGGGCCGTGACGGCCCTGGTGATGCTGCTCGCAACCACGGGCACCTGCGTCGCGAGCGGCGCAGCCGAGCCGGTGCGGCTGGCCGCCATGGCCCAGGCCGCCCCGCTCGCAGAGGGCGTGGGCTACGGCGCGACCGCCGAGGCCGAGCGCGTTCGGGTGCTGCAGCGCACGCTGCGCGGGCTCGGCTGGGCGCCGGGTCCCGTCGACGGGCTGTTTGGCCCGCGTACGGAGGCGGCCGTGCTGCGCTTCCAGGCGGCCAGCGGCCTGACCGTGGACGGTGCAGCAGGACCGCAGGTCTGGACTGCCCTCGCCCGCGCGCAGAAGCAACCTCTGCGCCGAGGCGCCGGGTATGCGGCCGCGAACGGCTCGCGGAGGGTTCGCGCCCTCCAGCGCCGCCTGCAGCGGCGCGGACTGCGCCCGGGCCCGGTTGACGGGCTCTACGGGCCCAGGACCGAGGCGGCGGTGGCCCGGCTGCAGCGCGCAGCCGAGCTGAAGGTCAGCGGCGCCGCGGACGTCCGCACACGGCGGGTCTTGGCCCGCGATTCGCAGCCCCGAGCCGCTGAGCGGCCGGTGCCCGCGAGTGTGGATGCCATCCTGCCGCAGACGCGGCGGATCACGGGGCTCATGCCCCTCTCCGGGGTCGCCGGCGACGCCGGTCAGGGCGTGGAGCCGTGGTTGACGGCGCTGATCGCGCTGATGGCGCTGTTGCTGGGAGCCGTGATCGGCGGGTTGATCGCCCGCGCTCGCGGCAAGGAGGATAAGGACACCCTCGACCAGGCCGAGGGGCTGGTGTCGGGGGACGAAGAGCAGAACCCCGAGCCCGCGGAGGCCTTCGTGACCTCGGAGGGCCCTCGGGAGGCGGTTAGGGCGGTCGGCTACGTCAGCGTGCCCAAGGCCAACGGCGAGGATTCCGCTGAGCTGGAAAGCCAGGCCGACGCCATCCAACGCCTCTGCGAGCGCCGCGGCTGGGAGCTGCTGCACGTGGTGCGCGACGTCGAGAACGGCCATGCGAAGGGCATGGACCGCCCAGGGCTCCTCTACGCGCTGGAGCGAATCGCCGAAGGCGAGGCCTCGTGCCTGGTCGTCTCCGAGCTGGGACGGTTGAGCCGCAACGCCGCCGACCTGGGTCGGATCGTCGAATGGTGTGACAGGCGCGACGCTCGTCTCATCGCGATCGACATGAGGCTCGACACCGGCTCGGCGTCCGGGCGGCTGACCGCTCGCACGCTGACCATGGTCGGCGAGTGGGAAGGCCAGCGGATCGGCGAACAGACCCGCAAGGGCCTGGCGGCCGCTCGGGCTCGGCGGGCCACCACCGGCAGGCCGGCGGTGGAGGACCGACCCGACCTAAAGGAGCAGATCGTCGCGATGCGCAAGGAGGGCATGACCCTGCAGGCCATCGCGGACCGTCTCAACGCCGAGGGCGTCCCCACCCTCCGAGGAGGCTCCGAATGGCGCCCCTCGAGCGTGCAGGCCGCGGCCGGCTACCGGCGACCCAAGGGCAAACGAGGCAACGGGAGCGAGCACCGGAAAGGTGATGCCGCCTGAGCTGAACCAGGTCTGAACTAACGCACGCTGCCGTTGCCGCGGGCCCGTTCGGCCGCCCGCTCGGCGTGGCGGATGCGGCTGAGCGCCTCGGCGAACAGCCCCTCGAGCTGCTCCAGGCGCGCACGCTCGGAGCGGAGCTCGAGCAGCATCTGCTTCGCCTCGAGGGCAACGTCGAGGGTGGCCGCCATGCCATAGGCGTCGAGCGCGTCGAGCTCCTGCTCGTCGGGTCTCTCGTCGGTGACCTCGGCCAGCAGATCGGCGTAGCGACGCCGAGCCGCCGCGGCCGCGTGGAAGTCGCCGCCGTCATCGTCGTCCTGGAGGGCCTCGATGTCGCCGGCGGGGTACGGAAGGTCCTCGATTCGCCGCATGAGCCGGAAAGGCTCGGTGCCCTCGACCAGGATGTTGATCCGACCGTCGTCGAAGCTCTCGAGGACCCGGACGATCCGGGCCGAGCAGCCCACCTCCCGAAGGCCGTCGTCGGATAGCCAGACGATGCCGAACTGCGTCTCCTGCTCGAGACACTCGCCGATCATGGTCTTGTAGCGCTCCTCGAAGATGTGGAGCGGCACGAGCTCGTGCGGAAGGAGCACCAGGCCGAGCGGGAAGAGCGGGAAGCTCTCGTGTGTCTGGGCCATCGTCCTTAGGCTAACCGGCTCCGTACTCCGTTCATGACAGGCATCCTCTGGTTTACCCGCGACCTGCGCCTGCACGACCATCCCGCGCTGCGGAGCGCCCTCGATCGTTGCGAGCGCGTGGTCGCTGTCTTTTGCCTCGACGACCGCCTCCTGGGCGGCCGAAACGCCTCCGGGCCGCGCACCCAGTTCATGCTCGAGTGCCTGACGGAGCTACGCGAGCGCCTCGACGGCGCCTTGGTCATGCGTCACGGCCCACCCGAGCGAGAGCTGGTCGCGCTCGCGGATGAGATCGGCGCGGGCGAGGTCCACTTCACGGCCGACTCCGGGCCGTTCGCGCGCCGTCGGATGACCCGCGTGTGGCGGGCGCTGGAGGACGCGGGAGTCGAGCCGTTCGCCCATCCCGGCCTTCACGCCGTCGACGACCTGACCGCCCTGACCACGCAGAAGGGCAAGCCCTACACGGTCTTCAGCCCCTTCTTTCGGTCATGGCTCGAGGTGCCCCGCCGCGAGGTGCTCGGCCGTCCCCGCTCGCTCCCGACCGTGCCCTCGGGCGTGCGCAAGGGCCGGATTCCCGCCCTCCACGACCTCGGGATGGAGCAGGAAGTTGAGGAGCCCCTGCCCGGAGGCGAGATGCGCGGGCGCGACCGCCTATCGCGCTTCCTGAGCGAGGGAGTGCCGGAATACACCGACAACCATGACGCGCTCGGCCGCGACAAGACGTCGCGCCTCTCGGCATACCTGCACTTCGGGTGCATCTCGCCGCGCGAGCTCGAGGAGCGCCTGCAAGCGCAGCGCAAGCGGAGCGGGACGAGCGAAGCGAGTGGGAAGGGGGCGGATGCGTTTCGGCGCCAGCTGTGCTGGCGCGACTTCTACCACCACGTGCTGCGCCACTTCCCCGAAAACGCGCACGGCGAGTTTCAGGAGCGCTACCGCGGCGAGATCGCCTGGAACGACGACGAGGACCAGTTTCAGGCCTGGTGCGAAGGTCAGACCGGATATCCGCTGGTGGACGCCGGGATGCGCCAGCTGCGCCGCGAGGGCTTCATGCACAACAGGGCGCGGCTCGTGGTGGGCTCCTTCCTGACCAAGGACCTGGGCATCGACTGGCGCGCCGGCGAGCGCTGGTTCATGCGGCTGCTGCTCGACGGCGACCAGGCCAACAACAACGGCAACTGGCAGTGGATCGCCTCCGTGGGAGTCGATCCCCAGCCCTTCTTTCGACGCATCTACAACCCCGCCCGGCACATGGAGCGCTTCGATCCCGACGGCGACTACGTTCGCCGCTACGTGCCCGAGCTGCGGCCCGTGCCCGACCGCTGGCTGCGCGAGCCCTGGACGATGCCGGAGGAGGTCCAGCGCGACTGCGGCTGTGTGATCGGCCGGGACTACCCCGCGCCGATCGTCGATCATCGCGAGGCCCGGGAGGAGGCCTTCGAGCGGTACCGGGTTTGAGCCGAGGTCGGCCCCGCTACGGTCGGCCGGATGGCCACCAGCGCTCCGGCCGTGCCCTCGGGACCCGCCCACGTGGCGGTGGTGTCCTTTCTCGCCGCCCGGGCTGCGCCCACGGGCGGGTTCTGGATCGCTCTGGCGGGTGGCGTCGCGCTCGCCCGGGTGGCCCAGCGCCGTGGCGCGCGCCTCGGCTTCGGCGCCAGCGCGGCGGCGATGCTGGAGACCGTGGCCATCATCGGCCCGGCCCGTTTCGGGATCCCGTTCACTCAGGCCGCCACCGCCCCGATGCTGGGCCGCCTCGAGGCGCGCGGTTGGGGCGCCGCGGCCCAGGTATTGGTCTGCGGGGCGGTCCGGCTGCTGCACAACGCGGCCACCACTGCGTTCTTCATCTGGGTGATCACCGGCGGTCTCGACGCCTACGCCGGGACCTACGACGCGCTCGGGCGGCGCGTCGGCCTGGAGGTGGGGACGGCCGACGCCCTCGTGCTGACCGGGGCCGGCCTGGTGGTCTGGTCCGTCTTCGCGAGCACGGTTCAGGTGCTGGTCTACCGGCGCGGGTTGCGGGGCTGGGATGACCGCGCACTGTCCTGGGTTGCTGCCCCAGGAGGGCCTCAATCCAGGACAGCAGCGGAACAGCCGAGCGAGCGACGGCGCTTCGACCCGCGCGCGGTCGCGCTCGCGGCGGCGGTGGCGTTCGCGCTACTCCTGTCGAGCACGTCCTGGCCGCTCCTGGCCGCGGTGGCGCTCTGGCTGGCGCTGGCCTGGATCGCCGCGCGGCCGGACCGCGACCCGGTCCCCACCGGCCTGGCCTTCGCCGCCATCCTCGCCGGCGGGGCGTTGATCTTCTCCCTGGGCGGTGGGCTCGGCGTCGACACCGCGCTGCGCCGGACCGCCCGCGCCGCCCTGCTGGTTCTGGTCGCGACCTGGCTGCGGGGCGCCGCCGGCGCCGAGGGCCTGCGCGAGGTGGCGCGCCGCATGCTCGGCAGGCTCCGCTGGGTGCCGGGCGCTCCCGAGGCGGGCCAGGTGCTCGACCAGATCTCCAGCGAGGGACGCATCGCCGACGCCGGCCGGAACCTGGCCGGGCGCCTGGGGGCTGTCTCCAAGCGTCCGGTGCCCTTCCTGGACGCCGTGCTCGACTGGGTGGTCGAAGAGTCGTCGCAGGACCGGCCGCCGCATGCGCCGGTCCACAGGGAGCTACGCATGCGTGCGCGCGACGCGGTCCTGATCGCGCTGGCGGTGGCGCCCGTCCTTGCGTTCGTCTAGAGCGGAGCCCGCGCCGAGACCAGCAGGTTGTAGAACAGCGCCGCCGGCAGGTGGGGCTCGAGCAGCGCCCGGTCCAGGCGCTGGAGGAGCAGGTAGCCGTGGTGGGCGTAGGTCCGCCAGGCCCGGGGTACGTCCGAGGACTCGGCCGTTGCCTCGAGCGTGCGGTTGACCCAGCCGAAGATCGATGCGGCGAGCTCCTCGCCGCTCACTCGGACGGACTCGAAGCCGGCGCCGCGGGCACACGCGTCCAGCTCGGCGGGGGTGAAGGCGTGGACGTCGACGAGTCGTTCCAGGCGCTCCTCCTCGGAGTGGCCGGCGCCGTTTCCGTTCGCGGTCCGCTCGGTCGCCCCCACCAGTACCCGCCAGAGCGGGGCCGCCGCGTACGCCCCCCGTTTGGGCAGGGCCGCGATCCGGTCGCCCTGGCGGGAGGGCTCGCCGCAGAAGGCCACCATTCCGCCGGGGCGTAGCACGCGCCGGAACTCATCGAAAGCGCGAGGGAGGTCGGGCAGGTGATGGAGCACCGCGTGGCCGAACACGAGGTCGAAGGTGCCGTCCTCGAAGGGGAGCGCCGACGCCTCGCAGACCCGGGTTTCGACCGAAAGCCCGAGCTCGGCGGCCGATCCCGAGAGCGCCGCGAGCATGCCCGGCGAAATGTCGGTGGCGACCGCTTCGCGGATCACGCCCGCGCGCATCAGATTGAGCGTGAAGTAGCCGGTACCCGCGCCGATCTCGAGCGCGCGCTCGAATACGCCGGGTGCATGGCCGAGCGCCTTCGCCAGCTTGGCCGTGACCTGCGCCTGCCCCACCTTGTCGTAGGCGATCCCCCACTTGAAGTCGTAGTGCCGCGCCGCCAGGTCGTGGTAGCGGACGTTGGCGTCGCGGATGCTGGTTGCCGAGGGCGCCATGGGGGCGGGAGCCTAGACTGCCTCGCCGCGATGCAGGAGACCGTCCAGCGAGACCAGCCGGAGGGGGTTCCGCCGCTCGCGCTCACCGGCGAGCGCACGCTCCCCGACGTGCCGGCTGAGAACTACTGGTTTCGGCGCCACCTGGCTGTGTACGAGTGGGTCGCAGAGCGCTGCGC
The DNA here is from genome assembly GCA_963789705.1 of uncultured Thermoleophilaceae bacterium. Taxonomy (GTDB): domain Bacteria; phylum Actinomycetota; class Thermoleophilia; order Solirubrobacterales; family Thermoleophilaceae; genus JACVRW01. The sequence goes on from CAWBLN010000020.1 coordinate 264,443, forward strand.
GGGGCTGCACGTGGTCGACATGGCCTGCGGCGAGGGCTACGGCAGCGCGGTGCTCGGCCGCCGGGCCCGGGAGGTGACCGGCGTCGACGCCAATCCGGAGGCCCTCGAACATGCCCGGCTCAAGTACAGCCGTCCGGGCCTGCGGTTCGTGCGCGATCTGATCGAACGTCACGACGAGCCCTGCGACGCGATCGTCTTCCTTCAGACGGTGGAGCACGTGCAGGATCCCGCCGGGGTGCTCAGGCGCTTCAAGGAGATGGCCGATACCGTCTTCGTGTCCACTCCCAACCTGCTCACGATCGCGCCGCCCGGCGCGGATAAGTCCGGCAACCCGTGGCACATCAGGGAGTACCGGGTCGAGGAGTTTCGCTCCCTCTGCCGGCAGGCCGCCGATCGGGGCGAGCTCCATGGGCTCTTCCACGCGCGCAAGCTGCGCGCCCACGAACTGGCCCTCCGCGCGGGCTGGGACAGGCTGCACCCTGCCCTGCGGCTGACGCGGCCGTTCTACGACCGGCTGGTGCCCGCGATCTCCGCCCGCGACTTCGCCCTTCGCGACGACCATCTCGAGCGGGCGCTCGACTTCATCGCGGTGCTGCGGTGACGCGTCTTCCCAATCCGCCCGAGCTCCCCGCCGCGGCTCGCCCGCCGTGGCCGCCCTGGTACGCGCCGGTCGCGCTGCTGGCCACGTTCGTCGCGATCACCCTCGCCGCCCTGCCGGTCCTGCCCCTGATCCTGATATCGGGCCTGTCCGACACGCTCGGTGCCATCGCCCTGCTCGTGCTCGCGCTGCTCCAGGACGGAGTGTTCGTCGGTGCGGCCGTGCTCTTCGCCGCCTTCACGCGCTCGCCGCGGGCCTGGCACTTCGGGCTCCGCGCGACGCCCTTCTGGCCGACGGTCGGGTGGACGGTGCTCGCGTTCGCGCTGATGCTGGGCATCGAGGTCGGCACGATCGAGGTGTTCGGGATCGACGACACCGATCTCGAGGAGCTCGGCGACCTCAGCGGTCTGGCGGCTATCGCGATCGCCATCGTGGTGGTGCTGCTGGCGCCGGTGGCGGAGGAGATCTTCTTTCGCGCGTTCTTCTACCGGGCGCTGCGAACCAGGCTGCGCGTCTGGTCGGCGTCGCTGATCACCGGCTGCGTCTTTGCCTCCGTGCACCTGCAGTACTACTCCGAGCCGGCGCTGCTGCTGGTGATCGCCGCTTTCGGCATCGGGCAATGCCTGCTCTATGAACGCACGGGCTCGCTGTTCGCGGTGATCGCCACGCATGCGGCCTTCAACACCGTCGCTTCGCTCGAGATCGCCCCCATTCCGGCGCTGGCGATGGGCGCGCTGGTGCTGAGCGCGTGCGTGCTCGTTCCGCGCCGGCTGGGCCGGGCGCCCTCACCGATGCCCGGATGAGCCAGTCGCGTCCCGCCGCCCTGGCGCTCGTCCTGCACTCGCACATGCCCTACGTCGAGGGCTTCGGCACGTGGCCGTTCGGCGAGGAGTGGCTCTGGGAAGCGGTCGCCTGCGTGTACCTGCCGCTGCTCGACGTGCTCGACGGCGCGCCGGTCACGGTCGGCCTCACACCGGTGCTCTGCGATCAGCTCGAGGCCATGCGGGGAACGGCGGGCGAGCGCTATCTGCGTTTCCTGCGCGAGATCCGGACGGCCGTCCACGCCCGGGACGCCGCCGGTCTCGAGCGAAGCGGAGAGCCCGAGCTGGCCGCCGCGGTGCGCAGAGCGGCGGACGACTACGTGGCCGCCGCGGTCGGCTTCGAGCGTCGCGGCCGCGACCTGGTGAGGGCCTTTGCCGACCTCGACGGCGTGGAGCTCTGGACCTCCGCGGCCACCCACGCGGTGCTGCCGCTGCTGGCCACCGACGCCGGGCAGCGGCTTCAGCTCGCCACCGGCACCGCCTCGCACCAGCGGCGCTTCGGGGCCTGGCGGGGCGGCTTCTGGTTGCCGGAATGCGCGTACTCGCCGGGGCTGGAGCGCGAGCTGGCCGACCAGGGCGTGCGCACGTTCTGCTGCGACCAGACGAACGTCGACGGCTTCGCCCACCTGAGCCCGGCGGTGACCGAGGCCGGCCCCGTGGCCGTGCCGGTCGACTGGGCCACCATGGGCCTAGTCTGGGACGATCGCGACGGCTACCCGGCCCACGGCACATACCGCGACTACCACCGTGGCACGCCGCACGACTTAAAGCCCTGGAACAACCGCGGCGGCCCCTACGACCGGGCGGCGGCCGAAGCCCTGGCCCGCGACCACGCCCGCGACTTCGTTCGCCGCGCGGGAGAGCGCCTCGAACGGGGCGGGCTGCTCTGCTGCGCCCTCGACACCGAGCTGCTCGGACACTGGTGGTACGAGGGGCCGATGTGGCTCGCCGCGGTGCTCGAGGAAGGGCCGCGCGCGGGCCTGCCTCTCGTCACTGTGAGCGAAGGGCTCGAGCTGGTCCGGCCGGCCGGCGGGGTGGCCCTCGCCGCCTCCAGCTGGGGCACCGACAGGGACCTGTCCACGTGGGACTCGCCGGCCGTGAGCGAGTTCGCGTTCGGAGCGCGCGCGGCCGAGTTGCGCACTGTGAGCGCCGCCGCCACCAGGTCAGAGCCCCGGGCGGCGCTGATGCGCGCCGCGCGCGAGCTGCTCGCGATCCAGTCCAGCGACTGGGCCTTCATGGGCCGCCGGGACCTGGCCGCCGACTACCCGCAGCGACGGCTCGAGATCCACTCGCGCGCTCTCGACGCCGCCCTGGCAGCTCTGGCAGACTCCGGCGCCGCACCCGAGCCGCAGCTGCGCAACCTGGCGCCCGACCTCGACCTGGCCTCGCTCACCACACCGTGAGAGCTCTCATCCTGTCCTGGGAGTACCCGCCCCTGATCGAGGGCGGGCTCGCCCGCCACGTGCGCAAGCTCGCCGAGAGCCTGATCGAGGAGGGCTTCGACGTCCACGTGATCGCCCGGGGCCGCGAGGAGGATCCGCCCGAACAGGAGCGGCGCGGGGTGCTCATCCATCGTGTGCGTGAGCCGGAGCGACCGCGCGACCTGGGCGAGTTCGTCACCTGGATCGAGCGCATGAACGGGGACATGCTCGCCAACGGGGTGGACCTGGGCGACCGCTACGACTTCGACGTCGTCCACGGGCACGACTGGCTCGTGGCGGGGGCGGGAGACCATCTGTCCAAGCGCTTCCGGGCGCCGTTCGTGGTCACGATCCACGCCACCGAGTACGGTCGCCACCAGGGCTGGGTGGAAACCCATCCGCAGTCCTATATCCACGGCGTGGAGAGGTGGATGGCCAACCGCGCCGAGCGCGTCATCACCTGCTCCGCCTACATGCGCGAGCACGTGTCGGACGTCTACGGGCTCGAGGAGTCGCGCATCGCGGTGATCCCCAACGGGATCGATCCTTCCGAGCTCGTGCCGGTCGACGACCTCGACACGCTGCGCTCCCGCTTCGCCGGGCCGCACGAGAAGCTCGTGCTGCTCGTGGGCCGGCTGGTCTACGAGAAGGGCTTCCAGCTCGCGCTCGAGGCGCTCCCCGGCCTGATCGAGCGCGTGGGCAACGTGCGCTTCCTGGTGGCCGGCTCCGGCACCGCGGAGAGCGAGCTTCGCCAGCAGGCCAGCGCGCTCGGGCTCGACCCGCATGGCACCTTCCTCGGCTGGATCGGCGACGACGTGCTGCACTCGCTCTACCGGATCGCCGACCTGACCGTGGTGCCCTCGATCTACGAGCCCTTCGGCCTCGTCGCCCTCGAGGCGATGGCCTCCGGGTGCCCCTGCCTCGTGGCCGACACCGGCGGCCTGCGCGAGGTCGTGCCCAACGAGGACGTCGGGCTGCGCTTTCGCTCGCGCGACCCGCGCTCGCTGGCCTCGATGGCCGAGCGCCTGCTCACGAACGTGGAGCTGCGCGACCGCCTCGTGGCCGAGGCCAGCGAGCACGTGCTGAGCTTCGACTGGGCCGACGTCGCGCGCCAGGTGGGGGAGGTCTACGAGGAGCTCGCGCGACCGCTCAGCCTGCGCATCGGATAGCGCAGGACGATCGTCAGGACCCAGAGCGCCTGTGCCGCGAGCACGCTGACGAAGGCGACCGGTACGGAGAGCAGGAAGATCAGCGTGAAGCCCAGGGCTATCGGGCTGCCGAACGGCTCCGTGACGCGGCGGTGATGCTCGTGTACGAACCCGCGGTGCAGCGTGTATGCGGTCATGCCCCAGTGCGCCAGCGCGGCGAGACTCATCACGAAGCCGAACACGGCCACCGCGAGCGCCTCGTCGGTGTACCTGTCGTACAGGTCGGTGGCGAACGGAACGATCGCGATCGTGGCGAGGAAGAACAGGTTCATCGACATCAGGGCCCGGTCGAATCCGCGCAGGGTCTGAAAGAGGGAGTGGTGGACGATCCAGAAGCGCCCGACCAGCGCGAACGACAGCAGGTAGGCGAAGATGCTCGGAATCAGATCGACGAGCACCGGTCCCAGCTCGTCGGGGTTCACCTTGGGCACGTCGAGGTTGAGCACGAGCAGGGTGATGGCCACCGCCATCACCCCGTCGGTGAAGGCCGTGATGCGCCCCAGGTCGCTCTGGTCCATTGCCTCGGAAGCTACGGCGGCGTGCGGACGCCCATGCGGTGCGGTCAGGCGCGGGCTTAGGGTGGCGCCGTGACAGCGAACCCCTCGGGCGGGGCGCGGTCGGGCAGCGCGCCGATCACGTTGGCCGCGATGACGCTGTCGGCGAGCATGATCCTGGTGGACCAGACGGCCGTGCCCCTGGCCACTCCGGACGTGATCGCCGACCTGGGCGGCGCCGTGTCCGAGGGGCAGTGGATCCTCACCGCGAACATCCTGCCGCTGGCGGCGCTGATGGTCTTCGGCGGACGGCTGGGGGATCTGCTCGGGCTACGCCGGGTGTTCCTGGCCGGAGCGCTGATCTTCATGGTCGCGACGGCCATGGCCGGCGGAGCCCAGGACATGCCGATGATGATCGCCGCGCGCGCGGTCCAGGGCGCGGGGGCGGCGCTCATGATGCCCACCGCGGTCGCGATCACCACCGCCGTCTACTCCCGGGAGCGACGCGGCACGGCGCTCGGGATCCTGGCCGGGGGATCGGCCTTCTTCGCCGCGCTGGGACCACTGCTCGGCGGGCTGCTGACCAGCATCGACTGGCGACTCGTCTTCTGGATCAACGTTCCGCTGGCTCTCATCGCCGTCGCGCTGACGCTCTCCGCCACCCCTCCGCTGCGGCCGGCGGGCGGCGTGCGGCCGCGCCTGGACTACGTGGGCACCGTGGTCTTCGGGCTCGGCATCGCCGCGCTCGTGTTCGGCCTGAGCGAGGGGCAGTCGGATGGCTGGGGCTCGCCCGGCACCGTGATCCCGCTGGCGGCCGCGGCGGCGCTGCTGGCCGCGTTCGTGCCGATCGAGCTGCGGGTGAGGGCGCCGCTGCTCGAGTTCCGGCTGTTTCGGTACGCCAACTTCCTCGCGGCCAACATCAGCCAGCTGCTGGCAGGGGCCATCGAGCTCGGCCTGGGCTTCCTGCTGCCGTTCTACCTCCTGCTGGTGGTCGGCGTGAGCCCCGCGGCGGCGGGAATCGCCCTGATCCCCGCCACGCTCCCGATCATCCTCGCCGGTCCGCTGGCGGGACGGGCCTTCGACCGCATGGGTGGGCGGGTGCCGCTCGCGGTCGGCTTCCTCGTGCTGGCGGCCTCGGGCGCCGCGCTCGCCGCGGCCGTGGCCGACCAGAGCGTCGCCGCTCTCATCCCCGGGCTGGCGCTGCAGGGCATCGGCCTGGGCGTAGTGCTGACCGTGAATGATCCGACCGGCCTGGGGGCGGTTCCGCCCGAGTCTCAGGGCGAGGCGGCCGGCGCGATCAACACCTCCGAGCAGCTCGGCGGCGCGCTCGGCATCGCGGGGCTCACGGCGGTGGAGGTCGGAGCCGCCGAGCGGATCACCGAAGAGCGGCTCTCAGACCGCGGGATCGACGTCACCCAGGCGGAGATCGACAAGTTCAAGGAGTACATCCTGCAGGCCGAGCAGGCCGGCCGAGGCCAGACGACGGTCGACAGCCGAGTGGTTCGGACCGCGATCGAGGACAACGTGTTGGCGCACGTGGACTCCTTTCGGCTCACCTTCCTGACCAGCGCCGGCATCGCGCTGCTGGGCGCGCTGGTGTGCTTCGTGCTCGTACGGCGCGAGAACCGCTTCTACGTCGGTCCGGTGTTCGGCCGGCGGTCGCGCTGGACCTACGCCACCGCCGGGACCACGCCCGGCATCACGCGCCACCCACCGCAGGACGAGGGCGAAGCAGAGAGCGGGCCGCCTGGCGACCGCTCCGGATCGCCCCCTCCATGAGCGCGGCGAAGCCACCGCCCAGGTGCTCGCCGGCGAAGGCGAGCGGCCCCACCGGCTGCTCGGGCACGGCGGCCAGGGCCAGTGGCGGCGAGGTCGAATAGGCGCCCCGCGCCCAGGGGTCGTCGGCCCAGGTGGAGAGCACGGCGTCCTCGCGGCGGAGATCGAGGTCGGCCCGCAGGCCGGCCAGCGAGTCGAGCCAGCGCTCGGGCCCGGAGGCGAGATCGAGGCGCTCCAGCGCGCCCGCTGACCCGGCGAAGCAGCTGACCACGGGTTGCGGGGCATCACCCGCGCCGGTGGCCGTCCAGCACCAGTAGCGCTCCGGGACCGACATCACCGCGCTTGGGGGCGCCGGATCGCCCAGCGGCACGAAGAGCTTGGCCGCCTGGCCCATGCGAATCGCCCCGAAGGCCTGTGCCAGCTCGGGCGGCAGCGCGGGCTCGAAGCGGATGGCGTCGATCACGGCTGCGGGAACGGCGACCACGCAGGCCTCGGCCTCGAGCTCGGCGCCGCGCGCGCTCACCCGCACGCCGGCTTCGGTCCAGGCGATCCGCTCGACCGGCGAGCTCAGGCGCACGGCGGGGCCCAGCTCTGCGGCCAGCGCGAGCGCCAGCCGTCCGTTTCCTCCCGCGATGCTGGGCGCGGGCTCGTTGTCGATGTGGGCGAGGCCGGCCAGGTCGCGGGCGGACACCACGTCCGCCGAGTTGGCGCTGGAGATCTCGACCCTCGCGAGCAGCGCCTCGCGCGCCCCGGGCGCGAGGTCGAGCTCACCGAGAAAGCGCCGAACGCTGACGTCCGGATCGGCCTTGGAGAGCTCTCCTTCGACGACCTGAGCCGCCGCGAAGAGGGCCCCAGCGTCGGTGTCGACGCCGCGCGGCTCGCGCTGTCCGTAGCGCATGCCCTTGTCCCAGAGGCCGAGTCCATAGCCGTCGGCCAGCTCGCGGACGGCGGTGTTGCCCGGCAGCAGGTACTCCGCGCCCATCTCGACGATTGCCCCGTTGTCGAGCTCGCGCGACCACACCCGGCCGCCGACCCGGTCGCGCGCCTCGAGCACCACGACCTCGGCTCCCGCTCGTCTGAGCTCGCGGGCCGCGCTCAGGCCGGCCAGGCCGGCGCCGGCCACGACGACCCTCACGCAGCCACCGCGTCGACGGCCACCGCCCCCTCCTCGTGCACGAACACCGGGTTGAGCTCGATCAGCGACAGGTCGGCCGCGAGCAGGAGGTCGCCCACCGCGGCGGCGAGCCGGGCCGCGGAGGCCAGGTCGAGCGGCGACCGGCCCCGGCCACCGGTGAGCAGCGGCGCGCCCCGCAATGAGCGAAGCGCGCTCTCGACGCGCTCGGGGCTCGCGGGGAGCGCGACCACCGCGGCGTCCTCGTGCACCTCGGTCCAGATTCCGCCCAGCCCGACCACCAGCGAGGGGACCACACCGTCCCGCCGCGCCGAGACCAGCAGCTCCACGCCCGGCACGGCCATGCGCTCGACCAGCACCGCGGCCCCATCGACCCCGAGCCCCGACAGGCGGCGGTGAGCCGCACGGACGTCGTCGGCGCTGGCCAGGTCGAGCACCAGGGCCCCCAGCTCGCTCTTGTGCAGCAGCGACGGCGCCGAGAGCTTGAGCGCGATCGGGGCCCCGAGCTCGTCGAGCGCACGGGCGGCGTCGTCCTCGGTCACGGCCACGCGCCCCTCCACCACCGGCACGCCGGCGCCACGCAGAAGCTCCTTGGCCTCGTGCTCGGACAGGCGCGGCCGCCCGTTGAGCTGACTCTGCGCTGCGGGCGGCGACCGACGCGATCTCGCGCAGCCGGGCCGGATCCCCGGGCACGCGGCGCAGCGCCGCCACGCAGGCGAGCGCCGGTGCGCAGCCCGGAGATCGCCGGGACGCCGCCCTCCGCGAAATGCGCCGCCGCGGCATCGTCGAGCAGCTCGGGCAGGGTGGAGGCCACCATCGTCGGGACCGGGGCCTCCTGCGCCCCGGCGTAGATCCCCTCCCGCACCGCCGTCCACGACTCGTCCACCGCGCCCTCGAGATCGGCGGGCTGGTCGTAGAGGACCAACATCTGGTCGACGCCCGGAATCCCGGCCCACCTCCACGATCAGGTCGCGCAGGGTGTCGGCCTCACCCCAGATCAGCGCGGTGTAGTCCAGGGGGTTGCCGATGGTGGCCGCGTCAGGCAGCAGCTCGCGCAGGCGCAGCGCGGTGGTATCGGCAAACACCGGCAGCGGGAGTCCCATCTGCTCGCATTCGTCGGCCGCGAGCGCCGAGTCCCCGCCCGAGCAGGTGAGCAGCGCGGGACCGCCGGGGCGCGTGGGCCGCGCGCGGGGCACGGCCTGCGCCTTCGCCAGCTCGAGCAGCTCGTGCACGTCGGCCGCCCAGGCCCCGCCGGCCTCCTCCACTAGCGCCCGGAAGACCCGCTGGTCGCCGGCCACGGCGCCGGTGTGCGCGGCGGCGGCGACCGAGCCCGCCGCGGAGGCGCCGACCTTGAGCACCGAGACTCCCACGCCGTTCTCGGCGCAACGGGCCAGGGCCTCGCACAGCACCGCGCCGTCGCCGTCGCCCTCCAGGTAGAGCGCGATCGAACCCACCCGCTCGTCGGCGGACAGCTCGGCCACCCACTCCGCCGGGTCGACCCCGACCGAGTTGCCACACGAGACGACCGTGTGCAGGCGCAGCCCGCGGCGCGTGGCCAGCGTGTTGACCGCGACGTTGCCGCTCTGGGAGACGAGCGCAACTCGTCCCGGCTCGACGCGGCGCAGGGCGTCGCCCCACAAGGCGGCCCGCTCGTGCAGCGCGACGATCCCGTTCCCGTTGGGTCCGCACAGCGGCAGCCCGTGGCGCGCGGCGGCGGCTCGCAGCCCGACCTCGAGCTCGGCCCCGGCGGCCGCCTTGTCCGCGACCGCCGCGTTGCCGGCGACCGCGCCCGCGGCCATCTCGCCGAAGCCCGCTCCGAACACGACCGCGCCGCCGCACCCGATGGCGCCCGGCCTCTTCGACCGCGGCCACCACGCCGGCGGCGGGAATCGCCACCACCACGGCGTCGGGAGGGGACGGGCAGTCGGCGAGCGAGGGAAAGCAGGTGAAGCCGTGGGCCTCGCTGCGGCCGGGGTTCACTCCCCACACCTCGCCTCGATACCCCAGCGTCTGCAGGTTCAGCAGCGTCTGGCCCGCGTATGAACCGTGACGATCGGTTGCGCCGACGACCGCGACCGTGCGCGGGTGAAGAAGCCGATGCAAAGAGGCCACTAGTGCAGCGTACGCTCAACCCCGCGGCGTTCGAGCGCGCGGGCGATGATCAGCCTCTGGATCTCGCTGGTGCCTTCCCAGATGCGGTCGACACGAAGCTCGCGGAAGAAACGCTCGGCCACGTTGGTGCGCATGTAGCCGCGCCCGCCGAAGATCTGCACGCAGCGGTCGGCGCAGCGGCAGGCCGCCTCGCTCACAAACAGCTTGGCCATCGAGGCCTTGGCGTGCACGACCTTCGGATCAGCTCCCGCGTCGACCAGCCGCGCGACCTCGAGCGTGAGCAGCCGCCCCGCGGCCGCGTCGGCGGCCGAGTCGGCCAGCGGAAACGACACGCCCTGGTAGTCCATGATGCGGTTGCCGCCCTGCTCGCGAGCGAGCGCCCAGGCCGTGGTCTCTTCGATCAGCCGCCACATCGACCCGACGCCGCGGGCGGCGATGCCGAGTCGCTCCTCGGTGAACCAGGCGCGCTGGAGATCCTCGCCGCCGCCCAGCCCGCCGATGATCGCGTCCTCGGGAACCTCCACGCCGGTGAAGCGCACGGCCGGGTGGCCATGGGGATAGGTGTGGGTGAAGGGCGGCTCGTCGACGATCTCGATGCCGTCGAGCTCGCGGTCGACCAGGAACAGCGTGGGCTGCGCCTCGCCGTCCACCAGCGCGTTGGCCATCACGATGTACACGGCTGCGATGTCGCCGTAGGTCACGAACCACTTCTCGCCGTCGATGACCCAGCCGGCATCGCTGCGCCGCGCCGTCGTCGCTATGCCGGACGGGTCCGACCCCGCCTCGGCCTCCGTCACCGCGTACGCGTCGTGCAGCTCGCCGCGCAGGGCCGGCATGAGGTAGCGCTCGATCTGCTCCGGTGTCCCGCTCGCGAGGACGTTGTACGCCCCCGGCATGTGCCAGGACAGCGCGTTCGTCGAGCGGCCCAGCTGCTCCTCGACGAGAAACCACTCGGTCTTGGTCCAGCCCTGGCCGCCGTGCTCGGGAGAGTGCAGGCCGCCGGACAGGCGCGCCTCGACCGCCTCGCGCTTGATGCGCGCCTTGAGCTCGTCGGGGATCTTCCCACCGCTGCGCTCGGCCTCTTCTTCGTGGGGGATGAGCACGTCGTCGACGAAGCGTCGCGCGCGCTCTCGGAGCTCGAGCTGCTCGGCGGTGAAATCGGCAGCGGTGGTCGGCCGCGGCGCCTCGGTGATGGTCATGAGCGTTCTCCCGGAAGTCCCAGTTTCAAGTTGTCGTAGTTTTCGATGACCTCGATCACGGTATCTCGCGCCTCACCCGGCGGGGCGGAGCGGGCCAGCTCGGACACCTCGCGCAGGTACGCGCGCCATGCCCGTTTGCTCGCCCGCGTCACCAGCGCCTCAACCCGCCGGCGTTCCTGCTCGGCATTGCTACCGCGAAGTTCGGCGATCGCCGCGGGCAGCTCCCGTTCGGGCTCCGGAGTGATGGACAGCCATACGTGACGGGCGCCGGCCGGGCGCAAGCGCCCGGCTCGGCCGGGCGCGAAGCGAGAAGATCCGGCCACCCGGCGATGGTATCATGCAACTGATCACAAAGTCAGGATGGGGTTTCAATGGCCACCGTAGAGTCCGTTCCCGCCGCCCTCGCCCCGCACTTCTACCGAGACCCGGAGGTCCTGGAGCTCGAGCAGAAGCGCATATTCGCGCGCACATGGCAGTTCGTCGGCCACGTGTCGCAGCTGCCGGATGAGGGTGCCTACATCACCGCGTCCGCCGGCGTTGAGCCGGTTCTGGTGCTGCGCGACAACGACGGCACCGTGCGCGCCTTTCGCAATGTCTGTCGCCACCGCGGCTCGCGCCTGCTGAGCGGATCGGGGGAGTGCGGCAAGGCGATTCGCTGCCGCTATCACGGCTGGACCTACCGCTTCGACGGCACGCTGATCGGGGTGCCCGAGGGACGCGCCATCCCTGGCCTCGACAAGTCGAAGCTCGGCATGTTTCCCGCACGCGTGGAGACGATGTGCGGCCTCGTGTTCGTCAACCTCGACGCTCACGCCACCCCGCTGGCGGAGCAGGTCGCGGGGCTGCCCGAGCGTCTCGAGCGCTTCGGGCTGGAGCGCCTCCGGGTCAAGCCAGAGAAGGGCACGAGCCAGCCCGCCAACTGGAAGATCGCGATCGACAACTACCTCGAGGGCTACCACGTGCCGATCGCCCACCCGGGGCTGATGCGGCTCTACGACTACAAGAACTACGACGTCGAGCTGCACGACAACTGGCTCTGGTACGACGCCCCCCTGCGGGACAAGCCCTCGGGCAACCGCATCGAGCGGCTCTACCAGCGCATGGTGGAGCCCATGCCGGGCCTGACCCCCGAGGACCGGCGCATCTGGCGCTACATCTTCATCTATCCCAACACCACGATCGACCTCTATCCCGATCAGGCGGGCATCTGGAGGATCAATCCCGCCGGCCCCCTCGCCACGGAGGACCTCAACCTGACCCTCCTGCCGCCGAAAACGAACGCGCGCACCCGCCTCGTGCAACAGGCCAACCGCCGGATCAACCAGCTCACGAGCGACGAGGACGCCGACCTGGTGGCCAACCAGCAGGCGGGGCTCGAGACCCGCGGGTTCGAACCCGGACCGTTGTCGCAGCGCGAGAAGGGGCTGGGCTGGTTCGCGGACAAGATCCGGGCCGATCTCGCAGAGGCCGTGTGACCGAAGCCGCGGCGACCGAGCGGGGGGCGCGCGAGCGCATCCTCGCCGCCGCGGTCGAGCGGATAGCCAGCGACGGAATCGACGAGATGCGCATCGCCCGCGTGGCGATGGACGCCGGCGTGTCGACGTCGCTCGTCCACTACCACTTCGAGACCCGCGAGTCGCTTCTGGGCGAGGCGCTCGAGTACTCCTACGAGCGGGCCGGGGAGGTCCGCCTGGCCGACGGCGAGGAGCTGGAGACAGACCCCCAGCGCCGCCTGCTGGCGATGGTCGACCAGTGCCTGCCCTGGCCGGGCGACCTGCATCAGGACTGGGTGCTCTGGCTCGAGCTCTGGCTGCGCACGGTCCGCCATCCCGAGCTGGCGCCGACGGCCGCGCGGCTGTACGAGCGGATGCGCGAGTGGCTGTCGGAGGGAATCGAGGCGTGCGGCGTCTCCGCGGACCGCGACCCCGGCGAGCTGGCCGATCGCACCCTTGCGCTGTGCGACGGCCTGGGCGTGCGAGTGCTCATAGGCGAGATGCGGATCGAGTATGCCCGCGAGCAGGTCTGGGACTACCTGGCGTCCGAACTTTCGCTTGACGGGAGCCTTGGGTCGGGATAGGTTTTTTGAATCACCGTTCAGGTTTATGAGAGGGAGACTTTGACCCGGTGAGTCCGCGCCCCCGGCTCGACCATGTTCGCCGGCCCGCGATTCTTGCCGCGGCCGCCGAGGTGATCCGCGAGCGTGGCCTCGAGCGCGCCCGGGTGAGCGACGTCGCCGACCGCGCCGGCACCAGCGCGCCCTCGGTGCTCTACTACTTCGCCTCCAAGGCCGAGCTGCTCAAGGAGGCGCTCGTCTCCGCCGAAGAGGGCTATTACGAGGAGCTCGAGCGGGAGCTGATCGAGATCGAGAGCGCCCGCGAGCGCCTGGTCAAGATCGTGGACGGCGGGGCGGGCGAGGGGGACTACGACGCGGCGCTGTGGATGGAGCTGTGGGCCAAGGCGCTGCGCGACCCCGAGCTGCGGGCGCTGCGCGCCGAGTTCGACGGGCGCTGGCGGCGGGCGATCGCCGAGGTCGTGCGCTACGGGCAGGAGCGCGGGGAGTTCGGGCCGGCCGAGCCCGAGCTGTTCGCGGCGCTGATGGCGTCGCTGCTCGACGGCCTGGCGGTGCAGATCGCCCTGGGTGACGCCGAGGTCACGCCCGAGCGCGCTCAGGCGCTGAGCCTGACCCTGGCGGAGCGGGAGCTGAACTGCGAGCTGACGGCGGCCGCATGAGGGAGGCGCGATGAAGCGAAACCCGAACCGCCGCGAGCTCCTGCAGGGAGGCGCCGGCCTGGCGCTGGGCATGGGGCTCGCCGGCTGCGGGGTCGGCAACGTCAGCGGCGGCACGAAGGCGGAGACCGAGAAGCCGATCAAGAAGAAGGTCGACGGCGACCTCGTGTACTTCAACTACTCGGAGTACGTCGATCCCGCGCTGGTCAAGGGCTTCGAGAAGCTCCACGGGGTGAGCGTGCGCGAGTCGTACTTCGACTCCATGCCGGCGATGATGGCCAAGCTGCGTGCCGGAATTGCCTACGACCTGATCTTCCCGAGCGGCGAGTACGTCCAGCGCCTGATCTCGGGAAACCTGGCCCGCAAGATCGATCACGACAAGCTCAAGTACGTGGACACCGTCTACCCGCAGTTCGCCGACCCGTGGTACGACAAGAACTCCGAGCACTCGACGCCGTACGGCATGTACGCCACCGGGCTGGGCTACCGCGCCGACAAGGTCGAGATGACCGGCTCGTGGCGGGACCTAGGCCAAGTGGACAGCGACGACCGCTCCTTTCTGCTCGACGACTTCCAGGAGAGCATCGGCATGGCGAACCTGGTCAACGGCTACCCCCTGAACGAGGTCGACGAGGCGAAGCTGGAGAAGTCGCAGGACTACCTGGTGGATCTCAAGCCAAAGCTGCGCGGCATCTCCACCGACACGATCACGAACATGACGAGCGGCAACGCCTGGATCCAGCACCTCTGGAACGGCGACATCGTCAACATCCGCAATTCGGTCGAGAACCCCGAGGACTTCCGGTTCCAGAAGTGCACCGAGGGGATCCCGGTGGGCAGCGACAACTTCGTGATACCGGTCAACGCCAAGCACCCCGGGACGGCGCTGCTCTTCATCGAGTACATGCTCGAGCCCGAGCACGCGGCGCAGAACGTGGAGTGGATCGGCTACCCGATGCCCTACGAGGGTGCGGCTACCGAGGCCTTCCAGGGGCTGGTGAAGGACGACCCGGAGATCAACGTGACGACGGAGGATCTCGAGAACGGGCAGCAATTCGAGAACCTGAAAGGCGAAGGCCGGCTGGCCTGGGACAAGGTGTGGACCGAGTTCAGGATTGCGTAGGCGTCGCGTGAGCGAGAACCGCTTCGCCTCCGCCTTTCTCATTCCCGGCGGCCTGTGGCTGCTGGCGCTGTTCGTGGTGCCGCTCGGCTTTGTGCTGGCGCTCTCGTTCGGCTACACCGACGACCTGGGCGAGGCGATCTACGGGACCAGCCTCGACAACTACACCCGCGTCTTCGACCCGGATCTCATCCCGGTCCTGGTGCGCTCGGTGGGCTACGCCCTGGCCACCGTCGCCGTTTGCCTTCTGATCGGCTACCCGGTCGCCTACTACATCGCAGTCTTCGGCGGGCGCTGGAAGAACGTGCTTCTGGCGCTGGTGGTGCTGCCGTTCTTCGTCAACTACCTCGTGCGCACCTACGCCTGGATCGCCATGCTCGGCGACGACGGCCTGGTCAACGGCGTGATCGGCGGCGACATCCGCTTTCTCAATACGCCCTACGCGGTCATCGGCGGGCTCGTCTACGGCTTCTTGGCGTTCATGATCCTGCCGATCTATGCCTCGCTGGACCGCATGGACCCGGCGTTGATCGAGGCCGGCAAGGACCTCTACGGCGGGCCGGTCCAAACCTTTCGCCACGTGACGCTGCCTCACACGATTCAGGGTGTGCTGGCCGGCTCGGTGCTCGTGTTCCTGCCCGCCGTGGGTGACTTTGTCTCCGCCTCGCTGCTGGGCGGGCCCGAGCAGGTGATGATCGGCAACCTGATCCAACAGAGTTTCCAGGCGTCCGACAACTGGCCCTTTGGCGCGGCGCTGACCGTGGTGATGATGCTCTTCCTGCTGATCTTGATGTCGCTCTACCTGCGCTCCGCCGCGCGCGAGGCCAAGGAAGCGCGGGCGTGAGTACCACCGAGGCCGCCCCCACCGCTCCGGCCGCTCGCGATCGCTCTGAGCCGGCCGGGCGCAAGCCGCCGAAGGGCTTCGACCGGCCGCGTTTCCTGAAGGTCTTCACCGGTGTCTTCTTCCTCGTCCTGTTCGCGCCGATCGTGCTCGTGATCCTCTTCTCGTTCAACTCGAGCCGGTCGCTGCAGGACTTCGAGGGTTTCAGCCTGCGCTGGTACGAGACGTTCTTTCAGTCGGAATCGCTGCGCAACTCGCTGATCGCCAGCATCGAGATCGCCCTCGTGACGATGGTGGTCGCGACTGCGCTCGGTACGGCACTGGCGTACGGGCTGGTCCGGGCGCGCACGCGTTGGTCGGATGGCGCCAACGTGATGATGCTCATCCCGCTGGTGACGCCGGAGATCGTGGCCGGCGCATCGGGGCTGCTCATCTTCACGCAGGTCGGGCTCCAGCTCTCGCTCACCACGATCATCCTCGCCCACATCACGTTCTCCATCTCGTATGTGACCGTCGTGGTACGAGCGCGACTCGCCGCGCTCGGCCGAGAGGTCGAGGACGCCTCAATGGACCTCGGCGCCACTCGTTGGCAGACGTTCCGGCTCGTGACGCTGCCCGCCCTGTGGCCGGCGGTGATCGCCGCGGGCCTCCTGGTCTTCGCGCTCTCCTTCGACGACTTCGTGCTCTCGTTCTTCACCACCGGCGAGTCGCCCCAGCCACTGCCGGTGCGCATCTGGACGCAAATCCGTTTCGGCGTCAGGCCGACCATCAACGCAATCGGGACCTTCATGCTGGTCATCTCGACGCTGTCCATAGGGCTCGCACTGCTGCTGCCGCGCCTGCTCGGACGGCGCGAGAGTGGGCTGGGCGTGCTACTGGGAAGGGAGGGCGCATGAGCGCCGACTCGGCCATTCGTTTCGAAGGAGTGACCAAGCGCTTCGGCGACGCGGTCGCTGTCGACAACCTCAACCTCGAGATCGGCAAGGGCGAGTTCTTCTCGCTGCTCGGTCCGTCGGGTTGCGGCAAGACCACGACGCTGCGCATGGTGGCGGGCTTCGAGCAGCCGAGCGAGGGACGCATCTACCTCGAGGGCGAGCCGGTCGAGACCGTGCCTCCCTACAAGCGCAACGTCAACACGGTCTTCCAGAGCTATGCCCTGTTCGAGCATCTGAACATCCAGGACAATGTCGCGTTCGGACTCAAGCGACGCAAGATCGACAAGGACGAGGTGCGCACTCGCGTGGCCGAAGCGCTCGAGCTGGTGGAGCTGCGTGGGCGCGAGAAGTCACGCCCGGGCGAGCTCTCCGGAGGCCAGAAACAGCGCGTGGCGCTGGCGCGGGCGCTGGTCAACCGGCCGTCCGTGCTGCTCCTCGACGAGCCGCTCGGCGCGCTCGACCTCAAGCTGCGAAAGCAGATGCAGGTCGAGCTGAAGGGCATCCAGCGCGAGGTGGAGATCACGTTCCTGTACGTGACCCACGACCAGGAGGAAGCGCTCGCCATGTCCGACCGGATCGCGGTCATGGAGGGCGGCTACGTCGAGCAGTGCAGCACCCCGGAGGAGGTCTACGAGCATCCGACGGGCCCGTTCGTGGCCGGCTTCATCGGGGTCTCCAACCTCCTGCCCGGGAAGGCGGAGAACGGCGGGGTGCGCCTCTCGAGCGGTGAGCTGTGCCGGGCCGACGTGCCCGCCGACTGCAGCCACGGCGACGAAGTGCAGCTGTCGGTCCGCCCCGAGAAGGTCTGGACCGAGGACCCCGAGGAGGGGATGGTCACGATCGAGGGCACGATCGCCGAGCGGGTCTATGTCGGCACGAGCACTCAGGTGATCGTCCAGTTGTCGGACGGCGTGCGGCTGATCGCGCTCGATCAGAACTTCAATCGCGCGGCGGCCGATAATCGCTGGGAGATCGGCGACCGCCTGCAGGTCTCCTGGCATCCGGAGCATTCGCTGGTGCTTCGGTGAAGCGGCTCGCCACTCTGGTGGCGATCCTCTCTGTGGCGCTCGGCGCCGCGCCGGCTTCGGCTGAGCCGCTGACGGTCATGACCTTCAATGTCTGGTACGGCGGCGTGCAGGTCGACTTTCCCCAGATCGGCGCCGCCATTCGCCGCGCCGATGCGGACATCGTGGGCCTGCAGGAGCCCGAGGGCAACATCCGCGCCATCGCGCGCTCGGCCGGGCTGCCCTACGTCGACGAGAGCCTCCACCTGATCTCGCGCTATCCGCTCTATGCGGCCCAGCGCCGTGGCATCCGGTTCGCCTACGCCGCGCTTCGCACCCGCGAGGTGGTGGCGATCACGAACGTCCATCTCCTCTCCAGCCCCTACGGGCCCGAGCTGCAGCGCGACGGCGAGTCCCGGCGCGCGATCCTCCAAAACGAGCGCGTGACACGACTGAGCGGGCTCAAGCCCTACCTGCGGCCGCTGTCGCGCCTGTCGGACGCCGGCGTGCCGACGTTCCTGACCGGCGACTTCAACTCGCCGTCTCATCTCGACGAGGACTTCCCCTGGCCCGTCTCCAGGGCGTTGGCGCGGACGGGCTTTCGCGACTCCTACCGCGAGGCCTTCCCCGACGCCGCAGCCCGCCCCGGCTTGACCTGGACGGCGGGCACGCCGCCGCCGCGCATCCGCAAGCAGGAGACGCTCGATCGCATCGACTGGGTGATCGCCCGCGGCCCGGCCACGACCCTGTCCAGCAGCCTGGTGGGTGAGCTGGGCGGTCCCGACGTGGACGTGGGCCTCGAGCGCTGGGGCTCGGATCACCGCGCGGTGGCGTCCACCTTCGACGTCGACCCCGCCGCGGCTCCTGCTCTGGTGGACACCGATCAGCGCGTGGTCGAGCGAGGCGAGACCCTGACGATCCGCTACGCGAGCCACCGGGGTCGGCGCATCGGCATCCTGCCCGCCCACGGCAGCCGGCCCATCGTGAGGCTGCCGATCTACGACTCGTCCGACCACCAGGCCGGCTTCTTTGGAACGCGCTCGTTGCGTCCGGGCGTCTACCGCGCCGCCCTGATCAGCGGGAAGGGAGAGGTCGAGGCGACCTCGCGTTTCTGGGTCCTGCCGCGCGGCGCTGAGCCGCGCATCCGCTCGGCCAAGTCGGTGTACCGGCAGGGCGAGCCGATCCGCCTGCGCTGGCGCAACGCTCCGGGCAACAAGTTCGACTGGGTGGGGGTCTTCCCCGGCGGGCCGCTGAACGTCTACAACTACCTCGGCTTCAGCTACGTCGGCGCTGTTCCCCACGGTCGGCTCGCGATGACTCAGGCCGATCTGGGCAGGCTCGCGCCCGGCCGCTACACGGCGGGGCTGATGCTGGACGACGGCTACAGCGTGATGTCCCGGACGAGCTTCCGGGTGGTGCGCTAGCGCGTCGTGTAGGGCCCAAACGAAGTGGCGTGGTACCCCTTCGCCCCGACCGCGATCGCGAGCGGGCTGCGCGGATCCTCCCCGGCCGCGAGGCTGTCGAGCACGTGGCGGAAGTCGTAGCGCGGCTCCCAGCCGAGCTCCTCGCGCGCCCGTGAGTTGACGTAGACCCGCTCGATGCTCTCGAACATGGTCCACCCGCGCCGCTCGTAGTCGGCCTCGTAGTCGGGAAAGAGCCGCCGCACCACCGCCGGCGCGTCGGCGCGCAGCTCGGCGAGGTCGGCGCGCGTGAACGGGGTCGTGGCGCTGATGATGTACTTGCCGAAGCCGATCGCTGCCGCCCGGTCGAGGGCGAGCCGGTGGGCGCTGACCACGTCCTCGAGGTCCACCCGGCGGTAGAGGTACTCGTTGGCCTTGAGGTTTTCGTCGGAGTAGGCCGTCCTCACCTCGTCGCGGTCGTCCTTCTCGGGGAAGAAGCGCGAGGTGCGCAGGATCAGGCAGGGCAGGCCGTGGCTTTGGCGAACGAGCCGGCACAGGTCCTCGGCGGCCGTCTTGGTCACGCCGTAGATGTTGGCGGGCACGGGCACGACGTCCTCGGTGATCCAGGCGGCGGGCGCGCCGGGCGGCGGCACCAGCGCGCGCCCGAAGGCGCTGGTGGTGCTGGTGAACACGAAGCTCTCGACCCCGGCCGTCACGGCCTCCTCGAGGAGGTTGAGGGTGCCGGTGACGTTGGTGTCCACGAACTCGCGCCGGCCGTGCGAGCCCACGTGCGGCTTGTGCAAGGTCGCGGCGTGGAGAACGGCGCCGACGCCGGCGAGGCAGCGCCGGACCAGCTCGCGGTCGGTGATCGACCCCACCACGTCGGTGAAGGGCGACTCGAGCAGGTCCATGCCGACGACCTCGGCTCCCTCGTCGCGCAGCGAGCGCACGAGCGCCTCGCCGAGATGTCCGGCGCTGCCGGTGACCACAACCTTCAAGGCAACGACGCTACTCGCCGAGCACCTTGATGATCAGGCGCTTGTCGCGGCGGCCGTCGAACTCGACGTAGAAGATCGCCTGCCACGGTCCCAGGTCCAGGCGCCCCTCGGTCACGGGGACGATCACCTGATGGTGCATGAGCATGTTCTTGAGGTGGGCGTCGCCGTTGTCCTCGCCGCCGCGATGGTGGCGGTAGTCGCCGGGCTGGGGCCACAGCGCCGAGGCGGTCGAGTTGATCGGCTGCTTCCAGGTCGGCGGCGCGACCTTGTCGAGCCACTCGAGCGCGTCCTCCTGGATGCCGGGCTCGTCGTCGTTGACCCACACGCCGGCGGTGATGTGCATGGCCGAGACGAGCGCCATCCCCTCGGCGATCCCCGACTCCTCGACGGCGTTCGCGACGTCATCGGTGATGCGTACGAACTCGCGCCGCTCGGCGGTGTGGAAGGTCCGGTAGACGGTGTGCGCCTTCACCGGTTGAGCCCCTCGGCGGGCGTGGCGAACAAGCGCTCGGCGTTGTCGTTCAGATCGTCGAACCGCTCCACGATCTGGGCCGCCACGCGCCAGCGGTCGGGGGCGCGGCGCACGCGCCAGTGGTGGTAGCACGAGCCGATGAACTCGTCGCTGGTGGGGGAGGGCGCCTCCCAGCGGCGCAGGAAGAAGTCGAGGCGGGTTCGGGCACGGACCTCCCCGTCCGGCTGCTCCTCGAGCTCGAGCACGTCCTTGACCTGGTGCTTCTCGTCGAAGAAGCCCTCGCGCTGGGAGAGGAAGTCGCGCAGGCCGTCGATGCCCCTCCAGGAGAAGCCACCCTCGAAGCCGGTCTCGAAGTCCTCGGTGAGGATGGTGTCCATCATCTCCTCCGCCGGCGGATGGCGCTGGAGCAGCGACAGGTACTCGGCCAGCAGCTCGCGCAGCTCGTGCTCGGTCATTGCCGGCGAGCCTGAGCTTGGCGGTGCGCGCTGAAGCGCAAAGCGCCGGCGCAGCGCCGCCCCCCTGCGGTCCTTGAGGATCCGCTGCGCCGCGTTGTGGCCGCACGCCGCCATCACCCCGCCGCCGGGGTGCGTGCCCGCGCCGCACAGGTAGAGGCCCTCCACGGGCGTGGCGTACTGGGCGAGCAGGGGTGAGGGGCGCATGAAGGCCATCTGGTCGAGTCCCTGCTCGCCCTGGAAGATCGAGCCGTCGGTCGAGGCCGAAGATGCGCTCGAGGTCGGGGGGGCGAGCACCTCGTGGTGGATCAGCGCGTCGCGCACGTTGGGGGCGTGCTCGGCCACGATGTCCAGACAGCGCTGCGCGTAGGCCTCGCGCGCGCCGTCGGGCCAATCCTCCTCGCGGTAGGGCCCGTACTGGGTGAACATGGTCAGCACGGTCGTGCCGTCGTCGGTCAGCGAGGGGTCGACGGCGCTCGGCACCTCGACCTCCACGTACGGTCCCTCCGCGGGGACGCCGCGCACGGCGTCCTGCCAGGCGCGCTCGAGATAGTCGATCGAGGGGCACAGCGCCAGGCCGGTGCGCAGCAGGCGCTCATCGCCGAAGTTCGGCGGCTCGGACAGGATGCAGTTGACCTTCACCGAGCCGCCGCGGCTGCGGTAGCGCTGCATGTCGTGCACCACCTCCGCGGGGAAGTGCTCGGCGCCGGCGAGCTCGAGCACGGTGGTGCGCGGGTGGGCGCCCGATACCACGAGCGGGGCCTCGAGCTGCTCTCCCGAGTCGAGCGTCACGCCGACCGTGCGTCCGTCGCGCACGTCGATCGAGCTCACCTCGGAGCCGGTGCGGATCGTGGCCCCGGCGGCCTCGGCGCTGCGGGCCAGCGCCTGCGAGATCCCGCCCATGCCGCCCTTGACGTGACCCCACAGCCCGCTCACGCCGTTGAGCTCGCCGAGCGCGTGGTGAAGGAGGTTGTAGGCCGTGCCCGGCGTGCGCGGCCCGGCCCAGACGCCGACCACGCCGGTGGAGGCGAAGGCGCCCTTGATGGCGTCCGTCTCGAACCACTCGTCGAGCAGGTCGCCCACCGACATCGTCATGACGCGAAACAGCTCGTGCACCTCGCGCTGGCGCAGCCCGGCGGCCCGGCCGGCCTCGCGCAGCAGCGAGAGCAGGTCGCCGGGCCGCTTGGAGCCCAGCGCCGGCGGAGGGCGCAGCATGAGCGGGCGCAGGAACTCCGCCATCTGCGCGAGCAGCGCCTCGAAGCCCTCGTAGGCCGCGGCGTCCTTTCGCGAGTGGGGCTCGATCGAGCGCCGCAGGGCGGCCGGGTCGTTGAAGAAGAGGATCGGCTGCCCGTTCGCGCCGAACGTCCCGAAGGCGGGATCCAGCGGAACCGCCTCGTAGCCGAAGCGGGTCAGCTCGAGGTCAGCGATCACCTTGGGCTGCAGCATCGAGACGACATAGGAGGCGCGCGAGACGCGGTGCCCGGGCCAGACCTCCTCGGTCACGCAGGCGCCGCCGAGGATGTGGCGGCGCTCGAGCACGCAGGTGTCCAGGCCCGCGCGCGCGAGGTAGCCCGCGCAGGCCAGGCCGTTGTGGCCGCCGCCGACGATGATCGCGTCGTGGCTCAAGCGGCCGCGACCTTCATGCGCTCGCCGCCTCCGAGAGGACCTCGCCCAGGGTGGAGACGATGAACTCGAACTCCTCCTCTGTCGGCCACGAGCGGCGGCGAGATCTGCACCACCGGGTCGCCGCGATCGTCCGAGCGGCAGATCAGGCCGCGCTCGAACAGGCGCGGCGACACGAAGCCGCGCAGCAGCTCGTCGCACTCCTCGTCGCTGAAGCTCTCGCGCGTCTCGGAGTTCTTGACCAGCTCGAGCGCGTAGAAGAAGCCGCAGCCGCGCACGTCGCCGACGATCGGGAGCTCGAGCAGTGTCTCGAGGCGCTGCGAGGAAGTCGCCCTCGTTCTCGCGCACGTGCTCGACGATGCCCTCGCGCCGCATGATCTCGATGTTCTTGAGCGCCACCGCGGCCTGCACCGGATGGCCGCCGAAGGTGATGCCGTGCGCGTACATCGCGCCCGGCTTGGCGAACGGCTCCATCACCCGGTCGCTGGCGATGACCGCTCCGATCGCCGCGTAGGCCGAGGACAGCCCCTTGGCGCTCGTGATCAGGTCGGGCTGGATGCCGAAGCGTTCGGAGGCGAACCAGTGGCCCACGCGCCCGAAGCCGGTGATCACCTCATCGGCGCAGAGCAGGATCCCGTGCTCGTCGCACAGGGCGCGCACGCCCTCGAAGTAGCCGGCCGGGGGCATGAACGAGCCGCCGGAGTTCTGCACCGGCTCCATGATCACCATGGCCACGGTGCTGGGCCCGGCGTGGATGATCGTGTCCTCGAGCTCCTCGAGCAGGTGGGCGGTGAACTGCTCCTCGGTCTCCTCCGGCGGCCGGTGGAAGCGGTTCGTGTTCGACACGTGCAGCGCGTCGGGAACGAGGGGCTCGAACGGCGTCTTCAGGTCCGTGCAGCCGTTGATCGACAGCGCGCCCATGGTGGTGCCGTGGTAGGCCACCCGCCGGCCGATCGCCTTCCAGCGGCGCTCGCCGCGGGCGGTGTGGTACTGGCGCGCGAGCTTCCACGCGGCCTCCACGGCCTCCGATCCGCCGGACACGAAGAAGCAGCGGCGGAGGTCGCCGGGCGCCAGCTCGGCCAGCTCGGCGGCCAGCTCGATGGAGCGCGGATGGGCGAAGGTCCAGTTGATCGCGAAGGGCAGCTCGCGCATCTGCGCCGCCGCCGCCTCGCCCATCTCCTCGCCGAAGCCGTAGCCGATGTTCACGCAGAAGAGGCCGGCCAGCGCGTCCAGGTAGCGCTTGCCGGCGGAGTCCTCGACATAACAGCCGTCGGCGCTGACGATGACCTGCAGCTTGGCCGGATCCTCGTACTCGCCCATCTGGGTGAAATGGAGCCAGAGGTGGTCGGCGGCGGTCTGGTGCAACCCGTTGTCGGAGGGCATCGCAGCAGTATAATCGTGCAACTGACTACAAAGTCAAAACACGACGTTGTGGTCGCCGGCGCCGGTCTCGCGGGACTCGCCGCGGCGCGCGACCTGGTCCGCGCGGGCGCCGACGTGGTCGTGCTGGAGGCGCGCGAGCGCGCCGGAGGGCGCGTGGAGCAGGAGATCCTGGCCGACGGGCGTCCCGTGCAGTTCGGCGGAGAGCTGACCGCCGAGTGGCAGGCCGCCTACACCGAGCTGGTGGCCGAGCTGGGGCTGACGCTCGAGCCCAGCTACACGGCGCTCGAGCTGCCGTACGCATGGGGCGCCCATGAGGGCATCGACATCGGCGAGCAGGCTCCCTGGCTGGACGCGGCCGACCTCGACGATCTCGCGCGCCTCGATGGCGAGCTGGCCGCGCTCGCGCGCGCCGTCGACCCCGACGATCCCTGGCGCCACCCGGAGGCCGCCCGGCTCGATGCGCTGAGCATCGGCGCATGGATGCGCTCTGTGGGCGCCCGGCCCGGGGTGCTGCGACTGGCCGAGACCATGGCGCTGTCGCTCTCGATCGACTCGATCGAGCGCACCTCGCTGCTGGCCCACCTGCGCAAGGAGGCCGCCGCCGGCGGCCACGGCTTCTACGACGAGTGGACCTGGGAGACCCTCAGGGTGGCCGAGGGCTCGGCCACGGTGGCGCTGAGGATGGCGGAGGAGCTCGGCGAGCGCCTGCGCCTGGGCTGTGTCGTCGAGGCGATCGACGTGGCCCCGGCCGGCTGCGAGGTTCGCCTGCGCGGCGGCGAGCGGCTCGGAGCCGAGGCGGTGGTATGCGCGCTGCCGGTGGGCCCGCTGCGCGAGGTCGCGGTCAGCGGAGTGTCGGCGGGCCGCCTGGAGTCGCTGCACCGCCAGCGCTCGGCGCTCGCCGTCAAGACCGTGGTCGCCTACCCGACCTCTTTCTGGAATGTCGGGGGAGCCACCATGGAGGGGATCTGGACCTCGGTCTGGATCCAGCGCGACGGGATCCTCTCCTCGCTCACGCCGCCCGACCGGCTCGGGCCGTTCCTGGCCACGCCGCCGGAGCGCCGGCGCGAGGAGTTCCTCGCCACGCTGGCGGCGCTGATGGGAGACGAGGCGCTCCATCCCCTCCTGCACGCCGAGCGCCTCTGGGCCACGGATCCCTACACGCGGGGCTACGTGACGGCCTGGCGACCGGGCGACGTGATGGCCGTCGGCCCGTTGCACGGAACCCACGAGCCGCCCTTCTACGTCTGCGGCTCCGATCAGTGGGTGGCCGGCTACATGGAGGGCGCGGTGCGCACGGGCCGCGATGCGGCCTCGCAGGCGCTCGGTCTCGGGCCGCGCGAATTCGTGGCCGTGGCCTGACGCGACCCTAGGTCGCGTCGAGCCCGCCGTCGACGGTGACGGTGGTGCCGCTCACGTAGCCCGCGGCGGGCGAGGCGAGAAAGGCGGTGAGCTGCGCCACCTCCTCGGGAGTTCCCAGGCGCTTGAGCGGCACCTCTGCGGCCATGGCCTCCAGGTCGTCGCCGTAGCCCTCGAGCCCCTCGGTGTGGATGTTGCCGAGCGCGAGCGCGATCACCCGGATCCCGTGCGGACCCCACTCGGCCGCCAGGCCGCCCGCAAGGTTCTCCAGCGCGGCACGGGCCGAGGCCGCGTGGGCGTAGCCCCGGATGCCCCGGCGGGGGCTGAACGTGTTGAAGAAGATCACCCCGGCGCGGTTGGGGATCATCGAGCGCAGCGCTACCTCGCGCGTGAGCTGCCAGGTGGCGTCCACGGCGAGGCGGTGGACCGCGCGCCAGCCCTTGAGGGTGATCTCCTCCGCCGGGGCGGTGAACTGGCCCCCGGCGTTGTTGACGAGGATGTCGACGCGGCCGAAGGCGTGCAGTGCCTCCGCGACCAGCGCCTCCGACTCCTCGGGCTCGCGGATGTCGGTGGGCCGAGCCAGGCACTCGGCGCCCATCGCCGCAAGCTCCGCGCGCGTTCGCTCGAGTGGCTCCTCGCGCCGGCCGCAGATGACCACGCGCGCGCCGGTGCGGCCGAGCTCCAGGGCCGTCGCGCGCCCTATGCCCGTGCCGCCGCCGGTGACGAGCGCGACCGCGCCGGCGTTGGCGTCGGCGCCGAGGACGCTCATGGCTCGCCGGGCGGCTCGGCGAACCGGGCGGGCCGTCCCTCGGCGAAGGCGGCGGCGCCCTCGCGCGCCTCGTCGGAGGCCAGCGCGCGGTCGTAGGCTCCGAATCGGCCCTCGCGCATCGCTGCGAACGCGCGCTCGGCGTCCATCCCCGCGATGCCCCGCAGCACCTGCTTGGTGGCCTGCGTGGCCAGCGGCGCCGCCGCGGCCACCCGCTCGGCCAGCTCGCGCGCTTCGTCCATCAACCGCTCGCCGGGCACGACGGAACGCACGAGGCCCCAGCGCTCGGCCTCGCGGGCGTCCATGCGTCGCGAGGTCAGGATCAGGTCGTTTGACACCGCCCGCGGCAACAGCGACGGCAGCCGCTGCACGCCGCCCGCGTCGGGGACGATGCCCACGCTCAGCTCGGGCAGGAAGAACTCGGCGTGCTCGGCGGCCACGATCAGGTCGCAGGCGAGCACCATCTCGAACCCGCCGCCCACCGCCATCCCGTTGACGGCCGCGATCACCGGCTTGTCGAGGTCGAACATCTCCGTGAACCCGGCGAAGCCGCCCGGGCCGAAGTCGGTCGAGGGATCCTCGTCGCCCGCGGCGGCGGCCTTCAGGTCCCAGCCGGCGGAGAAGAAACGCTCGCCCGCGCCGGTGAGGATGCCCACCCGGAGCGCCCGATCGTCGCGCAGGCGCGCGAACGCGTCGTGGAGGGCGAGGCCGGTGTCGCGATCGATCGCGTTGGCCTTGGGGCGGTCGAGCGTGATCTCGAGCACCGGCCCACGCTCCTCGGCATGAACGGGCATCGGTGGACCATAACGGTGCACCATCCCCCAATCGGAGTACCATCGGACGCGCCGAGCCGGTTACGTCAGGCGCTTCATAGCCTCCCGGATCCAAAACTAAGCGCCATCTAGGGGGACGAACAATGTCCCAGCAGGCTTGCTTCAGCTCCCAGTCAGCCGGGAACCAGTCAGAGGTGCTCATGCTCGATGGGGACTTCGACCGGGCGCACGTACCCAAATTCGAGCAGGCGCTCCTCAAGGCGCTGCAAGCGCGCAAGGCACAGCTGATCGTCGACCTGCGGGGCGTGAGCTCTTTGGACTCCACGATGCGCAGTGTGATTGTTCGCGGCCTCGGCGATGCCATCGCCCACGGCCGCAATCTCGCCCTGATCCGACCCAACCCGGTCGTGTGGAGGGTGTTCGTGCTCACCGACCAGAGCCACAGCTTCCCGGCCTTCGGCCGCTTGGATGAAGCGCTGGCGAGCCTACAGCCCGCTTCCTGACTAGCTACCTAGCAGCCGAGCCACTCGCGTGTCGAAATCGGGCGGGCGCTGGACGACGGGAAAGCCGTTGCGGTCGAATTCCAGCGGTCGCGCGCGATCCACCGCCTCTGAGGTCAAGTCGGCGAGCCTGTCCATTGAGTCCTCGCGCTCGCCGAGCGTCTCCCACTCAATGGCCAGAGCCGTCCTTGGTCGGGTCTCGCTCATTCGAGGCCCCCCTTTCGTGGTCCCGGTCGCTGCCGCAATACGTCAGTGCCGGTCCCCTCTGGAGCTCTTAATTGTCGCAAACCTGGTGGAAAATGCCACCTTCGAGCGAGGGAGCCCGCCACCAAGGGCGGGCTCCCTATGCGGTCGATTGTCAGCCGGGGCTACGCCTCCGCCGGCTGCGGGTCGTGCCGCGGCGGGCGGACCCGCTGCGGCTCCGCCGGCTCAGCGGGCTCCACCGGCTCCGGCGAGCCCTCGAGCGCGGCGCCCCTGGGCAGCCACTCGAGCCACTTCGGCAGGTACCAGTTCCAGTCGCCGAGCAGCTTCATCGTCGCCGGCAGCAGCACGCCGCGCACCAGCGTGGCGTCGATCAGGATCGCCGCCGCCAGGCCGACACCGAACTGCTTCATGTCGATGAACTGGAGCGTCGCGAAGATGCCGAACACGGCCACCATCACGATCGCCGCCGCGGTCACCACGCCGGCCGTCGACTTGATCCCGTGGGACACGGCCTGCGCGGTCGACTCACCGCGGTCCACCGCCTCCTTGATCCGGCTCAGGATGAACACGTGGTAGTCCATCGAGAGGCCGAACAGGATCACGAACAGCATCAGCGGGAACCAGGCCGAGATCGCGCCCGTGGAGTCGAAGTTCAGGAACCCTTCGAGGTTCCCGTCCTGGAAGACCCAGGTCACGATGCCCATGGCCGCGCGCCACCGACAGGATGTTCAGCGCGATCGCCTTGATCGGGATCACGATCGAGCGGAACGTGACCAGCAGCAGCGCGAACGCCATCGCGAAGACGAACGCGAACACGTACCAGATGCGTGAGGCCATCAGGTCGTTGAAGTCGACCGACCCGGCGGTGAAGCCGGTCACGCCGACCACCTCGCCGCCGCTCACGCTGGGCAGCACCTGCGGGACGACGTCCTCGCGGAGCGTCTCGACGGCCGCCAGCGACGTATCGTCGGTGCCGGTTCCGGCGAGCGGGATCTCGATCATCGCGAGCTCACCGTCGGGGCTCGTGTCGACCGTGACCGGCTCGTTGAACTGATCCGAGCCACGCGCGATCTCACGCATCTCCTCGGCCGCGGCCGTGATCTGCGCCGGGTCGAGGTTCTTGCCCTCGACCACGATGTCGGCCGTGAACTGCTCGCCCGGGAAGGCGGCCTGCATCCGGTCGTAGGTCTGCATGATCGGAATCGAGCGGGGCAGCCCGTCCACGCCCGTGTCCGCGGTGTGGATGTGGAACACGGGGATGGCCAGCACCACCAGAACCGCGGCCGCGGCGGCCGCCGAGACCAGCGGGCGCTTGAGCACGCGGTCGAGCACCCACGACCACACGCGCGGCTCGCCCGTGCGCTTCTCGGGCTTCAGGAAGGGCACGCGGCCCTTGTTCACGCGGTCGCCGAGCTTGGACAGCACGGCGGGCAGCACGGTCAGCGAACCGATGACCGCGATCGCGACCACGATGATCGTGCCCGTGGCGAACGAGATGAACGTCGCCGCGCCGCCGAGGTACATGCCGGCCATCGCGGCCATCACCGTGATGCCGGACACCATCACCGCACGACCCGAGGTGGCGGCCGCCGCCTCGAGCGCGGCCTCTTCGCTGCGTCCGGCGGCGCGCTCCTCGCGCTCCCGCCGGATGTAGAAGAGGGCGTAGTCCACGCCCACCGCGAGGCCGATCAGGAGCACCACCGAGTTGATCGCCTCGTCGACCGGCGCAGATCTGGCTGATCGGGCCGATCAGGCTGATCGCCGCGGCCACGGCGGTCACGGCGAGCAGTAGGGGCACGAAGGCCGCCAGCAGCGCACCAAAAGCGAGGATCAGGATGATCAGGGTGATCGGGAGAGAGGTGACCTCCGCCTTCTGGAAGTCGTCCTGGAAGGCCTGGTCGAGCGCCTTTTCGGCACTCGCGTCGCCGAACTCCTCGATGCGAAAGCCCGCCTCCTGGCGGTCGAGCTTCGAGACGGTGGCGAGTGCGGGACCGACCTTGTCCGCGCCGCTGTCACCGGGGATCTCGAAGGTCACGAGCGCGGACTTGCCGTCCTCGGACAGCGTGCCCTGGTTGCCCTTCGCGTAGGGGCTCTGCACGTTGCGAACGCTCTTCGTGCTCTCGAGGCGGTTCACGACCGTGCCTACGACCTGACGAAACTCCGCGTCGTCGTTACGAGCCCCGTTCTGGCTTTGAACGAGGACGCTCTCCCCCGACTTGTCGGGGAAGTGGTCGGCGACGGCCTTGTCGGCCCGGCCAGATTCACCGATGCCGTAGTCGCTGTCGGACAGCGTCTTTGTCCCGACCGATCCGCCGATGAACACGGCGAGGATCACGAACGCGAGCCAGCCGAAGATTGCCTTCTTTCTGTGCTGGGCGCTCCAACGACCGGCGCGGGCAGCGATGTTGTTGTGGCTTGCGGTTTTCATGACCGCCAGCTTCCGCTCTGGGCGAGGGCGGTTCCCATGCGGTCTTCTCGATTCATCCGGTGCGGGTAACCACACCTCCGCTACAACACTTGGGGATGAAACGCGCCCTGATCGCCCTCGCAGCGGGGCTGGTGCTGGCCGACGCGGCGGTGGTGACGCTGGCTCTGCCCCAGGTCCTGCTCGAGCTGGACACGACGGTCGAGGGCGTGGCCGCCGTGATCGCGGTCTACACGGGCGTGCTGGCGATCGCCCTGCCGGTGTCGGCGGCGCTGCACGGGCGCGCGACCGGCGCGGCCGGGGCGATCCTCTTCGCCGCGGCCTCGATCGGCTGCGCCAGCGCCGACTCGCTCGAGCTGCTCCTCGTCATGCGGGCCCTCCAGGCCCTGGGCGGCGCGGCGCTGCTCGCCGCCGCCTTCGACGCCGCTGGACGGCGGCGGCACCGGGCGCAGGCTGTGGGTGGGCGCGGCGGTGGCCGGGACCGCCGCCGGGCCCGCGCTCGGCGGGGCGCTCACCGAGGCCTTCGACTGGCGGGCGATCTTCATCGCGCAGGCGCCGGTGGCGCTGGTCGCCGCGCCCGCTCTGCTGGCGAGCCCGATCGCCACCGTGCGCGAGTCGCTGCCGCGGCCGCCCAAGGACCTGCTCGCCGCGCTCGCGCTGGCGCTGCTCTCGGGCGCGCTCACGGCGCTCCTGTTCCTGCTGGTGCTGCTCTTGATCAGCGGCTGGAGCGTCGAGCCGCTGGCCGCCGCCGCGGCGGTGAGCGTGCTGCCGCTGGCGGCCGTGGCCGGGTCCTTCATCCGCGGGGCGGCGTCGACGCGCGCGGTGGGCGGCTGCCTGCTCGTGGCCGGCGGCATCGCCTGCCTGGCGTTGCTGCCCGAGGCGTCGGCGTGGTGGACGATCGTGCCCCAGCTGCTGGCGGGGGTCGGCATCGGCATGGCCTTTCCGGCGCTGGCCGGCGAGCTGCTGCCCGAGCGCACGCGCGGCCAATCGGCGGCGCTGCTCTCGTTGCGCCACGCCGGCATCACGCTCGCGCTCGTCGCGCTTGCCCCCGTGGTGGCCGCCCAGCTCGACGCTCAGGTGGAGCTCGCGCGCGAGCGCGGAACGGCGCTGGTGCTCGACGCCGCGCTGCCGCCCACGGACAAGATCGAGCTGGCGCCGCGGCTGTTCGCCGAGCTCGAGTCGGAGGACCCCCGGGACGCCCTGGCGAGCGCCATGGACCGCGAGCGGATCCGGATCGCGCGCCAGGACCGCGACTTCCTCAGCCGCCTCGGCCGCCTCGAGGACCAGTTGCGCGAAGAGGAAAGCCAGGACGACCTGCTCGGGCAGATCGAAAGCGCGCTGGGCGTGGACGCGGACGAGGTGATCGCCGGCCTCGAGGACCTGGAGGACCGCTACGGCGCCGACCTGGCCCAGGGCCTGCGCGACCTCGAGGAGCAGCTGGGCACCGACGCCGGCAGCGACCTGCTGGCCGATCTCGAGGAGCGCCTCGGAGGCCGCAGCGACCCCCGGCTCGTGCGCCGCGAGCTCACCCGCCTGGAGGACGAGCTCGACGACGTGGTGCTCGCCGCGGTGGACGCCGCCTTCAGTCCCGCCTTCGCGCTGACCGGGGCGCTGGCGCTGCTGGCGGCGCTGGTCCTGCTGCCGCGGCTGCGGCGCCGCCAGGGCCACGTCGTGCTGAGCGCGCGGCGCGGGCTGCAGGCCGGGTCGCTCGCGCTCGCCCTGCTGGCCGCCCTCGCCGTGCCGGTGGGCTACGCCATCGCGCGGAACGACCTGCGCACCGAGCCGGTGGAGATCGCCGACCCCTGCCAGGAGCGCGAGCGGCGCACGGCCGGCGGGGTGGAGGGCACAGTGGAGCAGGCGGCCCTCCTCGCCCTCGATCGGGCCGCCTGCAGACACGGGTCCTCGCGCGAGGAGCTGGTGCTCGCGCTCTTCGACGAGGCCTCGAGCCGCGACTACGAGCGCAAGTACGGCGTCACGCCGCGCTCACTCGAGCAGATCCTGAAGAGCGCGATCGGGTTCTGAGCGCCCGCTCACTCGTACCGCAGGCGCCGCGGCGCCTGGCGCATGCGTATGAGCCGCGCGGGCACGCCGCCCACCACGGCGTCGGCGGGCACGTCGCGGGTGACGACGGCGTTGGCTCCGATCACCGCATTGTCGCCGATGCTCGCGCCGCGCAGCACGCAGGCGCCATAGCCGATCCAGACGTTGTTGCCCACCCGCACGTCGCGCTTGTAGATGCCCTGACGGCGGATGGGCGTCTCCACGTCCGCCATGCCGTGGTCGAAGTCGATCAGCATCGACCGGTCGGCGATCACGCACTCGCGACCGATCGATATGTGCTGGTACGCGGAGACCGTGCATTCCTGGCCCATCACGCTCTTCGCGCCGACCGAGACCGATCCCTCGTGACAGCGGATCTTGCACCCATGCCCGATCCACGACCAGCGGCCCAGCTCCAGCACGGCCTGCCTGCCCACCTCCAGCTGGCAGCCGGGGCCGACGAAGGCGAGACCGTCGAGCTTGAGCCGCGATCCCAGGCGAAGCTTCCAGACGCCGAGCCGCAGCATGAGCCGCAGGTACTTCGCGTTGAGCATTTTCTTGCGCCGCATGAAGCGCAGAAGACTCGGGATTCCGCCATCACGCGGCGGGGGCGGCCCGCGCAACTCGGGCGGAAGGTCGGCCGGCGGCGCGGCCACGGGTTCGGTGGCACCCTCCATGGGCGGCGCATGATAGGTCGCTGTGGGAGGCTGCAAGGCATCGCGCAGTGCGGCTATCCGTATTGGCGAATGGGCCGCTTGCAGCGACAATCACATGAGCATGGCCACGACTGTCCTCATAGTCGACGATCACCCGAGCTTTCGGGCCAGCGTGCGCATGCTGCTCGAGTGTGAGGGCTACGACGTCGTGGGCGAGGCCGAGGACGGCTACGCCGCGCTTCGCGCGGTCCGCGAGCTTCAGCCCGACGTCGTGCTCCTCGACGTTCAGCTTCCGGACATCGACGGCCCGGAGGTGGCGGCCCGCGTGGCGGCGGCCAACGGCGCGGACCCGGCGATCGTGCTGACGTCGAGCCGCGACCTTGAGGACATCGGCGCCCTCAGCGGCGTGCGCGGCTTCATTCCCAAGTCGGAGCTGTCCGGAGCGGCGCTGGAGGCTCTCCTCTGACCTCGCTCCGCCGCGCCCTCTGGTGGCTGGCCGCAGCCGGGTTCGTCTTCGGAGTGATCGACCTGGCGCTCATCTTGACCTCCGACTACGTGCCCATTCCCGCGGTACTGGGAACACTGGGGCTGATCATCGGCTGGGGCTTCATCGGCGTGGGCCTCCTCGCCTGGGCGCGCCGTCCCGACAACCGCCTGGGCATGCTCACGGCCGCCACCGGGTTCGCCTGGCTGCTGGCCGGGCTCGGGCTCTCGGACATCCCGCTGCTGTTCGCGCTCGGCAACGCCTTCGGCGCGCTGTACCTGGCCACGGCGATCCACATGCTGCTGGCGGCCCCCGACGGGCGGCTGCACACCCTGGGTGAGCGGCGCATCATCGCCGCCGCCTACGTGCTCACCGCGGTGGTGGTGCCGGCGATGATGGTGCTGATCGATCCCGCCCGGGACTACCAGTGCGCCGACTGCCCCGAGAATCCCCTGCTCATCTGGAGCAACGAGACGGTCGTGGACATCGTGAGCCCGGTCGTGAGCGCGATCGGCGGGCTGCTGGTGATCTTCACGCTGGTGAATCTCGTCCGGCGCTGGCGGCGGGCGGCCGCTCCCGAGCGCCGGCTGTACGGGCCGATCTACCTGGCGGGCGTCCTGCTCATGGTCATGTTGATCGTGACGCTGGTGTTGCAGTCGGCCACCAAGGGAAGCGAGGCGGAGGGCATCACGGTCACGCTCGCGATGCTCCCGCTGGCGCTCCTGCCCTACGTCTTCCTGGCCACCTTCGTCAAGGCGCGGATGTTCCAGATAGGCGCGATGGGCGAGCTGATCGCCCGGCTGGGCGAGACGCCTCATCGCGGCGGGTTGCGCCACGCGCTGGCCAAGGGCCTGGGAGACCCCTCGCTCGAGCTCGTCTACTGGCTGCCCGAGGACGAGCGCTTCGTCGACGCCCGGGGACGCCCGTACGATCTCCCGCATGAGGGGTCGGGACGTGCCGTGACCAAGGTCGAGCAGGACGGCGACTGCGTGGCCGCGATCGTCTATGACGCCACCCTGCGCGACGCCCGCGACCACGTGCGCGCGGTGGGCGCGGCCGCGGCGCTGGCGCTCAAGACCGAGCGCCTCGACGCCGAGCTGCGGGCCAAGGTGGGCGAGCTGCGCGCCTCGCGCGAGCGCATGCTGCGGATCGGGCTCGAGGAGCGCCGCCGCCTCGAGCGCGACCTCCACGACGGCGCTCAGCAACGGCTCGTCTCGATGGCCCTGAACCTGCGCATCGCGCGCACCAAGC
Organism: uncultured Thermoleophilaceae bacterium; assembly: GCA_963789705.1. GTDB lineage: Bacteria > Actinomycetota > Thermoleophilia > Solirubrobacterales > Thermoleophilaceae > JACVRW01. Next base: position 298,614 of record CAWBLN010000020.1, read on the forward strand.
TACGCGACGACCCCGAGGGCGCCGAGGCGCTGCTCGGCGGAGCGAGCGACGAGCTGGAGGCCGCGCTCGGCGAGCTGCGCGAGCTGGCCCGGGGCATCCACCCGGCCGTGCTGAGCGACCGCGGCCTGGACACCGCGCTCGAGACGCTCGCCAGCCGCGCCCCGGTGCCGGTCGAGCTGGCCGCCGTCCCGGGCGAGCGGCTGCCGGAGGCCGTGGAGCTGGCCGCCTACTACGTGGTCTCCGAGGCTCTCACGAACGTGGCCAAGTACGCCGACGCCAGCCACGCGACCGTCGGCATCGAGCGCGACAACGGTCGCCTGGTGGTGAAGGTGGCCGACGACGGAGTGGGCGGCGCCGACCCCGAGCAGGGCACGGGGCTGCGGGGGCTGGAGGACCGCCTGGCGGTGATCGAGGGCCGCCTGGAGGTCGACTCCGAACGCGGGCAGGGGACCACGATCACCGCGAGGATCCCGTGCGGGTAGTGGTGGCCGACGACTCGGTGCTGCTGCGCGAGGGGGTGGTACGCCTGCTCGAGGAGAACGGCTTCGAGGTGGTGGGCCAGGCCGGCGACGCCGAGGACCTGCTCCGCAAGGTCAACGCCCACAAGCCCGACGTGGCCGTTGTCGACATCCGAATGCCCCCGACGAACACCGACGACGGGCTGCGCGCCGCCCTCGAGATTCGCGCGGCGCTGCCGGACACCGGCGTGCTGGTCCTGTCCCAGTACGTGGAGGAGGGCTACGCGCTCGAGCTGGTCGGCGACAGCGCGGGGGGCGTGGGGTACCTGCTCAAGGACCGCGTGGCGGACGTCGAGCGCTTCGTCGATTCGGTCAAGCGGGTCGCCCACGGGGGCTCGGCGCTCGATCCCGAGGTGGTAGCGCAGCTGGTCGGGCGGGCGCGCCGCGAGGATCCGATCGACGAGCTCACCCCGCGCGAGCGCGAGGTCCTCGAGCTGATGGCCGAGGGCCGCTCCAACACCGCGATCGCCGAGCAGATGGTGGTGACCGAGCGTGCAGTAGAGAAGCACGTGACCTCGATCTTCGGGAAACTGGGCCTGGTGCCGGCTTCCGAAGACCATCGCCGCGTGCTCGCGGTCCTGACGTTCCTTCGATCCTGATGACTCGGCGAAGGCGCAATCGCGCCCGCCTCGGAGGACGCGATATCGCCATCGATCTCGGGACCGCCAACACGCTGGTCTACCTGCGCGGCGAGGGCATCCAGGTTTCCGAGCCGTCGGTGGTGGCCGTGGACACGCGCACCGACGACGTGCACGCGGTGGGCGAGGAGGCCCAGCGGATGATCGGCCGGACTCCCTCCACGATCTCCGCGGTCCGACCCCTGCGCCACGGGGTGATCACCGACTTCGAGACCACGGAGGCGATGCTCCGCCACTTCATCGGCCGCGTGCACCGCTCGCGCTTCGCCCACCCGCGGCTGGTGATGTGCGCGCCGTCGGGCATCACCGACGTCGAGCGGCGCGCGCTCGAGGAGGCCTGCCTGTCCGCGGGCGCGCGGTCGGTCACCCTCATCGAGGAGCCGATGGCCGCGGCCATCGGCGCGGGCCTGCCGATCGGAGAGCCGATCGCCAACGTGGTGGTCGACGTGGGGGGCGGGACGAGCGAGGTGGCCGTGATCTCGCTCGGCGGGATCGTGGTGTCGCGCTCGCTGCGCCTCGGCGGCTACGACTTCGACGAGTCGGTGGCGGGCTACATCCGGCGCCACCACCGCCTCGCGGTGGGCGAGACCACCTCCGAGGCGGTCAAGCTCGAGGTGGGCGGCGTGGACCCGGACACGAGCGCCACCACCTACCAGGTCCGCGGACGCGACCCGGCGAGCGGCCTGCCGCGCGAGGCGGAGGTCACGAGCGCGGAGATGCGCGAGGCCCTCGAGCCGCTGGCGGTGGAGATCGTCGACTCGGTCAAGGACGCGCTCGAGAACACCCCGCCGGAGCTGGCCGCCGACCTGACGCGCCGCGGGATCCTCCTGGCCGGCGGCGGCGCGCTGCTGCGCGGCTTCGCCGAGCGCATGCAGGACGAGACGCACGTGCCGGTGGCGATCGCCGACGACCCGCTGACCTGCGTGGTGCTGGGCGCGGGCCACGCGCTCGAGGAGATCGACGTCTTGGAACGCGCAGCTCTCTAGGCCGCTTCTACGACGGCGGAGAGGTACTCCCCCCGAAAGCGCAGCGTGCCGTCGGTCTCGAGGTTCTGGGCCTCGAAGAAGCGCATCAACTCCTCGCGCAGCTCGCCGCTGCGCTCTCCCAGGACCTCCTGCGCGTTCAGCAGGGGGCCGTAGGTCTCCAGCATGAAGTCCACGTAGTGGGTGACCGACGGTTCGCGCCACTCGACTTCCCGGCGTTCGAAGTCCGCCTCGCCCAGAAGCTCGCGCACGTGGTCCTCCGTACCCCATAGCAGCGGCGAGCTGGCACCGGGCGGGGGCGGCGCGAGCTTGGCGGTCGTGCGCAACATCCCCCCGATCGCGCCCTCGGGCGTCCAGCAGCCGATGCTTATCTTCCCGCCCGGTCGCGTGACGCGCTTCATCTCCGCCGCCGTGCGTTCGTGGTCCGGAGCGAACATGTGGCCCAGGGCAGAGATCACGCGGTCGAAGCCGGCGTCCTCGAAGGGCAGCTCCTGAGCGTCTCCCTCGACCCACTCGACGTCCACCCCCGCCTCGGCCGCGCGCGCCCGTGCGGCCTCCATCAGAGCGGGCTGGAGGTCGAGCCCGATCACGCGGGCCCCCAGCCGTGCCGCCGGGATCGTCGCGTTGCCGGTGCCGCAGGCCACGTCGAGCACCTCCATGCCCGCCTCGATGCCGGCCCGCTCCACGGTGGTGTCGCCGACGCCGGTGACCTTCTCCGCAACGGCGCCGTAGTCGCCGGCCCCCCACATCGTCTTCGGATCCATGGAATCGGAGCATGGCGGTTAGCCGTACTGCGATCAAGCCTCTGTCGTGCAACCCTGCCGCGCATGGACTCCATCGTCACCGCCACCGACGTCACCCGCCGCTACGGCGAGGGCGCCGCCGCCGTGGACGCTCTCGCCGGCGTGAGCGTCGAGTTCGAGCGCGGCCGCTACAGCGCGATCATGGGCCCGTCGGGGTCCGGCAAGTCGACCCTGATGCACATCCTGGCGGGACTCGACCGCCCGACCACGGGCTCCGTTCGCATCGACGGCGTCGAGATCACCGAGCTCGACGACGCCGACCTGACCAGGCTTCGCCGCGACAAGCTCGGCTTCATCTTCCAGTTCTTCAACCTCATCCCGGTCCTGACCGCGCGGGAGAACATCGTCCTGCCCCTGTCGATCGCCGGCCGCAAGCCCGAGTCCGGCTACTTCGACCAGCTGGTCGAGACCGTGAGCCTGGGTGATCGGCTCACCCACCGGCCCGCGGAGTTGTCGGGCGGTCAGCAGCAGCGCGTGGCGGTGGCCCGCGCGCTCGTGTCCCGGCCGGCCGTGGTCTTCGCCGACGAGCCCACCGGCAACCTCGACTCGAAGTCGAGCGAGGAGATCCTGCGCATGCTGCGCCGCTCGGTCGACGAGCTCGGCCAGACGGTGGTCATGGTGACCCACGACCCCGAGGCGGCCGCCTACGCCGACCGCCTGCTCGTCCTGCGCGACGGCCTGGTGGTGCACGACGCCGACGCGGGAACCGCCGACGATGTGATCGAGTTGATGAAGGCCGTCGCGTAATGCGGCGAGTCACCCTTCGCGGCCTCGCGCAGCGCAAGCTGCGCGCCTTCGTGACGACGCTCGCCGTCTTCCTCGGCGTGGCCTTCATCGCCGGCGGCTACGTGCTCACGGACACGATCAACGCGTCCTTCGACGACATCTTCGACGAGGCCTACGCGGGCACCGACGTGTCGGTCGCGCCCACGACCCGCGGCAGCCAGGACGACCTCGCCGTGCCCGCCTTTCCCGCCGAGTTCCTGGATCGGGTGCAAGCGCGTCGACGGCGTCCAGAGCGCCGCCGGCGGCATCTTCTCGCTGGGCCAGTTCGTCGACGCGAAGGGCGAGAAGCTCACCGCGGGCTTCGCCCCCAACTTCATCTCCTCGGTCGCGCCCGAGCCCTTCGAGACGTTGACCTACGTCGAGGGCCGGGCGCCCGAGTCGGCCGACGAGGCGTCGATCGACACGAGCACGGCCGACAACGAGAAGCTGGAGATCGGCGACACGCTGCGCATCGCCGGCGAGCGCGAGGTGTCCTCGTACGAGATCGTCGGCCTCCAGCGCCTGGGCGACACCAGCGGCGGCGGCGCCGGAACCGCGCAGCTGACGCTCCCGGAGGCCCAGCGCATCACCGACAAGCAGGGCGAGTTCGACGCGATCTCGGTCGCCGCCGAGGATGGCGTCTCGCCCGAGCTGCTCAAGCGGCGAATCGACCGCGTGCTCCCCGCCCAGGTGCAGGTGGAGACGGGCCAGGAGGCGGCCCAGCGCCAGTCCGAGGACATCGCCCAGGACCTCTCGTTCTTTCAGATCGTGCTGCTGGTGTTCGGATTCGTCACGCTGTTCGTCGGCTCGTTCCTGATCTTCAACATCTTCAACATCACGGTCGCCCAGCGGACCCGCGAGCTCGGTCTGCTGCGCACGCTCGGCGCCACGCGCCGCCAGGTGCTGGGCTCCGTCGTGGCCGAGGCGACCGTGATCGGCGTGGTGGGTTCGGTGCTGGGCGTGATCGGGGGTATCGCCTTCGCCCAGGCCCTCAACGCGATGTTCAAGTCGTTCGGCATCGACCTGCCGAACACCGGAACGGTGATCGCCACCCGCACGATCGTGGTGGCGCTGGTCGTGGGGATGCTGGTGACCCTGATCTCCGCGCTCAGCCCCGCGCTCAGAGCCACCCGCGTGTCCCCGATGGCCGCGCTGCGCGATGCCGAGCTGCCCGAGAGCCGCCGGCGCGGACGGATCGTCACGGCCGTGGCCGTGCTACTCGGCGTGGGCGGGCTGGGCCTCACCGCGCTGGGGATCTTCGGCGGCGCGGAGTCCAACACCGCCGCCCTGTTGGTGGGCGGCGGCGCCGCGGCCACTCTGTTCGGCGTTTCGCTCTTCAGCCCGCGGTTGGTCAAGCCGCTCGCCTCGGTGACCGGCTGGCCGCTCGAGCGTCTGCGCGGCCTGACCGGCCGGCTCGCGCGCGAGAACACGGTACGCAAGCCGGGCCGCACGGCCACCACGGCGGCGGCGCTGATGATCGGCCTGGCCGTGGTGGTGTTCGTCACGGTGTTCGCGGCCGGCATCTCGGAGTCGGTGGGCAAGACGATCGACACCAACTTCCAGGGCGACATCGTGCTGCAGAACACCGACGGCTTCTCGCCGATCCCCGCCCAGGCCGCGCAGGCGGCCGCCGGCGTGGAGGGCGTGCAGACGGCCGGTTCGATCAGCTACGCGGGCGCCGAGCGCAAGGGCAAGGACATCCGCCTGGCCGGCCTGGACCCGGCCACGGCCAACGACATCCTCTCGCTCGATTGGAAGGAGGGCGACCCCTCGACGCTCGAAGGGCTCGGTCCCCGCGACGCGGTGGTGGACGACGCCTGGGCCAAGGGACAGGACATCGAGGTGGGCGATGAGATCGCGATGATCACCCCGCTGGAGAAGCGGGTGCGCTACACCGTCCGGGGGTCGGTCAAGGACAACGCGGACTTCCTGGGCAACCTGGTGATCCCCGAGGACTCGCTGCGCGAGGACTTCGGCACGACGAGCCCCTCCCTCACCCTTCTGACCCTGGCCGACGGCGCCAACGCGGGCCGTGTGCAGGACGCGGTCGCCCAGTCGCTCGGAGAGCGCTATCCCACCGTCGAGGTGCTCAACCAGGAGGAGCTCAAGGACAAGCAGGAGGAGCAGATCAACCAGGTCGTGGCCTTCGTCTACGTGCTCCTCGCCCTGGCGATCGTGATCTCGCTGCTCGGGATCGTCACCACGCTCGTGCTCTCGATCCACGAGCGCACACGGGAGCTGGGCCTACTGCGCGCGGTGGGCATGTCGCGTCGCCAGGTGCGGACGATGGTGCGCTACGAGGCCGTGATCACCGCGCTGATCGGAGCCGTGCTGGGGATGGTGCTCGGCGTGGTATTCGCCGCGCTGATGTCCGCCCCGCTGGCCGACGAGGGCTTCGTCCTGGCGTACCCGATTCCCACGCTGGTGATCCTGCTGCTCCTGGCCGCGCTGGCCGCCGTGCTGGCCGCGGTGTGGCCGGCGCGCCGGGCCGCGAAGCTGGACGTGCTTCAAGCCCTCGCCTACGAATGACGAGAATGAGGTTGTGCGCCTTGTCCCCGCGCTGACCCTCGCCTGCTTCCTCGCCGTCGCGGCGCCGGCCCAGGCCGCCACGGTCACCGTGGAGAACGGGACGCTGCGGGTGATCGCGGCGCCGGGCGAGGCGAACGCGATCACGATCGCGCCGGCCGGCGCGCCCGCGCCGCCCGGGACGCTGATCGTGACCGACGGCCTCGCCCCGCCGGTCAGCGCGACGGGCGCCTCGTCGGTCTACGCCGACGTCGGCGACGGTGACGACACCATCTACCTCAGCGCCTCCCTGCCGGCCGTGCTGATCGGCGGCCTCGGCAACGACACGCTCACGGTCGTGCCGGACCCGTTCGCGATCGTCCCTGCCCTGGCGCCCGCGGTCACCCTCGACGGCGGAGAGGGCGACGACGTCCTGACCGCCGCGGAGGGCGACGACACGGTGCTCGGCTGGGAGGGAGATGACACGCTGGCGGGCGGCGACGGGAACGACAGTCTCGATGCCGCCGGCGGGAGGGACACCGCCGACGGCGGGGCGGGGGCGGACTCGATCGTCCTGCTCGACAAGCTCACCGACGCGGCCTGGTGCGGGACCGGGCGCGACAAGGTTCGCGCGGAGGTGCTGGACCAGCTCGACATCGCCTGCGAGCGCGTGGACTACGGCCCACCGGGACGCGTGGGCCGACTGCGCTCGCTCCGGGGCGGTGGCAGGTTCGTCCGGATCCCGGGCATGCCCTGGGCCCGCCTCGACCGCCGCCTGATCCCCGATCTGCTCTACCTCGTCAAGCGCTACCACGTGCGCGTCGGTGACGGCTACGCGCCCACCGGCCATGAGCCCCGGGGTGAGCATCCGCTGGGGCTGGCGGTGGACCTCACACCGGGCCCCGGCGGCAGCTGGCGCCGGCTCGCCCGCCTGGCGCGCTTCGCCGAGCCGCGCCAGAACCGCCCGCGCCCACCGTGGCGCTGGGTGGGCTGGACCGGTGACCCCTACCACGGCAGCCCGCGCACCTGCCGCCCCCGGCCGAACTGCCCGGCTCACCTGCACCTCTCCTGGGCCCACGGGCCCGGCCGCCCTCGCCGCCCGGTGCGCACGGTGTGGGTGTTCGAGGTGGGCGTGGGCACGCTGGCCCGTGGCGCGCTGATGAGCGCGCAAGCCGCGTTCCCGAAGCAGACGCCGCTGCCGGACCTGTAGGCGCGCCGTCCTAGTCGCCGAAGGTGAAGCGGAAGGCCTTGTCGCCGCGGGTGCAGCGCCAGATGCCGCTGATCGGCCGGCCCACCCTGAGGTTGCAGCGGAAGCCGTTGGGGGCATCGAAGTGGCGTGCGATCGACTGGTCGTTGCGGCGCATGACCCGCTCGGCGGCGCTACAGCGCATGTTGCGCGCCGAGATGATCTTGAGGTTGAAGTCGACCGCGTGGTCGCACGTGCGGATCACCGTTGCCGCCGGACTGGAGGCCGGCAGGCTGAGACCGACGAGGGTGGCCAGGACGATGAGGATGGAGAGTCGGCGCATGGCGCAGCACTGTACGCCGCTAGGCGACGCCACATAGAGTTGCCCGCCCGATGCCCTCGCCCAAAAGCACCGCCGCGGACCTCGCGGAGCGCCTGCTCGCGGGAGACAAGCGCGCCCTGGCACGCGCGATCTCGCTCGTCGAGAACGACGATCCGGAGGGCTGGTCGCTAGTCCGTGAGGTCTACCCCAAGACCGGGCGGGCCCAGGTGGTCGGCTTCACCGGACCGCCCGGGGTGGGCAAGTCGACGCTGATCGGGCGGCTGATCGAGCACACCCGGGCCAAGGACCGCGAGATCGCCGTCCTGTCGATCGATCCCAGCTCTCCCTTCACCCAGGGCGCTCTGCTCGGCGACCGGATCCGCCTGGTCGACCACTTCCTCGACGCCGGCGTGTTCATCCGCTCCATGGCCAGCCGCGGCTCGCTCGGCGGGCTGTCGGAGGCCGCGCTGCAGGCCGCTCTGCTGATGGACGCGAGCGGCAAGGACGACGTGTGGCTGGAGACGGTCGGGGTCGGCCAGGCCGAGGTCGACATCATCGACCACGCCGACACGATCGTGCTCGTGCTGATGCCCGGCAGCGGCGATTCGATCCAGGCGCTGAAGGCGGGCGTGATGGAGATCCCCGACGTGATCGTGATCAACAAGTGCGACCACCCGCTCACCGACACGATGGTGCGGGAGGTGCGCGGGGTGCTGTCGCTGGGTCCCCAGGAGGGCCGGCGCGTGCCGATCGTCAAGACCGAGGCCAGCCGCGCGGAGGGTATCGAGGAGCTGGCCGAGAAGATCCAGGAGCACCACGAGCACATCAAGCAGCAGGGCACCCTGGACGAGCGCCGGCGGCGCAACCTGATGAACGAGGTGCTCGCCCTGGCCACCGCCCGGCTGCGCCGGCGCCTCGACGCCCACGCGCGCGACGACGCCTCCGTGCAGGAGCTGCTCGACGAGGTCGTGGCGCGGCGACTCGATCCCGCCAGCGCCGCGGCTGCGCTGCTCGAGCAGGAGGCGAGTCGCTGACGCGCTCACCGGGTAGGCTCGCCCCATGAGCGCGCGCAAGTACCGCCTCGACCCCGAGGAGCGGGTGCCCGAGGGAGTCGCGCGCGTCGCCTACGGTCGGATCGACCACGCTCTCGACGAGCTCCGCGGCGAGACCGACTCGTCCCCCGAAGAGGCCGTACACAGCGCGCGCAAGGACATGAAGAAGCTGCGCGCCCTGCTGCGGCTGGTGCGCGCCGAGATCGGCGACGAGACCTACCGCAGCGAGAGCGCCGCCTTCCGCGACGCCGGCCGCGAGCTCGCTGGGCTGCGCGACGCCGACGTGATGATCGGCACGCTCGAGTCCCTCGGCCTGCCGCCCGAAGAGGTCGGTCAGCTGCGCCAGGGGCTGGAGGCGCACAAGATCCGCACCGCCGCGGGCGGCCGCGCGCAGGCCGCCGCGGGCGCCATCGAGATGCTCACCGCCGCACGCGATCGCGTGCCCGACTGGCCGCTCGAAGCCGACGGCTTCGGAGCCTTCGAGGACGGGCTACGGCGCATATACCGTCAAGGCCGTCGCAACATGCGCACCGCGCGCAAGGACCCGACCGCCGAGAACCTCCACGAGTGGCGAAAGCGCACGAAGGACCTCTGGTACCACCTCACGCTGCTCGAAGAGGCATGGCCGCCGGTGATGAGCACGCTGGCCGACGAGGCCCACGAGCTCTCCGATCGCCTGGGTGACGACCACGACCTCGCCGTGCTGCTCGCCTGGGCGAACGAGCACGGGAACGCCGAGCCCATCGAGGCGGGCGTCAACGAGCGCCGGCAGCGGCTCCAGGGCGAGGCCTTCGCCTACGGGGCACGCCTCTACGCCGACAAGCCGGGCGCCTTCGTGCGGCGCATCGAGGGCTGGTGGGAGGCCTCAGACCGCGCAGCGCCGGCAGAGACCGCTCACCACTAGCTGCGCCGAGTCGGCCTGAAAGCCCCTGCGCGCCGCCTCGCCGGTCAGCCGCTCGCGGTCGAGCCCGACCTCTAGGTCCTCGACCGCGCCACAGCCGCGGCACACGGTGTGCTGGTGGTCGTCGGTGCGCGGATCCCAGAGCGTCGGTCCCGCGCCGGTCGACACGCGCCGCACCAGTCCGAGCTCCTCGAACAGCTCGAGCGCTGCGTAGACGGTCGGCAGCGCGGCGTTGGGGAGGCGGTCCGAGACGCGCTCGAGCACCTCCTCGGCGCTGGCGTGGCGGTCCAGTTCGCCGATCGCGCGGTGGATCAGGATGCGCTGGGGGGTGACCCGCCGGCCGCGGTCGTGCAGCATCCGCCGAAGCTCATGATCGGTCATTAGGGAACCCTTCACTGTCGTTAGGGTACCCTTATTTTAAGCGAGTTGCAATAATTACTGCGTGACCCCGGCCGAAGCCCTGATCCGCTGGCGCGCCGCAGACGAGCGCAAGCTGCTGTTGCAGGTGGTCCAGCCCGGCCTCATCGGGCTCATCGACGGCACGATCTCCACGCTGGCGCCGATCTTTGCGGCCGCCTACCTGGCCGGCTCGCGCGAGGCGCTGCTGGTGGGCCTCGCCGCCGCGCTCGGCGCGGCGATCTCGATGGGCATGTCGGAGGGGCTGTCCGACGACGGTGAGATCACCGGACGCGGGAGCAGCCTCAGCCGCGGGCTCATCACCGGCTTCGCCACCTTCGCCGGAGGCACGATGCATGCGCTGCCCTTCCTGATCGCGGACGTCGACCGGGCGCTGACCGTGGCCTACGTGGTCGTGTCGATCGAGCTGCTGCTGATCGCCTGGATTCGCAAGCGCTTCCTGGCGGTGTCCCTGACCCGCTCGCTCGTCCAGGTCACCGTCGGCGGGGCGCTCGTGGCCACGGTCGGCGTGATCATCGGGAGCGCGTAGGCTCCTCCTCCTCGTCGCGGGCTCGGACGAGGCGCTTGGGAGCGGCCAGGCGCCACGCGTCCTCCACCACCTCGGCCAGCTCGTCCTCGGGGATGGCGTCGAGGTGCACCAGGAAGTAGCCCCAGCCCTCGTAGTGCGGCGTCTCGAAGAACACCTCGGGCTCGGCCTCCATCAGGAGCTGCTTCTCGCCCTTGTCCACCTTCAGCACCGCCGTGGCGCCGTCGTCCCGAAGCCCGGCGAAGAACTTGCCGCGTACGCGCCAGGCCGGCCGGCCGTGGCCCGTGCCCTCCTCGACCTCGGGGAGGGAGAGCAGCAGGCGCCGGTATGTGTCCGCGTCGGCCAAGAAGAGGGAAAGCTAACCCGAAGGAGGGAAAGGCGCCCTCCAGCGGGCCCCAGGGAGCATCGGGACGCTGGGTCGCGAACGAGCCGCCGCCCAGGCGCAGGTCGAGGTAGAGCCACACCGAGGCGGCCACGGTCAGGGCCGCCAGCGCGCTCCCCACGCGCGGCGCGTGACGCAGGCCCCACGCCACGAGCGGGATGGCCAGCGGCAGCCCGGCGACCAGGTGGCGGGCGGGAAACCAGAAGCCGAACATCGTGGGCGCCAGGAACGCCGCCACCAGCAGCTGGACGCCCAGCACGGCGGCGCACAGGTCGGCGGTCAGCTCAATCTCGCGCAGCTGGGGAACCGCGCGCGCCAGGCGGTCGCGGTGCGAGCGCCACAGCCACCACAGACCGGCGAAGGCCAGCGCGAAGACCGGCGCCCAGCGCAGCAGCCCGTACTCGCGATCGATGAAGAGAGCCACCAGCCGGTAGGCGCGTTCGAGGTAGTCCCCGGGGGAGGACGCGCCGGTGGCCGTCTCGCCCTCGGCCAGCGCGGCGTACGGAGTGGGCCCGCCGTAGAACGCCTCGTTCAGACCCACGTAGAGAGCGACGCTGAACAGCGACAACTCGACCGCACCGAGGGCAAGCGTGCGCTTGCGCGCCCGCCACACGGCGCGGGCGGCAAAGAAGCCGATCACGAGACCGGCGGGTACGAACCGGATGCCCAGCCAGGGCAGCGTGCCGAGCAGGGCGAAGCAGCCGAACGCCGGGGCCCACGCGGGCCGGGCATCGAGGCGGATCGTGAGCAGGGCGGCGCCGGCCAGCGCGGCGCCCGCGCTCAGCTCGGGATGGACGGCGGCTCCATAGGCCAGGAACGGCGGGCTCAGCCCGACCGCCGCGGACGCGCCGATAGCCCACGGGTCGGGCACCACGTGCCGGGCGAGCCTGTAGGCGAGCACCACCGCCAGCGCCGCCAGAGCGGCCAGGAAGAGCTCGACGGCGACCGCGCCGCCCAACAGCCAGGCGGGGACCAGCAGCAGCGGAAAGCCGATCCCGATGGGCTCGTTGAGGCGCCCGTCGGTCTTCTCGCCTCGCCGCTCGAGGTCGTAGGGGTAGAAACCCGCGTAGGCGCGCACGGCGTACTCGTCGCGGACGTCGAGGTCGCGGTCATCCACCAGCGACTCGACCGCCAGCAGGTAGTGCGGCTCGTCGCCGCCGTAGTCGGAGTCGCCGAAGGCGTCGAGGCCGAGGGTGGCCGCGTAGACGCCGAAGAGCACGAGCCATAGGGCCAGGGTCCGCCGCATGGGGCGGGGCAGGCTAGAGGACGTGCTACTCGGCGGCGGTGGGCGCCCCGTCGAGCGCGATGCGCGCCCGGGCGAGCACGTCCTCGCCGTGGTCGCCGTGCTGCCAGACCGCCACTGCGACGCGCACGGGCGGGTGCACGCCGTCGAAGCCCTCGGCCACGCGCGTGGCCAGCGCGGTGGCGGCGTGGTACCCGGTGTTCGGCAGCACTATCGCCAGGCGCCGCCCGCTGTAGCGGCCCGCGGTGCCGGCCATCCCGTCCAGCGCGCGCTCGACCGCCAGCCCGAGCTCCTGCAGGGCCTCGTCGCCCGCGGCATAGCCCTCGTGCCGGTTGATCTCCCTGAGGGTCATGAGCTCAACCATGACCACCGAGAAGGGGCGCTGGCGCCGCCGGGCGCGGCCGGCCTCGGCGTCCGCGGCCTCATGGAGGTAGCGGTGCGAGAAGAGCAGGGTCACGTGGTCGGTGGAGGCGATCGCGCCGTGGCCGAGCAAGGGCTCGTCGCGCTCGCGCTGGGCCTGCACGGCGGGGATGTCGACCGACTCGGCAAGCGTGCCGTGGTCGGCCTCGTCGGGACGCCGGCGAGCCATCTCGCGAACGAACAGCTGCGCCACCTCCGGGTCGAACTGCGTGCCGGCTGAGCGCTCGATCTCCTCGCAGGCCAGCTCGGGGCTCGCCGGGCGGCGATAGGAGCGCGTCGAGGTGAGCGCGGAGTAGGTGTCGGCCACGGCGAGCACGCGCGCCTCGAGCGGGATCTCCTCGCCGCTCAGCTTGCCCGGGTAGCCGCTGCCGTCCCAGTGCTCGTGGTGGTGACGGATGGCGGGAGCGAGATGGGCGAGGCCCGGCACGCGCTCGACGATCCGCGAGCCGATCAGCGGATGCAGCTCGACGATGCGGCGCTCGTCCGCGTTGAGCGGCCCAGGCTTGAGCATGACCCGGTCGCTGATGCCGACCTTGCCGACATCTCGGAGAAGGCTGGCGAAGACGAGGCTCTCGCTTCGCCCACGGTCGAGCTCGAGCTTGCGGGCGACCGCCTCCAGGCACGCCGATACCTCGTCCGAGCGCGCGCGAACGAACGGGTCCTTGGCCTCGATGGCGTCGGCGAGCATGCGCACTATCGCGAGGTAGGAGGCGCGTGCCTGGCCCTGAAGGCGATGGTTCTCGAGCACCGCGCCGGCGTGGTCGCCGAGCGCGAGCAGGACGTCGTCGTCGAGCTCCTCGAAGCCGCCGGGCCGGTTGGCACAGACGATCACGCCCTCGAAGTCGTCGCTCATGTAGACGGGGATCGCGACCACGCTGTGGATCTCGGTGTCGGCCGCCGCCTCGCCCTCGCCGGGGGCGTCCTCGCGGATGATCTCGTCGCGCTCGATCACCCGGTCGGCAAAGCGCTGCGTCAGCGAGCTGGCGTCGGGGTCGCGCTCGAAGCCGCGATGGCAGACAAGGTCGAGCTTGCCGTCCCCGTCACCGTCGTGCTGGGACAGCAGAACGCCCTTCTGTGCCCCCGAGAGCTGGATCGCGATCTCGAGCACGAGCTCGCGCGGGTCGCTGCTGTGACCGTTGCGCCGGTACATCGTCATGACCTGCTCGCGCAGCTCGCGGGTCCATTCGCGCTCGGCGCGACGGGCGCGCTCGGTGCGCAGCCGCAGCTGGCGCTCCTTCGTCAGGTCTTCGCGCTGGGCCTCGACCTGGCGCCGCAGGTCCTCGGTGTCGCCATTGCGTCGGGTCGCCTGTGACTCGAGCTCCTTCGCGCGCGCGGCCATCTCACCTCGCCGCTTCTCTTCGAGGGCGGCGTGGCGCCGGGCGGTCGCCCGCTCGTTGACCCAGCCGGCGACGCCCGCCAGGGCGGCGGCGGTGAGAATGGCGACGAGAATCGGGTTGGCCACGCTGCCGTCGCTGATCAGGACGATCAGGAGCGCCGCCGCGGCAACCGCCAGCAGGACGAGCGCGAGGATGGCGAATCTGCGGCCCGTTGCCGGGTCCTTTGCGTCCATCAAAGGGCTTTACCCCGTCGGCGGCGTACGTACTCGCGCGTGGTTTAGCGCTTTAGCACCCGAGCGCCCGGGCGATCACCATCTGCTGCACCTCGTCGGTGCCCTCGCCGATCGTGAGCACCTTGGCGTCGCGGTAGAAGCGGCACACGGGGTACTCCTCGATGTAGCCGTAGCCGCCGTGGATCTGCACGGCCTCCTCGCTCGCCCGCACCGCCAGTCGCCCGGTCTTCAGCTTCGCCTGCGCCGCGGTGAGGCTGAAGTTGCGCCCGGCGTCCTTCTCCGAGGCGGCCCGGTAGGTGAGCAGCCGGGCGGCCTCGATCTCGGTCGACAGGTCGGCGAGCTTGGTCTGGATCGCCTGGTAGCTCGAGATCGGCTGGCCGAAGGCCACGCGCTGTTTGGCGTAGCCCAGCGCCTCGTCGAGCGCGCCCTGGGCCAGGCCCAGGCCCATCGCGGCGACGCCGATGCGGCCGCCGTCGAGCGTCTGGAGGAACTGCTTGAAGCCCTGGCCGCGCGGGCCGACGAGGTTCTCCTCCGGCACCCGACAGTCCTCGAAGCTCAGCGGCCGGGTGTCGGACGCGTTCCAGCCCATCTTTCGGTAGGGCTCGCCGATCGAGTAGCCCGGGGTGCCGTTGGGCACGAGGATGTTGCTGATCTCGCCGTCGCGGGTGGTCCTGGCGGTGATCGTGACGAAGCCGGAGATGTCGGTGCCGGCGTTGGTGATGAACTGCTTGGAGCCGTTGATGGTCCAGTGGCCGTCGTCGTCGAGGTTCGCGGTCGTGCGGGTGTTGCCGGCGTCCGAGCCCGCCTCTGGCTCGGTCAGCCCGAACGCGGCGAGGACCTCGCCCGCGCAGAGCTTCGGAAGCCAGGTCTCCTTCTGCTTCTGCGAGCCGAACGCGTAGATCGGCCAGGTGCCGAGGCTGGTGTGCGACGCGACGGTGATCGCGACGCTCGAGTCGATGCGGGCGAGCTGCTCGACCGCGAGCGCGTAGCTGAGGTTGTCGGCGCCGCCGCCGCCGTGCTCCTCGGGATAGGGGATGCCCATCAGCCCCAGCTCGCCGAGCTTCTTGACGATCTCGTAGGGAAAGCTCTTGGTGCGGTCGAGCTCCTCGGCCACCGGCCGGACCTCGCCGGTGGCGAAGTCACGCGCGAGGGTGCGGATGGCCTGCTGCTCGTCGCTCAGGTCGAAGTTCATCGCGAGCGATGCTACGGCCTGGGCTTTTCGGCCGGGCCTAGTTGAAGCGCGAGCCGCGGGCCAGGCAGAGCACGTATGCCGTCACGGGCTCGGGTCGGCCGGAGTTGTTGAAGAACCACCACGCCGCGCGCTTGGCCGACGGGAAGCTTCGCATCAGCGAGATGTCGTCGGCGGGATCGAGCGAGATGCCCGTTCCCAGGCTGAACCGATCCCGCGCGCAGGCGCCGCTGACCGAGCGGTTCTGGCCCGAGCTGATCGGAAAGTCGTAGGCCACGCGCTTGACCCCGAACGCCATGGCCGTCCTCGCCCCGCCGCGCCGGCCGGCCACCACGCGCTTCAGGCAGCGGATGCTGACGCTCGCGCCGGCGGCGGAGTCGCCGCGGTTCTTGATGCGAAACACCCAGCCCCGGCCGTTCGGCACGGCGGCGACGAGCGAGAGCGCCCGGGTGCTCGTCCCGACGCCCTGCCCGGTCGGTACGAAGCCGGGCGGGCAGCGCAGCACGGTCTGCCGCGTCGCTCCGGCACGCACGCGCAGGCCGGGCAGGCTGGTGGTGTTCACGCGGACGGTGACGCCGGTGACGGCGGCGGGCAGGTCGAGCCTGACACAGCGCAGCACGACCTTGACCTTGCGGCGCTTGTGGGCCACGGAGGCGAATCGCAGCGTCCAGCGACGCACCTCGTCCCCGGGCAGGGAGTTGGAGACCCTGACGCCGCGCGGCATGCGCACCGGCGCGGCGTGCAGGGCCACCGCGGTGTTGGGACAGGTGAGCGTGACCGACCGGGCTTTGCCGGCCGGCACGCTTACCGACCCCTGCACCGAGCTTGAAAGAACGGTTCTCTGGGCACTGGCCCCCGCGGGCATAGCCGCGAGTAGAGCAATGGCGGCGGCGACCCCCCCGCCTACTTTCCATCTCATCGGCGCCCAACCTACAGGGAATCTGGAGTTTTTGCTTTGTTTGTTGTGCAGGACTTGCAGCCTGCCCGCTGTTTGCAGACTGTTTGCAGGGGTTCTAGTCGCGCGCCGGCACGGTGAAGCGGACCGCCGCGGTGGCCGCGGACCGGCCGCCGAGGGCGGTCGCGACCGCCCTGACCCGGTAGCGGCCGGGCGCGAGCCGGCGGCCGCGGAGCCGCCCGCCGAACTCGGTGGCGTTGCGACCCGCTGTGGCGTCGGCGGTCACGGCGCCCACGCGTCTCAGCCTTCTGCATGCCCTGCGCCCGCGATTCGCGTGCGTCGGCGGCCGGCACCGGCCTCCGATGCGCCGGCCGGCGAGCCGGCGCGCGATCATGAAACGAACGCTGGCGGGCGCCGACAGCCAATAGCGGAAGGTCGTGCCGCGCCCGGCGACCACCCGCCTGCGGGAGAGCGAGAGCCCCCGGAGCCGCAGCGCCGGGGTGGACTCAGGGTCGTCCGCTGCGCGAGCGGCCGGCGTCGGCCCGGCGCGGAATCTCGACGTCGATGCCGATGCTCGCCGAGCCTCCGCCCGGGCAGACGGTGCTCTGACCGGTGTAGATCTGACGGGTCGAGCATCCGCCTCGGTCGGTGACGGTCACCCGGACCGCGTAGGTGCCGGGCCCCGGATAGCGGTGGACGGAGCTCGGCCCGCCGTCCGCGAGCGTGGTTCCGTCGCCGAAGCTCCAGTCGTAGCGCCTCGCGCGAAGGGATCCGCTGGCGTCGAAGCTCACCTCCCCACCGCTCCTGAGGCTCGGCGCGGCAAGCCTCGCCACCGGCGCGGGCTGGGGCTGGAACACGATCGGCGTGGGGGTGCTGCCGCCCTGCCACGGCGTGGAGAGGTCGTCGAGAACGGTGGGAACGCCGTCGGAGCCGATGGAGGCCACGCCGAGGATGCCCGCCTGGTCGTCGGTGAAGTAGAGGTAGCGCCCGTCGGCCGAGGCCGCGACGGCGCGCGGATCCCCGCCGGTGAGCGTGTCGGCGATCTCGACCAGGTCCCCGTCGCCGGCCACTGAGGCCGTGACGATGCCGCCATGGGGTTGAGAGGTCAGGTAGATGTGACGGCCGTCCGGCGCCACGGCGATGTCCTCGACGAAAGCGGTGTCGGTCGGCGCCCGGCCGTCGTTCTCGGTCAGCGCTCCGTCGGCAGCGATCGTGTAGGAGGCCACGCCCTGGCCGCCGGCGAAAAGGAGACGGCCGTCGGGTGAGACGGCGAGCGCGAAGGCCGGAATGGAGGACGGCACCGGCGTCGGCCCTGTGAGGGCGCCGTCGGACGCGATCGCGTAGCGGTCTATCCCGTTGGCGCCCGAGGCGTAGAGGAACCGCCCGTCCGGAGTCACGGCGATGCCCCAGTACTCGTTGGGGGAGGGTGAGGCCCCGAGCGAGGTCAATGTGCCGTCGTCACCGATGGAGTAGCGCACGATGCCGACGCCCTGCGTGCCTCCGAAGGTCCGCGTCGGGGTGTAGGCGAAGCGCCCGTCCGGCGAGACCGCGACGTTGGTGGCGGACGGGCTGGTGACGGCGCTCCCGGCGAGCGCGACGGTACCGTGGGCCGCGACGGACAGGCCCTGGGCCCCGCCGTCGAAGAGGAACGCCGTGGCGGCCCGGCCGCCGTCGGGAGTGAAGGCCATGGCGATGACGCCGAGGCCGCCGCCGGCGTCGAACGGGGATCCCGCGATCGGGAAGGGCGAGCCGTCACCGGCCAGCTCGAACCCCCCGACCTCGTCGTTGTTGTAATGCAGCGTGTAGAGGCGTGAAGGCACGGTCCCCGGCGGGTTGGCGCTCGCGGTCGGGGCGGCGGCCGCTACTGCCGCGGCGAGCACGGCGACGAGCGCGAGGGCGCGTCGCGTTGCCGGCCTGCGAGTGGTCATGCGCCGGTAATCGGCTCCGCGGCGTGGCAATGAAGGACCGCCCGGTCAAGCCGGGGCCACCGGCGCCGATCACCGGGGCATGCGCCATCTCAGCTACGCCAACATCATGGCCTCCGTGGCCGTGTTCGTCGCCCTTGGCGGCGGCGCCTACGCAGCGGTCAAGGTGAACGGCAAGAACATCAAGAACCACACGATCGCCGGCAAGAAGGTCAAGAAGAACACGCTCGGCGGCAAGCAGATCAATGAGAGAAGCTCGGCCAGGTGCCGAGCGCGAAGCAGGCGCAGAGCGCCGCCACGGCCGACTCGGCGAGCACCGCCACCACGGCCGGCAGCGCCTCCACGGCGACCAGGGCGAACAGTGCCAACACCGCCAACACGGCTAACACCGCGACCCGCGCCACGAGCGCAGCCAACGCGGACAACGCCACGGAGCTGGGTGGCGCTCCGCCCGCGGTCTACTTCGTCGACTGCCCGTCGGGCACGACGGAGTACGGCGGGATGTGCTGGGACAACACGCCGCGCGCCTCGGCGAACTGGCTCGTCGCTTCAGAGACCTGCGGCGACGCCAACGGCCGCCTGCCCACGCTCAGCGAGTACGTTGCCTACGTGACCCAGCCGGGACAACAGGTACCTGCCGCCAACACACACTGGACCGGTGATCTCCAGGACGCCGGGCCAATCGTCGGGACCATCCTCGAGCCCACGCCGGATAACCCTGTTGCCGCCAGCTCCAATGGCATCATCACATCGTTCCCCTACCGCTGCCTCTTCTACCGGTCCAACTAGCCGCCGGATCAGCCGGCGGCCCCGGCAAGACGCTCGCGCCCACCCTCCCCACGCTCGGGCTCGACGATGACCTTGCCGCGGGTCTCGGGGAGCATCCAGCACGCAGGTGACGGCAAGCGCGGCGGCGACGAAGCCGACGATCATGATCGACTCACCGAGGCCGATCTCGTCGGCGGTGATGCCGATGAAGCCCGGGCCGAGCGCCGCGAGGCCGCGGCCCACGTTGTAGGCGAGCGCCTGACCGGCGGCGCGCATGTTCGATGGGAAGAGCTCGGCGAGGAAGGAGCCGTAGCCGGAGAACTGACCGGAGGCGAAGAAGCCGAGGAGGAAGCTGACGGTGTAGGTGATGAAGCTGCCGTCGATCGGAATCAGCACGAAGGCGGCGATAGCGGCCGCCGAGCCCAGAAAGAAGAACGTGAACGCCGGGCGGCGCCCGATGGCGTCGTGGAGGAAGCCGGCGGTCACGTAGCCGATGAAGGAACCGGCGATCACCACCCAGCTGTAGGTCGCCGTCCCCACAACGGTCTGCCCGCGCTCCTCGACGAGGAAGGTGGGGAGGAAGACGAAGACCGAGTAGTAGGTCCCCTGGCCACCGACGCCGAGCAGCGTGGCGAGGATCGACGTGCGCCGCATCTCCGGGCTGAACAGCAGCGGGAACGAGATCTTGTTGCGAGCTTCGGTGCCCGTCTTGACCCGATCCCTGGTGGTCAGCCGGATGAAGAAGGCGGCGGCCGCGGGGAGGATGCCGAGCAGGAAGAGGTAGCGCCAGGCCTGGTCGTCGTTGATGGCGTCGAAGAGGATCAGGTAGGCCGCGGTGGAGAAGGCCCAGCCGATGGCGTAGGTGCTCTGAAGCATGCCCATGGTCCGACCGCGCTGCTCGGGCTTGGCGTACTCGGCGAGAAGCGCCGCCCCAACGGCCCACTCGGCACCGAAGGTGAAGCCGTGAAGGGTGCGCCAGAGCAGAAGCTGCTCGAGGTTCTGCGAGGTGGCGGTGAGGGCCGTGAAGACGGAGTAGCCGAGGATGACGAAGGTGAGGGTCTTGACCCTTCCGAAGCGGTCGGCGAGCGTGCCGCCGACCACGCCGCCGAAGGCGGAGGCGACGAGGCTGAAGGCGACGACGAACGGGCCGTCCGACGGCGACAGGCTGAGCGAGACCGTGATCGCCGGCAGCGCGTAGGCGAACATGGTCCAGTCGAAGCCGTCGAGGCCCCAGCCGAGACCGGAGGCGACAAAGGCGCGCTTGCGCTGCGTGTCGACTTCGTCGGGCGGGATGTTTAGCTCGACGTCGTCTTGGCGCGGCGGTCGGGGCCTCGGATTCGGCCATGCCTCGCTATCCCCGGGTGGGTTGGCGCCAAAACGCTCAATGCTCGGCCTCGATCACAGCTCTGGCAAAGCGGGGTCGAGGGATCGAATCCCTCCGTTGGCTTCTAGTCATAGAGCCAAATCCAGGCCCCGCGCGTGGCTGGTATCCGCTCGGGCGCACAAAATCGCGTACATCTTTGCGCCCCTTCGCCCCTGGCGGCGTTAATGACGCTCTCCCCGGGCAGCCGATCGCCAGGGGCGGGCGAAATCCAGGCGTCCTCGCTGGGCTGCCCGCACGCGAGTCGCCGCTCGCCAAGGTTCTGAGGGAGTGGGCGAGCAGTCGCACGCTGCGGGTGGCGTTGGGCTAGGTCGACTTCTCGCGGCCACGCGAACCCTGCCGCCAGGCGAGACCATCATCAGCGTCAGAGGTCAGGCCGGCCGCCACAAGGTGCTTCTCTCACTGAGTACAAGCCGAACGACACGCCGCTTGTCGCGGGGCTCGTTTCGCTGTTCGTGGCGGATCTCGAGGTCACAAGACAGGCTGCCAGGCCGCGGCTCGTGCCACGCTTGACCGACGGCACCGGTTCTGCAACGGCGCTCCTGGAGTCAGCCTTCGACTGAGTCCGGCGAAGCCTCGTGAGATGGTCCACCGCCGGTTACCGCCGACCCTCGGGTGCGCCGGAGCGCACGAAACGCGCACAGACGACCGAGAACTGCGGGTTTGCTTGGGATCCAGGTGGATCTCAGAACAGTGAAGTTTGCAGGGCATTGATGCCTCCGAGACGCTTGGCGACCCTCGGTTTCGGCCCCAGAGCTGGCTCGGTAAGGCTGGGGTCGAGGGGTTCATATCCTCCGTGCGCTTCCATTCGCGGACCCACATCGTTCGTTTGGAGGCCCGCGCCTACAGGGGAGGGTGTATTGGCACGGAGAAGCTACTCGCGCCCGACTCTTGTATACCCGGCCGGCGCGCGGTCAAGCCGGCTCGGACTCCTCGAAGGGGTGCGCGGACGGGCACAGACACAGCTCCCGGAGCGTGCCGGTTTGGCGGGCGAGCTTGACGATCGGGACGCGACTCGCGAATCCATCGCCACTCCGGCGAGAGCCCGCTCCTCGTTCAGGCGCCGGTCACGCGTCCTCAGCCGGCTCGCTGGCGCCGTGTAGGGTGCCGTCGCCAGGCGGCCAACGTTTTGACCCTGGGCCTGGCCAAAGGCGGGCGATCGCATCGGCCAGCTGACGCCCACGGGTGTCGATAGCGGCTTCGTCCCAGGAATCGTGCGCGCACAGCTGGTGGTTAAGCAGAAGCAGGCTGTTCTGGGCCAGCGCCTCGCGCTTTGTTTCCCACGGCCCGTTCGAGAGCGACGAATTCAGCGGACCGCTGGTGAGGGTGAGATTGCCGATACGGTCCACGCGGCCGGAGCGAGCCTCCGCCTCCGTGTCCGGCGGGAGAGTCCAGTGGGTCTCCCAGCTTCGCGGCATCACGTGCTCGACCGTGAGATTCGGGGGGAGTGTGTAGATGTCCTCAACCTTGGTGCTCCGGCGCAAGTCGAGCTCGATTGCTGATAGGAGCATCACGATGCGCCGCTGGTTGATGTAGCCGTATAAATATCGCCCCAAGAGAAGGTCACTGATGGTCTCGTCTGATGGCCAAACCGCTGAGTTCGCGTCTGATCCGCGCAGGAATTGCACGATTACTTGGTCGGGTGGATAATCACGTTCCGTTAGGAGTTTGAGCAGTTCGGCGACGAGGCGGTTATACGCGCTCGTTGTGTAGCCGCAGATCATTCGTCTGACGAGCCAGCTCTCTAAGGCCAATAGACCGGTTCGTCGCTGGTCGAGCGAGAATTCCGGGGTCGTGTAGAGGAGGAGTGCAACGGGCAGGACGGTGCTTGTATCGAGGGTCCCGAGGTGGCGGAAGAATGTCTGCTCCGACGAACCGGCTGGTTGCCGGTCGAAATCGCGAAAGGTTTCTGCATCGCGGCACATCTCCCGAATCAGTGCCTCGACGTTGGACTGGTTGGGGGCGTCAAGAAGTCGGCCTCGGAACTGGTTGAAAAGTTCCGTCGCTGGGATAATTCGTGTGAGCCGCATGGCGAGCCAGTGCATAAGGAATAGCTCGGCACGTGGCCTGGTGAGACGTCCCTGTCGAATCTCCTGACGCCAATACTCGTCCCCCAGCGCCGGCTCCCAGATATGGCTGTTCAAGCTGTTGATGTCTGCGCCTTCGCGTGACGCCCGGTAGAACGAAGCGTTTTTTACGAGGTCCAGTGCGAGGAGCGGAGTGCCTCGCGCATTCAGGGTTTCGAAGATGACTTGAGCATTGTCGCCCGGCTCGAGATTGATGCTGACGATCTGAAGCTGCGCCGAAGTCACTACTCGCAGCACCTCATGCCGAGTCGCAACCTCTTCCGTACCATCCCCGGCGTGGACCCACTCACGGATGGCGGCGCGAAAGTATGCGTAGGCCTCGTGGATCGTGTTCGCGGGATCATCCATGAGTTGATCCGCCGGCCCCTCGAGTTGCATGACGTCGCGAAAAGCGGCTTGGTTGGCATTCGTGGGCCAGACCTTGAACTGCTCATCCCCGCTCGTGAGGTCGGGGTCGTTCTCCACGAGCCTTCGCAGCAGACGGGCCTGCTTCTCCGCACCGTCCTCCTCTGCGCATCGAGCGGCTGCCACGAGGAGTAGCTGGAGCGTCGTTAGACGCTGCTGGCCGTCGATGACCAGCCGCTCGACGGCCTGTCCCGGGGTGGTGTCCCGTTGGTCCAGCACAATCGCCCCAAGGAAGTGCGTGGCGAACTCGTCCTCCCCCGCTAACGCGTGCTCGAGGATCACGACGATGTCTTCCCATAGTGGGGTCCAGTGCTCGTCCTTTTCCCAGACGTAGGGCCTTTGGTAGAGCGGCACCATGTAGCGAACATCGGCGTTGAAGATGTCCGTCAGGGTGTTGGTTGCCGGCTTCATCTCAAGACGTACTTGGGTCGCGCTGTGGCCCCAGCCCCGCTACACATGCGGCCTCCGCAGTTGGGAAGGCCTCCGCGAGGGCCCGTGATACCAGATGTCAGACGAGTCGGTCAGCACACGGAATCACGAGGGTGCAGGTCGGCGCGACCCTCGGCCGGGACAATGCATCGTGACCGCTTGCTTGCTCGGCTCTATCTGCTCCCAAGGCGGGGTGCTCATCCCGTCCTACCACGGCGGTCGGTGACGTGTGCTCACCGCGCGGACACACGCTCGGAACCGTGTACGCGCCCATCCAGCTCCCAATCTCCGAACATTGGCTCCGGTGGGTCTTTCATCTCGCACAGTCCCCAGACGGGTGCTTTCGCTGCTGGGGACAGTCGTCAAGCGGCTCAGCATGAGAGAGTGCGACGAGCCCTAGTGCCTCGCGTACAGCGCCGCCCCGAGCCGGGTCGGCCCGGGCGTCTGCCCCGAGGGCGTCAGCGGGCGGCTCGTGACCCGCACCGTGGCGCTCGCCGTGCAGTCCTGAAAGCTCCCTCGCGGCCTTCTCACGCGGCCGCGGACTTGTCCGGTGCCCGTGAACGTCCGCTGCCTCCGGTGGAACTGCAGCTGGTTGTCAAGGCAGAAGGCCTGTAGCAGCACCTCGATCTGCGCGTCTCGGCTGGCGTGGGCGCTCACCCTCACGATGCGCTCGCGCTGTCGCAGCTGCCCGGACGGGAAGACCGACGGTAGGACCGCCGTGGCGGACTTGCGTGCTACTCGACGGGCGGAAGCGGCGGGCGCCACCGCGCCCAGCACAGCGATCATGCAGGTCGCCAGCAGGGCCACCTTCTGCACTTGCGAACGAGCCCTCACACCCCGGGTATCGGCAGCCCCGGCCGGCCCCTGAGGGTCAAGGCAGCCCGCTCAGCGGCGCCGGTCGCCGATCGCGTACATCGCCCCCGCCCGCGTCCCCACGTAGATGCGCCCCTTCCACACCGCCGGCGTCGCCTCTATGCACCCCCCGAGGCGTACCCGCCACAGCTCCGGCGGCTTGCGCATCTCGTTGCTCACGTCGTACGCGTGCAGGACCCCCGAGCAGTCGCCCTGCAGCAGCACGTCGTCCACCACCACCGGCGAGCTCCACGTCGGTCCGGGCAGCGGGATCCTCCACCGCACCCGGCCGGACCGCTGTTCCACGCCCAGCACGCCGCCCGCGTTCGTCGCCACGTACACCGTGTCTCCATGAAGAGCCGGCGTCGACCACGACCCGCCCGCGCCCGCCTCGCCGATCTCCCGCAGCGGCACCGACCACACCAGCGGTCGTCGCGGCCGCCGCGGATCGAGCTTCATCAGCTGCCCCACCTCCGCCGAGCGCTCGTTCATCTCCTCCAGCTCGCTCGCCACGTACAGGTACCCCTCCTCGTCGATCACGATCGAGGCGTCCGTGTCGTCGCCCGTCCAGAAGCGGAAGACTCGCTTCGCCTTATGGCCGCCTCGCAGCACGCGGGAGATGTCCCATCCCTGCACCAGGCCGGCCGAGTTCGCGAAGTAGACGACTCCGTCGTCGAAGGCCACCGAGTTCTCGATCGAGTAGTGCCCGCCGGGGGCGTCGATGGCGAGCTGGTCGTCCCAGCTCGGCACCGTCAGAACGACGCGCGGGCGCACGCGGACCTTGCCGCCGCGCGTCCAGCCGCGGTTCAGCTTGATCACGTGCAGCCACGAGTTCTCGCCGCCCTCGAGTAGATAGTCGCCGACGACGAGCGCGGCGCCGTCCCAGTCGTTGTTCCACTCGGGGTCGGGAACGCTGGTGTTGGCGTCCAGCGACCAGAGGACCGTTGGCCGCTCCCGGTCGAGCGCGACGATCCGGAAGTTGTCGTCGCGCGAGCCCGCGTAGTAGAGCGGGTAGCCGTCCGGATCCGAGGTGGCTGAGCCCTTGGCGAGGTCGCCGGTGTCGAGGCACTCGCGCATCGGCGTTCCAGTCCGCGCGTTCAGGAAGTGGTAGTTCGTGTCGTAGGCCCCGAATCGCAGCTCGACCCGCCGACCCCCATGCGGGATCACGTTCGGCTGCCCCGTCCAGCCCACCCCACACCACGTGTAGGTCCCCGTCTCGTCCGTCGAGTCCGCGCACATCCCCCCGCTGCGCGGGTAGCGCCACAACACCCGAGGCCGGCGCGGCACCGGGCCCTCGCCGTAGTAACTCCGTGTGAGGTTGCCGCGGAAGGTGGTGATCCCGGGAAACTCGGGGTTGATCGCTCCGCTGGGGGGCAGTGGCGCTATGCGCTCCGGCATCGGCGGGTGCGTCGCCACCGGCGCCTCGACCGGCCGATCCACCGCGGTCGGCTCCCCGGCGCTGCGTCCCGTCAGAGACCTCCAAGGTCCCGGCCGCCGCCACACCGACCGCCAGGG
This sequence comes from uncultured Thermoleophilaceae bacterium, assembly GCA_963789705.1. Taxonomy (GTDB): domain Bacteria; phylum Actinomycetota; class Thermoleophilia; order Solirubrobacterales; family Thermoleophilaceae; genus JACVRW01. The sequence continues at coordinate 324,291 of CAWBLN010000020.1, forward strand.
CCACCACGCAGAGCACCCTTCGCCGCCTGCGGGCGCGCGCTTCCGGAGAAGGGGACGGGCGAGGGCCAGCGAGCGTGGCCACGGTACCCAGCGCTTACGAGAAACGCGCCCCTTCTCCTGCCTCTGGGCGACCGAAACCAGCTCGAGGCCCGGCCCCTGCGAAAGCGGGCCGGGCCTCGAGGCGAAGCGACAGAAGGAGTCGACTCAGCCGAACACGATGTAGTTGTAGTTCGTGCCCGCTCCGTCCGGGTCGACCGCACCGCCGCTGCTGTTGCACGCCTTCAGGCGCAGCTGCGGGCCCTCGGCCTCGACGTGGAACGACACGTCGCCGCCGAAGCCCGGTCCCGGCGTGACCATCGCGACGCGACCGTCGACGCTCCCCGCTCCCGGGATGGGATCGATGAACACGAACCCGCACGAGCCGTTGGCGATGGCCGCGAAGCTCCGGTTCGCCGAGCCCGAGTACTCGCCGACGTCCGCCGCGTTGAGCGTGCCGTTCTGGACCTCGTCCGCCTGAACGGTGTTGTCGCCGAGCTCGGCACCGGTGATCGCGCCGGTGGCGATGTCGCCCGAGCCGAGGCTGTTGGTCGCCACCTCGCTGGTGCGCACGGACGCCGTGCCCAGGTCGCTCGAGCCGAGGCTGTTGAGCGCCACCTTGGACGAGCTCACGCTGTTGCTCGCGAGCTTCGGGTTGGTCACGCTGCCATTGGCCAGCTTCGGCGTGGTCACGCTGCCGTTGGCCAGCTGGGCCGTGTCGATCAGGCCGCCGGCGACCTGGTTCACCTTGGCCTGCAGCGCGCCGCTGAGGTCATTCATCTGAACCGTGCCGTCGGCGATGTCGCGCCGATTGCACGCCGTTGTTCCTTAGATCGATAGAGCCGACGCGGTTGTCCTTGATCTTCTTGGAGTTGACCGCGTTGTCCTTGATCTGCTTCGTGCCGATAAGAAGGCCCGCCGCGTAGCTCGTGCCGCCCAGGGCGACGAAGAGCGCCAGGCCCGCCACGGCCAGCGCCGCGAGGTTGAACCGCGAGGCGCGCGAGATTCGATCGATGCAGCTGGTCATGCGAGTACCCCTTCGTTGTTGGTTTGCCCGTCGGCTCTCCAACTGCGCTGGGGCGAAGGGATTACGGTGAGGCGACGACCGAGCGCAGGCGCCGGCTCATCGCCGCGCCCGACGCACCGAAGATCCGGCACAGCTGCGCGAAGCAGCCCTGCGGATCGCGCCGGCGCAAACGCTCGTAGTGGCGCTGGACCAGGTGGGCCGGCATCAGCAGCGCCGCGGCGAACTCGTTCGCCTCGCTCTCCTCCGGCGGGTAGGCGCGGCGGGGTGCATCGTCGGCGCCCTCGTCGGGATCCACCGTATGAGAGCGACACCACACCGCTCCGCCCGCCCGGTGCAGGCACCAGTGCCCCAGCTCGTGGCTGATCGTGAACCGCCGGCGGGCGGGCCAGTCGCGCGCCTCGGCCGCGTTGACCCAGATCTCGCCCACGCCCGGGCAGCAGCAGCCCGCTCAGCGTCTGACCCGACCCGAGCGACGGCACCCCGGGGGCCGCCGACAGGTCGTCCACGTCGCGCACGTGCAGGCCGAAGCAGGAGTCGGCGATGTGCTCGACCGGAACCGGCAGCGTGTCGCCGTTCCAGATCCAGTCGGGCACCGAGACCAGCACCCGCTCGGCGCGCTCTTCCACCGCCTTGCGCATCGCATCGATCGTACGCGGGTCAGGAGAGCGTCGAGGCAAGCCGGCTCACCGCCCGGGCGGCTCCCGCGGACCAGCGCGCGGGTGCGCGCGGCATCCGCTGCAGCGAGTCGTCGGCCCGATCCCGAAGCCCGGGCTCCGATCGCAGCGCCCGCGCCAGCGCCGCCGCCAGCGGCCGGTCGCCGGACCGCGCCGCGAACAGGTAGAGGTCGAGCAGGTCGTCCATGGAGGTCCGGTCGCCGCAGAGGGGAACGGCTGACTCAGCTGCCGCGAAAGAGGCGGTCGACCTCGTCCCACTCCGGCGCCGGCGGGCGGCCGGCGCCGCCGCCGGCGTGTCGTTCTCGAGGGCCGACGGCGCCGACGCCGTCCGCATGAACACCGCCGCCTCGTCCATCCGCAGCGGCCCGGGCGCGGGCAGCGAGCCCGCCTTGCGCAGCGACTCGCCCGCCACCCCCACGATCTTCCCGAGCGCGTCGAGCACCGTGTCCGACACCCCGGCGGCGGGCAGCAGCCCCTGCTCCATCTGGTGGTAGTAGCCCGCCACCTTGTCCTGCTTGGACTCGGCCCCCAGCCGCGCCGCCAGCTCGCGCACCAGGTCCGCTCGCTTGACCCGCGCCTGCACCCGCAGGCGGGGCAGCAGCGCCGGCCACAGGCCACCGGCCCCGGCGAGCGACCGGTGGATTCCCTCCGCCACCGGCGCGGCGGGCGAGTCGAGAAAGTCGTCGCGGGCGAACTCGCGGCGCGGCGCCTCCTCCAGGTAACCCTCGATCAGCGCCGCCAGCAGCGCCCGGTCGGCCGCCGGGGCCCGCGCCAGGAACGGCCGCGGATCGCCCGATCCCTCCCCGTGGGCTTCCTTGTACTCCCTGAGTAGCTCGTCGACCTGGGACATCGCCTACTCCTCGAATGTCTCCCTCGTCGAGCAGCTCCTTCACCCGGCGCTGGTAACGCGACGAGATCTGGTGCACGTTCGCCTCGGTCATTCCATGGCCAACCAGGTCGACCACCGACGTAGCGGAATGAGGGCCGAAGACGTAGAATCGAATCACCTGGCGGTGGGCCTCCGGCAGATCACGCAGTGCGGCTGTGACGCACTCATGCGCGTGGAGCGCGTCGCCCTCGAAGCCCACCGCCGGCTCCTCGCCCCAGACCTCCTCCGCACCCTGATGCTCGCTGACGAGCTTCTCGGTCGGCAGCGTGCGCTCGCGCTTCTGCCAGTAGTCGGCGATCCGCCGCGAGAGGATCGTGTGGAGCCACGAGCGAAACTCGCCCACCGAGCTCCCGTCGAACGCCGACGCGATCGCGCTCTCCAGCGCCTCGCCCGCCACCTGCTCGACCTCGGGCTCCGGCAGCTTCAGCCGGGCGCGGTTGACCAGGTTGTCCCAGTAGCCGAAGGCCAGCACGCCGATGGCCGGCTTCATGGCGTCGTGGCGTCCCGCCTGGCGCGCGGCGCGGATGTAGGCAATGAGGTCGTCATCGCTGAGGAGCTGAAGCTGGTGCTCGGGAAGCTCTTCGAAGTCGGCCAATGGGGGTGGGGTCGTGCGGGGGTGATGGAACCTGACAGCTTTGTCAGGTCGAGGCGCGGCCGGCCGACCCCCTCGCCATGACCACCATCACGCACCTTCACCGTCTCGGCGAGCCGCAGGTGGCCGGCCCGCTCGCCGTGTTCCCGGTCCTCGCCGGCTCACGCGCCCGCCTCGACTACCGCGCCTTCGCCCAGGCCGTCGAGCTCGGCGCGCTCGTCAAGGAGCTGGAGTCGAGCGCCGCGGTCGGCCGGCTGCTCGTCCACAACCCCACCGACCTCCCGCTGCTCGTCTACGAGGGCGAGGAGGTGCTCGGCGCTCAGCAGAACCGGCTCTTCGACGGCTCGGTGCTCGTGCCCGCCGGCGAACGGCTCGAGCTCGACGTGAGCTGCGTCGAGCAGGGGCGCTGGGACCACCGCCGCCATCGCGAGGCGATGCGGCCCAGCCCGCAGGCGGCCGATCCGTCCCTGCGGCGCCGCAAGCGCCGGGCGATCGAGCATCACGGCCGCGCCGATCAGGGTGAGGTGTGGTCGGCGGTGGCCGGGCGCCTCGCGCATCACGGCGTCGACTCGAACAGCGCCGCGATGAGCGACCTGTACGAGCGCCGCCGCGGCGATCTCGGCGAGCTGAGCGGAGTCGTTCGCCATGTCGACGACCAGGTCGGCGCGGTGGCCTGCGTGGCGGGCGTGCCGGTGGCGCTGGACCTGGTCAGCCGCCCGGAGGTGTTCGCCGCCCTGCTGGGCCCGCTGGCGCAGGGCTACGCCCTCGACGCCCTGGGGGCCCCGGAGGCGGTGGCGCGCACGGGGCCGGCCACCGACTTCCTGCACTCCGCCCTGGGCGCGGCCCGGCACGAGCGCCCGACCCCGGGAATGGGGAGCGCGTTCGGCCTGCGCGACCCCGCGCTCGTGGGGGCCGGCCTCGAGCACGACGGCGAGCTGATTCAGCTCTCGGCCTTCCCCGCCGATGGCAGGGGTGTGGTGTCGACCGAGGCAACGCCGATCCGGATCGCCCGGCCCTCGCGCCGGCGTGCGTAGGCGCGCGCTTCCAGGCTGCCTGGCGTCGATCGCGCTGATCCTCGCCGGCTGCGGGGGCGCAGGTGCCGAGCGCCGCGAGGCCGTCCCCCGGCCCGCCCCAGCCGACGAGGCGGCGCAGGCCGAGCGCAACGCCGTCGAGACCATCAAGGCCGCCTGTGCCGGCCGAGAGCCCAAGGACAGCGCCGCCCGCGGCGATCTCGCTGCTGATAGACCACGCCCGCCGCGACATCGAGAGCGGCACCGGCGAGGACAACCTGGCGTGGCGCAGGGACCTGGCCTGGCTCGCCGGTCAACTCGAACGCCACCGCTGCTTGACGGCTCAGGTGCCGCGCATCGATCGCGCCCTGCGCCGGCTGCCGTTGCCGGAGCTCGTGGAGCCGGAGGAGCTCTACGAGCCCGAGTACGACTACGAGTACGAGGCGCCGTACCCGTAGCTGCACCCAGCAGGCTCCCGCTCGTCCGGATGCTGGAAGCGCTTCCGCGGAAACAACCCAAACCGGGGACACCCTCGCGTGGCCTGTGCGGATCGCCTCCGCCGAGCCCTTTCCGTCCGAAGCGGTCCGCATACTACGAACATGTGTTCGATCAAGGAAAAGCCGTCGGAGCACCTCGACGCCGCTGCCGGGATGCCGCTCCAGGCGCTCGAGCGCGAGATCACCGAGCTGGCCGCCCACATCAACGCGGCCACTTGCCGCTGGCTCGGGCTGGTCGCGGAATTCGACCGCCGCGAGGGTTGGGCCGAGTGGGGTTGCAAGTCCTGCACCCACTGGCTTTCGTACCGCTGTGGCTTGAGCCCGGCGGCGGCGCGCGAGCAGGTTCGTGTTGCGCGCCGGCTCGACGAGTTGCCCGCGATCCGGCATGCCTTCGCCGACGGTGAGCTGTGCTATTCGCAGGTCCGGGCGATCACCCGGGTGGCCACGCCTGAGCTCGAGGGCCACCTGGTCGAGATCGCCCGGCACGCGACCGCGGCCCAGTTGGAGACGGTGGTGCGCGCCTACCGGGGCGTGCTGGAGGTTGAGCTGGGAGCGTCACAACCGCTCCACCGCCGGCGTTACGTGCGATGCGAGCACGACGACGACGGCTCGTTGCTGATCAGCGCCCGCTTACCGGCCGAGGAGGGCGGGCTCGTCCTCGCGGCGCTAGAGGCGGGCCGCGACACGCTGCGTCAGGCGGAAGGTGCTTCCGCGGAAACAACCCAAACCGGGGACAAGGACGAGGGCGATGCCCAGTCCCGCGCCGGTGAGGGCCGTGGGGACGAGGCGCCGGGCGAGCGCGGAGCCGTATCGAACGCTGATGCTCTGGTCTTGATGGCGCAGACACTGCTCGCCTCGGGTCCATCCGAGCGCACGGGCGCGGACGGCTACGAGGTTGTCGTGCACGTGGATGCGGCGACGCTGGCCGACGACGAGGCAGGAGCCTGCGAGCTCGAACGCGGGCCGCGGCTGCACCCCGAAACGGCGCGGAGGCTCGCTTGCGACGCCGGCCTGGTGCGCATCCTCGAGCGCGACGGGCGTCCGCTGTCGGTAGGGCGCCGCACGCGCAGCGTGCCGCCGGCGCTGCGGCGGGCACTTCGCTCCCGCGACCCAACGTGCCGGTTCCCGGGCTGTGGCCAGCGCCGCTTCCTGCACGCTCATCACGTCGACCATTGGGCTCGCGGCGGACGCACCGATCTTGCCAACCTCGTTCAGCTCTGCGGCTTTCACCACCACCTGGTGCACGAGGGCGGCTACAAGCTCGAGCGCCAGAGCAGGGGAGGCGTGCTGTTCCGGCGCCCGGACGGCCGGGTCGTAAAGGCCGTCGCTCGCCGCCCGCGCGGTGAACCTGGGGAGCTCAGACGGCGCCACCGTCGTCAGCGCCTGGCGCTCGACGCCTCTACCTGCGTGCCCAACGTCAGCTACGACCGCTTCCGACTGGCCTGGGTGGTGGACGGGCTCGCGGACTCCGATCCGCGGCTGCGCGAATGATCCTGCTCGACCGAGCGATGTGAGGATCAGCGCGCGAGCCGCAGGAATCCCTCGCGCACCAGCCGGCGGACGAGGACGAGCCGCCCCGGCTCGTCGAGCCCGCCGGGCAGCCCGGCGGCGCTGACCGGGCCTTCGAGCTCGGCGGCGAGCGCCCGGACGGCCTCGCTCGCCTTCGGGGGAAAGCCCAGCTCCTTGCCCTCGAAGAGCAGGAGCGTGCTGCCGTTGGCAGCCTCCTCGAGCTCGTAGATCACCGTCGGCCGACGCTCGAGCGCGGAATCCACCGTCAGCCGCTCCAGCGCTCGCACCTGCATCAGCTGGTCGTGGAGGATCGGCCGCCGGCCGGCCACGAAACGCCGCCGCAGGCGCCGGGCCAAGTCCCCGGGGTCGAGGCGGGCGGCGAATCGCTCCACGAGCTCGTCGGGGACCTCCTCGCCGGCCGGCAGCGAGCGCCGGAACTCGACGTCGTCCTCCGCGCAGCTCTCGAGCGCAGTCCGCAGCGCCTCGAGGCGCGTCTGCGGGTGCATCCCGATCGTCAGGTGCAGCGACTCGTCCTCCGAGGTCGTCGCCTCGTGCGGCCAGCCGCGCGGCAAATAGAGCGTGTCGCCGGCCTCGAGAACGAAGTCCTCGACAGCCTCCCCGGGATCGCCCAGCTCCGGCGACCAGCGCTGGTCCTTGAGCGGCAGCTCCAGGACCGGCTCGTACACGCGCCAGCGCTTGCGCCCGGCGACCTGGAGGATGAAGACGTCGTGGGTGTCGTGGTGGACGGCAAAGCCGCGCGCCGCCGCGGGTGTGTGGTAGGCGTTCGCCTGGACCGGGCAGCCGAGCAGCTGCTCGAGGTCGCGGCAGTACAGCGCGGCCTCGGGCCAGTACAGCTGCAGGGCCTGCAGCACGAGCGACGCCCCGCGCGCGAACTCGTCCGCCACCCGCTCCACCACCGCCGTGCCGGAGAAGCTCCCCGGCCGCCAGCGGATGTCCTCGGTGTACGTGCTCAGCGGGAGCTGGGCGCCCTCCTTGACCAGCCGAAACGCCGGCACGCGCAGCCCCGTCTCGCACACCAGCCGCTCCACGTCGGCCGGTGCGAGCAGCGGGTGAAACCGCGCGTCCTCGCCGCGCGCGACCAGGAGCGGCCGCTGCTCCCAGTACTCGTCGAAGAACCGCTCGGGCTCGAAGGGGTCGAGTGTGAGCTCGAGCGCCTCGGAGCTAGGAGTCGCTGACGTCGGCGGGGTCGCCTGAGTCGTCACCCGTGTCGCCCGTGTCGTCGCCGGTGTCGCTGACGTCGCTGACGTCGCCGGAGTCGTCGCCGGTGTCGGTCGCGTCGCCCGAGTCGTCGCCCGTATCGGCGGTAAAGGCGCCGGTGGCCTTGTCGAGTCTCCGGGTCTCGATCTCCTCGTCGGTGAGTGTGACGGTGTCCTGCGGCTCGTTCACTGCGCCTCCTTGGGGGCGGGAGAGGTGCGACAGCATCGCACGTGGCTCAAGGCTGCCGCCAGCGGCCCCCGAACCAGAAGTAGGAGTCGTCACGGGAACCGGAGACCTGAGCGGCGATCAACCCGAAATCAGGCGCCCGCTCGCGCCGGCTCCCGCGGCCTAACCGTCGCAAACACCACCCCGGCCAGTACCACCGCCACGCCGCTCAGCTGCACGGGGGAAGGCGCCTCCTCGAGCAGCACGGCTCCGAGGATGACCGTCGCGACCGGCTGCAGCATCAGCACGATCGACGTGATCACGGCGGGCAGTCGCGGCAGCGAAACGCTGATCAGCAGCCAGCCGACGACCTGGGAGGAGAGCGCGAGCGTGATCAGCCACGCCTGGGACTCGAGCCCGGGTGTGAGGTCGAGGTCGCCGGCCACCACCCCGCCGAGGGCGGAGAAGATGCACCCCGTGAGCGTGGCGTCGAACAGCGGGCCCGCCGGGCGGCGCTCGTCGGTGTTGCCCTGGCGCAGGGTCAGGATGAAGAGCGAGTAGGCGATCGCGGTGAGCACGCCCAGGATCACGCCGAGCACCGGGTCGTCGCCGTAGGCGCCCGAGCCGATCACGCCGCTGATCAGGACAACGCCGATGAACACCACCGGTATTGCGCCCAGCGCGCGGTTCTCTGGGCGCTCGCCCAGCGCCACCCAGGCGAACAGGGGCACGAGGACCACCTGGATGCCCCCGAGCACCGTGGAGAGGCCGGCGCCCACGGCCTCGATCGCGTGGTGCCAGACGGTCAGGTTGATCGCGAAGATCACGCCCGCGCCCAGCGCGATGAGGCGATCGCGCGTCGAGCGTCGCCCGTAACGCCGCCGCTCCAGCCAGGCGAGCAGCGCCAGCGGCGGCAGCGCCCAGAAGCAGCGAAAGACCGCGGCGGTGGAGGGGGAGACCTCGGCGAGCCGAACGAGGATGCCGCTGAAGGCGATCACCAACGCGCCGAGGACCCCCGCGAGTACGGGGCGGGAGCTCATCGACGCCCGAGACTAGGGTGTCCTCCGTGGAGCGAAACACCCTGATGTGGACGATGGTCGTGTTCTTCGGCTCGGCGCTGATGTTCTCGTTGATCCGCAAGGCGGCCGCTGACGACGGGATCGGCATCTCCCTGCTCGCTCAGGTCGTGGCGGGCGGGCTCCTGATCGCCTTCATCGTGCTCTACATGAGGAGCCGCCGGCGAGTGAGGCCGCTCCCCGAGCAGCGCATCCTCGTCACCGGCTCGACCGACGGGCTCGGCCGCCAGGTCGCGGCGGCGCTGGCGAAGCGAGGGGCGAGCGTTCTCATACACGGGCGCGACCCGGCCAAGGTCGAGGATGCGGTGGCGCAGACCGGGGCCGACTCGGGCCTGGTGGCCGACCTCGCGGATCTGAGCCAGGTTCGCTCGCTGGCCAGGGAGGCCGGGCAGCTCGACACGCTCGTCAACAACGCCGGCGTGATCGTCCCCGACCGCCGCGAGAGCGCCGACCGGCACGAGCTCACCTTCGCCGTCAACTACCTGTCGCACTTCCTGCTCACGACGCTGCTGCTCCCCGAGCTGCGCGAGCCGGCGCGGATCGTCAACGTCGCTTCGATCGGCCAGGCGCCCCTCGACTTCGACGACCTCATGCTCGCGCGCGGGTATGACGACTACGGCGCCTACGCCCAGAGCAAGCTCGCGCAGGTGCTGTTCACGGTCGAGCTGGCCGAGCGCCTCGACGGCCGCGACGTCACCGTCAACGCCATCCACCCCGCCACCCTGATGGACACGAAGATGGTGCGGGAGACCTTCGGGCGGTCCCGCAGCTCGGTCGAGGAGGGCGTCGAGGCGACCGTGCGCCTGGTGGAGGACCCGGAGCTCGACGACGTGAGCGGCCGCTTCTTCGACGGCCTGCGCGAGTCCGCCGCCCACGGGCAGGCCTACGACCCCGAGGCCCGCCGCCGGCTCTGGGAGCTGAGCGAGCGGCTCACCGCACCGTGACCCGCTGGCTCGTCGACGGCATGAACCTGATCGGCTCGCGGCCCGACGGCTGGTGGCGCGATCGCCCGCGCGCCATGCGCGAGCTGGTGGAGGAGCTGAACGGGCTCGGCGAGCCCGTGACCGTGGTGTTCGACGGCCGCCCGTTCGAGCATTCCCGACGCCGGGGCCGGTGGAGATCCTGTTCGCCTCACGCCGCGGCCGCAACGCGGCCGACGACGACATCGCCGAGCTGGTCACGAACGCCGATGAGCCCGAGCAGTGGCGCGTGGTGACCTCGGACCGCGAGCTCGGTCGAGCGGGTGCGCGAGCGCGGAGCCCAGGTGGTGGGCGTGGGCGCGTTCCGGGAACGGCTGGACGGATGAACCCCGCCTACGAGACAGCGCTGCTCGACTGGCTCGGCCTGCGCCGCCCGCGGTGCCGGCGAGCCCGCGGCCGAGGCCGCCGGCGAGCAGGGTGACCGCGTTCTCCACGCGGGCACCGCCGGCCACGTGCTCGACTTCGACGACACCTATCTGCCCGGCATCGCCCACCTGAGCGCCCCGACGGCGCCCGCGGCGCTGGTGGTGGGCGCCGAGCTGGGTCGCACGGTGGGCGAGGTGCTGGCCGCCTACGCCGCCGGCTTCGAGGCCATGGGCGCGCTCGCCCGCGCGAGCCACCCCGCCCTCTATGACCGCGGCTGGCATCCCACCGCGGTCTGCGGCGGGGTGGGCGCGGCCGTGGCGGCGGCCCGGCTGCTCGAGACGCCGAGCGAGCCCGCCGTGGCCCTCGCGCTGCTGCGCCCCGGCGGCCTGCGCGCCGCGTTCGGCTCGCAGGGCAAGTCGCTGCAGGTGGGCCTGGCCGCCGCGTCCGGGGTGCAGGCCGCGCGGCTCGCGCGGGCCGGAGCGCAGGTCCCGCTCGAGGCGGCGGTGCGCGGCTTCGAGGAGGCCACCGGCGGCACCTACGCCGAGCCGTCGGCCGAGCGGCCGGCGATCGAGGAGAACTGGATCAAGGCCTGGCCCTGCTGCCTGCAGACCCACGGCGCGATCGAGGCCGCGGCGCAGCGTCGGCGACCAGGCGCCGCGCGAGCTGAGCGTGACCGTCCACCCGGTCTCCCTGCAGGCGGCCGCGGTCGGCCCCGAGCCGGCCGACGGCCTGCAGGCCAAGTTCTCGATCCCCTACCTGACCGCCTACACGCTGATGCACGGCCCGCCCACCGTCGAGAGCTTCGGCTCGGTCGACGGCGAGGTGGTGGAGCGGGCGCGATCGATCGAGATCCACACCGAGCGCGACCAGCTCGAGTCCGAGTTCGTGCTCCACAACGGCGAGCCAGGAGCTGGCGCGCGTGAAGGCGGCGCTCGGCTCGCCGCAGACGCCCGATGGACCCCGAGGCGCTGGCGCGAGAAGGTGCGCGGCCTCACCGGCGGCCACTGAGCGTCTGGATCTTCGCGCACCCGCGCTCAACCTCTGGCCGTAGCCGGCCGAACACAGGGTCATGAAGAAGACCGCTGTCCGCATCGCCGTCCTGGCCACGCTGTCGCTGCTCGCGATCCCGGGCATCGCCTCGGCGCGCCCGTGGGGTGGGAGCGGCTTCAACGACCTCGGGCCCGCCTACCTGCTGCTGGGCGTGCAGAACGGCCAGGCCAAGGTGAAGAACGTGCAACTCATCCTCGCGTGCACCGACACTCAGGACGGCACCGAGTCCTCGCGCGCCTTCGACGCGCGCTTCGGCAACTGGCACAACCTGCGCCTCAACAAGTTCCGGTTCGAGTTCACGGCCATCTCCAACGGGCGGGTCGGCCTGGTCCGCTTGAGGGGCGTGCTGCGCTCCAACGGGACCGGAGCGGCGCGCGCAAAGGTGATCGCCACGGCCCAGAGCGACCAGGGCGCGATCATCGAGCGCTGCCAGGGTGAGGTCCGCATCGTGCTGCGCCGCGGTCCCGCCTGACGCGGCGAGGGTTCCCGCCACGGCGCATCGGGGAGAATGTCCCCATGCGCCAACTCACCAGCCTGGACGCCCAGTTCCTGCGCATGGAGGACGCCCGCACCTACGGGCACGTGGGCGGCCTGGCCGTCTACGACCCGTCCACCGCTCCCGGCGGCGAGGTCGCCGTCGGCGACATCTGCCGGCTCGTAAGCGAGCGCCTTCACCTGCTGCCCGTCTTCAAGTGGCGGCTGGTCGAGGTGCCCTTCAGCCTCGACCTGCCCTACTGGATCGAGGACCCGGACTTCGACCTCGACTTCCACATCCGCGAGTCGGCGGTCCCGCCGCCGGGCAACGACGACCGCCTGTCGCGAGACCGTGGCCCGCATCTTCGCGCGCCCGCTCGACCGCCGCCGGCCGCTGTGGGAGCTCTACCTGATCCACGGCCTCGAGGGCGGTCGCGTGGCGCTGCTGACCAAGATCCACCACGCGGCGGTGGACGGCGTCTCGGGCAACGAGCTGCTCTCGATCCTGCTCGACCCGAGCCCCGAGGGACGCGAGATCCCGCCGCCGCCCGCAGGACGAACGGCGGCGAGCGCGCGCCCGGTGAGCTCGAGATGCTCGGTCGCGGCCTGGCTCGGCCTGCCGGCCCAGCCGATCAGGGCCCTGCGCTCGGTGCCCACCGCGCTGCCCAACCTGATCGACCTGCCCGGCGCCAACGCGCTGCCGGGCGTGCCCACGCTCACCCGCGCGGTTACTCGCGCGCGCAAGGCGCTCGGCAGCGACGAGGACCCCGACGTGCTCGAGGTGACCACCGCCCGCGCACCCAGCACCTTCTTCAACGGGCCGATCTCGCCGCACCGGCGCCTGGCCATCGGCAAGGTCTCGCTCGACACCGTCAAGGCGATCAAGAACGCCGCGAGCATCACGGTCAACGACGTGGTGGTGGCGCTCTGCGCCTCGGCCCTGCGCGAGTGGCTGGTCGGCGCGCGACGAGCTGCCCGAGGAGCCGCTCGTGGCGATGGTGCCGGTGTCGGTGCGCACCGAGGAGCAGAAGGGCGACCTTCGGCAACCGGGTCTCGATGATGATCGTGCCGATCGCGACCGACGAGCCCGATCCGCTCCAGCGCCTCGTCCGCACCCACGAGCTGCTGCGAGGGCGCCAAGGAGCGCCACCGGGCGCTGCCCGCCGACCTGCTCACCGACGCCACCAGCTTCATCCCGCCCGCGGTGATGGCGCTCGCGGCGCGCACCACGATGGGCGTGCTCGGGCCGCACGCGCCCGCCGCTCAACCTCGTGATCTCCAACGTGCCCGGCCCGCGCGAGCCGCTCTTCTGCGCGGGCGCCAAGCTCGAGGCCAACTACCCGGTGTCGGCGATCGCCGACGGCGTGGGGCTCAACATGACGGTGATGAGCTACCGCGACCGCCTCGACTTCGGCCTGGTGGGCGACCGCGATCAGATCGACGATCTCTGGCCGCTGATGCACGGGCTCCAGAAGGCGCTCGACGACATGGAGCGGATGGTCTGCGGCGAGCCCGCGGCGGAGAGCGAGCCGGCGCCGGCGAGCGAGCCCTCAGGCGAGCGCGGCAGCGAGCCCGTTCGCAGCCCGGGCGTCCACTAGCCGCTCCTCGACCACCACGCGACACCCGCGCGCCGGGGACGACGGTCACGTGGTGGACCTTCGCGCGCTCGGGCGCTTGCGAGGCCGCGCGCAGTCGCACCCGCCGCAGCACCTCGCGCAGCACGACCCTCATCTCGACCTGCGCGAACGACGCGCCGATGCAGCGCCGCACCCCGCCGCCGAAGGGAATCCAGGCATACGACTGGGCGCCGTCGTCCGAGGAAGCGCTCGGGCCGGAACTCGTGCGGCTCGGGGTAGAGGTCGGGCCGCACGTGGATCGCCGCGATCGCCGGCAGCACGAGCGTCCCCGCCGGCAGGCGCCAGCCGCCGAGCTCGATCTCGCGGGTGAGCCTTGCGCGCCACGTCGACCACCACGGGCCGCACGCGCAGCGTCTCCTTGACCACGGCGTCGAGGTAGCTCGTCGTCGTCCAGCGAGTCGAGCAGCCGCTCCATCACCGCGCGGGGTGCGCAGCAGGCGCTCGAAGGCCCACGAGAGCCCGGTGGCGGTGGTCTCGTGGCCGGCGGTGAGCAGCGTGACCAGCTCGTCGCGCAGCTCGACGTCGCTCATCGGCGAGCCGTCCTCGTGGCGGGCGGCGAGCAGGAGCGAGAGGACGTCGTCGCGCTCCTCGGCCTCCCGCGGTCGCGCGGCGCTCGCTCGATCTCGGCGTAGATCAGCTCGTCGACCGCCGCGAGCGCCTTGCGAAAGCGCGCCGCCGGCGTGAGCCCACCGAGGTCGCGCTGCATGAACGGCAGCCAGTCGAGCAGCGCTGCTGAGCTCGCCGAGCGGCGGGATGCGGCGGCGAAACAGCTCCATGCGCTCGCCGATCGCGCACGCCGAACACCGCGCGCAGGATCACCTCGAGCGTGATCGCCTGCATGCGGGGACGAAGCGCAAAGGGCTGCCCGATCGGGCCAGCGCTCGACCTCGGCGCCGGCCGCCGCGGCCATCACGTCGACGTAGCGGCGCACCGCCTGGCCGTGGAAGGGCGGCAGCAGCAGCTTGCGCTGGGACATGTGCCGTCCCTCGTCGAGCGTGAGCAGCGAGTTCTCGCCCAGCGCGTCGCCCAGCGCCGTCGCGTTGGCCTCGCCGGCGTGGAACACGGACGGGTCGCCGGTGAAGACCTCCTTGACCAGCGGCCGGGTCGGCCACGTAGACGACCCGGCCGAAGAACGGGAAGTTCGAGGAGAACACGTCGCCGTAGCGCTCGCGGCGCCTGCTCATCCACTCGTACGGCGCGGCGCGTGACGCGCGCCGCCTGGCCAGGCTCGGCATCCGGGGTCCGGGCGGGAAGCTCACACCGAGGTTGTACCGTGCAGCGGTGGGATACCGCGAGATTGTGCGCTTAGCTCTAACCGTCATCGCCTGGCTGGTCCTCGCCTCCACGGCCCACGCCCAGGGGGTGCTCGACAAGGCCTCCGACTCGCTCGCGCTCAACCCCGTGTATGTCGACCCCGACGCCGAGCGCGCGATCTCCGAGCGACGAGGCCGAGGCCCTGCGCGCGGAGATCGCCGAGAGGGAGGCCGGGCCGCTCTACATCGCGGTGCTGCCGGCCTCCGCGGCGAACGAGGCGGGCGGTGATCCCGGTGCGGCGCTGCGCGAGATCGCCCGGGCGGTCGGCGAGCCGGGCACCTACGCGGCGGTGATCGGCGAGAGCTTCCGAGCCGGCGCCGAGGACGTCCTCGCTGCCGGGGGTGGCCGGGCGAGCTCGCCGCCGAGGCGCTCGAGGCCGAGCGGGGCAACGGCACCGCGGCCGTGCTCGAGGACTTCGTGCGCCGGGTGGGCGTGGCCCGCGGCGAGGCCGGCGGCTGCGGGCTCGGGCGGTAGCGACGGCGGCAGCGGCATCTCCGGCGGGGTGCTGCTGGCGCTGCTGGCCGTTCCCGCGGCGCTGTTCGGCTTCTCGCTGCTTCGGCGGCGCCGCGAGCGCGCGCAGGCCGAGGCCGAGTTCGAGGAGGTGCGCGATGCGGCCCGCGACGACGTGATCGCGCTCGGCCAGGACATCCGCGCGCTCGACCTCGACATGGAGATGCCCGACGCCGACCCGGAGGCCAAGACCCACTACGGGCTCGCGGTCGAGCGCTACACGCAGGCCGAGGAGGCGCTCGACCGCGCCCGGCGACCCGAGGACGTGCAGCCCGTGACCGAGCTGCTCGAGGAGGGCCGCTGGGCGATGGAGGCGGCCCGGGCGCGAGATGGAGGGCCGCGAGGCGCCCGAGCGCCGGGCGCCCTGCTTCTTCGATCCCGCGCCACGGCCCGTCGGTGACCGACGTGGAGTGGGCGCCGCCCGGCGGCCAGCCGCGCGACGGTGCCCGCCTGCGCCGCCGACGCCACGCGCGTCAAGGACGGCTACGAGCCCGATATGCGCGAGGTCGCGGTGAACGGCCGGATGGTCCCCTACTGGCAGGCCGGCCCCGCCTATCGCGCCGTGGGCCGGCGGCTTCTTCGGCGGCGGGCTGCTGCCCGGCCTGTTCATCGGCTCGATGCTGGGCGGCGGCTTCGGGGGCTTCGGCTATCCCGAGGACGCCTCCGGCGGCGCGACCAGGGGGACTTCGGCGACTTCGGCGGCGGCGACTTCGGCGGCGGGGACTTCGGCGGCGGCGGGGACTTCGGCGGCGGCGGGACTTCTGAGTCGCCGGGCTCACTTCGATCCAGCGCCCACGCTCGCCAGGAAGTCCCGGATCGCCGCGTGCGTCTCGCGCGGGCGCTCGAGCTGCGGCACGTGGCCGCAGTCGAGCTCGACGTGGCGCGCGCGGGGCAGCGCGCGCTCCACGTGCCTGCGAAAGCCGATCGGGACGAGCGTGTCGTGGCGGCCCCAGACGAACAGGGAGGCGGGAGCGAGCTCGGCCAGGCGGGTCCAGAAGCCGTCGTCGCCGTGCGGCTCGTCGAGGTAGATGTTGCGCGCCGACGGCGTAGAAGGCGGCCCGGCCGCGCGGGGTGAGGTAGGCGCGCAGGAACTCGTCCACCCCGGCGGCGGCCCAGCCGTCGGGGGCCACGGGCAGGATCCGCCGCAGCGCGCCCTCGACCAGCGGGCGCGGCGTCACCTGCACCAGTCCGAGCTCGGGACGCAGCAGGCGCACGAACGGCGCCCAGCGGCGGTCGCGCAGCCAGGCCAGCGCGGGGCTGAGGAGCACCAGGCCGCGCACCCGCTCGGGCTCGGTCAGCCCCGCCTCGATGGCGATGCGCCCGCCCATGCTGTTGCCCACGAGCGTCGCCCGCTCGACCGCCAGCTCGTCGAGCGTGTCGAACACGGCGCGCGCGAACCAGGCCGAGTCGTAGGGCGCGCCGATCGGCTTGTCGGACTCGCCGAAGCCGGGCAGGTCCATGGCCACCACTCGGTAGCCGTCGGCGAGCGCGGCCACGGTGGGCAGGAACGAGGCCTTGGTGCCACCGAGCCCGTGGAGGCAGAGCAGCGGTGTGGCGGCCCGGTGCCGGCCGAGACGATCGACATGCGCCCGCCGCGCGTGCGCAGCCGCTCGAAGGTCAGCCGCCCCGGCTCGTCCGAGCCCGCCGTCGCGGCCAGGAAGCCCACGCCGAGGTGCAGGCTGCCGCGCATCCGCAGCCGCCCGGCTTGAAAGGCGCGCATGCCGCCGCGCACGTCGTCGGCGACGCTGCGCCAGGTGGCGGCGTCGGCCGTGATCGTCGCGTCGGGCTCGCTCGAGTCGCGCGCACCGATCAGACGCATGCCGTCGCCGCGAGAGGCGCGCGTCCCACTCGCCCACTCCCTCGACTCGGAGGCGAACGAGCGCGCGGCCGGCCGGGAGGTCGATCACCTCCGGGTCGTAGCGCTCCGCGAGCTCGTCGAGTGCCGGCGCAGCCCTACGGACGGACCATCGCCCCCGTCTCGGCGCTTCGGTAGAGCGCCGCGATCACCCGCGCCTGGCGCGACCGCGTCGGCGCGCCCCAGGAGCGGCTCGCTCGAGCCGGCCACGGCCGCGGCGAAGTCACGCAGCTCGCAGGCGTAGGGGTTCGCCTCCTCCGCGCGCATCGCCTCGACCGAGCCGTCCGCGGCGCGCAGCTCGAGCACCGGCTCGCGCGAATGCCAGGGGTCGGTGAGCCGCACGCGAGCCCTCCGTGCCCACCACCTCCAGGAAGTGACCGGCGGCCATGTCCATGCCGCAGTCGAACTCGGCGAGCACGTCGCCCTCGAAGCGCAGCAGGCCGGTGAAGCGCACGTCGACCCCCTCGCCGCCGCCCACCTGCGTCCCGTAGGCCTCGACGGGCTCGCCCGCCACGAGGCGGGCGCCGCTGACGCAATAGCAGCCCACGTCCATCAGCGCGCCACCGTCGAGCTCGCCCGACTGGCGCACGTCGCCCGTGCGCGCCAGCAGGAAGGAGAACGACGCCCGCACCAGGCGCAGCGGCCCCAGGCGCGGCAGCAGGTCGACCAGCTCGCGCGCCTGCGGATGGTGTCGCCACATGAAGCCCTCGGCCAGCACCAGGCTCGCGCCCTCGGCGACGTCGAAGGCGCGCTCCACCGGCTCGACCGAGCGGGCCATCGGTTTCTCGCAGAGCACGTGCTTGCCCGCCCGAAGCGCCCGGATCGACCAGTCGACGTGCATCGAGTTGGGCAACGCGATGTAGACGGCATCGACGCCGGGGTCCTCGAGCACCGCCTCGTAGGAGCCGAGTGCGCGCTCGATCCCCAGCGCGGACGCCTGCTCCTCGGCCCGCGCGACGTCGCGCGAGCCGACCGCCACCACGTCGACCTCGTCCACCAGACGGGCGCCCGCCACCAGCTTCTCGTTGATCCGGGCCGTGGACAGCAGCCCCAGTTTCAGCCCCAAGAGCCCTCTTCCATGGGCCGAAAGGAAACGGTCAGCATGCGCAGCCCGGGCGGGCGGGTGACCGCGAACAGGACGACGTCGGCGACCTCCTCGGCGCTCATCATGCCCTCGAGCTCCGGCATGTCCGGCGTGCGGCCGGCGCCCATGGCGAAGTCGGTGGCGATTCCGCCGGGCGCGATGTTGGTCACCCGCACGCCCCGTTCGCGCATCTCGTGGTCGAGCGCGCGCGTGAATCCCACCTGGCCGAACTTGGAAGCGTTGTAGACCGCCTCGCCGGGGAAGGCCCTCAGCCCGGCCACCGACGCGAGCGAGACGAAGTCGCCCTTCGACTCGATCAGGTGGGGCAGCCCGAAGCGTGCCGTGTAGAGCGTGCCCTTGAGGTTGATGTCGATCATGGCCTCGACGTCCTCGGGGTCCATCTCCAAAAACGGCCCGTAGGAGCCCACGCCCGCGTTGGCCACCACCACGTCCAGGCCTCCGAAGCGCTCGACCGCCGCGGCCACGGCGGCGTCCACGCTCTCCGGCGAGCGAACGTCGCACTCCACCCCCAGGGCGTCGTCGAGGTCGAGGTCGTCGCCGCTTCGCGAGGCCAGCGCGACCCTGGCGCCAGCCTCGTGAAACGTCCGTGCCACCGCGGCGCCGACGCCGCGGCTGGCGCCCGTTATGAAAGCGACTCTGTCGTTCACGGCCGGGAGGCTACGCTCTCGATCCTTCCGCTACTGGTCTAGACCAGTTGTGATAGCGTCCGCCGCTCCCCGGGCAGCGAGAAGGAGAGGACATGGCGGGACGCATGATTCGGGCCCTGGCGACAGTCGCAGCCGCGCTGGCGCTGGCCCTCGGAATAGCCGCGTGCGGCAGCGACGACGACGAGGGTGGTGGTGGCGGTGGAGACGGCGACAGCAAGATCGCGTTGCTGTTGCCGGAGAAGAGCACCACCCGCTACGAGGAGCAGGACCGCCCCAACTTCGAGCGGCGGGTGAAGGAGCTGTGCTCGGGCTGCGAGGTGATCTACTCGAACGCCGACCAGGACCCCGCCAAGCAGCAGCAGCAGGCCGAGGCGGCCATCACTCAGGGCGCCAAGGTCATCGTGATCAGTGCGGTGGACGTGAAGTCGGCCGCGGCGATCGTGCAGCGCGCCCAGCAGTCCGACGTGAAGGTCGTCGCCTACGGGCGCCTGATCCCGGACGCCCCCATCGACTACTACGTGTCGATCGATCCCTTCAAGGTCGGCCAGCAGCAGGCCGAGGTCCAGATGGACGCGATCGAGAAGGACGGCGGCAGCGATCCCAAGGTGGTGATGATCAACGGCGCCCCCACCGACAGCAACGCCAAGCCCTACAAGGACGGTGCGCGGCAAATTCTCGACGAGCGCGGCGCACAGGTCGTGAAGAGCTTCGACACCCCCGATTGGAGTGCCGACCAGGCCCAGCAGGAGATGGAAGCCTCGATCACCGATCTCGGCAACGACGGATTCGACGCCGTCTACGTCGCCAATGACGGCATGGCCGGCGGCGCGATCGCCGCGCTCAAGGGGGCGAACGTCGACCCGGCTACCAAGTACGTGACCGGCCAGGACGCCGAGCTGAGCGGCATCCAGCACATCCTGATCGGAGAGCAGCTGATGACCGTCTACCAGCCGATCATCAAGATCGCCGAGACCTCCGCCGAGATCGCGGTGCCGATCGCCCAGGGCAAGGAGCCCCCCGGCGACGTGACGCCCGAGAAGGTCGACAACGGTGAGAAGCAGGTGCCCTCCGCGCTGCTCGACACGATCGTCATCCAGAAGGACAACATCAAGAGCACGGTGGTCAAGGACGGCTTCCTGAAGGTGTCCGACATCTGCAAGGGGCAGTACGCGCAGGCGTGCAAGGAGGCCGGCCTGCAGTGACCCCGGCGGTGCGGGCGCCGGTACTCGCCGTCGACGCCGGGCAAACCGAGATCAGGGCCGCGCTCGCCGGGAGAATCGCCACGGCGCCGGGCGTCCTGCGGATGGGCGGAGCGGTGGGACCGGACGAGGTCGGGGCCGGGCTGCTGGCGGCGGTCGCCGCTCTCGGTCCGCTGCCGGACCCGGCGCCCCGGGTGGGCGTCGGGCTCTCCGGGTTCGAGGCCGCCGCGGCGGACGACCTGCGGCGGGTGAGCGAGCTGCTGCGCCGGGAGCTGGTCGTGGATCGCCTCGCGATCGCGAGTGACGGCCTGACCTCGCTGCTGGGAGCGCTGGGCGAGGCGGATGGCGCGGTCGTGGCGGCGGGCACGGGCACCGTCTGCGTGGGGCGCCGAGACGAGCGTTTGGTCAAGGTCGATGGCTGGGGCTCGCTGCTCGGCGACGCGGGCAGCGGCTTCGCCATCGGCCGCGCCGGGCTGGATTCGGGTCTGCGCCATGCCGACGGCCGGGGCGGATCGGAGGCGCTGCTGCGCGCGGCCGAGCGCCGCTACGCGCCGCTGCCCGAGCTTCCGGAGCGCCTGTATGCCGCGCCCGTCCCGGTCCGGGCCGTCGCCGCCTTTGCCGTCGACGTGGCCGACGCCGCGGCCGCCGGCGACGTCCACGCGATCGCGATCCTGGAGCGGGCGGGGAACGAGCTGGCGCTGACCGCGGCGGCCGCGCTCGGGCGCCTGTTCGAGGCGGAGGCCCCGGCGACGGTCTCCTACGCCGGCAACGTGTTTCGCTGCGGTGCGCCGCTGCTCGAGCCCTTCACGCGCTTCCTGGTAGAGCGCCGGCCCGCGACGGAGGTAGTCGCCCCCGCGGGCGACTCCCTGGCGGGGGCGGCGGTGCTCGCTTCCCCGGGGCGAGCGCTCCGGCCCGAGCCGGGCATTCTGTGGACGGCGCAGTGAGCGACCCCCTCGAAGCGCTGCGCGGCGGGCTGGTGGTGTCCTGCCAGGCGCCGCCCGGCAGCCCGCTCGCCGAGACCGACCACATCGTGGCCCTCGCCCGGGCCGCGGCGGAGGGCGGCGCGTGCGGCCTGCGCGCCGAGGGCACCGAGGACATCGCCGCGATCAGGGAGGCGGTTGAGCTGCCGCTGATCGGGTTGCGCAAGCGTCGCGTGCCCGGCAGCGAGGTGTACATCACCCCCGAGCTCGAGGACGCGCGGGCGGTGGCCGGCGCGGGCGCGGACATCGTGGCGGTCGACGCCACGCTGAGGCCGCGTCCGGGCGCGCTCGACAGCGAACGGCTGGTGGGTGAGCTGACGGAAGAGCTGAGCGCGCCGGTGCTGGCTGACATCGATTGCGTGGACGCCGCGCGGGCCGCGCGGGCCGCGGGCGCCGTTGCGGTGGCCACCACGCTGTCGGGCTACACGGGGGGCGGTGACGCGCCCGAGCACCCCGATGTCGAGCTGGTCGCGCAGCTTGCCGCCGAGCTCGATTGTCCGGTGCTCGCGGAGGGCCGCTACGGTTCGCCTGAGGCCGTCCACGAGGCTTTCGACGCGGGCGCGTGGGCGGTGGTCGTGGGCACGGCGATCACCGATCCGGTGGCCCTCACGCGCCGCTTCTCCGCCGCCTCGCCGAGGAGAGCGGGTGCCGGCCGCTGAGCGGGCATTCGACGGCCTCCCGGCGCGGCTGCCTGCGGGCTTGGCCAAGGGACGCGCCCTGCGGGAGATCCTGGAGGCCCTGGCGGCGTCGCTGGGCGCCGGCGCCGCGCTTCCCTCCGAGCGCCTGCTGGCGCAGCACTACGGCCTCGCGCGCATGACCGTGCGCTCCGAGCTCGATCGGCTCGTGACCGAGGGGCTCGTCTATCGCCTGCACGGCCGCGGCAGCTTCGTGGCCGAGCGGCGCGTGGCACAGGCGATGGCCCTCAGCTCCTTCAGCGAGGACATGCGCGCACGCGGGATGACCCCGGGCTCGATCGTGCGCTCGCAGGAGCTGATCGAGGCGGGGCCCTTCCTGGCCGCCTCGCTCGAGGTCGCGCCCGGCGCCCCGCTGGCCGAGATCGAGCGCGTGCGAACGGCCGACGGCGATCCCGTGGCGCTCGAGCGCGCCTACCTGCCGGCCGAGCGTTTTCCGGGGATCGAGCAGGCCGACCTGGGCGAGGGCTCGCTCTTCAGCCTGCTGGAGTCCCGCTACGAGCTCATCCTTGCCGACGCCGATCAGCGCGTGGTCGCCGTAACGATCGAGCCGGGCGAAGCCGATCTTCTCCAGGTGGCCGAGGGCGCGCCCGGGCTGCGCTTCCATACGCTGGCGCGCGGACGAGACGGCACGCCTGCCTACTTCGCGAGCTCGCTGTACCGCGGTGACCGCTACGAGATCGAGCTGAGGCAGACGCGGCCCGGCAGCCCGCCGGCGGAGGGGGAGCGGTGAACGGCGAGCTGATGGCGGCCGACATGGCGGCGCAGCCCGACGTGCTGCGCCGGCTCGTGGCCCGGCGCTCGGAGCTCGTCGCGTCGCTTGACCTCGATCGCCTGGAGGGCGTGGTGATCGTGGCCCGCGGGTCGTCCGACTATGCCGCGATCTTCGCCCGCTATCTCTTCGAGGCGGTGCGCGGCCGGCCGGTGGCGCTCGCGGCGCCGAGCCTGCTCAATCTCTACCGGGTGGAGCCACGGGTGCGCGGTTGGCTTGCGCTGGGCATCAGCCAGTCCGGCCGCACTCCCGAGATCGCCTCGGTGCTGGAGCGCTACGGCGCCGCGGGGGCGCGGACCGTGGCCATCACCAACGACCCTGAGAGTCCGCTCGCCGAAGCGGCCGAGGTCGGCATCGACCTGGGCGCGGGGGCGGAGGGCGCCGTGCCGGCCACTAAGACGTTCACCGCCCAGCTCGCGGCCGTGGCCTTCGTAGCGGAGGCGCTCGGCCCGGCGTTCTGGGGCGAGGAGGACTGGGCCCGCGTGCCGGAGATGGTGGAGGGGCTGCTGGGCGACCCCGATCCGGCCGCCGCCGCGGCGGCCGGACTGGGCGACGCCGGCGAGCTCGTGGCCGTCGGGCGCGGCTATCTGATGTGCGTGGCCCTCGAGGCGGCGCTCAAGCTCCGTGAGGCCACCGGCATGCGCGCCGAGGGCTGGTCGGCCGCCGACTTTCGCCACGGGCCGATGACCGTGGCCCGCGGCGACATCCCGCTGCTGGCCGTGAGCGCGTCCGGGCCGGCCGAGGCGGACGTCGAGGAGCTGGCCGACGAGCTGGGACGGGCGGGTACGCCGGTGCTGCGACTGGCCGACCGCCCGGACGCGGCCCTGCCCTATCCCGGCGGCCTGGCGGAGCCGCTGTGCGCGCTGCCGGCCACGGTGCGCGCGCAGCAGCTGGCGCTCGCGCTGGCGCTGCGGCGCGGCCTGGATCCCGATGAGCCGCCGGGGTTGCGAAAGGTCACGGAGACGAGCTAGGGGGTTGCGGGTCGGTCAGGCCCGCAAGCCAAGGCAAACTACGCCGCGGCAAACGCCTCAACACCACCCACAAGCGTGCGCACCGGCCGCAGCTCATCGCTCAGCACCGTGAGATGCGCCGGGGCCCCGGGGCGCAGCGCACCGAGATCCTCCCGCCCCAGCAGCGCGGCCGGAGCGGCGGAAGCGGCGTGCACCGCCGACGCCAGCGACGCGCCGCAGGCCACGAGGTTGCGCACCGCTTTGTCCATCGTGAGGACGCTGCCCGCCAGCGTGCCGTCGGCCAGGCGCACGGCGCCGTCGCTGACCGTCACGTGACGGCGGCCCAGCTCGTAGCGGCCGTCGCCGAGCATGGCCGCCTCCATGGCGTCGGTCACGAGGCAGAAGCGCCGCCCGGCCGCGAGGAAGGCGCCATAGGCGGTCTCGGGGGCGAGATGCACGCCGTCCACGATCGCCTGGACGGACACGTCGGCTCGTACGAGCGCCACCCCGCCGAGACCGGGGTCGCGGGGGCGAAAGCGGCGATGGGCGTTGTAGAGGTGGGTGATCGCCCGCGCGCCGCGGGCAAACGCGGCGTGGGCGGTCGGTGCGTCCGCTCCCGAATGACCGCAGGAGACCGCCACGCCGGCGCCGGCCAGCCGCTCGATGAGGTCGAGGCCACCGGGAAGCTCGGGTGCCAGCGTCATCATCCGCACCGGGCCGGCGCCGACCAGGCGCTCGGCCAGGTCGGGGTCGGGACCGCGGAGGTGGTCCGGATCGTGAGCACCGGGCCACTCGGGCGATAGAAACGGGCCCTCGAGATGCACGCCGGTCACGAGCGGCCGGCCGTCGTGGTCATCGGCAGCCTCGGCGGCCACGGCCAGCGCTCCGGCGTAGTCGTCGAGCGGCGCCGAGACGAAGGTGGGCTGGAAGGCCACGACCCCGGACGCGGCGAGGGCGCCGGCCGCGCGGCGGTATCCGGCCGCGTCGGCGGTGAGGAAATCCACGCCGGCCACCCCGTTGATGTGCAGATCGACGTACCCGGGCACCGCCGTACCGGCTCGGCCCGCGGGCGAAACGCCGACCTGTGCGACGGCGCCGTCCGCGATCGCGACGTCACCCCGCACGAGCTCCCCGTCGACGAGTGCGGCCTCGACTCCGAGTCGCACCGAACCCCCTAACTGGTCTATACCAGCGGCGAGTCTAACCGCCTGGACGCAGGCCTGTTTGTACGAGCTTAAACAAAAACACGCGTTCTTAACACTGCTTTTGGCCGAAGCCTTGACAAACCTGCGGCGGAGTCAGAGGATGCGCGCCGAGATGCGAGGAGAGCCGCCCGGGGCGCTCGCGCTGCTGCGCGAGTTCAACCGGGGCAAGGTACTGCAGGCCCTGCGAACGCTAGGCGTGGCGAGCCGGCCTGAGGTCGCGCGCCACACCGGGTTGTCGCGATCGACCGTGTCGACGATCGTCGCCGAGCTGGTCGAGGAAGGGCTCATCGTGGGCCGCACGAACGGTCGTCGCCAGGCCGCCGGCAGCGGCCGCCCCCCGGCGCTGATCGCCCTCAACCCCTCCGGCGGCATGGCCGTGGGGATTGACTTTGGCAAGCGCCATCTGAGCATCGCCCTCGCCGACCTCTCCCATGAGATCGTCGCCGAGGAGCGGGTCGTCCTCTCGGCCGACTACGAGGCCGAGGAAGCGATGGTCACCGCGGCGAAGCGGGTGGAGAGGCTGCTCACCGAGGCCGCGACCGACCGCAGCCGGGTCGTCGGCGTTGGCATGGGCATCCCGGGCCCGATCCACGAGAGCGGGCTGGTCGGGTCGTCGGCGATCCTGCCCGGCTGGGTGGGCGCGGCGCCGCAGCAGCGCATGAGCCAGTTGCTCGAGCTGCCCGTGAAGGTGGGCAACGACGCGAGCCTGGGAGCCCTGGCCGAGTACGCCTGGGGCGCGGGCCGGGGCGCAGGCGTCGTCGTCTACCTCAAGCTCGCCACAGGCATCGGCTCCGGCATCGTGATCGACGGCCTCCTCTTCGACGGAGTGGGGGGCACGGCGGGCGAAATCGGCCACACCACAATCGACGACGAGGGCGACATCTGCCGCTGCGGGAACCGCGGCTGTCTCGAGACGCTGGCCGGAGGGCCGGCGATCGCCGAGCTCGTATCGCGGAGCCTGGGAGAGAAGCTCGAGCCCGATGACGTGATCCGCCGGGCGGTGGAGGGCGACGCCGGCTGCCGGCGGGCGCTCGCGGACGCGGGACGTCACATCGGCGTGGCGGTGGCGAACTTGTGCAATCTGGTCAATCCCGAGCGAATCGTCGTTGGGGGCAGCGTGGGCCAAGCCGGCGCCCTGCTGCTCGATCCGCTCATGGAGTCGGTGAGCCTCCGCGCGATCCCGAGCGCGGCGGAGGACGTGGAGATCGTTCCGGGAGAGCTCGGCGAGCGTGCCGAGCTGCTCGGAGCGCTCGCCTCCGTCCTCCAGGTGGCGAGCACGGTTCCCGCAGGCCGAACGCCGGCGTTGCAGACCACGGACATCAATCCCTAGGAGGGAACGCATGCAGACGAGAAGGAAAGTGAGCACGGCAGCCCTCATCGCCCTGCTTGCCGCCGTCATGTCGCTCTCGATTGCCGCTTGCGGCAGCGATGACGACGAGGGCGGCGGCGGAGGCGGCGGGGACGAGGGCGGTGGAGGCGGCACGATCGCTCTGCTGCTGCCGGAGTCGGAGACCGCGCGCTACGAGGCGCACGACCGCCCCGAATTCGAGGCCAAGGTCAAGGAGCTCTGCCCGGACTGCACGATCGAGTATTCGAACGCCGACCAGGACGCGACGAAGCAGCAGGCGCAGGGCGAGGCCGCGCTGACCAAGGGCGCCGAGGTAATGGTGCTCGACCCGGTCGACGCGGCCTCCGTCGCTCCGATCGTCACGCGCGCCAAGCAGCAGCAGGTGCCGGTTATCAGCTACGACCGTCTGATCACCGACGCGGACATCGACTACTACATCTCCTTCGACAACGTGCAGGTCGGCAAGCTCCAGGCCGAGAGCCTGACCTAGAAGCTCGAGGAGGATGGGGCGAAGGGGTCGATCGTGATGATCAACGGTGATCCCACCGACAACAACGCCACGCTGTTCAAGGAGGGAGCCCACAGCGTCATCGACAAGAGCCCCTTCAAGGTGGCCAAGGAGTACGACACCCCCGAGTGGGACGCCGCCAATGCCCAACAGGAGATGGAGCAGGCGATCACGGCGCTCGGCAACGACGGCTTCGTCGGCGTCTACGGCGCGAACGACGGCATGGCGCAGGGCGCGATCTCAGCCATGAAGTCGGCGGGGATCGATCCGTCGACTCGCCCGACAACCGGTCAGGATGCGGAGCTCGCAGGTATCCAGCGGATTCTGACCGGCGAGCAGTACATGACCGTCTACAAGGCGACCAAGCCGGAGGCTGAGGGCGCGGCTGAGCTGGCGGTCGCGCTCCTGCGCGGTGAGAAGCCGCCCAGCGGACTCGTCAACGACAAGGTCGACAACGGCATGAAGCAGGTTCCGTCGGTGATCCTCACGCCGATCGCGGTAACCAAGGACAACATCCAGGACACGGTGATCAAGGACAAGTTCTGGACGGCGGCCGATATCTGCACAGGCAAGTACGCGGCGGCCTGCAAGGAGGCGGGCATCGAGTAGGGAAGAAGGTGCAGAATGCCCGGCGGCGCGACGACGGCGCCGCCGCCGGGCCTCGCCTCCGCGTGCGAAAGGAGCCTTACAGATGAACGGGAACACTCCCGTGCTGGCCCTGAAGGGAGTGAGCAAGAGCTTCGGGCCGGTCCAGGCGCTCAGCGACGTCGACTTCGAGATCCACGACGGCGAGGTCGTGGCTCTCGTCGGAGACAACGGCGCCGGCAAGTCGACTTTGGTGAAGACGATTGCGGGGATCCATACGGCCGACGAAGGGCAGATTCTCTTCGAGGGCCAGGAGGTGAAGATCACCGGCCCCACCGACGCGACGGCGCTGGGCATCGCGACCGTCTACCAGGACCTCGCCCTGTGCGACAACCTCGACGTGGTCGAGAATCTCTATCTCGGCCGCGAGAAGCGCGGCGACGGGCCGGCGGCGATCACCCTGGACGAGACGGGCATGGAGAAGCGAACAGGGGAGCTGCTCAGCCGGCTCGCGGTGACGATCACCGACGTGCGTGCGGAGGTGGGCACGATGTCCGGCGGCCAGCGCCAGCAGGTGGCGATCGCGCGCTCGCTGCTCGGCGACCCGAAGGTCGTGCTGCTCGACGAGCCCACCGCGGCGCTCGGCGTGCGCCAGACGGCCATGGTGCTTGGACTGGTCAAGCGGCTGCGCGAGGAGGGACACGGCGTTCTTGTGATCAGCCACAACCTCGTCGACGTGTTCGAGGTGGCCGACCGCATCTTCGTGCTGCGGCTCGGGCGCAAGGCGGGTGACTTCGCCGTCGGCGAGGCGACTCAGGAAGAGATCGTGGCCGCCATCACCGGCGCCGAATTCGGTCGCGAAGGTGACGAGGGAGAGGACGAGCGATGAGCGCGCAGGCAGGCGGCGCGGCCGCCGCGACCGCCGACGAAGAGCCCGACCAGCCGCGTACGGACTTGCTTCGCCGATTCGTCCAGGGCGACCTGGCCGAGTTGCGGGTGGTCCTCATTCTGGCCGTAATCTGGCTGATCTTCTATGTGCAGGAAGACCGCTTCCTCAGCTCGGTCAACCTGACGAACCTCGTGCTCCAGGCGACCGCCGTAGGACTGGTGGCGATCGGCGTGGTGCTCGTACTGCTGCTCGGTGAGATCGACCTGTCGGTCGGCGCAGTGAGCGGCCTCTGTTCGGCGATCATGGCGGTACTCGTCGAGAAGGAAGGAGTGTCGGCGTTCCTCGCGATCGCCGCCGGTGTGCTGGCGGGGACCGCGATCGGACTGTTCCAGGGCTCGGTCTTCACTCGTTTCGGCATCCCATCGTTCGTGGTGACCCTGGCCGGCTTGCTCGCTTGGCCGGGCGCTCAGCTCGAGGTGCTGGGAGAGACCGGAACGGTGAACATCACCAACTCCAAGGTCATCGGGCTCACAAGCACCTTCTACAGCGACACGGTGGGCTGGATCTTCGCGTTCCTCGCGATCGGCGTATTCGCCGCCTTGACCCTTTTGGGCAGGCAGCGGCGCATCCGCGCGGGGCTGCCGGCGCTGCCGCTGTCGACGCTTGTCATTCGAATCGTCCTCGTGGCCGTGGCGGTGCTGGTCTCCATCTGGGTGCTGAACGACGACCGCGGGCTGCCGCTGGCGGTGCTGATCCTGCTCGGCTTCGTGCTCTTCTTCTACTACATCACCACGAGGACGACTTTCGGCCGCCACATATTCGCCGTGGGCGGTAACGCGGAAGCGGCGCGGCGGGCCGGGATCAAGGTCAATCGCGTTCGGGTGATCGTCTTCATGATCGCGTCGACCATGGCCGCGGTCGGCGGCGTTATGGCCGCCTCGCGACTGCTGGCCGTGAATCAGTCGTCGGGCGCAGGAGACTTTCTCCTGCTCGCGATCGCGGCTCCGGTGATCGCCGGCACGAGCCTCTTCGGCGGTCGCGGCAGTGTCTGGCACGCGCTGCTCGGCGCGCTCGTGATCCAGTCGATCTCCAACGGCATGGACCTACTCGGCCTCGAGTCCTCGGTGAAGTTCATGGTCACCGGAGCGGTCCTCCTGGCAGCGGTGGTGGTCGACGCGATCGCCCGACAGCAACGCCAAGCGGCGGGACGCATCTGAGCTGAGGCGCCGGTGCATCGGGCCGCCGCGGCCGCGGCGGTCCGGTGCGTCGCTTTTCTCCCTTTCGTTGCGCACCGCGCACACGCGTGCACGAGCGATCCGTACGGTCGCCCGGCGATGCGCGACGCGACCGGGCAGGCGACGATCGAGTGGGTCGGACTGGTGTTGGTGGCGGCGCTCGCGCTGGGCGCCGTGGCCGCCTTCCGTGCGCCCGCGCAGGACCGTTCGCTCGGGACGCTGATCGCGCAGCGGATCACATGCGCGGCGGCGGCGGAGGGCATGTGCGCGCCGGCGGCGGGAGCCCCCGCCGTGCGGCCGGCCGTCGCCCCGCCCGCTCCCACCCGCGTGCGAAGCGTGGACGGAGCGGTCGCGCGCGCGGGGGCGCCGGAGGCCCTCGAGCGCCTGCGCGGCCTCGGCAAGTGGGGCGGGCGCGTCTGGATGGTATGTCTCGCCTACCGCAGGTACATCTTCGAACGTGACCACCGGCTGGACGCGATCAGGGGGATGCCGCTCGAGGAGGCGGTCGACATCGCCGACGAGTGCCTCAATCCGCTCTCCTTCCTCGGAGGCGATTGAGCCATGCTCGCGCGGGTACACGCGTGGGCCGGCGCGGCTTGGGTCGGCCTCACCGGCGGCGCCTCGCTTGGCTTCATCGCACGCGACGTGCTGGACCTCCCCCAGCCGGAGGTGGGCTTCGCGTGGTTCGCCGGGGCGACCATCGGATTGGCCTGGGCCTGCCGCGGGCTGCGTGAACGGCTTCGGGAATAAATGCGGGTCCCGCGTGTCGTCCCCCTCGAAGCCAAGCATTTACCACCCAAAGGAGCCCCCATGACCTACGCGCGCTGTCCCGAGTGCGACCTTCCGGCCCAGATCGTCGACCGCTTCACCCTCGTGAGCACCAGCGGGCCGGTCGAGCACGTCAAGATCGTCTGCTTCGGCGGTCACTGGTTCACACCCGAGTCGGGGGAGCTCAAGACGTTCTCGAGCCCCGTCCCCCAGGCCGCACAGGCCAAGGCGGCCTAGGACACTCCCCGCAAGCGGCCCGCTCGAAAGGCTCGACACCCGGGGCGGGCGCGTACCATCCGCCGTCATGCGCGCGCGGATTGTGTGGCTGGTCCTCCTCGACACCGGCGAGCGCCCGATCGGCGACGCTCTGCTGCCCGGCTCGCCGTGATGAGCATTCCCGGCCGGGCGCTCCATACCGCGGGCAGCATCAAGGTGCTCGTCGACGCCGGGATCGTGCGGCCGATACGCCCTGACCGCCTCTACCGGGTGCTGCAGACGCTCGTGCGCTGGGGCCGGAGCCCGGCCGCCGGGGCCATCTCATTGGCCGACCGCTACCCCGGCGAGACCGCGATCATCGACGACCTGGGCACGCTCACCTTCGCCGAGCTGCACGCCCGTTCGAACGCGCTCGCCCACTCGCTCTCGGACATGGGCATCCTCGAGGGCGACGGGGTGGGCATCATGTGCCGCAACCACCGCGGCTTCATCGAGGCCACGGTCGCTGTGTCGAAGCTCGGCGCCGACGTCCTCTACCTCAACACCGCCTTCGCGGGTCCCCAGCTCGCCGAGGTCGTAGGCCGCGAGAAGCCCAAGGCGATCGTCTATGACGAGGAGTTCGTCGGCCTGCTCGCGGATGCGGGGCGGCGGCGCAAGCGGATCGTCGCCTGGCACGACTCGCAGGACCTCGCCGACCCCACGATCGACGAGCTCATCACCGCGGGCGATCCCGACGACGTGGTGCCGCCCGAGCGCGAGGGGCGCGCGGTGATCCTCACCAGCGGGACCACGGGATCGCCCAAGGGCGCCTCGCGCGGCAATCCGCAGTCGCTCGATCCGGTGGTGTCGCTGCTGTCCACGATCCCGCTGCGCACGCGCCAGGTGACCCACATCGCCGCACCCCTCTTTCACTCCTGGGGGTTCGCCCACTTCTCGCTAGGCCTCATCCTCGGGTCGACCTTCGTGCTGCGGCGCAAGTTCGATCCCGAGGGGACTCTCCAGGCCGTGGCACGCCGGCGCTGCGACTCGCTCGTGGTCGTGCCGGTGATGATGCAGCGGATCATGGAGCTGCCCGAGAGCGTCCGGGCCAAGTACGACCTGTCGTCGCTCAAGGTCGTGGCAGCCAGCGGCTCCGCGCTGCCCGGTGATCTCGCGCTCGAGTGGATGGACGCCTGGGGCGACACCCTCTACAACCTGTACGGCTCCACGGAGGTGGCCTGGGCCTCCATAGCCACGCCGGCCGACATGCGGGCGGCGCCCGGAACCGCCGGCCGGCCGGCGCGCGGGACGATCGTCAAGCTCTATGACGAGGCCGGGGCCGAGGTCGAGGCCGGGCGGACCGGGCGCATCTTCGTAGGGAACGAGATGCTCTTCGAGGGCTACACCGGAGGCGGGTCGAAGGACGTGATCGGCGCCCTGATGGCCACCGGAGACGTCGGGCGCTTCGACGCGGACGGCCGGCTCTTCGTCGAGGGCCGCGACGACGAGATGATCGTCTCCGGCGGTGAGAACGTCTTCCCCAGGGAGATCGAGGACACCCTCTCGCGACACCCGGCGGTGGCCGACGCGGCGGCCATCGGGATCGAGGACAAAAACTTCGGCCAGCGTCTCAGGGCCTTCGTGGTGCTGGAGAAGGGCGGCGGGGCGAGCGAAGACGACCTCAAGGAGCACGTGCAGCGAAACCTCGCGCGCTACAAGGTGCCGCGCGAGATCGTGTTCCTCGACGAGCTGCCCCGCAACGCCACCGGGAAGGTGCTGAAGCGGGAGCTCAAGGAGCTCGACGCGACGACCAAGTAGTCGCTTATCACCTCCGAATCTGGGTATCCCTACCCCGCTAACGAAGCGAAGGAGTCGGGGATATGGACACTTGGCTGATCATCGTCATCGTCGTGGTGGTCCTCCTCTTGCTGGCGCTCTTTGCGCTGATGAGCAGGAAGGGACGCGAACGCAAGCACGAGGCCAACCGCCGCGAGGCCCGCGAGATCAGGCGGGGTGCGGAGGTCGACCGCGCCGGAGCCGACAAGGCCCGGGCCGAGGCCGACGTCCAGTCGGCGGAGGCGCGGCGCAAGGAGGCCGAGGCCCGCGAGCGCGCGGCGGACGCCGACGAAAAGCAACGCGACGCACGCGAACGCCACCTGGAGGCCGCGCGCCTGGATCCCGACGTCGACGAGAAAGAGGCGGCCCGGCAGTACGACGAGGAGCACGCCCGCCGGCACGGCGGCACCTCACCCGGCGAGTCGGCCGACCTCGCGGACCGCGCGCCCGGCCGCGGCGACGACCGCGTCGAGCACTACGAGCGCACGGAGACCCCCGACACCGAGCGCGAGCGTGTCTACGAGCAGGACGATCAGGGCGACGTGGTGCGCGACGAGGAGCGCGAGCGCCCGCGCTAGGCGTCAAGCCGAAACAAACACCTCTGCCGGATAGAGCTCAGGCGGGTCGTCAATGCCGACTTCCTGCAAGATCGGCTGAAGGATCTCGCCGAACCGGTTGCAAGCCTCCTCTGTCTCCCAAACATCGACGACCCGGAACCCTTGCGGGCTCTGCCCTGCCACGTGCACCAGTAGACCCTCGACGGGCCAATCGGAAGCTGACTCCAGGCGACTCTTCCCGCCGGTCAGCTTCCGTACGGTCGCTTCGTAGTTCTCCTGGGTAACGCTCGGGCCTTGATGAATCAACACGACTGACACGTTGCTCCCCTCCCGCTAGTTCATGAGCGGGGCAGCATACATTCGACCTATCCCGCCCTGCGAGCGAGATCGATCAGCATCCGGGTGCCGAACCCGCTGGCGCCTTTGCCCACGTAGTTGCGGGTCAGCCCCCATGCCGTTCCGGCGATGTCGACGTGCACCCAGGCGCGCCCGTCGACGAACTGGCGCAGGAACTCGGCGGCGTAGTTGGACACCGCGATGCGCTGGTCGGAGGAGTTCTGCAGGTCGGCGGCGGGTCCCTTCGTCAACTCGAGGTACTCCGGATGGAGCGGCATGCGCCAGCCGATCTCTCCGGTGGCCTCGCAGGCGGCTTCGACGCTCCGGTACCACTCGTCGTCGTTCGACCACAGCCCGCAATGGGTGTGGCCGAGCGCGATCAGCACGCCACCCGTGAGCGTGGCGATGTCCACGATCCGCTCGGCGCCCTCCTCCACGGCGTAGGCGAGGGCGTCGGCCAGCACGAGCCGGCCCTCGGCGTCGGTGTTGTTGATCTCGATGGTCTTGCCGTTCATGGCCGTGACGATGTCGCCGGGCTTGACCGAGCGGCCGCTGGGCATGTTCTCCGTCGCCCCCACCACTGCGGTGAGCGTGACCGGCAGCCCCAGCCGCGCGATCGCGCCCATGGCCTCCAGCACGGCCGCGCCGCCGGACATGTCCATCTTCATCTCCTGCATCTTGGCCGCGGGCTTGATGGAGATGCCCCCGGTGTCGAAGGTCACGGCCTTGCCGACGTAGGCTAGGTGCGGGGCGTCGGCGCCGGGAGGCCGGTAGCGCAGGACGATCAGGCGCGGCTCCTCGTAGGTGCCCGCTGCGACCGCGGCGAAGGCCTCCATTCCTCGTGCGACGATCGCCTCGCGGTCGAGCAACTCGACCTCCAGCGCCTCGTGCTCCTCCGCGATCTCGGCCGCTCGCGCGGCGAGGAATGACGGGGTGGCGACATTGGAGGGCAGGTTCTGGAGGTCGCGGGCGGCGTTGGCGGCCTCCGCCGCCACGCGACCGAGCTCGAGCTCGGCTTCCGACACCGTGTCGCCGGCCAGCTCCAGCGTCTCGAGACCGGCCTCGCTGTCCTCGCCGGGCGAGGACTTGAAGCGATCGAAGCTGTACAGCTTCAGCAGGGTTCCCTCGACCAGCGCGGCGGTCAGACCCTCGCCCGCGGGCGCGGCCCACGACAGCGAGACCGCGCCGAGCTCCTGGGCCCGACCGG
The DNA here is from genome assembly GCA_963789705.1 of uncultured Thermoleophilaceae bacterium. Classification (GTDB taxonomy): domain Bacteria; phylum Actinomycetota; class Thermoleophilia; order Solirubrobacterales; family Thermoleophilaceae; genus JACVRW01. The sequence continues at coordinate 358,184 of CAWBLN010000020.1, forward strand.
CCGCGGCCGCGGCCGCCACCCGCGCGCGCTCCGGGTCGAACTCCGACCGCGCGCCCAGCCCGGCGATGAGCACCCGGCGCTGGCCGCCGCCGGGCGCGCTCTCGTGCGCCAGAGCCACCTTCTTCAGGCCCGCCTTCGCCTCGCCCAGTCCGACCAGGCGCTGGAGGGCGGGATCGCTCAGCGAGTCGCCCTCGAACAGGCCCACGACTCGGGTGTCGGCGGAGGTCTCCTCCGGCGCGCCCGAACGTGACGAAACCTTGATCTCTCTCACGGGCGGGCACTCTACGCGACGGGCCGCGGCCCCCGGATACAGTGAGTGCTGATCCTCTGAGCCCGCGAAGGAGACCGACTCGATGCCAAAGACAGTGATCCTCGGCGCCGCCCGCACGCCGTTCGGGAAGATGGGCGGCGGCCTGGCTTCGCTGGATGCCACCGACCTCGGCGCCACCGCGATCTCGTCCGCATTGGAGCGCGCCGGGGTGGCCCCCGAGCAGGTCGAGCACGTGGTCTTCGGCCAGGTGCTCCAGGCCGGCCAGGGTCAGATCCCGTCCCGGCAGGCGCAGATCAAGGCCCGAATCCCCAAGGAGGTCTCGAGCGAGACCGTGAACAAGGTGTGCGCGTCAGGGCTGCGCTCGGCGGGCATGGTGGACCAGGCGGTGCGCGCCGGCGACCTCGACGTAGCGGTCGCCGGGGGGATGGAGTCGATGTCGAAAGCCCCCTACCTCCTCCAGCAGGCTCGCTTCGGCTACCGCATGGGCGACGCCAAGGCGCTCGACGCGATGGTGCACGACGGCCTGACCAATCCGTTCAGCGGCAAGGGGATGGGCGAGGAGGCCGACGAGGTGGGCGGGGAGCTGGAGATCACCCGCGCGGACATGGACAGGTTCGCGCTGCGCTCGCACGAGCTGGCCGTCCAGGCCACCGACGAGGGCCGGCTGCCCGAGGAGATCGTCCCGGTGACGGTGTCGTCCAAGAAGGGCGACACCACCGTCGAGGTCGATGAGGCTCCTCGGCGCGAGTCTTCGCTGGAGACACTCGCCAAGCTGCGCAGCGCGTTCAGCAAGGACGGCGCCCACACGGCCGGCAACGCCCCCGGGGTCAACGACGGCGCGGGGGCGCTCGTGCTGGCCTCGGAGAAGTGGGCCGCTCAGAACGACCGCACGCCGCTGGCCACCCTGGTGGCGCAGGCGGCGGTGGCCGACGACTTCGCCTACCTCGCCCGCACCCCGGCCAACGCCACGAAGGCGGTGCTGGAGAAGGCGGGCGTGTCCGTGGAGGAGATCGACCTGTTCGAGATCAACGAGGCGTTCGCCTCGGTCGCGCTCAACTCGATGCGCATGCTCGGTGTGGACGAGTCGAAGGTGAACGTGAACGGCGGAGCGATCGCCCTGGGCCACCCGATCGGCGCCTCGGGCGCGCGGATCCTGATGACGCTGGCGAACGAGCTGCGCCGCCGCGGCGGTGGGCTCGGCGTGGCCGCGATCTGCTCGGGTGGGGGCCAGGGCGACGCGGTGCTCATCGAGGTCAATGGCGGCTGAGTCACGCGGGGCCGCCTTCTTCGATTTGGACAAGACTCTGATCGAAGGCTCCAGCGCCCTGCACTTCGGACGCGCCGCCTACAAGCACGGGATGGTCTCGCGGCGCCGGCTCGCCCGCGACGCCTGGGCGAACCTGAAGTTCCGCGTGCAGGGCTCCACCGACCGCGACACCGACGAGCTGCGGCGCCGCGTACTCGACTCGATCGCCGGCCAGCGCGTGATCGACCTGCAGCGCCTGGGCCCCGACGTGCTGGCCGGGATCCTGCCGCTGCTCTACAAGCAGGTGCTCGCGGAGGCGTGGGCCCACCAGGACGCAGGGCGTCCCGCCTACATCGTCACCGCCGCCTCGCAGGAGCTCGCCGAGGTGCTCGCCGCGGTGCTGGTGCTGGACGGCGGGCTCGGGATGCGATCCGAGGTGCGCGAGGGCGTCTACACCGGCAGGCCCGACGGGCCGTTCACCTACCGCGAGGGCAAGGCGGAGGCGATCCGTGAGTTGGCCGAGCGAGAGGGCATCGACCTCGCCGCCTCCTACGCCTACTCGGACTCGGAGTCCGACCTGCCCATGATGCGCGCGGTGGGCCACCCCGTGGCGGTGAATCCCGACTCCGCCCTGTGCGATGTCGCGCGGGCGGAGGGCTGGCGCATCATGCGCTTCGACCGCCTGGGACCGATGCTGAAGATCGGGACCGCCGTGCTGGGCGTGGCGCTGGTGGGCGGTGGCGGCGGCTACGCCGTGGCACGCGCCCGCCGGCCGAGCCCGCGCAGGCTGGCCCCCCCGCGCATTCGGTAGACGCAGGTATGAGGCTCGGTTTCGCCGTCAAGGTCTTGGGGGAAGGCGGACTGCCCTCCCACGACACGCGCCGCTGGCAGTCGGGGCCCCATCTCCGAGCCTCGCTCGGCTACCTGCGCGACGTCTTCGGCTACCTCGACCGCCACGACATTCGGATGTACCGGATGGCCACAGCGCTCGCCCCCTACGCAAGCCACCCCGAGTTGCCCCAGTTCCATCACCAGGTGGAGGAGTGCGCCGCGGAGCTGGCCGAGCTAGGGGAGTTGGCGCGCGAGCTCGACCTCCGGCTCTCCACCCACCCCGGCCAGTACACGGTGCTCAACTCGGAGTCCGATGCCGTGCGCGCGGCGGCGGTGGCCGAGCTCGAGGTCCAGGGCGCGCTGTTCGAGGCGATGGGCCTCGGGCCGGAGGCGGTCGTGGTGCTCCACGTGGGTGGTGCCGCAGGCGGCCATGCTGCCGGCGCCGACCGCTTCCTCGCAGGCTTCGAGCAGCTCTCCGAGGCCGCGCGTTCGCGCCTGGTGCTCGAGAACGACGATCGCGTGTTTGGACTGCGCCAGGCACTCGATCTGGCACAGCGCGCAGGCGTCCCGCTGGTCTTCGACATCCACCATCACCGCTGCCACAACCCCGAGGGTCTCGAGGATCGGAAGGCGCTGGAGCTTGCTCTCGGCAGCTGGCCTGCAGGTGTCACGCCGAAGATCCACTTCTCCTCGCCGCGGCTGGACATCGGCGAGAAGCGCAGGAAGGTGGGCCGGCGGGTGGAGCGCACGGTCGTATTGCCCGACGCCCGCCTTCATGCCGACCTGATCGACCCGGTTGCCTTCGAGGCCCTGCTGCGCCACACGGCCAAAGGGCTCGAGTTCGACGTGATGCTCGAGGCCAAGGGCAAGGACCTGGCCCTGCTGCGGTTGCGAGAGCAGCTGAGCCTCCCGACTACCTAGACTCAGCTGCGATGGCAGTCGAGCCGGGCGCCATGACCGATGCGGAGCGCTGGTTTCGCGAGCGTTTCTCGCGCACGCCGCAGCGCGACGCGTTGTTCACGACGCTGAGCGGGGAGCCGGTGGAGCCGTTGTACGGCCCACAGGACGTGGGGCCGTTCGAGGAACGGATCGGGTTTCCGGGCGAGTTTCCGTTCACGCGCGGGGTGTATGCGTCGATGTACCGGGGGCGGTTGTGGACATTGCGCCAGTTCGCGGGCTTTGGAACGGCGGAGGAGACCAACGAGCGCTTTCGCTATCTGCTCGACCATGGCCAGACCGGCTTGTCGACCGCGTTCGACATGCCGTCGTTGATGGGTCACGACTCGGACAACCCGCGCTCGGAGGGGGAGGTCGGCCGGGAGGGCGTGGCGATCGACAGCCTGGACGACATGGAGACGTTGTTCGGCGGGATCGACATGGGCGAGGTGTCGACGTCGATGACCATCAACGCCCCGGCGGCGGTGATGCTGGCCTTCTACGTGGTGGCGGCGGAGCGCCAGGGGGTGGGCGCGGAGCGGCTGTCGGGAACGGTCCAGACGGACATCCTCAAGGAGTACATCGCCCAGAAGGAGTGGTGTTTTCCGATCGACCCGGCGATGCGGCTGGTGGGGGACATGGTCGAGTTCTGCGCCAAGCGGATGCCACGCTGGCATCCGATCTCGATCTCGGGCTATCACATCCGCGAGGCGGGCTCGACGGCCCAGCAGGAGCTGGCGTTCACGCTCAAGGACGGCTTTGCCTATGTGGAGCAGGGCATCGCGCGCGGCCTCGATGTCGATGCCTTCGCACCGCGGCTGTCTTTCTTCTTCAACGCCCACATCGATTTCTTCGAGGAGATCGCCAAGTACCGCGCGGCGCGGCGGATCTGGGCGCGCGAGCTGCGCGATACCTACGGAGCGCGCGATGAGCGGTCGCTGTTGATGCGTTTCCACAGCCAGACCGCGGGTGTGTCGCTGACCGCGCAGCAGCCGCTCAACAACGTGGTCAGGACGGCGACGGAGGCGCTGTCCGCGGTCTTGGGCGGCACCCAGTCGCTCCACACGAACAGCTTCGACGAGGCGCTGGCGCTGCCCAGCGAGGAGGCGGTGCGGGTGGCGCTGCGCACCCAGCAGATCATCGCCCACGAGACGGGGGTGACGAACACGATCGATCCGCTGGGCGGCTCCTATTTCGTGGAGTCGCTGACCGATTCGATGGAGCGCGCGGCCTACGACTACTTCGACCGCATCGACCGCCTCGGCGGGATGGTGGAGGCGACCAAGCAGAATTATCCGCAGCGCGAGATCGCCGACGCCTCGTTTCGCCTGCAGGAGGAGATCGAGTCGGGCGCGCGGGTCGTGGTGGGCGTCAACCGCTACCAGCAGGCCGAGCAGCGCGAGACCGAAATCCTGCGGATCGCGCCCGAGCTGGAGAGCAAGCAGATCGGTCGGGTACAGGCAGCGCGCGCCAAGCGCGACTCCGCCGCCGTCGAGGCCACGCTGGCCTCGCTGCGCGAGGCGGCCGCCGGGCAGCGCAACCTGATGGAGCCGCTGCTCGACTGCGCCCGCGAGCACGCAACCGAAGGCGAGATCATCCAATCGCTGCAGCGGGTTTTCGGCACCTACACCGAGACGCCGGTCTTCTGAGGCGTGACGCGGTTCGTCTCGATGCCGCCGGCACGGGGTAATCTGGCGGCGTGAACCGCCGCAAGATCCGCGTCGTGGTGGCCAAGCCCGGCCTGGACGGTCATGACCGGGGGGCCAAGATCATCGCCCGGGCCCTGCGCGATGCCGGCATGGAGGTGATCTACACCGGGCTGCACCAGACGCCGGAGCAGATCGTCGAGACCGTGCTCCAGGAGGACGCCGATGCCGTGGGCCTGTCGATCCTGTCGGGCGCGCACATGACACTCGTGCCGCGCATCGCCGAGCTGTTGAGCAAGGAGAACGCGGAGGACGTGGTGCTGGTGGTGGGCGGCACGATCCCCAGCGACGACATCGCCGAGCTCAAGGAGCTGGGCGTGGCCGAGGTCTTCACGCCCGGCGCGCCGGTTCAGGGGATCATCGACTACATCAAGGAGGCCGTGCCCGCCTAGATCAGGCGGCCTGGCTCACGGGCGCGGCCGGAGCGGCCGCCAGCCCGTTGAGGCGCGCGAGCGTCTCCCGGAACTCGTCGAAGCGCTCGCGACCGACCTCGGCCGCGAAGCGCTCCTCTATGTCCGCGAAGATCGCCGCGGCGGCGGCCAGCGCGTCGGCGCCGTGTGGAGTCAACCTGATGATCTTCGCCCGGCCGTCGGCCGGGTCGGGCACGCGCTCCACGAAGCCGAGGCGCTCGAGGTCCCCCACCGCCTCGCCCACGGACTGCTTGGTCAGCCCCGAGCGCTCCGCGAGCTCGGTGAGCCGGTCGCCCTCGTCGTCGATGTGGCCGAATACGCAGCCGTGCGCGGGCCGGATCTCGGCGAAGCCGAGCCCCTTCAGCCGGGCATAGAGCTCGTCGAGGATGGCGTCGCCCAGCCCGCCAAGCAGGGCGACCAGCGGCAGTTCTCGTTGTGTGTTCATCGTCACAGTTAGTCAGGTGGCCTGATGATTATGGTACGGTCGCCTAACAAGGTTACCTGACTAATTCTAGCTCGGAGGATCCGAAATGCAACGCAAATGGTGGACATTGCTCGCGGTCAGCGTGGCGACGTTCATGCTCCTGCTCGACATCACGGTGGTCAACACCGCGCTGCCGGCGATCGAGGAGGACCTCAACGCCAGCTTCACCGACCTGCAGTGGGTGGTCGACGCCTACACGCTCTCGCTCGCCGCACTGGTGCTGACGGCGGGCTCGCTGGCCGATCGCCTGGGAAGACGGCGCGTCTTCGCTGCGGGCCTGCTGATCTTCTCGGCGGCGTCGCTTGCCGCCGGTCTGGCCGCCGATCCAACCTTCTTGAACATCGCCCGCGCCGTCCAGGGCATCGGCGGGGCCATCCTGTTCGCGGTCTCCCTGGCCCTCGTGGCGCAGGAGTTCGCACCCGGCCGCGAGCGCGGCACTGCGATGGGGATATACGGCGCCACGATCGGAGTGTCGGTCGCGATCGGCCCGCTCGTGGGTGGTGCCCTAGTGGACTCGCTGGGCTGGGAGTGGGTGTTCTTCATCAACGTGCCCGTGGGCATCGCGGCGATCGCTGTGACCTACACCAAGCTCCGCGAGAGCAGCGACCCGAACGCGACCCGCGTGGACTGGGCCGGCCTGGCGACCTTCAGCTCGGCCCTGTTCCTGCTCGTGCTCGGACTGCTGCGGGGTAACGAGGAGGGCTGGGGCAGCACGTTCATCGTCTCGCTCCTCGGGGCCTCCGTCGCGCTCTTGATCGCCTTCCTCGTGATCGAGTCGCGCGTCAAGGAGCCGATGCTGCCCCTGCGGCTGTTCCGCAAGCCGGCGTTCACCGGCGTGCAGCTGGCCGCGTTGGCGGTGTCGGCGTCGATGTTCGCCCTGTTCCTCTACATCACGTTCTACCTGCAGAACCACCTCGGGCACTCGCCGCTCGAGGCGGGGTTGATCTACCTGCCGTTCACGGTGCTGACCTTCCTCGTCGCCGCCGCGGGCGGGGCGCTGCTGGCCCGGCTGCCCGCGCGGGTCATCATGTCCGCCGGGCTGGGCCTCACCGGTGTGGGTCTGCTGCTGATGGGAGGAATCGACCCGGCCGACGAGTGGACCGCGCTGCTCGGCGGCTTCCTGCTCGCGGGCGCCGGCACCGGCCTGCTGAATCCCGTGATCGCCGACGTGGCGCTGAGCGTCGTGCCGCGGGAGCAGAGCGGCATGGCCGCCGGCATCAACGACACGTTCCGGCAGGTGGGCATCGCCGTCGGCATCGCGGCGTGGGGAGCCATCTTCCTCAGCCGCGGCGCCTCGAAGGTGGAGGAGCTGGCCGCCGGCACGCCGGCCGCGACGGGCGAGCGCCCGCGCCAGCTGATCGAGGCGGCGTCGTCGGGGAACCTCGACTCGGCCGTGGCCGCCGTGCCCGCGGGCGCCCGTGACACGGTCTCGGATGCGGCGGGCCAGGGGTTCATCGCCGGGCTGAACGAGGTCTTCCTGCTCGGAGGAATCGTGTCGCTTCTCGGTGCCCTCGTGGCGCTCTGGCTCGTGCGCGAGCGCGACATCGAGCGCGACGAGCCGATCGAGCTGGAGTCGCCTCAGCTGGCCCCCGAGGGGGAGGTGCTGCCGCAGCCTGTGGCCGCCTGAGGATCGCTGGAGGGCTTGGCGCGCGGGCGATTGACTCGTCAGTCAATCGAGTAATATGGCGGGTCGCCCGCGGCGGCACCCGCCGCCCCGCGCGCCAAGCATTCAGCCGAAGGAGAAGCTTCCGTGAAGATCTGCGTCCTCGTGAAAGAGGTGCCCGACGCGGCCGTCGAGAAGCGTATGGACGACGGCTCCAAGCGTCTCGACCGTTCGGGCGAGAAGAACCTGAACCCCTTCGACACTCACGCGATCGAGGCAGCGATGCAGATCCGCGAGGGCGACGGGCTCGAGGTCGACGAGATCGTGGCGGTGACCATGGGCCCCGAATCGGCCTTCCGCGCGCTGCACAAGGCGGTGTCGCTGGGCGCCGACCGCTCGGTGCACCTGACCGACGAGGCGCTGGCCGGCTCCGACGTGTGCGCGACCGGCTACGCGCTCGCCAAGGTGCTGGAGTCCGAGTCCCCCGACATCGTGCTGCTCGGCCAGCAGTCCGACGATGGCGAGTGCTACACGATCGGGGCGGTCGTGGCCGACCACCTCAAGATGCCCTCGCTCACGCAGGTCATCAAGATCGACGTCGAGGACGGCAAGCTGCGCTGCGAGCGTCAGGCGGAGTACGGCTACGACACCGTGGCGGTGGAGCTGCCCGCCGTGATCTCGGTGGGAGACGCGATCAACGAGCCGCGCTACCCGTCGCTCAAGGCGATCATGGGCGCCAAGAAGAAGCCGCTCGACGCCAAGTCGGCGGACGACGTGGGCATCGACGCGGACCAGGTCGGCGAGGACGGCTCGAAGACCCGGGTCCTCGACGTCAGCTCGCCCCCCGAGAAGGCCGCCGGCGAGCTGATCGAAGACGAGGACACCGACGAGACGGTCGAGAAGATCCTCGCCTGGCTGGACGAAAGGAAGCTGTTGGCATGAGCGGGATCCTGGTCTACGCACTGCACTACCAGGGCGAGTTCAACAAGAACTCGCTCGGCGCCGTCTCCGAAGGCGCCAAGCTGGCCAAGGAGCTCGGCGGCGAGTGCGCCGCGGTCGTGGTCGGCGAGGGCGACGACCTGACCGACGAGCTCTGCGCCTCGCTGGGCAAGTACGGCGCCTCGAAGGTCTTCCGGGCCAAGGGCCCCGAGGGCTTGGCTCAGCCGGTCGTCGACGTGATGGCGCACGTGATCAGGGAGAACGGATTCGGCTACGCGCTCTTCGGCGGGGGCCTGCTCGGCTTCGAGATCGGGGCGGGCCTGACGGCCCGCCTGAACGCCGGCGTGACGATGGAGGTGACCGCGGTCAAGGCGCAGGACGGCGAGCTGGTGGCCGAGCGCCCGATCCTGCAGGACTCGGCGATCGTCGACGTGGGTTACGTCGGCGACACCGGCATCATCATCGGCCGGCTCAACGCCTTCGACGTGGCCGAGGACGGCGACGGAGCGGCCGAGGTGGTCGACGTCGACGTCGACCTCGAGGAGCATTCGACGAAGGCCGTGATGGTCGAGCGCGGCGAGCAGCGCGGCGCCGACGTGAATATCGAGGACGCCGAGATACTCGTGGCCGGCGGCCGCGGGCTGGGCAAGGCCGAGGGCTTCGAGGCCTGTGAGGAGCTGGCCGACGCGCTCGGCGGCGCGGTGGCGGCCACGCGCGCGGTGGTCGACGCGGGCTGGTACCCCTACGCCGCCCAGATCGGGCAGACGGGCAAGACGGTCGCGCCGAAGCTGTACCTGGCGGCGGGGATCTCGGGGGCGATCCAGCACAAGGTCGGCATGCAGAACGCGGAGAACATTGTCGCGATCAACAAGGATCCCAACGCGCCGATCTTCGAGTTCTCCGACCTCGGCGTGGTGGGCGATCTCAACAAGATCCTGCCCAAGCTGACGGACGCCGTGAAGTCGAAGAAGGGCTAGGACGCCCGGGGTGTCGACGGCTCCGATCGAGTTCCCGCCGCCGGTCGACTCGGCGAAGGAGTTCGTGGGCTCGCCCACCGACCCCGAGGACGAGCGGATCGAGGTCGGTATCGCGATCGTCGGCGGCGGCCCGGCGGGGCTCTCCTGCGCGATCCGGCTGACCCAACTGCTGGCCGAGGACGAGGCGCTGCTGGAGTCGCTCGGCGAGGTGCCGATCGCGCTCGTGGAGAAAGGCAAGACGCCGGGATCGCACCTGCTGTCGGGGGCGATGATGAAGCCGTCGGCGATGAAGAAGCTCTTCCCGGACGTGTCCGAGGAGGACTGGCCCACCTACGGCACCGTGGACACGGACGCGGTCTACCTGCTGCCCAACCGAAAGCGGGCGATTCCCCTCAAGCCCACCCCGCCGCCCTTTCGAAACCACGGCAACCACGTGACCTCGGTGGCTCAGCTGGGCCGCTGGCTGTCCGAGCAAGCCGAGGAGGGCGGCGTCTACATCCTGGGCGAGACCGCGGCCGCGAAGCTGCTGGTCGAGGACGGCCGCGTGGTGGGCGTACGCTCGGGCGACAAAGGCCGCGACCGAGAGGGCGGGGAGCTGTCGAACTTCGAGCCCGGCGCGGACCTCATCGCCAAGGCCACCGTGCTCTGCGAGGGGACCCAGGGGCACCTGACCGGGGCTGCGATCCAACACTTCGGGCTCGGCTCCGAGGACCCCCAGCAGTGGGAGCTCGGGGTCAAGGAGGTCTGGGAGGTGCCGAAGCCGCTCGACCGGGTGGTGCACACGATGGGCTGGCCGTTGCGCTTCGCGGCCAAGTACCGCGAGTTCGGCGGCTCGTTCATCTACCCGATGGGCGAGGACAAGATCTCGATGGGCATGGTCGTGGGGCTCGACTACCGCGACGCCCGCCTCTCGATCCACGACGCCCTGCAGGAGCTGAAGGGTCACCCGCTGGTCGCCGAGATCCTCGACGGCGGCAAGCGCGTCGGCTGGGGCGCCAAGACGCTCCCCTCCGGCGGCTACTGGGCGCGCCCGCGCGAGCTCTGGGCGCCGGGAATGGTCATGTGCGGAGACTCCGCCGGCATGGTCAACGTGCCCACGCTCAAGGGCGTCCACTACGCCATGCACGCGGGGATGTTCGCCGCCGAGGCGATCGTCGAGCGCCTGCGCGGCGGCGGCACGTGCGACGACCTCTCGAACTACGAGGCCAAGGTGGAAGGCTCCGAGATCGAGAAGGACACGTACCGCTCGCGCAACATGCGCCAGCCCTTCTCGCGCGGGTTCCTGGTCGGCGGGGCGGTGGCCAACATGATGGAGATCTCCGGCGGGCGGTTCCCCGGCGGACGCTGGGCCACCCACGACGACGCCACCGTCGACGTGTTCCTCGGGCCCGAGCGCGACTACCCCAAGCCCGACGGCAAGAAGACCTTCGACAAGCTCTCGTCGGTGTTCGCGTCGGGGAACGCCACCCGCGACGACGCTCCCAACCACATCCGCGTGCAGGAGAAGGTCCCGCTCGAGGTGGCGCTCATGTGGCAGAACATGTGCCCGGCGCAGGTCTACGAGGTGCCCGACGAAGAGCTCGAAGCGGCCGGCGCCAACGGCAACGGCAACGGCAGGCTCGACGCCAAGCACGAGGTGCGGATGCAGGTCACGCCCTCGAACTGCGTGCAGTGCGGCGCGATCACCGCCAAGGGCGGCCGGCTGACCCCGCCCGAAGGTGGCGACGGCCCCAACTACCAAGCCACCTGAGGGCGCGGGTCAGCGCTCCAGGCCGTGCTCCTCGATCAGGCGCTCGCGCGACTCGATGTCCATCGACAGCCCGTACTTCTCCCGGATGGCTCGTAGCCGCTCGGGGTCCGGGGGGCCGTCGCCCGAGAGCACCGGGACCATGTCGACGAAGTAGGCCGCGAAGGCCGGAGGGGAGATCAGTTCGAGCAGCCGGGCCTCCTCGTCGCCCGCGTTCCAGAACGCGTGCGGTACTCCGCGAGGCTTGACCACCAGCTCTCCCGGCCCGGCTTCGGCGACCTCGTCGCCGACCTGCACGCCCACGCGGCCGGCCAGAACGTAGGAGAACTCGTCCTCTCGCTCGTGAACGTGCGTCGGTGCGGCCAGGGTGCGCGGCGGAATCGTGTGTTCGATCAGGGCGAACTGCTCGTCGGTGTCGTCCTCGCGCAGGAGATACCGCGTGCCGAGGCCCGGGAAGTCCGCTCGATCGCCCTCGTCGGGGGAGATGGTCTGCATGACGTCACGCTACATCTCTCGAAGCCGCAGGTACTCCGCCCGGGCGTTGAAGCTGCCCGCCATCTCGTCGGTCAGCTCGTCGCGGAACTCCTCGCGGTAGGTCGAGTCGGTCAGCACCGCGATCGCGTAGTAGAGGCCGGCGAAGGCGGCTATCCCTCCGGACACTCTCAGCAGCGCGTCGGTGATCTCGATCCGCTCGCCGAAGAGCCTGAGGCTCAGCACCACGTTCTCGCGCGCGACTCCCCACGCCTCGCGCACCTCGGGTCCCACGGCCAGTGCGCCGAGCACGACGAAGAAGATCGCCACCGCGAAGCTCACGAGCAGGATCTGCAGCGCCTGGCTGACGAACATCACGAGTCCGACGTTGAACCGCTCGCGCTTCTCGAGTGGTGGCCCCGCGCGCCCGACCCCCTCTTCGAGCCGGCGCACCTCACGCGGCAGCTGCACGGCCACGAAGACCGTCCCGACGAGGACGAACAACGCTCCCACGCAGGCCAGGAAGGCGCTCGGCATCGTGGAGAAGACCTGCCACATCTCGGTGTTGATGAACAGGACGAGCGCGAATACGAGCAGCAACGGCACAGCGCGCGACAGCACCGACACCGAGGCGTCGAGCTGATCCAGCAGCCGCGGGCCGGTCCAGCGCAGGATCGACAGCACGCCGTACCGGATCACGGCGTAGGCGAGCCCCAGCACCAGCAGGTTGCCGCCCACGGTGAGCAGCGCGCTGCCCCACTGGCCGCCGAAGACGAGCGGCAGCAGCGCCGGCACCAGCACGAAGGCCGCGAGCTCGGCGGAGCCGACGTCCTCGGGAAGCCGAAAGAAGGGTCGCCCGCGCCAGCGGTTGAGCAACCCGAAGGCGCCGACGACGATCGCCAGCCCGCCGGCGGCGGCGCCGATGTTGGCCGCCGGAGACCAGTCGAGCTGCGTGGCGCCCAGCAGCTCCACGATCACCACCAGCGCCAGGAGCGGCGCGGCCCGGGTCCAAACGTCCTCGCTCGCCGAGGAGTCCTCGATGAACAGCGGCAGGCCCGCCCGGCGAAAGCGGCGTTCGTAGTCGGCGAGCTCGGCCACCCGCCTATTGCAGCCCGGCCACCGGACGACTCCCGGGCCCCTGGCGAAGCGTGGACGGCGACGGCTAGACTCGGAAGAGCAATGAAGGCCGGAATCCATCCCGAGTACGTCCCCTCTCACGTCCGCTGCACCTGCGGCAACGAGTTCTGGACGCGTTCCACCAAGCCCGACCTCCACGTCGAGATCTGCTCGGCCTGCCATCCGTTCTACACGGGCCGCCAGAAGCTCGTGGACACCGGTGGTCGCGTCGAGCGCTTCCGCCGCCGCGCCGCCCGCGCGGGCCGTTAGAGCCGGGCCCAGCCCGCAACTTGCGCGCCTCGCGGCTGTTCTCTTCGAGCATGCTCGTCCGGCGCGCGGCAGTAGGGGTCTTGCTGGCGGCTGCCCTCACGGCGGTCGCAGCGGCCCCTGCCGCGGGCGGGGTCATCACACTCCCCACGCCGCCGGCCACGGTCAAGCTCGTCGACTGCTCGCGCGAGCTGCAAGCCGCGACCTTTCGCGGGCGTATGAAGAGCGTGGAGGAAAGCACCCGGATGTGGATGCGCTTCACGCTGTTCGAGAAGCACGGCGCCGGGTTCGACTTGCTGGCGGCTCCCGGGCTGGCCCGGTGGCACAAGTCGAGGGCGGGGGTGGGTGCGTTCGGGTATCGCCAGACCGTGCGCGGCCTGCAGGCCGGCGCGAGCTATCGCATGCAGGTCAAGTACCGCTGGTACTCGGCCGACGGCCGGCTGATCACCCGGGCGCGCCGCCGATCCGCGGTCTGCCGCCAGTTCGAGCAGCTGCCGAACCTCACCGTCACGGTGGTGGAGGCCCGCGAGACCCAGGTGGAGGGGGTTCTCCGCTATGGCGTGCGCGTGGCGAACACCGGCGTGGCCCCGGCCGCCGGCGTCGAGGTGCGGATGGCGGTCGACGGCGACATGCTCGACACCACGACGGTCGGCCTGCTCGATCCGGGAACGAGCCGGGTCCTCGGCTTTCGGGGCCCGCCGTGCGCGGAATCGGTGAGCGCGACGGTCGACCCGGACGGCGTGCTGGCCGAGTCCTCCGAGGCCGATAACGTCCAGAAGCTCGCCTGCGCCGACTTGCCCAAGCCCTAAGGCCGGGCGTCCGGGCGCCGATACCATCCCTGAAGTGAGCGAAGCGAGCGCCCCCGCGGCGACCAACGGCCACGCCCCGGATCACCTCCGCGAGGCCACGAAGGATGCGCCGATCGGCGGCCAGGCCGTGCTCGAGGGCGTGATGATGCGGGGCATCTCCACCTGGGCGGTGGCGGTGCGTAAGCCCTCGGCCGAGCAGCTCGCGCGCGGCGGGCCCGGTGCCCGGGAAGGGGCGAAGGGCGAGATCGAGGTCATCTCGGAGCCGCTCGTCTCCTGGACCAAGCGCCACCGGCTCCTGCGCCTGCCGGTCGTCCGCGGCGTGGTCGCCCTCGTCGAGTCGCTCAAGATCGGGTTCCGCGCGCTCGGGATCTCGGCCAATGCACAGGTGCCGCCCGACGACGACGGCGAGCAGCGAGAGATCGGCGGCGGGGCCTGGGTGGGCACGATCGTCTTCGCGCTGCTCTTTGCGGTCGGGCTCTTCTTCCTGCTGCCCGCCGGCCTGACGAACCTCTTCGCCGACAGCATCCCCAACTCGGTCGTCTTCGTGGTGATCGAGAAGCTCGTGCGCATCACGATCTTCCTCGGCTACCTGTGGCTGATCTCGCGCATGCCCGATCTCCAGCGCGTGTTCGAATACCACGGTGCCGAGCACAAGACGATCTCCTGTTACGAGGCCGGCCAACCCCTGACGCCCGAGAACGCGGCGCGCTACTCGCGCTTCCATCCCCGCTGTGGGACGAGCTTCCTGCTGCTGGTGATGATCGTGGCCATAGTCGTGTTCGCGCCGCTCGGCAAGCTCGATTGGCACTGGCTGTTCATCTCGCGCGTGGTCGGCATCCCGATCGTCGCCGGCCTGGCCTTCGAGCTGATCAAGTGGTTCGGCAAGAACCGCACCAAGCGCTGGGCGCGCGTCCTCATGTGGCCGGGCATGCAGCTGCAGCGCCTGACCACCCGTGAGCCGGACCTCTCCCAGCTGGCCGTGGCGATCGCCGCCCTCGAAGCCGTGCTAGCCGTCGAGAACCCGCGGGCCGCGAGCGACGAGGACAAACTCGGCATGGAAGTCGTGGCTTAGCCGCGAGCAGAAGACCGGCGCGAGCTAGGCCGTCGCCTGGGGGACCACGTCGCAACTCGCGCCCTCGGTCACCCAGCAGCGCACGATGTCGCGCATCGAGAGGATGCCGACGGCGTCGCCGCCCTCCAGCACGATCACGTGGCGAAAGCCGCCGCGGGTCATGGCCTCGGCAGCCTGTTCCAGCGACCAGTCGGCGTCGGCGTAGATCAGCCTGCCCGCCTGGTGGTCGCGTACCAGAACACGGTCGGCGTCCTCGCCGTGACCGCTCGCGTGGAGCAGGTCGCGCTCGGTGATGATCCCGGGCGCCTCGCCGCCGAGCACCACGGCGGCCCCCACCTGGTGCTCGGTCATCCGCCGTGCCGCCTCGCGCAGCGTGTGGTGGGGCCCGACGGTCACGACGATCTGATTCATCCCGTGGCGTACGAGCATCAAGTCTCTCCCCGCCTAGTGCTATTTGATACAAGCACGCCAGGCGATTTAAGCGCAGCCACCGGCCGCGCTCCATCACAATTCAGCGAGAACTCATCGAGAAATGGCTATAACCCTCACCCAGCTGCGCAGCTTCCTCGCCGTACTTCGCACCGGATCGGTCACGGGCGCGGCGGAGGAGCTGGTGGTCACCCAGCCCTCGGTGTCGGCCGCCGTCTCCGCCCTGTCTCGCGAGCTCGGCGTCGACCTGACCGAGCGGGTGGGGCGCAGAATCCAGCCCAGTCCCGCCGGCGAGGCCTTCGCGCCGTTCGCCGCGGATGTGATCGGGCTGCTCGACCAGGGCGGAAGGGCTGCGCGCGAGGCCGCCGGCGTGGCGTCGAGCGAGCTGCGGCTGGCGGCCGTGACCACCGCCGGGGAGCACATCGTGCCGCCGCTGATCGAGGCGTTCTCCAGCCTCCACCCGGAGATCAGCGTCAACCTCGACGTGGGCAACCGCGAGCGCGTGTTCGAGCGCGTTCGCACCCATCGCTCCGACGTGGCCATCGGCGGGCGCCCCCCGGGCGAGGGCGTGGTGGGCGAGCGCTTTCTCGAGAACCCGATCGTGGTCATCACCAGGCCGGGCGATCCGCTCGCGCGCAAGCGCTCGGTCGCGATGGAGGAGCTGGCCGAGCGCCCCTGGCTGGTGCGTGAGGAGGGCTCCGGCACGCGGACGATGACCGAGGAGATCCTGGCGGCGAACGGCATGGACCCACCGGTGCTCACCCTGGGCTCCAACGGCGCCATCAAGCAGGGCGCGCGCGCCGGGCTCGGCGTGTCGTTGCAATCGCGGCTGGCTACGCGCCTCGAGCTGGAGCTCGGCTTGCTGACGACGATCGAGGTGCGCCCGCCGATCCCCCTTCGGCATTGGTATCTCCTGCGGCCCGAGCACGGACCCATGCGCGCGCCGGTGCGCGAGTTCCTCGCCTTCGCCCGCAGCCCCGAGGCTCGCCGGACGATCGAGAGCGCCCAGGAGTCATGAACGCTCGATCGCGCGTGCTCGTGTGCCGTCCCCGCCCAGCGCGATAGCCGCGCGGGCCGTCACGAGGTGGTAGAGGATCAGCAGCTGGACGAGCGCCAGCGATTCCGAGCGGTGCAGGTCGATCCCGATGGTGAACTCGCCGAGCCGCTGGCTGCGTAGGTGAGTCGCGAAATGGAGCCTGTCCCAGATCGCCTCCTCGATCTCCGCCGCCCGCTCGGGATCCAGGTCGCCCGGGATGCACAGGTGGCGCTCGGACCCGTGCTCGGACATCGTGAACCCCCCGGAGCCGTTACCGATGAAGGGAGAGAGGTCGGGGTGCGGCAGGCCGTCCCGCAGCACCACCTCGGCGTCGAGGAAGTCGGGGTCGCCGCGCTCGCCGGGTAGGAAGGAGATCACCATGTCGGCGTAGCGCTCCTGGGGACGGATGAAGGCCGCCGAGTCCGGCTCGCGCCGGTCGAGCTCCCCGAGCACCTCGTCGGTCGTGTAGCCGCGCCGGGAGCAGTCGCGCTGCACCTTCCACTTTCGCCGCAGCTCCTCGGGTGGCGCCAAGTAGACGCGCACGTCGTAGCACTCCCGCATGCTCGCCGTGTGGTAGCCGAGCAGCCCCTCGACCACCGTGAACACGTGCGGCTTGACGTACACCGGCGGCCCGAACGTCCCGTCGGCGTGGCGGTAGACCGGCTTCAGGATCGCGTGGCCCTCGCGCAGGTGCTCCAGATCCTGGCCGGCGACGTCGATGTAGTTGCAATCCGGGTGCAGCGGGGTGATGCCCAGGTCCGCGCGCTGCTTGCGGTCGTAGCGGTGATAGTCGTCCGTGCAGACGTGAGTCACGCGCTCCTCGCCCAGGATCCGCACGAGGCCGCGCGTGATGGTGGTCTTGCCCGCCGCCGAGTCCCCGACGACGCCGAGAATCACGGGTCTGGGCATCTACTCGAAGACCGCGGCCTCTACCCGCTGCCCCGCGCCGCCCAGTGCCACGGCCGCCTTGGCCGTGACCACGTGGTAGAGAATCAGCAGCTGCACCACCGCCAGCGACTCGGAGCGCTGGATGTCGTCCCCGATCGTGATCTCGCCCAGGCGCTCGGTGCGCAGATGGGTCGCGAAGTGCAGCTTGTCCCAGATCGCCTCCTCGAGCTCGGCCGCCTGCGCGGGGTCGATGTCACCCGCGACCTGCACTCGGTGCTCGTCGCCTTCGAGCAGCGGAAGCTCGGGCTGGCGCAACGAGTCGCGCAGGAGCAGCTCGGCGTCGAGGGCCATGGGGTCACGGCCCTCGCCTTCGCGGAAGGACACGACCATGTCGGCGTGACGCTCCTGGGGGCGGATGAACTGGGCCGAGTCCGCCTCGCGCTTGTCGAGCTCGGCCAGCACCTGGTTCTCCTCGTAGCCCCGCTTGGAGCAGTCGCGCTGGATCTTCCACTTGCGCCGCAGCTCCTCGGGCGGCGCGAGGTAGACCCTCACGTCGTAGCAGTCGCGCATCTCCTCCGAGTGGTAGCCGAGTAGACCCTCCACGATCGTGAACGGCTTGGGACTCACGTAGACCGGCGGGCCGAAGGTGCCGTCCTCGTGCTGGTAGACCGGCTTGAGAATCGGCTCGCCGTCGCGCAGCAGCGTGAGATGCTGAGAGAGGATGTCGATGTAGTTGCAGTCGGGGTGGAGCGGCGTGATGCCCGCCTCCGCGCGCTGCCTGCGGTCGTAGCGGTGGTAGTCGTCGCTGGCCACCGCGGTCACCTGGTCCTCGCCGAGGATGTTCACGAGGCCGCGCGTGATCGTGGTCTTTCCCGCGCCCGAGTCGCCGACCACTCCCAGGATCACCGGACGCGTCATGCGAACACCGAGCTCTGCAGGATGTCGTCCGCCTCGAGGGTGATGAGGTCCTTCTTGGTGAGCCTCGCGTCCGACGCGACCAGCCTGGTGGCCTGTCGCATGCGCGCCCGCTCGATCGCGTTGCGGATGCTCCGCCCGTGTGCGAAACGCGGTCGCTCGATCCGGCGCTCGATGTACTCGCGCATCGCCTCGGAGGCGTCGTCGCTCAGCTCGTAGCCCTGCTGGCCGACCATCAGCCGGCTGATCTGCATCAGCTCATCGGCGTCGTAGTCGGGGAAGGAGATGTGGTGGGCCACCCGCGATCCCATGCCTGGGTTGGCCTGAAAGAACGCCTCCATCGGCTCCCTGTAGCCGGCCATTACGACCACGAGGTTCTGGCGCTCCGACTCCATGACCTGGAGCAGGACCTCGATCGCCTCCTGCCCGTAGTCGCGCTCGTTGTCGGGACGGTGCAGGTAGTAGGCCTCGTCGATGAAGAGGATCCCGCCGATGGCGCGCTTCACGACATCCTTGGTCTTCGGCGCCGTGTGTCCCACGTACTGGCCCACGAGGTCATCGCGGGTGACCGAGATGAGGTGGCCCTTCTCGATGTAGCCGAGGCGGTGCAGGATGTCGGCCATCCTCAGCGCCACCGTGGTCTTTCCGGTCCCCGGGCTGCCGGTGAGGCTCATGTGCAGGGTCGGCGGCTGGGAGCTGAGGGCCATCTCCTCGCGAAGCCTGTCGATCACGAGCAGGGCGGCGATCTCGCGGATGCGCCGCTTCACCGGCTCCAGCGCGACCAGGTCGTGGTCGAGCTGCTCGAGCACCTCGTGCACGCGCGATTGCTCCACGACTGTCCGCACATCGGCCTCTCCGTCGGAGACCGCGTCGGAGAAGTCCACCGACGCGACGGCCGAGCCGGCGGTCGCGCCCTCGGCCGGGCGCACCACCCGGCCGCCGAACTCATCCGAGAAGGAGGGCGAGCCCCGGTCGGCCGCCGGATCGAGCGGCCTACCCGTCGTGTCGAGGCCGCGAGGGCTCACTGCCTGAGGCCATAGCGTCGCCCCACCGGCTCGTCCTGCGCATAGGGATGGAGCGTGTAGCGCATCTGACGATCGGCCTTGTCCTGGCGCTCCAAGCGGAACCCCGGCTCCTCCCCGGGGCGGTTGACGATGAAGCTGAGCGCGGAGGTCTGGCGACCGAGCGAGCTGTCGTATGCCACCACCTTGATGTAGTGGTTGGGATAGGCCTCGCGACACCCGAGCACGTCGCGCATGGCGACGTCCGCCTCGCCGGGCTCGAGGTCGAACTCCGGCTGCTTCCACATCTCCCAGAAGGCGTTGCGGGGATGGGGATCGTCGGTGTACTCGACCATGATCGCCCAGCCGTGGCCCAGCGCGTAGGCGATCTGCGCCTCGATCTCCTCGTCGGTGAGCTCCGGCAGGAAAGAGAATGTGCCCTGTGTGATCCTCATCGGCTCGGCGTCGCTACGGCGACGGTGTCGGGGGTGTCGGTCGACTCGAAGTCGAACGTGATGTCCTTCCAGACTTCCAGGGCGGCATCGAGCTCGGGACAGCCCTTCGCCGCGTCGATGAGGATGTCCGGGCCCTCCCCGTAGTAGTCCCGGCCCTCGTTGCGAGCCTTGATCATCGCCTCGACGGCCACGCGGTTGGCGGTGGCGCCGGCCGCGATGCCCATTGGATGGCCGATCGTGCCGCCGCCGAACTGCAGGACCACGTCCTCACCGAGATAGTGGAGCAACTGGTGCATCTGGCCGGCGTGGATCCCGCCGGATGCGACCGGCATGACCGGTGCGAGTGACGCCCACTCCTGGTCGAAGTACAACCCGGTCTCGGGGTTGGCCTTGTTGAAGCGCTGGCGGCAGACGTCGTAGTAGCCCTTGATCATCCCAGGGTCGCCCTCGAGCTTGCCGACGACCGTGCCGGCGTGGATGTGGTCCACCCCGATCATGCGGCACCACTTCGCGATCACCCGGAAGCTCACGCCGTGGGTCTTCTGGCGCGTGAAGGTCCCATGGCCGGCGCGGTGGAGATGCAGGATCATCCCGTTGGCTCGCGCCCACTTCGACATCGACTGCATGGCCGTGTAGCCGACGGTGAGGTCCATCATGATGATGACGCTGCCGATCTCCTTCGCGAACTCGGCGCGCTCGTACATGTCCTCCATCGTCGCGGCCGTGACGTTCATGTAGTGGCCCTTGACCTCGCCGGTCGCGGCGGATGCCCGGTTCACGGCCTCGATCGCGTGCAGGTACCGGTCGCGCCAGCGCATGAACGGCTGGGAGTTGATGTTCTCGTCGTCCTTGGTGAAGTCGAGGCCGCCCCGCAGCGCCTCGTAGACGACGCGGCCGTAGTTCTTCGCCGAGAGCCCGAGCTTCGGCTTCGTGGTGGCGCCGAGCAGCGGGCGCCCGAACTTGTCCAGGTACTCGCGCTCCATGATGATCCCGTGCGGCGGGCCCTGGAAGGTCTTGAGGTAGTGCGGCGGTATCCGCATGTCCTCGAGGCGCAGCGCCCTGAGCGCCTTGAAGCCGAAGACGTTGCCGATGATCGAGGAGGTCAGGTTCGCGATCGATCCCTCCTCGAAGAGGTCGAGGTCGTACGCGATCTTCGCGATGTACTGGCCGGGCGCGCCCGGTACCTCCTCGCATG
Source organism: uncultured Thermoleophilaceae bacterium (assembly GCA_963789705.1). Taxonomy (GTDB): domain Bacteria; phylum Actinomycetota; class Thermoleophilia; order Solirubrobacterales; family Thermoleophilaceae; genus JACVRW01. Next base: position 378,988 of record CAWBLN010000020.1, read on the forward strand.
AGTAGGCCTTGGCCTGGTAGTGCTCGTGGGGGGTCAGGCGGTCGGTCCAGACCACCGTCCAGGTGGCGGTGGACGACTCGCCGGCCACCGCCGCGGCCGCCTCGATCGGGTCGACGCCGTCCTGGGGAGTGATCCGAAACGCGCACAGGACGTCCGTGTCCTTGGGCTCGTACTCGGCGTTCCAGTAGCCCATCTCGGCGTAGGGCGTCACGCCCGCCGCCCAGCGGTCCCTCTTGTTCGTTTCGTCGGTTGCGGTCACGGGATGAAACTAAGCCGACGAAGCAGAAAGCTCAAGTAAAAGATCGAGCAGTTTGCATAGGTGACACTCTATGCAGCGTGGGCGCGCTCGAGTTGGTGGCTGTAGCGGCCGTAGCGGGCCTCGCCGTTGCAGAGGGCGCGGTGGGCGAAGGCCGACTGGGCGGCTTTCGCGTTGTCCTCGCGGCCACCCCAGGCGCGCAACGGCGCGGCCTGGAGCGCACGACCGTAGGAGAACGTCAGCTCCCAGGGCGCACCTCCGATCGCGTTCATCGCACTCAGGTGCGCGCTGGCCAGCTCGTCGCTCTGACCGCCCGACAGGAAGGCGATCCCGGGCACGGCTGCCGGAACGATTCGGCGCAGGAGCGCCAGCGTGCGCTCGGCGACCTCCTCGACGTCCGCCTGTCGCGGGCACTCGTAGCCGGCGAGGACCATGTTGGGCTTCAGCACCATGCCTTCGAGGAGCACGCGCTGATCCAGCAGCTCACCGAAGACGGCGCGCAGCGTGGCCTCGCTCGCCTTCTCGGAGCGATCGATCGTGTGGTCGCCCTCCATCAGAACCTCGGGCTCGACTATCGGCACGATTGCCGACTCCTGGCAGAGGGCGGCGTAGCGCCCCAGCGCGTGGGCGTTGGCGGAGATGGCGTAGCGGCTCGGCCGGCCCTCGCCGATCGCGATCACCGCGCGCCACTTGGCAAAGCGCGCGCCCAGCTCCCGGTACTCCGCGAGGCGCTCGCGCAGGCCGTCGAGGCCCTCGGTGACGGTCTCGTCCTCGGCGCCGGCCAGCGGCTTCGCGCCGGCGTCGACCTTGATGCCCGGGATCATCCCGCGGCCCGCCAGCAGCGTCGCGAACGGCGTGCCGTCCGACCCGGCCTGGCGCAGGGTCTCGTCGTAGAGGATCACTGCGCTGATGTGGCGCTCGGCCTCCGGCGTGGTGAAGAGCAGCTCGCGAAAACGCCGGCGTGAATCCTCGGTGGACTCCACGCCCACCCCGTCCAGCCGCTTGGCCATCGTCCTGTTGCTCTCGTCGGCGGCCAGGATTCCCCTGCCGGGGGCGATCATCGCGCGGGCGGTGCTCGTCAAGGTTTGGCGGTCCACGGCTTGAGTCTACGGCCCGAAGCTGGAGTTGAGCCCGCGCCTCAGGGCGCGGGCGCGGTCGGTGCCGCGCCGGCCGCGCCAGGGGTGCGGACCCATCGCCCACGGGTGCCAGCCCAGGGTCCCGTACTGCTCGCGCAGGAGCGCCTTCAGCTCGCCGCGGTGGTTCCCGCACGAGTACCGCGTGGCGCCGTAGATCCCGCGGCCGTGCCAGACGAGCCAGCGCTCCGGCTCAACGTCCAGGTACTCGCCGTGTCGCAGATCCAGCAGCTGGTGCTCGAGGTTCGCCTGGGTCTCACGGCCGGGCCGGCAACCGCAGAACTCGCATCTGAACACCACGGCGACGGGCACACGAACAAGCTACCCGGAAGCGACCGGTCGCTCCCAGTGGATCTCGGCGAGCTCGTCGGGCGGTGAGCCGCGCAGGAGCCACGTCCCGTCGGGCCTGCGCACCACCAGTCCGCTTTCGTTGATCGTGCCCAGCGCGGTGGTCACGGAAGCGCGACGGCTCCCGACCAGCTGTCCGAGCAGCTCGTGGGAGATGCCCAGGCCGATGCTGATTCCGTCCGGGGTCACCCGGCCCCACCGCTCGGCCAAATGCCAGAAGAGCACGAGCAGGCGCGTCTCGACGGGGGACAGGTGCAGCAGCGCCTGGTGCACCGACATCCGCGAGGTTCTCCTGACTGCCCGCTCGAGCAGCGCGCGCATCACCTGCGGCCAGCGGGCGAGCGACCGCGCGAACGTCTCGTCGAGGATCGCGAGCTGAACCGGCGCCAGCACGTGCCAGAGCACGTGGTAGCGGACGAGCCCGTCCTCGTCGTTGGGCACCCAGGGCTGAAGCACGTCGCCCTCGCCGACCAGCTCGGTGCAGGTCGAGCCGGCGAGGATCAGGTCGCGCGCGAGAACTCCCTCGAGCAACAGGAAGCCGAGCCGGCCGCGATCGGCCCTGTCGTGTGGCACCTCCCAACGTCCGTTGGGCATGAACTTCACCCGCGCTCGCAGCTCGGCCCGGGCGCGGCGGATCTGCGACACCGGAACTCGCAGCCCGAGCTCGGGGTCGGCCTCCAATAGGCGGACCGTCGTCTCGCGCTCCGCCGGCGCGGCCGGTGCCGATGGATCGGGAGCGCTTAGCTGGGGGGGACGGTCGCTGTTCACGGACAGACTGTTCTCTCTCGGGCCGCGGAGACCCTAACCAGGGGGGGTTGGAAATCAACGTTGGGGTTCAACCTGCGCTCTTTCCCGGGGAAAGCCTAATCGCTTAGGGTCCGGGCCAACCCAGCTGGGAGGACGCGCATGTGCCTGGCCATTCCGGGCCAGATCGTCGAGGTGGTGGACCCGGACAACCGACTCGCCAAGGTCGACGTCGCCGGAGTGCAGCGCACGATCAACATCGGGCTGCTGGACGAGGACGGGACGGGCGTCGACTCCGGGGACTGGGTGCTCATTCACGTCGGCTTCGCGATGTCACGGGTCGACGAGGGCGAGGCGATCGCCACCCGCAACCAGCTCGAGCGCATGGGCGAGGACTACGAGGCCGAGCTCGAGGAGCTCAAGGCGAGCGTGATCGAGTGAGCGACCACGCTTGTGGGGATCACTGCATCACCTGCTCCGACGAGGGCATCCCGATGGAGGTCGAGCGCGTCGACGAGGAGCGCGGGCTCGCCCTGTGCGCGGCCGATGACGGCTCGAAGGGGACGGTCGAGATCGCGCTCGTCGAACCGGTCGCGCCCGGCGACCGGCTGCTTGTCCACGCCGGCGTCGCCCTGGTGGGGCTCGAGGCGTGAAGTACGTCGACGAATTCCGCGACCCCGAGCTCGGGCGCGTGCTCGCGACGGAGATACTCGGTGCGGTCGAGCCCGGTCGCCACTACAAGTTCATGGAGGTCTGCGGGGGCCACACGCACTCGATCTACAAGTACGGCATCGATGACCTGCTGCCGGCAAACGTGGAGCTCGTCCACGGTCCCGGGTGCCCGGTATGTGTGATCCCGATGGGACGCGTGGACGACGGCATCGCCATCGCGCGCAATCCCGGCGTCATCTTCACCTGCTTCGGCGACATGATGCGCGTTCCGGGCTCCGACGGCAGCCTGCTCGACGCGAAGGCCGAGGGCGCGGACATCCGCATGGTCTACTCGCCGCTCGACGCGCTGCGAATCGCCAAGGAGAACCTCGATCGCGAGGTCGTCTTCTTCGCGATCGGCTTCGAGACCACCGCCCCGTCCACCGCACTCACGCTCAAGCGCGCCAAGGCCGAGGGCGTGAGGAACTTCTCGTGCATGTGCAGCCACGTGACGATCGTCCCGCCGCTGCGCGCGCTGCTCGACTCCCCGGACCTGCGGCTGGACGGGTTCGTGGGCCCGGGCCACGTATCGACGGTCGTCGGCGCGCGGCCGTTCGAGTTCATACCAGCCGACTACGGCAGGCCGATCGTGGTCGCCGGCTTCGAGCCGCTCGACGTGCTCCAGGCGATCCGCATGATCCTCGCCCAGCTGGCCGACGGCCGCTGCGAGGTCGAGAACCAGTACTCGCGGGTGGTGCCATACGAGGGCAACCCCCGGGCGCTCGGGGTGATGGCCGAGGTCTTCGAGCTGCGGCCCCATTTCGAGTGGCGCGGACTCGGCTTCATCTCCCAGAGCGGGTTGAAGCTCTCCGAGGCCTACGAGGATCTCGACGCCGAGCTGCGCTTCAGCGTCCCGGGCGTTCGGGTGGCCGACCCGAAGGCGTGCCAGTGCGGCGAGGTGCTCAAGGGCGTCATCAAGCCCTGGGAGTGCAAGGTGTTCGGCACCGCGTGCACGCCCGAGCGGCCGATCGGCACCTGCATGGTCTCCTCGGAGGGCGCGTGCGCGGCCTACTACAACTACGGCCGCTTCGCGCGCGAGCGAGAGGTCGTGTAGTGGCGGAGCGCGTGTAGTGGCGGAGCGCGCCGCGGCACCCGTCTCGGACCGCGAAGAGCGCATCCTCGGGATCATCGAGACCGCCCGCAGCAAGCGTGGCAAGTTCAGGGACGAGCGCGTCAACATGTCCCACGGCGCGGGCGGCAAGGCGACCCAGAGCATGATCGAAGGCCTGTTCGTACCGGCGTTCGGATCGGAAACGCTCGAGGCGATGGGCGACGCCGGCGCCGTCGAAGCGGACGGGACCCAGCTGGCGATGACCACGGACTCGTTCGTCGTCAAGCCCCTGAGCTTCCCCGGCGGCTCGATCGGTGAGCTGGCCGTGAACGGCACGGTCAACGACCTCGCGGTGTCGGGAGCGCGGCCGCTCGCGTTGAGCCTGTCGCTCATCCTCGAGGAGGGCCTCGAGGCGGACGAGCTGAGGGCCGAGGTCGACGCGATCGCCGCCGCCGCCGAGGCGGCCGGGGTGCGGATCGTCGCCGGCGACACGAAGGTGGTCGAGCGCGGCGCCGCCGACAAGATGTACGTCTGCACCACCGGCGTCGGCGTGCGCGACCCACGCGCGCGGATGGCCACCGATGCGATCCGCCCGGGCGACCGCATCCTGCTCTCGGGATCGATCGGCGAGCACGGCACGGCGATCATGCTGGCGCGCGGCGAGTTCGAGCTCGACGCGCAGATCGAGTCCGACACGCGCTCGCTGTGGCCGGTCGTCGACACGCTGCTGGAAGCGGTGGGACCGTCGCTGCGCACCATGCGCGACGCCACCCGCGGGGGCGTGGCCTCCGTGATGAACGAGCTCGCCCGGTCGTCGCGGGTGGCAATGATCGCGCGCGAGGCGGCGGTGCCGATCCACCCGGCGGTCGCGGGCGCTTCCGAGATCTTGGGAATCGATCCGATGTATGTGGCCAACGAGGGCAAGCTCGTCGCCTTCGTGGCCCCGGAGGCCGCCGACGGGGCGCTCGAGGCGATGCGCTCGGTCCCCGGCTGCGAGCGAGCGGCCGAGATCGGCGAGGTGCGCACCGAGCCTCCGGGCATGGTGCTGATGGAGACGAGCTTTGGCGGCAAGCGGGTGATGGATCAGCTGGTGGGCGATCCACTCCCGCGCATCTGTTGAGCAACGGAAAGGAAGCGCCGATGGCGACGACCGAGGCATTCGCGGCACAGAGGGAGACCGAGGCGGTCACCGCCCACGTCCTGTGGATGACCACCGGTCTGTCCTGCGAGGGCGACTCAGTGGCCATGACGTCGGCCACCAACCCGAGCCTGGAGGACATCATCACCCAGGCCATCCCGGGCATGCCTGAGGTCGTGGTGCACAACCAGGTGATCGCCTACGAGGTGGGCCAGGAGTACGCGCAGGCCTGGTTCGACGCCGAGAACGGCGAGCTCGATCCGTTCGTGCTCGTGATCGAGGGTTCGCTCGGCAACGAGAACATCAACGGCGAGGGTCACTGGACCGGCTTCGCGGTCAACCCCGAGAACGGCCAGCCGATCACGATGAACGAGTGGATCGACCGCCTGGCGCCCAAGGCGGCGGCGGTGGTGGCGGTCGGCACCTGCGCCACCTACGGCGGCATCCCGGCGATGAAGAACAACCCCACCGGCGCCATGGGCGTACCCGACTACCTCGGCTGGAACTGGAAGTCGAGCGCCGGTCTGCCGGTGGTGTGCATCCCCGGCTGCCCGGCGCAGCCCGACAACATGACCGAGACGCTGCTCTACCTGGCCCTCCACCTGGCCGGGCTGGCGCCGGCGCCTGAGCTCGACGAGCAGCTGCGCCCCAAGTGGCTATTCGGCCGCACGGTGCGCGAGGGCTGCAACCGGGCCGGTTTCGCCGAGCAGGGCGACTTCGCGACTGAGTACGGATCCGACCACCGCTGCCTCGTGAAGCTTGGCTGCAAGGGCCCCGTGGTCAAGTGCAACGTGCCGGTACGAGGCTGGGTCAACGGCATCGGCGGCTGCCCCAACGTGGGCGGTATCTGCATGGCCTGCACGATGCCCGGCTTCCCCGACAAGTACATGCCCTTCATGGACCCCGACCCGTGGGGCAACCGCGCGTCGAGCTTCATGAAGGTGGCCTACGGGCCGATGGTCCGCTACTTCCGCAACCGCAACATCAAGAACAACTACGACAAGGAGCCGGAGTGGAGACACAACAGGCCCGAGCTCACCACCGGCTACGCGAAGCGCTGGTAGAGGGAGACGCGCATGTCAACAGTTGAGACACCCACAGATCAGAAGGTCGTCGTCAAGGAGATGTCGTGGGACCCGATCACCCGCATCGTCGGGTCGCTCGGGATTCACACGGAGGTCGACTTCTCCAACCAGCAGGTGCTGAAGTGCTATTCGACGTCGATGATCTTCCGCGGCTTCGACATCTTCATGAAGGGGATCGATCCACGGGACGCGCACTTCATCACCAGCCGTATCTGCGGCATATGCGGTGACAACCACTGCACGTGCTCGTGCCTGAACCAGAACATGGCCTACGGCGTCAAGCCGCCCCCGCTGGGCGACATGGCCTTCAACCTGGCCGAGACCGCGGACTACATCTTCGACCACGCGATCTTTAACGACTGCATGGCGAACGTGGACTTCTGCGAGCAGATGGTCAAGGAGACCAACCCGACGTTGCTGGCCACGGCGGAGAAGACCGCCGCTCCGCACTCGGACATCCACGGCTACAAGACGGTCGCGGACATCATGCGGGCGCTCAACCCGTTCACGGGTGAGTTCTACCTGGAGACGCTCCACGTGGCCCGCTACACGCGCGAGATGTACTGCCTGTTCGGCGGGCGTCACACGCATCCGTCGACGATCATGCCCGGCGGCTGCAGCGCCGACATCACCCATCAGACCTGCACGGACTACTACGTGCGCCTCATGAAGTACTTCGACTACGTGAAGCGCAGCGTGCCGATGCACGACGACCTCTACGACTTCTTCCTTCAGGAGTTGCCGGGGTACGACATGGTCGGCTACCGGGAGACGAACCTGGTCAACTGGGGCTCGTTCGACGACCCGGACTACGTCGACTACAGCTACAAGAACATGACCGAGTGGGGGCGCAAGCGCTACATCACCCCCGGTATCGTCATCGGCGGAGAGCTGATCACCACCGATCTCGTCGAGATCAACCTGGCGATCCGCATCCTGCTCGGCAGCTCGTATTTCGACGGCTGGGAGAACGAGCGGACGTATGTCACCCAGGACCCGCTCGGCAACCCGGTGGACAAGAACCACCCGTGGAACAAGGTCACGCTGCCCAAGCCGCAGAAGCGCGACTTCACCGACAAGTACACGTGGGTGGTGTCACCGCGCATCTACGACAAGCGCACCGACACGCACGTGTGCTGCGACACCGGCGGCGGCCCGTTCGCGCGCCAATGGTGCACGGCCAAGGCGGGCCTGGTCGACTTCGGCTATGCCAAGGCCACCGGCCACAGCATCCAGATGTCCCTGCCGCGCTCGGCGAGCTTCCCCGAGATGGAGATGGAGTGGCACATCCCGGAGAAGTCGAACGCGATAGAGCGTGATCGCGCTCGCTCGTACCACCAGGCCTATTCGGCGCTGATCGCGCTGCACAACCTGGAGCGGGCGATGAAGGAGGTGCAGGCCGGCCGCACGAAGAGCTGGAACGACTTCACGGTTCCGGACTCGGCGGTCAGCTGCGGGTTCCACGAGGCGGCCCGCGGGGTGCTCTCGCACCACATGGTGATCGAGGACGGCAAGATCGCCAACTACCAGCCCTACCCGCCGACGCCGTGGAACGCCAGTCCGCGCGACGTCTACGGGACTCCGGGGCCCTACGAGGACGCGGTGCAGAACACGCCGATCTTCGAGGAGAACGGCCCGGAGAACTTCAAGGGGGTCGACATCATGCGCGCGGTCCGCTCGTTCGACCCGTGTCTGCCGTGCGGCGTGCACATGTACGGCGGGAAGGGGCCGGTGCGCAAGGTGGTCCACACGCCCACCGCCCTCTGCTAGCGAAATGGAGTCCGAGCAGCTCATAGCCCGTGTGCAGGAGCTCACGGGCCGACTCGAGGACCTCGACGATTCGGCCGGCCGCGAGCTGGCCGAGGAGCTCGTCGCCGCGGTCGTGCAGATGTACGGCGCGGGGATCGAGCGGATCGTCGAGCTGTCGGACGCGTCCACCCGCGACGAGATGGCGAAGGACGATCTCGTCGCGGGGCTCCTGATGATCCACGACCTCTACCCGGTCGCGATCGAGGAGCGTGTTACCAAGGCGCTCGACACCGTCAGGCCGTACATGGAGTCCCACGGCGGCAACGTCGAGCTGCTCGGGATAGAGGACGGCATCGCGAAGCTGCGCCTCGAGGGCAGCTGCAAGTCGTGTCGGGCCTCCTCCTCCACGCTGGAGCTCGCCGTTCGGCAGGCCCTCGAGGAGGCGGCGCCGGACCTCGACGGCATGGATGTCGAGGGGGTCATGGAGGAGGCCGAGGAGCCGGAGATCTCCGGGATCCCGCTGCCGGTGGTCCAGATGAACGCGCCGCCCTCGTGGCACACCCTCGGCATCGACGGCTCCGAGGCGCTGGTGGCCACGGACGTGCAGGGAGTGCCGCTTGTGGTGGCCAACGTGGATGGGACGCTGCTCGCCTACCGAAACCAATGCGCCGACTGCGGGGGCATGCTCGACGACGGCGCGCTCGACGGCGGTGCGCTGGGGTGTCCGGCCTGTGGGCGCAGCTACTTCCTCCCTCAGGCGGGACGTTCCATGGATGACGACCACCTGCAGCTCCAGCCGGTCCCGCTGCTGCGCGAGCGGGAGGAGATCAAGGTCGCCCTGTGAACAGCAGGGCATCTGTGATCTCGGGGCTTCGCGGCCTCGCCAGAACGGACGCGCCGGCGCCGCCGGCACTGGCCGCGGACGACCAGGAGCGCTGCGACCTCTGCCAGACGACCGTGCCGCCCGACCACCGGCACATGCTCAACCTCTACGAGCGCCAGATCGTCTGCACCTGTGAGAGCTGCTGGGCGCTGCGCTCCGGAGACAAGGAGTTCCGGCCTGTCGGGAACCGGACGCTGTGGCTCGAGGACTTCCAGCTGCCGGAGGAGATCTGGGCGCAGTTTCGGATCCCGATCGGCCTCGCGTTCTTCATGTACTCGAGCGTCACGGAGTGCGTCGTCGCGCTCTACCCGAGTCCCGCCGGCGCCACCGAGAGCGAGCTCCACTTCGAGACCTGGAACCGCCTCGCGGAGATGAACCCCGTGCTGAAGCGGCTCGAGCCCGACGCGGAGGCGCTGATCGTCAACCGGATGGGAGACACGCCGGCGTACGCGATAGCGCCGATCGACCGTTGCTACATGCTCGTTGGCGTCGTCAAGGCCGCGTGGGAGGGCATCTCCGGAGGCGCGGGGGTGGACGACGCGGTCGAGCGCTACTTCGAGGGCTTGCGGGCGGCCGCGCAGTGAACCAGCCCCAGGCCGTCGAGACCCCGGTCGCGCCCGAACCCGAGTTCCGGGTGCTCGCGGCCCACGGGCGCCGCCACGCCGCCGTGCCCGCGCTCGACTTCGACGTTCACGTGACCGAGCCGGGCGGTCGCGCGGTCTACGCGATCGCGCTGAGCGCGCAGATCATGCTCGAGCCCGCGCGGCGGACCTACGACGCGGAGACGCGCGAGAAGCTGGTCGAGCTGTTCGGCGCGCCGGAACGCTGGGCCACCACAACCCGCAGCCTCGTCTGGCACCAGGCCGATGTGCTCGTGCCCGCGTTCACGGGATCCACCACCTTCCGCATTGCCGTTCCCGCGAGCTTCGACATGGAGGTCGCCTCGGCCAAGTACCTCTACGGCCTGCCCGACGGCGAGGTGCCGCTGGCGTTCAACTTCAACGGGACCGTGCACTACCGCGGCGACGACGGGCGGCTGCAGATGTCGCTCATCCCCTGGTCGTGCTCCGCGGAGTTTCGCCTGCCGGTGGCCACCTGGCGCGAGCTGATCGAGCACTACTACCCGAAGACCGGGTGGATCGCGCTGCAGGAGGGCACGCTGCAGGCGCTCCAGCGCGAGAAGGCCCGGCGCGCGCTGCCGACGCTCGACGCGTGCGTGGCCGAGCTTCTCGACGAGGAGCAGCCATCGTGAGTCTCGAGGCGCTGGTCGACTCGCTGCTCTACGAGGGCTACGCGCTGTATCCGTACACGCCCGGAGCGACCAAGAACGCGACCCCGACGCCGTTCGGCATCGTGTACCCGCCCGCGTACGCGCGTGCGTTGGACACCACCTACGACCATCTCGAGCTCCAGTGCGTCGCCGAGGGCGACGGGGAGGTCAAGGCCGAGGTCCGGTTCCTGGTTCCGAGCGGCGAGCGCCATCAGGCCGAGCCGCAGCGGCTGGAGGGCGCGGGCGACTTCGGCGTGGGCGGCCTGGCAGTGCGGACCACGCTCGAGGTGAAGCCACTCGGCGGCACGCGGCGGCTCGTCCTTTACCGCATCGAGAACCGCACCGACGCGGGTGCGGACCTGGATCGCGCCGCCGCCATCGAGTCCTCGCTGATCTCGACCCACCCGATCGTTCGGATTGAGGACGGCCGCTTCATCTCCCAGCTCGACGCACGCTGCGACAGCGTCAACACCTGGCCGGTCCTCGCCTCACCGGAGGATGATGTGATGCTCGGCGCCGCGATCGTCCTGCCCGACCATCCGCAGATCGCCCCCGAGAGCCGCGGCAACCTCTTCGACAACACCGAGATCGAGGAGGCGCTGGTGCTGCACGTGCAGGCGCTGAGCGACGCCGAGCGCGCGGAGCTGGAGCAGCAGGACCCCGCCGTCAGGGACATGATCGACCGCGCGCGCCACGTGACGCCCGAGCAGCTGCTGAAGCTGCACGGCCGGGTGGAGCTGCGCGATCCGGTGACCCGCGAGCCGCCGCAGCCGTCGGCCGCCGTGCGCGACCCCACGCGCGGGCTCCCCGAGGTCGAGGTGGACGGCGTCGTCTTTCGCCGCGGCGGGCAGGTGGTGGTGCGTCCGGGCCTGGACGCCGACCTGCAGGCACGAATGCTCGAGGGGCGCACCGTGACCGTCGAGCGCATCTACCGCGACTACGACGGCAAGGTGCATCTCGGCGTGAGCGTCGACCAGCCGGGTCAGGAGATCATGCGCGAGACCGGCCGCTTTCTGTGGCTCTTTCCCCCCGAAGTCGAGAGCGTGGCGGAGCCACGCGGTTACTCGAGCATGGATGCTGAGAGTCGGCCTCAGAAGCGCCGACAGGATGGAGGCGCAAAGTAATCATGAAACAGATACTCGTGGCGGGCATCGGCAACGCCTGGCTCAAGGACGACGGCTTCGGTGGTGAGGTGGTCAAGCGCCTCAACGCCCGCGAGCTCCCGGAGGGCGCGGCCGTCTTCGACTTCGGCACCGGCGGCCTCGATCTCGCCTACGAGGTCATGCGCGGGTACGACGCGCTCGTGCTGATCGACGTCAGCCGCCAGGGCGAGAAGCCCGGCACGCTCTACGTGATGGAGGCGCTCGAGGAGGAGGTCGAGGCCGGCATCGAGGACGGGCAGGTGATCAACCCGCACGCGATGGACCCGCAGACCGTGCTGCGCTTCCTCAAGACCCTCGGCGCCTGGCCCGGCAAGGTCGTCGTGGTGGCCTGCGAGCCGGCCGAGGTGGAGGAGATGGGATTGGGGCTCAGCGCCGAGGTGGAGCGGGCGGTGGACGGCGCCGTGGAGCTGGTGATCGAGACCGTCAACCGGCTGGGCTCTGACGCCGCATACGTCGCCGACTGAACCGTGCACGAGCTGTCCCTGTCCGGTGCGATCGTGAACACGGTCGTCAAGCACGCCCAGGACCGGGCGGTGAGCGTGGTGAACCTTCGGGTCGGCGCGCTTCGGCAGGTGATCCCCGATACGCTCGAGTTCTACTTCGGCTTCGTCGCGAAGGGTACGGTGTGCGAGGGAGCGCGCCTCGAGCAAGAGCTCGTTCCGGCACGCCTGAGCTGCACGACGTGTGAGCGACAATGGGAGATCGACATGCCGATCTTCGTCTGTCCCAACTGCGGAACCAACGGCAACGTCGAGGTCGCGAGCGGCAACGAATTCGAGGTTGAGTCGATCGAGGTCACGGAGGCAGGATGCATCGCACAAAGGTGAAGATCGTCGAGGAGGCGCTCGACGCCAACAACACGATCGCGCAGGCCAACCGAGACGACTTCGACCGCGCCGGAGTGAAGGTCGTCAACTTCATGGGCGCTCCCGGCGCTGGGAAGACGGCCCTGCTGGAGCGTGTGGTCGCGGACCTCCCGGGCGTGCGCGTGGGCGTGCTGGAAGGCGACGTACAGGGTTCGATGGATGCGGATCGCCTCGCCTCGCTACACGTGCCGGTGACGCAGCTGAACACCGCCCCGAGCTTCGGCGGAGAATGTCACCTGGACGCGAACATGGTCCGCTCCGCGCTCGGCGATCTGCCGCTCCCCGATGTCGACCTGCTGGTGATCGAGAACGTGGGCAACCTCGTCTGTCCGGCCGAGTTCAGGGTCGGCGAGGACTCACGGATCATGGTCTCGGCGATCACCGAGGGCGAGGAGAAGCCGGCCAAGTATCCGCTCATGTTCCGGGCCTGCGAGCTCGTCCTGATCAACAAGATCGACCTGCTCCCGCACCTCGATTTCGATCTGGAGAAGTTCCTCCACCACCTCGACTCCGTGCACCCCGGCGTCGAGCGCATCGCGGTCAGCGCCAAGACCGGCGAGGGGATCGACCAGTGGCGCGAGTGGCTCACCCGGGCCGGCGCGCCCACCGAAGCGGCGCGAGCGCACGCGTGACGCGGACGCTCGGCAGCGACGTCCTCGACCGGGCACTCGCCGAGCGGACCCAGGCGAACACGAGGTTCTTCGAGGCCGAGTGCGGGCGGCTCGCGCAGCTGTGCCATCGGATGGCGGAGCGCTTTGCGCGCAGCGGAAGGCTGATCGCCGTCGGGCGCTCACCCGCGGCCCGCTCTGACGCCCGGCACGTCGCCGTGGAGTTCGTGCACCCGGTGATCGTCGGCAAGCGCGCCCTGCCCGCGCTCGCGCTCGCCGGCGAGGGCGGCCCGCTCGCGCCGCAGCTGGAGCTGGTCGCCGAGGCCGACGACATCGTGATCGCGTTCGGCGCCGGTGAGGACGGGGGCGAGGCCGCCGACGCGCTCGGGGTCGCCCGCGAGCGCGGCTGCCTCACGCTCGCCTTCGAACCGGCTGGTGCCGAGTGGGAGTTCGAGCCGCCCGTGGCCGACCCCTCGATTCGTCAGGAGCTGGTGGAGACGCTCTATCACGTGCTGTGGGAGCTGGTCCACGTGTTCTTCGATCACCGCGGCCTGCTCGAGGGGCGCGAGGCGCGCCAGGTGCACGACACGGGCGCGTCGAGCTTTCTCTATCCCTTCCTGGCCGAGCAAGAGCACGACCTCGAGGCCGTGACGGAGGACGTGCGCCGCTCGGTGCTCGCGAAGGCCCACGAGGTGGGCGAGCTCCGTGCGCAGACGCTGAGCGACAACCGCGAGGCGCTGGCGGAGGCCGCGGCGGCGCTGCGGGACGACCTCGACGCGGGCGGGCGCCTCCTGGCGCTCGGGAACGGTGGTTCGGCCACCGACGCGATGGACGTTGCGGCCGACTTCCGCCTGCCACCAGACTCGCGCTGGACGCCTCGACCGGCGATCGACCTCACCGAGGACGCCGCCATCCTCACCGCCATCGCCAACGACATCGGCACCGAGGCCATCTTCTCGCGGCAGGTGATCGCCCATGGCCGCGCCGGCGACACCCTGCTCGCGATCTCAACGAGCGGCAACTCGGCCAACGTGATCAGCGCGCTGGCGGAGGCGCGCCGCCGCCGGTTGCGTTCGATCGCGATGGTGGGCTACGACGGCGGCCGGGTGGCGGCCGACGGCCTGGCCGACCACGTGGTGGTCACCCGTTCGGAGCACATCCCTCGCATCCAGGAGGCTCAGGCCAGCGCCTATCACCTCCTTCGGGAGCTGGTCGCGTGAAGGAGGTGCTGCATGCCGCGGCCCGCGGCACGGTGGGCGCGATGGCGATGACCGGTATGCGCATGCTCACGGTCAGCCTGGGGATCGTCGAGCAGGCGCCGCCGCAGGCGATCTTCAAGCAGAAGGCGCGCGGGCTGATGGCGATCGCGCCCCGCAAGAAGCGGCGGGCGGTGATGGAGCTCGCCCACTGGAGCTACGGAGCGGCGGGCGGCGCGGTCTTCGGTCTGCTGCCCGACGAGGTGCGCCGGCGGCCGTACGCCGGCCCGATCTACGGGTTGGCGATCTGGCTCGGCTTCGAAGCCGGCATCGCTCCGATGTTGGGGCTCAGCCAGGCCAAGAAGCCGCGGCCGGTGGATCGGCTCGGCCTGGCCGCGGATCACGTGCTCTACGGCCTCGTGCTCAATCAGGGCCGTAGGCGCCCTCAAGAGCACCCCGGATGAGCCGCGTCCGGGCGCGGGTCGAAGGCACGGTCCAAGGCGTCGGCTTCCGTCCCTACGTCTACCGGCTCGCCGACGAGCTGGGTGTGGCCGGACACGTGCTCAACGACTCCCGTGGCGTGGTGGTGGAGATCGAGGCGGAGCCGGAGACGGTCGACCGGTTCCTCGAGCGGCTGCCCGCCGAGGCGCCGCCGCTCGCGCACGTCGAGCGCGTGGTCTCGGAGCCTGTGGAAGAGACGGGTGAGCGGGGCTTCGCGATCCGCGACAGCCCCCTCGACGGCGAGCCGCGCGCCGCGGTGACGCCCGACAGCGCCACCTGCTCAGATTGCCTCGCCGAGCTGTTCGACCCCGGCGACCGGCGTTTTCGCTACCCCTTCACGAACTGCACGAACTGCGGGCCGCGGTTCACGATCGTGCGCAACGTCCCGTACGACCGGCCGCACACCACGATGGCCGGGTTCACGATGTGCGCGGCGTGCCGGCGCGAGTACGACGATCCCGGCGACCGCCGCTTCCACGCGCAGCCGAACGCCTGCCCCGACTGCGGCCCGCGGGTGGCGCTCGTCCACGCCGGGGGCGGGCCTCCGGCCGATCCGGAAGCCCGCGACCCCATCGAGGCGGCTGCCCGAGCCCTGCTCCGCGGCGCGATCGTGGCCGTAAAGGGAATCGGTGGCTTCCATCTCGCGTGCCGCGCCGACGACGAGTCCGTGGTCGCGGAGCTCCGCTCGCGCAAGCACCGGGAGGACAAGCCGTTCGCCCTGATGGCCCGCGACCTAGAGAGCGCGCTCGAACTCGTTCACCTCGAGCGCGGTGAGGCCGAGCTCCTCCTCTCGCCTCAGCGGCCGGTCGTGCTGGCGCGCAGGAGAGCGGGGGCTCGGGTGGGGGCGGCCGTGGCGCCGTCGTCGCGGGACCTGGGCGTGATGCTGCCCTACTCGCCGGTTCATCACCTGCTCTTGGCCGACGCGGAGTGGCCACTGGTGATGACGAGCGGCAACACCTCGGACGAGCCGATCGCCTACCGCGACGAGGACGCGGTCGAGCGCCTGGCGCAGATCGCCGACCTCTTCCTGCTGCACGACCGGCCGATCGAGACCCGCACCGACGACTCGGTGGTGCGCGTGGCCGCAGGGCGGCCCCAGATGCTGCGTCGCTCGCGGGGGTACGTGCCCGCCGAGTCGGCGCTGCCGGCACACATCGGCCCGCCTCTGCTCGCCTGCGGGGCGGAGCTCAAGAACACCTTTGCGCTCGCCAAGAGCGGGCGGGCGTGGGTCGGTCATCACATCGGCGATCTCGAGAACTACGAGACACTGCGCTCGTTCAGCGAGGGCATCGTTCACTTCAGCCGGCTGTTCGCCGTGGAGCCCGAGACCGTCGCGCACGACCTCCACCCCGAGTACTTGTCCACCAAGTACGCGATGGAGCTCGACTCGGTCCGACTGGTCGGTGTGCAGCACCACCATGCCCACCTGGCTGCCTGTCTCGCCGAGCACGATCATCACGGTCCCGCGGTCGGGGCCATCTTCGACGGCACCGGCTACGGCAGCGACGGCACGGTCTGGGGTGGAGAGCTGCTCCTGGGCGGCCTGTCCGCCTTCGAGCGCGTCGGCCTGCTCGCGCCCGTGCGACTGCCGGGCGGCGTGGCGGCGGTCAGGCAGCCGTGGCGGATGGCGTGCGCGTGGCTCACCGAGGCGCTCGGTCCCGATCCCGCCATGCCGCGCGCGCTCGCCGGCCGCGTCAAGCCGCTCGCCTGGCGGCAGGTCAGCGAGCTGGCGCGGACGGGGGTGGCCTCGCCGGTGACCACCAGCATGGGCAGGCTTTTCGACGCCGTCGCCGCGCTGTGTGGCCTTCGCGCCGAGGTGAACTACGAGGGCCAGGCCGCGATCGAGCTCGAGGCCTCGTCCGATCCCGCCGAGCGCGAGGCCTACGAGTTGCCGGTGATGGCCGAGGGGGACGGTCCGCTGGTCTTGGACGCGCGCCCGGTCGTGGCCGAGATCGTCCGCGACCTGAAGGGCGGCGTCGCGGTCGGGCTGGTGGGCGCACGCTTCCACAACGCAGTGGCTGCGGCCACGGCGCGCGCATGCGTACTCTGCGCCGACCGGGCCGGCACCGAGGTGGTGGTGCTCTCGGGCGGCGTCTTTCAGAACCGCCGTCTGCTCGAGCACACGGAGGCGCTCCTCGGGGCGGCGGGCCTGAGAGTCCTGGTGCCGGAGCGGCTGCCTCCCAACGACGGCGGCATCGCGTACGGCCAACTCGCGGTCGCCGCGGCCCGGGGCGCCGCGGAGCAGCCCGACATCTAATGAGCGGGTCGGGGGAAAAGGACGCGGCCGCCATCCTCGCCGAGCGGGTCCACGCCGGGGGCCGCTCGAAGCCGTTCGCCGAGGTCACGCTCGCGGAGGTCGAGGCCCGGGCGCAGGAGCTGCGGGAGGCGACCGGCTGGGGCCCGACGGCGCGCGTGGGCTCCGTCGCCCGGGAGTGGGCGGCTCTGGCGCGCTGGATGACTGAGCACGGCGCCGAGTCCGTGGGCGAGGTGGACCCCGAGGAGCTCGTGAGCCGAGCGCAGAAGCTGTGGATCGTGCCGCCCGGAGGCAGCCTGCTCTGAGGTCGTCGCCCGCCGGGCCTTACCCTCCATGGAGTGATCGAGAAGCTCGTGGAGCAGATCGAGAGCCGCTTCGCCGAGCTCTCCAGTCAGATGTCCGACCCCGAGGTGATCGGCGACCAGCGCCGCTACGCCCAGGTCGGTCGTGCCTACCGCCAGCTCGAGGGGGCTCACGAGCTCGCCGCTCAGTGGCGGCGGGCCACCGACGACGCCGCGGGGGCACGCGAGCTCCTGGCCGAGGACGGCGATGACCCGGAGCTGCGCGAGCTGCTGCGCTCCTCCGAGGAGCGGCTCGCCGAGCTCGAGGAGGAGATCCGCCTGGCCATGGTCGAGCCCGACCCCAACGACGACAAGGACGTGATCGTCGAGATCCGGCCGGGCACCGGTGGGGAGGAGGCCGGCCTGTTCGCCGCCGACCTGTACCGGATGCTCACCCGCTACGCCGAGAACCGGGGCTTTCGGCCAGAGGCTCTCGAGATCGGCGACGGCCATTTCACGCTGGCCGTGAAGGGGCAAGGCGCCTACAGCGTGTTCAAGTACGAGGGCGGCACCCATCGCGTCCAGCGTGTCCCCGAGACGGAGTCGCAGGGGCGCATCCACACCTCGACCGCGACCGTGGCGGTGTTGCCCGAGGCGGACGAGGTCGACGTCAAGATCGACCCCGGCGACCTGCAGGTCGACGTGTACCGCTCGTCGGGGCCGGGCGGGCAGTCGGTCAACACCACCGACTCCGCGGTCCGGATCACCCACAAGCCGACCGGTCTGGTCGTCTCGATGCAGGATGAGAAGTCGCAGCTCCAGAACCGCGAGAAGGCGATGCGCGTGCTGCGCGCGCGGCTGCTGGAGCGCGAGCTGGCCGCCCGGCAGGCAGAGCAGGCCGCCGCTCGCTTGGCCCAGGTGGGCTCGGGCCAGAGAGCGGAGAAGATCCGCACGTACAACTTCCCCCAGGACCGCGTGACCGACCACCGCGTCGGGCTGACCAAGGGGAACCTTCCGGCCGTGATGGCCGGCGAGCTCGACGAGTTCACCGCCGCGCTCGAGTCCGAGGAGAAGCGGCGCATGCTCGAAGTCACCGCCGCTTGACCGTCCGCGACGCGCTCGGCGCGGCGCTCGACGCGCTCACCGCCGCCGGCTGCGACACGCCGCGCCTCGACGCGGAGGTGATGATCGCCGACGCTCTGGGAGTCGACCGGGGCGCCCTGGTGGCGGACCCCGACATGGCGGTGCCGGGTGCGGCCGCGCGCCTGATCGGCGAACGGGTGCGCCGTCGCGTGGCGCGGGAGCCCGTTGCCTACATCCTGGGCCGCAAGGGCTTTCGCCGGATCGAGGTGCTGGTCGACCGGCGCGTCTTGATCCCGCGGCCGGAGACCGAGCTGCTCGTGGAGGTGGGGCTGGAGCTCCCGGCCGGCTCGCGCGTCCACGACGTGGGGACCGGGTCGGGGGCGGTGGCGCTCGCGCTGCTCGATGAGCGCCCCGAGCTGGTGGTCGCGGCCTCAGACGCCTCCCCGGCCGCCGTTGACGTCGCCCTGGCCAACGCGGCCCGGTTGGAGCTCCCACTCGACGTGGGCGTGGCGCCGGGCGTTCCCCGGGACTATGAGGGGATGGTGCTGGCCAACCTGCCGTACGTGCGCGAAGACGAGTGGGCGTCGCTTCAGCCGGAGATCGTTCGCTGGGAGCCGCGCGAGGCGCTCGTCTCCGGCGTCGACGGGCTCGACGCGATTCGCTCGCTGTTGGCGGGCGCGCCACCCGGCACGCGGCTGGCGCTGGAGCACGCGCCGGGGCAGGCCGAGGCGGTGCGGGCGCTGCTGCGTGATCCGGAGACGCGGCGCGATCTGGCCGGCCACGAACGCGTTACGGTGGGAATCGCGCAGTGACCCCCGAGGACGTCGCCACCTTCGAACGCTGCATATCCGTCGGCGGCGTCGCGCTCTTCCCCGCCGACACTGTCTATGGCCTTGCGACCGAGCCTGACTCCAAGGAGGGCGTCGAGCGCCTCTACCGCCTCAAGGGAAGGCGGCCCGACAAGCCGGCCGCGGTGATGTTCTTCGCACTGGAGGCGGCGCTGGCGGCGCTACCCGAGCTGCCCGGCCCGACCGCCGGCGCCGCCCAAGCTCTGCTGCCGGGCCCGGCCACCCTCTTGCTGCCCAACCCCAGGCATCGCTATCCGCTGGCGTGTGGACCGACGCCGGACGTCCTCGGCCTGAGGGTGCCGGCGCTGGAGGGTGAGCTGACAGCCCTCAGCGCTCTGCGCTGGCCCATCCTGCAGTCCAGCGCGAACGTTTCGGGAGGTCCGGACGCCCGCAGGATCGACGAAGTGGACGATGACATCCGCGCCGGCGTCGACATGATCCTCGACGGCGGCGAGCTGCCCGGCACGCCCTCGACCGTCGTCGATCTCAGCGGCTACCACGAGGACGGCAGCCACCACATCGTCCGCCCTGGCGCGATGTCCGCCGAAACCGTGCGACAACGACTGCTCGAAGCGGTACCGTGAATCGGATGAGCGACCTGAGCCCGGATTACTTCACCAAGCCCGTCGCCGACGTCGACCCGGAGATCGCCGACGTGCTCACCGCCGAGGCGCAACGCCAGGAGTCGACGCTCGAGATGATCGCCTCGGAGAACTTCGTACCCCAGGCGGTCCTCGACTGCCAGGGCTCGGTCCTCACGAACAAGTACGCGGAGGGCTACCCGGGCAAGCGCTACTACGGCGGCTGCGAGCACGTCGACGTGGCCGAACAGCTCGCCATCGACCGGGCCAAGGAGGTGTTCGGCGCCGAGCACGTCAACGTCCAGCCGCACTCCGGGGCGCAGGCCAACTCCGCGGCATACATGGCGTTGCTCGAGCCGGGCGACCGCATCCTCGGCATGAAGCTCGACCACGGCGGTCACCTCACGCACGGGATGAAGATCAACTTCTCCGGGCTGTACTTCGACATCGTCGCGTACGGGGTGCGCGAGGAGGATTCGCGCCTCGACATGGACGAGCTTCAGCGGCTGGCCGAGGACGCCCAGCCGAAGCTGATCCTCGCGGGCTGGTCGGCGTATCCCCGCCAGCTCGATTTCCAGCGCTTCCGCGAGATCGCCGATTCGGTGGGAGCGCTGCTGATGGCCGACATGGCGCACTTCGCCGGTCTGGTCGCGGCGGAGCAGCACCCAAGCCCGATCCCCTACTGCGACGTCGTCACCACCACCACGCACAAGACGCTCGGCGGCTCGCGCGGCGGAATGATCATGTGCCGCGAGGAGTACGCGAAGAAGATCAACTCGCGCGTCTTCCCCGGCCACCAGGGCGGTCCGCTAATGCACGTGATTGCCGGCAAGGCGGTGGCGATGAAGATCGCCCAGAGCGAGCTCTTCCGCGAGCGTCAGAAGCGCACCCGCGAGGGAGCGGCGGTCCTCGGCGAGGAGATGGTGTCCGCGGGGGTCAACGTGCTGACCGGGGGCACCGACGTGCACCTCGTCCTGGCCGACCTGCGCGACTCCGAGCTCGACGGCCAGCAGGCCGAGGACCGCCTCCACGAGATCGGCATCACCGTCAACCGCAACGCGGTGCCCTTCGATCCGCGCCCCCCGGCGGTGTCCTCCGGGCTGCGTATCGGCACTCCGGCCCTGGCCACCCGCGGCCTGACGGTCGACGACTTCCGCGAGATCGGCAAGGTGATCGGAGCCGCGCTCAGCGGTGACTTCTCCGACGCCAAGCGGGCCGAGCTCGGCGAGCGCACACAGGCCCTGGCCGAGCGCTATCCGCTGTACCCACAGTTGGCGCCCGCGACCGTCTGATCGCGGTTCGCCGGAGCGGCGCCGGGTAAGGGCGCCGGAATGAAAGCAGTCACCTGGCACGGCAAGCGCGACGTTCGAGTCGACTCGGTACCGGATCCCAAGATCGAGGAGCCCACGGACGCGATCGTGAAGATCACCTCAACGGCGATCTGCGGCTCCGACCTTCATCTCTACGAGGTGCTCGGGGCCTTCATCGACGAGGGCGACGTCCTCGGCCACGAGCCGATGGGCGTGGTCGAGGAGGTCGGCAGCGAGGTCAGGAACGTGACCCCCGGCGACCGGGTGGTGGTCCCGTTCAACATCTCCTGCGGCCACTGCTGGATGTGTGAGCGCAAGCTCTACTCCCAGTGCGAGACAACCCAGGTCCGTGAGCAGGACAAGGGAGCGTCGCTGTTCGGCTACACCAAGCTCTACGGGCAGGTGCCGGGCGGCCAGGCCGAGTACCTGCGGGTTCCGCAGGCCCACTTCGGTCCGATCAAGGTGCCCGAAGGGCCGTCCGACGAGCGCTTTCTGTTTCTCTCCGACGTCATTCCCACGGCCTGGCAGGCCGTGGAATACGCTGCCGTGCCCGAGGACGGGACGCTGGCCGTGTTCGGACTGGGCCCGATCGGCCAGATGTCGACCCGCATCGGGCTCCATCGCGGCGCCGCTTCGGTGATCGGTGTGGACCTCGTCCCTGAGCGGCTCCAGATGGCCCGCGAGCACGGCGTGCAGGTGCTGAATCTCGAAGAGGTCGACGATGTGGCCGGCGCGATCCGCGAGATGACCGGCGGGCGCGGGGCCGACTCGGTGATCGACGCCGTCGGCATGGAGGCGCACGGCGCCCCCTTCGGCAAGATCGCGCAAGCCGCCGCCGCTCTGGTGCCCGACGCGATTGCGCGCCCCATGATCGAGAAGGCGGGCGTCGACCGTCTCAGCGCGCTGTACGCCTGCTTTGCCGCGGTGCGTCGCGGCGGGACGGTGTCGCTGAGCGGCGTGTACGGCGGAGCGCAGGACCCGCTCAACATGATGCAGCTCTTCGACAAGCAGTTGCAGTTGCGCATGGGCCAGGCCAACGTGTGGGCCTGGGTCGAAGACATCCTCCCGCTGGTGAGCGACGACTCCGATCCGCTCGACACCGAGGGTCTCGCGACGCACAAGCTCCCGCTCGAGCAGGCGCCGCACGGCTACGAGATCTTCCAAAAGAAGGAGGACCGTGCCATCAAGGTCGTGCTGAAGCCGTAGCGCGGGCTATTGCCGGATACGGCGTGGGTCGCCAGTAGGCTGACCTGCGATGGACGAGCTCGATGCCCTGTGGGCGTTTCTCGTCGCGGCTCTCATTGCGTTTGCGGTGACCCCGCCCACAGCGCGGCTGGCCCGCCGGATGGGGGTGCTGCACCAGCCGCGCGACCGCGACCTCCACGACCGGCCCGTCCCCGGGCTGGGCGGCCTCGCCATCCTGGTCGCGGTCGTGGTGTCCGCGCTCATCTTCCTGCCGGCCGGGCAGGAGACGCGCGGCATCGTGGCTGGGGCCATTGCCATCGCGCTGATCGGCGCGGTTGACGACGCCCGACCCGGCGGCCTGCATCCGTTCGTCAAGCTCGTCGGCCAGTTCGCCGCGGCCGCCATCCCGGTCTTCGCCGAGGTGAGGGTGGAGAACATGACGCTGCCCTTCATCGAGCCGGTCGACCTGGGCTCATGGGGCTATCCCCTCACCCTCGTCGGCATCGTCGCGGTGATGAACGTCGTGAACTTCACCGACGGCGCCGACGGGCTGGCCGCCGGCGTGTGCACAATCGCCGCGGCCACGTTCGCGATCATCGCCCTCTCGCTCAACCGCGATGCCGCGGGCGTGCTGGCGGCGCTCACCGCCGGGGCAGCGGTGGGCTTCTTGTGGCACAACTTCCATCCGGCCTCGATCTTCATGGGCGACGCCGGCTCGAACCTGTTGGGGCTGCTACTCGCCTGCGTGGCCATTCAGGGGGTGCTCAAGACCGCAGCCGTAGTGGCCCTGTTCTTCCCGTTGCTGATCCTTGCCGTGCCCGCGCTAGACGCCACCTTCGTGGTGGCCAAGCGGATCAAGTACGGCCGTCCGGTCTACTCAGCCGACCGCTGGCATTTCCATCACCGCTTCGCCAACATCGGCTTCTCCCAGCGGCGCACCGTGCTCTACCTCTATGGCTGGACGCTGTCGCTGGCCGCGCTCGCCCTGGCCATGCGCTTCGTGCCCTACTCCGACGACGATGGAACGCTGAACGCCGGGTGGGCGCTGGTGATCGGCGCCTTTGCCCTGGTCGCGTTCGCCGCGAGCATCTATCTGGTGATCGTGCTGGAGATCCTCAAGTTCAAGCGATTTCGCGAGCGCGAGCTGCGTCGTCAGGTGGAGACGGGGGAGATCCCGGCGCTCAGCGACTCGCAGATCGAGCACGAGATCGAGCGGGAGGTGGAGACGGGGGACTTCGAGGCGGTTGGGCGGGAGTAGCTCTTTGGGCCTTGCCCGGGCGGTTGTGGTCGGGCGGCCGCGTCCGTCATCGCCCGTCCGCAGAGCCTCGCGCTTTGCGCTCGTTCGCTCGCCGCATGCGGCTCGCTCTGACATGCTCTGCGGCCGGGGATGCCGGACGCGTCCGCCTTCGTCCGGCGGAGCACCCTCCGGCCTCTTCGGTGGGTGGTTGGTTCGCTAGAACAGTGACGCCTGCTCGGGCTCCGGCTCCGCCAGCTCGGGTTCCTCGGGGTCGCGGAGGAAGTCCGCCGCGTGGTGTGACCCGGCGCCCCTTGCGGATCATGCCCGAAAGGCGCTCCTGCTCCTCCTTCGGAGCGTAGGCCCCGCGCGCGTAGAGCTTCTCGTAGCGCGGCACGAGATCGGGGCGGTAGGAGCGCAGCCAGTCCATGAAGATGCCGCGCACCTCACCGCGCAGGTGGAGGCAGATCCCTCCGATCGACACCGCGCCCGCGTCGGCACAGAGCTCGAGGATCTCCTCGACCTGCCGCGGATCGTCGTTGATGCCCGGCATCAGCGGAGCGATGAGGACCCCCGTGGGAATGCCCGCCCGGTTGAGCTCGGCCACCGCCTCGATGCGCTTGCGCGGGTGAGGGGTGTGCGGCTCGCTGGCGCGCCACGCCTTCACGTCGAGGGTGGGAATGGAGAGGTTGGCGGCGAAGCTCGGGATCTGCCGGAACAGGTCGATGTCGCGCAGCAGCAGCGGCGACTTGGTCAACACCGAGCACGGCGTCCGCGAGTCGCGCATCGCCTCCCACACGCCCGGCAGCAGCTCGTACTTCTTCTCGACCCACTGGTAGGGGTCGGTGTTGGTCCCGAGAGCGACGTGCTCGCGCTTCCACTTCGGCCGCATGAGCTCGGCCCGCGCGAGCTCCGGCGTGTTGACCTTGACGACGATCTCGCGCTCGAAGTCACGGCCGGCGTTGAAGTCGAGATAGGTGTGAGTGGGCCGAGCAAAGCAGTAGACACAAGCATGAGTGCATCCTCTGAACGGATTGATCGTCCACCGAAACGGCATCCGCGAGGCCTTCGGGACGCGGTTGAGGATCGACTTCGCCTGGACCTCGTAGAACCGGACGTCCATCGCCTCGGGCGCGTCGAAGGTGCGGATGGCGGCCGGCTCACGGTAGCCGGGGAGAGCCGCCGCCTCCCGCTTCTCGACCTTTAGGTTGTCCCAGCGCACGAACAGATGTTCGCACATTGGGCGGATGGGCTCAGCGCGCGTCGTCTCCGAACGCGGTCACGATCAGCTCACGCGCGCCCCCGTCATCGCGGTGCTCGCAGAGGTAGATGCCCTGCCAGGTGCCGAGGGCCAGCCGTCCGTCGCGAACGGGCAGCACCAGCGAGGAACCGGTCAGCGAGGTCTTGATGTGAGCCGGCATGTCGTCGGGTCCTTCGAGGGTGTGTGCGAAGTAGTCGGCCGCGTCGGGCACGGCTCGGTCGAACCATGCGGCGAAGTCGCGCCGGACGTCCGGCGAGGCATTTTCGTTGAGGGTCAGCGAGGCGGAGGTGTGTCGCATGAAGACCAGCGCCACGCCCACGGCGATGCGGCCCAGGGCCGGCACGCCGGCGGTGACCTCGTCGGTGATCAGATGAAAGCCGCGCGCGCGAGGCGCGAGCGAGATCTGCTCCTGGATCCACACCACGCGGATTGTCGCGGTTGACCGTGCGCGACGTGCTTTCCGTGGATCGCGGTGCTAGCCTCACGCGCTTCGTAAAGCCTGCCGAATCCGCCCTGCGGCGGTACGGGGGAACCAGGTGGTTGGGGCGAACGGACCTAGGCGTCCGAGCGCAGTCTCTTCAGCGCGAGCCCGTCAGCTAACCCCGGAGGCGTCGATCAAGAGAGGCCGTTGCCCTTGTCGTTCAAGCACGTGCTGGTGTTGCTGCTCACCGGTATCCCGATGGCTGTCGCCGGCCCCGCCTTCGCTCAGGGCGGTGGCGGTGCCGCGGCGCCGGGCGCTCCGGCGCCTCGCGAGGCCGAGTGCCTCGAGTCCCCCGGCGCTTCGTGCCCAGGATCGAAGCTGCTGCGCGGTCGCAGCTTCGTGGTGCGCGGCTCGAAACTGGAGAACGTGACCAGGATCGCCTTTCTGGGGCGGCCCACCAAGCGCGACGACGTCAGGGCCGGCGCCGTCAAGCGCGCCGGACGCTACGTGGTGGCGGTGGTACCCGCCGAAGCGCCCTCCGGGCGCTTGACGCTCATCGACCGCTGGGGCAACAGCTCCACCACGAGCTTCCGGGTCAGCGTCGCGGACGCTCCCAAGCCCAAGCCTCTCGACCTTTCACCCGACTCGCGCTACTTCTACGCCGGCCGGCGCCGGCCGACCTTCAGCATCGAGCAAGCCGCGCACGTGGAGCTGCTCAGCGAGACGACCAACGAGGTCGTGCGCTCTTGGGACGTGCAGGGCGCGCCCGGACAGCCAGCCGAGGTCAGGTGGAACGGCAAGGGCGACGGCGGGGTGGGCCTGACCGGCGCCTATCACTTCCAGGTGGCAGGGCTCGCCAGCGCCGCTTCCGCCGCCAACCGGTTCTTCTTCGCCGACCACCTGTTCCCGATCCGCGGCCGCCATGACCTCGGCCAAAGCGATACCAACAACTTCGGCGGCGGCCGCGGCCACCAGGGCCAGGACATGTTCGCGCGCTGCGGCACCAAGCTTGCGCTGGCCCGCGGCGGCAAGGTGCAATACGCGGGCTACCACGCAGCCGCCGGCAACTACGTGGTGCTGGATGCGGCGGGCACGCGCATCGATCACGTGTACATGCACATGCGTAAGCCACCGCTGGTCCGCACGGGCGATCGTGTCTTCACCGGCCAGAAGATCGGCGAGGTGGGCGACACCGGGCGCGCCACGGGATGTCACCTGCACTTCGAGATGTGGACCGCGCCCGGCTGGTATGAGGGCGGGCGGCCCTTCGATCCGCTGCCCTCGCTCGAGAGCTGGGACGCCTTTTCCTGACCAGCCGCCTGCGGGTGCGCGAAGATTGGGAGGTGCTGCAGCAGCGTTCACCTGCCGTGGGAGCGCTCGCCGCCGTGGGCTCTGTCGCGCTCGTCACTGCGGTCATCTTCGGCCTGCGCGAGCTGGTCCCGGTGGTGTCCACGGGCGTGGTGTACATGCTCGCGGTCCTGTTCGTATCGAGCTTCTGGGGCCTGCGGGTCGGCCTGCTCACGGCCTTGCTGAGCGCGGTCGCCTTCAACTTCTTCCACATTCCTCCGACCGGGACCTTGACCATCGCCAACGGGGAGAACTGGGTCGCGCTGGGCGTCTTCCTCGTTGCCGCGACGGTGATCAGCGGACTGGCCGGCGCTGCACGGGCGCGCGCCCAGGAGGCGGAGACGCGACGCGCCGAGGCCGACCTCACCGCCGAGATGGCCCGCATCCTCCTCGGCGGCGCTCAGCTGGAAGAGTCGCTGCGCACGGCGGGTCAACGCATTGCCACGACCTTCGGGCTGCCCTCGGTCGGGATCGAGCTGGCGTGGGCCGACTCGGACGAGCGCCGGCGCGCCCTACCGCTGATCGTGGACGGTTCACGGGTGGGGACGGTGCTGGTGCCGCGCGACGCCGACCCGGCTGTGCTGGAGGCGCTTCAGGACCGGGTGGTGCCCGGGCTGGAGACGCTCGTGATGGCGGCGCGAAAGCGAGATGAGCTGGAGACCCAGGTGGTCGAGACCAAGGCGCTGCGACGTTCCAACGTGGTCAAGACCGCCGTGCTGCGATCGGTCTCTCACGACCTGCGCTCGCCGCTCACGGCAATCACCACGGCCGCCGGCGGACTCGGATCCGAGACCCTCTCGGCGGACTCGCGCCGGGAGCTGGTCTCGGTGATCGCCCTCGAGAGCGAGCGCCTGGCCCGACTGGTCGACAACCTGCTCGATCTGTCCCGGCTGCAGGCCGGCGGGGTGGAGTCCCACCCCGACTGGGTCTCGATCGAGGAGGTCCTGCGCGCCACGATCGACTCGGTCCAGCCGCCGCCCGGCGGATTCGACGTCCAGATCGAACCCGATCTGCCGCTCATACAGGCCGATGCCGCGCAGATCGAGCGAGCCCTGGCCAACGTGCTCGACAACGCACGCCGGTACGCGGCGGGAGAGCCGGTAACCGTGCGGGCACGCAACTCCGGCCGGCAACTTCTGCTGCGAATCGGTGATCGTGGGCCCGGAGTGGCGCGCGAGAAGCTCGAGCGGATCTTCGAGCCGTTCCAATCCGCCGGCGAGCACTCGGGCACCGGACTCGGCCTGGCCATCGCCCGAGGGTTCATCGAAGCGAACGGCGGGCGCATCCGGGCGGAGTCGTTGCCCGGACAGGGGACCACGATCGTGCTGTCGCTGCCGGTGCCCGCGACGGCCACATGAGCGGCGAGCGGATACTCGTCTGCGACGACGAGGCCCAGATCCTGCGCGCGCTGCGCGTGATCCTCCGTGACGCGGGCTTCGAGGTGCTCACCTCCCAGAGTGCCGAGGAGGCACTCGATGTCGCCGCGCTGAAGGTCCCCGACGCGGCGATCCTCGACCTGATCCTGCCCGACGGAGACGGGATCGGCGTGACTCGGGCAATACGGGAGTGGTCGCAGATGCCGATTCTGGTTCTCTCCGCCGTCGGCGAGGAGAGCCAGAAGGTCCGTGCCCTCGAGGCGGGTGCGGACGACTATGTGACCAAGCCGTTCGGCCCGGGCGAGCTGGTGGCCCGGCTCAACGCAGCACTGCGCCGGGCGGGCCGCGGCGAGGAGCCCGTGCTGACGGTGAACGGTCTCGAGATCGACCTGGCCGGTCACCGGGTCCTGCGAGACGGCCAGGAGATCCACCTGACCCCGATCGAGTTCGACCTGCTGCGCGTGCTGGCACGAAACCGCGGCCGGCTCATGACCCACCGCGCGCTGCTCGGTGAGGTCTGGGGCCATGCCTACGAGGACGACACCCACACGCTGCGCGTGCACATCGCCAACCTGCGGCGAAAGATCGAGCCCGTGCCCGGCGCGCCCGCCCTCATCCGCACCGACCCGGGTATCGGTTACCGCTTAAACGCGTCTTGACGCAATCTTGATACCGGCAGGGCGCTTCTTGACGCCGCCTTGCCGCACCGGCGCCCAAGCTGGTGGCATGACCTCGTCCGCACTCATGCAGCCGGCCCGAGTGTGGCTCCACAAGCGCTCACTGGACCGGCGTATCGCCCAAGGCGCCGACCCGCACGAGAGCCCGGAGCTCGCCCGTCGTGTCCGCCAGCTCAGCTCGCGGCGCTGGCGAAACGGCCTGGCTGTCGGCCTGCGCCGGATGGTCGAGGCCGCCGAGGAACCCCGCTCCGGCATGACGTCCCAGGTGCCTCTCAACCGCCGCGAGATCCTCGCCGATCGGGAGCTGTTTCTGGAGCTGGCACGCGACCTCAGCTCGCCCGACGACCTCAAGCCGCGCGGGATCGCGTGCGTCGAGCGCCTGCTGACCGACAGCTGCTCACCCTGCTTCGTGACCAGTCGCCCGGGGGAGCTGGGCCCGGCCCTGCGGCAGGCGCGCGCGGCGCTCCACCTCGCCTGACACACATGGACCTGATCTCCGTCCTCCTCGCCCTGGCCGCTTTCGCCCTTGTGCTGCTGCTGATCGAAGGCCTCGATCGCGTATGAGTGGCGCCGAGCTCTTCGGGCTGGTGGTGTCGGTGCTCGTGGTCGTCTACCTGCTGTATGCGCTGCTTCGCGGTGAGCGCCTGTGAGCGCCCAGGGCTGGCTGCAGATAGGGATCTACGTGGCGGTCCTGACGGTGCTTACGCCGCTCATCGGCGGCTACATGGCGCGTGTCTATCGCGGTGAGGTCACCCTGCTCGCACCGATTGAGCGCGGTATCTATGGCCTGCTGCGCGTCGATCCCGGGCTGGGTCAGGACTGGAAGTCCTATGCACGCTCGGTGTTGGTCTTCTCCGGCCTCTTCTGGGCCTTCCTCTACCTGATCCTGCGCACCCAGGGCATTCACCCCTTCAACCCCGAGGGGCTCGACTCGGGAACCTGGGACCTGAGCTTCAACACCGCCTCCTCCTTCATCACCAACACCAACTGGCAGTACTACGGGGGCGAGACGACGCTCTCCTACTTCTCGCAGATGACCGGGCTCGCGGTGCAGAACTTCATCTCCGCGGGGGTGGGCATCGCAGTGGCGATCGCGGTCATCCGCGGGTTTGCGGCGCGCTCCGGGACGTCGCTCGGAAACTTCTGGCAGGACCTCACACGCACGCTGCTCTACGTGCTGGTGCCCATCTCCTTCGTGGCGGCGCTGTTCCTGGTCTCTCAGGGGGTCATCCAGTCCCTCGGTCCCTATACGAGCGCCGGAGATCAGACCCTGGCGCTCGGTCCGGTGGCCTCCCAGGAGGCCATCAAGCTGCTGGGCACCAACGGGGGCGGCTTCTTCAACGTCAACAGCGCGATGCCCTTCGAGAACCCCAGCGGGATCTCGAACTTCGTGGAGATGCTGCTCATCCTGATCATCCCGGCGGGGCTGACCTCGGTCTTCGGCCGCTTCGTCGGCAACCGCCGGCAGGGCTGGGCCCTCTACGCCGCGATGCTGCTCATGTTCGTCGCCTCGGTGGCGGTGGTCTACGCGGCCGAGGGTGACTCCTCGCCGGCGCAGCAGCTGGCCGGCCTCACCGGCGACCCGGGCAACCTCGAGGGCAAGGAGCAGCGCTTCGGCATCGCCTCCAGCGCGCTGTTCACGGCCATCACCACGGTGGCGTCGTGCGGCGCAGTGAACGCCGCCTTCGACTCGCTCACCGGCGTCGGCGGTCTGGTTCCGATGTTCAACATCTCGACCGGCGAGGTCGTATTCGGCGGCGTGGGCTCCGGGCTCTACGGGATGCTGCTCTTCGTCGTCCTCGCGGTGTTCATCGCCGGCCTCATGGTCGGTCGCACGCCTGAGTACCTGGGCAAGAAGATCGAAGCCCGCGAGGTCAAGCTGGTGATGGTGGGCACGTTGTTCGTGCCGCTCGCGGTGCTCACCGCCACGGCGCTGGCGGTCGCCACGAAGTACGGAGCGCCCTCTGTATACAACCCCGGGCCGCAGGGCTTCTCGGAATCCCTATACGCCTACCTCTCCCAGACCAACAACAACGGCTCCGCCTTCGCCGGCTACACCGGTTATGTCCAGCCGAACGGAACGAACGTCGGCGCCTTCGGCATCACCTTCGCCGACCTCCTGGGCGGCGCGGCCATGCTGTTCGGGCGATTCGTGCCCCTCGTGGCCGCGCTCGCCGTCGCGGGCGCTCTCGCGCCGAAGCGCGTATCCCCGCTGGGCCCGGGCACGTTCCGCACCGACACGGGCACGTTCGTGACCCTCGTGATCGCCACGATCGTGATCGTCGCCGCTCTGACTTTCTTCCCCGCCTTCCTGCTCGGTCCGATCGTGCAGGGACTCACCGACCAACTCTTCTAGGAACGTGCGACGCGACCTCATCAACTCCGCCCTGGGCATCGTGATCTTCACGCTGCTGCTGGGTCTCGCCTATCCCCTGCTCACCACGGGCATCGCCCAGGTAGCCTGGCCCAACAAGGCCGACGGCAGCCAGATCGAGCGCGACGGCGAGGTCGTCGGCTCGCGCCTCATCGGCCAGGACTTCAGTGGCCGCGGCGGAGCGCGCTACTTCCAGTCGCGGCCTTCGGTTACGGACTACAGCCCCAACGCCACCTTCTTCAACAACCTAGGCCCCAACAACGCCGAGCTGAGGACCTACTTCGAGGACAACCTCGCGACCTACCTGAAACGCGAACGGGAGTTCAACCCGGAGCTCCGCGCCGCTGACGTGCCCCCGGACGCCGTGCAGTCCGCCGCTTCCGGGGTCGACCCCCACATCTCCCCTGACAACGCCGAGATCCAGGCTCGCAGAGTCGCGGAGGAGCGCGGCCTCGAGCTCGCTCGCGTGCTCGAGCTGATCGAGGAGAACACCGACGACCGCTCGCTCGGCGTGTTCGGCGAGCCGGGTGTGAACGTCCTGGAGCTCAACCTGGCGCTCGACGATGTTGGGGGCGCGTGATGAAGCCTCGGGGGAGCCTCTTCGGTGGCGCCGCGTTGCGCCAGGCGATCATTGCCAGTTTCGCCAAGCTCGATCCGCGCGTACAGTTCCGCAACCCGGTCATGTTCGTGGTCGAGATCGGTGCCGCCATTACCACGTTCGGCTGGCTGATTCAGGCCTTCGGCGGCGAGCCGCTTGGCGGTGGCGACGAGCCCGCCTGGTTCACTTTCGTCGTCGCCCTCTGGCTGTGGTTGACCGTCGTATTCGCCAATCTGGCCGAGGCGCTCGCCGAGGGTCGCGGCAAGGCGCAGGCCGAGGCCCTGCGGGCGATGCGCACCGAAACGCCGGCCCGCCTTCTCGATGGGGGGGAGAAGTCGGCCTCCGACTTGACCCGTGGCGACGTCGTGGTGGTCGAGGCGGGCGAATTCATTCCCGGCGACGGCACGGTGATCGATGGCATCGCCTCGGTCGACGAGTCGGCCGTGACCGGCGAGTCCGCTCCCGTGATCCGCGAGTCGGGCGGCGACCGAAGTGCGGTCACCGGCGGCACCAAGGTGCTATCCGACCGCATCGTCGTGGAGATCACCCAGCTGCCGGGCGAAAGCTTCCTGGACCGCATGATCGCCCTGGTGGAGGGCGCGTCCCGGCGCAAGACACCGAATGAGATCGCACTGGGCATCCTGCTCGCCGGCCTGACCCTGATCTTCCTGATCGTGGTGATCACGCTGCGGCCCTTCGCGGAGTTCGCGGACACCAACATCTCGATCGCCACACTGATCGCCCTGCTCGTGGCGCTGATACCCACCACCATCGGCGCGCTGCTCTCGGCCATCGGCATAGCCGGCATGGACCGCCTCGTACGCCGCAACGTCCTGGCTCTGTCCGGGCGGTCGGTTGAAGCCTCGGGGGATGTCGATGTGCTCCTCCTGGACAAGACCGGCACCATCACGCTCGGCAACCGCGAGGCCACCGAGTTCCTGCCTATGCCCGGAGTCGAGGAAGCGGCGCTGGCGGAAGCCGCTCAGGTCGCCTCGCTGGCCGATGAGACGCCCGAGGGCCGCTCGATCGTCGTGCTGGCCAAGCAGTACGGGATTCGTGAGCACTCGTTCGATGCGAGCGCCCACTTCGTGCCCTTCTCGGCCGAGACACGTATGAGCGGCGTCGACCTCGACGGCTACCGCCTGCGCAAGGGCGCCGGGGACGCGATCATCAATTTCGTCGCCGCCGAGGGCGGCCAGGCGCCGCCGGAGCTCAAGTCGGTAGTCGATCGCGTGGCTTCGGAGGGCGGAACCCCGCTGGCCGTGGCGCGCGACTCGCAGGTGCTCGGCGTGGTCTATCTCAAGGACGTGGTCAAGGAGGGAATGAGGCACCGGTTCGACCAGATGCGCGCGATGGGCATTCGCACGGTCATGGTGACGGGCGACAACCCGCTCACCGCGACCAAGATCGCCGATGAGTCTGGCGTCGACGATTTCCTCGCCGAGGCCACCCCCGAGCGAAAGCTCGAGCTGATCCGCGAAGAGCAGCGCGAGGGCCGTTTGGTGGCCATGACCGGCGACGGCACCAACGACGCTCCTGCGCTGGCTCAGGCCGACGTCGGCGTGGCGATGAACACCGGAACCCAGGCGGCGCGCGAGGCGGGCAACATGGTCGACCTCGACTCCAACCCGACGAAATTGATCGAGATCGTCGAGATCGGCAAACAACTGCTGATCACCCGCGGCGCCCTGACCACGTTCTCCGTGGCCAACGACATCGCCAAGTACTTCGCCATCCTGCCCGCGATCTTCGCCACCGCCTATGTCGCCTCGGGCGACTCGTCGGGTCCGCTCGACCGGCTCAACATCATGGACCTGGGCACTCCCGAGTCGGCCATCATCTCGGCCATCGTCTTTAACGCGCTGATCATCCCCATGCTCGTGCCGCTCGCCCTGCGCGGCGTCCGCTACCGGCCGATCGGCGCCACCGCGCTGCTGCGACGTAACCTTCTGATCTACGGCTTGGGAGGCATCATCGCTCCCTTCATCGGCATCAAGCTCATCGACCTGCTCGTTCACAATCTGCTCGGCGCCTGAGCGTCGGGGACAATGCGCCCATGCCTAGCAACGGGCGGGGTCACTACAAGATCTTCCTAGGCATGGCGGCAGGGGTGGGCAAGACCTACCGAATGCTGCAGGAGGGCCAGGCCGAGCGTGCAGCTGGACGCGACGTGGTGATCGGCTATCTCGAGCCCCACGCGCGGCCCGAGACCGAGGCTCAGGCCGAGGGGCTCGAACGTCTGCCCCGTCGCAAGGTGGAGTACCGGGGGGCCGCCGTGGATGAGATGGACCTGCCTGCGATCTTCCATCGGGCGCCCCAGCTCTGCCTGATCGACGAGCTCGCCCATACCAACGCC
This sequence comes from uncultured Thermoleophilaceae bacterium, assembly GCA_963789705.1. GTDB lineage: Bacteria > Actinomycetota > Thermoleophilia > Solirubrobacterales > Thermoleophilaceae > JACVRW01. The sequence goes on from CAWBLN010000020.1 coordinate 412,876, forward strand.
CCGGGGGTCGAGCACGGCAAGCGCTACGAGGACATCGAGGACGTGCTCGACGCGGGCATCGACGTCTTCTCCACGGTCAACGTCCAGCACCTCGAGTCGCTCAACGACCGCGTGGCCGAGCTCACAGGTGTGCGAGTTCGCGAGACCTTCCCCGATTGGGTGCTCGCTTCCGCCGACGAGGTGGTGCTCGTGGATCTCACTCCTCAGGCGCTGATCGCCAGGCTGCGCGAGGGGAAGGTGTACCCGGCGGAGCGGGTGCCGGCCGCGCTCAACAACTTCTTCCGAGTCGAGAACCTGGCGGCACTCCGCGAGGTGGCGCTACTTCAGACCGCCGAGGAGGTCGAGTCCAAGCGCGGGCGGCCCGCCGCGGAGGTGCTCGGCACGCGTGAGGAGTTGCTGGCCGACGAGGCGCACACCGCGCTCGCCGAGCGGGTACTGGCGCTCGTCACACCGCGGCCGCGCTCCCAGCGGTTGGTTCGGCGAGCCTGGCGTTCGGCGCAGCGCCTCGGCGCCAAACTCGACCTGCTCTACGTTCAGCCGCCCGGCTCTCCGCCGCGAGGAGAGGACCGCGAGCAGCTCGAGGCGATGCGCCGGCTCGCGTCGGTCCTCGGAGCGGAGCTGGTGGTGGAGGAGGGAGACGACCTGGTGGAGACGGCCGCCCAAGTGGCTGCCGAGCGGGGGACCACCTACGTGCTGATCGGGCAGCCCCGGCCGCACACCGGGTTGCGGCGTTTCTCCGAGTCCCTGCCCGACCGGATCATCCGCAAGATGCCCGGCGTGGACGTGCGGATTGTTGCCGACCGCTCTCGGCGCCTGGACGCGGCCCAGTGAGCCGCGCGCTCCGTGCGCGAGCCGGTGGAAACGGCTCGGGGCTCCGAATCCTCTTCCCCTTCACCGGCTCGACGGTGTCCCGGGCGGCGCTGGAGTTGATCCTCGATCTGGCGAAGGCGCGCGACGCCACGCTGGTCCCGGCGTACCTGGCGCTGGTCCCCCACCAGCTGTCCCTGGAGGCCGCGCTGCCGGAACGTCAATGCGAGGAGGCCGTGCCGCTGCTCGAGCTCATCGAGCAACGCGCCACGAAGGAGGGCGTGCGGGTGGACTCCCGTATCGAGGGAGGGCGCACGGCTCGTCACGCGCTGTCGCTGCTGATGGACCGTGAGCGGTTCGACACAGTAGCCGTGGCGGCAAAGACATCCGTAAGCGAGGGCTTCGAGGCCGCCGATGTGGCCTGGCTGCTCGAGAGCTCCCCGGTCGAGGTGTTGGTGCTGCGCCCCGGCGCCAAGGACTCGGCTTAGAGCGTTGCGGGCGCCCGCAGCGGGTAGGAGCGCTCGGAGAGCTACCGAGGGAGCGATGGATGGCTGAGACGGAAGAACTGCGGTACGAGACACCGAGGCTGCACCGGCTGGCCGCCACGACGGGGCAACTCGAGGCGCTCGACGCCCCGGCCAAGCGCCTGGGCAAGGCGGTGAGGTCGATTTTGCCCGCCGGGCCGGTGAAGGACGTGCTGAGCGGCACGCCGCTCGGGCACCCGCTTCACCCGCTGCTCACCGATGTTCCAATCGGCTCGTGGACCAGCGCAGTGATGCTCGACTGGATCGGCGGAAGCGAGTCGCGCACCGCCGCCCGCCGGCTCGTGGCCGCCGGAATACTCGCGGCGCTGCCCACGGCGGCGGCCGGCTATTCCGATTGGGCGGACACCGAGGTGGGGAACGAGACCGTGCGCCGCACGGGGTTGGTGCATGCCGCCGCGAACGTCACCGCCCTCGGCTTGTTCACGGCTTCCTACTTCGCCCGGCGCCGCGGCGGCGGACGCATGCTGGCGCTCGCCGGTGCGGGGGCGGCGGCGGCCGGCGGTCACCTCGGCGGGCACCTCTCGTTCGTCGAGGGTGTCGGCGTCAACCAGACGGTCTTCGAGAAGGGCCCGGAGGAGTGGACGCCGACCGTTGCCGAGGCCGAGCTGTCCGAAGGCTCGCCCGTGTGCGTCCGGGCGGGCGACGTGGACGTCCTGATCGTGCGCGACCGCGACGGCATCCACGCGCTCGACGATCGCTGCACCCACCGCGGCGGCCCGCTCCACGAGGGCGAGGTGGCGGACGGCAGCGTCACCTGCCCCTGGCACGCCAGCCGCTTCAGGCTCGCCGACGGGTCCGTGGAACAGGGTCCCGCGTCGTCGCCCCAGCCGGTGTACGAGACCCGGGTCACCGAGGGCAGGGTCGAGGTCCGTCAGGCCTAGGAGCGGCGCAGCGAAACCAGCTCGAGCTCGTCGCCCAGCGGCGTGGCCCCAAGCCGGCGGGCCAGCCGCCGGGCGGCCGCGCGCGAGCCGATTCCGGCGATCTGGGCGCCCTGGGCGTCGATGCCGTTCGGGTTCCCTGCGGGGTCGATGGCGGCCAGCGAGAAGATCCGGTGGTCGACGACGATCGCGAAATGCTGGAACGAGCTTTCCGACGCACCGGTCGCGGCGGCCACCCGCGCCGCCCGGGCACCGACACGCCGGGTGAGCCGCTTGAAGGCCCGGCGCCCGGAGGGGGTGAAGTCGAAGGACACCACCGGCTCGCCGGTGACCTCGTCGGTGTCCGGCCTGGGGTTCTCGATGTCCGCCGCTGTCAGGTCCGGGTCGTCCGCGATCACGAAGTAGCGATGAAGCTGCGGGGGCTGGCCGGGGATGCGCTGGTCCTCGATCACGGCGACACCGGCGGGCGTTCCCAGCACCCGGCTGCCCGCGGGCGGGCCGCCGCCGCCGAGCGCGCGCAGCCGGCCCCCGCACGCCGTGTCTGGCGGATAGCTCGCCCGTCCGGGCTCGTGACGGTAGGGCGAGAGCAGCTCCCGGCAGCTTCTCGCCGGTCCACCCAGCGGGCGCTCGTCGGGGCCGAAGAGGTAGCGGAGCTCGGCGGGCCGCTTCGGGGCCGAGGCCAGCTCGACCGCTTCGAACAGCGCCGTCCCGCCGGCGAACGGGGCTGAGGGCCCGCGGTTTCCGAGCACGCTCGGCTCCCAGTCGTGGAACTCGAGCGAGGTGCCCGCGACCAGGGCCTCCACCGCGGCTCGCGGTTCCTCGGCGTCCGCAACCACGACGCGGACGCGATCGGCGCCGTCAGCCCTCACCTGAGCCCGGTCGGCACCGAGCACGCGCAGGCGCGTGCAGACGCGGGCGGCCGCCTCGCGCGCGTCGCCCGCCGGCAGCCGGTAGACCGCCTCCACGGTCGACCCGCCGAGCGGCTCGCCGCAGGGTGGCGAGCTCTGCTGCTCGCCGCATGCCACCAGAGGCAGCGTTGACAGCGCGAGGATCGCCAGGACGGTGCGCCGCATCACCCCTCAATTCGGCATCGCTCGGGGCGACTTGAGGGCCCGAGCTAAGTGTCACAAAGTAGTCACAAAGTCTCGCGGTCGAGTAGACTGGGGGACCCCCCGAGACGGTGCCCAGCCCGCCCGCCCCGCCGTCGCCCTCTCTCGGGACACCCCCTTGATGGCGCACGCTCTGAAAGCATCCGAACCCATGCCGCTGCGCATGATGCGATTCCTCGACCTCGTGGTGCTGGCGCTCGCCCTGCCGATCTTCATCGCGGCGGACCTGCCGCTTCTGGGCTGGGCCGGGGCCGCGGGTGCTTGGCTTGCGCAGCGCGGGGTACAGCTTCTCATTGAGAAGCGTGCGCGCGAATCCGACGACCCTCGCACCGTGGCCAGCCTGATGACCGGGTCGATGCTCGCGCGCGGCTGGCTGGTGGCGGGCACGATCTTCCTGGTCGGGCTGAGCGAGCGCGAGGCCGGCCTGGCGGCGGCCATACTCTCGATCGTCCTCTTCACCCTCTACTTCACCGGGCAGATGATCGCCCGGCCCTTCGAGGCCAGGGGCGAGGGCGCCAAGTGAGCACGAGGGCCAAGGTCGCGCTCGCCATCGGGATCTACCTCGGGGTGGCCGTCCTGCTCTACGTCGTCTTCGGCTCCGACGGCAAGAACGACGAGTTTCAGCCCGCGGAGGAGTTCCGCCTCACTCCCTGGATCGAGATCAAGATCGGCGGTCTCGACCTGTCCTTCAACAAGGCCGTTCTTTACCTGCTTTTGACCTGCGTGCTGACCGTGGGAACGATGGTCTACATCGCCAGGCGCATGCAGCAGAAGCCGAACCGCACGCAGACGATCGTCGAAGGCGCCTACGACCTGACCTATTCCCAGATCGCCAGGAACAACATGCCCGCCGCGGCCGCGGCCAAGTGGTTCCCGTTCGTGGCCACTCTCTTCTTCTTCATCTGGTTCTCGAACATGCTCGGCTACATCCCATTGCCGGTGAACGACCACGAGACGATCGACATCGCCGGAATCGACTTCCCCGCCTTCTCGCTCTACGCCGCCACGGCGAACCTGTCGATCCCGCTCGTGCTCACGCTCACGGTGTTCTTCCTCTACCAGCTCGAGGGCATACGCAAGCACGGCCTGGTCAAGTACTTCAAGGGCTGGCTGCCGGGCGGGGTCAGCGGCGCCGCCGCGGTCCCGATCTTCATCATCGAGGTGATCTCCCAGTTCGTGCGGATCATCTCGCTGTCCGTACGACTCTTCGCGAATATCCTCGCGGGCCATCTGCTCATCCTGTTCATGGGCGGCGGGCTGGCGGTTCTGCTGGGCCTGACCGCTCTGGGCTGGATCACCCTGCCGATTGCGGTCGCCTTCTTCATCTTCGAGATCGGCCTGATCGCGACGCTCCAGGCCTTCATCTTCGCCACGCTCACATCCATCTACTTCGGCGAGGCAAGCGCCGGAGGACACTAAGGAGGACCCATGGAATTCCTGCTCCCGATAGCCCAGGTCTCCGACGACGGCCTGAAGGCGATCGCGCTCGGCGTCGGCGCCGGCCTGGGCACGATCGGCCCGGGCATCGGAGTCGGCTACATCTTCGGCAAGGTGATCGAGTCGGTCACCCGTCAGCCCGAGATGCGCGAGGAGATCACGAGCATCCAGTGGCTCGGGTTCGCCCTGACCGAGGCGATCGTCTTCTACGCGTTCATCTTCGGCCTGATCGCCTTCTTCCTCTAGACGATGTTCCTGTTCGCACAGGAAGAAGGCGGCGGCTCCTTCCTCGTCAGCCCCAACGTGGGGTTGATGATCTGGACCCTGCTCGCCTTCGGCACCACCCTCTATCTGCTCAACAAGCTCGCGTTTCCGCGCATAGCGGAGGCACTGGACCGCCGCCGCCAGGCGATCGAGGACTCGATCGACGCCGCCGCTCGCTCCAAGCAGGAAGCCGACGAGCTGCTCGAGGAGTACCGCGCGCGGCTCAGGGAGGCCCGCGAGCAGGCTGAGGACATCACGGCCCGCGCCCGCAAGGCGGCCGACTCGCTCGCCGACGAGACGAAGGCGGAGGCCAACCGCCAGCGGGAGGAGCTGATGGCCGCCACGCGGCGCGACATCGAGACCGAGACGCGTCGCGCGCTCGATGAGATCCGTAAGGAGGTGGCCGACCTCACCGTGATCGCGACCGAGAAGGTCACACGCAAGTCGCTCACGCCGGAGGATCACCGGCGGCTCATCGAGGACGCGCTGCACGAAGTCGACTTCACCGCGCTGGCGGGCCCGGAGACGGGCAACGGAGGCGAGCGCGGGTAGATGCAAGAGCTCGCCGAGGTCTATGCTCGCGCGCTGTTCGAGGCGGCCCGGGACGACGGCGTCCTCGATCGCGTGCACGACGAGCTCGGCGAGTTCGCGGACGCTCTCGACGAGGACCGCAACCTCCAGGTCTTCCTCTTCTCGCCCTACTTCTCGAGCGAGGAGAAGAGGGACGGCGTCACGCGGATCGTGAGCGACGCGGACGAGCGGCTCGTCAACTTCCTCGAGCTGCTCGCCGAGCGCCACCGCATGCCCGCGCTGTTTCGCATCCGGCGAACCTTCGATGCCATGTGGGCCGAGGAGAACAAGCTGCTCCCGGTGACCGTGACTAGCGCGGTGGACCTCGACGAGGGGCTCGTGAAAGACATCGGCAAGCGCATCGAGGACCAGACCGGCCGCGAGGTCGAGCTGGCCTCGAAGGTGGATCCCGGCGTGCTCGGGGGCCTCCAGGTGCGCGTGGGCAACATGGTGCTCGACGCCACCGTCCGCAACCGCCTCGAACAACTTCGAAAGCAAGTGGCCAAGGCCGTTTAGGCCTCCTAAGGAGAACTTTCCCAGTGCAGATCAAGCCAGACGAGATCACGAGCATCCTCAAGGACCGCATCCAGGGGCTCGAGGACGGCGGCGCGGACCTCTCTGAGGTCGGCACGGTGCTCTCGGTAGCCGACGGCATCTCCCGCGTCCATGGGCTCGACAACGCGATGTCGAGTGAGCTGCTCGAGTTGCCCCACGACGTGACCGGGCTCGCGCTCAACCTCGAGTCCGACAACGTCGGCGCCGTGCTCTTCGGCGATTGGGACAAGGTCGAGGAGGGCGACCAGGTCAAGCGCACCGGGCGCCTGCTCGAGGTACCGGTGGGCGACGAGCTGCTGGGCCGAATCGTCAATCCGCTGGGCGAGCCCCTCGACGGCAAGGGCGACATCAACACCGAGACCACGCGCCCGGCGGAGTTCAAGGCGCCCGGCGTGGTCGCCCGCCAGCCGGTCAAGGAGCCGATGCTGACCGGCATCAAGGCGATCGACTCCATGACCAACGTCGGTCGCGGCCAGCGCGAGCTGATCATCGGCGATCGCCAGACGGGCAAGACCTCGATCTGCGTCGACGCGATCATCAACAACAAGGGCCAGGACCTGGTCTGCATCTACGTGGCGATCGGGCAGCGGATGTCGGTCGTGGTCGACGTGGCCCGCCAGCTGGAGGACGCGGGCGCGCTCGACCATTCGATCATCGTGGCCGCGCCGGCCGACGAGGCCGCGCCGATCAAGTTCCTCGCTCCCTACGCGGGCGCCGCGATGGCCGAGCACTTCCTCTACGACGGCCGACATGCGCTGGCCATCTACGACGACCTGACCAAGCACGCGTTCGCCTACCGCCAGATGTCGCTGCTGCTGCGCCGCCCACCCGGCCGCGAGGCCTACCCCGGCGACGTCTTCTACCTGCACTCGCGCCTGCTCGAGCGCTCGGTCAAGCTGAACGACGACCTGGGCGGCGGCTCGTTCACCGCCCTACCGGTCATCGAGACGCAGGCGGGCGACGTGTCGGCTTACATCCCGACCAACGTCATCTCGATCACCGACGGCCAGATCTTCCTGCAGGCGGACCTGTTCCGCTCGGGTGTGCGGCCCGCCATCAACGTGGGCATCTCGGTGTCACGCGTGGGCGGCTCGGCGCAGACGACGCCGATGCGCAAGGTGGCGGGGCGGCTGCGGCTCGAGCTCTCTCAGTATCGCGAGCTCGAGGCCTTCTCCCAGTTCGGCTCCGACCTCGATGCCGACACCCAGGCCACGCTCAACCGCGGCGCCCGACTGGTCGAGGCGCTCAACCAGGACGAGCGCGATCCCTGGCCGGTCGAGAACCAGGTGGCGGCGATCTATTCGGGGACCGGCGGCTACCTCGACCGCATCAAGGTCGAGCGCATCCGGGAGTTCCACGAGATGATGCTGCAGCGCCTGCACTCCGAGGACTCCGACCTGATGGACCAGATCGCCGACGGCAACTGGGACGACTCGATCGAGGATCGCCTCGGAAACTGCATCGCCGAGGCGATCGACGACTTCGGCCCCGACTTCGACGCCGAGGGCAATCCGATCGAGGAGGGCGAGTCCGATCGCGTGCTGACCCGCGAGGAGCGCGAGGCCCGGGACCGCGGCGAGGACGAGGGCGACGGCGACCGGGACGAGGACGAGGGGGGCGACGACGAGAGCGCCGAGGCCAAGGCCCCCGATGAGGGTGAGGAGCCTGGCAAGGAGAAGGACACGGAGGCGGCCCCGGCCTAGTCCTGTATGGCTTCCCTGAAGGAGATCCGCGGGCGTATCGGCTCGGTGAAGAACATCCGCAAGATCACGCGCGCGATGGAGATGATCTCCGCTGCGCGATTGCGGCGCGCCGAGCAGCGGATTGCACACCTGCGCCCCTACGCCGACGCCCTCCGGCGCATGACCTCGCGCGCCTCGCAGGCCGCGGAGAACATCCCTAACCTGCCGATCCTGCAGGAGAAGGAGAGCGTGTCGACGGTCGGCATCCTGCTCGTGACCGGCGACCGCGGCCTGGCGGGGCCCTTCAACTCCCAGATCATGCGCGCCGGCAACCGGCGCGCGGCGGAGCTGCGAGGCGACGGCGAGGAGGTGCTCTGGTACGCGTCGGGACGGCGCGGCGTTTCCTCGCTCGAGTTCCGGCAGCTCGAGGTGGGCGGCAGCTGGACGGGGTTCACCGACCGCCCGACCTTCGCCGACGCGCGCGCGATCGCCGACGGTCTCACATCTGCCTATGTCGACGACAAGGTCGACCGTGTGGAGATCTTCTACAACGGCTACATCTCGGCGATCAACCAGGAGGTGCGTCACGAGACGCTGTTGCCGCTGCAGCAGGCGGACGTGCTCGGTGGCGACGATGAGGACGGCGAGGACGACGGCGATCACCACGAAGGCGATCAGCACTCACGCGCGCTCTGGATCTACGAGCCCGGGCCCGAGGAGATCCTCGCCCGGCTGGTTCCCGACTACGTGGAGATCTCGATCTACCGCGCGCTGCTCGAATCGACCGCGTCCGAGCACGGCGCGCGCATGAGCGCCATGCGCAGCGCCTCCGACAACGCCGGCGACCTGATCGACAACCTGACCCTCGAGGCCAACCGCCAGCGCCAAGCCGAAATCACCCAGGAGATCATGGAAGTGGTCGCCGGGGCTGAAGGACTGAGATAGCGAACCGTGCGCACCGGGCTAGCCCGGTGCTTACGGCCTAAGGAGACATGTGGAAGCCGCAACGGAAACCCAGGAGCAGCAGGACCAGCGGGAGAGCCGCGAGGCCAACACCGGCACGGTGGAGGAGGTGCAGGGCGTGGTCGTCGAGGTCGCCTTCCCGCCCGAGCACCTGCCCGAGATCTACAACGCCTTGGAGGTCGAGCTCGACCCGGACCGGGAATCCGAGGGCGACGAAGCTCAGCCGACGATGAGCCGGCTCGTGCTCGAGGTGCAGCAGCACCTCGGCGACGACCGCGTACGCACCGTGGCGATGGACGCCACCGAGGGCCTGTCCCGGGGAGCGAAGGTCACCGATACCGGCAGTCCAATCACGGTTCCGGTGGGGGAGGGTACGCTCGGGCGCATCTTCAACCTGCTCGGCGACCCGATCGACGACGCCGGTGAGGTCAAGTTCGACGAACGCTGGCCGATCCATCGGCCCGCGCCTTCGGTGGAGGACCTGACTCCTACCCGCGAGATGTTCGAGACCGGGATCAAGGTCGTGGACCTGCTCGCTCCCTACGCCCAGGGCGGGAAGGTCGGACTGTTCGGCGGGGCGGGCGTGGGCAAGACCGTGCTGATCCAGGAGCTGATCCACAACCTTGCCGCCGAGCACGGCGGGCTGTCGGCGTTCTGCGGGGTGGGCGAGCGCTCGCGCGAGGGCAACGATCTCTGGCTCGAGATGACCGAGTCCGGCGTCATCGAAAAGACGATGCTCGTGTTCGGCCAGATGAACGAGCCGCCCGGCGCGCGCATGCGGGTGGCGCTCTCTGGACTGACGATGGCCGAGTACTTCCGCGAGCAGGGCCAGGACGTGCTGCTCTTCATCGACAACATCTTCCGGTTCGTGCAGGCGGGCTCGGAGGTGTCGGCGTTGCTCGGCCGGATGCCTTCGCAGGTCGGCTACCAGCCGACGCTCGAGACGGAGATGGGCCAGCTGCAGGAGCGGATCACGTCCACGCGAGAGGGCTCGGTCACGTCGATCCAGGCCATCTACGTGCCGGCCGACGACCTCACCGACCCCGCGCCGGCCTCGGTGTTCGCTCACCTCAACGCCACGACGACGCTCTCGCGGGCGATCGCCGAGAAGGGCATCTACCCGGCGGTCGACCCGCTCGACTCGACCTCGACGATCCTCAAGCCCGACATCGTGGGCGAGGAGCACTTTCAGGTCGCGAACCAGGTGCGCGAGATCCTTCAGCGCTACACCGAGCTGCAGGACATCATCGCGATTCTCGGCATCGACGAGCTCTCCGACGAGGACCGGGTGACCGTGCAGCGTGCCCGCCGGGTGGAGCGCTTCCTCTCGCAGCCGTTCTTCGTGGCGGAGGCGTTCACGGGCACGCCGGGGGTATACGTGCCGATCGAGGACACGGTGCGCTCCTTCAAGGAGATCATCGAGGGCAAGCACGACGAGCTGCCAGAGCGCGCGTTCCTGCTCAAGGGCACGGTCGACGACGTCGTCGAGGCCGCGCGCGGTGAGTCGGACGAGCCCGAGGAATCGGAGGAGTCCGAGGGCTCCGGCGAGTCCGAGGGGGACGAGAACGGCGATGGCGAGAAGTAAGTTCCCCGTCGAGGTCCTGACCCCGGAGGGGAAGGTCTTCGACGACGAGGTCGAGATGGTCTCGACCCGCACGGTGACCGGCTCCATCGGGGTGCTGGCCAACCACGCGCCGCTGATGGCCATCCTGGAGCCGACCGAGCTCCGCCTCTACAAGTCGGAGTCCGACATCGTGCGCTTCGCCCAGGGCGAGGGCTACCTGCAGGTGGTCGAGAACTCCGCGCTGGTGCTGGTGGAGGAGGCGATCGCCCCGGACGACATCGACCGCTCCGCTTTCGAGTCGAAGCTCAAGGAGGCACGGTCGAACGTGGAGAACGCCGAGGAGGAGTCGGAGGAGCGCTCGCGCGCGGAGCGGGAGGTCAAGCGCTACGAGGCGTTCCTGGAGGTCGGCAGCGGGTAGCTCTCGCTGTTGACGGGCCGCGTGGCCGCGGGTCCTGTCCGACAAATTTCATTTCGCACACTCTCATTGCCGTTAGCCGGCACGCCTCCTTTCCCGCGCAAAGCGGGGCTCCGGGGCTGCGTGCTGGTTGTCGGTTTGTCGTCCGAGGCGGGCATATCCGTGGGGTGGGAGCGATGCTCGCTATCGCGCTTAGAGCGGCACGCTGTCCAAGCACCGAGCATCGGGTGTCATGGGAAGGGACAGCGAAGCGGTTCGCCTCTCTTCCTGCGTAGGACGCTGGAGCAGGTCGAGAAGGCACGCAACGAATCGGAACCGTTGCCTTCGTCGAGCTGGGCACGCTGAGGTGGTGGAAGGAGGCCGGTGGTTGTGCGACCGCGCGGCCGGACGAGAGGCTACGCGACCTTACGAGCGGCCGTACTGTGGACTCATCGTGTTCAGAAAGAGCGCGTGCGGTTGGGGCGCTATGGGCGTCTCCGTCACGGGTCTGGTTCTCCTTTGCGTGACCTTCGCTCCCCCCGCTCGGGCGCAGACCTGCTCTTACGCCGCGGCGTCAGCGAACCTCTTCTAACCGTCAGGCTTGTAGGGCCGATCTTGGCGGCGATGGGGAGTACGGGGCAAGAGATCAGTTTTGGGCAGAAGCTGTGGCACCCCGTGCCCTGCAGCGGCGGCATTGCGACTGTGCTCAAATACGGACACCATCAGGGTGCAGCTTCGCCGGCGCCGCGGATACCGGGACCTTGGATAGGTCGCGCCCGGCGCAGGAGCGACCTCGTTCGGACGCGATTTCACCTGGGCCTTAGCGCCCTGAAACGCTTCGAGGTGTCGGCGAGTCGCAAGAATCCCCTCTGGGTAGAGTCGCGCTCATGGAGGCCTCTGACGAGAGGCGCCAGGAGGAGCGGCACGTGCCTGTCTTCCGGCGGTTGGGAGCTGCGGGATGGAGCGCCGTCGCGACCATGATCGGGGCCATATAGGTGAAGGTGCTCATGCAACCGCCGCCCCGTGGCTGGCGCGCTTCTTCTCGCGCTCATGCGCCAGCGCATCGAGGCAGAGCGCTACCTGCACCAGAGCTTCGGTGTCGCTGCCGCAGACCTCTCCGTTCACCTGCCAGAGCCGGTTGTCATCGCAGCGCAGTTCGATCGTGGCCAGTAGGCCCCGGCCATGGGCTGTGGGCCTGACCTCCATTTCGCGCACGGCCTTGATGTTCGTTCCGTTCTTCATGGCTTCTCCTTGCCTCAGCGGCCGTAGACCTCCGCCAGCCGTCTCCTTTCCCCAAGGAACGCCAGCGGGATCTCAAGGTTCGGGTATAGCCCTCCGAGATTCACTCCTGGGGCGGCCCCTCCGAGCGGAAGGAGAGCACGCTGAGCCGCCGTCCCCTCCGCCTATGAATGCGCGGCCGCTCACCACGGCAGGCGAGAGCAATCTTCGATGGCATCGCGACGGCGTTCAAGCGGGCGGGCGCTGATCTCGGGCGGACGGTCCTCCTCACTGAGGAGGTCGTCGTCGAAGTAACTCGAAGACTCCTCCGTTCCTCGGCAGTGAGCCCAGCCACGCCCAGCGGGTGCTCGGCCTGCGCCGCTTGGACGCAGCTGTCGTAGCGCTAGCGCCGTGTCACGGAAGCGAAAGCCAGCTCCCTCGGCCCCTGCAATCCCTGCTCGTCCCTTGCGAGCGCGTCGACTCGACCCGAGAGCGACTCGGCCACGTGCACACCACTCACGGCCGCGCGTAGCTTGAGCCGGTGCGTCAGTCGAACATCCGTTACCCCGGGCGTTCGAATGGCACTTCACCCGCCACGACACTCAACGACGAAGAGCCCCCGGGAAGGAGCTCTTCGCCGTCTTAGGAAGGGAGGCCTGTCAACGCCCTTCCCATCGGTGGGAGGCGGCTTTTAGTCGTCTGACTCCCGAGCGTTCTTCGACACGCATCTGCCGAAGGCGTTTCGCCGATTGTGGTTGCTTCGGTATTCGGCGGCGAAGGCCTCCGTTCCCATCTCGCCCCGTTCCGCGGCGCACTTCCTGGCGGCGTTCTTGCGCTTCTCCGCCATTTCCTCGTCCTCGGCGTCCATGTCGTCCTTGTGGGCTTTGGCATTGGAAGACACGCATTTGCCGTAGGCGTTGTTGAGGTTTTCGTTGGTTCCGTAGAACTCCTCGAAGGTCTTCCCCTGGTGTTCTTCGGCGAACTGCGGGTCGTCGCGCTCGGCCTTGCATTGCTTGGCCGCGTTCTTGTTGGCCGCCTCGTTCTCGGCATGCTCCTCGGCCGTCTTCCTGCGGACGCAACGGTCTGACGTCTCGTACCTGGCGCGGAACGCTTCGCGCGTCGCGTTGGATCGGCCCCGCTCAGACTTGCACTGTTGCTTGGCCGCGCGCTCGTCGGAGTGGTCTGGCTTGGCCGGGACGCCGGGCGGCGCGGCGAGGCCGGCCAGGAGCGCCAAGGCCAGGAGAACTCTGGTCATTGCCAATACCAACGCGTGAGGAACGAGTAGGTTCGGGAGTTAGTCACGAACCTTCGTCACGAACCTTCGCTGACGGATTGCGTTACCTTGATCGAAGGCGTCGGAGTCCAGAGCGCAAGCGGCGGGTAAGGGACATTCAGCATGGATGCAGCTTCAGCCGGGGCTCGATCGATCGCGCGGCCTATTGTCCGGTCTCGTCGGCTGCTTTCTCTGGTCGCCGACGAGCGGCTCGTCGAGCAGATCCGCCGCGGCAACGAGCCGGCGTTCGAGGTGGTCTTCGAGCGCTATGCGCCGGGCTTGCTGGCCTTTTGCCACCACATGCTCTCCTCGCGCGAGGAGGCCGAGGACGCCGTCCAGCTCACGTTCGCGGCCGCTCACAGCGACCTCCTGCGCCGATCCGACCGAGTCGTCGCGCTGAAGCCCTGGCTGTTCACGATTGCCCGCAACCGGTGCCTTTCGATGCTGCGTGCGCGGCGCGAGCCGCCGGCCGAGCTTGGGGAACTGCCAACCAGCGGCTTGGGCGAGCAGGTGGAAGGGCGGGCCGAGCTCCGCCAGTTGCTCGCCGATGTTCGCGAGCTTCCGGATGAGCAGCGCGCGGCGCTGCTGCTCGCGGAGGTCAGTGACATGTCCCACGCCCAGGTCGCCGCGGCGCTCGGCTGTGAGGTGGCCCGAGTGAAGGCGCTGGTGTTTCGCGCCCGCGGCGCCCTGATGGACCGCCGCCGAGCGCGCGTGACGCCCTGCGTTGAGATCCAGGAGCAGCTCGCGAATCTGAGCGGTGGCTCATTGCGGCGAACCCCGTTGCGAATGCACCTGCGCGAGTGCGCGGCGTGTCGAGGCTACCGCGAAGAGGTGCGCAACCAACGGAAGTTGCTGGCCGCGGCTCTGCCGGTTGTGCCCAGCCTGGGCCTGAAGTCGAGCGTGCTGGCGGCCCTCGGGATCGGCAGCGGGTCGGCGGGCGGCGGCCTGGCGGTTGGGCTGTCGTCAGTGGCCGGCGCCTTCGGAGGCGGAGCGCTCGCCAAGGTCGCGGCCATCGCCGTGCTGGCTGGCGGAACTGCGATCGCCGTACCGGGTGCGCTCGAGTCACGCCGCGAAGCGCGTGCTCCCAACACTGGTGCTGAAAAGCATCCCTCCCAACACGCGGTAACGGGCTCGCAGGCAGCCGTGCAAGAGTCCCGGCGAACGCCGCGTCTTCAGCCGCTCTCGACGCCGGATGCCAACCGGGCCGGAAACGCCCAGACGCGCGCCGGCGCTGATACCCCCAGGCCCGAGGCTTCGCCCGCGCCGGCCAAGCGGCCGCCGACCCACGGCGCGTCGCCCGGGCAGGCAAAGGCGCAGGGCAAGGCGCCGCCGCCGGGACAGGCCAGAAAAGCCGACGCCAGCGCGCCTCCCGGACGGGCCAAGAACGCCGATAACAGCGCGACCCCCCGGGGCAGGCGAGACTTGGGCGGGATGGGCCGCCCGGCAACGGCGCAAATGGAGCGAAGGGCGGCAACAGCGCGAACGGCGCGAAGCTGAAGCCGCCGGGGCGACCGCGTCCGAAGGTCGAGGACCAGGCACCGGCAGCGCCCGCGGTCGGGAATTCCGTACCTGCGCCCCCGCCCGTCGAGAAGCCCAAGCACAAGATCAAGCCCTAGCCCCAAGTAACGCGCACGGAGGGTCCCGGGCAAGCGACCCCGCGATCCAACTTCCGAACCTGAACGGCGCTGGCGCGTTCCCCCGGGTGAGAGCCATCTTTCGGGCCGAGGCCCGCCTACCTAGGGAGGAACCATGAGATCCAGCACCCGGAGGATGTTGACCATCGCGATCGCAGCGGCTCTGGCGCTCGGCGTGGCCTTTCCGGTAACGGCTTGGGGGGCTCCGAAGACCCCGCGCCGACGCCTACAAAAAAGCACGAGTGCAAGAAACTGAAGAAGCACCAGAAGCAGAAATGCAAGAAGCACGACAGGCACAAATGCAAGAAGCACGGGCACAAGGGCGGCACCAAGCCCGACGAGCCCAAGCCAGAAGAGCCAAAGCCCGAACCGCCAGAAGCGGAGCCCCCGAAGCCCAAGGCCAAGTGCAACGCCGGAAATGGGAACGGCAGCGACGCCGTCACCTTCGTCGAGGGCGAGCACTGCTATGGCGGTGACCCCGGCAGCTCGTTCAACGCCGGCAACCGCGGCGGAGACGAGATTCCCACCACCGAGCCTCGGGGCGGAATACCGAACCCGGGCGGAAACAACCACCCGGGATGAGCCTCGGCCGTGCACGTGCGGCCGGCAGGAGGGCCCGCCTTGGCGGGCCTCCTCATTCCGCTGCTGATGAGCGCTGCCGGGATCGGCTGGGTGCTTGCGTTCACGATCGCCGGCGAGCTCGGCGAGATCGAGCGGTTCTCATCGCCGCAGAAGCTGACCGGCTACACCGGTCTGTGCCCGCGCGTCAACCAGTCGGGAGACAAAGATCGCCGCGGCCCGCTGACCAAGCACGGTCCCAGCTACCTGCGCTGGGCGCTGCTCGAGGCGACCATGCACGCGCTCAAGCACCCCGCCTACGCAGAGCGCTATCAGCGCACGAAGCGGCGCCTCGGCACCCAGCGCGGAGCCAAGGTCGCCCAGATCGACATCGCCCGCCGCCTCACCCACGCGATCTGGCACATGCTTTCTCGCAACCAGCAGTTCGCTCCCAGAGGCGCCGCGTTTCGTCTGGCGGCATAGACCGTCCCTTTTGGACTCGCGCCCAGGAGTGAACGGTCCCATTTCGCACGATCCGCTCGCCGAAGCGGCCATAGAGACATGAGCGATGCTCCCAAACCCGCAGGCCAAAGGAAGTCCCCGACCACCAAAGACCAACCACACTTGACAACGGGCGCTTCTTCATAGAGACGAAAAGCGATAGCGGGATACGGGGGTGGGCGATGTCGCAGGGAGAGCGTCGAGATCGCTCTGGATGGCCTACGCCGATCCCGCGCGGTTGACCGCCCGCCGTAATCGGATCGCGCCGTACGCAGTTTTCGACTTCTTGGTGCCTGTATCCCATGACCTTCTGTTTGTCGAGGCATCGAGCGGTGGGCGAGTTCGGCAGGCGGCTGGGCATGGCGGGCCAGGGCACCGCCGCGCTTCGTACGGTGGCGACGCTGGGTGGCGGGTGGCTGGTTTGAGCGACCGCTCTGAACTGCTGAACCTTGCGAGCCGTCCGGCGTTCTTAGGCGTAGGGAACCCTCCAACCACTGACGGAAGGAGCACACAATGGCGGCCGGATTCGTTTCTTACCTCCGCCGGCACCACATCGGTTTGGTGGCCCTCTGCATTGCCCTGACCGGGACGGCGTATGCCGCGACTTTGCCGAGGAACAGCGTCGGCACTCGGCAACTCAAGAACAACGCAGTCACCTCGGCCAAGATCAAGAGGAACGCCGTCACCTGGGCGAAGATCAGGAGGAACGCCGTCACTTCGCGCAAGGTGAGGGATGGCTCGCTGCTGGCCAAGGACTTCAGGGCCGGCCAGCTACCCAGGGGCCGGAAGGGCGACAAGGGCGATCCCGGCGCGTCCGCGCTCAGTCCGGTTCCGAGCGGCAGGACCATCCACGGGGCCGTGGGCGGCGACTTTCACGCGTTTGACGCCACCGCGAGTGATTTTGGGATCGACGTCACGCTGCCGATCCCGGCGGCCAACGCGCTCGGCGACGACGCCGTGTTCGTCAACGTCGCTGGCTGGCAGAACGCCGGCGGACAAACCGCGCCGACGACCACCGACACCGACGTAGGCTGCACGGGCAATCCCGCCAATCCGACAGCCCCGGCGGGAAAGGTGTGCATCTACGTGTCAGGCGCCGATCACGCGTTCAACCTCAACGGGTACTCGGTGCTGTTTGGCACGGGCGCCAGCCCCTACGGCTTCAAGCTGAAGTGGGACGCCTCCACAGTCGGTGACACGTTCGTCGACGCGACCTGGGCGTACACAGCGCCCTGACGCCTCGGAGGCCAGCGGGAGCGAGGCGCGAGTCGGCTTCGCGCCTTCGCTCCCGGCCTCAAAGCGTGAACATCCTCAAAGCGTGAACATCCTGCGCCCGCCTTCGCCAGCCCTCTCTCTTCCCTTTCGAACTCCCCGACAGGCCAGCTGTTTCGGAAGGGGCCACGGCAGCCTAACGGCCCGCTGCCGTGCCCCCGCCACGTAAGGTGAGCCGCTGTCCCCTTAAGCCAATGCTGAACGACTTTGCGCCACCCGCCCGGGGTCGCGTAGCCAGGCCGCAAAGCGCGGGCTTGGACCTGACTCGCCTCGTCTTAATCGCACTTACCGCAACGCTGGCCGTCGCTCGCCAATTACGCGACCGCGCCACACGGAGAAGCCAGCTCGTCGCTTCGCTTTGCGAAATGCGGACCGCTTGCCGCCGCCAGACCTTCACGGGTGCCCCCCAAGGCGGTAGACCTCAGCGGCCGCTGGCCCCCCTAGGAAACAGAAGCAGCTGCTTCATAGGCCTCACGGTCACCCGCCGGCATCCACCTTTAGGGGTTCCGCGTAGGCGGCGATCGCTTCAATTTCGTCCCTGCACCAGCTGTAGTCGGCGAAGGCCTCGGTCCAGCAGTGGGCGGCGTTGAGCTCTCGCAAGCTTCCGAGACTTCCACGTTCAGAATCGCTCCGCGCCGCCTTGGTTTGGTCGCGCGCCGCATCCAGCCGCGTGAGGGCTTCGTCATAACGTGTACTCAGCTCGTCGTAGTACGCGATCAGCCGGTCCAGCTGCTCCAGGGTCATCGCCGTGGCGTCGTGGGGCAGGTCGAGGGCGTAGGTAAACCCACGCTCCTTGGTTATGGGCCACGCCCGACCCCCGTCGTGGCCAAAGTCCATTGCTCCAGACCCCCCTCGGGTTGGGTTCGCCTTGGAGTCTGCCCGTGCCGGGTGGCCGTTAAAACGCGCCAAGCAACCGGCAGGTCCGCATCCCGTACCCGGTTACCGGCGGTCCTGGTGGAAGCAAGACTTCAGCAATGCCGTGCGCCTTCAGGAGTAGGCGATGGCGTAGGAGAACGTCAGGGTGGTCAAGCAGGTGCTCGCAGCGTCTCGCGATACGAGTTCCGGGCGCTTGAGCCTCTACCCGAACGAACAGTAGACCGGCGTTCGACGGCCAGGAAGCAGGCAACGATCGTCCCTTAGCGGCAGCCGGACCCCGTTGCGGATCCGGAAGCGGGTGTACTTGCCGACAAAACCGCGCTGGCGCACGAGTATCTCCACCCGGATTCCCGCGATCAGGCGACGCTCAAGACCGCGGATGCGAATGGGCTGGGCGCGCGACCGTCGGCGGAGCGACCGCAGGGGGCAGCCCTCCCCGCGGCAGCGAGCGGTCACCACCGCCCCCGGCGGGGCGGTGACGGTGAGCAGCCGGACCCGCGCTCCCCACGGCAGGAGCTGCCCTGCGATCCGCACGATGGGGAAGGGCATCATCAGGGGTGTCGCTCCATCGACGACGGCGGGGTCACCGGCTCGGGTCGGCGACGGCGCGACCGGAGCCGGCGTCGGATCGGTATACGGCCCCGCGACGGGCTCGACTGGACGCGGGTTTACATAGATGGTCTTTGTGACCACCGCCTTGACCTTGCCTTGCTTGAGCACCCGCATGCGCACCTGCTTTTCGCCCGCCGTCGTGTACACGTGCGCGACCGAGGCGCCCTGCGTCTCGAAGACGTCGCGTGAGTCTCCGTCGAAGTCCCACTCGACCGCCGCGCCGCGATAGGCGGGAGACAGCACCGCGTCGTAGGAAGCCGCCAGCCCCGCGGTGGGCGCCGACGACGTAACCATGAAATCGGCCGCCGGCTGAGCGGCGGTCGCGGCACACGCGAGCGCCAGCGTGGCGGCTGCAGTGACGATCGCGGCTGCTCGTCGGGTTCCGGCGAAGCAGCGTGCGGAGGGGTGCAGGTTCTGTCTCGTGGCGGCGACTACGTGTTTGCGCTACGGATGGCCACAGGTGTAGCAGGTCGACGACCGCCTGTCTCAGGACGTCGGCATGGGCTGCCTGACGGGTGCCGCCCCTAAGGCGACCTCGACTTCACATTGGAAGCCGGGCCTCCTCGGCCTACGCATCTCTGGCCGAACACGAGCCTCGGGCGCAGTGCCCAAGAACCCAGGAATGCGCGACGGGTTCCTTCGACGGCCTTCCCGCGCCACGCGAAAGGAACGGGCGGGCGCCTCCCGACAGCCGCAGTCCGCCCCGATCCGAAACTACCGGCACGCGGTCCTCAGAAGCCAGCGGTTTCGCCGGCCGTCCTGGAGAGGTTCCTGAGGCTTCAACGCAGGACGCCTCGAAAGGTTCAGGAGTTTGCAGTTTCTTGGTCCGAAACCTGCAACGGTGGCGCTGCTGGGAGACGTTCCACGCGGGCTTCGCAGGTTTCGTCCGTTAATCACTGCGAACCGAGCTCGGCGTTGCGCCGCTACGACCAATCGGGAGCTCCTCGAGGCCACCTGCACAGCTGATCGTCTGCCCCGACGCCAAAAGGCTCTCCCCACCACCTCTCACGCACCCTCCGGGTGCTGCTCGAGGTACCAGCGATCGACCTCTTCAAACTCCGGCCGGGCCGGGATGCCCCCCCCGTGCCCTTGTTGCCGTCCGGCTCATGCGTCGCAGACTCCCTCGGCGGGCGCGTAAGGAGCGGTGTGCGTGCATCTACATCCACCGGTCTTGGCGGCAGATGGTCGTCTTCGCCCCTTACAAGCTTGGCGAACGCCTCCGGTTATGGAACGCCAGCGCAAGGTCAAGCGCAACGAACCCGTACGCGCCGGCCTCGTCGGCGAGCGCGATGCACCGCTCCCACAGATCTCGGTTGTTCGCGTAGTCGAGCAGCGGCCCAACCTCCACATCGCCGGACTCGCGGAGCGCCTTGGCCACCAGCGCTACCTCCCGCCTCGACGGACCCGAGCCGAGCACCCTGAACGCGTTGAGCAGTAACGCGCTCACTGCCGTCGCCCC
Organism: uncultured Thermoleophilaceae bacterium; assembly: GCA_963789705.1. Classification (GTDB taxonomy): domain Bacteria; phylum Actinomycetota; class Thermoleophilia; order Solirubrobacterales; family Thermoleophilaceae; genus JACVRW01. Next base: position 433,047 of record CAWBLN010000020.1, read on the forward strand.
GCCATCTCCTCGAACAGCGCCAACGCCTGCGCCCGCGGATCCTTCTGCTCCTCGCGCACCAGCAACGTCCGGATCGCCGCTACGTTCCCCATCCGGGCCTTCTCCGCCAACAACTCGAGCAACTCTTCCTCCGACGGCGTGTCGGAGGGCGGCGCCGGACGGTCACGCAACCCCGCCTGAGTAAACCGCCTCACCAGCCTGGTCCGGTCCACCCCACGCTCCGCGGCGAGCGCGTCCAGCTGCAGGAACATCCGGTCGGTCAGTCGGACGCTACGCCGCTCCACCGTCGGCCATCCCATCGTTCAACCGTCGTCCCAATCCCAACTTCCAGTTCCTCTCATGACGACATATGCGGCGGTCTTTGGTTCGGTGCGCTCGGAGCGGCGACCGTCCCCTACCCCTCATTGGCCGCTGCCTGTTCGTCGCTGAGCGTGAGGAGGGACATCATCTCGTCCGCGAACTGTCACCAGACCCAGCCTGGGCGCCGTCAGGCGTAACCCACCACTCCAACATCCGACCAAACCCCGCAGCCAGAAGACGGGACTGAGGGCTCACCTGCCCCTCGTCAGCCATTCCGACCCCCGAGACAAGCACCGGCCGCCGGAGCGGCCGGCCCGTTGCCCTTGGAGCTACCCGAGCAAGCCCGTTCGGTTCCGCCTTTCAGCCAGCGGCGGAAGTCGTGCGGGTCGATGCGGAGCAGCCTGCCGACGTGCAGCGCCCGCAGGGCACCACGGTCGATTTCTCTGTAGATGGTGTCCCGCGAGACCTTCGCTAGCCGGGCGGCGTCGGCCGGCGTCCGCATGACCGCGCCGTGTCTGGTGGGCGTCTGCGTGCTCATGCCTAAAGCATTGCGCGACGGGCGTCACAAAACTGTCCCTGTTCTGTCCCCGTTCGGGGCGGCGCGACCAAAGCCGAGACGACAGAACCCCCGCGTTAGCAGGGGTCCTCGAAGGTGAGCGACGGGACTCGAACCCGCGACCGCCTGGACCACAACCAGGGGACCCGGGGTATCGCGGGGTCTGATTCGGCTCTACAAAGCCAAATTAGTTCGCTCAGATCCGCACAGTTTCGCTCAAATTGGTAGCTCAATTGGTAGCTCGGAGCGTCGGCCCCAACGCGCATCCCCCAAGGCGGCGCCCGCCCCGGACGGACGAGCGCTCTCAGGCTTCGTCGGGAAGGAGACCCCTTCTGCCTGGCGCAATCGCCGACTGCTCCCTTGGTTGAGAAGCAGGACTCTCAGCCTGGACACCTCTCCTCGTCCAACCCGGGCGTCTGGGCGCATGCCTCCTTTCACGCGGGAGCACTAGCGGCGTGGCAGCTGATCCAGTTTGGGGCCCCTAACCACGCGGCCTCGCGCCAAGCGACCACGATGCAGAGCGCTCCTTTCCCCGGACTCGAACCGGCGACCTCCAGGAAGCTCTCTGCTCGGGGTCCCGCACGCGGGGCTTCTTTGCCGGCGCGCCGCGACGACGCCCGAGCGGTGGGCACGGCGGCCGGAGCGCAGTGCGCACGCGCTGACGCAGCCAATCTTGTGGCGTCAACTATGCGAGCCAGCCCGGCTCGACCGCGCCGAGCGACAGCCGCTCGGGGCGTCGGCCAAGCGCGTGCGCCGCCTCCCTCAGCCCGGAGGCGAAGGCCGCGTGCACCGTTCCGTGCCGGCGCGGCACCGTCGCCTCGCCCGCCAGCACCAGCCGCTCGGACACCGGCTCTGCCAGGAGGTGCATGTCCTGCAGCGGCCTGTTGTGCTCCGGGGAAACAACACTAGAAAACAACAGGTCCGAACAACAGACAGACGCTCTCTCCTGCTCTAAGCTCCCGCTCCCCTTTCCCGCGTGTATATACCGCCAGAACGCCTTGACGCACTGGCCGCACACTCACGATCGGACGACCACAATTCCCTCTACGTGACCAGGAACGTCGTTATCGCCGTCGACGCGACGGAGCGTTCGCTGGATCCGCTCGCGCTCGGCAAGTTGCTAGTGCAGGCGACTCATGCCCCGGCCGTTCTGGTCACCGTCTTCCCGTACCACCCGCTCGCTGATCCCTCAGGCGACGAACTGACCGCGTTGCGGGAAGAGGCTCGCGACATCCTCCTGGAACTCGCCCAAGCCGAGGGACTGGAGGTCGCGGATGTTCGGGTGGTCGCGGGTAACTTCGCCGCCCGAGAGCTCCAGCGAGTGACCGAACAGGACACAACCGGCCTGATCGTGGTTGGGTCCACGCACCGCGGACCGTTGGGGCGTCTTCTGCCCGGTGGCGTGGGGGAACGCCTACTCGCTGGCTCGGCCTGTCCGGTGGCACTCGCTCCGCGTGGTTACGCGGATCAGCGTGCGAGGCGGCTTGAACGGATCGGGGTTGCATTCGACGGCTCGGACGAGTCCCGTCACGCTCTGGAAGCCGGTCGTGTGCTCGCTCGCGGGTCCGAAGTCTCCCTGCGCGTGATCAGCGTCTTCCAACACCTGGCCTTCGGCGCCGTGGCCACGGGACGAACCGGTGGAGCCTCGGTCAACCAGCTCTTGAAGGCCGAACTGCGCGAGGCGCTGGAGAACGTGGTGGCCGAGTCGTCCGAGGAGCCGACAAGCGAGGGCGTCTTGCTCGAAGGCTCGCCCGGTGAGGTTCTCGCAACGCAGAGCGCCGAGTTGGATCTTCTCGTGACCGGGTCTCGCGGCTACGGCCCGCGCGCGGCCGTCATGCTTGGGTCCACAACCCATGCACTCATGCGCAACGCGGCCTGCCCCGGGTTGGTCCTGCCGCGCGGGACCAATCTGGACCTCTGTCAGGCGCAGTAGCGCGAGCCCCGAAGGTGCGGACTCGAAGTCCGTCGGCGCGGCTCATCTCATCGATCTGCCTTATCACGCACCGCGGCCTCATGGCTCGTGCGCTCGAGCGGATCACGTCCCGCCGCGATCTGCACGAGCGCCTTAAGGGAGCTCAAGATTCCTGCCGGTCTGTACGCCGACGGAGACGCGCCGGGATGATTGCGGGCAATCCTGACCTTTGGCCCCCGCACCCACCGGCCGGAGCCCCGGCCGCGCTAGGGACAGGCGAACTGAACGGGAAGCGGGCCGGGAGCGGCTAACGTTTGGCGCCGTGCTCGACCTGCGGGCCGGCGGAAGGGGAACGGAGCGGCCTCAGGTCCACCCCGCACATGGCGCACTCGCTCGCGCCGTCTGGCACCCGCTCAGCGCAGCGCGGACAGCGCTCGCCCTCGTCCTCGATGATCGCCTTGCGTCGGAACAGTCCCATTGATCTCTCCTTTCGAACCTCGCGGAGCCCCGATGCTTGCTCTGAGGACAGCCCTCGTCCATGCATAGAAGACCCCATTCGGGGGCAAATCGAACGTCACCAATCTTCGGCGCGGCAACATGGCTCGCGGCATCGACATGTGCCCGTCGTTGGTGGCGAGTTCCGTCACGCCACGGTTTAGGCAGCGGTTCGGAAGGCGGGTGCGGCGCCCTGACTGACCTCGTCAAGCGCAAGTCGCGCGGATCGCACGGCCTCTTGCAATGACACGCTCGCCCGCGGGTAATACAGCGGGGACCGTGGGTCCGAGAGCAGCTGGGCGGTCATCGCCACGCCACAGAGGTCGACTGGCCGATCGTCACGCAGTCGGTGCGCGAGCGCGACCAGCTCACCGGCGCACGCCTGGACCTGACCGCGGCGAACCAAGCGGTGAACTTGGGGCGTCTGTTCGCGTGCTCGGCGCAGGACTCCTTCGAGGTCCTCGGCCAGCCGAACGCGCTCCGCGGCGGTGCCGAGCTGTGCCGCGCGCAGCGTGTGCTCGGCGCCCGTTCCCGAATCGTCGCCGTTTGTGAGCTGTTCGTCGAGGCGGTCGCGTTTCCACCACGTCCTCAGCCGCAGAGCGAGGCCGGGCCGGGCCGTCCGCGATTGGGAGGCTGTCTCCTCTCGGGTCTGAAGCGGGGGTACGGGGTAGATCCCATTCGGCATGACCTTCCTCCGTTGTGTAGCGGTGCCGTGGTGCCTGATGGCGCACGGATGCCATGTCGGGCATGCCGACATCGTGCGCTCCTCCGGGACTCCTGGCGATGGGGCCGACCACCCATCTCTAGTGAAACCTTGGCTCCATTCGTCGGGGTCGGAGCAGCGGTGACTCGCCGCGCCCCTGCGGGTCGTCTCGTCCCGATGGCGTCTGCGCCTGACCCCGAGGCGGCGTCGGAGTGCTTGGGGGGAGGAATTGGGCGCTTGTACCCATGGCTTGGCGCCGGTCACGCGCCGAAGCTGAACTCAATGGGATCCGCATCTACCCGGGCTGCGTTCCGCTGGGCTGTCACCGATAGTCTCGAGAACGCCGAGCCGTTGACTTCGACACCACCTGCACGATCGTCACTCGATGCGCGGACGACGCCCGCGCCGGATGTCGCCAGCCAATCGCGGTTTCCGGAGTCCAGGCGGCGTCCCATGTCGCTGCTGTGGTGGGTCTTCCTCGCGAACGGGTTGGTGCTGGTTGTCGCGCTTCTTCTGCTCGCGTTGAGCCCGGTCACGATCGACGCCTCGATTCGGACCGGCCAGCTCGCTGCGCTCCTGGTCGGCTTCGTCGTGCTGTTGGGGCTCAATCTGGTGCTCCTGCGACGTGTCCTCTCGCCCCTTTTCAAGCTCACGGAGGCAATGAGCTCAGTCGACCCCGACAGACCGGGTCGACGGCTATCAACGGTCGATCTGTTCAGCGCGGAAGGTCAAGCTCTGGCGCATACCTTCAACGCCATGCTCGAGAGGCTGGAGAGCGCCCGGCGCGAAGCGGCCCGCACCGCGCTCGCCGCGCAGGAAGCCGAGAGGCTGCGCGTCGCGCGCGAGCTCCACGACGAGATCGGGCAGACTCTCACCGCTGTGACGATCCAGGCCGACCGAGCCGCGGATGGCGACCCCGAGGTGGCGTCGCGGGCCCTCCGCGATGTAGCCGACGCCGTCAGAGACAGCTTGGACGAGGTGCGCCGCATCGCCCGCGAGCTGCGTCCGGAGGCGCTCGACGACCTTGGTCTCGTCAACGCGCTGATCGCTCTATGCACGAGGGTCGACGCCCAGGACGGCCCCCGAGTGAGACGTGAGCTTCAAGGGACACTCTCGGCGATGCCTTCAGATGTCGAGCTTGTCGTGTACCGCATCGCCCAAGAGGGCCTCACCAACGCCTTGCGCCACTCCGAGGCCCGTTCGGCGACCGTGTCGCTAACCGCCGACGCGGAGAGCATGACCCTCCGGGTGGTCGACGACGGCAAGGGGATGCCCGCGGAACTGCCGCGCGATACGGCCGGGGTTGCGGGCATGCGCGAGCGGGCGTTGCTTGTGGACGGCCGGCTCTCGATAGAGTCGCGCCCGGGTCAGGGGACCGAGGTGCGGCTCGAGGTCCCGCTCGACCCAGAGGGCTCATGACGGTTCCGCTCAAGACGCGCATCCTGCTCGCGGACGATCACGAGGTGGTTCGCAACGGTCTGCGCATGGTGCTCGACTCGGCACCGGATCTCGAGGTCGTGGCCGAGGCGGGAGACGGCGCGGAGGCGGTCGAACGTGCCCTGGCTGAGGACATCCACCTTGCCGTGCTGGACGTGACGATGCCGCGCATGACCGGGTTGCAGGCCGCACTCGAGCTGTCCAAGCGCAAGCCCGAGCTGCGGGTGCTGATCCTGTCGATGCACGACAACGAGCAGTACTTCTTCGAGGCGCTCAAGGCAGGCGCCTCGGGCTACGTGCTCAAGACAGTCGCGAACCGCGACCTGATCGAGGCCTGCCGAGCCACCATGCGGGGCGAGCCGTTTCTCTACCCGGCCGCCGTCAGGGCGCTGGTGCGGGACTACCTGGATCGCGCCAGCCGCGGCGAGACGACGCCCGAAGATCCCCTCAGCCCGCGCGAGCTCGAAGTCGTCAAGCTGATCGCCGAGGGACTGACGAGCGAGGAGATCGCCGAGCAGCTCTTCATCAGCAAGAAGACCGTGGACCGCCATCGCGCCAACGTGCTCGAGAAGCTCGGCATGCGCAACCGAGTCGAACTGACCCGCTACGCCATCCGGCGCGGGCTCGTCGTACCTTGACCGCCGGCCGCCAGGCATCAATGGCGGGCACGCCGAGAGTCGAACAGTGGCCGGTGCACGAAGAGCCGCGACCGCGCGTCGGCGCTTCCAAGGACGGAGGAGACACATGAGCGGCAGCTCCGAGAGCGCGGAAGAGGCACTTGACGCCTTGCTCGCGACCCTGCAGCGCGGCGCCCTCTCCCCGCTGGAGTTGCGCATGCTGCTCTGGCTCGCGGAGCGTGTCGGAACTCAGTCGGACCTGGCGGACGCCTTGGACGTGAGTCGCGGGGTGATCGGCCGCGCCGCAACGCGCCTCTCTATGCGAGGGCTGATTCGACGCCACTTCGAACGTGGACGCCACTCCCGGTTCGTGCTCAGCATCACCTCGGCAGGGCTCCTCGCGGTGGCCCCGCTGGTCGAGTGGATCACGAATGCACATCCCGACCACAGAAGCGACGTCTGGCGGCGCGCGGGGCGCGGGAATGGGTGAAGGTGAACCAGTGATTCGCGACTCTGAGCCGCGGACGCCGTCACCAAGCGCGGCTGTCAAGCGGGCCATCCCCTCGCCGACCAAAGAAGCGACGGGCATTACCCACGCCGGGCGAGCTAGCCGAGCCAGGCTGCTGACCCAGCCGCCCGCGACAGGGCGCCGACCGCCTCGGGCGGGCCCGATACCGCCCAGCTGCTGTGCCGACTGAGCCTCCAGCCCAAGCCGGCGGTCCAATGGGCGCGCGGGCGAGAGCCAGCGCGTCTGCGGAGATACTCGAGCGATGACCGCTGCCGCCCCCGAGACCGACCGGCCACATGTCCTCGCAGGCTACGACGGCTCGCCGGACGCGGCGAACGCAGTCGAGATCGGCGCGCGGTTGCTACCCGGTTTCGCCGCGCACGTGGTCCACTTGTGGGCGCCGCCGTTCACGAACGGGGAGCTGCGTCGCCGCCTGCTGCGAGGCGCGGCCAGCCTCGAGGAGCTGGCCGCGCTGCTCGAGCGCGAAGGTGCGGCCGAGGCCGAACGGGTTGCGGCCGACGGCGTCGCGCTCGCTCAGGCGGCGGGCTGGCAAGCAGAGCCGCTCGCCCATCGCAGCTACGGCGGTGAAGGGCTCGAGCTGGCTCGGCTGGCCGAGGAGCTGCGGCCCGCGGCTGTCCTAGTCGGCTCGCGTGGTCTCAGCGGCACAGGGGCCCTGCTTGGCAGCGTCTCGGACATGGTGGCTCACTACAGCCCCGTGCCGGCGCTGATCGTGCCGCACCCGCTGCTGGCCGAGGAGCGCCGGGCCGCCGCGGCGGGTCCTGTCGTAGTCGGCTACGACGGGTCGGAGGGCGCGCGGGGTGCGCTCGCCGCGGCGGCGTCCATCTTCGCAGGGCGGGAGCTGATCGCTGCCGCGGTCGCAGACGGGAGCGCCTCGAGCGCGGCCGAGGCCGAGGCCGCCGGCGCCGAAACGGTCGTGCTCGACGCCGGCCGAGACGCGCGGGGCGCGCGGGCCGTCGCCGATGCGCTCGCCGGTTTCGCGGCTCAGCGCGGCGCGGCGCTCATCGTCGTCGGTTCGCGCGGGCGGTCGGCGTGGCGCGAGATCCTGCTCGGAAGCGCGGCGATGGCGGTGCTGCACCACGCCGAGCGACCCGTTCTCACCGTGCCGGGCCCGAATCGGTTCGCTGGGCACTGAGCTGACGTCGCGCCGGCTCAAGACGAAGACGCGGGGCGTGGCGGCGCCAGCTCCAGCTGACCCACGAGGCCGCGCAGCGCATCCTAGGAGCGGAGCTGGCGGAGGTCCTCGAGCACGACCACCCCCGCGGTCGCGCGTTAGGCGACGCTCGCTGGACAAAGGGTGTAACCATGTGCGTTGATTGAGTCGGCGAGCGTACGCTTGTCTCCCGTGAGCTGGCGCAAGGAGGATCGATGCAGTCGATCATCGTAGGTACCGATGGGTCGCCGAGCGCGGAGGTAGCTGTGCGACGGGCGATCGAGGTCGCCAAGGGCAGCGGCGCGGTCGTGCATCTGGTGACTGCCTTCCCCGACGTCCCGTCCTACCGAGAGCGCATCGGCAGTAGCGCCAAGCGCGACCCGATCAACCTGCGGGAGGTCGCGGAGAGCGTCCTGGCCCGCGCGGCGGGCGAGCTCACTTCGCAGGGTGTCGAGGTCGAGACGTCCGCGCGGGAGGGGGACGCAGCGAAGGTGATTCTCGATGTCGCGCAGGAGCAGAACGCGGACCTGATCGTGGTCGGGGCGAGGGGGCTCACCGGCTTCGAGCGCTTCCTGCTGGGAAGCGTGTCAAGCAAGCTCTCGCACCACGCAACCTGCAGTGTGATGATCGTGCGAGAGGACTGATCTGAGCCGCATGGGCGGAGAGCGGCCGATCCTCCGGCGGTTAGCATGAGCCGACCGCGAGTGCATGCGCCCGGCGACATCAACGAGGCGAAAGAAGCGGTGCTCCTCGACGAGCTTACGCGCCGGCTTGTCTTGCTGACACGCACCGCGGGGCCACCGCTGCTGCGCTGGATAGAAGAGAACGATGTCAGTGTTCGCGAGGCGCGGGTGCTCGTCGCCCTGCTGGACAGCCCTCGCGCCGGCAAGACCGCCGGTGAGCTTGCGGAGTCGACCGGCTTGTCGGTCGAGGAAGCAGTGCGGGCTGGGAACGATCTCCGTGCCCGCGGCCTGGCGCGCTCCGGCCGACGCATCCAGCTCACCGCGCGCGGCCAGGAGACGGTCGAGCAGCTCGAGAAGGTCCGGGCCGAGGGCTTGAGGGCCTACCTAGCTGCTCTTCCGCCCACCCACCGGGATCAACTCGCGCGCTCGCTGGAGCCGTCGCTGCCGACGTAGGCAAAGCCGCACTCCTCTCCGTTGGCCGTGAGCGGCGGCCGGACAGGACGGCCAGCCGCGCCGAGGCGGCTGGAAAGATGCACGAAATTTGTGAGTAGCCGCGGCCTGGACGTTCGAACCAGGGTCAGGCCAGCACCAGGCTTTCGCCGGCCGCCTGGCTCAGGGCATCACGTCGCCGCTGTTGGGGCCGAGCACCTGGCCGACGTAGAGGTCGCACCCGGGTCGCTGGCCAGCACCGCGCTCGGCGCAACCTCGGAGGCGTGTCCGAACCGCCGCACAGGGCAGCTCGGCCTGCTTGCCTGTTTCCACTCGCCGCTGAGGTCGTCGACCATCGGCGTGTCGATCGGCCCGGGTGCGATGGCGTTGACGAGCACCCCTGCGGGGTCAGCTCGCGCGAAGGCCTTGGTTAGCTCGATCACGCAGCCAGACCTCATCGACACGCCCAACGAGTGGTAGTACTACCGCCACGCCGGGATCCTGCACCTCGTGCTGCGGCAGCAGAGTCTGACCTGCGGAGCGGTCTACCGCGACCCAGCGTGGGCGCTATCGCCATTCGCCGCGCGGAACGACGACGAGCGGCGACTGCGCCGAGCGCACCAGCGCGCTGGAAACACTGCCGAGCAGCACGGCGCGCAGCGGCCCGTAGCCGCGCGAGCCCACCACCAGCAGGTCCAGCTCGCCCGATTCGCGGGTCAGGAGCTCTCGGGCGCCCCCTTCGAGCAGCTTCTCGCTGGCGTCGATGTCCGGGTCGAGTGCCGATACCGCCTGCTCAAGCTCCTGGTGGCACTCGCGGCGCAGGACGTCGTTTATCGACGCGGTCGCCAACCCACCGCCCACCGCCAGGGAGGCGGGGAGGGTGCGCTCGTAGACGCTCAGCACGCGTAGCCGGGCCGACGCTGCACGCGCAAGCTCGGTCGTCCACGCGAGCGCCCGCTGCGACTCTTGTGAGCCGTCAAAGCCGCACCCCAGCGTCTGGATCCCGCGCCCTGGGGCGGTGTAGCCGGCAGGAGCGACCGCCACGGGAGCCGAGGCTCCGGACAGCAGCCGCTCGCCGGTGCCGCCGACGAGGATGCGGCCGATCTTCGACCGGTGCGACGAGCCGATCACGATCAGCGCCGCCGCTTCGCGCTCCGCCAGCGTATGGAGCCCGGCCGCGGGTGACTCGTCGGAGACGAGCTGCATGCGTCGCTCGGGCACCGAGGGCAGATGCTCTCGGATCTGGTCGAAGGTCGACTCGGCCACCTCACGGATGAGCGCCTCATACTCGCCCTCCGAGAGCAGGCTCGACAGCTTCCCGTAGGGGTGCACGTAGGCGATGACCACCGGGCGCCCGAGCGCAGGCCCGAGCAGGTCCGCGAGGGCCAGCGCCTCGACGGAGCGTTGCGAGCCGTCGACGCCGACGATGACAGGGCCGCTCTGGGGATGGGGGTGTTGTTTGCGCATGAGCTAAGCCGCCTGGCGGTCCTGCCCGACCTGCCGGGCTGCGGTTTGGCGTGGCGCCAGAGACGCAACCGAGGCGCTCGCGTCGGGCGCGGCGGTGGCGGCCCCGCTCTTTCGTGCTCTGGCGGGCTCGTCGACATCGGACATGGCGGCGTCGATCGCGCCGGCCAGGATGGCGACCGCGGCGACCAGACTCAACAGCGCCAGGGCGAGCACGAAGCCGGTTTCTGTGAGGCCGAGTAGCCCGACCGCCGCGACCACCAATCCGAGGCAGGCCGCGCTGACGATCAGCAGGGCGGGGTAGCCGGCGGCCTCCGCCGCCCGGTGAAAGTCAAGGAAGGGATTGCGTGGCATGTCCACCATGCTTGCGCGTCGCGGCGCTTGCGCCCATACAGACGAACGACCATTCCTGGTGGAGTTGTCGCGTTTGAGTCCGGCGCTATGCAGGTTGTCACCCATTGCCGGCAGCCGGGTTGGCGTCGACGATCTTGGGCATGGTTCAGCTCGCGATCCGCTGCCAGCCCCGTGTCCCGGTCTCGGCCGACGAACTTCGGGGTTGGCTCGAGCTGGAGGTGCACGAGCTTCGGAAGGCGGCGCCGCACGGGACGGTGCGATTGTCACGCCTGACCCAGGGTGGGCCGAGCGCCGACCTCGAGATCGGCTGGCTGATCGAGCTCGAGCTCACCGACGAGGAGCCGCTGCTCGCCGGGCAGCGGCTCGCCGACGCGCTCAGGGACATGCGGCTGCTCGGCCTCGAGCCAACGGTGCTGGCCCCACGCGACGCGCGGGCGAACGGAAGAGCGGCATGAGGGTCCCAGGGACCGCCGTGCAAGGCCCCGGCTCTTCCGCGCACGGACACGCCCCCGACGCCGAGTCACTCGGCTGGCTGCGGGCGCTCTCCGGCACAGGAGCCGAGCGCGATGACGCCGTCGAGCGCCTTCACGAGCTGCTACTGCGTGCCGCCCGCGTGGAGGTCGCCCGTCGGGCGAACGCGGGCGGCGGCCTAGGCGACCTCGACGACCTCGCCGTGCAGGCCGCAGATGACGCGCTCGTCGCGATCCTGAGCAAGCTGCACACCTACCGCGGAGAGAGCCGCTTCACGACGTGGGCGTACAAGTTCGCGCTGCTCGAGACTGCCGTGCGGCTACGAAGCCGTCCATGGCAGAGGCGCGAGCTCCCGCTGGAGGCTGACGGCTTGGCACAGCTGCCCGACGACCGGCGAGCGTCTCCCGCCCACCATGCGGAGGCTTCCGAGCTGATCCACGCCGTGCGCGACGCGATCGCCGAGGTGCTGACCCCGCACCAACGCGCCGTGCTCGTCGCGATCACGCTCAACGACGTCCCGATCGACGTGCTCGCGCAGCGCCGCGGCACAACGCGGGGCGCCCTCTACAAGACGCTGCATGACGCTCGACGCAAGCTACGCGCGCGGCTGGCCCAAGAAGGGCTCGACCCGCGCTCGGCTTCCCACGAGAGAGGAGACGACAATGCCTGACTTCACCCTCACCGAAGAGCAACGCAACATCCGCGAACTGGCGCATGACTTCGCGCAGAAGGAGATCCGACCGGTCGCCTGGGAATACGACCGCGATGCAACGTGGCCGCGGGAGATCATCGAAAAGGCCTGGGGGCTGGGACTGATGAACCCCCAGTTGCCCGAGCGGTACGGCGGCACGGGTGCCTCCTATCTCGACGGCGCCCTGATCGGTCAGGAGCTCGCCTGGGGCTGCGCCGCGATCGCGACCACGCTCGGAATCAACGAGCTCGCTGCGGCGCCGGTGCTGCTCGGCGGCTCGGAGCGGATCAAGGCCAGGTACCTCGGAATGCTCAGCGAGGAGCCCAGGCTCGCCTCTTTCTGCCTGACCGAGTCCGAGGCCGGCTCGGACGTGTCGAGCATGCGCACCACCGCTGTGCGCAAGCGCGACAAATATGTGATCAACGGCTCGAAGGTCTTCATCAGCAACGGCGGCTACGCCGACTGGTACACCGTCTACGCCAAGACCGACAAGGACGCCGGCCACCGCGGCATCTCCGCCTTCCTCGTCCCACGTGACGACACGGTCACGGTCGACAAGCACGAGGACAAGATGGGGCTGCGCGCCTCGAACACGGCGGCGATCAGCTTCAACGAGACCGAGGTGCCTGCCGAGCACCTGCTCGGCGACGAGAACCACGGCTTCAAGCTGGCGATGATGACCCTGGACCGCAGCCGCCCCGGCGTCGCCGCGATGGCGACCGGCATCGCCCGCGCGGCGTTCGAGTTCGCCTCCGACTACTCGAAGCAGCGGATCCAGTTCGGCGCGCCGATCGCCATGCACCAGGCGATCCAGTTCATGCTCGCCGACATGGCCACCGAGATCGAGGCCGCACGCCTGCTCACTTGGCAGTCGGCGGTGCTGCTCGACCAGGGCAAGCGCAACACCCTGCAGTCCTCCCACGCCAAGCGCTTCGCCGCCGATACGGCGATGAAGGTGACCACCGACGCCGTTCAGGTCTACGGCGGCTACGGCTTCATCAAGGACTACCCGGTGGAGAAGCTGATGCGCGACGCCAAGATCATGCAGCTCTACGAGGGCACCTCGCAGATCCAGCGCCTCGTGATCGCGCGCGAGATACTGATGCCCCGCCAGGACGAGCGTACGGCCGTCGAGAGCCAGCTGGCGGCCGCAGCATGAGCTCGGCCGACAACAACCCACTGCTCATCTGTTACGACGGATCCGACGACGCCAAGCACGCCATCGAAAGCGCCGGGAGCTTGCTGGCGGCCCGGCCTGCCGTGGTCGGGACGGTATGGCAACCGACCGCTGCCCTGGGCAGCTTTGCCTGGTCCGGCGCGACCGCGGGCATGGTCAACTTCGTCGAGCTCGACCGCGCAGGCGCCGAGGACGGCGGCCGCATCGCCGAAGAGGGGGTGCGCATCGCGCAGCAGGCGGGCCTCGAGGCCAAGCCGCTGGCCATCAAGGCCACCGGACCTGTCTGGAAAACGATCATCGAGACCGCCGACCGCCATGCCGCGGCGGCGATCGTGATGGGCTCTCGAGGACTCACCGGCGTGCGCTCGATCCTGCTGGGAAGCGTCTCCAGCGCCGTCGTGCACCACGCCGACCGGCCCACACTGGTCATCCATCGCCCCAGCGACGACCGTGCCGGCTAACCCGACCGCAAGGGCCGGCTGCGCTCCGCGATGCCCTTCGGGCTACCCGGCGATCGAGGCAAACCCGCCGACGATCGCTCCGTAGGCGATGTGGGCCAGTAGGGTGGCGATCGGGGTGCCGCGCCCGTAGTTGCGCAGCAGGAAGCCTGGCGGTTCGAGCAGCGGGCTGCTGTCGGCGGCGCTGAGCGCGCTGCCCATGCGGGGGTGGACGACGGGCAGCAGGATGTTGACGAGCGCCGTGGCGGAGACGATTCCGTGGAGTAGCCCGAGCAGCGCTCCGAGCAGCCAGCCGCTCGTGTCGATCGCAGCGAAGATCGCGTAGTAGACGAGCGCGAACGCCTCTCCGGCGGCCAGGTGCAGCAGGTAGCCAAGTGCCTTGGCGTGCGCGCGATCGCTGGTCAGGGCGGTGCCGAGCAGGAAGGGCAGGTCGATCCGGGTGAGGCCGAGCTCGTTGGCCGCCCGCAGGCCAGTGGTCAGCACCAGCGTGCCGACGAAGCCCCCCGCGAGCGCTCCCCAGACGCTCATCTAGCACCCGCCTTGGAGATCGAGACCGCGGCGTTGATCAGCGCGAGGTGCACGAGCCCCTGGGGGAGGTTGCCGAGCAGCTCGTGGGTGTCAGGGTCGATTTCTTCGGCGTAGAGGCCGACGTCGCCGGCGAGCGGGATCAGTTCCTCCATGAGCTCAGTGGCCTCGTCGAGGCGTCCGATCCGGGCGAGCGCGTCGGCGAGCCAGAACGAGCAGCAGAGGAAGGCTCCCTCCCCGCCGCGGAGCCCGTCCTCCCCGCTGTAACGCAAGAGCAGCGGACCGCGCCCAAGGTCGCGCCGCAGCGCGTCCACCGTTGCGACCAGCCGACCGGGCTCGGCGGCGTCGTATCCGAGCAGGATGCCCAGCAGTAGGCTGGCGTCGAGCTCGTCGCGGCCAGCCTGGCGCCTGTAGCTCCCGAGCCGCTCGGACCAGCAGCGCGTTTCGATGAACTCGCGGATCGCGAGCGCTTCACGCCGCCACGTCGATGCCTGGCCGCTTGGAAGGTGGCCGGTGTCGGCTAGACGAAGCGCTCGGTCGAGCGCCACCCAGCACATCATCTTCGACTGCGTGAAGTGGCCGGGCGGGCTGCGCACCTCCCAGATCCCGGCGTCGGGCCGGCGCCAGCTGCCGCAGACGAGGTCGGCGATCCCGGCGAGTCGCCGGCCGGTCTCGCGGTCGAGTCGCCCACCGGCGTGCGCGTAGACCAGGGCGGCCTGGAGCAGGTCGCCGTAGATGTCCAGCTGGGTCTGCGCAGCGGCGTCGTTGCCGACCCGGACCGGGCGCGAGTCCCGGTAGCCGCGCAGCTCCAGCGAGCGCTCGGGTGCGCGCTCGCCGCCGTTGAGGCGGTAGAGGACCTGCAGGCGCGGGTGTGTGAGCTGGGAGGCGTGGAGTAGCCACCAGAAGAACGCCTCGGCCTCGCGCGGGCAGCCCAGCTGCACGAGGGCGTCGAGCGTAAACGCCGAGTCGCGCACCCAGCAGAAGCGGTAGTCCCAGTTGCGCTCCCCGCCGATCTCCTCCGGCAGGGAGGTGGTCGCCGCCGCCGCGATCGCCCCCGAGGGAGCGTGGAAGAGCAGCTTGAGCGCCAGCGCGCTTCGGATCACGGCGTCGCGCCACGGGCCGTCGTACGCGCGCTGCGCGGCCCAGCGCCGCCAGTAGGCGGACGTGGCTTCGAGACGTGCCTGGACGTGCTCGCGCTTCGGGAAGATCAGCGGCTCCTGGTGGGCGGCGCACAGCGCGATCAAGGACGAGCTGGACTCCCGGGTCTCGAAGCGCCCGAAGATCGCCTGTTCGTCGAGCTGCGCCTCGCCGGCCTCCCAGCAGCAGAGCGCCAGCGCATCGGCGCCTGCGACGGCCACCGGGATCCGGCCGCGGCGCTCCAGCCGTGGCCGCACCGCCCCATAGCCGAAGGCCGGCATGACGCGCCAGCGCATCGGAACCCGCCCGGCGAGCCCGTCGACTCTCCGGATCAGCTCACGCGTCGGTCCCAGCTCGGCGCTCGGCAAAGCCAGCGCGTCGGTCACCCGCACCACACCCTGCCCGGTGGTGAAGGTGGTCTCCAGCACGTTGGTGTCCGGCAGATAGCGCCGCTCTACCTGAGCGGGAATATCGGGCTGCAACGCAAAGTTCCCGCCGCGATCGGCGTCGAGAACTGCCGCGAACACGCTGGGCGAATCGAGGTCGGGCAGGCACAGCCAGTCGATCGACCCGTCCCGAGCGACCAGCGCAACGGTTCGCCCGTCCCCGATCGCGGCGTAATCACCGATAGGGACGTAGCCTCGTGTGGATCGCCTGGGCGCCGACGGAGACCGGAGCTGCTGCGTGGGCCAGCTCATCGGTGCAGCCAGGGCTCAGGCACGAGGTGCATTCAGGGAGCGCCTCGGTGTGGATGTGGCGCGGTTGAGACATGCCCGTCTGGGTCTATCGCGTAGGTTGTGAGCGGCAGTCCGAAGCGCTTCTCGACGTGCTCGATGAGCTTGTGCTCCTGCCAGTTGGCGTGCTCTGAGCTGCGCAATGCGAGCAGGATGTGATCGGGTTTGAAGTCCGCGACCGCGTCCGCGATGACGGTCAGGACGTTGCCCCGGAGGCCCGCGCCGCTGGCGTGGGCGCCGATCGAGTCCATGTGTCCCAGCACGACGTCGAGGCGCTCGTCGGCCACGTGGCGACACCGATCGACATCGTCGGCGAGCCAGGCAAGCCGCCCCGGGAGCGTCGGCGTGAGCACGTAGACCTCGGCCGCTGCGTCGATGGCTGCCCGGGCCGGAGGTGGCAGCTCATCAACGTCAGCGACGGCGGCATCGGCGACGAACAGAAGCTGCGAGATCGCCGGCCCACGGTTCTTAGGATCGGAGCCGGGAGCTCTGATGTCCGGCGCGCTCACGACTGCCTCCCGCCGTTTGCACGCAGGTCAGCACTTGACGGACGCTCGCTCACCGTCAGCGTGTCGTGATGGCAGCTGTCGAGCATGTGGCTCGACGCGTAGTGCGCCGCGGTCGCACGCAGGTGGCCTAGGCACAGTCCGGCGTTCCAGCCCTGACAGAGCGCGACCGCGGGTCGGTCGGTCCCCAGTTCAATACAGGGGTAGCGCAGCATGATTTGTGTCCTTTCACTGAGCCGCCACATTCTGCGGCAGCGGCCGCCTCTCCGCGCAGCCACACTCCATTAGCTTCAAACGGCGCGCCGTTCTTACCTATAGCGTTCCGCGATTTGCCCAGGTAAGAAGTCGTGTGCTGCGAGCGCCAACAGGCGATGGGATAAGCGCGCGACGCGCGTTCGCGCCCCTACGACGCACTGGAGAGCCCGCAATGTTCCACCGACTTCTCGTGGCCTTCGACGGTTCGTCGCACGCCCAGCAAGCGTTGGCCGAAGCCATCGACCTGGCCCGGCCGATCAACGCCGAGCTGACCGTGCTGACTGTGGCCCCTGAGCCCTCCGACCCGGTGTTGGGCTAGGTCGCGCCCGCCAATCTCGAAGAGCTCAGCGAACAGATCAAGCACGGCTACCAGCACCTGCTTGATGACGCTCTCGGTACGCTGCCTGACGACGTCCCGGTCACCAGCGTGCTCAAGCGCGGATTCGCGGGACCAGTGATCGTCGATGAAGCCAATGCCGGCGATTACGACCTGATCGTGATGGGCTCACGCGGGCATGGGGAGCTTCGCTCACTGCTGCTCGGGAGCGTCAGCCATCACGTTCTGCAGACAAGCCTCGTCCCCGTGCTCGTGGTTCACGCCGTCCAGTAGGAGCTAGCCATGTCGACGAAGAGTTCTTATGCACGCGCTGAGCTCGCGGTCGGGCGTCGCCGGTTCGAAATATTTCGACTCGACGCGCTGCAGTCGGGTATCTCTCCCTGGGCGCATTTTGCTGGTCTGAAGATCATCGCGCTGCCGAGGACGGCACGGGGCGGAGGCCGGGGGGCGCCGAACTCGTTGTGAGGTGACCGCCAACACCGCCGCTCTTGCGATGGCCGTCCAGAGACACTCCCCCCGAGGTGCAGCGGCCAGACAGCGCGACCGCTGGTTGGTGGAGTCCCTGCCCGGCGGAGGAGTAACAGAGCATGATCCGAGTTTCCTTTGACGTGCCGTCGCTGTCTGCCACAGCAAGCGGGGCAGACTCGAGACAGACGCCGCCGGAGCGGTGGTGTCCTCGGCGCGGCAACACTGCTCTAGCGTCGCGCGCCGGGATGATCTGACGTCGGTAGGCGTCTGGTACACCCGTTTACCTCTGAGTTTCGAGCCGTGCTGCCAATGCCGAAGCCGGCGTGGGACGAGCCCTCAGCGGCCCTGTGAGTCAGAGAGCTCGCCGGAGGTGCCCGTCGTGTCCGGCGCGACGAGGTCGAGCGTGGTCTCAACGGGGATCGCGTGCTCGTCTTGGGGCATGACGTCGGAGGCCTCACCCAACTGGCTGCTGAGGTAGGGAGCGAGGTAGCGCCCGGAAAGCTTGTTGGGCGGCCACCAGAGGGCTTCGCCCGACACGATCGAGTCGTCGCCCGCGACGCCGCTGATGTCCGCGCGCAGATAGCGCGCCGGGCCGCCGGTCAGCAGGGTGCCGCGCAGGATCGGCCGGAACGGCTGCGGGTCGATGTCGGCGCCCGCCGACGCGGCGATTGCCTCGGCCACGGCGTCGGCCTGCTGCGCCGCGAGACCGCCCTGCTTGACCGGGAAGGTCGTAGCGTCGCCCGCGGCGAACACGCCATCCAGGCCGGGCACCTGACCGTGAGCGTCGGTATGTATGAAGCCGTCGCGTCCCGAGGGGATTCCCCGCAGCGATGGGCCGACCAGGCGGGGTACGGTGACGATCCGGTCAACGGCCAGCGAACGGCCACCGGGGGAGATGTCCAGCCGCCCGGGGGGATTCGGTATGCCGTAGCTGCTCGTGTGCAGCGTGACTCCGGATTCGTCGAGGAGCCGGCGGATCGCGGCGCTTGCCGGGTTGCCGAAGATCCCGAGTGGCTCCTCCTCGGGGGTGATCAGGCTCAGCTCGACCTCCGAGCGGTTGTGGGCGGCGCAGTCGGCTGCGGTCATCAGCGCCAAGTCGTACAGCGGCAGCGGCCAGCTCGCCCCGGCCGGCCTGACGAACGCCAGCTTGTCGATCCGGCCCTCGCGGAGCTGGTGGAGCAGCAACCGGTAGTTGGGGCCGTCGCGACCGCCGTGGTAGGTGAGCACCTCGTCGAAGTGCCACTCGCGCGCGGGGTGGGCGCCCAGCGCGAGCACGAGCCGGTCGTAGGCAAGCTCGTCGCCATCCTTGGTGACCACGCGGTGCTGAAGAGGCTCGACGCGGTCGAGCGCGCCACGGTACCAGCCAGCACCCAGCTCGGCGGCGGTGTTCTCCAGCCTCAGGCCGCGAGCGCGCTGGACCTTGAACGGCTGCTCGACAGCCATCGAGACATTTACGAACTTGAGCTCGGGCGCGAGAAGCGTGATGTCGACACGATCCGGCGCCAGCGCCCGCAGCGCCAGCAGCGTCTCCAGCCCCGCCACCCCTCCGCCGGCGATCAACACGCCTGCACGGGCCGGGCTCTGGGAGGGGGGCGGGGCGGACACTGGCTCAGTGGCGACCGAGTCGCAGCGGGGGGTCGTACACGGACGCGAGGCGGCCGAGCGTCAGGGCGGCGAGCATGAGCCCGAAATCGCGCAGGGCGATGTCGTAGTAGCCGGAGTGGGTGAGCAGGTTGAGCACGATCCCTGCCAGCCAGCCGGCGACGACGTAGGCGCCGTAGCGGGGCTTGAGCGCGACGATGACGCCGGCGAGGATCTCGGTGGCGCCGACGAAGTACATGAACTCCTGGCCGGAGCCGGGGGCGATGTCGTTGATCCAGGGGGCGAGGTAGACCGGCCAGTCGACCATGACGTTGAAGAACTTATCCAGGCCGAAGGCGATCGGCGCCACGGTAAACGCGAGCCGCATCAGGGCGAAGGCCTGATAGCGCGGGTCGCGCCAGTCGGCGCGCGCGCCGACGGCCTTCCCGCCGTTGGGCGATGCAACGTGGTCGTGGGCGGGCGCACGTGTGTGGGGTGTCGTGATGGTCATGAGGGGCCTCGCTTTCTTTGTCGCGCCGTCCGCCTCGCGGCGGCCTTCTAAGTGATTTGCGTCCGCGGGGGCGAAGGTCTTACCTGTGAGCGGCCGAAGTTGGCACGGGTGCGCAGACGCGCTCGGCAAGCTCGGAGAGGCGGGTCGCGTAGCCCCACTCGTTGTCGTACCAGGCGAGCACCTTCACCGAGGTCTCGTCGATAACGCTCGTGAAGCCCGCGTCGAAGATCGCCGAGTAGGGAGAGCCGACGATGTCCGAGGAGACGATCGGGTCTTCACTGTAGGAGAGGATCCCCTCGAGCTCGTCGCGGTCGGCGCGCCCGCGCGAAGACGGCGTTCACCTCGTCGGCGGACGTCGGCCGCTCGGCCTCGACCGTGAGGTCGACGACTGAGCCGGTGGGAATCGGTACTCGCATCGCGTAGCCGTGCAGCTTGCCGTCGAGCTCCGGCACGACGAGGCCGAGGGCGGTGGCGGCGCCGGTCGAGGTCGGCACCAGGTTGATCGCCGCGGCGCGGGCCCGGCGCAGATCCTTGTGTGGCGCGTCCTGCAGCCGCTGGTCCGCGGTGTAGGCGTGAATGCTCGTCATCAGCCCGTGGCGGACGCCGACCGCCTCGTGTAGGACCTTCGCCACCGGCGCCAGGCAGTTCGTCGTGCAGGAAGCGTTCGAGATGATCCGGTGCCGCTCCGGGTCGTAGACCTGGTCGAAGTTCACGCCGAGCGCCACGGTGACGTCGGGCTGCTTCGCCGGAGCGGAGACGATCACCCGCTGAGCGCCGGCCGTGAGGTGCTTGCCGGCTCCGGCGCGGTCGCGGAAGCGCCCTGTCGACTCGATCACGACGTCTATCTCGAGCTCGCCCCAGGGCAGGTCGGCGGGATCGGCCTCGGAGAAGACGGAGATCTCCCGGCCGTCGACGGCGAGCGTCGAGTCGCCGGCGGCGACGTCGCCCGGGAAGCGGCCGAACACCGAGTCGTGGCGCAGCAGATGCGCCAGCGTGCCGCTGTCCATCACGTCGTTGATGGCCACCACCTCAATGTCGGCGCCGCGCTGGTGGGCGGAGCGGAAGGCACACCGGCCGGTCCTCCCGAAGCCGTTGATCGCCACTCGAGCTGTCATCGTTCTCTCCTTGCTCGGATTTGGCCACCCTCGCGGGCAGCTGAGTCACGTGCATCGTGCGCCCCCGCCGTCCGCGCGCCAATGGGTCCGAATACCGATCCGGCCCCCGAGCGGCCACCACGATGCCGATTCAGCTTTGACGCTTAGGCAGGCCACGCCGCAGCACCTCCGCGAGGACGACGGCGTCGTTGTGCTCGGTGTCGTGGGCGGAGTAGACGAGGGTAAGCGTGCCCTCCCGCGCCCGGCGCCGCAGGGGCGTGAGGCGCGGACGCTCGCTGCGGAGCTCCTCGATATAGCGGCGGCGGAACACAGCGAAGCGGCTCGGCTCGTGCCCGAACCATTGCCTGAGTTCCGCGCTCGGGGCGAGCTCCTTCTCCCAGTCGTCGAGCTTGGCCCGCTGGCGCGAGACCCCGCGCGGCCAGAGCCGGTCGATCAGCACGCGATGGCCGTCCGTTGGCGCCGGAGGCTCATATGCGCGCTTCAGGCGGACGTCCATGCGCCGCTCCCTCACCGCTCTCTCTGCTTGGCGGCGCGTCGTCGCGCGTAGAGCTTCTGTCTGATCGTCATGGCCCCGGGGTGGCCGGCGCCGGGCCACGGGGTCAACAGCAGCAGAAGCCGCGCGTGCGAGCGCGCGACGACTTCGTGGCGCTCGGTCGGGGCGAGCTCGACGAGCAGGCCAGAGCCCCCGGACACGCGTTCGCCGCCTGCGCTGGTCACCTCGACCTCGCCGTCGACTATCACGACCCACGCCCGCTCGTGTACCTCGTGATCAGGAAGGCCCTCGCCCGGCCGGAGATCAAGGGCGATCGCCCGCGCCTCTGAGGTCGAGGACAGGATCTCGGGCAGACGTGGCTTGAGGTCGAGCGCTCTGAGGTTCCAGCTCTTCATGAACGCCCCCGGATGCGCGCGGCGGCCTGGTCGGCCAGCTCGCCGCGCAGCTCGATCAGACAACCGGCGACGTAGGGGTCGCGTGGAACGAACGCGGCGAGCCTCGTCTTGGGAGAGACGGCGTCGAGCAGGCCGCGCGTCATGCCGCGGTGCAGCGTGCACACGATCTGCTGGCTTTCCCGCACGGTGTCGCGGTAGGGGCAGTTGCACAACCGATAGGTGAGCGCTCCCTGCGGGTCGACCTCGCGCTTGGGCTGAAAGCCCAGCGAGACGAGCGACGCGTGCATCTTCTCCTCGGCCGAGCACGCGCCATCCTCAGGTGCCAGGTCGCGGCCAATCTCCCGCCCCGTTGCCTCGACCGCGCGCAGGCCGGTGTTCCGCCGCGAGATGGAGGCCTGCCCGGTCGACGCGATCACCCCCGAGGACATGATCCCCTCCGAGTGGCAGAAGTACATCGAGATCAATGCGGCCTACTTCCGCGAGCAGGCGGCCTGAGGAACGGTTGTGATCTTCCTTGCCGGGAGCGTCATCGTCGGCACCGGCTTGGCCGAGGCGCTCCCGTCACAGTTGGCGCGACCACACACTCGAAGGTAAGAACTCGTGCGCCCGGGACGCAAACCTCACATGACCTTGAATGATCATCGCGTCTCCGCGCTTGACTTGGCACAGCCGCCCGACCCCGCTACTGCCCCCCGCCCCATCGACCATGCGGCCGTGCGACAAGCGGCCTACGACCTTCTGCGTGCCGTCGGCGCCGATGTCGATGCGGAGGCGCTCGAGGAGACACCGCGGCGGGTGGCCGAAGCCTACGCCGAGCTGCTCACGCCGCGGCCGTTCCGGCCGACCACCTTTCCGAACGACGACGGCTACGACGAGTTGATCGTGGCGCGGGCGATCCCGTTCCACTCGCTCTGCATGCACCACCTGCTCCCCTTCCATGGGATCGCCCACATCGGCTACCTGCCCGGCGAGCGGATCATCGGGCTCAGCAAGCTCGGCCGCGTG
Organism: uncultured Thermoleophilaceae bacterium; assembly: GCA_963789705.1. Classification (GTDB taxonomy): domain Bacteria; phylum Actinomycetota; class Thermoleophilia; order Solirubrobacterales; family Thermoleophilaceae; genus JACVRW01. Next base: position 455,535 of record CAWBLN010000020.1, read on the forward strand.
GTCGAGTTCTTCAGCCGAGACCTCCAGATTCAGGAGCGGCTGACGACCCAGGTCGCCGACTGGCTCGAGCGCGAGCTCGAGCCCAAGGGCGTCGGCGTCGTGCTGGAGGCCGAGCACCTATGCATGTCGCTGCGCGGCGTTCAGACGCTCGGTGCCAAGACCACCACTTCGGCGCTGCGCGGCCTGATCCGCGACGACGCCCGTACCCGCCAGGAGTTCCTGGCCCTGACCACGAGGACTTCACATGCCCAATGACCAGACCCACATCATCGTCGGGGCCAGCCTGACCGGCGCCAAGGCCGCCGAGACGCTCCGCCAAGACGGCTTCGAGGGCCGCGATCGCGGTGATCGGCGCAGAGGACGAACGCCCCTACGAGCGACCGCCGTTGTCAAAGGACTACCTGCGCGGCGAGGTGGGGCGCGAAAAGGTCTACGTCCACGAGGAGGACTTCTACGCCGAGCACGACATCGAGCTGCGCCTGGGCCGCAGCGCGGTCCGCCTCGACACCTCGACCAGCGAGCTCGAGCTCGACGACGGCGATCGGCTGCGCTACGACAGGCTGCTGCTCGCCACGGGCGCGGAACCACGCCGACTCTCGATCCCCGGCGCGGACCTGGGCGGCGTCTTCTACCTGCGTAGCGTCGAGGACTCCGACGCCCTGCGCGAGCGGCTCGACCGCGGCGGCTCGGTCGTGGTGGTCGGAGCCGGCTGGATCGGCGCCGAGGTGGCCGCTTCGGCGCGTCAGCGCGGCCTCGAGGTGACCGTCGTCGAGCCGGCCTCGGTGCCGCTCGAGCGGGTGCTGGGGGCCGAGCTGGGGGGCGTCTACCGCGACATCCACACAGACCACGGCGTGCGAATGCTGCTCGGCACCGGGGTAGAGGCCTTCGAGGGAGACACCGCGATCGAGCGAGTTCGCACCGACGACGGACGCGAGCTCGAATGCGACTTCGTCGTCGTCGGGGTCGGTGTGGAGCCGCGCACCGAGCTCGCGTCGAAGGCGGGCATCGCCGTCGACAACGGAGTGGTCGTCGATGCCCAGCTCCAGGCCAGCGTGCCCGGCGTGTTCGCCGCCGGCGACGTGGCCAACGCCCATCACCCCTTCTACGGCGACCACATCCGCGTCGAGCACTGGGCCAACGCGCTCAACCAGGGGCCCGCCGCCGCCCGCAACATGCTCGGCCAGTCGGTCCCGTACGAACGCCTGCCCTACTTCTTCTCCGACCAGTACGAGGTCGGCATGGAGTACTCCGGCTTCGCCCGCTCCTGGGACAGAGTGGTCTTCCGCGGCGATCCCGCGTCTCGCGAGTTCATTGCCTTCTGGCTCATCGAGGATCGCGTGGTGGCGGGCATGAACGTCAACGTATGGGACGTCACAGACCCGATCCAGCGCCTCATACACGAACGCGTGCCCGTCGAAGACCGGCGCCTGGGCGACCCCGACGTACCGCTCGACGAACTCGCCGCCGGCGCGCGAGGCGGTGTCACATGAACCGCCTCCAAGCACTGCATGACGCCGGCGTCTCTATCTGGCTGGACACGCTCTCACGCGAGCTGCTCGACAGCGGCGACTTCGCCCGCCTGATCGCCGACTGCGCGGTGACCGGGGCGACCTCGAACCCCACGATCTTCGCCAAGGCGATCACCGGCTCCGACCGCTACGACGAGCAGCTCCGCGCCGCTGGATCGGAAGCGCGCGACCCGCAGGAGCTCTTCTTCGAGCTCGCGCTCGAAGACATCCGCCGGGCCGCCGATCTGCTGCGCCCCAGCTACGACGACAGCGACGGACGCGACGGGTTCGTCTCCTTCGAGTGCACCCCCGACCTCGCCGGCGACACCCATGCAACGATCGCCCAAGCGCTCGAGCTCTGGGGCCGCCTGGACCGGCCCAACGTGATGATCAAGGTGCCGGCGACGGAGGCCGGGATTCCGGCGATCGAGGAGCTAACCGCCCGCGGCGTCAACGTCAACATCACGCTGCTGTTCTCCATCGCACGCTATGAGCAGGTGATCGATGCCTACGTCACCGGCCTCGAGCGGCGCGTGGCGGCAGGCGAGCCCGTCGACGCGATTGCCTCAGTGGCATCGTTCTTTGTCTCGCGCGTCGACGCCAAGGCAGATCCCCTACTGCCCGCCGGATCCGTACTGCGCGGCCGGGTAGCGATCGCCAACGCCCGGCGGGCGTACGCGCACTATCTCGACCGCTTCAGCGACGAACGCTGGCGCTCGCTAAGCGACGCCGGCGCCCGTCCGCAGCGACCACTGTGGGCCAGCACCGGAACCAAGGACCCCAGCTACTCCGACGTGCTCTACGTCGAGGAGCTGATCGCCCCGGACGCCATCAACACCATGCCCCAAGCCACCCTGAGCGCCTTTGCCGACCACGGCAACGTGGCCGACACCCTCAGCGTCGTCGTGGGCGCAGCCAAGACAACCCTCCGCCGTGCGCACGACGCAGGCATTGACCTCGACGCCATCACCGCACAGCTCGAGCGCGAGGGCGTGCGCTCCTTCTGCGACTCCTACCACGAGCTGCTCGCCTGCATCGAGAGCAAGCTCGAATCGACCCGCCCCGCATCCGGTCGCGCCAGCGTCTGAGCCGTCAAACGCTCCGCGGAGCAAGCGGCTGCGCGACGGTCTCGACGGGCGTGATCTCAGCAAGTACCTCGCGCCGGATGTCCTTCATCGGCTCGAGGCTGCGCACTCTCGGGATGACGTCGAAGTTGTTGGGCGGCGGGGGTGATTGGGTGAACCACTCGAGCGTGTTGGCCTTCCAGGGGTCGTTGCCGGCCTTGCGGCCGTGCTTGGCGCTCCAGAGCAGGTTGGCCACCACCATCACCACCCCGATGCCGAGAACGAAGGACCCGATTGTGGAGATCAGGTTGTAGGTCGATACGCCCAGCTCCTCGGAGTAGTCATAGATTCGGCGGGGCATGCCGGAGAGGCCGGCGGAGTGCTGAATCAGGAAGGTGACGTTGAAGCCCACGAACATGGTCCAGAAGGAGAGCTTGCCGAGCGGTTCGGAGAACATGCGGCCCGTGAGCTTGGGAAACCAGTAGTAGAGACCTGCCATGAGCGCGAACGCCGAGCCGCCGAATAGCACGTAGTGGAAGTGAGCGACGATGAAGTAGGTGTCGTGCACCTGCCAGTCCACCGGGAAGACGGCCATCATCACGCCGGTGATGCCGCCGATCGGAAACAGAGCGAGAAAGCCGACGGCGAACAGAAGCGGCGTCTTGAGGATGATCGACCCGCGCCACAGCGTGGCGAGCCAGTTGAAGATCTTGATCCCGGTCGGCACGGCGATCGTGAACGAGGACAGCATGAAGAAGGCCAACACCACGGTCGCAGTCGGCGTGGTGAACATGTGATGGGCCCTCGGCGCCCGACACGGCGGGTAAGGCGCCGCCAGGGAGCGGTGCGACCAGGATCGCCTCGATCCGAGGGGCAGCCCGCTCCGGTTCGAACTCCGGCGTAAGGCAACCGGTCGAGTCGGCCCGCAAGCGAGCAATTGGCGGCGCAGGAATGCCCCAGATCTATTGCACCGGCGGCGCGTTGGAGCTGGTCGAGGCCGCGCGGCGCACGGGCAGGAATGGGGGCCAATGCGCGCTCGGGTGCACATCAGAGCCGATCCCGTGAGTCGTGCCGCCACGGCAGGATGAAGGCACAGCAATATCGACAAGGAGGCGGCATGGCCACACTCTGCAAGACATACTCGACTGAGGCCGTGGCTCGGCCCGTAGTGAACGCGTTGAGGGCCGCCCACGCGCCTGCGCGGACTATCCGGTTGCTGACGACCAGCCGCCTGCACGACGTCCGCCGAGAGCCCCTCGGGGGGTTCGCCGGCCGCGTGGGCCCCAACGCGCCGGTCGGGACATACTCGGGCGATGCGTGCCTGCGTTATCAGGGCAGAGGCGGCTTCGCCGGCGATCCCGACCGGCGGCGCGAGGGCTCCTACGCCGATGCAGACCGCTACGTGATCGTCACCTACGAAGGGGACGCCGAGTGGTTTCGGGTCATAGACCACCTCGAAATCCGACATTTCTTAGGCTCCGCTCTCGCCGGCGACGCCGCCGATCAGGTCGCCAACGAGCTTCACATGGGGCGCGCCGTCGTGCTTATCGAGGAAACCGCGATCGCCACCCGCGATGCCCACGGGCTCGATGACCTGGCGCGAGCCGCCTGAGCGCGGGTGGGCAATGCCCTGACGTGACCCGCCGGGGTATGCTCCACGCGACCTCGTGTTCTCCACCGGCGTTCGTGGCGGCCTTGGGGGGCGCTCCCGTGACGAGGAGCGCCCGCATTCAGAGCGAGCAACCCAGCCGACGAGTCGGCGATCTCAGCGACGGCGAGGTCGACGCGCGGGATGGCCGTCGAGGCGCGAAACGCCCGTCACGGCTCTTCTGAACACGTAGTTGAGCCCACTCGACGGTCCCCGGTTTGCGGGGCCCGGCCAGGTGGACGACTAGGAGGGGCCCGCCTGGTGGGCTCGACCGCGGCCCTGGCCTGGACGGCGGGGACGACGAGCGGGAGCAGACGCTCAATCAGTGGCTCATATAGATGGGGCTTCGAAAGTGGACACGGGCGGCAAGCCCACCGAGATCGATCATCTCCAGCTGGAGCAGGGATCAGGCGCGTAATCGCCGAGCTGGGGCTGAAGACCCAACGTGATGTCGCAGAAGACACGGCCGAGTGACGGGTTCCACGCTCCTTCCGTCGGATGGGAGGCCGAACCGGCCGATTTGGGCATTCCGCCCCATGGTCGGGAACGCACCCGGCGGCGACGATGCTGGGCATGAATGAGTCAGATTTTCTGCCCAACAGCGCGTCTGAGCTGGTCCAGGCGGCGCGGGGCTTCCACGCGGCCGCTGGACGGCCGGGAAGCTACTCCGCAGCGCCCGACTCCCTCGCCTCCTTGGAGGAGGCATTGCAGGTGCTCAGCGCAGCCTGCTATCAGCTGGCTGCCGACGCCTCGCCGGGGATCGTCGAAAGGCGCCGTGGACGCTTCTCGGAAGCGGGCACATGGCCGCCGGTGGAAGGACTCTCGCGCGAGCAAGAGGTTCGCCTCATGGGAACACTTCACGATGTCGGAGCGGCGTTCGCCCGCTGTGCTCGCACCTGTCGCGAGGGGCGAACCACGATTACGCCCATGATCTCCCGGCGCATCAGCCGAGGAGTTGACGATCAGCCCCGCGGCAACGAGCGCTCGTGGTTCGAGAGCCGGAAACAGCCGATCCAGCGCGTCGCATGACCGGCTTCCCGACTTATCTGCTCTCGTGCGGCCGCTCTTGGCTGCCCCGCGGTCCAAGGCCGCGCGAGGAGGCGCAACACTGATGAGGATGAGGCGGATCGGCACCCGGCGATTGCTGCCGAGCCGACGCCTCGCGCGACGCTCGCGAGGCTTGCTGCTCGGCGGCGTGTGGCTACACGTCGTCACGTGGCGACGCGCATACGACCTCGATCGCCAGCTGGCCGCCGGCGCGGATCCGATGCGAAGCGACGAGCTCAGCCTCCGCGTCGGGCAGCTCGGCTCTGCGACGACCAGGGCTCGCCTCGCGTGCGCCCTCCGCGGGGCCGTCGCGTCGGCCGACAGGCCGCCCGACCCACTCCGAATGCCGGCAGCGCTGATCCGGCGTGGCGAGATCCGGGCAAACCGCGAGCTCCTTCTAGAGCTCGCCGAGACCCTTTGCGCCGGCAGACCTCTGGGCGTCGAAGGCCTAGCCATGACTTCCCTCCTCATCAAGTACGCATCCAGCCCGCTCTTCCAGGATGCAAGCCGTTCGGTCACCGAGACCACGTATGAGGCGCTCGTCGCGCTCGACCGCGGCCGCCGCACCTCGAGCATCAGCGAGAGCTAACGGCCGGCGATGCGATCGCACACCCGAGCGCGGCATGGAGCTGCTCAAGTTCGCCAAGGTGCAAGCCGGCAAGGCCATTCGCACAGCCTCCGAAGCGGTGCAACCGGCGGACCTGCGCGCGCTGGAGCTGGACAAGTGGCGCAGTCGTGTCGTCTGGGAGGCTGAGCTCGCGACCATGAACGCGATTGAGTACGACGTCAAGATCAACGCCCGCAGCGGCAAGGTGGTCAGTAAGAAGATCGACGACCGACGGTTCGACCTGGCTGGTCGAGGTTCAAGAAATGGGTGTTTGGCCCGATGTCCCGGCCACCGCCCAGAAGGCATGCTCGATGGGCAACCCAAAGCCCACGAATGCGTTGGTGCCCTGGTGGCTCGCAGCGCCGCCGGGTATCGGAGGAGCGCGTCATGATCAGGTCCGCAAACGCCCCCATTGTCGTCGCAGTCGACAACTCCCAGGCCGCCAGAGCGGCGGCTCGCGCCTCGGTCCGCTTGGCGCGGGAGCTTTCAGCGCCGCTTGTGTTCGTATACGTGCGCCGTGGCCCCTGGTCGGCCCTGGGAGAACCCTACTACCAGCGTCGCCTCGACGACGAGATGCGCGCGGGACGCCGCGCCGTGGGGCACGCCCTCGCGGTCGCCGAGCGCGCGGGCGTAACCGCCACCGGCGAGCAGCTCGCGGGTCATCCCGCCCGGCGCGTCGTGGAGTTTGCCCACGCCCGCGGCGCACGGCTGGTCGTGCTCGGTACGCGGGGCCGGCGCCTCGGCAGGAGTGTGTCGCGCGATGTCATCCGCCGCGCCGATCGTCCAGTCCTCGTCGCCGGCCGCACAGCGCCAGTCGCCGCCTGAGGGCGCGAACGCTGGAGGTTTCCCGGAGACCCAGACTGGCTTGGCCGGTTGGCCCTCTCATCCGCGGAAGTCGCGAGCGCCCGCCGATCCGTATGGGTGTCCGCCTGAGGCGGGATCGGTGCTCCTACCCATAGGCGCCAAGGCCGTGTCAGAGCACGATTTCTAGAGGTACCCCGATCCCAAGGAGGCCAATATGCCGAACGGCATCTTCCCCGTCCCCGCGTTCGATTCTCGTTCCAGCCAGACGGCCGGTTCGCGGCCAAGCCTTGCCGCTCGCCTACGGACCTGGTTCAGCCGCAACCGCCTCGACGAGGAGCTTGCGCACGGCGTTGACCTGGCCACGAGCGCCGAGCACAGCCTTCGCGCCGCACAGCTCCGCTCCCCTGCCGAGCGCACCCGGCTTGCCAACGCGCTCGTGGAGACGCTGGGGGACGCCCGCAGGGGCGAGCCCGTCGCCCTCAAGTCCCGGCCCGAGCGGGCCGAGCTGCGGGGCTGTGCGGATGACCTGTTGGCCCTCGTCCTGCGCCTGCGTGACGACCGGCCGATCGACATCCGTGGCGCCGCTATGACCGCCTGGCTGCTGAGCGACGGAGCGAGCCCTCTGTATCGCAGTAGCGGAGAGGACTTGCGGCACGCGCTCCACGCTGCCCAGCTTGCCCTCGACCCGAGCCTGCCGGCCCAACAGCACCTGGCGAGGGCAGCCTAAACACCGGGCCCTTGGCCCTGGGACCAGGGCCTTGACCGGCCTGCGCGCTTCGAGTCATCGCGGTTCTCGTGGCATCAAGTCGAAACCGTGCGCCGCTCGGCGAGAAGTTCCGCGGAGTGGAGGTAAGAATCGTTCGGGCGGGTGCGCTAAGGAGATGTGGACCTTCGTTCCGAAGAGGGCGCCGGAGTCGGGCAAGGAGCCGCCGACGTGGTCGCATGGCGCCGAGCCCGACTGCGTAAAGCCGGCTTTGACACCGAGCTCGCCGAGCGGCTGTCGCACGAGTGCGGCGTGGATGTGCACGCGTTGATCGAGCTAGTCGAGCGCGGTTGCCCGCCGCCGCTCGCAGCGCGCATCCTCGCGCCGCTCGAGCATGAGAGGCGCTCGTGTTGAGCGCCACTCCGGCTGTTAGCCTCGGCGCGGGCATGAGCTCGCGCCTGCCGACCAGCGCCGCTACCAGCGAACCCCCCCGCGCCGAGGCGGACTCGCACACTTGGCTTCAAGCGCTAAGAGCGCCAGGGGCCGAACGCGAGGAGGCGATCTCCCGCCTACACGAGCTGCTGGTGCGCGCCGCCCGCTATGAGGTCTCGCGCCGTCGCGCCGCCCTTTCGCACGTGCGCGGCGAGGAGCTCGACGATCTAGCCCTGCAGGCCGCCGATGACGCGCTTGTGGCGGTGCTCGCGAAGCTCGACGACTACCGTGGCGCCAGCCGCTTCACGACCTGGGCCTACAAGTTCGCCCTGCTCGAAGCCGGGGTGCGCCTGCGCCGACGAGCCTGGCAAGAACGCGAGGTGGTACTCGAGCCAGAGGCCTGGCCGCTGATGGCGGACGGCGGCGAAAGCCCCCACAGCCAAGCGGAGACGGGCGAGCTGATGCAGGCGCTCAAGCACTCGATCGATGGTTGCTTGACTGCGCATCAGCGCGAGGTGCTGGTCGCGCTCGCGCTCAATGGCGTGCCGCTCGACGTGCTCGCCCAGCGGCTCAACACGAGCCGTGGCGCGCTCTACAAGACACTGCACGATGCCCGGCGAAAGCTGCGCGCCGACCTCGCGAAGCGGGGATTCACGCTCGATTCGATCTAGCGGAGACTGATCATGGACAAGCGCACAAACGACAACATCCTCAAGCGGCTGCTCGGCCCGGCCGAGCCGGAGCTGCTCTGTGACGAGTGCTTCGAGAAGATCGACGAGTACGTCGAGCTCGAGCTCCAAGGTGCGCAAGCCGATGACCGGATCCCGGGCATGCGCGCCCATCTTGAGGGGTGCCCGGCCTGCCACGAGGATTACGCCAGCCTTCGCGAGCTGGTACAGGCCGGCGAGCCGCGCAGCTAGGACCTCCGCCGCGCCTCGGCCGGCGCCTCGGGAACGCAGCGTGACACCTCGTTCGCAGCGCGTTCCTCCGTAGAAACCCGAGCGCGCGCGGCAGTGCTTCTTGGCCCCCGGGGCGATTGATAGGTCGCTCGGCCCCGCGAATGCACGGCCACGTAAGAAGTCTCACCGCTCGGCCGCTAAGCCCCGTGACGGACAACGACCGAGGCAATAAGTGGACTTCCAACACAACCCCAGCCGAGCCGAGCTCTCCCGCCTGCTGGTCACCGCGGAAGCAAGCGTCGATCCGCACCGGCTGGTCTGGCTCTGTTGCGAACTCTCGGAGGATGACTTGCTCAGCGTTTCGCTGCTGGTGCCCGCTCAGCCGGCCATCCGCCGGCTGAGCCCCGAGATAAGCGTTTCGCCCTCGCCCTCCTCGTAGGCTGCGCCCATCGACCAAGCGGTACAGATCGCCGGGGCGCTGTTGATCCTGGCCGCGTACGCGGCGGAGCAGTTCGGCCTTCTCGACATACGATGTGCCCATGAGCTGGCAGGTGTACCTCTCGGGCGAGATACACACGGATTGGCGTGAGCGCATCGAGCGCGGCGCGACGGCGGAGGGGCTCGACCTCCGGTTCAGCGCTCCGGTCACAGACCATGCCGCCTCCGACGCGGCCGGCACGGCCATCGTCGGCGAGCAGGAGGCGCCCTTCTGGAACGACCACCTCGGGGCCGGGGTCAACGCCATCCGAACGCGAACCTTGATCGAGCGGGCCGATGTCGTGGTGGTCCGCTTCGGCGAGCAGTACCGGCAGTGGAACGCCGCGTTCGACGCCGGTTACGCCGCGGCGCTCGGCAAGCCGCTGATCACCCTCCATCCGGCGGAGCACGACCACGCGCTCAAGGAGGTCGATCGTGCCGCGCTGGCCGTGGCACGTGAACCCGAGCAGGTGGTTGACATCCTCCGGTACGCGCTCGCGGACCCTGCGGCATAGGTGATCGTCGAGCCTGCGACAGCTTCCTCGCGCGATCCGTGGCCACCGCTGCGTTACCACGAGATCAGGCCCACGGTCGACCATCTACACCGCCTGACACAGATCGGCGGCAAGTACACGCTCGATCAGCCCTACGAGTTCAACTGGGGGAACACCGTGCTCTCAGTCACGCCGCGCGGGTTCTCGACACCGATATTGCGCGCCGGGGATCTGCTGTTCACGGTTGACTACGAGCTGCTCGACGATCGCGTAACCGTCAGCGCGACGAGCGGCCGCGTTTCCTTGCCGCTTGGCCCCGGCAGCGTCGCCGGCTCCTATGAACGATTCGTCGAGGCGGTCGCCCCACTGGGCATCCCGCCGTTGAAAACCACCGTGGAACCTGAGATTCCCGATGCGCCGACACTCGACGCAGATCGAGAGGAGCGCCCCTACGACGGCGAGGTAACGCGACGGGTCTGGTCAGCCTTTGCGAGCGCCGCCGGCGCGCTGATCGAGTGTTCTTGGTCATAGGGCGGGGGTTGCACCCTAGCTGGCATCCTGCGACGTCCAACACGAGGAGGAGACAGTGGAGATCACCATCATCGGAACCGGCAACATGGGCCGCGGGATCGCAACACGCGTCCTCGCGGGTGGTCACGACGTGACGCTGCTGGGAACCGACACCGAGGAGACCCAGCAGCTGGCCGACGAGCTCGCCGGCGACTCGGGGTCGGTCCAGGCCGGCGATTCGCCGACCGGGGATGTCGTGGTCCTGGCGGTCTGGTACCCCGTCTCCCTCGAAGTGGCCCGCCAGTACGCAGACCAGCTCCAAGGCAAGGTGGTGGTTGACATCACCAACCCGATCGACACTGAGGCGTTCGAACCGCTGACCCTCGACGCCGGTTCGGCCGCCCAGGAGCTCGACGCCGCCACACACGAGAGCACGAAGGTCGTCAAGGCGTTCAACACCACGTTCGCCGGGACGCTCGGGCCCGGCGAGGTGTCCGACACCCAGCTCGACGTCCTGATCGCGGGCGACGACGCCGAGGCCAAGGCCAAGGTCGCCGAGCTGGTCGAGAGCAGCGGGTTGCGTGCGATCGACGCCGGCCCGCTGCGCCGCGCCCGCGAGCTCGAGGCCCTCGGGTACCTGCACATGGCGGTTCAGGACGAACTCGGCACGGCCTACTCCAGCACCGTCAAGCTGATCGGCTAGAACGCCAGTCCGTGGCACCGGGGCTACGTCAGGTCCCGGCTGTCGATCGACTTGAGCTGCTCGGTGTCATACGGATCCACGTGCCGGCCGGGCAGCCACCAGTTCAGCGCCCAGAGTCCGGTCCCCACGACCAGCAGCGCGCCGGCGCGCGCGAATATCTCGCCGTCCTTGGTGGTCATCAACGCGACGGACACCACCGCGCCAATCACCGGGATCATGGTCGGCGCGCGGAAGTGGCCGTGCGCCACCGGGTCGCGGCGCAGGACCAGGACGGCGATGTTGACCGCGGTGAACACCACGAGCAGGAGGAGGACCGTCGTGTCCGCGAGCGAGCTCAGATCACCCGATGCGATCAGCACCATGGTGATCGCCGTCGTGGCGACGATCGCGACTCACGGCGTGCGGCGGCGCCCGTCCACTCGGCCGAGGAAGCCGGGGAGGATCCGCTCGCGCGACATGCCATAGACAACGCGCGAGGCCATGATCATGTTGATCAGCACACCGTTGGCGAGCGCGAACAACGCGATCGCCGAGAACACCTTTGTCGACATGCTCAGGGGGCCGACCTGCACGACCTCCTGCAGCGGTCCACTCGACGAGGCCAGCTGGCCGGTCGGCACGACGATCGACGCTACGACCGTGACGAGCATGTAGATCGCGCCGGCTACCAGCAGGCCGCCGAACAGCGCGCGCGGGTAGTCGCGCTGGGGGTCGCGCGCCTCCTCGGCTAGGTTGACCGAATCCTCGAAGCCGATCAGCGCGAAGAACGCCAGGCCGGTCCCGCCCATGGATCGCGGCGACGAGCGACTCGCCCTCCTTGAACTCAAGGGCCCGGCCGGCGTCGACGCTGCCGGCGCCGTCAGCGATCGCGGCGGCGGCGATCACTACGACGAGCACCAGGCCGGCGAGCTCGATCGAAGTCAGCACGGCGTTGAGGCGGACACTCTCGGAGATGCCGCGAAAGTTGATGACTGCCACGAGCGTGATGAACGCCAGCGCGACCACCACGGTAGGCACGTCGACGAACACCGACAGGTAGTCGCCGCCGAACGCGCGTGAGAGCGTCGCCGCGGAGGTCAGCCCTGAGCACATCACGGCGAACGCAACGAGGAAGGTGATGAACGGCCGGCGCCACGCCTTGTTCACGTAGGGCGCGGCACCGGCCGCGCGCGGCTACTTGGTCACCAGTTCCGCATACGCGAACGCCGTGAACAGAGCGAGTACCAGCGACAGCAGGAAGGCGGTCCAGATCGCGCCGCCGACCCGACCGCCCACCTCGCCCACCAGCGCGTAGATCCCCGCGCCGAGCACGTCGCCGACGACGAGTAGCAACAGCATGTTGCGCGAGATCGCCCGCTTGAGCGGCGCCTCGTCTGACGTGGAACGACCGCCCGCAGGCGGTCGTGTCTTACGCGCGGCGGCCATGCAACAGGTTAGTAAGCGTTATGCCCTGAACTGGCTGCGGAGGTTCGCCTCGACGAGGTCGACGAACTCGGGGTGTCGCCGGATGTAGGCAGCGGCGAACGGGCAGGTCGGGATGACGGTCTTACCGCTGGCGCGGATGGCCTCGAGCGCCCCTCGGACCAGCACGCTGCCGAGGCCTTCTCCCTCGTGCCCCTCGTCGACCTCGGTGTGCGCGACGATGACGCTGTCTCCGGCGGGGAGGTACTCCACCCTCCCGACGAGCCTGCCGTCGAGGCGCAGCTCGAAGCGGCTCTCGGCCGGGTTGTCCTCCACGAGCCGGCTCATCGAGTCACCGTAGCGTCACTCGAACATCGACCGTGCTCACACAGTAGTAGGGTCCGACCGTGTCCGAGCAGCCCAGCAGTTACGACTACATTGTCGTGGGAGCCGGATCGGCGGGCGCGATCGTGGCCACCCGGCTGTCTGAGGACCCCGGCACCACGGTTCTGCTGCTCGAGCCCGGCCCTGAAGACAAGAGCCTGTGGTCGCGAGTGTCGTTGGTGGCCCACCCGGCAACCTGAGAGGGTTTTGGGGACGATACTGGGGACAGCACCTCTAAGTGGGGCCTTGGTAAGCCCAGCACATTAGGTGTTGGAGTGGCGGGAAGTCCGCTTTGGAAAGCGGACTTCCGATGAGGGGTGAGCGACGGGACTCGAACCCGCGACCGCCTGGACCACAACCAGGAGCTCTACCGACTGAGCTACGCCCACCACGATTGCCCGGCGGCCGCTCGGGCGGCCGGGCCAGCGTTCGGAATCTAGCAG